>CBDCJX010000008.1:0-509653 GCA_965218045.1 Acetobacteraceae bacterium | reverse complement strand
TAGCTGGCGACAACAGTATGCGTCGGAATCTAATCAGCAACGCCACCCAACTCATCCGCGCGAGTCGCCGACGAGGACTGATCATAAGTTCCGAAGCTCGGAACGCGGTAGCGTTGAGGGGGCCTTGGGATGCGATAAATCTCGCCTCCATTTGGGGATTGGGACAAGAGAAGGGGTACGAGGCGATGAGTAAAGAGTGCCGAGCCGTGGTGGTTGCTGCGAAGATGAAGAGGACGAGTTATAGGGGTGTTATCGATGTTGTTTATGGTGGGGAGAAACCGCTGGAAACTGCGAAGGGCGGGGAAGTTGAGCGTGAGAAAGGGAAGAAGGGTAAAGGCAAGCAACAGGCGCTCAATGGACAGAAGAAGAGGAAGGCTGAGGTTATGGAGGATGGTGGAAACAGTACTCCGGTTACGAGTTTGGGGATGGTAGAAAAGCCGGTGAGTAAGCGGCAAATGAAGCGTCAGGCGAAACAGGCAAGGCTAAGTGCTGGGTTGGATAGAGAAGATACTGTAGGCGGTGCTGAGAACGGCGCTGCATCGGCTCCAGTAATGCCAACGCATATAGAGGAACAAGAGAAAACATGACGTTATTCCAAGTTCGTATCCGTTCATGGCCCATTTATGATCTAGCCTCTAAATAACCCCTCTTACCCCATACCACGCAATCTCGCCTTCAAATGGGTATCCTACTCATCAAACTCATCAACATCCATCTCATCCTCATCGATCCCCTCCAACTCATACCCATCCCGAAAGCTTCCAGAAACCATCGAGTCCTCCTGCCTAAACCTCGGCGCCTGCACCGGCCTCTGCATAGGCACAGCCCCCCTCTTCTCCGGCAACCCCCTCAACAACTCCAAATTCGCATCCAACATCTCCACCGCCCCCTTCATCCAAGCCGCTTTCTCCGTACTAACACTAAGCGTCCACTTAAACTCCCTCAACCTCGAGCGATAAAACTCCGCTTCCTCCTTCGCAGGACTAGTAGCCATAAGCAACGCCCCAAAAGTCCCAATAAGCGAGAAATTAGACGTGGAAGCGAAATACCAGAAAGAATTCAGATGCTCGGGTCTGAGACGGTTTACGAAGTCCATAGCGCTGATAAGGCGAGTCTTAGCGGCTGAGCGGCAGATGTAGAGCATATACGGATCCGCGGTGGAGGGGTCGAGGGACTGGACAATGCGACGGTGGATTGAGATTTCGGTCGCGAAGTACCCCAGATGCAGATAGCCGTTACTTGAGAGTTGGCCAGGGGTGTAGGCGTCCATTTTGCATTCAGAGGGGAGGCGTGAGAACCAGTCTTTTAGTCTGATTTGGACGGGTTTGGCGCGGTTGAGGACGAGTTGGGTTGCGTGTCGACCGGCGTGAGCGTATTCGGCTTTGGCGGTTTGGGAGTAGAAGGTTGCGCAGACTTCGGCCATGATGGATGTTAGGGCTATCATTTGCATGAAGAGGATTCGGCCTTTGGCAGTTTCATCGTCTGGGGTGTCCTTATCGGATGCAATGCTTTCATCAAAGTCCTCCTCGACTGGTGGGTGGACAGCCCAATCTGCTGCATTGATGTGGGAAGGTCGGCCGTGCATGAGAGCGCTCCATTTGTCTTGCATGTATAACGCCCACGCGAGCCGCTTGCGCAGTCGGCGCTCCCAGAGCGGTATCGACCATTCGGAGCAATCAAGGGTGCAGACCAATGTCCTGCGCAAGCGCTACAAGTTGCACGGTGAGAGTCCAGGTGCTTGATTTTGAGCGTTGCAGCAAAAGTAGGCCAGCTTGCACGGCGGAGATCTTGGGCCTCTGCATAGCAACAGTCAGGCTCGTGATTGCGATGTACTCTAAGCGTCCCATATCGGGCTTCGGATGCCTCGCGAGATTCGGTTCGTGAGACCACCAGCCCAAAGCAAGCAGGTACATAGCAGCTAGCAGCGGTGGGTTGAATTGCTTGTCACCATGTCTGTGCCGGTCCAAGAAGACTTTCTTCTGAATAATCGGGTAGCTGGGGTGAACATGTCGAAAGTATACGTCGATCAACGCAGATGCATGGTGGCCGACTATGGATTCGATTTCTGCAAGAGCGCGAGCTTCGTCGTCCGGGATCGGTACATCGGCATCTGCGTGAATGCTGAAGTACTCGTCGGTAGTGACCTGCCTCAGAGTACCGACTTGAGAAGCAGTCTCATTCTTGTCGTTGAATGAGCCCAGTCCTATGAGAGACGCATCCAGTCCAGTCGTCTGACCCAGATACTTGCAGTGCCTGTGGCGCTGAAGGCTAAGGCTTTCGTCCACAGTGGAGGGTACATGAGTGTGGATAGAAGATGCAGATGCACCCTTAGGTGCAACCGGTCTCGATTGCTGTCGAGGCGACGTTGTTGTAGAGCTGCTCGAAGTTGTCGGACTTGACTTTGGCGGACTACTGGCCTTGGTGCCGTCGTCGACTTTGCGTTTCCTGGGCTGAGCGTTCTCCACAAAGGTGCAGTCCTGTTTATGGAATTCGCAGAGAACACATTTACGAGACTCCTGTAGAACGCATTTGCTTTTGCGTCTTCGACAACCGTCACAGGGCCGATCTCGTCGCGAGCGTGCTGGTGGAGCGGACTGTTGAAGTTGCTTGAGAACGGGACGATTCTCCTTGCCGTCTACGAATTGTTTTGGGGGCGACCAAGCGGCAAGCATATGAGGTGACGGCCTTGGAGCCAACGGCTGGACTGTCATGACAGCAGCCATTGTAATAGCTTAGACTAGGTCTCGCCTCTGACGGAGCTCCTCGGGATTCAGATAGACAGGGTATCAAATTGTAGGCGAACGGGAGTTGTGCCTTCCCAAAACAGGTCGTCACTCCTTGAGTGTAGTACAGGAAGAGTTGGTGATCAGCAAACAAGCGCGTTATGGCCTATCAAGAGCAATATGAACAACCAACAAGCCTGTATAGGCTTATCGTGGAGCGAAAGATAGGTAGAAATAGCGCTCCAGCAAGCGAATGCTAGGCGTGATCAGAGGCTCGGAGCGCAGAAACAAGGATGAGATAATCAAGCGTCTTCGGTGTCATTGAAGTGACCCTCTAGTAAGAGCCGTTATCGTATCTTTCTTTCGTGGCGGGGAGTATGAGAAATGCACTTGGACCTCATGAAGAGCAGTAGCGAAGTCGAACAAAGAAACTGCCCACGCGAGCAAAACGGCCTTGTGCGACATAAAAAGATCCTCACCCAAATCCCATGCGCAGCGTCCAACGCACTCTATCCCACCCCCGACCTCGCCAAGGCAGCGATCTGGTCGAGGATGTAGCACAAGCGTCAGACAGTCCCATGTCACCGTACGTAAAATGCGCAAATCTGTACATAATGAAAAATAGAAAGCGCGAGGCGCAAGGTTAGAAAAGTGACCAAATAAAGTGAGAGCAGAGATAAGGAAGTTTGAGGGACCAATCAGATGACGCAAAAGTAAATCTGACTCCCGCTTTCTGGCAACACCCGAATCCAGCAGGGGCGATCTTGGACCTCTCGGTGCGGTCAGGTAAGAGAGTGTCACGTGCAAAAGGTGAGCTCGGTGAGAAAGGTCTGGGCAGAAAGGCGCCGAGCGGTTGTATTGCCGGTACAGCCGATGCAGGACATTTAGCCTGGGTTTGCGCTATTGGATATATGGCGTTTTCACATGTTAGGCCTGGACTTCAACTCCATCACATCACCTTTCATGTGTATCCATGAACTGTCAGACCCGAAACTTCTTGCAAGTGCTTGACTACATCTCTCTACGTCACTTGTATGAACGTGGAGACGAAGGACTATGGTTTCTCAGATCAAGCTAGGCATTCTTACGACTTGACCTGACCGCGAATCTTCAATCATGGACATTCGTCACAGAAGACAGTGAGGCACTGCGCGCTCACCCTTTGGAACAGTCGTTTGAGCGCTTTCTTTCGTTCCACCTGAGGTCGATGCGATACGTATAGATGCATGGCTATCACTCTTTCGAAGGGAGGGAGCAACGAGCCACCTGTCTTAACACGAGATGGGTTGCTGAAGCCTTGTAAATGAGCAAGATGCCTGAGTATTGTCTCGTCACACAAACACCGCCTTTACGAAGAACGCATCTCAAGAGATTCAATGGAGGCAATGTACTCATGCCCCCTAGGAGACGTTGTGCAACGAAGGAGCAATTGAGCTTTGTTTGCCCGGTGTAAGCTTCAAATTGCTTTCAATTGTTGCTCTTCTTCCCCTGTTGGCACTTCTAACTCGTGAGTTACTGATCTCTTCCATTCAGATTTTCCATACAGATATAGGTACATTTGTATACTTCAATATATGACATATCATGAAAAGGCTATGGTGAATACTTGGGTAGAGTTGCCAACGGATCACTGACTTGATTGTCGTGTCACGACATTCAGCGATGTCTGTGAATGCAGAGCCTTTCCATTCATCAACTTTTGTTAATTTGATATGCTGGTTTTCTTTCTTATACACCAAGCATTGCAATATCTCGGTATCGCACAAGCACCAGCAATACGCCTCTCTACTTCTTTCACAACCTACGGTACTGAGATGGGCAAATCAAAGGCATTTAAATACAACACCACGACCTCATCTTCGACCGCAAAAGCGGCGTCCCCAAAAGTCAAAGGAAACCCGTTCGACATTCTTGAAGTAGAAGAGCTATCAGAGTCATTCTTCGCAAATCAGACGATGCACAGCATTGGTAAACCGCAGCCAACAGGTCTCCTGAAGTTGCCACTAGAGCTAAGAGACGCCATCTATGACTATCTATCGTCCGACAGGGCCAATTTGGTCGTTCGAAGATTGTTGAAGAACCACGATGCTTGCAGTGCACGACATTCCAGGTTGCCTTACGCACTACTTTTCGTCAACAAGCAGATCGCCCAAGATTTCAGGTCTGCACTCTATCGTCACGTGCCGCATCACTTGTCCTGTACCATCGATGAACTTCCCGAGATTGGACCTTTGGTTCATAGTTTCGGGATGGGGAAGGAGTCAATCAATTTCCCAAGCCAGGCCCGATACTGGTCAGTGGACCTGTTTATTCCAGAGGGCGGTACTTTCGGAAGCAGCGAGGAGTTTCAGCTCCACGCAGTCGCAAGCAAAGGCTTCAGCGGTATTGCATCGATACTACTGGATTGTCAGCAAGCCAAGGAGATCCTGCTCAAAGTGCGTTTTGGAATTAAATCACCAATTCATGTCACGAATGAGGACTGTCACAGAAATAATGATGACGATGACTACGATCATTCGAATCCCGAAGACGAGGACGAAGACCAGTCCCAGGACGAGGACGAGGACGAGGACCGTGGCTATGCGCAGGACAGCAAATGCACCATTCTGTACGACAGCATCATCCAGATCATCGAATCACTTCCCAACATTCTGCAATATTCCGTTGAAGTTGTAATTCTCCGCGATGGTGTTGTTCTAAGCGAAGGAGCCGCATACGCAAAGCGTGAGAAGGAGGATACTTGGGAGAGTACACAAGTCTTGAAGCTTACGAATGAAATACTCGAGCAGCCGGAGGGAGGATGGTGGGATCTTTACCTATACTTCGGACAAAGCTGGTGTTGCTTCGGTAGAAGTTGATAAGATGCGAGGGAGGGTAGCATTGTCAGAATTTGAGCTTGTGTCTGGTCGAACTTGTTTCGGCATCTGCTATTATGATATTGCGTATTGTGTTCTCAGTGGGAAAGATGCTCCGTAAATGGTGAGGTCCAACCGTTTCTGCTACTCAAGAACTGCGTTGCCGATATATATGCAAACATCGGCTTCCCTAGAAGCATGAAGTTGTACAAATGAAGACTTGACACGACCTTTGGGATACATTAATTTTCCAATGCTAATTTGAACTACCATTCGCCAATGCCGTTTTGTTGCTTTGACGAACACGATCCTCTGCAATAGCAAGAAGAAGTGACCTTAACATCAGCAACATGAGCCGCCATACTCAACGGTTGCTCCAACATCCTAGCCTCAGCATGTCGTCCCAATCTTGTCAAGCATTCATGGTATCCCCTCAGCGCCCAGATATTATTAGGATGCTGGTGTCCACGAGGTAAACTCTTAACAAATCCAAGGTCTTCAGCGTAAGCCTGTGCAGCTTCTTCGACATGACCTTGCTCTAGCAAAAGCGCAGCGTATGCATGTCGAGTAGGTTGCATCCAACCCCAGGGTTCACTGTAAACGAGGTGATCGTCAAATTCTATTGCTTTCCGCAAGTGCTCGAATGCTTCTGAGAAACTGCCGCGTCGATATTGAATCTCGCCCGCAAGCATGGCTTCAGCGACTTTCAGAGCGTCGACACACTTGTTCGGCCAATCATATCGACTTTCCGGGACCTGTTTTTGGGCATCGAGAAAGAGGCTCTGTTCCTTCTCCGCTTCTTCGATGTGTCCAGTAGCAGCCCAGGCAACGCCTTTCGCATAGTGGAGATTTGCAGTAGTAACGCAGTAAGTCTTTCGATCCTTCGGTATCTCCAACTTAAAGATGTCATCCCATCGACCAAATCTGATGAGTACATGAGGCCTAACACTATGGAAAGTCTCCAGCCAATTAGCTATAGGCGGAGACTCGATTTGTAGCATCTCATAAGGTATCATTTCTTCCAGAAGCCCTACATTCTCGAGAGCAACTTGTGACTTCCCAGCAAGCATGGCGGCGTAAATCAAAGAATGATAGTTGTGTGCCAGATAAAACTTATACATAGTCCTACCTCCAGTCTTCTCCAAATAGATGTTGTCGGCCCACACACCTGCAGCATTGGCAGCGATTGCGCTTCGATAGTCTCCGTAGAGTACATCCAGGTGGGCAGGCATGTGACATAGATGTCCGCTCGCGGGCACAAGCTGACGTAAAGCATCAGCGGCCTGGACACCGATCTCCGGCTCTCGGGTCATTTCGACAAGGTGGATGTACAGGTGGACTAGGCCGGGATGCTCGTAAGCGCCTTCCTTCGTGAAAGCGTGATCCATTGCTGCTTTTGCTTCATAAGGTCGAGCTTCCTCACTAGCTGGCTTACCGGTATAAGGATCCCATAATTGCCAAGGAGTGAGGTTCATAAGAGACTCAGCATACAGAACGGCGACATCGATATCATCAGGAAACTTCTGAAACACCTCCGCCATAGCATTGGCATAATCACGATCCGATTTCTTGAGCTCATCAGGAGTAGCTCGCGGATATCGAGCTCCCAACGCCTCTACAAGAGCTCGTTCGACCGGACTGCAACACTTCTCAAGATCCCGTGCTTTACGTGAGGCGGTGAAAGCTCGATCAAAGGCGGTCTTCAATTCGTTCCTGTCATGTAAGTGCCAAGGCTTGTTATAATATGCGCCACTTGCATACGCAATGCCCCAATAGCACATTGCACAATCGGGGTCAGCATTGATAGCCTTCTCGAAACAAAAGAGGGCCTCTACTCTGTTGAAGCCATATGACCATATCAAGCCTCGATCGAACCAGAGTTGGGCGTCAGCGCTTTTGGTCGATATTTGTCGATGGTACGTCCCCGAGGTCGAAATAATCCGTGCTGTCGTTTAACGTTGATGAATTGGCCATATTCGTAGGATTCGCTAGAGGGGTAAGTAGGGTTCGTAAAAGTCACGGCACACAACTTATATATGTGCAGATGGAACATGCACTAATGCCTGTTTGGCTCAAGCCTTACTTCGCCGAACTTGCGGCAAGGCGGGGAGCTCTTAGTCATGTCAATGCCACAAATGGTACCTTGAATTCAACGAGTGTCTTTGAAAGCTTTTGTCGATTGTCGAAATACTCAAGGTGTTTAACTGCCGCACTTGTCGCTAGCTCTTGGCTCGTTACTGTAAAGTATTTTCTAGGGTGAATTGCTAAAGGTAAAGATATTAGGTCATCTTGGAGCTTACCGCATCTGCCAGTAGTCGGTTGAGTATTTGATTGATACGTTGACTTTATGCCACTATCACAAATGGAGTAGCTAAGTAATATTCTTGCTCAACCACTTCTCCCAGTCATCTTTGGAGAAGCTGCTTTCGATCCCACCTTCGACAACTCCCTAGATATGGTTAGCGTACGCACTAGGTCACTGACAACTAAGAAAAGCACACTCACATTGAAGAGCACAGTCGGAGTGACATGGACTCCTGTCAAACGATTGGCCTAAATATACGTCAGTAGTGTTCGAGAGCGAGTAATGGATAGAATGTTGGCAATATGTACCTTGACCATCAATTTAATATCATTAGTTACTTCGTTGCCAACATTGGTGTTGCCGTCTTTGTCCGGCTTGTCAGACACTTGCAGTAGGCCATACATTTTCTTCTCATCGACGCCAACACTTGAGCCTATTTTGGCGAGCCTCTCATAGGTCTTGTTCCTCTCCTCATGGACCACATTCACATCGAAGAAGTCGGTCTGCTTGTCGAAAAGTGCCTTGCTGAAGTCCCAAAACTTGTCACCATCGATTTGTAGTACAGCAGCCCCAGCTTCATGGACAAGAGTTGACGACGGGTGCCAAGGCTGGATCTGTTGCCTGAAGATGATCTGAAGCTTGTCTTGATACTTGGACTCAATGATTGGATAGACACCATCGTAAACCGTGGTAAACATCTTCTTCGAAAACTGGTTTCATCAGCGATGGAAGCCACTCGTTCAAAATCGCATGGTCACATACGGGACAGACATAGTCAAGGACTAAGGACGTCGGTTAGTACTGCCACAAATGAATCCGCCGTTACTCCTTTTGGAACGTACAGAGCTCAAGCGTATGCACAGTCTTCTTTCCGGTTATACGCCGAGACCGATCTGCTGGACAGCACCGAATACGCCGCGCATGAGGGCGGTTTCGCCGCCGCCGCCGCGAGCCTTGGCGCCAGCCCGGCGCTATATCACACCGACACGTCGCGCCCCGAGACGCCGCGCGTTCGCACGCTGGACGAGGAGATCGCGCGGGTGGTGCGCGGGCGCGTAGCCAATCCGGCCTGGATCGCGGGAATGATGCGGCACGGCTATCGCGGGGCGGCGGAGATCGCCCGCGCGCTCGACGCGCTGCACGGTTTCGCTGCCACGGTGCCGCAACGCTTTGACGCGCAGTTCGATCTGGTATTCGAAGCGACGCTCGGCCGCGCCGAGGTGGCGGACTTCCTGCGCGACGCCAACCCCGACGCCCACGCGGCGATGGCGGCGCGCTTCGTCGACGTGCTCGATCGCGACCTGTGGCGCCCACGGCGCAACGCGGTGCTGGTGGACATCGGCAAATGACCCGGCGCGGCTGGTGCCCAAGCCTGTTCGAGCCGATGCAATCCGGCGATGGCTGGCTGGTCCGCGTCAAGCCGTTCGCCGCAACGCTCACCGCTGACGGTGCCCGCATCCTCGCCGATGCGGCGCAACGCTTCGGCAATGGCGTGATCGAGCTGACCAACCGGGGCAACGTGCAGGTGCGCGGCCTGACGCCCGGCTCGGCGCGGCACTTCGCCGCCGCGATGGTGGCGGCCGGTCTGGCACTACCCGATGCGGAGGCGGAGCGGCGCCGCAACGTGCTGGTCTCGCCGCTGGCCGGCGATGACCCGGCGACTGCGCCGAACACTCTCCGGCTTGCCGCGCGTGTTGCGTTGCGCCTCGTCACCGATTCTCGCTTCGCCGCGCTGCCCGACAAGTTCCTGCTCGCAGTCGACGGTGGCGGCGCATTGCCGCTGTATGGTGTGCGCGCGGACGTTCGATTGCTTGCCGGTGACGGCAGGTGGCATGTCGCGGTTGACGATGCGCGCGACGCAACATCGGTTGCGCCACCGATTGGCTTTCTGCCGTACGCGGGCACGACGCGGGGCGCGTTCGGTTTCGGCCTGCCGTTCGGCCAGGCGACGGGCGCCGCGTTGACGACGCTCGCGACGTTGGCGGAACGACACGGCGACGGGACGCTGCGTATCACGCCGTGGCGGGTGGCGTTGCTCGCCGGCGTGGACGTCGCCCAGGTCGAGAGATTGCGCACTGGTGCGGATGGGCTGATCGCGTCGTTCGACGACGAGCGGGTCGGAGTCAGTGCCTGCATCGGCCAGCCGGGCTGCGCGGCCGCGTCCGTGCCGACGCGCGCCGACGCCGCGCACCTGGCGTCGGCGCGTGGTGTCGGCACGCTGCATGTCTCGGGCTGCGCCAAGGGGTGCGCTCATCCGGGGTCGGCCCGCGTCACGTTGGTTGGTCGGGACGGACGCTACGACCTAGTGCGCAACGGGCGCGCCGGCGATCCACCCTGGGCGAGCGGGCTCACCGTGTCGCAGGTCGCGGCGCTGCTGCAACGCGACGCCGCATGACGTATCTGCGCGACGGCGCGGCGATCTACGCGCAATCCTTCGCGACGATCCGCGCCGAGGCGGATTTTTCCGGGTTCGCCGCCGCCGAGGTGCCCGTCGCGGTGCGGGTAGTCCATGCGTGCGGCATGGTGGAGATCACACGCGAGCTGCGTTTCCACCCGGCGTTCGTCGCTACCGCATGCAACGCGTTGCGCGCGGGCAAGCCGATCCTGTGTGACGCCAAAATGGTGGCGCACGGTATCACCCGCGCCCGCTTGCCGGCGGACAACGAGGTGGTCTGCACGCTTGACGCGCCCGAGGTGTCGGCGCTGGCGAAGCGGCACGGCACGACGCGCTCGGCCGCGGCACTCGATCTGTGGGGCGCGCGGCTGGCGGGCGCATTGGTGGTGATCGGCAACGCGCCCACCGCGCTGTTCCGGCTGCTCGAATTGCTGGCGGATGGTGCGGCGCCGCCGGCGGCGATCATCGGCATGCCGGTCGGTTTCGTCGGCGCCGCCGAATCGAAGCAGATGTTGGCCGAGCGCGCGCCGGTGCCGTTCGCCATCGTCGCCGGGTCGCAAGGGCGGCAGCGCGATGGCCGCCGCGACGGTGAACGCGCTGGCCAGCGAGGCTGAGTGATGCCGGGCCGATTCCACGTCGTCGGCGTCGGACCCGGTGATCCGGAACTGCTGACCCTGCGTGCCGCGCGCCTCATCGGCGACGCGCCGGTGATCGCCTACTTCGCCAAGCGCGGACGCGCCGGACACGCGCGCACCATTGCCGCCGCGCATGTCGGCCCGGACGCCGAGGAGCTGCGCTTCGAGTATCCGTTCACCACCGAGGTGGCGGTTGCTGAGCCGCGCTACGCAGAGGAGATCAACGCGTTCTACGGAAGCTGCGCCGCTGCCATCGCCGCGCGGCTCGACACGGGCAAGAATGTGACTCTGCTGTGCGAGGGCGATCCGTTGTTCTACGGCTCGTCGATGTATCTGTTCGATCGGCTTGGCGGCGTGTATGCGACCGAGATTGTCCCGGGTATCACCGGTATGAGCGGCGCGTGGGCGCGGGCGGGCCTGCCGATCGCGCACGGCGACGACGTGCTGTCGGTGCTGCCCGGCACGCTCGATGAAACCGGCCTCGTCGATCGGCTGACGCGTTGCGACGCGGCGGTGATCATGAAGGTCGGCCGCAACATGCCAAAAATTCTGTCGGCGTTGCATCGCACCGGGCTCGCCGAATGCGCGGTCTACGTCGAGCGTGGCACCATGCACGGCGAGCGCGTGCTCCCAGCAACAGCAATGGCGGGGCAGAGCGCGCCGTATTTTTCCCTTGTCCTCGTCCCCGGACGGCGGCGCGCGCGATGAGCGGGCGATTGGCAATCGTTGGCCTCGGTCCGGGCAATCCGACCATGCGGACCGCGCAGGCCGATGCGGCGTTGGCACGCGCCACCGATCTGGTCGGGTACGCGACCTATCTCGACCGCGTGGCGCCACGTGCGCATCAAACGCGGCACGAATCGGACAACCGCGAGGAACTCGCCCGAGCGCGTCACGCGCTGGCGTTGGCGGCGGTGGGACGCGACGTGGCGGTGGTCTCATCCGGCGATCCTGGCGTGTTCGCGATGGCGAGTGCGGTGTTCGAGGCAATCGAGCACGGGCCGGCGGAATGGCGGCTCCTTGCAATCGAGGTGGTGCCCGGCGTTTCCGCGATGCTCGCGGCGGCGGCACGGATCGGTGCGCCACTCGGCCACGATTTCTGCGTCATCTCGCTGTCGGACAATCTCAAGCCTTGGGAGGTGGTCGCGCAACGCTTGACCGGGGCGGCGGCGGCGGGGTTCGTGATTGCGCTGTACAACCCCGCCTCGCAGGCGCGACCCTGGCAGCTCGGCGAGGCATTTTCGCTGTTGCGCGGCGCGCTGCCCGGCGTGACGCTGGTGATCTTCGCCACCGCCGTCGGCCGCGAGGACGAGCGCATCACCGTCACGACCTTGGCCGAGGCGAACCCGGCGTGGGCCGACATGCGCACCTTGGTGCTGATCGGCTCGGCCGCGACTCGCCGCATCGAGCGGCCGGGCGCCGCACCCTGGGTCTACACGCCGCGTGGGAGTGCGTCGTGAAGCCAGGCGAGCGCGCCGTCGACATCCGGCACGGTCGTGGCCGGAACCAGCTTCGGGCGGGCGACCATCACCACCACCAGGCCGAGCCGGCGCGCGGCGTGCAACTTGGCCACGGTGGCGCTGCCGCCGGCGTTCTTGGTGACGATCACCTCGATGCGGTGTGTGCGCAGCAGCGCTGTCTCCTCGGCTTCGGCGAACGGGCCGCGCGCGGCGATCACCGTGGCGCGCGGTGGCAGCGTCTCGGGTGCGGGCGGATCGACGCTGCGGATCAGGTACTCGTGCCAGGGTGCGGCGCGGAACGGCGCCAGCTCTTGCTGGCCAATGGTCAGGAACACCCGACGCGGCGTAGCGCCGAGCGCGCGTGCCGCAGCGGCGACATCGGCCACTTCGGTCCAGCGGTCGCCAACGCCGGAGTGCCAGGCCGGGCGCTCGACGCGCAGCAGCGGCACGCCTGCTTGCGCCGAAGCAGCGACGGCGTTGGCGGAGATTTGCGCGGCGAACGGGTGGGTGGCGTCGACCAGGGTGTCAACGCGCTCGGTGCGCAGATACGCGACCAGACCCGTCACTCCGCCGAAGCCGCCGATGCGAAAGGCAACCGGTGGCAACACGGGCGCGCGAGTGCGGCCGGCCAGCGAAACTATCGGATGAAACCGCTCGTCGCCGGCGAGCGCACGTGCCAGAGCCGACGCCTCACTGGTGCCGCCGAGGATGAGCACGTGCAACCTCGCCAATCCTCCCGATGAGCCCGCCCCGCTGGCTTGCCATACTGGGAATCGGCGAGGATGGTGTCGAGGGCCTGTCGCCCAGCGCGCGGACCTTGCTCGCATCCGCCTCGCTGGTGGTGGGCGGCGGGCGGCATCTGAGCTTGGCCGCGCCGCTGATCCGAGGCGAGGTGTTGGCTTGGCCGCACCCGATCAGCGACGCCTATCCCGCCATCCTGCGTGCGCGCGGCCGGCCAGTGGCGGTGCTGGCGTCGGGCGACCCGTATTGCTACGGCATCGGCGCGGCGCTGGCGCAGCTGGTGCCGGCGGAGGAGACGACGTGCCTGCCCGCGCCGTCGGCGTTCTCGTTGGCGTGCGCGCGACTGGGTTGGGCGCTGCACGAGACCACGACCCTGTCGTTCTGCGGTCGCCCGCTTGAAGCATTGGTGCCGCACCTGCAACCGGGCGCGCGCGTGCTGGCGCTGTCGGCCGACGCAGCGACGCCAGCTGCGATCGCGGCGCTGCTGTGCGGGCGCGGCTTCGGCTCGTCGCGCCTGCATGTGCTGGAAGCGCTGGGCGGCCCGCGCGAGCGCATTCGCGCGGTCACCGCAGAGGCGGCGCTGCCGGGGGATATCGACCCGCTGAACCTGGTCGCGATCGAGGTGGCGGCTGGTCCCGGCGCACGCGTGCTGCCGCTGGCGGCGGGACTCCCTGACGCGCTGTTCGAGCATGACGGCCAGATCACCAGGCGCGAGGTGCGCGCGATCACCCTCGCCGCACTGGCGCCGACGCAGGGTGCGATGCTGTGGGATGTCGGCTGCGGCTCGGGCTCGATCGGCATCGAGTGGATGCTGCGTCATCCGGCCAATCGCGCGATCGGCATGGAGCCCCGCGCCGATCGGGCCGCACGGGCCGCGCGCAACGCCGCCGCTCTCGGCGTTTCCGCGCTGCGCATCGTGCAAGGGCGGGCGCCGGACGTGCTGAAAAAACTCGATCCGCCCGACGCGGTGTTCATTGGCGGCGGTGCGCGCGAGACGTGCGTGATCCGGACCGCGTGGGCGGCGCTGCGTCCGGGTGGTTGTATCGTGGCCAACGCAGTCACGATCGAGACCGAGGTAGCGCTGGTGGAGGCGCAGCGCAGTCTCGGCGGCACGCTCACCCGCATCGCGATCGAGCGGCTGGATCGTATCGGGCGGCTGCACGGCTATCGCCCGGCGATGACGGTGACGCAATGGGCGGCGCAGAAACCGTGATCGTCGCCGGAGTCGGATGTGCGCGGCACTGCTCCGCCGAGGAGATCGTCGCGCTGGTCCGGCTCGCGGCGACCAAGGCGAACCGCGCGCCAAAGCTGCTCGCCGCTCCGGTGTTCAAGCAGGACGCGCCCGAACTTGTTGCAGCGGCAAGCACCCTCGGTCTGGCGCTGGCGCTGGTGTCCGAGGCCGCGTTGGCGGCGGCGCAGTCCGGCTGCGTGACGCGCTCGGCGCGCGCGGCGGCGGCCACGGGGTTCGCTTCCGTCGCGGAAGCCTGCGCGCTCGCCGCCGCTGGCGGGGACGCCAGGCTGATCCTGCCGCGCATCGTGGGCGCGCGTTCGACCTGCGCCATCGCGGAGGGCGCATGACAGTGCATTTCATCGGCGCCGGGCCGGGCGCCGCCGACCTGCTCACATTGCGCGGGGCCGCGCTGCTGGCGCGCTGCCCGGTGTGCCTCTACGCCGGCTCCATCGTGCCGCCGCAGATGCTTGCGCACTGCCCGCCCGACGCGCGCCTGATCGACACCGCGCCCATGACGCTGGATCAGATCGAGGCGGCGTATGTGGACGCGCACATGGCCGGGCAGGATATCGCACGGCTGCACTCGGGCGATCTGTCGATCTACAGCGCGCTGGCCGAGCAGCTGCGTCGGCTGCGACGGCAAGGCATTCCGTTCACGCTCACCCCCGGCGTGCCGGCGTTCGCCGCCGCCGCCGCGACACTCGGGCGCGAGCTCACGGTGCCGGAGGTGGCGCAGAGCGTGGTGCTGACCCGCATCCCCGGCCGTGCCTCGCGCATGCCCGACGGAGAAAACCTCGCCGCGTTCGCCGTCACCGGTGCCACCTTGGTGCTGCATCTCGCGATCCACGCGCTCGACCGCATCGCCGCCGAGTTGCTGCCGCTGTACGGCGCGGATTGCCCGGTCGCCATCGTGGCGCGGGCGAGCTGGCCGGACGAGCGGGTGCTGCGCGGCCGGCTCGACCAGCTTACCGCCCTCGCGGGTGACAGCGCGATCGAGCGCACCGCGCTGGTGCTGGTCGGCCCCGCTTTGGCGGCGGAGGAGTTTCGCGACAGCGCGCTGTACGATCCCGACTATCGGCGCAGGTTTCGCCCCGGCGGCGCGCCGTGAACCGGCAGGAAATCGGTGCGGCCGACCAGCCGACCGCCGGCATCGAACAGCACGATTTCGAGCGCGATCCCGCTGCCTGCGAGCACCGAGGCGGCGGTGCGCCACGCCGCGTGCGCGACCCGCTCGCCCAACGGAACGCCGGACTCGGCGGCATGGGCGAACGCCTCGGCCGTCGTGTTGCTCGCCATGATCCTGGCGGCGACGGGTTCGGCGGCACGGGCCAGCTCGGCAAGCGCGGAAAAATCCACCGCGCCGCGTTTGGAATGCAGGTCGAGCCGGCCCTGCGCGAGTTTGGTCATCTTGGCCACGCCGCCGGCCACGGTGACACGGGGCAGCGGATGGGCGCGCAGGTATTTCAGCATGCCGCCGACGAAGTCGCCCATCTCGATCAGCGCCATTTCGGGCAGCGCGTGCAGCGCCTGCACGGCCTGCTCCGAGGTGCGGCCGGTGGCGCCGGCGACGTGGCTGAGGCCGCTGGCGCGCGCCACGTCGATGCCGCGATGGATGCTGTCGATCCAGGCGGCGCAGGAGAACGGGATCACCACCCCGGTGGTGCCCAGGATGGAGAGCCCACCGACGATGCCGAGACGCGGGTTGAGGGTCTGCCGCGCGATCGCCTCGCCGTCGGGGATGGCGAGGGTAACCTCTGCGTCGGCCGCGACACCGTGCGCCTGCGCGACCTCGGCGATGGCGTCGGCGATCATCCGGCGCGGGACGGGGTTGATCGCCGGCTCGCCCGGCGGCAGCGGCAAGCCGGGACGGGTCACCGTGCCGACACCCGACCCGGCGCGGAACTGCACCCCGGCACCCGGCGCAGTGCGGCGCACCGTGGCGCGGACCAGGGCGCCGTGGGTCACGTCGGGGTCGTCGCCGGCGTCCTTCACCACGCCGGCGGTGGCGTGATCGGCGCCGCGTTCCGCCTCCGCCAACGCAAAGGCAACGCGGCCGCCGCGCGGGAGGGTTATTTCCACCGGGTCGGGAAAGGCGCCGTCGAGCAGCGCCACGTAGGCCGCCTTGGCCGCCGCGGTCGCGCAGGCGCCGGTGGTCCAGCCCCGGCGAAGCGGACGCGCTTGCACCACGCTCCGGGCTATAGCGGGGTCCGCCGCTGCTGGCCACACGCATGACCGCCGCCGATCGTCTTGCCGACCTGCTCGCCAGCATGCCGGTGCTGGAGCCGGGCCATGTCTGGCTGGCGGGTGCCGGGCCGGGCGATCCCGGCCACCTTTCGGTGCTGGCGCTTGCCGGCCTGGCGCAGGCCGACACCGTGGTGCACGACTCGCTGCTCGACCCGCGCGTGCTTGACCTTGCCCGGCCAAACGCCGAGCGCGTGTTCGCCGGCAAGCGGGGCGGCAAGTTGTCCGTCGATCAGGCCGACATCACCGCGCGGCTGGTGACGTGCGCGCGTGCCGGCAAGCGGGTGTTGCGGCTGAAAGGCGGCGACCCGTTCGTGTTCGGCCGAGGCGGCGAGGAGGCGGCGACCCTGGCTGCGCACGGCATCCCGTTCCGCGTGGTCCCGGGCATCACGGCGGGGCTCGCCGGGCTCGCCGGCGCACTGATCCCGGCCACGGTGCGCGGGATGAACCAGGCGGTGGTGCTGGCGACCGGCCACGGGGCGAGCGACCCCGACGGGCTGGACTGGGCCACATTGGCGCGGCTGGATCAGCCGATCGTGCTTTACATGGCGGTCGCGGCACTCGGCCGCATCGCCGAGGCGTTGATCGCGGGTGGGATGTCGCCAAACATGCCGGCCGCCGCCATCGCCTCGGCCAGCTTGCCGGACGAGCGCGTGGTGGTGGCTCGGCTTAGCACGATCGCTAGCGTGGCGCGGGCGAGCGGGATCGCGGCACCGGCCATCGTGGTGATCGGCCGCATTGTCGCGATGCGGGCGCAACTGCTCGCCCTGGCGCGGGAGGTGACGGCATGACCGTCGGACTGATCGTCGCCGCGCCCCGCTCGGGCAGCGGCAAGACCACGGTGACGCTGGCCCTGGTTGCCGCGCTGCGCCAACGAGGCGTGCGAGTGCGAGCGGCGAAGTCCGGCCCCGACTACATCGACCCCGGCTTCCACGCCGTGGCCAGCTTCGCGCCGAGCCGAAACCTCGATAGCTGGGCGATGCCGCCCTTGCTGCTCGACGCGATCGCGGCCGATGCGGCGGAGGGGGCGGAGATGCTGGTCGTGGAATCCGCGATGGGGTTGTTCGACGGGGTGGCCGGGCCGCCTGGGCACCGGGGCAGCGCCGCCGACCTCGCCGCGCGGTTCGCGCTGCCGGTGCTGCTGGTGCTCGACGTGTCCGGCCAGTCGCAATCCGCCGCCGCCGTGGCGCGCGGCTTCGCGTTGCATGATCCGGCGGTGCGTGTGGGCGGCGTGGTGCTCAACCGGGTGGCCAGCGATCGCCATCGCGACGGCATCGTGGCGGCGCTGGCCGAGGCCGGGTTGCCGCTGCTTGGCAGCATCGGGCGCGACGCGGCGCTGGCGCTGCCGGAGCGGCATCTGGGGCTGGTGCAGGCGGAGGAGCTGCCGGAGTTGCACGCCATGCTGGACCGGCTCGCCGCGATGGCCGAGCGCTGCCTCGACATTGACGCGATCCTCGGCATGGCGAGCGAGCTCACGCCGCGCGTCACGCCGCAGACCGCCTTGCCGCCGCCGGGTCAGCGGATCGCGCTGGCGCGGGACAGGGCGTTCAGCTTCGTCTACCCCCATCTGCTGGACGGATGGCGCGCGGCGGGAGCCGAGATCGTGCCGTTCTCGCCGCTCGCCGACGAACCGCCGCCCGAGGATTGCAACGCCGGCTGGCTGCCCGGCGGCTATCCCGAGCTGCACGCCGGCACCCTCGCCGCCGCCGCGCGGTTCCACGCCGGGCTGCGCCGCTTCGCCGCGACCCGGCCGGTGCATGGCGAGTGCGGTGGCTACATGGTGCTCGGCAGCGGGATCGAGGATGGGGCGGGGACGCGACACGCGATGACAGGGCTGCTCGGCCACGCCACCAGCTTCGCGCGGCGGCGGCTGCATCTCGGCTATCGCGTGGCACGGCTTGCCGCCGACACTCCGCTCGGCGCGGCGGGTGCGGTGCTGCGCGGCCACGAGTTCCACTACGCGAGCCTGATCGAGCCGGGCGCCGACTCGCCGCTCGCCGAGCTGGCCGACGCGAGCGGACGCGCGCTCGGCCCGGCCGGCGGCGTGCGCGGGCGGGTCAGCGGCGGGTTTTTCCATGTGATCGCGGTTCAATGAGCGGGTTTGCCAGCCTCGACGCGCTGCAACTTGCCTGCCGCGACCTGCCGGTGGGCGACGAAGAAGCTGCCGCCGCCGTGCGCGAGCGCCAGGCGAGCTTGACCAAGCCGCCCGGCAGCCTGGGGCGGCTGGAGACGTTGGTCGAGTGGCTGGCGCGCTGGCAGGGCCGCGCGATGCCCGCGCTGGATCGGGTGGAGGTGCTGGTGTTCGCCGGCAACCACGGCGTTGTCGGGCGCGGGGTCTCCGCCTATCCGCCGGCGGTCACCGCGCAGATGGTCGCCAACTTCGCCGCCGGGGGTGCCGCGATCAACCAGCTCGCCGCTGTCGCCGGGGCGCGGCTGCTTGTGGTGCCGCTCGACCTCGACCAGCCGACCGCCGACTTCACCGAGCAGCCAGCCATGTCGCCGGCGGCGTTCCTGGCGGCGGTGAACGCCGGCGCGGATGCGGTCCCGCCGGAATGCGACCTGCTCTGCCTGGGCGAGATGGGTATCGGCAACACGACCGCCGCCGCCGCAATCGCGGCCGGGTTGTTCGGCGGCGGCGCGGCGCGCTGGGTCGGGCGCGGCTCCGGCGTCGACGCGGCCGGGCTGGCGCGCAAGCAAGCGGTTGTCGAGGCGGGGCTGGCTCGGCACGGCGGCTCTGACCCGCTCGCGGTCGCGGCGGCGTTGGGCGGGCGAGAGCTGGCGGCGATCCTCGGCGCCACCCTGGCGGCGCGTCGACGCGGGGTGCCGGTGCTGCTCGACGGCTTTGTCTGCACCGCCGCCGCCGCTCCGCTCGCCCGCATGGCCTCGGGCGGGCTGGATCATGCCCTGCTCGCGCATCTCTCGGCCGAGGCCGGGCACCGCGCGCTCGCCGCCGCGCTCGACAAGGCGCCGCTGCTCGATCTCGGCATGCGGCTGGGCGAGGCGTCGGGGGCGGCACTGGCGGTGCCGCTGCTGCGGGCGGCGCTGGCGTGCCATGCCGGGATGGCGACCTTCACCGAGGCCGGGGTGGCGGGGCGGGCGTGACCCGCCTGGCCGCCGACCTTTTTGCGGCGGGACAAATGCTGACCCGCCTGCCGCTCCCCGCCCGAGGCCCGCCGCCGGACGCAAGCCGCGCAGTGTGGGCGTATCCGCTGGTCGGCGCGGCGGTGGGCGCGGTCGGCGGGGTGGTGTTCGCACTGGCCGGCTGGCTCGGCCTGCCGCCCGTCGTCGCCGCGTTGTGGGCGATCGCGGCGCAGGTGCTGCTGACCGGCGGGCTGCACGAGGACGGGCTGGCCGACACGGCGGACGGGTTCGGCGGCGGACGCGACCCGGCGGGCAAGCTCGCCATCATGCGTGACAGCGCGGTCGGCGCCTATGGGGTGCTGGCGCTGGTGCTGGCGCTTGGGTTGCGCGTGGCCTGCCTCGCCGCGCTGGCGGAACCCGGTGCGGTGCTGCGAGCGTTGCTGGCGGCGGGCGCGCTCGGGCGGGGGGCGCTGCTGCTGCCGGTGCTGCTCAGCCGGCCGGCGCGGGCGGACGGGCTCGCCGCGGCGCTGCACCCGCCCGCGGTGCTGCCGATCGCCGCCGGGCTGACGCTCGCCGCCGGGATCGCCGGGGCGGTTGCGGCGGATGGGCGGGCGGGTGTCGCGATCGCGGTCGCGGCCCTGGTCGGGTGCGTGGTGGCGCGGCTCGCAATGGGACAGATCGGCGGCTACACCGGGGATGTGCTGGGTGCCGCGGCGGTGGGCGACCGAGGTGTCGGTGCTGTCGGTGCTGGTCGCCGGATCATAACGTTGCAAGGGTTGGCCCCGGTCCATGTACACTTCTGCCGCGTACACTCCTGCCGCGCTGAACGTCGCCACCACCGTCGCCGCGCCCGACGCCGGGACGGCCATCCTGCCAATGGTCCTGATCGGCGCCGTGCTGGTCGCGACCTTCGTGTTGATCGCCACCGAGCGCATGGACAAGACACTGGCCGCGATGCTGGGGGCGGTGATCGCCGTCGCGCTGGCGCTCGTGCTCGGCGTGTTTGGCGGCAAGCGGCCTTATCAGCAGGTTCATGATTTCATTCACCACGATCTCGGTGTCATCGGCGTCATCGTCGGCACCTCGATCGTCGTCGCCATCGCGTCCGAATCGGGCTTGTTCCACTTCATGGCGGTGCGCATCGTCAAGCTTACCCGGGGTGATCCACGCAAGCTGCTGCCAGGCATCATGGCGGTCACCGTCGGGTTCGTGACGTTTCTGACCATTGCTCCTGGCGTGCTGATCATGGCGTCGCTGGTGCTGGTCATCACCAAGGCGCTGGACGACGATCCGCGGCCCTACATCATCGCGGTCGCCATCGGCGCCAACTCGGGCGCGCTGATGACCTTTGCCTCGGGCATTCCCACGCTGATGATCGGCACGTCTGCCCGCATTCCCTACGTGCAGTTCCTCATCATCTCGGCACCGCTGGCCCTGCTGTCGGCGCTGCTCGCGTATTTCGTCATCGGGTTCTTCTATCGCAGAACCCTCAGCGCCGCCGGCCCGGCGCAACTGGCCGCGCGCGCCGCGAAGGTCGCCGGCTTCGACGAATGGGCCTTGGTGAGAGACCGATCGCTGTTCTATCGCACGGCAACCATCCTTGCGTTGACGATCATCGGCTTCGCGCTGGCCCAGACGCTGAATGTCGGCCTTGACTACATCGCCATGTGCGGCGGCGTTGCGGCGCTGCTGTTCTCCGGCTTCCCCCCGGAGGAGGCGATCACCAAGGTCAAGTGGACCATCATCCTGTTCTTCATCGGTCTGTTCGTGCTGATCGGCGCCGTGCAGGAAACCGGATTGCTGACGCTGCTGGCCGGCGGCATCTACGATCTGGCTGCTGGTCGGATGACGTCCGCGATCGCGATGATCACTCCGTTCGTGTTCGTGACTGCAAGCATCGTCGACAACATCCCGGTGGCGGCGACGATGATCCCCGTGGTCCACACGATGGTCGATCGCGGCATGGCAGCGGCACCCCTCTGGTGGACGCTGATCGCCGCCTGCAATCTGGGCGGCAACCCGACGCCAGTGGGTTCCATCGCGGCTGTGATCGCGCTGCACGCACTGGAGAAGGAACGCGGCATCCGCATCGGCTGGGGCGAGTACATGAAAGTGGGCGTTACCGTCACGGTGCTGCAGATTGGCCTGGTCCTGGCCTACATCTACGCATACCTCGCCTTCGACCTGTTCCCGACCCTGCCGACCTGAGCCTGGCCCGGAGGAGCCCTCGATGCCCAACAACATGAGGCCCGACGATCGTGAACTGAGCAGCACGATCCACGAATTCGAAGCCGCGCTGACCGCACGACGCGTCGACCTCGTCGCACCGACGCTGAACGTGATCCTGGTCGCGATCGACGGCTCGAACCAGAGCGACATGACGATCGGCATTGCGGCGGAACTGGCCAGGCGGATGTCGGCCACCGTGCACGTCGCCTACGTCTATGCGGGAGCGCCCGACGCGGGCCGCGACGCCGCGCTGGATGAGCATGTCACCCGATTGACCGACGCCGGTGTGAACGCCGTGTTGGCGCCGCGCCAGCAGCCCGACAAGCCGCCATACACCCAGATCTCGCAGCTCGCCCGATCGGTGAAAGCGGATTTGCTAATAGTGCCGGCGCCTTATCTGGAAGATTTCGCCGAACTCGGCAGCGACAGCGTCGGCGTGAACCTGGACAAGCTGATGACCCAGTCGCGACCGCTGCTGGTCGTCCGCGAACCGCGCGAGGAACCAGCCGACAGCTTGAAACCGCTGCTGCTTGCGCTATCCGTGCACGTGCAGGACAACCCGCTCGCCGCGGCTTGGGCGCTGCGTATCCTCGGCGACAGCGGCACCATCGACATCGTGGCCGTTGTCGATGACCGAGTGCTGGAAGCGGCCGCCGGCCTGATCGGCGAGCACGACGCCGCGGACCTCGATCTGGATCATCTCGCCGGGCTCGACCGGCCGGAGACGGCTGGGCTGATCGCCGCGATGCAGCGCGCGGCGCAGCAACGCGGTGTGGGCTGCCGGGTCATTGTCCGGCAGGGCGATCTGGTCAGCCGGGTCATCGAGCTGGCGGAAGGCGAGCAACGCTTGATCGTCACCGGCTGCGACACGGACCCGGGCAGCAGCTCCTATCGTAGCGTGCAGGCGTTGATCCGCCGTGCCAAGGACCCGGTGCTGGTGGTCTGATACCGGCCGCCGGCCCCGACAAAAAGCGGCCTCGGTCAAACTTCATTTCGAAAACGAAACGAAATGGACGCACCAAGGCGGTGCCGCGTCAAGCCCGGAAAAGCGATGGTGGCCAGGGTGGCAGCGAAGCCGGCGGCTTGGCGGACGCCGCCGCGCGACGCCCCAATGGGGCATGGGGCGGGGATTGGGGTCGGGTGTCGGGCGTTGCGGCAGGCGATGCCTCGCCCGGCGCTGCGGCGAGCGCCGCCGCAGCGAGCGGTGGCTCCGAACGCGGCGGTTTCGGCGGCAGCCGCAGCGGCGCGGGCAGCGGATCGTTGGTCAGTCGACGCCATAGCGGGCGCAGTAGCCGACCCGCTTGCGGCGACGCCGCGAGCAGCGCCTGCATCTCCGCATCCTCGACCAGCGCCAGCAGCCAGGCGCCGAGATACCCGGCGCCGAACCGCGCCAGCACCGGGCCGCTCGGCAGCTTCTCCCCTCGCGAGGTCGACTCGGCCGGCTCGGCTGCCTGACGCGGCGCCCGGTCCTTGCGCGGCGCAAGCGTCCCGGCGGCGAACTGCGCATGCAGCGCGGCGAGGCGCCGCGTCGTGCGCTGCAAGTACTTCCACAGCAGCAAGGCAAGCGGCCCCAGCACGTCGCGGTTCCGGGGGTTCCGGTCGACCCAATCGGCAAGCGTCCACCTCAGCCGCTCGACGAGCAGGCCGAAGCGGCACATCAAGCCGGTTGGGGTGGAGGGGGCTGGGGACATGGGCAAACTATAGGCCCAGTTACCCGTGATGTCAATAACTGTTAGTATCGCTGCCCGGACGCATCGACGATGCCATCAGGGCCGGCTGACCGCGCAACGCTACGCGGCGGCCGGTCCGCGGCGGCAATCAACCCCGCCGCGGACCAATCGTCTGCACCGCACTCTCAGCGCGCCCGGTGAACGGCGCCGTTCACACGCGTCCACTCTCGACCGTGCGGTGGGTCGTGGTCAGCCGCCGTTGCACCGCGAGCGAGCCACCGATTGCCGCCGCGATCGCACCCAGCAACAACACACCAAAGGCGGCAAACGACGTCTTCGCCGCGGCGGCCGCACTGGCGTCGGCCGCGTCCTTCGCGGTTGCGATCGCCTGGTCGCGGGTCTGCTTCAGCTTGGCCTGCGCCTCGTCGAACTTCTTCGCCGCCTCGTCGTGGCTCAGCTTGGTTTGCGCCGCCATGATGTTGACGATGCGCTCCTTGGCTGCCGCCGCATCCGCTCCGCCGTCGGCGTAGGTCGCGAGGTTGCTCGCGATCGCCTTCTGAGCCTCCTGCGGGCTCATCGCGGCGGGATCGGCAGGGGTCGGCTGCAAGTAGGCTTGCGCCTGCTGTTGCAGCATGTCGGGCGAGACGCCGGCAGCTTGCGCAATCGGCTTTGCCGCCTCGCTGACACCGCCTCCGGCCGCCGACACCACGCTGCCGAGGGCCGAGAAGCCGCCGCCGATGATGCCGCCGATCGCCGAGGTCAGCAGCCACATCGTCAGCAAGGTCGCGATGCCCCAGGTGACGAGGCCGTGCAGCAAGCCGTCGAACCGGATCTCGATCCCCGCCAGCCACGCCGCGACATAGCCGCCGATAATGAGGGCGACGCAACTGCTGATGAGCCACCAGAGACCAGCGCCGATGCCAAGGCTGCTGGCCGTGGGCGTGCTGCCGGCGTTGGTGTCGACCGTGCCGAGGCCGATGCCGGCGCCTAGCAGGCTGAACAGCAGCTGCACCACGACCACAATGACGACCCCGCCAAAGATCGCCGCCCAGGAGATGCGGCGGTGCGTGTGGGCGCCGCCGCTCAGGGCAGTGGTCGTCTCCACCGTCGTCGCGCCAGACCTTCGAGGGTCGTAATTTGTTGTGGACAAGGCTATCTCCTGACATGAGATCGGGGTGCCGCGCTCGCACCCCCGTATTGGCTGACATGCGACCGGGGTGCCGCGCTCGCACCCCCGTATTGGCTGACATGCGACCGGGGTGCCGCGTTGGCACCCCGGTACTGGCCGTGGATCAGATCTTCGTCGCGGGCGTGGTCGCCGGGTCCGGCGTGTCGCGACTGGTCTGCGCCGTGCGGCGGTTGGTCTCGTCGCCCGGAACCTGCTCGATATCGACCTCGTCGCGGCGCACGGTGTCCTTCACCGTCTCGACGCGATCGGTCGTGTCCTTGCTCAGGCTGACCTCCTCCACCACCCGCGCGGTCTTGGAGACGACGGCCTCCTCGCTGGTTTCGGTCATCTCGATGGTCTTGTCCGCGAAAGCGTGATCGCCGATCTTCTGACCTTCGCCGCTGACCGGACGGCGGTTCAGCGTGACGTTCTCGGTGCGCAAGGAAACCTGCTCCTCCACCGGCGTCTCGACGACATGGCGACGGATGCGGGTGGTGCCGCCACTCACCGCGCGCTTGCCAACCGACAAGGTCTCCTCGGCGAGCTTCATGGTGCCGCCGTTGGTAGCGGTCCCGGTTGCCGCCTGGCCGGTTGCTGCCTGGCCGGTTGCTGCCTGGCCGGTTGCTGCCTGATTTGCCGGCGCATGGGTCGTCCGTGTCGTCGTGGTATTCGCGCCGTATTGCGCGGCCCGCTCGTCCATGTCGATCGGGTCATGCTTCTCCAGCAGCGCGGTGACCCGGTCGTAGTGCTCCGACGGGACTTTCACCGTAACCACAGTCGAGCCGCCTTCGATGCTGCGGTCGTAGACCGACGTGTCATAGTCGGGCTGGCCCCCGAACAGGCTGCTCCAGAAGCCTTGCTCGCGGGCGGGCTCTGCCGCGCCGGTCGTGGCGTTCTTGGCGTGCTGGCTGATGGCGTCGGCAGGCACGTGGGCGGCCAGCAGGTCGCGCACGGCGTCATCGGCGTGGGCGGCGGTGTCGTATACGGCGACAAGGGTTTCTTCGTTCATCGTTGCTGCTCCTGAGCGGGGTGGGTGGAATCCGTTGGTGGAACTTGCTGGTCTTCACCGAGATCCTGGCCTTGCGGCCGCTCGGTCTGCGTGGGGATGCGGGTGATCACCGCATCCTGCTCGCGCACTGTCACGATTTCGCGATAGTGTTCGGTGACGCGAACGCGCCGTACATGGATCTCCTCTTTCAGTACTAGACGGCGCTCGACGACGATGACCTCCTCTACGACCGGGATGATCGTCATGTCGCCTTCTTCGCGAACTGGCGGCACGGCGTCGATTGCGCGACCGATCGCCACGCGTTCGACCTCGACACGCTCGTGGGTGAGCGGCTCGTCGATCAGGTGTTCGCGCTCACGCGTCACCGCCGCGACCCGCACCGCCCCTTCGGACACGGTGCGGCGACCAACCGCTATCTCCTCAGCGTGCAAGGCAAGGCTGAGCGTTTCCGTCTTAGCTTCGTGAGCATTCTCGACCGAGCGTTTTTCGCCGTCGTCCGGCCGCGTTGTGGTGCTCAAGAACCCTCCTATCGACGATCGCATCGCCACCGTATTCGGGCGCGCACAGGAGGCTCGTCGCGGCCACGTTGGATAGTGCGCAGACAGACCCTGCGATTGCGAGGCGCGATTTTGCCTGCGGACAGCGCAAGAATGCGTGCAACTTTTGCGGTGATCAGAACTAGGCGTTTCGTTGCCTCGGCGGCAGCCGCCGCTCTCCGCGGCGGCGGAAGGATACTCAGTCTGCCGCGACGGGTTCGCCGGGGTTCAGCATGGCGGCGCGGCTGCGGACCGTCCCCGAAATGTAATCCAGCACCGTGCGTATCCGAGGTACGCTGCGGTTCTCCCGGTGCACGCCCAGCCAGATCTCCGCGTCCGGCACCCGCACCGGCGTGGCAAGGCGGCGCAACGCCGGCTCCGCATCGGCGCGGAACCGCGGCAACAGGGCGATGCCACCGCCGCACGACGCTGCCGAAAGCTGCGTCTCGTAGCTGTCCGCCTTCAGAACGACACGTGCACGCCCGGCATGCTCGTGAAGCCACACAGCTTGTGCGGAAAGTTCACTCTCGTCGAGCAGCGCGATGAGGTGGTGCCCCGGACAACCACTTGCCGCATCCGGCTCGCCGTGGCGCGCCAGATAGGCAACGCACGCATAGAGACCGAACGCGAGCGCGCCGATGCTACGCAGGACCACCTCGTGATGGTCGAAGCGTCGGAGACGCACGGAGATTTCCGCATCCTTCGTCGCGAGCGGCTCACCAGGCAGGATGGGATGCGACTCGATAAGAATGTCGCTGTGCCGCGCGTGCAGGGCGGCAAAGCAGGGCGCGAGCAGGTTGCTCATGACGAGCTGCGAGCTGGTCACCCGCACCAGACCCGCCAGGCGTGTGTCTCGCCCAGCCACCGCATGCTCGACCGACAACGCCTCGGCCTCGACGCGCTCGACGTGGGCGAGGATGCTCTCCCCAGCAAGCGTCAGCACATACCCCTCGGCGGTGCGCTGTAGCAGGCGCACGCCCAGGCTGGCCTGCATCGAGGCGAGGCGGCGTCCGACGGTGGATTGTGTGACGTGCAAATCTTTTGCGGCCGCGGCCAGACTGCGGTGTCGGCTGATGGCGAGGAAGAAGCGAAGGTCGTCCCAATCCAACATGGCGCCGCCGTGCGATAATGCGTGACCCCGTCCCAGGAACGCTTCTAACCAAATCCGTTTGAGGCGCGCAATCTCCGGTCATGGATAGCTCATTGTCAGTCCCGAGGCCGCGAGCGGTGGGCGAGGCGTCCGCGCTTGGAAGCTCGTCGTGACATTCTCCGCCGGCGCGAAACCGCAGACCTTGCGTTGTCGCACGGTCGCCTCGATCGGCTTTCAGCAACTGAACTATGTGCGCGATTTGCCGCCGTTGGCGATGGAGGAGCGATTTGGGCTGCTGCCGACCGACACAGCGGTCACGACACCCTCGGAGACGTTGCTGGCGGCCCTCGGCTCCTGCCTGGTCGCCCGTATCCACGCCAACGCGGTCGCGGGCGGCATCACGGTGAAAAGCCTCGAGATCGAGGTCGAGGTCGATGTCCGCCTCAATTCCGCGTGGGGTCCGGTCGGGCAGGACGTGAGTCCATCGGGATTTGAGGCAATCCGCGTGGTCGTGCAGATCGACGCGGATGCTTCGCCCGAAGCTCTGCGCGCTCTGGTGGCGCATGCCAAGCTGTGGTCACCGGTTGCAAACACCTTGCACGATCCGGTGGATCTGGACGTGACGGTCGGCGAGGCGCGACAACGCGGAGCGCCGTGATCGGCGGTACTGTCACCGGCTTTCCCGACAAGATCTGATCGCGCGGCCATTTCGCAAAGCGACTGCGTGCATCCCAGGCGATATCGAGAGAGATCTGTCGATCCGCGGACCCAACCGGTCGAACGGACGGCGGCGGGATAGGCAACTGCGCTGCATTTGGGCGCCGGATGCCGCGGGTGTATGGTTTGCCGACGGTGGCGATCATGCGGCCCGATCGCATATCCCGCCAAACGCTTGGAGTATCGAAATGACAAGTCCGCAAGATTACACGCCGCCCAAGGTCTGGGAATGGAACAAGGAGAACGGCGGCCGGTTCGCGAACATCAATCGGCCGATCGCGGGGGCCACGCATGACAAGGAGCTGCCGGTCGGCCGCCATCCGCTCCAGCTCTACTCGCTCGCGACGCCGAACGGCGTGAAGGTCACCGTGATGCTCGAGGAGCTACTGGCCCTCGGCCATAGCGGGGCGGAATACGACGCCTGGCTGATCCGCATCGGCGATGGCGATCAGTTCGGCAGTGGCTTCGTGGCGGTGAACCCGAATTCCAAGATACCCGCGCTGATGGATCGCAGCGGCTCAGCGCCGATCCGGGTCTTCGAATCCGGCGCCATCCTGATGTATCTCGCCGAGAAGTTCGGCGCGTTCCTGCCGACGCAGATCGGTGCCCGCGCGGAATGCCTCTCGTGGCTATTCTGGCAGATGGGAAGCGCGCCTTATCTCGGCGGCGGGTTCGGCCACTTCTATGCCTATGCGCCGACCAAGATCGAATATGCGATCGATCGGTTCGCCATGGAGGTGAAGCGTCAGCTCGACGTGCTCGACCGCCGCCTCGCGGACAGCGAATACCTGGCGGGAAGCGACTACACGGTCGCCGATATTGCCGTCTGGCCCTGGTATGGCGGACTGGCCAAGGGGATCCTTTATGAGTCAGGCGAGTTTCTGCAAGTGCAGGACTACAAGAATGTCCAGCGCTGGGCTGAAACGATCGCCAAGCGGCCGGCTGTCAGACGCGGTCGCATCGTCAACCGCATCACGGGCGAGGCTTCCAGCCAGCTGCATGAGCGACATGATGCCGGTGATTTCGACACGAAGACCCAGGACAAGGTCGCGGCCGCGAGCTAGCTGGTCTGGAGGTTTGCGCCTCGGAACACTGGCTCGGTGATGTTGTTGCGCCACGCATCGCCGGCTTCGATGTAGCTCAGCGCGGTGGCGACGGATGTGTGCCGGGACTGGCGCATCAGGTCGGCGATCGGGAGTTGCAGGTCGCCGGCGGTGGTCAGCAGACCGCGACGCAGCGAGTGGCCGGAGAACGGCCGCGGATCGATGCCGGCGAGTGCGCAAGCCTGCTTGATCAGCCGGGCGACGATCCTATCCGCCATCGGCGTGGCCTTCAGCCTTCCGGCGCTGGTAATGCCGCAGAACAGCGGCAACGCTGCGCCCGAAGCCGTGTCGCTGTCACCACCGCCGACCGCAACGCGGCGGAAGCGCATCCATCGTTCGAAGGCGGTAAGCGGACAGAAATCCGGGTCGCGATGATTGGCCCAGATGGCGATGGTGCGGCCATTGCCATGCTGGTCGGTCTTGCTGCGGCGAACCCGCACGGCGAGGCCGCGGCCCTCGACCACGGCGATGTCGTCGATGGTCAGCGCGACGATCTCCGAACGGCGCAGCGCCGCGCCGAAGCCGAGCAGCAGCATGGCGCGGTGCCGCGCGGCAAGGGCGGCGGCGGTGGCCTTGGGCGTGTTCGGCGCCGGGAACGCGTTCAACAGACGGCGGAGCAGGTCGGGGCCGGCGGCGGCGGCCTGCCGGCGCGGCCGGGCTGCCTGGCTGCGGCTGATGCCCTCCATGACCATCGCAAGCCGCGGGTCGGCGAGATCGAGCGGGACGCCGGCCAGCCGGTGCGCGGCGCGAATCGCGGCGCGGGCAACTTGCAGGCTGGCGACGGCAAGCCCGGCCTCGGCACGGGCGGTGAGATAGAGCGCCACCAGGGACGGATCGCCGCATAGCGGCTCGCGGCCCTGGATGGCGCACCAGGCGGTGAACGCCACCCAGGCGGAGCGGTAGGCGCGCCGCGTGCCAGCCCCGTGCGATTGCGCGGCAAAGGCGGCGGCCTGGAGGCTGAGCGTCTCGAGGGCGGGCGCCGGGGTCGGCGGCACGGCTGGTGGCGTGGTCGCGCCGGCAGGCGGGGCGGAGCCGGGCGGTACCGAGGCATCCTGATCGTCCATGCGCGGTGTTGTAGCATGCGGCGTTCGGCGCCAGCGAACCGGAGCGACGCCCTCGCGAGCGGCAATTTCATCAACCGTCCGCTGTCGATACAATGGCGACGACGCTCGATGGCAAGTTCGCCGTCGGCGAGCCGGCAGGGATTGGGGTCAGCCGATCCAGCAAAGGGACAAACCCGTGCAGACATCTTCGGTCGTGCCGCGCTCATCGTTCCTGCTCGGCACATCAGCCGAATCGCGCGACTTCCTGCCGATGCTGCGCTGGCTCATCCTCATGAGCCTGACCGGCTTCGGTCTGGCGGTGATCTGGCAGCTAGGCGTGATCCAGGCGATGTTCGCCACCGACCGGACGCGGATCTCGTCGCTGATTCTCGGCCTGTTTGCGCTGACCAGTCTGCACTGCCTGGCGCAGACCTGGTTCGTCTCGCGCGAACTGGTGGCAACGCGGGTGTTCCGCGAGGCGCTCCTGCGCGACCTGGCACGCGCCTCCGTCACGCTCGGCGAGGCAGACCAGGCGCCGAAGGACAGCATGATCGCACGACACGTCGCCAACCTCGTCGCGAAAGCGCGTGCGCAAGGCGGGCGCCGGGTCGATCAGACCCTGCTGCTGCGGGTCCTGGCGGATCGGCTTCGCAGTCGAGAACGGCTCGGTGTGTTCGTCTCCGAAGCGCTGCTGCGCCTGGCCCTGCTCGGCACCGCGGTCGGCTTCATCCTGATGCTGATCCCGCTCGCCGGCCTGACCGCGTTCGATCCGGAGACGATGCGCAAGGCGCTGTCGGGCATGAGCGGCGGCATGGCGATCGCGCTCAACATCACCGTGACCGGCATCGCTACGGCGCTCCTTCTCAAGCTCCAGTATTTCTTTCTCGACACGGGAGTGGTCGATCTCGTCGACACGATCACCGAGGTGACCGAGGTCCATGTCATCTCCGCTTTGGAGCGCAACGCTGGTGGGTGAACTCGATCCTCTGGGCGGCAGCGACGACGGAACCTTCGTCCCGTTCACCGACATCCTGTTCAATGTGGTGCTCGGCCTGGCGTTCATGGTGTTCATCGCCTTCGCGCTGATCAACCCGACGGCGAAGACCGGCGCGGTGGACCTGAAGGCCGAATTGCTGATCACCATGAACTGGCCGGACAACAATCTGAACGACATGGACATCTACGTGCAAGATCCGGCCGGCAATATCGTCTGGTATCATTCACGCGAGGGCGGGCTGATGCACCTCGACCATGACAATCGCGGCGGCACGCGCGAGCGGATCACCGTCAATGGGCGAACAATCCAGAACCCGCTCAACCAGGAGATCGTCACCATACGCGGCATCGTGCCCGGCGAATATGTCGTCAACGCCCAGGAATTCCTCGCCACGTCCGCCGAGAAGGTGCCGGTCTCAATCAAGATCGAGAAGCTCAATCCCGTCGCCAGCGTGGTGTTCTACGGCACGCACGCGTTCGACCACAAAGGGCAGGAGGAGACCTTTGTCCGCTTCACGCTCGACGCGGACGGCAAGGTGGGTGACGTCAACACCGGACCGCCCACGTCGCTGGTCAGGGCGGTTCGCCGGCCGATGTCGGGGAACGCGCCGAAATAGGCGGCCCGTGCCGGGCAGGAGAGCCATGCAGTGAGTTTGTCCGTTGCCGGGCTGATGGCGGCCTACGTCCTGGTCACCATGTTGCTGCTCAGCCTCAACCTGACATCGCTTTGGCGGTGGTGGGTCAAGGCCGCAGCGATCATCATCACCACCGGCTTCTTCGGCGTGACCTATGTCGCGATCAACGGGTTGCTGGGCTGGCCCACGACGCAGAGGTTGCCAACCCGATTCAATCTCGTATCGAGCCGCATCATCGAGCCCGACCGGCGAACCAACAGCCCGGGGCATATCTATCTCTGGGCCGATGCGCTCGATGCGAACAATGTTCCCGCCGAGACGCCGCGCAGCTACCAGCTCCGCTACTCGGACGCGCTGGCCCGCAAGATCACCGGCGCGCAGGAGAAGCGGGATCACGGGCTGGACATGATGGGCCGGGTCACCGACGACGAAGCGCCCCGCGCGGAGGTGCGCCGCGACGTGAAGCTCGGTCGGGCGCAGAACGACAAGGGCCAGCAAAGTCCGGCCAAGGACACGGTTCCGTTCAAGGAGGACGGCAGTGGGATCAGCTTCGAGAACCTTCCCCCGGTGATCCTCCCGGACAAGGGTCCACTGTGACGCGGCCACCACCGATGGCGGCAAACCGACTCGAACTGACAACTTCTTCTCTATCTCCGCGGCGAGCCGGGGTGTTAACGTTGGCTGCCATCAGCAAGGCTGCCGCGCGCGGCCCGCACGTCCGGCACTCTCTGAATGGCACTAAAAAAGAGAGAGGAGGAAATAATGGAAGTCCGTTCGGTTCGGCGAGCAGTGATTCTGGCATCCACGTTGCTCGCGTCGACATCGCTGTCGGCGTTGGCGGCCGACGTCACGGCGACGCGTCTGCTCAACGCCGACAAGGAGCCGCAGAACTGGTTGATGGTCAACAAGGACTATGCCTCGCATCGCTATTCCGAGCTCGACCAGATCAACAAGGACAACGTGAAGAACCTGCACGTCGCCTTCACCGTGGCGCTCGGCGGCACCCAGGGCGTCGGTCTCGCTCCGATGGGCGGTCATCAGAGCACGCCGCTCGTCGACGGCGGCTTCATGTACGTCGTGGACGGCTTCAGCACGGTCTACAAGATCGATGTGCGGGATCCTGCGAAGGCACGGATCACCTGGGTGATGGATCCGGGGACCAACAAGGCCGACGTGTTCGTCGCCTCGAATCGCGGGGTCACGCTGTACAAGAACTTCGTCATCTCGGTGACCGCCGACTGCAAGGTCAACTGGACCAAGGCCGACACCGGCGAACTGGTCAAGACGGTGCAGTTCGACGACCTCAAGACGAGCAACTGCACGCTCACTTCGGCGCCCCTCGTCATCGACGACAAGCTGATCGTCGGCGGCAGTGGCGGCGATCGCGGCGCGCGCGCCCATATCGACGCCTTCAACGCCGATACCGGAGAGCGGCTATGGCGGACCTACACCGTTCCCGCGCCCGGCGAGCCGGGCAGCGAGACCTGGAAGGGCAACAACAACGCCTGGCAGCACGGCGGCGGCTCGTACTGGGTGACCGGCTCCTACGACCCGGCGACGAAGCTGACGATCTGGGGCACCGGCCAGCCGGTTCCGATGTTCGATCCGGAATACCGCCCGGGCGACAATCTCTACACCAACTCCACGGTCGCCTTCGACGTCGCCACCGGGAAGATGAAGTGGTACTTCCAGTATACGCCGGGCGACTTCATGGATTTCGATGAGGTGGGCATCAATCAGCTCATCGACACCAAGGTCGAAGGCGAAGATCGCAAGATCATCGGTCATTTCGGTCGCAACGGCTTCTTCTACACGCTCGATCGCACCAACGGCCAGTTCATCTCCGGCCAGCAATATGTCCTGAAGAACAACTGGACGGACGGGATCGACCCGAAGACGGGCAAGCCGGTCGAATATGATCCGAACAAGGACCTCCAGACCTACAAGCTCGGCAATGCGTCGCGGCGCGAGCAAGGCAAGATCGAGAATTGCCCGAACATCCTCGGCGGCGTGAACTACTTCCCGACCTCGTATAGTCCGCGCACCCATCTCTCCTACGGCGGTGGGATCGAGGGCTGCTCCACGATCACGGTCGATCCGTCGAACGACGCGAGCGGCTTTGCCTGGCTGGGCGGTGCCTACGCCAACGCCGAGCAACTGAAGGGCACCGTGACCGCCATGGACCCCGTGACGGGCAACAAGGCGGCTCAGCAGCCGATGGACCATGCCATCACCTCCGGCGTCACGGCGACCGCCGGCGGCCTCGTGTTCACGACGACCACCGATGGGACAGTCTACGCGCTGGATGACAAGACGCTGAAGCCGCTGTGGAGCTTCAACACCGGCTCGTTCAGTTCGGCTCCCCCGATGACCTACGCGGTGGACGGCAAGCAATACGTCGCCGTGCTGATCGGCGGCAACGTGCAGACGCGGGACGTCCTGAACAAGACACCGTCTTTGAAGGACATGCAGAACACGTCCATGCTGTACGTGTTCGGCCTCTGAACCTCGCCGCTGCGTTCGTCACGCTCCGCGCCTTGGAGCGTGACGACTTCATCCTCGGCCCGGCCGCGAATCCTTACCGCTCGGGATACGCGTCGCAGCGCGATCCGGCGGCGGGGCCGAAATAGTCGCGGCACTGGGCTCGGGTCACCGGGCCGGCGCCCTTGATCCTGGTCGCGACATAATCCGCCAAGGCATCAATCTGGTAGGGTTGCAGCGTGGTCGTCGCACGGTTCGGAACCGAGCTGCCGAGATCCTCCGCGGTCATGTCGTAGCAGCGCTTGTCGGTGTAAGCGAAGCGATCGAAATGCGGCATCGGCGTCGCCGGCCGACCACACTGTATGGTCATGCGAATCTGATCGCGGTCGAGCTGCGTCTCGCGAAGCGACGGCGCCAGGCCTTCGGAGTGGAAGCCGCGGACCCCGTTTCCCGCCCAGCCGTGACACTCCTGGCATCCGGCCTTGTTGTCGGCCCAAATCCTGTGCCCGGTGGCGACATCGTCGGCGCGAGCGGGCCGGGTCGGGCCGACGCAAGCAGCGATCGCCAGGGCGGTGGCCGCGGTCCGCGCAACCATTGCCGATCTCGAGCCAAAAGCGGAGTCGTTACGGGTCACGGTCTTCTCCCTCCTGGTCGTGCATCGCCGCCGTCCAGCAGCATGATGCGTTGATCATTGATCTCGATGGTGGTGGAGTCGATCGCGTGCCTCGACCTCGGTGGCGCGGATTGCAGCGCCAGCAACAGGAGCGCCCTGATCATTTCCCACCCCCCGCGCAAGGCTGTCCGGACGGGCGAGAGACCACAGCCTCCGGTCGTCATTCGGGCTCTTTGTCAGGAGCTTAGGAGTGGCACGGCTTGGCGCGCAAGCAGCTCGGGGGCCAAGTGAGGCAGTTGCACATCATTTTTACGAAAGCACTCGCCGCCCGCCGTGTGTGGCGTAACTGCGCGACGCTCGTCGTGTTGAGCGTGGGCCTGTGCGCCGGGGCGGTGGCGGAGCAGCGGCCGCCGGAGCCGGGGAACGTGCCCGACCGACAGGCGTTCCTCGCGGGCACGCGCAAGGATTGTCCGGGCTGCGACCTGCGCGGTGCCCGGCTGAAACGTCGTGACCTGAGCGACGCCGATCTCACCGGGGCCGATCTCACCGGGGCCGTGCTGCACGCCGCGCGGCTGACCGGCGTCAAACTCGATCGGGCCAAGCTGCGGGATGCCAATCTCAACAAGGCCGACATGAAACGCGCATCGCTGATCGGCGCCGATCTCGCCGGCGCGCTGCTCTATGCGACGGACCTGAGTGCCGCTCGACTTGACGGTGCGACGATGACGGGGGCGCACATGGCGCATGTTCGCTTGACACGAGCGAAGCTGCGCGGCGCGGATGTTTCGCTCGCGACCGTCACCAACGCGGAAATGGCTGATTGCGATCTGTCGCAGGCGAAGCTGAAGCAAGCGAACCTGAACGGCGCAAACCTGAGCCGCTGCGATCTGACCGCCGCGTTGGCCGACGGCGCCGGCTTCGTCGGCGCGCGCCTGCGCAATGCCAAGCTGGCGGGGATTTCCGCCATCCGGGCCGATTTCTACCGAGCCGATCTCACCGGCGCGAACCTGACCGAGGGCGACTTCCGCGGCTCGCGCCTGGAACGCGCGGACCTCGACAGGGCCGACACCGCCGGCATGAAAACCAAGGGAGCCCTGCTCGTGGACGGCACGGTCGGTCAGTAGACCAACGCGTCAGTTCTCGCCGATCTTGTGTGCCGGCACGGTGGCGTCGTTCATCTCGAACCGGGTCTCGCTTTCGAACGCATTCGGCTGCGCCCGGCCAGTGTACGGATCGACGAATTGCTGGCCCTTCTTCTGAAAGAAGCGCTGTTCGAGGATGAGGCGCGCACCCGAGACGATTTTTTCGCAGCGATTCTTGAGGAATCGTGACCCGGCCGGGGTCTCGCCTTCCTCCGCGGGCAGATCCTCGCAGGTCCAGCCATCGTCGCCGAACCGGTGACGCACGAAGTTGGCCAGTTCCCAGAACTCGACACGGTCGCGCGACACATGCTGGCGCGGGTCTGTCACCATGCGCTCGCCTCTGACCCGACCGGCGTCGTCGAACAGCACCGAAGCGATGATCGGGAACTCGAACGCCGTTGTGCCGGCGTACATCCTGATCTCCGCAGTGTGGTTGAGCGCGCGCGCCTGATACTCGAGCTCATCGTCGTATTCAAAATACACCTCGTGCAGCCCGTCAGCGTCCGGCTTGCATCGCCGGAACTCGGTGAAGTTGGCGAGCGGCACTGAAGGCGGTCCGCCGTTGGTGCCACAGGCATAGCTCACGTATTCGTTCGGAATCGCCGACGCTTCGTCGCCGAGATGGATGTCCCAGATGCTGAGGCGCTTGGGCCGGTCCTGCGCGTGCAGCGACGCCATCAGGGTCGGGCAGAGGGTGAACAGGACCAGCCATCCGGCCAAGTGCCGCGCCACCTTCATCGCTACCCTCCGTCCGTCTCCGTCGAGGTCAGAACCGGCACGCCGTCTCCGGTGCGTCGATACCGAGCGTGTCCAGCACGTTGGTCCGATGCAGGAACTGGGGCAGGGGAGCCCGTTCTATCACCGCGTCGGCGGTGCTGAGCAGCACGGGCGCGCGGAGCTGATGGTCCCACGCGCGAAAGCTGCCGGGATTGCCCTTCACCGTGTCGAGGTTGAGCTTGTCGCTCAACAGAAAAGATCTTACCGGATCGAACTCGGTGGATTGCGATCGCAACGTCGCCTGGGTGACTGCCTTCACCGCCTCCCACGCCGCCCAATCGCCACCATTCATGCGACGCGGTGACGCAACCTTCTCGAAGCGATGCTGCAACTGCACCCCGGCGTCTCGATCCCAGCTCCAGCTCCAGGCCGTCGGCATCAGCCCTGCGCTGCCGACAACGGGCCGGGGAAGGCTGGTCTGATATGGCACATAGCGGCCGATCTCGCCGCTGCTGTCGGCGACATAGACCACATCGTAACTCGAACCCTCGGTCATCAGCGCAACGTTGCTTTGCGCTCGGTTGCGCGGGTCGTTGGAGAGCAGGAATTGCCGGGTCTCGACGATCTTGGCGCCGAACTTCTGCGTCGAGCGCTGGAGTGCGGCGACCATCGCGGCATCCTCGGCGGCCGGTCCCTGCAGGACGAGGATGCGTGACCAGCGCTTGGCGGCGAGGAACTGCACGAGGGCGTCGGACAGCATTGACCTGCTGGGATAGGTGTGGAGGACGTTCGCTAGGCAGTCGGCGCCACGCAGCGAATCGTCCGGAGCCGACACGTTGAACAGCAGCACTTTGTGGCCCGCAAGCCGACGCCCCAGGTCCAGCAGCGCGGCCGCCGGGAGATCGGCAAGGATGAAGTGTACGTCGTTTGTTTCGATCCAGCCCGAGACAAGCCGTGCAAGTTCGTCGACCGACTTCGCGGTCGCTTTTGTCATGGTGAAGTCGACGTGGATGACGCGTCCGATCGCGCGTGCTTCCTGCAAGGCGACCTGGCTGCCCTCGTAGGGCCGGCCGAGCTCGGTGAAAACGATCCCCGAATGAGCGCCCTGGTCGGCGTAACGCGGGTCATCGGCGAGCTCGACATAGCCGAGCTTCATCGGCTTGACCGAGGCCGGTCCAGGCTGCGCGGCATTCGCCGGCGCGACGGCGCCGATCCCGATCGCGAGTGCCGCCGCCGCGATGAGGGTGCGGGCCCGCTCAATCATCGGCGATGACCGTGTGCGGGACCCGGCCGACCGGCACGGCTCGAGTCGCCTTGCGGGTGGACATGTCCACGACCGAAACATCGTCGCTCAGCCCGTTGGCGACGTAGAGCGTCTTTTCATCGGGGCTCAGGGCAACCCCCCAGGCGCGGCTGCCGACCAGCACGTAGTCCTTGATCTTCCTCGTGGCGGTGTCGACGAAGGCGACGTGATTGGCGCGGCCCAGCGCGATTATCGCCGTCTTGCCGTCCTTGGTCATGGTCATGCCGACGGGTGTCACGTCGACCTGGCGGAATCCTGGCGGGATGAAATCGATGTTCGCCGAGACCTGGTTGGTGACGCGGTCGATGATCGAGACCTGACCGGACAGTTCGTTCGACACCCAGAGTTCCTTGCCGTTCGGCAACAGCAGGAAACGCCTTGGCCGTGTGCCGACGATGATGTTGTCGGTCACGGCTCCGGCACCGAGGTCGACGACGTGCACCATGTCGGTCACTTCGGAGGTCACGTACAGGGTCTTTCCATCATCGGTCAGCGCGACGCCCTCGGGTTCGGCACCGGTCGGGATCTCGCGCTCGATGATCTTGTCCGCGATGAGAATCTCCTGCACCGCAGAACTTTCCTCGTTGGAAATGTAAAGAGATTTCCCATCCTTGCTAAGCTCAAACATTTCGGGACTCCGGCCGGTCGGGATGTGATCGGTGACCTTCAGTGTTGCCACGTCGATCACGTCGATCACGTCGTCGTCGCCGCAAGCGACCAGAAGCTGCTTGCGGTCGTTGCGAAACTTCATGGCCCTGGGGCGGCGGGATGTTTCGATCCATTTGACAACCCGGTAGTCCTGCTTGGGATCGATCACCGCGACGTTGTCGGTCTTCTCGTTGCTGACGAACACATAGCCGGTGCCCTTGGCGCTCGCCCCGGTCGCCAGGGTGAACCAGAGCAGCAGGGCCGGGAGGCCGTGCCGCAGTATCGTCGGACCGTCCAGCCGCAACCACATTGGTGACCTCCCAGCAGGTGCGTTCCGTCCCGCCACCGTCCGCTGCCGGACTACTTCGCGCAATCCGAGAGGTCGGCATCCGATAGCGAGAAGGCGTAAGCTTGTCCGGCCCGCAAGGTGACGCCCTTCACGATGCAGGTTCGTCCATCCGCATCGACGAGCCTGACGTCGTAACGGCCAGCCGCCACGCCGTCGAGCCTCAGTCGCTCATCCGAGCTGATGGTCCCGTCCGGATCATTGGCACACTGGTTGGGGCCCCATTGCTCGGTGCCGGCGGGCGCTAGGTAGAGCTTGGCGATCGTTGTTCCTGTCAGATTCCAGAAACGCATGCGATCCGCCGCCACCGCCGTGACGGTGCCGGCAAGCGCGAGGAGGCAAAGGATGGCGAGAGCGCGTCCGCACATGCGCCTTTCTCCCGGTCGGCTGAGCGGCAGACTGGACCGCGGGGCATCGTAGCCAGGGGTCGTGGCGATGTCACGAGGCGGGAGCGCCGGCGACGCGCGAGACCATGGTGACCGAGCCGAGTGTTGGCGCGGGCGCGAGCAGGTCGGGCGGTTCGCCGCGCAGCAGAGCCGCGAGCAGTTTCAGGGAGCCGCCATGCGCGACGACGATGCAGTCCTGTTGCGCGCGTTGCAGCTCGGTGTGGAACGAAGCGACTCGGCTGAGCAGGCTGGCGCCGCTTTCGCCGCCGGGTGGCGCGAAACTGGCCGGGGACGCCGCCCAGCGATCAAGTTCGGCGCGCGGCAGCGTATTCCACGCGCGGCCCTCCCAGGCGCCGAAATCCAGCTCGCGCAGGCGCGCATCGACGCATAGTTGCAAACGCAGTGAAGTGGTGATCGCCTCGGCGGTGTCACGGCAGCGTCGCGCCGGGCTGCTCCAGACGTGTCGTGCCGGCACTTTCGACAAGACATCGACGATCGCGCGCAACGCCGCGCCGGAGTGCGCATGCAGCGTCACGTCGAGCCGGCCGTAACAAGTGTCGGGCGGCGCGGCGGTGGCGGGATGACGCACCAGCGCGAGTTTCAACCGCCGAGCCGCCGGCCGACCGCCCTGGCGAACAACCCGGGCAGCCTCCGCAAGGTCGGCAAGAAGGCCGGCTCGGGCGGGGACTCGGGCTCGGGCGGGGGTTCGGGTGTGGCGATCGGCTCGACGACGGCAGTGGCAGCGGTGGCGCGTCGGGAGAAGCCATACAGGATGGGATGCACCAGGTTTAGGCTGATCGCGTCGGCCACCGGCAGCAGGTCCGGACGCGCCGCCAGGGTCGCGCGGCTGCAATAGACGACGAGGTTCTGCTGATACCAGTACTCGATCATCGCGTTGCCCCAGATCGCCGGGCGGATGCAGTCCACCGGGCGGTAGTCGAACGCGGCGAACACGGCGCGCCACTCGTCCTGCCAGCACTCGTTGAGGTGCTCGGTGCCGCCCTGGCCGGGGATGGCGGCGGAGAAGGCGACAATTGGCGCGGCCTCGGTCAGTCGGCGGACGAAACCGCGTGCTGCCTCGGGTGGCAGATGCTCGGCGACTTCGAGCGACAACGCGAGATCGTAGTGGCGCCGACGCAGCGGGAAATCGTCGCGCAGGTCGACGGCGGTGAACGCCTCGGGGGCGATCTCGAGCATCGGGCGGTCGACATAGTCGCCATCGTAACCATGCGCCTCGGCCACGCCGGTTTCGACGCAGGCACGCAGCCACGTGCCGATGCCACAGCCGACATCGACCACGGAGGTCGCCGGGAACAGTTGCAGCAATTGCGGCACGATCAACCGCGCTGAGCGCAGCGATCCTTCGCGCTGGGCGGCGAAGAACTCCGCGTCGTAAGCTTGCGGCATGGTGGTGTCACTGTTGGTCACGAAACCGGCTCGCGCGGAGGGGAAATGACTCGCAGTGTTCTACTAGCGTCGGTGCTGATCGTCATGCCCGTGGCGGGCGGGCTGGCGCAGGACGAAGCTGCCACACCGAACAATGCCACGATGCGCCGTGCATGCCGGCTGGATTACGAGACTCATTGCAGCGGCTCGACGGTGGACGCGGTGCGGACCGCCTGCTTGCGGCAATACTGGGTAAACTTGTCGCAGCAATGCCGCGCGGCGCTGAAGCCGCGAACCGGCACGAACGCGCCTTGAGAAGCGAGGGAGCGGCGTGCCCCCTCGCTTTCACCAGTCTCAGGCCGCGATTGCGGGACCGCCGCGCAGTAGCCTGCCCGGCAACGCGCCGGTCGCCTCACCGCCCCGGAAGGTGACCGTGCCGGACTTGATCGTCGCGGTGTAGCCCGTCGCCTTTTGCAGCAGTCGCCGCCCGCCGGCCGGCAGGTCGAACACGATGTACGGCCGCTGCAACTTCAGATTGTCGAAGTCGATAACGTTGATGTCGGCGAGCTTGCCGGCCGCGAGCACGCCACGGTCGAACATGCCGCCGGCATGCGCCGTGTCGGAGGTCTGCCGCCGCACGAGTTCGGCGAGACCGAGCTTGCCCTCCGCCCGATCGCGTCCCCAATGGGTCAGCATGAAGGTCTGGAAGTTGGCGTCGGAGATAAAGCCGACATGCGCCCCGCCGTCGCCCAAGCCCATCAGGGTGTTCTTGTGGGCGAGGAATTCGCGCACCGGCTCGAGATTGTAGTGCGCGTAATTGACGATGCAGGCGAGGATGAAGTTCTTGCCCTCATCGGCGATCAGCAAATCGTAGGCGACTTCCGGCCCGGTGCGACCCTCGCGCGCGGCGATCTGGGTGATGCAGTTCTCGCGCGCCGGCTCGTAGTTCAGCGGCTCCTCAAACGGGAACATCCAGTCGTAGCCGATGCGATGGATCAGCGGGAACGTGCTCTCCTTCACCGGGTCCTCGGAGAGAATCTGCTGCCGCAGCTCCGGATCGCGCATCGCGGCGACCCGCTCGGGCACCGGCATATGGGCGATCTTCTTGTAGCTCGGGCAGCCGGAGAACGGGTTCTGCGTGCCTTGCAGCCCGAGCAGGATGCCGACCGGACGCGGCGGGAACACCGGGCGCATGGTAAGCCCATCATCGGCCGCCTTGTCGGACAGGGTCAGCAGCTCACGCCAGACCTCGGTACGATCGTGCCGCTGATTGAGCGTGAAGACCAGCGGCAGGCCGGTCTTTTCCACGACGCGGCGTACCATGGCGAACTCGGTCGCGGCGTCCGGCTGATTCCAGTCGGAGACCAGCTCCAGCATGCCGGTGCCGGCGGCGCGGATACCCATGCCGATGCCGGTGAGCTCTTCCTCTTGCGCGCGCAGGGTCGGGATGTATTCGCCGGACAAGGTCTTGTGGCTGATTGTGCGCGACGTGGAGAAGCCGAACGCACCGGCCTTCATCGCCTCGTTGGCGATCTGGCTCATCTGCGCGATGTCGGCCTGGTTGGCGTTCTCCAGACACGTGGCGCGCTCGCCCATGACGAACACACGCACCGCGGAGTGCGGCAGCAGGGCGCCGACGTCGATGTCGCGCGGCCGGCGCTCGAGCGCGGTGAGGTAGTCGCCGAAGCTCTCCCACTTCCAGTCCAGACCCTCGTGCATGGCCGGGGCGGGGATGTCCTCGACACCCTCCATCAGCTCGATCAGCCGCTCGCGATCGCCCGGCTTGCAGGGCGCGAAACCGACGCCGCAATTGCCCATGATCGCGGTGGTCACGCCGTGCCACGATGAGGGCGCGAGATGACTGTCCCACACCGCCTGGCCGTCATAGTGGGTGTGCAGGTCGACGAAACCGGGGGTGACGATCTGCCCGCGCGCGTCGATCTCCTCGGCGCCGCTCGAAGCGACCTTTCCCACCTCGACGATGCTGCCGTCCTTGACCGCGACATCCGCCTCGAAGCCCGATTTGCCGGTGCCATCGAACACCGTGCCGCCGCGTATGACGAGATCCATCTCGTGCGCCATGCTATGCTTGCCCTTGCTACTGATGGGTAAGCCTACTCCCGGCACGCAACGGGGTCAAAACAACTCAGGAACTGGGGCGCTCAGAAATCGGTGCAGCGGCCGTTGCGTTCCCAATCACCGTAGCGCGTGGGCTCGGGGCCTCTTGGACCGCCGATCTCCTTCGGCAGCTTCCTGGCATTGCTCGACGCCGGAGATGGATTGTTCTCGGCCGGCTTCGGGTCGTTCGTCTCATCGGTCATCGGTTGCCCCCTTGTTGCTGTTGCTCGGCACCTGCGCGAGGCGCTTCTCCGCCATCGGGCGCCACGGTGCGTCCGGCGGCGCCTCGGCGAGGGCGCGGCGGAACAGGTTGGCGGCCTCGAGGTTGACGCCGCCCTGGCTCTCGGTGATCGCCTCCGCCGTCTCGACCGCCAGGGTGGGGTCGAAGCGGATGGCCAGCGCGGTGCGCCAGGATTTCGCGGCCGCCGCCATGTCGCCCTGCTTCGCCTCGGCGCCGCCGAGCAGCAGGTAGCCCTGGCGGGTCTGCTCGGAATGCGGGTCGAGGGTCGCGAGCCGCTCGCGCAGCATCGGGATCAGCGCCGCTTCGTCGCGCATCTGCCGTCGGGCGGCGGCGAGCTCGGGGTTGTGCGGCATCGAGGGCAGCCAGGGAACCCCGCCGGCGAGATAGAGCGCGAGCGCGGCCACCGGCACCAGCACCAGCACCATGCCGAGCGGGGCGCGCGAGCTGGCCGCCGCCGCTGGCTCGCGATCCTCGGCGACGGCGAGCATGCGGCGCTGCAGCTCCAGCAAGGCGGTGGCGTGCTCGGGTGCCGCGATGCGCCCCTCGGCGAGATCGCGGTCGAGCTCGGCGAGCTGGCCGCGATGCAGCGCCAGCGCCGCCTCTCGCCGACCGCGCGAGCCGGCGGCACGCAGCAGCCCGAACCCGAGCGGGGCCATCGCCAGCACCGCCAAAGCGAGGATCGCCAGCCAGATCACGGCGGCAGCAGATCGGCGAGCCGGCGGCGTTCCTCGTCGGAGAGCGGCGCCGGAAAAGCGGCGCGACGGCGACGCGCCAGAAGCACCGCGCCGGCAGCCGCCGCCAGCGCCAGCAGCGGCGCGCCCCACAGGGCGGCGGTCAACGCGTTGAACGGCGGACGCAGGCGGACGAAGTCGCCGTAACGGGCGGTCATCCAGGCGATGATCGCCGCGTTGCTGTCGCCCGCGCGCACCCGGGTGCGGATGATGCGTCGCAGGTCGCGGGCGAGGTCGGCCTCGGATTCCTCGACGCTCTCGTTCTGGCAGACCAGGCAGCGCAGCTGGTGGCCGATCGCCTCGGCGCGCGCCTCCTGCTTCGGGTCCGCCATCAGCTCGGCCGGGCTGCTGACGGCGTGGGCTGGGGAGGTGAGGAGGAGGAATAACAGGGCGGCCAACGCCCGCAGGGTCCACGCCAGCATCACGCGTATTTCTTCAGCAGCGGCTGGAGCTGCTCGGTAACGGTGTCTTGCATCAGCGGGCCGGCCCAGCGCCAGCGGATGATGCCGGCGCGATCGACCAGGTAGCTTTCCGGCACGCCGTAGACACCGAAGTCGATCGCCACCCGGCCCGGCTCGTCGCGCGCGATACGGCGATACGGGTTGCCGTTGCGGGCGAGGAAGTCCGCCGTTGCCTGCGGCTTATCCTTGTAGGCGATGCCCCAGATCGCGGCACCCTGGTCCTGCAGCCGGGTGAGCAACGGCGCCTCGACCACGCATGGCACGCACCAGGAGGCGAAAAAGTTGATCAGCACCGGATGGTCGGCGGCGCGCACATCGGCGCTGGAAAAGCCCGGGCCGGATGGCTGGCCGGGCAGGGAAAACTGCGGCAAGGGCTTGCCGATCAACGTGCTCGGCACGCCACGCGGATCGAACGTGCCGCGCCGCATGCCGCTGAGCATCGCCCAGAAGCTCACCCCGCCCACCGCCGCGACGCCGAGCGGGGCTAGCAGCAGCAGCCGGCGGCCGAGCGCCGTCTGGGTCATGGATCAGGCCCGGACCGGCGCGACACCCCGCCGCGCCGGCGCGCCGACCCGCAGCCGCCGGTCGGCCAGCGACAAACCGCCGCCCGCCGCCATCACCAGCCCGCCGAGCCAGATCCAAGGGGCGAGAAAGTTATAATGCAGGCGCAGCACCGCCTCGCCGTTCCGCTCCTCGCCGAGCACCGCGTACAGATCGGCGATGCCGTTGGTGTGGATCGCCGCGTCGGTGACGGTGGTGCGCTGGGTGGTAAAGGCGCGGCGCGACGGGTGCAGCATTACCACCGGCCGGCCGTCGCGCGTCACCGCGATGTCGGCGATGCGCGAGTTGTAGTTCGGGCCGGTTGCGTCGTGCAGCGACAGCAAGGTCCAGTCGTAGCCGGCGAGCGCGGTGCTGGTGCCGGGCTTGACCGCGACAATGGTGCTGACCGCAAGCGACATCCCCGCGATCCCGGCCACCGTGACTCCCATTCCTGCGTGGGCGAGCGCCGCGCCCCACACCGCCAGCTTCTGGTCGGCCAGCCGCGCCCGGCTGGTGCGCAAGGGGACCCGGAACAGCCGCGCGCGCTCGACCAGATCGGCGAAGGCACCAACGATCATCCACGCGGCGGCGGCGAAGGCGAGCGCCGGCAGGCCGCGCCGGAGGCCGAGTGCCGCGATCACGCCCACCACGGCGGCGACCACCGCCACCCACCACAATCGGCGCAACGCCGGGAAGAGCTGCGCCCGCTTCCAGGGCAGCAGCGGCGCCACGGTCATCGCCAGGAACACGGGTGCGGCGAGCGGCAGCACGGTGGACTGGAAATACGGCGGCCCGACGCTGATCTTGGCGCCGAACACCAGGTCGGCGAACAGCGGGTAGGTCGTGCCGGTCAGCACCACCGCCGCGATCGAGCACAGAAGAATATTGTTCAGCACCAGGGCGCCTTCGCGCGAGATCGGCGCGAACAGGCTGGACGGCGCCAGCACCGGGGCGCGCAACGCGAACAGCAGCAGCGAGCTGCCGATCACCAGCGCCAGCAAGCCAAGGATGAACACGCCGCGCGCCGGATCGTTGGCGAACGAATGCACCGAGTTCAGGATGCCGGAGCGGACCAGGAAGGTGCCCGACAGGCTGAGCGAGAACGTGGCGATGGCGAGCAGGATGGTCCACACCTTCAGCGCCTCGCGCTTCTCCACGACGATCGCCGAATGAAGCAGTGCGGTGCCGGTGAGCCACGGCAGGAGGGAGGCGTTCTCCACCGGGTCCCAGAACCAGTAGCCGCCCCAGCCGAGCTCGTAATAGGCCCACCAGGAGCCGAGCGCGATGCCGCCGGTCAGCAGGCACCAGGAAGCCAGCGCCCAAGGCCGCACCCAGCGCCCCCACGCGGCGTCGACCCGTCCCTCCAGCAGCGCGGCGACGGCGAAGGCGAACGGGATCGCGAAGCCGACATAGCCGGCGTAGAGCACCGGCGGATGGATCGCGAGACCCGGGTCTTGCAGCAGCGGGTTCATGTCGCGCCCGTCGATCGGCGGCGGCCAGGCGCGCAGGAACGGGTTGCTTTCGGTCAGCGCGAACAGCAGGAAGCCGGCCGAGGTGAAGCCGAGCACGCCGATCACCCGCGCCCGCATCGCCGAGGGCAGATTGCGGCCGAACAGCGCCACCGCCCCGCCACAGATCGCCAGGATCAGGCACCACAGCAGGATCGAGCCCTCGTGGTTCCCCCAGGTGCCGGTGATCTTGTAGACCAGCGGTTTCAAGCTGTTGCTGTTCTCGATGATGTTCAGCACGGTGAAATCGTCGGTGACCGCGCTCCACGTCAGCGCGCCGTAGGCGGCGGCGAGCGCGATGAGCTGCCCGAGCGCCAGCCCGGGTGCGGCGGCCATCAGCCGAACATCCCGACCGTGCGCGCCCCACAATGGGATAACCGCCTGCGCCGTGGCCAGCGCCACCGCGAGCGCCAGGGCGAAGTGGCCGAGCTCGGGGATCATCCCTTGGTCTTGCTCACGGCTAAGGTGTTCCAGGTGGCGGCCGGCGGTGGTGGCCCTGCCTTGGGGTTCCAGTGCCCGGTGCGCTTCAAGGCGTCGGCCACGTCCTTCGGCATGTAGGTCTCGTCGTGCTTGGCGAGCACCTCGTCGGCGCGAAAGGTTCCGTCCGGTCGCATCGTGCCGAGCGCCACTACGCCTTGTCCCTCGCGGAACAGGTCCGGCAGGATGCCCTCGTAGCGCACGGTGACGGTGCCGCGCCCGTCGGTGACGCGGAACTGCGCCTCGGGTCGGCCGGCCTGCGTGGCGCGGGTGACGCTGCCCTGTTCGACCAGGCCGCCGAGCCGGAAGGTGCGTCCCGGCGCCGGCGCGCGCGCGGCGATCTCGGACGGCGGAACGAAGAACACGAGGTTGTCGCGGAATGCCGCAAGCGCCAGGGTGGTCGCGGAGCCGAGGCCCACCCCGCAGGCGAGCAGTAGATAGAGGCGACGGCGCTTGCGGGTCATCGCCGGCGCCGGCCGGCGCGCGGGTCGATCGCCGCCAGCCGCCTTGTGGCCGCGCTCATGCGGGTCCAGGCGGCGACCGCGAAGCTGACCGGAATGCCGACCCCGAGCGCGTAAGCGGCGGCGATGAACGGCAGGTGCGTCATGCGGCGGCCCCGGCTTGCGCCATCAACAGCGCGCGGATGCGTCGCTCCATCACCGCGGCCCGGGTGCGCGCGACGACGATGGCGACGAAGCACAGCGTGTAGCCGATAGCGGCGAAGAGCAGGGGCCAGAGCATCGGCAGATACATGGTCGGCGCCCCGGTGAAGGAAATGGTCGCCGGCTGGTGCAAGGTGTTCCACCAGTCGACGCTGAACTTGATGATCGGCAGGTTGACCACGCCGACCAATGCGAGGATGGCGCCGGCCCGGTAGCCGCGCTGCGGGTCATCGAAGGCGCGCACCAACGCAACATGGCCGAGATATAGAAAGAAGAGCACCAGCACGGAGGTGAGCCGCGCGTCCCACACCCACCAGGCGCCCCACATCGGCCGGCCCCACAGGCTGCCGGTGGCGAGGCAGAGGGCGGTGAAGCCGGCGCCGACCGGGCCGATCTCGGCCGCCGCCAGGTCGGCCAGCGGATGGCGCCACACCAGCGAGGCGACCGAGCAGAGTGCCAGCGCGAAATACCCAGCCGAGGCGAGCCAGGCCGCGGGGACGTGTACGTAGATGATCCGCACCGCGTCGCCCTGCTGCCAGTCGGCCGGCGCGAAGAACAAGCCCCAAACGAGCCCGGTCGCGGTCAGCACGAGGGCGGCGAGCGACAGCCACGGCAGCACCGCGCCCGACAGCCGCAGGAAACGGCCGGGGTTGGCGAACCGGTGCAGGTTCCGTCCGGGTGTCCGGGAGCCCGGGCCGGGTGCGAGTGCGGTGCCAGCGTCCACGCCACGATCATACCTCCGTTGGCGGTCGGTTTGGAAGCTGACCTGTCGGAGTTTTCATGCCCGCCGCGTGGTCGGCGGGCCGAGGCGAGGCTGGTCTCGAAAAGGCGGACGCCATGCGCTTGTGCACGACCACGTCCTCCGGTGCGATCGCGATGCGCGGGTCGAGTTCGGCGCGGGCCGACGCGCTTTGTCCACGCGACCTCAACTAATTAGTGAGTTGCCGCAACTTCGGCGTTCTTCAGAGAGATACGTTAGGATGATGCATCCTGCTTACGGGGCACCCAGGATCAGGCTGCAATTGGCGCCGCCGAAGCCGAACGAATTGCTCATCACCCGCCGAATCCGCCGCCCGACGTTGTCGATCAGCACCTCGGCGCGGAAACTGGGGTCCAGCTCAGTCACGTTGAGGCAACCCGGCACGAAACCGTGGCGCAAGCACAACGCCGCAATCTGCGCTTCGAGGATGCCGGCGGCGCCCAAGGTGTGGCCGGCCCAGCCCTTGGTCGAGCTGCACGGCACCGCGCCGCCGAACACCGCCGTCGCCGCCAGATCCTCCATCGCGTCGTTGGCGCGGGTGCCGGTGCCGTGCAGGTTGACGTAGTCGATCTCCCACGGCGCTAGCCCGGCACGGTCGAGTGCCTCGCGCATCGCCGCGATTGCCCCGGCCGCCTCCGGGTGCGGCGCCGACATATGGTAGCCGTCGCTGCTCGAACCAAAGCCGAGCAGCGCCAGCCCGGCGGCTTCGTCGGGCGCGTCCGGTTCGAGCAGCGCGAATCCGGCCGCCTCGCCGATCGAGATGCCGGCCCGCGCCGTGTCGCACGGACGGCATGGCACCGGCGAGATCAGCTCCAGCGCGGCGAACCCGTGCAGGGTCATGCGACACAGGCTGTCCGCTCCACCAACCACCGCCGCGTCGCACACCCCGGCCGCGATCAGATGGTGCGCATCGACAAACGCGCGCGCCGAGGAGGCGCAGGCGGTGGACACGGTCATCGCCGGCCCGCGCAGCCCGAGCGCTTCGCGGACGAAGCGCGCCAGCGAGAACATGTCGTGCGTCGTCTCGTAGTCGAACTCGGCCGGCAGCGCGCCGGTCTCGGGGTCGCGCGCACGATACGCCTCCTCGCTCGACAGGATGCCCGAGGTGCTGGTGCCGACCACGACCGCGATCCGCTCCGGCCCGTAACGGCGCCGCGCCGCTGCCACCCGCTCGACGAATCCGTCCGTGCGCAGCGCCATGTCGGCCAGGCGGTTGTTGCGGCACTCGAAGCGGGCCAGCGGCGGCGGCAGGGCGTGCTGCTCGACCCCGTCGACCCGGCCAACGAAACCCTGCGTCACTCCGGCGAAGTCGTTTTGCCGCAGCCCGCCCTGCCGCTCGCGCAGCGCCGCCAGCATCGCCGCCTCGCCCCGCCCGATCGCGCTGATCGCGCTGATCGCGGTGATGAACAGCGGCGACATCAGGCAGCCTCCCGCCCGATGCGCGGGCCGGCGAACAGGAAAGCGAAGCACAACGCGCTCAGTGCGCCGGTGACGACGGTCTGACCGATCTCGCGCAGCAGCGGCGTGCGGCAGACCGCCAGCAACCCGAACGTGGTGAGGGTCATCACGTTGCAGGTGGCGAGGGTGCGCAGGGTGCGCGCGCGCTCCTCCTCGTCGAGCTGTCGGCGAGCGAAGAACAGCGCGTAGTCGAGGCCGACGCCGCAGACGAATTGCAGCGCGACGATGCTGATCAGCGACAAGCGGCTGCCCAGCGCGGTCAGCACCGCCAGCGTGACCAGCGCCGAGGCGGCGATCGAGGCGACCACGCGCACCACGCGGAGCGGGTCGCGCAAGCCGACCAGCAGCGCGCCGATCGCCACCAGCGCCCCCAGCCCGAGCCAGCGCAGCGCCGAGCGCGTATAGGTCGCGACGATGCCGCTGATCGCTTCGCCGGTATCGACATACAACGCGCCCGCTTGTTGCAGCGCCTCGGCCACCCGTGCCGGGTCGCGCACGCCGGTCGGTGCGATCAGGCCGAACCAGGTTTCCCCGCGTTGGAACAATAACGCGTCGAGCCGGGCTTGCATCGCCTTGTCCGTCATGTCCGCCGGGCCGATCGGCGGCATCGTCCGAGCGGCCGCCACGTCGTCGATGAACGGTTGCAGCGCCGTCGCGCGGAACGGCAGCCCCGCTTGCGCCGCCGCGACGCGGGCAGCGAGCTCGTCCGCGACGGGCAATGCCGCGCGCCGGGCGAGCTGGGTCTCGCGGCTCGGCAGGAAGCGCGCGGCGATCTCCGCGCCGTTGATCACCCCTTCTTGCCGCAACCGGTGCAGCACCGGCAGCAGCTTTTCCTGTTGCCGCAGCACCGCCTCGGCGCTAGGGCCGCGCACCACGCCGATTTGTCCGGCATCCGGCGCGCCGAGCTCGGCCCGCAGCTCCGCGTCGAGATCGAGGGCGGCCTTTGGCACCGGGGTGAGCGCCGCCAGATTGCGCTGCCATGCCGGACCGCCGACGGCGACGAGATAGGCCGCAGCCACCGCCGTCACCACGAGGCTCGCGCCGCGCCAGGCACGCCAGCGCTCGATCCGCAACAGACGCGCCGGATCGCCGGCTTGCACCGGCGCGAGATCGGCGGCAACGATCAGGCGTGGCAGCAGCCAGCGGGTCGCCGCCGCCGCCACCAGCAGGCCAACCACCGAAAAAAGTCCGAGTTGCGACAGTCCGGGAAAGCCGGAGAACAGCATGCCGGTCAGGCCAAGGGCGGCGGTGAGCACCGCCAGGGTGAACGCCTGGCCAATGCGTCGCAACGTCGCCGGCGCCGCTTCGAGCCGCTTGCGATGGCCGATCAGCAGCACCGGATAGTCGATGGTCACGCCCAGCATGGTCACGCCGAAACCCAGCGCGATGCCGTGCACGAAGCCGAAGGCGAGCTGCACCACCAGCGCCGCCGCCGCCAGGCCGAGCACGACCGGGATCGCGATCGCGGCGATCACCCAGAAGGAGCGGAACCGCCAGAACAAGATCGTGCCAATCAGCGCCGTCGACACGATGGCCAGAAAATCCATATCGCCGCGTATCGTTCGCGCCACGTCGCGCGAGAAGATCGGCGCACCGCTCGCCAGCAGCCGCGCGTGACCTGGGCGGGCCGCCGCGAATGCGTCGGCGATCACCTGGCTCGCCCGCTCCTCCGCCGCCGTGTCGAAGCCGCTCTCGCGCATCTTGGTCAGCAGCAACGCCCGATCGCGATCCGAGGCGAACCACACCCCGCTGACCGAACGCATCCGGGCCGACCCGATCCAATCCCGCGCCAGGGCGAAAAACGCCCCGGTCGGATCGGCCAGCCCGAACCGCGAGACCAGCGGGGCGGCGGAGGATTGCAGCATCCCAAGCAGGCGTTGCAGGTCGGCGCGCAGCCTGGGTTCGGTGAATGCCTCCGCCGTCGTCGCTGGTGACAGCAGGTAGCGGTGCCGGAACAGGAATTCCTGCTCGGGCGATCCGCTGCCGAGCTTGGCGCCGTTGTTGACCAGCTCGAACACGCCGGAGCGATCCAGCGCGTCCGCCACGGCGCGACTGATCCGCGCCAGCTCAGCAACGGGCGCGCCCTCGATGCCCAGCAGGATCACCCCCGTCGCCGGCCCCGAGCGGACCTCGCGCAACAGGAACCGCTCGGCCGAGGTCTGGCCGCTGGGCAGCAGGTCGGTGATGTCGGTGCGCAGCTCGATGCGGCTCAGCACGCCGACGAGCAGCAACAACGCGACGGCAAGGGTGCCCAGGATGGGCAGCCCGCGCCACCGTCCAACCCGCCCACGCTCGCGCTGTGGCTGCGACGCACTCACCCCGATGGCCCGCCTTGTGGGCCGATCGTCATCACCGACTGATCGCCGTTGGCCAACGCGGTCCGCACCGAACGGAGTTCGGCCTGGGCGCCCTCGATGACGATCTGGCGCACCATCCGGGCCAACGCGGGGTTGTTCGGCGTGAGAACCAGCCGCCAGTCGGCCACGTCGCCTTGCATCGTCACCGCATACGAACGGCGCAGCGCCGCGAGATCGCCGGAGAGCGTGCCGCGCACCGCGTCGACCAGCGCCCGCAATTCCGGCACGGTGTCGAGGTCGATGACGTGTGCCTGGTTGCCCTCGATGATCGACAGGGTGTCGCCGTCCACCATCAGGCTCTCCGTCGCCGGCGCGGTGGTCGTCTTCTCCAGATGGCCCGGACGGCGGTATTGCAGCCAGCCTTCGCTGCGCACCGGGACAGTCAGCGCGGCGATCGTCTTCTCCTCGGTGAACGAGGCGCGCCGCTCGGTCACCCCGGCCAGCCGCTGCATCACCTGGTCAATCGGCTCCCGATGCGACGCCTGGGGTGCGGGCGCCGGCGGTGTCGCCGCGGCGGCGCCGCCCGCGAGCAGCAGCACGACCAGACCCAGCACTCGCCGTCGCATCCCGCTGCTGCTCCCAGAAATCGTAGAAGTTGAACCAGTTGAACGGATGGGCGTGGCAATGCGTTGCCAGCCGCTCGGCGTAGCGCGCGGTCCACTCGCGCAGCGCCGGCCCGCCCGGCCCCAGGGTGATCCGGTCGGCGAAGCGTTCGAGCACGATGCGATAGTCGCGCGGCCCGATGCGCAGGCCGAAGAACAGCACCACCGGCACGTCGAGACTGGCCGCCAGCGCGATCGGCCCGGTCGGCAACGCGGCCGGGGCGCCGAGGAAATCCACCATCGCCGAGCGTCGGGTCGAGGGCGCCCGATCGGCCAGGATGCCCACCACCTCGCCGCGCGCCAGGCTCTCGCGGACCCGCAGCATCGCGTCGGGCGAGCCGATCTCGATCACGTGCCGCCGTAGCTCCGGATCGAGCGCCTCGATCAGGTGGGAGAGCGCCCCGGTCGCGCCGCGATACATCAACGTCTTTACCGGCACCGGCGACTGGCGGCCCAGCACGCGCAGCACCTCGAAGCTGCCGAGATGCGAGCCCAGCAGAATGCAACCGCGTCCGGCCTCGACGGCGCCCACCAAGGTCTCGAACCCGCTCACCCGGACATGAAAGCGCGTGGTGCGACCAGCGAGGAAGCTGACACGGTCCAGAATCACGCAAGCGAAGGTGAAGAAGTGGCGCCAGATCTCGCTCGGTCGCGCTGGTCGGCCGAGCACCCGAGCGAGATAGTCGCGCGACGCCCGCCTCGCCCGTGGCAGGGCGGCGACGAAATAGGCGGTGACCGGGTAGAGCAACGCCTGGCCGACCGGGCGACCCAGCCGCAGGGTGAGCCAGATGATAAGCCGGATGAGGCTGGAGCTGCCGTGCTCCCGGCCGCTGGCCCACCTGGCCTTCATCGGTGCGCCGGACGAAGCACGCGGCCGCGCACAGCTTCGCGCCCGTCCACTCGGCAGACGAACTCCGCCGCACCGCCCCGGCCGGCTTGCCAGGTCACCTCCACCCGGTCGCCAGGCAACACGGGTTGGCTGAACTTGATCCGCTCCAGGCGGACCGACCCGCTTCCAGCTTGTTCAGGCGCAAGCGCCAGGGCTTGCTCGATCAGCATCACACCCGGAACCACCGGCCGCCCCGGAAAATGGCCAGCCAGCGAGGGATGGCTGGATGGGATTGCGAATGTTCCGTTGGGCATCGGCATCTCACCCGCCGGCGACCTGGGCGCGCAATGCGGCGACGGCTTGCTCTGGAAGCTTGCCCGTCGCGTTTCGCGGCAACGCGTCGAGCTGGATGATGCGACGCGGCAGGAACAGCGGATCGATCCGGCCGCGCAATCCGGCCATCACCCCCTCCGGGTTCATGCCAGGTGCCACGACAAAGGCGACTAGGCGCGCGGTCGGCCGTCGATCGAGGTCGTCAGGGGCGACGAAGCAGCCATCGACCACGCCGGCGATGCTGGTCAGCACGCGGTCCAGGCCGGCCAGCGAGGTGCGTCGGCCGCCCAGCTTCACCACGTCGGTGCGCCGCCCCAGCAAGCGAAACCGCATCCCATCCAGCCGATCGACCAGATCGCTGAGCGGGGTGGGGTCGGCGAACGGCCCGGTCACCAGCACGGCGTCGTCACTCGCGGCCGGATCGTCCAGTCGCACCCGCGGGTAGGCGGTCCAGGTGTCGTCCCGGGTGAGTCGACGGCTGGCGATCGAGCCCACTTCGGTCGCGCCAAAAATCTCCCACAACTCGGTGTCCCAGCGCGCCTCGGCCTCGATCGCGAGTTCGGCATAGAGCGGCGCGGTGGCGGAGATGACGCGATGCAGCGCCGGCAGCTTGATCCCCGCCTGCAACAGCGCGCGGATTTGCAGCGGGGTCGTGACCAGCACGCGCGGACCCGGCACCGCTTCCAATGCCGTGCGTACGTCCTGCGGGAAGAAGGCCGGGCCGCACCAGCTCGACGCCGACGCATGCAGCGGTAGCAACACTGTGGTCTCGAACCCGTACATGTGCTGCGGCGGCACCATGCCGATAACGCAGGCGGGTTCCGACCGGTGCATCGCGAAGCGCCGCCCGGCGTCGCCGCTGCGCGCCGCGAGCGCGCCCCACCGCTTCGGATGCCCGACCGGTTCGCCGGTGCTCCCCGAGGTGAACACAATAGCCGCGAGACGGGTCGCCGGGATGCCGCTTGCGTTGTGCCTCGACGGGATCGCACGCGGGGAGACCATCGGAGCGTTGCCTCCCGCCAGGGCGATGGGGAAGATCGCATCCCGCTCGTCGGTGAGGGCGTAAGCGTCTGGGTAACGTCGGGCCAGCACGTGCAGCCGATCGGCGGAGTGATCGCTCGACAGCAGGCTTACCTGGCCGCGCAGCAGCGCCGCGCAGAACGCCACGGCGAAGCGGTAGCGGTCCTGGCAGAGATTGGCGACATGCCCCGCATCCGGCAGGCTCGCCGCGAGACTCTGAACATCCTCCAGGAAGGCGGCAGCGGTGAAGCACCTGCCCGGCGCGCGGAAAAGTATGTCTTTCGCGGCGCGATCAACCAGCGGCACTTGGATCCCGGACGGCGGATCGGCCAACTCGTCGCCACGCATGCCAAGCCCCTCCGCAGGTGGTTTTGGGAGGACGCGCTTACTTGGTTCGCGTGTCCTCGATGTGGCGGGTGAGATCGCGCAGCGAGGCAAAGATCCGGTGATTGCGCGCATCGTCCGACTTGAGCTCGATCCCGTAGGTGCGCGAGATCGCCAACGCCAATTCGAGCGCGTCGATCGAATCCAGCCCAAGCCCCTCGCCGAACAGCGGCGCCTCGGGCTCGATCTCCTCCGGGCCGATGTCGAGGTGGAGCGCATCGACGATGAGTTGCGCGACCTCCGGTTCGAGGCTACCGGCGGCGCTGGCGGTCATCGGGGCGGTCACGGCCAAACTCGGATCGAAAAGATGTTCGACATGACGCCCGTGTATAATGAATGGCCTGTCACCCGCAATCGCCCGGTCCGAACGAAGATGCGTGTTTTGGCAGCGCGACAATGAGGAAGATCGTAACCAAGAGCGAGCAAGAATTCAACCAGGAGTTCTATGATCCGCTATGGACCGACGCGAGGCTGGTCGGGCCGGAGCAGTTCACCACCTGGCCGTTGGTTCAGGCGCTCGTCCCATCGGCGGGCGTGCGACTGGAACTGGCACCGGGGCTGCGACCGCGCCTGCCGATCGTGGGGACGTGCTTTCTCGACGTCAGCCAACCGGCCTTGGCCAAGCTACGCGCGCGGGGCGGCTTGGTGGTTCGCGGCACGGTAAGTCACCTGCCGTATCCCGATCACCGCTTCGGCCTGCTCTGCGCGTTCGATATCGTCGAGCATGTGGCGGACGATGAAGCCGCCTTCGCCGAGCTCGCCCGCGTGGCGCGCGACGGTGCGACCTTGCTGCTTTCGGTGCCGTTGCACCAAGCGGCGTGGAGCGGGTTCGACGCGATGGTCGGCCACTGTCGCCGCTACGATCCGCACGCGCTGGTCGCGACCCTGGCCCGACACGGTTTCGCGGTCGAGCGCAGCGCCGGCTTTGGCATGCGGCCGCGCTCCTCGCGCTTGACGCGGTTCGGCATGTGGTGGCTGGCCCGCCATCGCGCCCGAGCGATGCGTTGGTACAACCGCGTCCTCTTCCCCTTCGCCCTCCGACGCCAGCGCAAGCTGCGCTGGCACGACGGAATGCTGGACACGGACGCGCTCGACGAGGTGCTGCTGGTGTGTCGCCGGAGCGGGATCAGGCCGGCAGGATCGCCGCCATGATCCGCTCGCGGGTCAGCGGCATGTCGCGTAGGCGGGTGCCAAGGGCGTGCGCCACGGCATTGCCGATCGCCGCCGCGGTCGGGCCAAAGCTGCATTCGCCCATGCCGAGCGACGGGTGCTCGGAGGCGTCGAACAAGCTGATGGTGATCTCCGGCACCTCGCTGAAACGCAGGATCGGGTAGCTGTCCCAGTCGAGCGAGGTGACGCCCTCCGGGCCGAGCGTGACCTGCTCCTTGAGGGTGTGGCTCGCCGCCTGGATGATGCCGCCTTCAAGCTGGTTTCGCGCGCCATCCGGGTTGATCACCAGCCCGGCATCAGCGGCGCACCACACCCGGCGCAGTCGCACCTCCTCGTCGACCTCCACCTCGGCCACCACGGCGGCGTAGGCGGCTCGGTTCTTGTAGCGCGCGAACGCCATCCCCAGCCCGCGTCCGCTGCCCGGCGCCCCGCGCGACCAGCCGGCCAGGTCCGCCGCCGCCTCGATCACCCGCCGCGCCCGCGTCTCGCTCATCAGCGCGAGGCGAAACTCCACCGGGTCGCGCCCGGCGCGCTCGGCCAACTCGTCGACAAAGCCCTCCACGGCGTAAACGTTGGCCAAGGCGCCGAGGCTGCGCAGCGACGAGGTGCGCACCGGCAAGCTGGTGACCAAGTGATGCACCACCCGCTTGACCGGAATGTCGTAGAGCGGCACGGCGTTGCGGGTGCCGCCGCCGCCGGCCGCCTCGGGAGGGTCGCTGGGCCGCCAGGGTGGGCAGGGTCGGGGCAGCGCCTCGGCCGCCAGCATCACCCCGCCATTGCCCGGCCGGCCGACATGCGGGCCGGCCCAGATCTCCGCCTCCAAGGCGGTCGGCATCCCGGCGTCGTCCACCGCGGCCCGCATCGTCACATGCATCGGCGTGCTGAACGGCTCGAAGGCGAACTCGTCCTCGCGCCGCCACTGCACCCGGATGCAGTGCCCGGGCAGCTCGCGGGCGATCAGCGCCGCGTCGAGTGCCACGTCGTCAGCGCCGTTATGGCCGTAGCAGCCCGCCCCCTGCGCGTGCCGCACCGTCACCGACGCGGGATCGATGTCGAGCAGGCTGGCCAGCACCAAACGCAGCGGATAGACGCCCTGGGTGTGGCTCCATACCGACAGATGCCCGTCGCGGTACTCCGCCAAGGCGCAGGACGGCGCCAGCGAAGCGTGGGCGACATACGGACGCGTGTAGGTGGCGGACACGCTGGCCGCCGGCATCGTTGGCTCGCCGACCGCCTGGTCGATCGACTCCTGCCCGACCAGCCAGGCGGCCTCCTGCTGCGCCGGTGCGAAGCTGCGGGCACCCTCCCAGGTGGCGTGCAATGGTGCGGCGGCGGCGGCGCGTTGCACCACGGTCTCATCCTCGGCCACGAAGGCGACGAACTCGCCGATGCGAAGGATGCGGAACTCGCCCCTCGCCGCGCGCCGCAGCCTCGCCTCGTCGAGCGCCGACAGCCGCGCGCCCCGGCCGGGCTGGCGCAACACGCGCGCGTGTTGCATCGCCGGCCGGACCATGTCGTGGATGAACGCCGCCCCGGCGAGCTTGGCCGGCAGATCGACCCGCGGTGCGTCGGTGCCGACGATGCGATAGGCGGCTACCTTCTTGCGCGCCGCGGTGCCCTCGGCATCGCGCGACAGGTCGACCTCATGGGCAAAATTCCAGTAATCGTGCCCGGTCGGCGCGTCGCTCAGCAGGAACGCGCCATCGGCGACGGAAAGCTCGTCGCGATTGCAGTTGAGCCGTTGTGCCAGCCGGTCCAGCATCCGCGCCCGCACCTCGGCCGAGACCAGCCGCACCGAGGCGCCCGATACCTCGATCGACAGGCTGCTGGCGGTGGAGCCCTCGTCCGGCGCGGCGTCAGTGTCGCCCGCCAGCACCGTGATGCGAGACAGAGCTACATCGAGTTCCTCGGCGGCGATCTGCCGCAGCGCGGTGATCACGCCCTGTCCCAGCTCCACCTTGCCCACCGCGAGACGCACCGTGCGGTCGGGCTCGAAGCGCAGCCAGCGATCCGGCCTTGGGTTGTTGGCGACACTCGGCGGCAGCACCACCTCGCTCACGGGACGCTTCCCGCGGCCAGCGTCAGCATGGCCGCCGCCCGCTCGACGGCGCGAACCATGCGTTGATGCGCGCCGCAGCGGCAGAGATGCTGGTCGAGCGCCGCGTTGATATCGGCCCGGCTCGGCGCGGGGTTGCGATCGAGCAGCGCCTTGGCGCTCACCACGATGCCCGAGAGGCAGTAGCCACACTGCCCCGCCTGCTCGTCGAGGAAGGCCTGGATCAGCGGATGCTCGGTCAGCCCCTCGATCGTGGTGACCTCGCGCCCGGCCACGGTGCCGACCTCGCGCGAGCAGGCCGGGATCGGCTCGCCATCGACCAGCACCATGCAGCTGCCGCACTGCTCCAGCCCGCAGCCATAGCGCGAGCCCTTCAAGTCGAGCTGGTTGCGCAGCACGTCGAGCAGCGGCGCGCTCGGATCGGCCGCCACCGCCACCTGCCGTCCGTTGACCGCGAAAGCGAGCATCGCGATCAGCCCTCGGCCCGCATCTCCGCGAACACCTTGCGGGCGCAGATCATCGCCTCACGCACCAGCGGCAGGCCGACATAGCCGCCCATGTGCAGCAATGCCTCGATCAGCTCGTCCTCGGTCCAGCCCTCGCGCCGCGCCATGCGCAGGTGGATTTCGAGTTCCGCCTCGCGCCCCATCGCGGTGTCGGAGATGACGCAGATCAAGGTGCGCGTCTTCACGTCGAGGCCGGGTCGGTTCCACAGCAGGCCGAACACCGCCTCGGTCGCATAGTCGCCGAACTTGCGCATCTGGTCGTCGGTGTAGGTCGTCTTCTCGACCCGCTCGACATACGCCTCGCCCATCAGGCGGCGGCGCATCGCGCGGCCTTTTTCATAGGCTTCGCTATTCGGCACCGTGGTTCCCCCCGTTTCTATCCTGCGGCGCGCACCAGCTTGCCGGGCGTTGCCCCGGTATACGCACCCTCCTCGAACACTGGTACGCCCGCGACGTAGGTAGCCTTGTAGCCATCGACCCGCTGCACCAGCCGCCGACCACCGGCCGGCAGGTCGTAGCGGATCTCCGGGATGTGCAGCCGCAGCTTGTCGAAGTCGATCACGTTGATATCGGCGCGCAGCCCGGGCGTCAGCACGCCACGATCGCTGAAGCCGAAGAACTTTGCCGTCTCGCTGGTCTGGCGCCGCACCAGCAACTCGACCGGCAGCACCTCGCCGCGCGTCCGATCCCGCCCCCAATGGGTCAGCATGAAGCTCGGCAGGCTGGCATCGACGATCGAGGAGCAGTGCGCGCCGCCATCCGACAGGCCGAGGATCGTCACCGGGTCGGTCAACATTTCGCGGATCGGCTCGTGGTCACCGGTGTTGTAGCCGACCACCGGGAAGAACAGGAACCGATCCACCCCGCCGGCGAGATAGTCATAGGCGACCTCGTCCGGCGTGCGCCCCTCGCGCGCGGCGATCGCGGCGATGCTGCTCGACGCGGGCGGCTCGTAATCCGGCGGATCGCCCATGATGAACATGTGATCCCAACGCGTGACGATGTTCTGGCGGAACTGCGACAGCAGGTTGACGAGCTGCGGTGACGGCCTCTCGTTGAGGATCGCGCGCCGCACCTCGGGGTCCTGCAGCCGCGCGATCCGCTCGTCGCGCGGCAGACGCAAGATTTCCTGGTAGCTCTGCCGGATCGAGAACGGGTTGAGCGCGGTGTCTATCCCCAGCAGCACGCCCACCGGCCGCCCGGCGATCTGCGCCGTCAGCATCGCACCTTGCGCCCGCGCGGCGCGCACGCCATCGAGCAGCCGACGCCAGCGGGTCGGATCATTCGGTTGATCGGTGAGCAGGAACCAGATCGGCCGGCCGGTTTCCTTGCCAAACCGGGTCATCCAGGCGAGCTCTTCCGCCTCGTCGTCGAAGTCGCTGTTCATGCCGAAGGCGCCGTGCCGCACCGCCTTGAACGCCGCTCCGATGCCGAGCAGCTCGTCGATCTCCGAATACCGCCCAGGCACGAACTGCCCGTCCGGCGTCTTGTGCGAGTTGGTGCGCGAGGTGGTGAACCCGAAGGCGCCGGCGCGCAAACCATCCTCGGTCAGCTTGCGCATCGTGGCGATGTCATCCGCCGTCGCCGCCTCGCGCCGCACCGCCCGGTCACCCATGACGTAGACGCGCAGCGGATGGTGCGGGATCTGCGCGCCCACATCGATCGCGCGCGGCATCCGCTCTAGCGCGTCGAGATACTCGGGAAAACTCTCCCAATCCCATTTCAGCCCCTCGAACAAGGCGACGCCGGGGATTTCCTCGACCCCTTCCATGAGCTCGACGAGCGCGCCGTGATGCTCGGGCTTCACCGGCGCGAAGCCGACGCCGCAATTGCCGAACAGGATGGTGGTGACGCCGTGCCAGGACGAGGGCGCGAGCAGCGGGTCCCAGGTCGCCTGGCCGTCATAGTGGGTGTGCGCATCGACCCAGCCGGGAGTGACCAGCATTCCCTCCGCCGCGACGTCGCGCCTGGCCGGCCCGAGCTTGCCGCCGACCGCCGCGATGCGCCCCGCCTCGATCGCGACATCGCCGGTGAACGCCGGCTTGCCGGTGCCGTCGATGATGGTGCCGCCGCGAAAAACCGTGTCGTGCATGATTTCCTCCGATGGTTTGCGCCCAAACAGCGATCGGCGACGCATGCTTGCCGGCGATATTCGAGATCAACCACGGGGAGGGGTCAAGCGGCGACCAGGTCCAGTGATGGGTCAGTTTGAACCACTCACAATATCGCGATCTCTTGCGGCTCACGGCCCGTGCTCGCTGACGACCTCCACGGCAAGCTAGCTTAGGCACTCCGTTTCCTCCGCAGTCGGCACGCCCCCGCGATTCGTGATCGCGATGGCTATTCCAGAAAGTTCAGTGTGGCGGACCTCGCCTGGGTCGAAGGGGTCGTGTCCCGCGGCATGGTGTAGCAGCGGCGTTGTTGGGCAGAGGTGAGCTGCCTGTCAGGCTGCCAGGGCTGGCAAGCTGACGCGAGGATCATCGCTGAGCGGCGCGATGGTTTCCAGTGTCATGTAGCGTGCGCGCTGAACGGCCCATTCATCGTGCTGCTCGAGCAATAGCGCGCCGATGAGCCTGGTAACGGCAGCTTCGTTCGGAAAGATGCCGACAACATCGGAGCGGCGCTTGATCTCGCCGTTGAGGCGTTCGAGCGGGTTGGTGCTGTGCAACTTGGCCCGGTGCTGGACCGGGAACCCCATATAGGCCAGCACGTCCGCCTCGGCCTCGTCCATCAGGGCCGCCAGCTTCGGCAGCCGCGGCCGAGCCTGGTCGGCGACCTCGCGCCATTGCTTGCGGGCGGCGGCCGCGTCGTCCTGGGCAAACGCGGTGCCGATCCAGGCGGCGACGATGCGGCGCTGGCTCTTGCCCGCATATGCGAGCGCGTTGCGCATGAAATGCACGCGACACCTTTGCCATGTGGCGCTGAGCACCTTGGTGATAGCCGCCTTCAGCCCCTCATGCGCGTCCGAGACGACGAGCTTGACGCCGCGCAGGCCACGGCGAGCAAGGCTGCGCAAGAACTCGACCCAGAACGGCTCGGCCTCGCTATGGCCGATCGTCATCCCAAGCACTTCGCGCCGGCCGTCGGCACTGACGCCGACGGCGACGATTACCGCGACCGAGACGATGTGGTGGTCGCGACGGACCTTCACGTAAGTGGCGTCCAGCCAGACATAGGGCCAATCGCCCTCGATCGGGCGGTCGAGGAAAGCGTGGACGCGCTCGTCGATCTCTTCGCACAGGCGCGAAACCTGGCTCTTGCTGATCCCCTCCAGGCCGAGCGCCTTGACCAGCTCGTCGACCGAGCGGGTCGAGATGCCTTGGATGTAGGCCTCCTGGATCACCGCGGTCAGTGCCTTCTCGGCCATGCGCCGCGGCTCGAGGAAGCCGGGAAAGTAACTGCCGCGCCGCAGTTTCGGAATGCGCAGCTCGACCGTCCCGGCGCGGGTTTGCCAGTCGCAGTCGCGATACCCATTGCGCTGATTGATCCGGTCTGCGCTGCGCTCGCCGGGGGCGGCGCCGCATAGGGTTTCGGTCTCCAGCGCCATCAGGCGCTCGGCGGCGAACCCAATCATATCGCGCAGCATGCTGGCGTCAGAGGCCTTCTCCAGCAGCGCGCGAAGGGCGATCTTGTCATCGGTCATCGTGGTGGTCCTCGGGTCAGAGTTGCGTCTCGCAACCCAACCCTACCCAGCACCGCCGCGGTGGCCACCGCCGTGGATAAGTCGCCCGCCTACGCCAGACTCTCGCCGGTCGCTGCGGCGGGCGAGTTACCCACCGCTCCTACACCACCACCGGGGACACGACCGTCGAAGGCGGGTATCTTCAAGTTCTCAATGACGCTCGTGCCCAGACTTAGCTGGGCAGCGTAGCTCGCGATTGCAGAAGAGATGATCGGAGTGTTGAGGATGGCGGTTTAGATAGGCCGCTTCAGCTAAGCCTTGGACCGGAATAAGTAGAGCTTCCGTGATCTGGTATGACAATCTTCTGGTTCTAGAACATCGTCCGTTCCCTTGAGCCAAGGCCCGAGCATCACTTCCTGCGCATAAGCGAGACCCGGCGATTAAATCATGCGGCGTTGCCAGACGCACGGAAGTCATCGGCGCTGGCGAAGCTGTGTTGCCGCAGCGCCTGTGCTCCAAGTTGAGCCAAATTCGGTAGGGCATCGGGTATCGGGTTGCTCGTCCTTGTTCAAGCGACAGGAGTGCTGGTTGGTTGGTCACCCCTTCGAACGGGGCTATCTCTTTGTAGTCCTCAATCGCCATAATGTACGCGACTGCCTCTCCGTCGTGTGTCTCGAAGCGCCGGAACGCCTTGGCTCGACTCGTTTGAGAAAACCGTTGCGGTGATGAACAATCCGAGACGCCCACCAGGGGCAAGCCATTTCCTGATCCGACATAGCGATCCTGGACTGAAGACGTTCATGGCCAGGCAAAGAGGCTTAATGAATCGAGCATAAGCGGGCGGCTAAATGGCTCCATTTCACCCAAGGCGGGTGCCGACAATGGGGGCCGGGATCGCCGTGCCGCGAAGCACGGTCAGCAAGCGACGGCGACGATGCCATCCCAATCTTGGCGGTCGAAGGCTGACCAGCGTTTCATTGGACGCGCATCTGACGCATCGGGCGGAAGCTGAAGGGGCCAAGATGGAAGAGAACGCCAAGCTCTGAGAAGCTACTCGCGGAGCAGATGCTGGACGTGGCGACGCTGAAGGAGATGCTGGGTCAAAATCAACTTCTGACGCCCGACGCTCGCGAGCGAAGCGGCCGCGACCTGGGCGATGGAGCCGGGCATGTAGAAGCTACTCGCAGCGGCGAGCGTGTGGGTTGGTCGGCCTAGAGCCGAAGACCTACCGGTATGCCTCCAAGCGATCCGGCGATGACGATATCCGTGCCCGGTTGCGCGTGCTGGCCGGTGAGCGACGACGGTTTGGCTATCGGCGGCTGCATATTCTGCTGGCGCGTGATGGTGTCCGGCTGAACCACAAGCGGCTGTTCCGGCTCTACCGGAGGAGCAGCTCGGGGTGCGCAAGCGGGGCGGCCGGAAACGAGCATTGGGAACGCGCTCGCCCATGGCGCTGCCGGAGGCGGCGAACCAGCGCTGGTCGCTGGATTTCGATTTCCGACACGCTGTCAAACCAAGCGCCGGTATCAGGGTGCTGGCAGTCGTGGACGACTTCACCCGTGAGTGCCTCGGCCTCCTCGCTAACGGCCTCATTGTCGGGCTTGCGGGTCGGTCGTGAGCTCTGACCGGATCGTCGAGTGGCGCGGCTGCCGTCGCGGGGATGATCGTCAGCGACAACGCCGGACGGAGCTGACGTCGCACGCGATGCATGCGCTGGCAGGAGGAGCATTCGGTGCTGTGGCACTACATCGCGCCGGGTAAGCCGCAGCAGAACGGGTTCGTGGAGAGCTTCAACGGCCGGTTCCGCGACGAGTGCCTCAACGAGCACCTGTTCAGCAGCTTGGCAGCGGCGCGCCGCATCATCGAGGCATGGAGGGTCGACTACAACACCGAACGCCCACACACAAGCCTCGACGGGCTCACCCCAGCAGTCTTTGCAACCCGCCCCAAGCAGGGGCATACGGAACGCGGACTCTGCTTATGAACGAGGGCACGTTGGGGGCAGGGTCACGGCACGATGACTTTGTAGTCTGGATCAGGGCAAGCGCGAAACGCACTTAGGCCACGGCCACGCATGAGCGGAACACGTGCTCGGCTTCCACAAGGGTCCGCTGGACTCGCGGCAAATCATTCTTCCCAAGCCAACGGCAGGACGTCATTCCTGATCCAGACTGCAACTGTCATCTTCAGGCGACGGTCCGAGTCTTTCACGAAGTAAACCCCATTGAGATCGGGATCGTGATGCCTTTCGCGGGCTTGGTAGTGCGCCTCCTGCCCTGCATCGAATAGAGTTTCGGCCAAACTAGGTGTTTGGTCCCGGGGACGAGGTCGACGCGGCCGTTTAGTTTGAAGATATCGGGCGTTGTCGTCCAGGCGTGGCAAACGGCTTCGAAGTCGGTGTCATTGCCAGCGAATAGCTTTCCGGTGCTTGGCAAAATTGTAGGCTGCGACGAAAGCCAAGACGTGAGCTTTAAGGCTATCGAGGTCGGGATAGTGGAACGCCTTGATGGTGGCTTCCTTGACGGTGCGGTTCATGCGTTCGGCTTGGCCGTTGCGGGTCCACGGGTGGTATGGCTTGGTCAGCTTGTGCTCGATGCCGTTCTCGTTGCAGACGCGGTCGAAGATATGAGCGCCAAGATACCGCCTGCTCGGCCCATTTCGGTTCTTTGGCAGGTCGGCGAAGGCCATTCCGTTGTCGGTCAGCACGGTGTGAATGGCATAGGGGAACGCTTCGACGACGCTGCGGAGGAACTCGGCACCATTCATCTTCCCAGCGTCGTCGCGGAACTCGACGTAAGTGAATTTGGACACGCGATCGATTGCCAGAAACATGTTGAGCTTGCCCTGCGCCAGGCGGAGCTCGCTGATGTCGATGTGGACGTAGCCGATCGCGGTTGCGGGCGAAAACCAGTTGCTCCAGGGCGTCAAATTCACCAACGCCCCGCTTGGAGCTTTGATCGGGATCCTCGGGCAGCCGGGAGATGCCGTGGCGCTCGAGGCATCGGTGCAGACTGGAGCGCGTGAGCTTTGGGATGCTGTCGCGCAAGCAGCCGAGCACGTCGTCGAGCGGCAGCAGTGTCCTGCGGCGGACCTCGACGACCATGGCTTCCTCGGCCAGGGTCAGGACAGTGCTGTGGGGCGAAGTCGGTCCCATTGGCGCATCATCGATCGTGGTTCTGGCGCGCCACTTGGTGACAGTGGTTCGGCTCAAGCCGTAGCGCTGGGCCAGGGCACCAGTCGTTTGCGATGTTCCCACAGTCAGCTTGCAAGCCGTGGCATCCTGATCGAGGTTCAGCCCCGCGCAGGAACGCAGTGCGCTTCTACACCACGGCTGGGAACACGACCACCGTGTGCCATGGTCCTGCGCAACGGCTCGTAGACTATGGAATCGCAACCGATTCCCCGCCTCAACTTCTTCTTAGATGGACACTTTTATGCAGCGTTGAGAGCGTCGAGGGAGGGGCGGATCGGCTGGAGATTACTCTTGTCTAGTCCGTCTCGAATCATGTATCCGCGCCCCCAGACCGTACCAATTATGTCGTCGGCACCCGCGGTCGCGAGCTTCTTGCGCAACTTGCATACGAAGACGTCGATTATCTTCATTTCGGGCTCGTCCATGCCCCCATAGAGATGGTTCAGGAATGCCTCCTTTGTGAGGACCATTCCCTTCCGAAGTACCAGAAGCTCGAGGATAGAATATTCCTTGCCGGTGAGATGAACCGGACTGTTATCGACAGTGACCTCGCGGCTATCAAGATTCAGCACGAGCTTGCCAACCTGCAGTGTCGGTTGGCTAAAGCCTTTGCTTCTACGTACGACTGCTTGAATGCGTGCCATCAGTTCGGCTTTGTCGAATGGCTTTGTGATGAAATCGTCCGCCCCCATCCCGAGACCTTTCACTTTTGCTTGCGGTCGAGAGAGGCCAGAGAGGATGAGGACGGGTGTATCGTTACGCCCAAGACGCATCCTCCGGACGACCTCGTAGCCCTCCATATCAGGTAGCATCAGATCCAAAATAGCAATGTCGTAGTCATAGTGTCGAGCAAGCTCTAGAGCCTCCTCGCCTGTGTCCGCTTGGTCCACAACAGTACCACTGGACTTGAGCATGAGCGCAAGCCCTCGGGCCGTCGTAAGATCGTCTTCGATTAACAAGACACGCATAGATTGGCCCCTCCAAGCTGCGATGCAATCGTGAGTTACCACCTCTGCGTGTGTGTTTCCACAGCATATTTACTTTTTTGCGATTATATTCAGCTGAAGCGCGACATTCCGGGGTGAAACCAAGCCCCGAATACACTTATCGAGACTGGAGACAAAAATTGACGCAAAAGGCCGTTACTGCAGACCGTGTGCGGATGGCGCGCCGGCACGTTGGGCACAGGAGTTCTGCGGCGGTCTATGGCTATGTCGCCGGGGTGAGCGGTTTGGCGGCGGACGTGGCGGGGCTGGGCTCGCACCTCGCCGTTGGCGACAGGATCATGCTCTCTACTAGAAGCGGCGATTATCTCAACTCGGAAGTAGTCGGTTTTCGGCACGGAAGGGCGCAGGCGATGGTTTTCGGCTCGCTCGACGGTATTGGGCCAGGCAGCGCGGCTCTGGCGAGGCGGACTATCCTCGCGGGCAGTTCGGAGCGAGGACCGCAGATCCCGATCTCGCCAAGCTGCCTCGGCCGCATCATTGATCCGTTCGGGAACCCCATCGACGGCCGTGGGGAACTCGGCAGTCGGTCGTGTCTGCGACCGGTTCGGGTTGCGGCCCCTGAGGCGGCAACGAGGGCACGGCTCGGAGCGCGCCTAGATCTCGGAGTCCGGGTGCTCGACGTCTTTACAACCTGTCGAGAGGGGCAACGGCTTGGCCTCTTTGCTGGCTCTGGAGTGGGGAAGTCGACGTTGTTGGCGATGCTGGCACGTCACACCGCGAGCGACATAGCGGTCATTGCCCTCGTCGGTGAGCGCGGACGCGAGGTGCGTGAGTTTGTCGAGGATGAACTCAGGTCGGAGGGGCTGAGCCGGTCCGTGATCGTCGTCGCTACCTCAGACAGCCCGCCGCTTATGCGTCGCGAGGCAGCCTACACGGCAATGGCGGTCGCTGAGTACTTTCGGGATCAGGGACGGTCGGTATTGCTTATGGTAGACAGTGTCACGCGCTTCTGCCTGGCTTTGCGGGAGATAGGACTGTCTTCGGGGGAACCCCCAGCGACTCGAGGTTACCCCCCGAGCGTGTTTGCCGAGTTGCCGAAGCTCTTGGAACGAGCCGGCCCCGGACCGGACCGCACGGGTTCCCGTCCCGGCTACATAACTGGTCTATTCACCGTCCTGGTAGAAGGGGACGATCATAATGAGCCGATTGCAGATGCGGTCCGGGGCATTCTGGATGGCCACGTCATTTTGGACCGCCGCATTGGTGAGAGCGGGCGGTATCCGGCCGTGGATATCCTGAGGTCGCTCTCTCGCTCGGTGCCGGGATGCTTGAGTTCACAGGAGTTTGAGCTAGCCAAGAATGCGCGCGCGATCCTCGCGCTCCACGCGGAGGTGGCCGATCTCGTACGATTGGGGGCGTATCGCACGGGATCCGACCCCGCTGTTGACGAGGCGCTCCTCTTGGCGCCTCGTATAGAACGCATCTTCCGGCAACCCCGAGATGAACGGACCGACGCTGGGGAGGCGTTCATGCTTCTTAGCCAAGCTTTGGCAACGACCGACCATGCCGCGTGAATCCCTGAAGGCTTTGCTCAAGGTCCGTCGTTTTGCCCTCGATCAAGCTCGACATTCGCTCGGCCGCCACTTGGAGGATGAGGCGCGGGCTATTTGCTCGCTTAGAGAGGCCGAGGCCGAGATAGCCCTCGATCTGCGGTCACTAACGGACATGACCAAAGACGCAAGCAAACCGGCGATGTTCTTGAGGTGGCTCGACGTGGCGCGAACACGGAAGGCGCGCTTGGGAACCGATCTTGAACGCGCGCGACACGGGCGTTCTCTGGTTCAAGCAACCGTTGCTGCGGCGCTCGGAGACTATGAAGCGGCGGAGGCTGCGATTTCCAGGAAGAGAGTTGAAGGCAACGAGCGCCTGGCGCGCCGAGAGCAGATCACTTTGGATGAGGCGGCATGCTATATCAGCCAGTTCGCCACGGATCAAAACTCGTGAAGGAAATGACACGTTAACTATACACGTGCTTAATAGAGACACCGGCTGGGGGAGCATAATTCGTGCGAATTGCGATGATCGGGGGGGGCTACGTCGGGCTTGTCTCCGGTGCATGTTTTGCTGAGTTTGGCTCCGAGGTCGCAGTCGTGGAGACCGACTCTCGCAAGCTCTCAGCGCTGCGAGACGGTCGCATGCCAATTTTTGAGCCCGGGCTCGATCGGTTGGTGGCGGAGAACGTCCGCGCAGGCCGTCTGCATTTTGGTGATGATCTGGCAGCGGCGATTGATGGCACCGAAGCAGTTTTCATCGCTGTCGGTACGCCAACCCGACGCGGAGATGGACACGCTGACCTGAGTTACGTTTATGCGGCAGCGGAACAGATTGCTGGCGCTCTTATCGGCCCCGCAGTGGTCGTGACGAAGTCGACGGTCCCTGTCGGCACTGGCCGCCGCATTGCCGAGATAATCGGGGCGACTCGCCCGGATCTCGACTTCGACGTCGCTTCAAATCCGGAATTCCTGCGTGAAGGCAGTGCGATTGCCGATTTCATGCGCCCCGATCGGGTGATTATTGGCGCCGAAAGCGATCGTGCCCGTGATGTGTTACGGCGGCTTTACCGTCCTCTCTACCTGATCGAAGCACCCATCGTCTTTACCGGCATCGAGACTGCGGAACTGACGAAATACGCGGCGAACGCTTTCCTCGCGATGAAGGTCACTTTCATTAATGAAATGGCCGACCTTTGTGAGCGGGTGGGCGCAGATGTGCATGATGTAGCGCGCGGCATTGGGCTTGACGGGAGGATCGGGCGTAAGTTCCTGCATCCCGGGCCAGGTTTCGGCGGCTCTTGTTTTCCGAAAGACACAATGGCACTTGTCCGAATCGCGCAGGATTGCGGCGCGCCCTCGAGGCTCGTGGAAGCAGTTGTCGCCGTCAACGACGCGCGCAAGGCGGGAATGGCTGCGCGCGTAGTGGCCGCGTGCGGTGGCTCCGTCCGCAGCCGAACAATCGCGATTTTTGGCCTGACATTCAAACCGGAGACGGATGACATGCGGGACGCGCCCTCGATCCCGATCATCTGGCGTCTGATCGAGGATGGCGCGAACGTAAGAGTTTTCGATCCCGAAGGAATGGCTCAGGCTAGGCCGCTCCTACCAGAAAGTGTGACCTATTGCCGGGATGCACTGCACGCAGCCGAGGCAGCTGACGCGCTCGTTATTACGACGGAGTGGAATGAGTTTCGCGCTCTGGCACCAGAGCGACTTTGTGCATCCATGAGCGGACGAGTAATTGTTGATCTCCGAAACATCTACGACCCTGCCACGATGCTCGAAGCCGGTTTCTCTTACCACTGTATTGGACGCCCATTGTCTCCTTGATCTCACTCCTTTTTGGTGTGCCGATGGCGATCAGTAAATCGATAGTTTCAATCTTCAGATTAGGCAAGGTGGTCTCAAGGTGCTTCAAACAGTCAATAAGCCACCTCCCGAGATAAGCTCTACCAAGGAAGTACGAGTTTTTGTAAAACTTCGTAATGAGCTGATAAGAATTCCTTTCTTTCTCAAGTATTATCGAGACCTCGGGGCAGATCGCTTCATCATTGTAGACAATGCTTCCACCGACGGCTCTTCGCCACTTCTTGCTAGCGAGCCTGACGTTCACCTCTTCATCACGCAGGCGTCTTTCCGACAAGCCTCCGGCGGACAAGCCTGGCTCGATAGTCTGCTCGACCGGTATGGTGCGGGCCATTGGTGCCTGACTGTCGATGCGGACGAACTCCTGTATTATCCCGACGTCGAGACCACTCAACTTCCGGCGTTATGCCGCCGGATAATGGCTGAAGGGGCGGAAGCGCTGCCCTGCATGCTGCTCGACATGTATGGCACGGCCACTGCCAGTGTGGCGGCATATTATCCCGGCCAGCCGTTTACGGCGGCTTGTGAGTGGTTTGACGGTGGACCCTACCGGAGAACTGGACCAGCTCCGGACTGCCCCTATCATGAGATATACGGAGGAGTTCGCCAGCGTGTATTTTTTCCCCACTGGCAGGCGCCAAGCTTCGGTCTGCGTTTCACGGAACGCCTATACAACGTGGGAAATCGCTTTTCAGTAATTCGACGCAACGCTCGTGTTCAAGGATGGAGGACCGAGCGTCCACCGAATTTGGCGAAGGTGCCTCTCGTGCTCTGGCGCAAGGGCATGCGGTATCTGGCGACGACGCACAAGATCACTTCGGTTCGGCTTTCCGAGGGAACTGGTGCTCTTCTCCACTTCAAGTTTCTGGGAGATTTTGGTGCCAAGGCCGAACTCGAAGCGCAGCGCAGAGAGTATTTTGATGGAGCCCGAGAGTATCGTCGCTATGCTGCCATTCTCGGCAAAGATCCCAAACTGTCATTGTGGCATAGCGAGTCAATACGCCTAACCGGCAGCCGACAACTATGCGAGCTCGGGCTGATGACCACCTTCCCTGACGCTGCCGCTCCAGGAAGACGAGTTCCCGAGATGCAGGCCCATGTCTGACTACATGCGGTGTTCAGACCATCCACTCGTTACCGTCTGTATCTGCACGCGCGACAGGCCGGAGTTTGTAGGCGTCTGCCTTGACGGATTGGACAGACAATCGGTCGCAGTCCCGGCATTTGAAATCATATTGGTCGACAGTTGTTCAAACTACCGAAACGCAAGACTGCTCGACGAGATGGTCAAGGGTCGGGCGGGCGTCGAGCTGGTGAGGGTCGCGCGTCCAGGCCTTAGTGTCGCTCGCAATGCTGGCGCAAACGCCGCCCGGGGCGAGTATATAGCCTACGTCGATGATGACGCCGTTCCCGACGCTGACTGGATCGAGCAGATCAAAGCGACCATCTTACACTGCGCCATCCCACCCGCGGTGTTGGGCGGCCGCATCTTGCCCGTTTGGGAAAAGGAGTTGCCGGCGTGGTGGCCGTCCCGATTACGCGGTGTGCTGTCTATCATCGAATATGAAGGAAGTGGCGAATACCGCTCGAAGGCACTTCCGCCCGGGCTAGAGCCGTATGGTGCAAACATGGTGGTCAGGCGTTCGGTCCTGCTGGAAAGTGGTGGCTTCAATGAGTTTGCAGGACGGACCGGCAGTGTGCTGCTTTCCGACGAAGACGTGCAGCTCGCTTGGGGGCTACAAAACACTGGTTATCTTGTGTTATACGAATCACGAATTACAGTTCGACACCACATACAGCCAAGTAGGCTCAATCCAAAATGGCTACTATCCCGCCTCTATTGGCAGGGAGTTTCAACGGTGTTTACCAAACGACTGCTTGGAGAATATTGGAGCATTTATTTTCAGCTTGCTCGACGAGTTTTTGTTTGCCTGATTTTGTTGCCAGGATTTCTAGTCTCGCGCGATAGTACAAGGTTTATTGCATGCCGGTGGCGCCTTGCATATTCGTTAGGTTTTGTAAAGGCCGCTCTCCTGCAGACAAGTTTCTCGGTTCCCGCCGGTACCCAAACCTCGATCCTCGCCTCGTTGCGCAAGCGGCGGACCTAGCAGCCCGTCGGATTCGCGGGTAGTTCGCTGAGTTTCCATCCGGGAACAGGTTGAGTCTTCAGAGTCGTTTGGTAAGCGGTGCGCCGGCGGCACATGGCGGCTCGCGGCGTTGCCATGATCCAAGTCGGCGATGGAGCCTGGAGCAGAAGCGTTTTCCGCGTGCAGCTCGCCCTGCTGGTGCAGCTGGCAGGCGCCGGGACCGTCGGCGCAATTCTGCTCGGGCCAAACGACGAGTGGGCAGTCCAACGCCGCGTAAGCGTGAGCTGACCACCACCTTCCCCGGCTCGCATGTGACGACAAGACTGCCGATCGCCACGATGGGGGTCGTGTCCCGCGGCATGGTGTAGCAGCGGCGTTGTTGGGCAGAGGTGAGCTGCCTGTCAGGCTGCCAGGGCTGGCAAGCTGACGCGAGGATCATCGCTGAGCGGCGCGATGGTTTCCAGTGTCATGTAGCGTGCGCGCTGAACGGCCCATTCATTGCGGATTCCGTTGATCCTGATCAGCCATTCCGGCCGATCGTGATCACCTGTCACGGTGATCAAAACCATGCTGTTCACCATGCCCGAGGAGCGCACGGTGGACGGCTTGGGATGGTGGCTGGTCGCTGCCACTGACGGTTGAAGGGGTCTCACTTCTCCTTGGTGTTCGTCAAGCCGTCGGCGGTCGTGATCGCGTTGCGCTTGCGCAGGCTCTCGCCCTTAAGCTCGATGCGGTGAGCGCGGTGGATAACGCGGTCCAGGATCGCGTCGCCGAAGGTCGGGTCGCCGATAATCTCGTGCCAGCGGGCAACAGGGACCTGGCTCGTGATCAAGAGCGAGCCCTTCTGGTCGCGGTCATCGATGATCTCCAGCAGGTCCCGTCGCTGCTCTGCGTTCAGCGGCTCGGGGCCCCAGTCGTCGATGATGAGCAAGCGGGTACGCTCCAACGTCGCCATCAGCCTTGTCAGCCGTCCCTCGCCGCGCGCAGTCGCGAGGTCGGCAAACAGGCGGGCCGAACGGCGATACATCACCGAGAAGCCGTCTCGGCAGGCCTTGTGGCCGAGCGCACAGGCCAGCCAAGATTTACCCACGCCGGTCGGACCGCCGATCAGCAAATGCTGGCTCTCGCGGATCCAGCCGCAAGTGGCGAGCTTCTGGAACAGGCTACGATCGAGCCCACGCGGCGTGCGCAGATCGGTATCTTCGATCACGGCGTTCTGCCGCAACCGGGCTTGGCGCAGCCTGCGGGCGAGACGTTTTCCTTCCCGGGCGGTCGCCTCGCGGTCGATCAGAAGGCCAAGCCAGTCTTCGCGCGATAGGTCATCAGCCGTCGAGTTGCGCTGCATCTCGACAAACGCGTCGGCCATGGCGGCCAGGCCGAGGCCGCGCAGGCGCTCGACCATGGGGTGGATCAGCATGGGATCTCCTCTCAATGATAGTAGCCAGGGCCACGGATGTTCTCGTGCAGCAGACCGGGCGAGCGGGCGGGATCAGCCCTCTTCTCCTGAGCATTCTTCAGGATCGCCGACACCGAGGCGTAGGATCGGGTGCCGAGAACCAGTGCTCGCGCGCATGCCGCGTCCACGCGCTCGGCGCCGTAGCGCTTGCCGAGCCCGAGAATGCCGATGCAGGACCGAAATCCCTGCTCGGGATGCGGGCGCGAGCGCAGGATCACCTCGAGCAGGGCGGCGGTGTCGTCGCCGATGGCGGCGGCCTCGCGCAGGATCCGCTCGTGCGTCCAGTCGCGGTAGCGCCGATGCGAGCTCGGCATGTGATCCGCCACCGTGGTCGGCCGATGCGTCCGTAGGCTGCGGGCATGCGCCGCCACCAGCTTGCCGCGATGGAAGATCTCCACGGTCTTGGCGGTAATCCGCGCCTCGACCTCCTGGCGCAGCAATTGGAACGGCACCGAGTAGAAGTGCTTGGCAATCTCGACGTGGTAGTCGAGGCTGACCCGGCAGCGCTTCAAGTCGGCATACTCATACGCAGTCGGCGGCAGCGGCAGCAGGGCGGGACGATCGAACTGCTCAAACAAGGCCCGCCGGGTCGTGCCCCAACCGCGCATCGGGCGGTCGTTGAGGTCGATCACCAGCTTGCGGATCGCGCCGTTCAGCTCGGCCAGGGAAAAGAACCGCCGGTTGCGCAGCCGCGCCAAGATCCAGCGCTGCACCACTTGCACGCCCACCTCGACCTTTGACTTGTCGCGCGGCTTGTAGGGACGCGCCGGGATGATCGCCGTGCCGTAATACGTGGCCATCTCGGCGTACGTCCGGTTCACCACCGGCTCGTAGAAGCAGGCCCTGGTGATCCCGGACTTGAGGTTGTCGCTCACGATCTGGCGCGGCACGCCGCCGATCGCCGCCAGCGCATTGACGTGGGCGCCGATCCAGTCCGGCAGCGTCTGGCTCCAGGTCGCCTCGGCGTAGATGAAGCTCGAGGCACCGAGCACGGCGACGAAGATCTCCGCGCGCCGTATCTCCCCGGTCGCTCCGTCCACCACCTCCATGGTGTGCCCGGCGAAGTCGACGAACAGCTTCTCGCCCGCCGTATGCACCTGCCGCAGTGTCGGCTTCAGCCGGCCGACCCATTCCCGGTACAGGTCGCAGAACCACGAATACCCAAACCCGTCGGCGGTCTCGGCGCGGTAGTCCTCCCATAGCAGCGCTAGTGTGACATTTGGCCGTCGCATCTCGCGGTGAACAGCCGACCAGTCCGGAACAGGGCGCTGCCCCGCCGGCACGTCCGGCGCCGGCGGGAACAGCAATGCCTCGAGCTGCGCGTCATCAAGTCCGTCCGGCAGCGGCCAGGTCAGACCAGCCCGGCCAGCACGCTTCAGGTACTCGCTGACCGCGCCCTGGCTCAGCCGCAGGCTTTGGCCGATTGCTCGCTGCGGCAGCTGGTGGCCCAATCGCAGCCGCAGAACGTCTCGTATCTTCCGCATCGACACTCTCTCACCCGGCATCCCGATCCCTTGCTCCTCGGCAAAGGATCAACACTACCGTCGGTTGAGGACTGTCAGCGGAAGCGGCCAGCAGCCGCCGTCTCCAGCGTGATCATGATCACCGGACCAGGTGATCAGGATCCTCTGGAACGCATGATCAGGATCCGCCGGATTGGATGATCACGATCAAACGGAATCAGCGATCACGATCGACCGGAACGCGCAAGCAGGTCGCCGCTGTCGCGACCGCACGCAAGATCGCCGTGCTGGCGTGGCATCTGCTCACTCAGCAGGAGGACTACGCGTTTGCCAGACCGGCGCTGGTGGCGATGAAGGAACGCCAGATGCAGCTCAAGGCAGGCGCCAAGTCGCGTCGTGGCAGGAACACGCCCGGGAAGGCGCGCGACTACAGCATCAAGGAGTTGCGCGAGAAGGAACGCGCTTTGGTCGAACAGGCCGAGAAAGCGTACACGCGCTTCGTCAGTGCCTGGTCCGAGAAGCCGAATCCGGGCAACGCGCGAGCATCAAACGGCCGGACGAAAACAAACACACGATAAGGCAACCGGCACAGGAATCGGCAGCCGACAACTCCCGGCTTGTCCAACGCATCCGTGCTGTGCAACTTGGCCCGGTGCTGGACCGGGAACCCCATATAGGCCAGCACGTCCGCCTCGGCCTCGTCCATCAGGGCCGCCAGCTTCGGCAGCCGCGGCCGAGCCTGGTCGGCGACCTCGCGCCATTGCTTGCGGGCGGCGGCCGCGTCGTCCTGGGCAAACGCGGTGCCGATCCAGGCGGCGACGATGCGGCGCTGGCTCTTGCCCGCATATGCGAGCGCGTTGCGCATGAAATGCACGCGACACCTTTGCCATGTGGCGCTGAGCACCTTGGTGATAGCCGCCTTCAGCCCCTCATGCGCGTCCGAGACGACGAGCTTGACGCCGCGCAGGCCACGGCGAGCAAGGCTGCGCAAGAACTCGACCCAGAACGGCTCGGCCTCGCTATGGCCGATCGTCATCCCAAGCACTTCGCGCCGGCCGTCGGCACTGACGCCGACGGCGACGATTACCGCGACCGAGACGATGTGGTGGTCGCGACGGACCTTCACGTAAGTGGCGTCCAGCCAGACATAGGGCCAATCGCCCTCGATCGGGCGGTCGAGGAAAGCGTGGACGCGCTCGTCGATCTCTTCGCACAGGCGCGAAACCTGGCTCTTGCTGATCCCCTCCAGGCCGAGCGCCTTGACCAGCTCGTCGACCGAGCGGGTCGAGATGCCTTGGATGTAGGCCTCCTGGATCACCGCGGTCAGTGCCTTCTCGGCCATGCGCCGCGGCTCGAGGAAGCCGGGAAAGTAACTGCCGCGCCGCAGTTTCGGAATGCGCAGCTCGACCTGTCGCGCGACAGCTCTGATGGCCGGTGCGCGACACGAACGGATGGCCGGTTGGGGTGGCCGGAGGGAGGGCAAAGCCCGACCGTAGGGCAGCCCAACCGGCGACGCGGGTTTCCACCCTCGTCTGCGGGCCGCGGCGTGTGCGGGCAGGATCGGTTCCTCGATCGAGACGAGGACCGCAGTGCCCGGACGACACGTCACAAGCCAGCAGGTGAGATTATTCATGGAGTTCCGTCGTCAGTATCCGCAGCGCACCGCGGCCGCCAAGGCCGGGTTCAGCGAGCGGACGTCCCGCCGCATCGAGACGGATCAGCGCGGTCCACCACGAGAGATCGTCGATCGCCGAGCCCGTCGGCAGGGTCCCGATCCATTCGAGGGACTGTGGGAGCGCGAGATCCTTCCACTGCTCGAGGGTCAGCCCGGCCTCAGGCCGATCGGCCTGCTCGAGGAGATGGAGCGCCGTCACCCCGATCACGACTGGGGTCGGCTGCGGCGCAGCCTGGAGCGACGGGTTCGCGCCTGGCGGGCCGAACATGGCGCCGATCGTGAGGTGATCTTCCGTCAGGACCATGTGCCGGGGCAGCAGGCGCTGTCGGACTTCACCGACATGGGCGATGTCGGTGTCAGCATCGCCGGGCAGCCCCTGAGCCATCGGCTGTATCACTTCGTCCTTGCCTACTCTGCATGGGAACACGTCGAGCCGGTGCTCGGCGGTGAAAGCTTCACCGCCCTCGCCGGCGGCTTGCAGAACGCGCTCTGGTCGCTCGGCGGCGTACCGGTCGAGCACCGCTCGGACAGCCTCTCCGCCGCGTTTCGCAATCTCGCCGACGACGCCCGAGCCGACCAGACACGCCGCTATGACGCGCTGTGCGCGCACTACGAGATGACGCCGACCCGCAACAACGTCGGCGTGGCGCACGAGAACGGCGCCATCGAGAGCCAGCACGGTCACCTCAAGCGCGCGGTCGCCCAGGCCTTGCTGCTGCGCGGAACCGTCGATTTCGACAGCCTCGATGCCTACCGTGCCTGGATCGCCGACCTCGTCGGCCGCCGCAACGCCCGCCGTGGCAAGATGGTGCAGTTGGAATGCGCCGCCCTGCGTCCGCTGCCTCCTGCCCGAACCACCGACTACGACGAGGCCACCGTGTTCGTGACCTCCAGTAGCGGCTTTGTCCTGCGAAAGGTGTTCTACACCGTGCCCTCGCGCCTGATCGGCTTCCGTCTGCGGGTCCGGCTGTATGACGACCGGCTGGAATGCTTCGTCGGACAGAGCCAGGCGCTGACCTTGCCCCGCGGCCGCAGCCACAGCGAGGGGCGGCATGGGCACGTTGTCGACTACCGACACATCATTCACAGCCTGCGCTGCAAACCAATGGCGCTGCTCAACCTGGTCTACCGGGACGCGCTGTTCCCGCGTCCCGCCTATCGTTTGGCCTGGGAGACATTGCTGGCAAGCGGCGACCCGCGAGCGGCCTGCAAGTCGATGGTGTCGCTGCTGGCGCTCGCGCATGACCGCGGTTGCGAGGCGGAACTTGCCGCGGCGCTCGCCGAGCAGATGCAGCGCCCGCGGGCGGCCGGTTCTGCCGCCATCGATGTTCCGGCACTCCGGCTGCGCTTCGCGCCGACGGCCACGGTATTGCCCGACATCGTCGTCATGTTTCCGTCGGTCGCCAGCTATGACGCGCTTCTGCCGTCCGTGGGAGCCGCCGCATGAACGACAACACCGGCGACACCATCAAGGTGGACACCGCGCGCTTGCCATTGCTGCTTCGCGAGCTGCGGCTGCCGACCATCGCCGCCATGTGGCAGACCTTCACCGAGCGTGCCGACCGTGAGGGCTGGCCGGCGGCACGGCTGCTGGCAACCCTCGCCGAACTGGAACTGGCCGAACGTGTTCAGCGCCGCGTCCAGCGTCATCTGATCGAGGCGCATCTGCCACCCGACAAGACGCTCGACAGCTTCGACTTCGCCGCGGTGCCGATGATCAGCCGTGCGCACGTTACGGCGCTCGCCAGCGGCGATGGATGGATCGACCGAGGCGGCACGATCCTGTTGTTCGGCCCGAGCGGCTCGGGGAAGTCGCATCTCGGTGCCGCCCTGGGTCATGCCCTCGTCGAGAGCGGCTATCGCGTGCTGTTCACCCGAACGATCGATCTTGTGCAGCGTCTGCAGCAGGCCCGTCAGGCTCTGTCGCTGGAGAGCGCCATCGACAAGCTCGACAAATACCATCTGCTGATCCTCGACGACCTTTGCTACGTGAGGAAGGATCAGGCTGAGACATCCGTCCTGTTCGAGCTGATCGCTGCGCGTTACGAGAGGCGCAGTTTGATGGTGACCGCAAATCATCCGTTTGGTGAATGGACGAGCGTTTTCCAGGATGCCGCGATGACGCTCGCCGCAGTCGACCGCCTGGTTCATCATTCAACCATCTTCGAGATGAACGTCGAAAGCTACCGTCGAAGGGTCGCCATCAATCGCTCGTCACGCAAAACAAAAGCCGCCAGCGACACGAGGCGCGACAACGAGAAAGGTTAAAGTCAGCCACAAATTCCCGGCCGTCCCTCACCGACGGCGACATCTCCACTTGTCGTTCGAGGGTGGCGCGGGCCATCATCGCCGCGCGCAGCGACCGGCCATCCCGCTGTCGCGCACCGGCCATCCTTCGTGTCGCGCTACATCGACCGTCCCGGCGCGGGTTTGCCAGTCGCGGTCGCGATACCCATTGCGCTGATTGATCCGGTCTGCGCTGCGCTCGCCGGGGGCGGCGCCGCATAGGGTTTCGGTCTCCAGCGCCATCAGGCGCTCGGCGGCGAACCCAATCATCTCGCGCAGCATGCTGGCGTCAGAGGCCTTCTCCAGCAGCGCGCGAAGGGCGATCTTGTCATCGGTCATCGTGGTGGTCCTCGGGTCAGAGTTGCGTCTCGCAACCCAACCCTACCCAGCACCGCCGCGGTGGCCACCGCCGTGGATAAGTCGCCCGCCTACGCCAGACTCTCGCCGGTCGCTGCGGCGGGCGAGTTACCCACCGCTCCTACACCACCACCGGGGACACGACCACGATGGGCGACGGCAAGAATGAACGAGACGTCGTACGAGGCTCTTAAGCGGCCTCTTGAGAGCGATCTTCCCGAGCAAATCGAGGTCCGAGTTCGTCGCGAACGGCGGCGGCGCTGGACGCCAGCGGAGAAGCTGCGGATCGTGCAGGAGGCGTTCGCGCCGGGTGCGATCGCCAAGCGGGTGGCGGACCGGCATGAGATCAGCACGGGATTGCTGTTCACCTGGCGGCGCCAGGCAATGGCGAGCGCGAGGGTGAACTTCTTGCCGGTGCAGGTGAGCGCGGGTTCCGAGAGGGTGCCCGCAGCGCAGTCTCGTCCGGCGTTGGGCCAGGACGGGTTGATCGAGATCGACATGCCAGGCGGCGCGCGGGTTCGGGTCGGCCATGGGGTCGATCTGAAAGTCCTGCGTGGCGTGCTGGCGGCGCTGGGCGGGCGCTGATGTTGCCCGCCGACGAGATCCGGATCTATCTGGCCTGCGGGGTCACCAACATGAGGAAGGGCTTCCACTCCCTGGCGGCGCAGGTGCAGACGACGCTGCAGCACGATCCCTACAGTGGCGCGCTGTACATTTTTCGCGGTCGTCGAGGTGACCTGGTGAAGGTTCTGTTCTGGGATCGTCAGGGCATGTGCCTGTACGCGAAGAAGCTGGATCGTGGTCGTTTCATCTGGCCGCAGGCCAAGGACGGGATCGTCTCGCTGACCATGGCGCAGTTGTCCATGCTTCTGGAATCGATCGATTGGCGCGCCACGGCGTGGACGGCAAGGCCTGAGGTAGTCGTCTGATTGCGGTCTTTCTGCATCGCGGACCCGATCCGGGCTGGTACGGGCAGTCCTCCGAGAAGCTGGACCGCGAGATCGCGCAGCTCGAGATGCGGCTGGAGGATCTCGAGGAAAACCTGGGCGAGCAGATCGCGGCGAACCCCGAGCTGCCCGAGCCGGAGGCGAACCCCGAGCCCAAGCCGCATCGCAAGCCCACCGGGCGCAAGCCATTGCCGGCTCACCTGCCGCGCGAGGTGGTGGTGCATGAGCCGGAGATCGCCTGCAGCTGCGGCAGCTGCGATCCCGCGCGCCTGGCCAAGCTCGGTGAGACCACGACCGAAGTGCTGGAGAAGATCCCGGCGAAGCTCAAGGTGATCCGACACGTCCGGCCCAGATATGCCTGCCGCCTGTGCGAGAAGGTCTTCCAGGCGCCGGCGCCGGAACTGCCGATCGAGAAGGGCCGGCGGGGGCCGGGACTGCTGGCCCACATCGCCGTCTCGAAATACTGTGACGGCATTCCGCTCTACCGCCAATCGGTCATCCTTGGCCGCGAGGGCGTCGACATCGACCGCGCCACGATGGCCGAGTGGATGGGCCATGTCGCTTGGTAGGTCCACCCGTTGGCCGAGCTGATCGGCAGCACGGTCATGGCGCAGTCGGTGATCTGGACTGACGACACGCCGATCCGCACGCTGGCGCCGGGGACGGGCAAGACCCGCCAGTCGCGGTTCTGGTGTTACGCGGTCGATCCGCGCCCCTATGATGGGCCCGGCCATCCGGCGGTGTCCTACCACTACAGCGCCGACCGCAAGGGCGAGCGGCCGCGCGGCCATCTCGAAGGGTTCAGCGGCTACCTGCATGCCGACGCTTTCGCCGGTTATGAGGCGCTCTATCGCGCCGATGGGCAGAAGCTCGCGAGGATCGTCCATGTCGCCTGCATGGCGCATGCCCGGCGGAAATTCTTCGACATGTTCGAGACCACGAAGTCGCCGATCGCCGAGGAAGCGCTGCGGCGTATTCAGGATCTCTATGCGATCGAGGCCGACATCAATCGCAGACACGTCGATCAGCGCCGGACCGCACGGCAGGTGCGGAGCAAGCCGTTGCTCGATGCGTTCCACGCTTGGGCCATGGCGCAACGACGACGGCTCTCTGGAAAGGCGCCTCTCGGTAAGGCCTTCCAATACTCGCTGAGCCGATGGGATGGCCGAGCGGCTGCTGCGCGGACTTGCCGTCTCTCGCAAGAATTTTTTGTTCCTGGATTCCGACCGTGGTGGCGACAGGGCAGCTGCCATCTACACCATCGTCGAAACCGCGAAGCTGAACGGCCTCAACCCGGAGGGCTATCTCAGCGCGGTGCTCGATCGATTGGCGCACGGTCATACCAACCACCGGCTCGACGAACTCCTGCCCTGGGACTTCCAGACCGCGTTGGCTGCGGCGGCCTGATCGCGCCGCCTACCCCCGCGGATTTTGCGAATAGCTCCCTGAACAGTCGTTCGCTCTCCGCGAGACCTCGTCGGTCAGCGCGGCGGACCGTCGATCTTGTCGTTGTCGATCTCCACCGCTGCATCTCCCCGGCAGATCGAGGATCGTCATGCCCGCCAGTCCGGCACGTCAACCGTGTCGATCGACGGACGCTTACATCGCCGCTACATGAGCCTTAAGACCAATCAGCGATGTTCCACAGTCAGCTTGCCAGCCATGGCAGCCTGATTGCGGTTCAGCCCGGCGCAGGAACGCAGTGCGTTCCGACACTACGGCTGGGGACACGACCGCCGCGTCCCGGGTCATCGTTTCCCAGGAGCACAACGACGATCGGTGCGCTTGACGGTCCAGAACCCAGGGGGGAACGTTGCGTCACAAGACGGGAGGACAGCGCGATGTCGGATCTGCGCATTCTGGCGCATGACCTGAAGTTTCCGGAGGGGCCGGTGGCGATGGATGACGACTCGGTGATCCTCGGCGAGATCGCCGGCGGCACCGTCACCCGCATCACCCCGGACGGCACGGTGGATCGGTTCTGCGACGCGGGCGGCGGTCCGAACGGGCTCGCGATCGGGCCGGACGGCGCGCTCTATGCCTGCAACAATGGCGGCAACGCCTATGCGCATGGCGGCTTCCTCTCCACCGGCCCGTCGGCGGACTATGTCGGCGGCTCAATCCAGCGCATCGATCCGCGCACCGGCGCGTGCGCGACCCTGTATACCCATTGTGGGCGCTACCGGCTCTCCGCGCCGAACGACATCGTGTTCGACGCGCAGGGCGGTTTCTACTTCACCGATCTCGGCAAGCGGCGCGAGCGCGACCGTGATCATGGCGGCCTATACTATGCTCTGCCGGACGGCTCGAAGGTCATCGAGATTGCCCATCCAATCGTGACCGCCAACGGGGTCGGGCTCTCGCCGGACGGCAAGGTGGTCTATGTCGCGGATACCGAGGCGGCGCGGCTCTGGGCGTTCGACCTCGATGCACCGGGCGTGGTCCGCAAGGCACCGTTCCCCTCGCCGCATGGCGGTCGCATCGTCGCCGGGCTGGACGGGTTCCAGCGCTTCGACAGCCTCGCCCTCGATGCCAACGGCAATATCTGCGTCGCCACCCTGATGACCGGCTGCATCACCGTGATCTCGCCATCCGGCCAGGTGCTGCGGCAGGTCAAGGTGCCGGACGTCTATCCCACCAATATCGCGTTTGGCGGCAAGGACATGCGGACGGCTTACATCACCTTCTCCGCCGCCGGCCAGCTCGCGGCGATGCCGTGGCCGGACCCGGGGTTGCGACTCAACTACAACGCCTGAGCCGGGAACGCCTCAGCCCGGGAACGCCTGAGCCCGGGAACTCCTGAGCCCGGGAACTCCTGAGCCCTGGAACTCCTGAGCCCTGGAACTCCTGAGCTCTGGGCCGGCGTCCCTGATTCGAGACTCGACTCGGGGCATGTTCTGTATATGTTCTTGTCCCCTGTCATCTCGCCTTGGGCAATGTCATGGGACCCGCAGCAGGAGTTTTGCAGGATCTGAGAGCCCGCCTAGCGCGGCTCGAACGCGGCAAGCCGGGGCGTCGCGGCGCCGTGTTGCCGCTCGGCCTGTTGCCGATCGATGAGCACCTGCCCGATGGCGGCCTCGCGCGCGGTGGTCTGCACGAGGTGTTCGGCGGTGACGCCGACGTCGAGCACGGGGGCGCGGTCGCGCTGCTGATCGCCGGGCTGCTCGCGAGCACCGGCGGCAAGCGGCCCGGCAAGGTGCTCTGGGTGCTGGAGCGCCGCGACCTGTTTGCCCCGGCCCTCGCCGGGGTCGGCCTGCATCCGGACCGCACCATCTTCGCCGAAGCCGGCAAGCCCGCCGCCGTGCTGGCGGTGATGGAGGAAGGGCTGCGCGAACCGGGCCTCGCGGCGGTGGTGGGCGAACTGCGCGGGCGCCTCACGCTTACCGCCTCCCGCCGCTTGCAGCTCGCGGCCGAGATCTCCGGCGTCATCGGCTTCGTGCTCCGGCGCAGTCGGCGGCACCAGGACCCGATGCTGATCGAGCCCTCGGCCGCGCTCACGCGCTGGCGGGTAAGCGCTCTGCCTTCGCTGCCGCCGGTGCCGGAGGTGCCCGCCACGCCCGGCCTGGGACGGCCACGCTGGCTGCTGGAGCTGCTGCGCTGTCGGGGCGCGGAGCCGGCAATCTGGACCGTGGAAGGATGCGATGCACAGGGCCGTCTCCGTCTGGCTACCGACTTGGCCGACCGATCGGCTGCGTCTAGGCCCAGGATCGCCGCCACCAGGCCAGCCAGTGGTGACCGCGCTGCATGACGGGCGGCGCCGCATCGTCGCCGCGACCGACACGGCCGCACGCGCGCTAGGCCTGCATCCGGGGATGCCGCTGAGCCACGCGCAGGCGATGGTGCCCGGATTGGCGGTGAGCGAAGCCGACCCGCCCTCCGACGCGGCGGCGCTCGCCCGCCTGGCCGCCTGGTGCCTGCGTTACGCGCCGCTGACCTGCGCCGCGCCGCCCGACGGGCTGCTGCTAGACGCGACCGGCTGCGCCCATCTGTTCGGTGGCGAGGCGGTGATGCTGGCCGAGATCGTGCGGCAGCTCTCCCGCATCGCCAGCGGGGTGCGCGCCGCCATCGCCGACACCCCGGGAGCGGCGCACGCCGTGGCCCGCCATGCCGCACCGCCGGTCAGCGTCGTGCCGGAAGGGCAGCTCGACGCCGCGCTTCGCCCCCTGCCGATCGCCGCGCTGCGGCTGCCGGAGGCGATGCTGCAGGCGCTGCATCGCCTCGGCTTCGAGCGGATCGGGGCGCTCGCCGATGCACCCCGCGCACCGCTGGCCCGCCGCTTCGGACCGATGCTGCTGCTCCGGCTGGACCAGGCTTTCGGCCGTGTCGCCGAGCCCATCGTGCCGGTGGTCCCGCCGGAGATCATCCAGCATCGCATCCCCTTCGCCGAGCCGCTGCTGACCGCGGAAGCGTTCGCCGGCGTCAACGTACGACTGGTGGCGGCGGTCTGCGCGATGCTGGAGCGGGCCGGGCAGGGCGGTCGTCGCTTCGACCTCGCCTGCGAGCGGGTCGATGCCTCGGTGCAGATGATCCGGGTCGGCACGGCGCGGGCGACGCGCGATGCGCGTCATCTCCTCCGTCTGCTGAACGAGCGGATCGAGCAGGTCGATCCCGGGCTCGGAGTGGACGCCGTGCGGCTCGCCGTGCCCTGGGCCGAGCCGCTCGCCTACAGCCAGGCCGCTTGTGTGCTGGGCGGCGCGGCGGCCGAGGAGCCGAGTGTCGCCGAACTGATCGACCGGTTGCAGAACCGGCTCGGCGCGGGGCGGGTCTGGCGCGCGGCGCCGGTCGAGAGCGACGTGCCGGAGCGCTCGGTCCGCCACGTCGAGCCGCTGGCCCAGGCAATCGGTGCGACCTGGTCCGCTGCGCTGCCCCGCCCCACGCGGATCATCGAGCCGCCGCAGCCGATCGAGGCGATGGCGTTGCTGCCTGACCAGCCGCCCGTCGCCTTCACCTGGCGGCGGCACCGTCATCGGGTTCGGCGAGCGGACGGGCCGGAGCGCATCCACGGCGAATGGTGGCGCCGCGAGGGCGAGGTGTTCGGCGTGCGAGACTATTTCCGCGTCGAGGACGAGGCTGGCCGACGCTTCTGGCTGTTCCGCCGCGGCGACGGCGCCGACTCCGCCACCGGCGACCTGCGCTGGTTCCTGCATGGTATTTTTTAGTTGGGAGCATGTGATGAGCGAAAACCATGACAACAAGCAATCCGCCAAAGGCGAGCAGCGGATGACCCCGGCCGATATCCTCGCCGAGATACGCCGTCTCGGCTTGAGCACGCCGAGCGAGGCCGCTGCCCTGGCAGCGTGGCAATCCATGCCGCCTGCGCACGCGACCGCCACGCGGATCGTTCGTAGCCAATCCGAATTGTAAATGCTGCGGGACGAAGTACCGTGCCAACCGCTCGACACATGCAAACAGGATAGAACAAGGGAGAGTATATCCGTGGGGACGCTGTTGGCAGAATTTGGGCCAGGCATTTGGATCGGCGGGGGGCCCGTCGTGCCATTCTACGGGTTCGCATATCCAACCCGGATGGCCGTGATCCGCTTGCAGGATGGCAGCTTATTCGTGTGGTCGCCGACTGCCCTGTCGTCTGACCTTACGCAGCAGGTTGATGCGTTAGGAACCGTTCGCCATCTCGTCTCACCCAATTTGTTGCACCACCTCTTTCTGAGCGAATGGAAATCCGCTTACCCGCATGCTCGGCTCCACGCCTCACCCGGCCTGCGTAGGCGAAGAAAACTGCTGCCCTTTGACGCGGACTTACGTGACACACCCGATCTCGCATGGGCCATGGAAATTGACCAAGTCCTCATGCGTGGCAGTCCCTTCCTTACGGAAGCAGTGTTCTTTCACCATCCCAGCCACACGGCGATCTTTGCAGACCTGATCCAAAACTTCCCGCGCGACTGGTTCAAGGGGTGGCGCGGCCTTGTCGCGCGGCATGCTGGAATCGTCGCACCCAATCCCGGCGCACCGTGCGACCTTCGGATGTCGTTCCTAAACCGCCGTGCGGCACGTGCCTCGCTCCAGCGCATTCTGGCCTGGCCGATAGAGCAGGTGTTGATGGCTCACGGCGAACCGGTCACCTCGGGCGGAGCGGCCTTCGTGCGCGCTGCCTTCAAATGGCTGCACGTATAACGACGCTGATGCAGGTCTCGCTGGTAGCAAATATCAGGACCAATGACACCGAATCGTCATCGCGAGACACGCTTGGCGGCGTGGCGACGATCCATCTCGTGCGATACGCCTGGATTGCCGCGCTTCGCTCGCAATGACAGCCACGGCGCTACGCGCCTCGCGATGACGAAGAAGGGGCGCTGACTGAGTGAGTTACGCCGAGCTGCAGGTCACCAGCAATTACAGTTTCCTGCGTGGCGCGAGCCACGTCGAGGAACTGTTCGCGCAGGCCGCGATGCTTGGGCTGCCGGCGCTCGGCATCGTCGATCGCAACTCGCTGGCCGGTATCGTGCGGGCGCATCAGCGCGCGGGCGAGACCGGGGTGCGGCACGTCGTCGGCTGCCGGCTCGATCTCGCGGATGCGCCGCCGGTGCTGGTGTATCCGACCGATCGCGTTGCCTACTCCCGGCTCTGCCGGCTGCTCAGCATGGGCAAGGCGCGCGCCGGCAAGGGGAAGTGCCACCTCTCATGGCACGATCTGGCGGCGCAGGCGGCGGGGCTGATCGCCGTGCTGCTGCCGGACGCGGCTGGCCCCGCGCTCGCCGCGCGTTTGCACGCGCTGCACGAGGTGTTCGACGATCGCGCCTATCTCGCCCTCACTCTCAGGCGTCGCCCCGATGACGCCGTGCGGCTGCATCAACTCGACGACCTCGCGCAAGCGGCGAGGGTCGCCACGGTGGCGACCGGCGACGTGCTGTACCACGTGCCGCAGCGGCGCATCCTGCAGGATGTCGTCACCTGCATTCGCGAAGGATGCACCATTGACGATGCCGGGTTCCGGCGTGAGCGGTTCGCCGACCGACATCTCCGTCCGCCGCACGAGATGCAGCGGCTGTTCGCGCGCCATCCCGACGCTGTTGCCCATAGCTTGGAGATCGTCGAGCGCTGCCGGTTCAGCCTCGCCGAGCTGCGCTACCAGTATCCGAGCGAGATCGAGGATCCCGGCCTCACCTCGCAGCAGACGCTCGAGCGGCTGACCTGGGAGGGTGCGGCGCGCCGCTATCCCGACGGTGTGCCGGACGACGTGGCGAGCCAGCTTCGTCACGAGTTGGCGCTGATCGAGCGGCTGGCCTACGCGCCGTATTTCCTCACCGTGCACTCCATCGTCCGCTTCGCGCGCTCGAAGGACATCCTGTGCCAGGGACGCGGCTCGGCGGCCAATTCGGCGGTCTGTTACGTGCTCGGCATCACCAGCATCGACCCGGTCCACTCCGGCCTGTTGTTCGAACGTTTCATCTCCGCCGAGCGGCATGAGCCGCCTGATATCGACGTCGATTTCGAGCACGAGCGGCGCGAGGAGGTGATCCAGTGGGTCTACGACACCTATGGCCGCGACCGCGCGGCGCTGTGCGCGACGGTGATGCGGTTCCGCTCGCGCGGCGCGGTGCGCGAGGTCGGCAAGGTGATGGGATTGTCCGAGGACGTGACCGGCGCGCTGGCCGGCCAGGTCTGGGGCTGGAGCGAGGAGGGTGTCGCGGAGGCCCACGCGGCCGACCTGAACCTCAATCTGCGGGACCGGCGGCTGCGGCTGACGCTCGAGCTCGCCCGCGAGCTGATCGGCTTCCCGCGCCATCTCGGCCAGCATCCGGGCGGGTTCGTGCTCACCGAGGAGCGGCTCGACGATCTGGTGCCAATCGAGCCCGCCACGATGAAGGATCGGCAGGTCATCGAATGGGACAAGGACGATATCGACGTGCTGCGTTTCATGAAGGTCGACGTGCTCGGGCTCGGCATGCTCGGCTGCATGCGCCGCGCCTTCGACTTGTTGGAAGAACATCGCGGCGAGCGCCTGAGCCTGGCCGACATCCCGCCCGAGGACACCGCCACCTTTGCGATGATCCAGCGGGCGGACACGCTGGGGACGTTCCAGATCGAGAGCCGGGCGCAGATGTCGATGCTGCCGCGCCTCAAGCCCGCGCGCTTCTACGATCTGGTGATCCAGGTCGCGATCGTCCGTCCCGGCCCGATCCAGGGCGACATGGTGCATCCCTATCTGCGTCGGCGTGACGGCATCGAAGAGCCCGCCTATCCCAAACCCGAGCTAAAACGCGTGCTCGACAAGACGCTCGGCGTGCCGCTGTTCCAGGAGCAGGCGATGCAGGTGGCGATCGTCTGCGCCGGCTTCACACCGGGCGAGGCCGACCAGCTCCGCCGCTCCATGGCGACATTCAAGATTACCGGCGGCGTGTCGCACTTTCGCGACAAGCTGATCGTCGGCATGCAGGCGAACGGCTACACGCGCGAATTTGCCGAAAAGACGTTCAGTCAGATCGAGGGGTTTGGCTCGTACGGATTCCCCGAGAGTCACGCCGCCAGCTTCGCGCTGATCGCCTACAGCTCGAGCTGGATGAAGTGCCACCATCCGGACGTGTTCTGCTGCGCGCTGCTGAACGCGCAGCCGATGGGGTTCTACGCGCCGGCGCAGATCGTGCGCGACGCGCGCGAGCACGGCGTGGAGGTGCGGCCAGTCTGCGTCAACGCCAGCCGGTGGGATTGCACGCTCGAGCCCGCCGCCGGCCGCACTCTCGCGGTCCGGCTCGGCCTGCGCATGGCGAAGGGACTGGCCAACGCCGACGGCGCGGAGATCGTCGCATCGCGTGGCGGCACGCCATTTGTTTCAGTTGACATGTTATGGCGACGTGCCCGCGTGCCGGTCGCCGCACTGGAGCGGCTGGCGGAAGCCGGCGCGTTCGGCGGCCTAGGCCTCGGTCTCGATCGGCGACAGGCGCTATGGGCGATTCGCGGCCTCGCCGATTCCAGACTGCCGTTGTTCGCCGCGATGGAGCAGGCACGCTTGCCACCGCCGGAGATCGTCGAGCCGCCGGTCGCGCTGGTGCCGATGACCGAGGGCAGCGAAGTGGTGGAGGATTATCGCAGCGTCGGGCTCAGCCTGCGCCGCCATCCGGTCGCCTTCCTGCGCGCCGACCTTGCGCGGCGCGGCATGATCCGTTGCTCCGACCTAACCGATATCCGCGATAGTCGCCGGGTGATCGTGCCGGGTATTGTGCTGGTCCGGCAACGACCTGGTTCGGCAAAAGGGGTGATGTTTATCACCGTCGAGGACGAGACCGGTGTCGCCAACCTGATCGTCTGGCCCGCCCTGTTCGAGCGACAGCGGCGCCTCGTCCTCTCGGCCGGCCTGATCGCCTGTCGTGGCCGGGTGCAGCGCGAGGGCGCGGTGATCCACGTCGTCGCCGACCGGCTGGACGATTTGTCCGACCTGTTACGCAGCGTCGGGCAGCGCATGGCGGGAGACTTCCCGCTGCGACACGGTCGCGGCGACGGTGCAACGCATCCGGGTTCGCCCGATCGGGGCGACGTGGAGACCGTCGGCGACCGCAAGCCGTGCGACATCTATATCCCCGATCCGCGTGCGGGTTCCGGCATCAAGGTCCCGACACGGAATTTCCGTTGAAGCAATTCCCCGCCGTAGTCCGCGCAGCCAGCCATGTAAAAACCCGCGCAGCTCGCGGCTGAGCGTCGGCTTGGCCACGCTGACCTGGAACTCATCCCAGACCCACTGGCACAGGTCGATGATCCGCCAGCGGACCACGCCATGGATCGCTGGGATCGGCCCGCTCTCGATCACCCCGGCCAGCGCCGCGCGATGCATGTCGTTCAGCCGGGCCGGCTGACCGGGCGCCTTGCGGTCGATCAAGCCCTCGGGGGCGCTCGCGTTGAACTTGACCACCCAGTCGCGCACGATCTGCAGCGTCACCCCACCGATCCTGGTCGCCTCGGTGCGGGTCGCCCCGTCGTAGACCGCAGCCAGGGCCAGCAGCCGACGCGCCAGCGGCCCATCCTTCGTCTTGCGCGCGGCGGTCCGCAACTGCCGCATCGAAATCAGCCCGGAGTGGGATCGGCATGGCGAACCTCCGGCCGATCGCCATCTCCAGCGCATCCACCACCAGCTCAGCACGCAGGTGGTTGGCCATCGACCAGCCGACGATCTTGCGGCTCCAGGCATCCAGCACGACGGCCAGGAACAGGAACCCCGTCGCTGTCGGCACGAAGGTGATGTCGGCAACCCAAAGCTGGTTGGCCGCCTTGGCCGTGAAGTCCCGATCGACCAGGTCCGGCGCCGGCCGTGCATCCCGCTCGCGGCGTGTCGTCCTCACACCAGTGCGACGGCGGCTGGCGCCGACCAAACCGGCCGTACGCATCAGCCGAGCAATCCGCTTGCGTCCATGCTTCTCCCCTTCTGCCCTCAGCTCGGCATGCACGCGCGGTGCGCCCGTATGTCTCGCGCGAACTGGCGTGGACCGTGCGGACCCGTTTCAGCAGCACCTGGTCAGCCACGGCGTGCGCCGTGGCCGGACGCTGCCGCCACGCGTGATAGCCAGACTCCGATACGCCGAGGACGCGCGCCATGACCGCGATTGGAAAGACGGCCTGGTTCGCGCTCATGAATTCGAAGACCCGGGCGGGATCGCGCCGGTCTCGCGCGCGAACCAGGCTGCAGCTCGAGAGAGAATGTCGCGCTCCAGCCGCAGCTGCTTGTTCTCACGCCACAACCGGGCCAGCTCGTCGCACTCGGCCGCCGCCAGCCCATTAACCTTCTCCTCCCGGCGGCCCCCTTGCCGGTCCGCCTGACAACCCAGTAACAGATCGACTGCGCCGTCGGCTCGAACTCGCGGGCAAGGTCCGCCGGGTCGCGACCGGCACGGGCCAACTCGACCATCTGGCGGCGAAAATCAGGTGAATAGGGCGGTCGTGTCTTGGGCATCGTGGAGCCTCCGTCTGAAAGCCTGAACGGCTCCACCAAACCGGGCCAACTTCAACTTCAGACCCGGACCATTCGTTCGTTGACGAGGGGCATAGCGGCTCGACGCTGGTAAGACCGGCACTCGAAGGTTTGCGCGATGCTGTCGCTGGAGGGCGCATTGACCGGATCTACGTCCTTGCTCCGGACCGGCTGGCGCGCCGCTACGCCTATCAAGTGCTGCTCGTGGAGGAGTTCCGTCGTGCCGGCACGGAGGTGGTGTTCCTTAACCGGGCCATCGGGGACTCGGCGGAAGACGACCTGCTCCTGCAGGTGCAGGGCGTAATCGCCGAATACGAGCGCGCGAAAGTCCTCGAGCGTGGACGGAGAGGTCGTCGTCACGCGGCAAAGTCTGGGGCGGTGAGTGCGCTAAGCGGTGCGCCCATTGGGTATCGCTACATCGGTCGACATGCCGGCGGCGGGATCGCGCGTTTTGAGCGGTGTGAGGACGAAGCCCGCATCGTCCGCTCGATCTTCACCTGGGTCGGCGTCGATCGGATCAATCTGCGCGAGGTCTGCCGTCGCTTGCAGAAGATGGGGTGTTCCACAAAGACCGGCCGCACTCGCTGGGATCCCACTACCGTTTGCGAGATGCTGCGCAATCCGGTGTATCGCGGGATGGCCATGTTCGGCCGCACTCGGTCTATGCCAGCGAAGCCGCGTCTGCGTCCAATCGGACGGCGTACGCAGGCGCCAAAGCGGGCATCCGGCTTGCGAAGCTCGACGCCGCGGGAGGAGTGGACCGCGATCTCGGTCCCCGCGCTGGTCGACGAGGCGCAATTCGAGGCGGCGCAACTGCAGCTCGATGAAAATCGCAAGCGCAAGCGAGAAGGTCGGCGTAGACCGGGGTGGTTGCTGCAGGGTCTGATCGTCTGCCGACGCTGTGGTTACGCGTTCTACGGGAAGATGGCGCGCGGGATCATTGGCGGCCGACAACCCGCCGACTACGGCTACTACCGCTGCGCGGGCACCGATGCTCATCGCTTATACGCCCTCCCACCAGGTCCCACCGGCGTGACCATGAGCATGACGCGCCGCATCGCGCTGCTGGAATGGGCGCGCGACGCCAATGCGTGGCTGGTGGAGGACGACTACGACAGCGAGTTCCGCTACGCCGGCCCGCCACTGACGGCGTTGGGCGGAATCGATGAACATGCCCGGGTGATCTATCTCGGCACCGTCTCCAAGACGCTGTTCCCCGGGCTGCGGATCGGCGTCGCCGTGCTGCCGCAGTCCGTCCTCGACCCGATCGCACCGCTGAGCAGCGTAGGCGGGAAGCGGTCAGTCAGGATGCGGGCCCTGATGCGAACGGGCTGCTCCGCGTCGCGGTTCCCGACCGGGGTTTGCACCTCGTTGCCCTGCTGCCACCCGGACTGCTACCTAACTCGGCGCGCGAGATTCGCGCGGCGGCCGGGGTGGAGGGATGGCTTCTGTCGGACACTCGGATGGAGATGATGGCAACGGAGGAACCGGATGGCTTCGTGCTGGGCTTCTTGGGACACGAGCTGCCAGCCTTGAAGCAGGCAGCTGAGCGGCTCGGAGAAGCGGTCGTAAGCTATTGCCGGCGCCCGGTCGAACCGGATGATGGGCGCGAACCGGCTACGGTGCCGGGGCGGGTAGCACCATCCAGCTTGGCGGCGCCGGGCTCAGCCGCGCCGCGCCGGCGCTGAGCGGACGGGCGAGGGCGTCGAGCCGCAGCACCGCCATCGCCCGATCGTCCATGCCGGAGCGAAGTGTGCCGACCTCCGTCCCGCCGCTGGTGACCGGCGTGCCAGGCGGCGGTAGCGCGCCCTCGACCCGTACCGGGACCAGCCGGCGCTTGATCAGGCCGCGATACTTGGTGCGCGCGGTCAGCTCCTGTCCCATGTAGCAGCCCTTGGTCCAGGAGACGCCGTTCAGCTCATCGAAACCCGCTTCGAGCAGAATGGTCTTGTCCGCCTCAAGGTCACGCGCCCCGTCGGGCAAGCCGAGGAGAAGCCGGTGCCGATCCCAGTCCGTCTCGCTCGCATTGGTGGGCAGGCGCTCGCTCGCCAGGATACGCCAGCCGGCCTCGGCGAGCCGCGGATCGGGTGCCACGATGCCCAAGCCGGCCTCCGGGTTGCCATCCCAGGCGACCTGGACGGCGAACTCGGTGGAGGCGTCCCGCACCTGGGCGCGCGCCCGCAAGCGGAAGCGCGACAGGCGTTGCGCCAGGCTCGCGGCCTGGTCGCGCTCGCAGTCGAGCAGCAGCCGTTCGCCGTCGGCAACGATGAAAAAATCGGTCAGCCACTTGCCCTGCGGTGTGAGCAGCGCCGCCCAGACAGCGCGCCCTGGTTCCGCCTCGGCCACGTCGTTCGAGACCAGGCCCTGCAGGAAGCTCACCCGATCCGCGCCGCTGACCTCCACCACGCCCCGATGCGGCAGGAATGCGATCTTCGTCATGGGCTTGCAGGTGGGACCTCGCGCATCGCGCGGCAAGACGTGTAGAAGGCTTGCCCGATGACCTCCGCTCCGACCCGCGTCCGGCCCCCGGTCCGGCAATGAGAATGGCGCATGTCATGGCCGGTGCGCCCAATGGCGGGGCCGAGCTGTTCTTCGAGCGCCTCACCACCGCGCTGCACGGCGCCGGCGAAGCGGTGCTGCCGGTGATCCGCAGCGATGCCGCTCGGGCGGAGCGGCTGGCGCGCGCCGGGCTCAGCGCGCGGCAGTTCGCCTTTGGCGGCCCGGCCGACTGGCTGACCGGGGTTCGGCTGCGGGCGGTGCTGCGCCGCTTCGCGCCGCGTGTGGTGGTGGCCTGGATGAACCGCGCCGCCCGCTTCGCCCCGCGCGGCGACTGGGTGCTGGCCGGCCGGCTCGGCGGCTACTACGACCTGTCGTACTACAAGCGCTGCGACACGCTGGTCGGCAACACGCGCGGCATCGCCCGGTGGATCATCGACCAGGGCTGGCCGGCGGAGCGGGTCCGCCACCTGCCCAACTTCGTCGCCGACCTCGCCGGCGCCGCACCGCTCGCGCGCGCGGCGATCGGCGTGCCGGCGGGGAGCAAGCTGCTGCTCGCGCTCGGCCGGCTGCATCGCAACAAGGGGTTCGACGTGCTGATCCGCGCCCTGCCGCGCCTGCCGGGCGCGCACGCGGTCATCGCCGGTGAAGGGCCGGAGCACGACGAGCTGCTGGACCTGGCGCGGCGCGAGGAGGTCACCGACCGGCTGCACCTGCTCGGCTGGCGGCAGGATGGCGGCGCCCTGCTCGCCGCCGCCGACGTGCTGGTCTGCCCGTCGCGGCACGAGCCGCTCGGCAACGTGGTGATCGAGGCTTGGTCGGCCGGCCGCCCGGTGGTCGCTGCCGCCTCGGAAGGGCCGCGCGAGCTGCTGACCGACACGGATGGCGTACTGGTCCCGATCGAGGACCCGGCGGCACTCGCCGATGCGATCGACCTGGTATTCCAGGACCCGACCCAAGCCGCCGCGCTGACCCAGGCCGGACGGCGGCGGTTCGAGACCGAGTTCGCGGAGGCGCCGGTGGTGGCGCAGTGGCAAGCATTCCTGGCCGGCGTGGAGAAGCTCTGATGTGCGGCATTGCCGGGCTGATCCTCTCGCAAGGAGCGGCGCCGCCAGACCCGACCACGCTCGCCACGATGATCGGCAGCCTGGCGCATCGCGGCCCGGATGGCTCGGGGCATACGGTGGTCGGGCGGATCGCCCTGTTGCACAACCGCCTGGCGATCATCGACCTCGAGGGCGGTGACCAGCCGCTGTTCGCCGGGCAGGCGTCGCTGGTCGCCAATGGCGAGATCTACAATTATCGCGAGCTGCGCGCGGGCCTGCCGGGTGTCAGCTTCGCCACCAACAGCGACTGCGAGCCGCCGCTGCACCTGTGGCTGCGCGACGGCAACGGCTATGCGAGCAGCCTGCGCGGCATGTTCGCGATCGCCATCCACGATCGCGCCGGGCGTGGCATCACCCTCACGCGCGACCCGTTCGGCATTAAGCCGCTCTACACCGCCCAGCTGGCCGACGGGCTGGCCTTCGCCTCCGAGCCGCGCGCGATCCTCGATGCCGGGCTGGTGCCGCGTCGGGTCCGCACCCAGGCGCGGGCCGAGCTGCTGCAGTTGCAGTTCACCACCGGCACGGAGACGATCTTCGAGGGCATCCAGCGGGTGCTGCCGGGCGAGACGCTGACCTGCGCCGACGGGCACATCCTCAGCCGCAACCGGCTGCCCGCGCTGCCCGAGGTTGGTCCCGAAGCCGAGGAGATCGACGAGGAGACGGCGCTGCGGCGCCTCGATCGCGCGCTCGAGGAGAGCGTCGACCTGCACCAGCGCAGCGACGTGCCGTATGGCATGTTCCTCTCGGGCGGCACCGACAGCGCGACCCTGCTGGCGCTGATGGCACGGCTGAACAGCCAGCCGGTGCTCGCCTACACCGCCGGCTGGGATGCTGGTGCGCCCGACGAGCGCGCCCAGGCCGCCGTGGTGGCGCGGGCGACGGGCGCGCGACACGAGACGATCGAGATCACCGAGGCGATGGTGTGGCAGCACCTGCCCGAGATCGTCGCCTGCATGGACGATCCGGCGGCGGACTACGCCATCATCCCGACCTGGTTCCTCGCCCGCCGGGCGCGGCAGGATGTGAAGGTGGTGCTGTGCGGCGAGGGCGGCGACGAGATTTTCGGCGGCTACGGCCGCTACCGCAGCGCCATGCGACCGTGGTGGCTCGGCGGGCGGGTGATGCGCGCGCGCGGCTGCTTCGACCGGGTGGATGTGCTGAACGGCCCGCCGCTCGGCTGGCGCGACGGCTACGCCGCGTCGGAGGCACGTGCGGCGGATGGCGGGCGGTCGCGCCTGGCGGCGGCGCAGTCGACCGACATCGCCGACTGGCTGCCGCACGATCTGTTGCTGAAACTGGATCGCTGCCTGATGGCGCACGCCGTCGAGGGGCGCACGCCGTTTCTCGACCCGGCCGTGGCCGCCGCCGGGTTTCCGTTGCCGGACACGCTGAAAGTCCGCAAGGGACGCGGCAAGTGGCTGCTGCGCAAATGGCTGGAGCGGAACCTGCCCGAAGCCCGTCCCTGGGCGCCCAAGCAGGGTTTCACGGTGCCGATCGGCGCCTGGATTGCGCGCCAGGGCGACCGGCTCGGCCCGCTCGTCGCAGCGCAGCCCGGCCTTGCCGAAATCGCCTCGCCGGCCAAGGTGCAGGCGCTGTTTCGCAGCGGCGACACCGGCTGGCCGGGCGGCTTCGCGGCGTGGACCCTACTGTTCTACGCGTTGTGGCACCGGCGGCACATTCTCGCCCTGCCGCCGGCGGGAGACGTGTTCGAGACGCTGGCGACGCGCTGAGCAGCCGGGCCACGGGATAGCGTTGTGAGCGCCCGCCCCTTGGCCTAGATGTCGCGCCATCCCCGGGGAGAGGCACGATGGCCGCGCCGCATTACGACCTGCTGATCCGCAACGGCATGGCGGTGACGCCATGGGGGGTGGAGCAGACCGATATCGGCGTGCGAGACGGGCGCATCGCGGCACTCGGGGTGCCGGGCTCGGCCAGCGCCGAGGCAACGATCGACGCCGCCGGGCTGCACGTGCTGCCCGGGCTGATCGACTCGCACGTCCATCTGCGCGACCCAGGCGATGCCGCCGTCGAGACCCTCCCCAACGGCACCAAGGCCGCCGTGCTCGGCGGGCTCGCGGTGGTGTTCGACATGCCCAACACCACGCCACCGGTGGTGAATGCCGAGCGGCTGGCCTGGAAGCAGGACTATGCCGAGGCCAGCGCCTGGTGCGACATCGGCCTCTATGTCGGCGCGACCAAGGACAACATCGCCGAGCTCGCCGGCTTGGAGACCGGCCGTGGCGTGTGCGCGATAAAAGTGTTCGCCGCCAGCTCGACCGGCAACCTGCTGGTCGAGGACGACGCGAGCCTGGAGCGGGTCATGCGATCCGGCCGCCGGCGCATCGCCTATCACAGCGAGGACGAATACCGCCTACAGGCGCGTCGGGCGCTGTTCCACACCGGCCAGCCCTATGCGACGCACATGGAGTGGCGCGACGAGGAAACCGCATTCCTCGGTACCAGGCGGTTGATGGCGCTGGCCAGCAAGACCAGCCGGCCGGCGCATATCCTGCACGTCTCGACCCAGGAGGAACTGGCCTACCTGCGCGACTTTCGCGACATCGCCACGGTGGAGGTGCTGGTCAACCATCTCACCCAGGTGGCGCCGGCCGCTTACGATCAGCTACGTGGCTTCGGCGTGATGAACCCGCCGATCCGCGGCGAGCGGCACCGCCAGGCGAGCTGGCAAGCGGTGCGCGACGGCACTGTTGACACAATCGGCTCGGATCATGCCCCGCACAGCCGCGCCGCCAAGGAGCTGCCGTGGCCAGACTGTGCCGCCGGGTTGACCGGGGTACAGACCCTGGTGCCGATCATGCTTGACCACGTCACCGCTGGCCGGCTGAGCCTGACCCGGCTGGTCGACCTGATGTGCGCCGGCCCGGCCCGGGTCTACGGCGCGCTCGGCAAGGGCCGGCTCGCCGCCGGCTACGACGCCGATTTTACTCTCGTGGACCTCAAGCATCGGCGCCGGATCGAGCCTTCCTGGCTCGTCTCGCCCTGCGGCTGGTCGCCGTTCACCGGGGCGGAGGTGACCGGCTGGCCGGTCGCCACCCTGGTGCGCGGCTGGGCGGTGATGCGCGAGGACGAGGTGCTCGGCGCCCCGACCGGCCGACTGGTCCGCTTCCGTTAGTCGCGCGTCGCCGCGGGGTCAGCGCTGTTCCCCGGCTTCTCGGCAGGCTCGACGTTCCCCTCGCCGGTGCGGGTTCCGCCAAACCGGTCGGCGCCGTGCTGCTCGGGCGCATCGGGCTTCTTGTGATTGCCCGTGTTCTGTTCGCCCTCGGTGTGCTTCACGCCCCGCTCTGTGTGCGACTGTTTCATCCGCGTTCTCTCCATTGCCAGCCTATTCTACACCCACTCAACGTCGCAGCCCGGGTTGGTTTGCCGTGCGGCGGCGAAACTCGCGGGCGCCGGTGATCCTCGTCACAAGGCCAGGGCACAATCAACGTTATCTTGGTCCTCGGTGGGGACGACCCTGACCCGGCGGCTGGAACACCAGTGGCCGTCCCTCCATTTGCCGGAAAGGGCAAGTTCCGTGAAACACCCGCGTCATCAGCAGCCCGCACCCGAGTTGCGCCCCCTCAATGCGTCCGTCCGGCAACATCGGTGTCCGCACCGCTCGTGCCCGGGCATCTCCAGCTTCGGCGGCCGCAAGGCACATCTTTAGGCCGCCGGTCGAGATGCGCGAAGCGTTAGCGGCTCCGCAACTTATGCTTGCACACAACGCCGTGAGGTGTTTTAATCACGGCATCGTGAGGGAGCGCCATTATGACTGAAGCCCTTAACCTTTCGATCACCAAGACGGTTATTGAGGCGGTTCGCCGCTGCTTCTTCCTACCCGATGCCGTGATTACCAGCGAGACCCGTTTCAGCCAGGATCTCGCTCTCGACAGCCTCGATATCGTCGAGCTGGCGATGGCTCTGGAAGACCGGTTCAACCTGGAATTCCCTCACGATACATTTGAGCAATTCGACGGCATCTCAGACGTGGTCGCCTATCTCAGCCGCTACTTCTTTCACGACGTGTCCGAGCGGGCGCTAGCCGAGGCGGCCTAGCTCGCCAGGCTGGGTCGGGCAACGCCGCAAAAGGCGGGGGTGCCCGACGCCGCCAATTTCGGCGATCCCGGCTTTGGCATGACGGAATGGTGGAGCTGAGGGGAATCGAACCCCTGACCTCCTCATTGCGAACGAGGCGCTCTCCCAACTGAGCTACAGCCCCATCCCGCTTCGGCGGCGGACAATGCTGACGGGCCCCAGGGGTGTCAAGCAAGCTTTCGGCGCGGTTGCGGAGTGCCGGGGCGGTGGCTAGCTTCCGCGAACCTGACGGGGGTCTTGCGGGTGATTTCGGCGTTCTTCGAACTGATTCTGGTGCTGCTGCGGCTCTACACCTGGGCCATCATTGGTGCCGCGGTGTTCAGCATGCTGACCGCGTTCAATGTGCTGGACACCCGCAACCGGGTGGTCTGGAGCATCGGCGATTTCCTCTACCGGATCACCGACCCGGCGCTGCGGCCGATACGCAACATCATGCCCAATCTCGGTGGCATCGACATCAGCCCAATCATCCTGCTGCTGCTGATCCAGTTCATCGCGGTGCCCCTGGTCGTCGCGTTGCGCAACGGCGTGCTGTACGGATCGTGGCAGTTGCTGGTGAGCTGAGCCGTTGACCGCGCGGATCATCGACGGCAAGGCGATCGCGGCCGCGTTGCGCGCCGAGGTGGCGGCGCGTGTCGCCACCCTGGCGTTCCGGCCGGGCCTCGCCGTGGTGCTGGTCGGCGACGCGGCGGCGAGCAGCGTCTACGTGCGCAACAAGAACCACGCCGCGACCAGCGCCGGCCTGGCGACGCAAACGTTGCGGCTTCCGGCCGCCACGCGGCAATCGGAGCTGCTGGCCGTCATCGCCCGGCTGAACGCCGATCCCGAGGTGGACGGCATCCTCGTGCAGTTGCCGTTGCCGCCGCAGATCAGCGCCGAGGCGATCATCGAGGCGATTGATCCGGCCAAGGACGTCGACGGCTTCCATCCGGTCAATGCTGGCCGTCTCGCCCAGGGCACCGCGGCGCTAGCGCCCTGTACGCCGCGCGGAGTGATGAAGCTGCTGCAAGCCAGCGGCGCGACCCTGCCGGGGGCGCGGGCACTCGTGCTCGGACGCTCGGCCATCGTCGGCAGGCCGATGGCGGCGATGCTGCTCGCGGCCGACGCCACCGTCACCATCGCGCATTCCCGCACCCGCGACCTCGCCGTCGAGTGCCGCCGCGCCGAGGTGCTGGTCGCCGCCGTCGGCCGTGCGGGCATGGTGCGCGGCGACTGGATCGGCGAGGACGCGACGGTGGTGGATGTCGGCATCAACCGGGGCGCGGACGGCAAGCTGGTGGGCGATGTCGCGTTCGATGAGGCGGTGCGGATCGCCGGGGCGATCACCCCGGTGCCGGGCGGCGTCGGGCCGATGACGATCGCCTGCTTGCTGGAGAACACCGTCATCGCCGCCGAGCAGCGGCGCGCCTGATGCCGGCCTGTCGGGAACGGCGGTCAGCAGCGGGCAACCGCCAATCCGCGGCTCGCGATGGCGGGTCGGTGGCTTCCGCGTTTCGGTGTCACTCCTGTTCGAGCATCTTGTTCAGGCGCAGGCGGGTGATTGCGTAGACGTTCTGCAGATCGTTGACGTATTCCGTCTGCGTGTCGTTCTTCAGCCGCTGCGCGAAGTCGAAGAAGATGCCCGACTTGGTGTGATTGCGCACCGCGATGATGAAGGGAAAGCCGAACTTCGCCTTGTACGCGGCATTGTAGTTGCTGATCTGCGCCATCTCCTGCTTGCTGAGCGCGTTGAGCCCGGCACTGGCTTGCTCGGTGACGGAAGACGCGGTCATCGCTCCGGCCTGCGCCTCCTTGCCGGCGAGATCGGGATGGCTCTGCAACAACGCCAACTGGCTCGGCAGCGGTGCCAGCTTGACCACGACGACCATCGCCACGTGCAGTTCGTCGATAGTGGCGAACGGCCGCTTGTCCCACGCCTGTTCCGCGACCCAGGGCGATTTCTCGAAGATGCCGCCGAACTTCTTGGTGAAGGCGGCGCGATCCATGGCGTTGACGCTGCCCAGATCGGGCGGGGCGGCGGCCGCCTGCGTCACCGGCGTGGTGGCCGAGATGAAGCCGATAACGAGGCAAGCCGCACAGAATTGCATCCACGAATGCATCGGTCTTCTCCAGTGTCGGGCGGTGTGATCAGCTGCCGCGATAGGTCGTGTAGCTCCAGGGCGAAGCGAGCAGCGGCACGTGGTAGTGGGCACTCGCGTCCGCGATGCCGAACTGGATCACGGCGCGGTCGATGAACGGCGGGTCGGACAGTGCGGCGCCGAGCTTGGCGAAATACTCGGCGACGTGGAACACGAGCTGGTAGCGACCGGTCTTCATCGTCTCGGCGGTCAGCAGCGGCTCGGCGTTGCGTCCATCGGCGTTGGTGTGCACCGTGCGGATCAGACGATACATGTCGCCGTCCACGACGGAGAAATCGATCCGCACGCCCGCCGCCGGCTTGCCGTTCATCGTGTCGAGCATGTGCGTCGTGAGGCCGGGTGTCGCCGCTTGTGCCGCGCGCATCGGCAGTGTCGCCAGCGCCACGAGCGATGGTGCCGCCCCCAGAACAAGCCGTCGCGTGATGAACTGCAAAGCCGATCTCCCCGATGGGTGCGTGTTGTCACTCTCCGGCAGACGCGGCGGCTTGGAGCGGCGCGGCGCTCGACAAGGCACGATAGATCAGCGCGCCCGCGCCGGCGCCGATCAGCCAGCCCCAGTCGCCGACGCTGATGGCCGAGCCGTAGGCGCCGAGCAAGGCGAGGCCGATCGACAAGGCGGCCGAGATCGCCAGGGCCACGAGCGCCTTGCGGTTCCAGCCGCCGGTGTAGTGATAGGCGCCGCTGTCGGACAAGGTATAGAGCTGCTCGACCGCGACAATCTGGTTCCGCACCAGGAAGTAGTCGGCAATCATGATGCCGAACAGCGGGCCGAGTGCCGCGCCGAAGATGCTGACGAACAGGGTGATCGCGTGCGGACTGGCGACGAACAGCCAGGGGCACACCAGCACCGACAGGATGGAGGTGATCAGCCCGCCGAGCCGGAAACTGATCTTCTCGGGATACAGATTGGCGATGTCGTAGGCAGGCGAGACGAAGTTGGCGACGATGTTGATGCCCATCGTGGCAACGATGAAGGTCACCGAGCCGAGGATCACCACCACGGGATTGCCGATCCGCTCGACGATGCGCACCGGATCCATGATCGCTTCGCCGAACACGGTCAGCGTGCCGGAGGTGACGATCACGGTGATGAGGGAGAACACCAGGAAGTTGAGCGGCAAGCCGAGCAGATTGCCGTTGCGCATGGCGGCTTCGCTGGTGCTGAACCGCGCGAAATCGCCGAAATTGAGCAGCAGGGCGGCAAAGTAGGCGACAATCAGGATCGCCGCGTTGGCCATCACCCCGAGCGTCGCCATGCCCGAGACCGGCGCGTTGCCGAGTTGCAGCGACAGGCTCGAGAGCCCGGTTTGCCACAGCATCCAGCCGGCCAGGGCGAACATCACCAGGTAGACCACGGGTCCGCAGAAATCGATGAACTTGCGGATCGTCTCCATGCCGTTGAGGAAGATGAGCAGCTGGAACAGCCACATGAACAGGAAGCTGAACCAGGCCAAGGTCGAGAGGCCGAGGAAGCTGTTCTGGGTCAGCGCGATCGAGGACGGCGCCAAGGTCACCACCAGCACCAACACGGCTTTCGAGGCGAAATAGGTCTGCACGCCGTACCAGACGATCCCGACGATGCCGCGCACGACGGCGGCGAGATTGGCGCCCATCACGCCGAAGCTGATGCGGGCGACGACCGGATACGGGATGCCGTAGCGTTGCGATGGCCGGCCGATCAGGTTCATCAGGAAGTAGACGGCGAGGATGCCGACCAGCATCGAGATCAGCACCTGCCAACCGGTCAGCCCGAGGAAGAACAGGCTCGCGGCAAAGGTGTAGCCGCCGACCGAATGGACATCGGACATCCACATCGCGAACAGGCTGAACGCGCCCCAGGTGCGACCTGCGGCGGTGACCGGCGCAAGGTCCGCGTTGGTGAGACGCGGATCGGCGCCTTGGATCGTCATCACGGGCGCGGCCTGGTTCGACGACATCACACCTCCCATCCGGCCCGGACGTGTCCCGCGGCCGGCAGAATTGCGGGATGATCGTAGCAACAATCATGCCGATGTAGGCAGTCTTCCAGCGCCTTGCCTCGCGTTGCGCCGCGACGCCGGCCGCGCGAGCATCGTCGGACAATCGAGCGAGGTGTGCGACATGGTTGGACAGGAAGACGGGGTCGGACAGCACAACGGGCGGCTCGCCGGCAAGGTGGCGCTGGTCACCGGCGCGGGCTCGCGCGGCGATGGCATCGGCAACGGGCGCGCCGCCTCGATCCTGATGGCCCGGCAGGGTGCCAAAGTGTTGCTGCTGGATCAGGTGCCGGAATGGGTCGAGCGCACCGCGCAGATGATCCGCGACGAGGGCGGCACCTGCGAGACGGTGCTGGCCGATGTGACCAAGGCCGCCGACTGCGAGGCGGCGGTAGGACGCGCCGAGCAGAGCTGGGGGCGGCTCGACATCCTGGTCAACAATGTCGGCATCAGCGGGCCCAAGGGTACCGCGGTCGAGGTCGACCCCGAGGAGTGGGACGCGGCGATGCGGGTCAACCTCACCTCGATGGTGCTGATGGCGAAATACGCCGTCCCCGCGATGGCGCGCGCCGGCGGCGGGGCGATCGTCAATCTCGCCTCCTTCGCCGGGCTGTTCGGCGGCTACGCGTCGCTGTTCTACCCGACCTCGAAGGGTGCCGTGCTGAACCTGACCCGCGCGATGGCGGTGCATCACGCGCCGCAAGGCATCCGGGTGAACTGCGTCGCGCCCGGCGCGGTCTACACGCCGATGGTGTCGACCAACGGCATGAGCGAGGCGGTCCGCGCGGCGCGGCGGGACCGCGCACCGCTGAAGGTCGAGGGCACCGGCTGGGATATCGGCAATGGCGTGCTCTACCTGGTCAGCGAGGAGGCGCGTTGGGTGACCGGGGTGATCCTGCCGGTCGATGCCGGCATGTCGGCCGCCCCCGCCGCCGGCAGCTACGCCATGATGCAGTCGATGCAGGGCGGCGCGCCGGGCTGAAGCCGCGCGATCGCGCGCGATGCGCTGGCTCACCGCGCCCATTCTGCCGCGTGCGAGGGCGCCGTTCTGGCTGCTGGTGGCACTCACCGCGTCGGGCACCATGGCGATGCACATCCTGGTGCCGGTGCTGCCGCTCGCGGCCAGCGAGTTCGCGGTTTCGGCCGGCGCGATCCAGCTCACCATCACCCTGTATCTGTTCGGCATCGCCGGCGGCCAGTTGCTGTACGGGCCGGTGTCGGACCGGGTCGGCCGCCGGCCGGCGCTGCTGGTCGCACTGTTCCTCTACGTCGTCGGCAGCATCGCGGCGATGCTGGCGCCGAGCCTCGACGTGCTGCTGATCGCCCGCGTGGTGCAAGCGCTCGGCGGCTGCGGCGGGCTGGTGCTGGGCCGGGCGGTGGTGCGGGACAGCGCGCCCACCGATCAGGCCGCCTCGCAGATGGCCTTGCTCACAATGGTACAGAGCCTGTCCCCGGGGATCGCGCCGGCGCTCGGCGGCTATCTCGGCGCGTGGTTCGGCTGGCGGTCGATCTTCGCCCTGCTGGTGGTACTCGGGGTCGTCACCCTGGTCGCGGCGCTGCTGAGCCTGCCGGAGACCGCCACCTCGCGCGGCGCGGGATCGGGCAACATGCTGCGCAGCTACGGGCGATTGCTGCGCTCGGTGCCGTTCACCAGCCTGATGGTCGGCGGCGCCTGCACCACCACGAGCTTCTACGCCTATCTCGCCGCCTCGCCGTTCATCTTCACGCATGTGCTGCATCGTCCCGCCGAGGAGGTCGGGCTGTATTACCTGGCGGTGATGGCGGGCGTGCCGGTGGGCAGCTTCATCGCCAGCCGTTTTGCCCGCCGAGTCCGGCTCGGGGTGATGTTGCAGGTCACCAGCGCGGTGGCGATGCTCGGGGCCGCCTTGTTCCTGCTGGTCACCCTCACCGGCCAGCTCGGCGTCACCTCGGTGGTCGGCGCGATGATCGTCTACTCGGTGGGGGTCGGCGCTTCGAGCCCGATCGCGCTAGCGAGCGCGATCAGCACCCACCCGCAGATGATCGGCGCCGCGTCCGGCCTATACGGGTTCTTCCAGATGGGGTTCGGCGCGGTCTGCACCTTGCTGGTCAGCCTGTGGCCGAGCGAGCCGGCGTTGATCGCCGCGATCATCCTGGTTGTGGCGACGGCGCTGGGACAGATCGCGTTCCGCATCGCCAGCCGGGCCGGGCGCGGCGTCGAGATGTGAGGCTCCTACCAAAGCCTGATTCCCGGGTTTTCATTCATGCTCGGGCCCGCGACGACACGCATCAACTTTGCCGTCCAAACGCCACAGTATTGGCAGTATAAATAACATTTATTGACACCACCTGTAACAGAGGCGTATACACTCCGCCCATGTCCCCAGCCCCCTCCACCCCAACCGGCTTGATGTGCCGCTTCGGCCTGCTCGTCGAGCGGCTGAGGTGGACGCTCGCCGATTGGGTCGACCGGAACCCCCGGAAGCGCGACGTGCTGGGGCCGCTCGCCTTGCTGCTGTGGAAGTACCTGCAGCGCACGACGCGCAAACTCGCCACACTGCATGCGCAGTTCGCCGCCGGGACGCTTGCGCCGCGCAAGCACCGGGCGCGGCGTCAGGCAGCCGAGCCGGCCGAGTCGACACCACCCGAGCGGTCGAAGCTGCCGAGCGGGCCGGTGCTGGCGCGGTTCGGCGCCGGGTATCTCGGCGCCTGGCTGCTGGCGCTGGTCGATGATCCGGAGATGCAGGCGCTGCTCGCGGTGTCGCCGCAAGCGGGTCGGCTGCTGCGTCCGCTGTGGCGGCGACTGACCAACGATCCGCTGCCCGCGCCGCTGCGGCTGCCGCCGAAACCGCCGCGTTCGGAGCAACCGCTGGCTGCGGCGGCGCTCGCCGCAGCGCCGGGCGAGGCAACGCCCCACGCCTCACCCCACGCTCCACCCCAAGTCCCATCCCATGCCCCACCTGGGCGTCGTCCGGCCGCGTCTGCCAAGAGGTCTGGCAAGAAACCGGCCAAGCCGGCGCCTTCCCTGCCCTGGTCACCGCCGGTTTTTTCGACCTGATGCGACGGCCGGGCTTCGTGTGCTTGTTTCGTTTCGATTACAAAACGAAACCTCGACGACTGTCCGGAGATATCAGCGGCGTCCGAACAAGGTCTCGATCTCGGCGCGGGAGAGCTTGAGGAAGGTCGGCCGGCCGTGGCTGCACGTGGCGGCGCGTGGTGTCGCCTCCATGCGGCGCAACAGGGCGGACATCTCCTCGACCCCGAGCCGCCGGCCGGCGCGGATGCTGCCGTGGCAGGCCAGCCGCGCGAGCACGGCGTCGAGCCGCGCCTCCAGGGCGGTGCTCTCCTCCAACTCGGCGAGCTCGTCGGCGAGATCGCGCAGCAGCAAACTGGGTTCGGGCGCGCCTAGCAGGGCCGGCAGCGCGCGCACCAGCACCGCCGCGCCGCCGAACGCCTCGATCTCCAAGCCGAGCCGCGCCAGCTCGGCTTGACGCGCCAGCAGCAGCGCGGCCTCGGCGGGTGCCAGCTCGACCACCGCGGGGAGCAGCAAGGGCTGGCAACGCACCCCGCCGGCGACGAGCTGGTCGCGCAACGCCTCATGGGTCAGTCGCTCGTGGGCGGCGTGCTGATCGACCAGCACCAGGCTGCCATCGCCGGCCAAGGCAATGATGTAGGTGTCGAGCACCTGGGCAACCGGCGCGCCCAATGGATGCTCAGCCGGGACCGGGATCGGCGCCGATGGCAGCACCCGCGCCGCCGGCACGCCGGCAAGATCGAGCGCCCGGTTGCCGATCGCGCGCGGCTGGATCGTCGCCGGCGGCGGTTCGGCGAAGCCCGGCAGCCGACCCGTTACGCCACCGCGTCCGGGCGGGCGCGACTGGATCAGGTGCAAGCCGGGCCGTCCGCTCGACACCGCGCCGGCGCCCCCGGCCAGCGCCAGGCGCGCCGCGCCGATCACCAGTGCGCGGACCGCGGCCGGGTCTTGGAAGCGCAGTTCCGTCTTCGCGGGATGCACGTTGACGTCGAGCTCGTCGGGGGGGACCGCCAGGAACAGCACCGCCACCGCGTGCCGGCCGGGGGCGATCACCTCGCGAAACGCCACCCGGATCGCGGTCTTCAGCACCGGATCGGTCACCGGCCGACCGTTGACCACGAGGTATTGCGTCGCACTGGTGGCGCGGCTCAGCGCCGGGCCGCACACGAAGCCTGCGAGGCGCAACGCATCGCGCGCGCCATTGACCGCCAGCAGCGCCGAGGCCGCCTCCTCGCCGAGCAGCGCCGCGACCCGAGTGTTGCGCGTCTGGCCCGGCAGGTCGAAGGCGACGCGGCCCTCGCTCTCCAGCCGGAAGCCGACCGACGGCGCGGCCAGGGCGAGCCGGCGCACCGCGATCTCGGCGTGCTCGGCCTCGGTGCGTGGATGCTTGAGGAACTTGCGCCGCGCCGGGGTGGCGTAGAACAGGTCGCGCACAACCACGCGGGTGCCGAACGGTCCGGCGCAGGGCCGCACCTCGGAGGTCCGGCTGCCGGCAACCTCGATCGTGCAAGCATGCGCGGCCCCGGCCGGGCGCGAGGTGATCGCCAGCCGCGCCGCCGCGCCGATCGAGGGCAGCGCCTCGCCGCGAAAGCCGAGCGTGGTGATACGCACCAGATCGTCGTCGGCGAGCTTCGAGGTGGCGTGGCGCCGCACCGCCAGCGCCAATTCGGCCGGCCGCATCCCGCTGCCGTCGTCGGTCACCTCGATGCGCGCGACCCCGCCGCCTTCCAGGGTGACGGCGATGCGGCTCGCCCCCGCGTCGAGCGCGTTCTCGACCAGTTCCTTGACCGCGGCGGCGGGCCGTTCGATGACCTCGCCGGCGGCGATCCGGTTGACCGTCGCCTCGGGCAGCAGGCGGATGCGCGACTCCATGGCGACGCAGCATAGCGCGGTTCGCGCCGATGGCACGCCCGAGGCCCTGCTTGGGGGCCGCTAAGCCGTCTCCCTCTCCGCCGCGTCGCCGCCCGTCTGCCGCGCGTCGGTGTCGCGGCGACGCGCGCCGAGCCAGTCCTCCAGGCTCATCATCAGCACGATGAAGGCGGGGACGAACACCACGGCGAGGCAGGTCGACGAGATCATGCCGGACATCGTCGTGATGCCGATCGAGAAGCGGGCATTGGCGCTGGCGCCGGAGGCGAGAACCAGCGGGACCACCCCGAGGGAGAACGCGATCGAGGTCATCATCACGGCGCGGAACCGCTCCACCGCGCCGCCCACCGCCGCCTCGATCACCGACTTGCCGGCTTGCCGCTGCTCACGGGCCACCTCGACGATGAGGATCGCGTTCTTGGCCGAAAGGGCGATGAGCAGGATCAGGCCGATCTGCGTGTAGAGGTTGTTGTTGACGCCAAGGGCGGTGATCACCAGCACCGGGCCGGCCAGGGCCAGCGGGACCGCGAACAGCACGGCCAACGGCAGCCACACGCTTTCGTATTGCGCCGCGAGGACGAGGTAGACCAGCAGCAAAGAGATGCCAAAGATGATGTAGACCTGGGCGCCGACCTTCTGCTCCTGGTACGACATCGCGGTCCAGTCGAAGCTCATGCCGGGCGGCAGGTTGGCTTGCGCGGCTTGCTGCATCAGGTCGAGCGCGTCGCCGGAGCTGAAGCCGGGCGCGGCCTGGCCGATGATGGTGGCACTCGGGTAGAGGTTGTAGAGGCTGACCAGCGACGGGCCGTCGGCCTCCTGCAAGGTCAGCAGCGAGCCGAGCGGCACCATCTCGCCGTCGGTGTTGCGGACCCGGATCCGCTCGATCTGTCGCTGGTCGACGCGGGCGGCGCCTTCGTTCTCGGTGAACACCTGGAACGTGTGTCCGAACCGCTCGAACTGTCCGGCGAAGGTCGAGCCCAGGGTGGCCGAAAGCGTGGTGAACACGTCCTGCACCGGCACGTGCAAGGTGGCGGCCTTGGCGCGGTCGACTACGACATTGTATTGCGCGACGTGGGCGCGGAAGGTCGAGGTGGCGTGCGCGATGCCGCTCTGGCTGGACGCGGCGCTCACCACCGCGTCGGTGGCGTTCTGCAACCGGGCCCAGTCGAGCGTGCTGTCGCGCAGCTCGACCAACATGGTGAAGCCGCCGCTATTGCCGATGCCCTGGATCGCCGGCGGCGGGATGATGATGACGCGCGCCGCCTGCACGTCGGCGACCGCTTTGGTCAGCGCCTGCTGCATGCCTTTGAGGTTTTCGCCGGAGCCACGCTCGCTCCAGGGTTTCAGCACGACATAGGCCGCGCCGGAATTGGCCAGCTCCGAATTGTTGTCGACCGGCGAGACGCCGGAGATCGCGGTGACGCTTTGCACGCCGGGGACCTTCTGCAGCCGCTCGGAGATCGCCTGCATGGTCTTTTCGGTGCGTTGCAGCGAGGCGCCATCCGGCAGCTGCGCGCTGACCAGCAGATAGCCCTGGTCTTCCAGCGGCAGGAACCCGGTCGGGATGCGGGTGAGCCCGAATGCGGCCAGGGCCACCAGCAGGAAGGCGATCGCGGCGGCGATCCAGCTGTGATTGGTGACGGCTTGGATCGCGCGTTCGTAGCCGCGTTCGACCCGGCCGTAGCCGTTGTTGAAACCGCGATAGAACCAGTTGCGCTGTTCCGCCGGCTTAGGCTTGCGCAACCAGGACGCGCTGAGCATCGGGCTGAGCGTCACCGCATTGAGCGCGCTGATCACGGCGGTGGCGGCGATCACCAGGGCGAACTGGGCATACATCCGCCCCGTGAGGCCCGGCAGGAACGCCGCCGGGGTGAACACGGACATCAGCACCAGGGTGATGCCGGCGATCGGGCCGAACAGCTGGTCCATCGCCGTCGCGGCCGCTTCGGGCGGCGGCTTGTCGCGCTCGATCCAGCGGGTCGACGCCTCGACGATGACGATCGCGTCGTCCACCACGATGCCGATGGCGAGCACGATGGCGAACAGGGTGGTGATGTTGACGCCGAAGCCGAGCGCGCCCATCGCGGCGAAGGCGCCGATGATGGTGACCGGGATCGTCAAGGCCGGGATCAGGGTCGCGCGCCAGTCCTGCAGGAAGATCAGGATCACGGCGAGAACCAGGGCGGCGGTCTCGAACAGGGTCTTGTAGACCTCGTTGATCGAGGCGTTGACGAACAGGGTGGTGTTGAACGGGATGCTGTAGGCGACGCCGGGCGGGAACTGCTTGGCGAGCTCCGCCATGTGGGTTTTCACGGTCTGTGCCACGTCGAGCGCGTTGGCGGTCGGTTCCTGGAAGATGCCGATGCCGATCGCGGGCTTGCCGTTGACGCGGAAATCCTGGCTGTAGCTCTTGGCGCCGAGCTCGACGCGGGCGACGTCACGCAGCCGGGTGATCTGTCCGCCGGGACCGGAGCCGGTCTTGACGATGATGTTCTCGAACTGGCCGGCGCGGTTGAAGCGGCCGTGGACGTTGAGCGTGTACTGGAACGCCTGCGCGCCCGGCGTCGGCGGGCCGCCGAGCTGGCCGGTCGGCACTTCCTGGCTCTGCTGTTGCACGGCTTGCAGCACGTCATCGGCGGTCAGCCCGCGCGCCTGCAGCAGGCCGGGGTCCATCCAGATGCGCATGGAATACTCCGCCGCGCCGAACAGCATGACGTTGCCGACGCCGTCCAGGCGTCTGAGTTCGTTGACCAGGTTGATGGTCGCGTAGTTGCTGAGGAACAGGCTGTCGCGGCTCTGGTCGGGCGAGGTGAGGGCGACGAATTCGAGGATCGCGCTGGAGCGTTTGCGTACCACGAGGCCCTGCGTCTGCACCGCCGGCGGCAAGCTGGCGAGCGCGGCGGAGACCCGGTTCTGCACCAGCACCTGCGCCGCCTGGACGTCGGTGCCGATCTCGAACGACACGGTGAGGGTGTAGGCGCCGCTGTCGGAACTGTAGGACTGCATGTAGATCATGCCGGCGACGCCGTTGACCTGCTGCTCGATCGGCAGCGCCACGGTCCGGGCGACGGTGGTGGCGCTGGCGCCGGGGAAGCTGGTGGTGACCTGGACCTCGGGCGGCACGATGTCGGGGAACTGCGCGATCGGCAGACGGAACAAGCTGAGGCCGCCGAGGATGACGACGAACAGGGCGATGACGGTGGCGAAGACCGGGCGCCCGATGAAAAAACGCGAGATCACGGCGACGTGCCGCGCTCGGCCGTCTGGCCGTCGCCCGGTGGGTTATTGGCGTTGTGCGGGGTGACCGGCTTGCCGGGGCGGGCGCGCTGCAAGCCGCTGACGATAACGCGGTCGTCCGGCTTCAAGCCCTGCTCGATGATCCGCAGCTCGCCACGCCTGGCGCCGAGGCTGACGGTCTGCCGCTCGACGTTGTTCTTATCGTCGACCAGCAGCAGGAAGCGTCCGCCCTGGTCGCTGCCGAGCGCGTCGTCCGGCACCAGCAGCGCGTCCTTGGTCTGGTCGAGCGGGACGCGGATGCGCACGAAGCTGCCCGGCAGCAGCGTGTGGTCGGCATTGTCGAAGGTTCCACGTGCCGCGAGGGTGCCGGTCGCGGCGTCGATCTGCGGCGCGGTGTAGTTGATGTGGCCCTTGTGCGGATAGCCGCTCTCGCCTTGCAGCGCGAGCTCGACCGGCATCGCGTGCTTGCCGGGGGTGGCGAGGCCGGCGCCGGACATCTGTTCGCGGACCCGGCCGACATCGTCCGAGCTGATGTTGAAGTTGGCCCAGATCGGGTCGAGCTGGACGATGGTGGCCAGTTGCGACGGGTGGCTGCCGCCGACCAGGGCGCCGACGTCCCGCTGGTGGGCGCTGACCACGCCGTCGAACGGGGCGGTGATGTGGGTGTAGGAGTAGGTGATGGAGGCTTGCTTTTCCGCGGCCTTGGCTTGCTGCACCGAAGCTTCGGTGGATTTGCGTTGCGACACGCTTTGCTGGGCGTTGCTCTCGGAAGCGGCGTTGACCCGGGCCAGCTTAGTGTAGCGCTCATTCTGCTGGACGGCGTAGGCGGCGCTGGCTTCGGCCGAGGCGAGGTTGGCCTCGGCCTGGTCGAGCTGCGCCTTGTAGGGCGCCGGCTCGATGACGAAGAGGGTGGTCCCCTGCTTGACGAACTGGCCGTCGTGATAGCCGATCTGCTCTAGTACACCCTCGATGCGGGCAATCAGGTTGACCGTCCTGACCGGGGCGAGCTGGCCGGTCTCGTCGAGGTAGTTGGTGATGTCGCGCTTGATCGGCGCCTGCACCGTCACGTCCGGCGGCGGCGGCGCCTGGTATTGATTGCGCGGCTTGCAGGCGGCGAGGGCGAGGGTGATCGCCGCCAGGCGGAGCAGTCGGTTCAACGGGATGGGCCGCCGGCTGCCGCAGGGTTGCCGCGAACGGTCGGCGTGGGCGCAAGCGAACGCGTGGGTCCGACCATGAAAAGCTCCTTCGCCGCCAAAGGGGCCGACCCGGTCGCTCCGATGCAATAGAATTAAAGTTGATGACCGCAGTCGGCGCGGGTCACGTCGTGAACACCTCGATGGCGACGGACTTGACCAGGGCGAGCACCGGCACGCCCGGCGCGAGCTTGAGCCGGACCACCGCGTCGGGGGTCACGCGGGCGAGCAACGCGCCGTCGGCCAGGGCGATCTCCACCAGCGCGACCTGACGCGCGACCTCCTCGGTGATCGCCCGGACGACGCCCGCGATGACGTTGTGGACGCTGATCGCGTCGGGTGCCTGTCGCGCCAGGATCACCTCGCGCGCCGGGATGCGGATGCGCAACGTGGTGCCGAGGCGCGCGCTCATGCCGGGCACCCAGAACGACGCCCCGCCCCCTTCCAGCCTGGTCAGTCGGCGCACCCGGTCGTGCTCGGCCACGCGGGTGAGCAGCACCGCGCCCGCGTCGTCGCGCTGGGCGAGCGGCAGATCGGCGCGCGCGGCGATCGCGGGCAACGCGCCGGCGGCGAGCACGCGGCCGGCTTCGATCAGCACCAGCTGATCCGCCAGTGTGGCGACCTCCTCCAGCGCGTGCGTCACGTAGAGGATGGGCAGGCGCAACGCGGTCTTCAGCTCGGCGAGGAACGGCAGGATCTCGGCCTTGCGCGCCAGGTCGAGGCTGGCGAGCGGCTCGTCCATCAGCAGCAGGCGCGGTTGCGCGAGCAGCGCCCGACCGATCGCGACCCGCTGGCGCTCGCCGCCGGAAAGCGTGTTCGGCCGACGGGCGAGCAGGTCGCCAAGACCGAGCAGGGCGACGATGTCGTCGAAGCCGATCCGGCCCGGCGGGGCTCGGCGTTGGCCGAAGCGCAGATTGCCGGCAACCGACATGTGCGGGAACAGCCGCGCATCCTGGAACACCAGCCCGACCCGTCGCCGCTCTGGTGGCAGCCAGATGCCCGCCTCGGTGTCGGCGAGCACGGTGTCGTCGAGCGCGATGCGACACCGGTCGGGCCGCAGCAACCCGGCGGCGGCGTTGATCACCGTGGTCTTGCCGGCACCCGACGGACCGAACAGCGCCGTCACGCCGGGGGTGGCGGTCTCGAAGCCGACGTCGATCCGTCGCGTCGGGAAATCGTGCCCGAGCCGGACCGACAGGCTCACCGGCCCAGCGCCAGGTTCAGCCGCTTGCCGATCCACTCCGCCAGCAGCAGCCCGATCAGCGCCAGGGTGATCGAGACCAGCGACAAGGTGGCCGCCTTGGCCTCGCCGCCGGGCACCTGCAGGGCGGCGTAGATCGCCAGCGGCAAGGTCTGCGTCTCGCCGGGGATGTTGGCGGCGAAGGTGATCACCGCGCCGAACTCGCCGAGGCTCGTTGCATAGGCGACGATGGCGCCGACCAGGATGCCGGGCGAGGCCAGCGGCAGGGTGATGTTGAACAGCCGGTCGAACCGACCCGCGCCGAGCGTGCGGGCCGCCTGCTCGAGCCCCGGATCGGCGGCTTCCAGCGACAGGCGCACCGAGCGGATCATCACCGGCAGGACCATCACCGCGCAGGCCAGGCTGGCGCCGGCGGTGGTGAACACCAGCCGCACGCCGAACCAGTCGTTCAACAGCGCGCCCAGCGGTCCGCGTATGCCGAACAGCATCAGCAGCAGCCAGCCGGTGACCACCGGCGGCAAGACCAGCGGCATGTGGACCACGGCGTTGAGCAACGCCCGGCCGGGGAAGCGGTGCCGGGCGAGCACCCAGGCGATCAGCACCGCGACCGGCAGCCCGAAGCCGACCGCCCGGGCGGCGACCGCCAGGGTGAGCCGCACCGCTTGCCACTCCTCGGGCGCGAGGATCGGCCTACTCCACCTTGAAGCCGCGCCGGGCGAACGCCGCCCGTGCCTCGGGGCCTTGCAGGAACGTCAGCAGCGCGCGGGCATCAGGCGTGTCGCCGGACTTGACGACGGCGAACGGGTAGGTGATCGGGTCGTGGCTGCTTGCCGGGAAGGTGCCGGCGACCGTTACGTTCTTCGACACTGCTGCATCGGTGGCATAGACGATGCCGGCCGGCACCTCGCCGCGTTCCACCAGCAGCAGAGCGGAGCGGACATCCTCGGCGCGGGCCAGTCGGGCGGCGACGTGGTCCCACAGCGCGAGCTTGCGCAACGCCTGCTCGGCGTAGATGCCAGCCGGGACATGGGCCGGATCGCCGATGGCCAGGCGCCCGCCGGGGCCGAGCAGGGCGGCAAGATCGAGATCCGGGCCGAGCGTGACGTGGCGCGGCTGGTCGGCCGGCACGACCAGCACCAGCGCATTGCCCAGCAGGTCCGTGCGCGTGCCGACGGCAACGAGGTTATGGATGGCGAGATGGTTCATCCATCGCTCGTCGGCCGAGGCGAACAGGTTGGCCGGCGCGCCCTGCTCGATCTGCCGCGCCAAGCTGGAACTGGCGGCGAACGACAGGCGCAGCGGCGCATGCCCCGCTTGCTGCCACAGGCCGGAGACATCGCGCATCGCGTCGGTCAGGCTGGCGGCGGCGAACACGGTGAGTTGCTGCGCGCGAACGGCGAGCGGGACCAGCAGCAGGAGCATGACGAACAGCAGGCGCATCGTGCAGTCCTTCCGCGAGCATTCGCGACGATATAGTCGCTTCGCTATAGCGGCAAGGCGAAGACGGTTGCGCTTCGCTAGGCCGCGCGTTGGCGGGATGCTAGGGTGGGATTTACAAACGATCAGCCGGATGGTGGGTCGATGGTGACAAGCCGCCGACGGGAGCTTTCGAAGCCGGGTCACCGACTAAGCATTCGCGTCGACCTCTCCTCGGGCGCGCGGATCGGTCCTGGCAAGATCGCGCTGCTCGAGGAGATCGCGCGTTCGGGGTCGATTTCGGCGGCGGGGCGTGTCTTGCGCATGTCATATCGCCGCGCCTGGGAGCTGGTCGAGGACCTCAACCGCTCGCTCGGCAGTCCGGTGGTGGCGACCTCGGCTGGCGGCAGCGGCGGTGGCGGCGCCACTCTCACGCCGGCGGGCGAGACCATCGTCGCGCAGTATCGCGCGATCGAGGCGACCACTGCGGCGGCGGCAAGGAAGCACCTCGCCGCGATGAGCCGCGTCGGCCGATCCGGATAGGCGTGCGGGGCAGTGCCTCGTAACCCCGTGGCAGCGCCGCCCAGTATGGAGGCGTTCGGTTACTCTCCAGTATCAGCGCCTCCGGTAGATTTGCGGCTGCGGTTCTCCTTGAGATCGTAAAACATCTTTACAAGCGAGTTTGCTGACAACGTAAAGAGGTCAAGTTTTTCAGGGTGGATCAAGTGAACTTTCATAGAGGTCTGGACAGATTGATCTCTCAAGGATACGCAAGCGATCATTGATCGTTCGTACATATACAAAGAGCCGTGAACGAGGTTATTCCTATCTTCTCTCATATCGTTGAGAGATGACCAGATATTGCCGGTAGACTCCTTGAATTCTCGCGGGCCTATCTCCTCTTTGGCTAAAGCCCTTGCGATGCCAATCTTCTTGTTTATGTCAAGCCCAGTCAGAAGCTTGCCGTATCTCGGTTGGATTTCGACATAAGCCCATATGAACTCCTCTATGGCAGCTTCCAGGTCAGCAAATGCCATTAAAGCGTCCATGATCGCCAGCCTGACATGCTTATAAATCGGCCTGGAAAGCTTACTGACATCTTCAAGTGTTTCGGCTGAAGCGGATGGGTATGTTTTTGGTCCGCTCTTGTTTTCATTAGGCATCACCGCATCCTGTCTCATCTGACGCCCAATACTAGCACCTGTATTCTTAATACTGCATAACAAACGACGGCCGCGTGCATGATGGTCATGGACGGCGGTGCGGGTCGATTGGCCGTCGCGAAACGCCCTCGCACCGCTCGCATCCCGGACGCTTCTCGACCGGCGTCCGCGCCTATAGCATCGACTTGCACGGGAGGGCTTCGGACAATGAGCTACGCAGCGCCGTTCGCCGGGCTGAAGGTGGTCGATCTCAGCCAGGGGATCGCGGCACCCTATGCGGCCATGCTGCTGGCGCAGTACGGCGCCGAGGTCACCAAGGTGGAGGTGATGCAAGGCGGCGACTGGGTGCGCGCGTCGGCACCGCTTCCGGGTGGCAACACCGCGTTGTCGGTGATGGGCAATCTCGGCAAGCGCAGCATCCGGCTCGACCTCAAATCCCCGGACGGCTGCGCCGTTCTGTGGCGGCTGCTCGACGGCGCCGATGTGTTCATGGAGGGGTTCCGGCCCGGCGTCATTCGTCGGCTTGGCTTCGACTACGATGCGGTGTCGCGCAAGCATCCGGAGATTCTGTATTTCGCGATGTCGGGGTTCGGCCAGTCCGGCCCGCTCGCCGAACGGCCGGCGATGGACCCGGTGTTGCAGGCGTTCTCCGGCTTCATGGCGGAAAACCGCGACACCGACGGCACGCCGAAATACGTGGCCTCGATCCCGGTCGATCTTGTTACCGCGCTCTACGCCTTTCAGGCGATCTCGGCGGCGCTGTACGCGCGACGCGACGAGAAACGCGGCCGCTACATCGAGGCGAGCCTGATGGAAGGTGCGGCGTGGCTGAACATCTTTGCGCTGCTGCAACGCGTGATCAACGGCGGCGAAGCACCGCCACCACGGCCGCCGAACACCGTGTTTCGCACCGCCGACGGCTACATGCTGGTGATCGTCGCCGGCCACAAGGGCTGGCCCGAGTTCTGCGCCGCCGTCGAGCGGCCCGAGCTCGCGACCGACGTTCGGTTCACCACCAGCGTGGCGCGGCAGGCGAACCATGCGCTGGTGCTGTCGGTGCTCGGCGAAATTCTCGCGGCGCGGCCGTCGTCGCACTGGGCCGAGCGGTTCACCGCGTCTGGCGTGATGCACGCCGAGGTCAACGAGTCGATGGCCGCGCTGGACCACCCGCATATCCGGGCGACCGAGTTCTTCAGCTATCTGGCGCAGCCCGGCCTGGCCGATCCGTTGCCGATCCCGCGCCTGCCCGGTGCGCCGCCGCTGGTGAGCGGCACGCCGCGCGCCACGGCGCCGCTCGCCGGCGGCGACACGACGGCGATCCTGGCGTCACTCGGCTACGACGAGGCGGAGATCCGCGACCTGACCGACCGCCGCATCGTCGGCCACGCGGTGTCTCGCTAAGGTCGGACCGTCAACCACGATCGGAGCAATCGGGCATGGCCTATCAGGTCGGCTTCCTGGTCTTTCCACAAGTGCAGCAACTCGACCTGACGGGGCCATACGAGGTGTTCTCCTCATTACCCTCGACCTCGGTCCATCTGGTGTGGAAGGATCGCGCACCGGTGGTTTCCAGCACCGGCCTGGCGTTCACGCCCACGGTCACGTTCGACGAGTGCCCAGCGCTCGACGTGCTGTGCGTGCCCGGGGGTTACGGCGTGAACCCCCTGTTGCAGGACACGGCGGTGCTTGAATTCCTCCGCGCGCAGGCGCCGCGAGCACGCTACGTCACGTCGGTTTGCACCGGTGCGCTGGTGTTGGGGGCGGCGGGGTTGCTGCGCGGCCGGCGCGCCACGACGCATTGGCTGGCGCATCCCTCGCTGGCGGCATTCGGTGCCATCCCCCAGCACGGGCGCGTCGTGCGCGACGGCAATGTTTTCACCGCCGGAGGTGTCACGGCGGGAATCGATTTCGGCCTGACGGTGGTGGCGGAACTCGCCGGCCGCGAGGCTGCCGAGACTATCCAGCTGCACCTGGAATACGCGCCCGCGCCGCCATTCGATGCAGGCACGCCAGAGCGCGCGCCGCAAGCCGTGGTCGCCGCGATCCGCGACCGCTCGGCGGCGTCGCGTGCAACACGGGAGGCGGCCGTGACGGCCGCCTCGGGCGCGATGCACGCATCCGCGACGCACGCTTCCTGAGCGGTGGCAAGCCGGGCCGCCCTCCCGGTCGCGCGGGAGAGCGGCCCGAGCTCGCGCGGGTTCAGCCGTTCTCGGACTTGTCGAGATTGACCGCGACGAAGGCCGGCTGGCCATTGCGGATAATACGCAGGGCCATCGCGTGATCCGAGCTGTTGGCGGCGGCGCGGATAGCCTTTACCGCGTCGCCGGGTGTTGCGACGGACTTCCCGCCGACGCCGACGATCAGGTCTCCCTGGCGTATCCCCGCCTGCTCGGCCGGCGAGCCAGGCTGCACCCGAGCGACGATGGCGCCCTTCGCATCGCTCGGCAGGTCGAGTTGTTCGCGCGTCTCGGGTGAGACCGGCGCGAGGGCGACGCCGAGACGGGGGCGATCGCTCGATTGCGCCGAGTCCGTCGCCGCGACCTGGCTGTCGTTGGGCTGTTCGGCAACCGTGGCAGAAACGGTCTGCGTCTTGCCATCGCGCACCACGTCGAGCTTGGCGTTCTCGCCCGGCTTGACCGAAGCGACGTTGACCGCGAGTTGGCGCGGGCTCTCGACCTTGGTGCCGTTCACCGCAACGATCACGTCGCCGGGCTGCAAGCCGGCCTCGGCGGCGGGGCTATCCGGATTGACGCCGGCCAGCAGCGCGCCGCCCGATTGCGGCAGATGCAACGCCTTGGCCATCGACTCGTTGACGCGCTGCGCCTCCACGCCGATATAGCCGCGCGTAACGTGCCCGCTCTGCTCGAGCTGCGCGACGACGGTCTTCACCGTGTCGGACGGGATGGCGAAGCCGATGCCGATGGAGCCGCCCGAGGGCGAGAGAATCGCCGTGTTGATACCGACGACCTTGCCGTCCTGGGTGAACAGCGGCCCGCCGGAATTGCCGTGGTTGATCGGCGCGTCGATCTGGATGAACTGGTCGTAGGGACCAGCGCCAATGTCGCGCCCGAGTGCGGAGACGATGCCGGCGGTGACACTGCCGCCCAGGCCGAACGGGTTGCCCATCGCCACCACCCACTCGCCGGGGCGCACCGAGTTGGACTCGCCGAGCTGGATGTAAGGCAGCTTCTTCTTGGCGTCCACGTGCAGCACGGCGACGTCGGTGCGTGGGTCGCTGCCGACCACCTTGGCCGGAAGCTGCGTTCCATCATCGAGCGTGACCATCACCGTCTTGGCGCCACGGATCACGTGATTGTTAGTAACGACCGTACCGTCTTGGTCAATGATGAATCCGGAGCCGCGTGCCTCGACCGCTCTCGGGTGCGTCCCCGGCATCTGCATGCCAGGCATCTGGTTGAAGGGGAACGGCATCGGACCGCTTTCCCCGGAGTCCGCCTCCGGCCGCATCTTGCTGGTGATCGATACCACGGCTGGTTTCACCTTGGAGACGAGATCGGCGAAATCGGGCACGTTGTGGATCAGCGCGGCACCCGGCGGGTTCACCGGCTGGCCCCTGGTCTCCTCGACGGTTGCGGCGTTTCCGACATGGCCCACGGCAAAGCCGCCGAGTGCGGTGCCGGCGAGCAATACGGCTGCTAGCGCGGCCCGTCGGGCCTGCCCGCCTCGTGAACTCTCGGTCATCAACAACTCCATATGACTGTTACGGCGCGAGGTTGCGCCTGTGACAGTGTCTAGATGCAGTAACGCAGATGAACGTTCCAATGGTGCCACAGTTAAACCGGCTTCATCCGTCGCCAGCCGCGCTGTCGCGAGTCGCCGTCAGCCGATGACTTGGCGGGCACTTGGCGGGCACTTGACGTGAATGGTTGGGGTTCCGACGACGTGCCTCCAGACGAGTTGGGCCAGAATACTGGGGCCAGAACACGTGGGTAGGTCACGTTCCGGCGAGCAACGGCGGGCGCGAGGAATGGGCCGTGGTAGAACTCGGGGGAGTGATCCTGGCTGAACTTGGTGGGTGCGGTTGGCAGCGCGTCGTTCGGGATGCTACAGACGTTTTCGCCTATAGTGAGAGGCGGCGTGCGTGACACCTGCTCGTCTAGCCGCCTGCCTGACCCGCCTGCCGAGATGAAGATCGATGCTGGCGGTTACCGCCCGGCCGTTGTCGTACGGCGATGGTCGCCATCCTTGGGAAATTGCGAGATTTAGATGTCGGAGAATTCGAGCCCGCCCAAGCTGGCCCCGGACGCGCAAGCAAGCGACGAGGCGAAGATGCGCCAAGCGCTCGGCCTGCGTGACGGTGCATCGCCCGACAATCGTGGGGCTCAGCGGACCCAGCCCGAGCGCCGGGCGCGTCGTTTTGTCCGGGACGGCGAGATCCCCGTCGTCGTGCTCAACACGCCACGCGACCCGGTCACGGATGCCGCACCCCCCGGCAATCGGGTCGCGGCGGCGGAAGCGGCACTCGCATCGGAGCGAATTGCACGGGAGCGTGCCGAACGCGCGTTGGCAGAGGCGATAAGCACCATCCAGCATCTGCAGACCAAGCTGGGTCACGCCGACATCGCGCACCAGGAAGCGATCGGGGCGGAGCGCGCCGGCCGGGATCAGGCAGAAGCGGCGTTGCGGCAGACCGTGGCGGCGCGCGAGGACCTCGAGGCGCGGCTTGCCGATGAGCGGAACCGACGCGAGACGGCGCAGGCGGCATTGCAGCAGGCGGTCGCCGCGCGCGACGATTTCGAGCACCGCCTTGCCGTTTCACTCTCGTCTGGCGCCGACGCGGGCGGGGTTGCGGCGATGCTGGACGCCGGAGCCGCGCCCGCCGCTGGCAAGCGGACCGGTCGGTTGCGCCGCAAGGCCGAGGTGCCGGAGGCGGGTGAGCCGGAGCCGGTGAAGTGGTGGTTGTCGTCCTATCGGGCCGGCCTGCGCAAGCGCTGACTCGACCGGCCGATCACTTCGCTTCCGCGACGGGACCGGTCATGTCCTCCGCCCGAACCCAGCGGTCAAATTGCTCGCCGGTGACGATGCCCAGACGCAGCGCGGCTTCTCGCAGGCTGATGTCCTCGGCATAGGCGGTCATCGAGATGCGCGCGGCGTTCTCGTAGCCGATATGCGGATTGAGCGCCGTGACCAGCATCAGTGAATTGTCGAGATTGGCGCGGATGCGCTTCTCGTTCGGCATGATCCCGCGTGCGCAGCGCTCCTCGAAGGTGAGGCAGCCATCGGCCAGCAGCGCAGCGGATTCGAGCAGGTTGTGCAGCATCACCGGCTTATACACGTTGAGCTGGAAGTTGCCTTGCGACCCCGCGAAAGCGACCGCCTGATCGTTGCCGAACACCTGTACGGCGATCATGGTCAGCGCCTCGCACTGGGTCGGGTTGACTTTCCCCGGCATGATCGAGGAGCCGGGCTCGTTCTCCGGCAGCAGCAATTCGCCGAGCCCGGCGCGCGGGCCGCTGGCGTGCCATCTGATATCGTTGGCGATCTTCATCAACGCGCCGGCCAAGGTGCGAAGTGACGCGCTCGCCGTCGCCATCGCGTCATGCGCCGAAAGGGCTGCGAACAAGTTGGCTGCGCTGACGAACGGTCGACCGGTCTCGGCGGCGATGCGGCTGGCGGCGGTCGCGCCGAACCGGGGATCGGCGTTGAGGCCGGTGCCGACCGCGGTGCCGCCGATGGCGAGTTCGTATAGGCCGGTCTCGGCTTGCGCGACGCCGGCGATCGCCTGGTCGAGCTGTGCCACCCAGCCGGAGACCACCTGGCCCAAGGTGAGCGGCGTCGCGTCCTGCAGGTGCGTCCGGCCGATCATCACCACCGCGGCGAACGCTTCGGCCTTGGCGTGCAAGGTGTCGCGCAACACGCGCACGGCGGGGAGCAGCCGGTTGTCGAGCTGCTCCACCGCCGCGATGTGCATCGCGGTGGGGAACGTGTCGTTCGACGACTGGCTGCGGTTGACGTCGTCGTTCGGATGGATCGGCTGCTTGGAACCGACCATGCCGCCGGCGAGCTGGATGGCGCGATTGGCGATCACCTCGTTGGCGTTCATGTTGGTCTGCGTGCCGGAGCCGGTCTGGAACACCATCAGCGGGAATTCGCGATCGAGCTTGCCGTCGATCACCTCCTGCGCGGCGGCGATGACGAGGCGCGCCTTTTCGGCCGGGAGCTGACCAAGCTCCAGGTTCGCCTCGGCGGCGCATTTCTTGACGATCCCCAGGGCGCGGATCACCGGGCGACCCCAAACGAAGCGCTCGCCGCCGATCGGGAAGTTCTCCAGTGAGCGTTCGGTCTGCGCGCCCCACAGCCGATCGGCCGGCACGGCGACCTCGCCCATTGCGTCCTTCTCGACCCGGGTAAGGGCTGGATCTGGATTGTTCATTGGCGCACCTCGCTTGCACGGGGCGGCCGACGGGCCGCCGCGCTTAGTGGAACGTGCGTCCGCCGTCCACGGCCAAGGATATTCCGGTCACGAATGAGGATTCGTCGGCGGTGAGGAACAGGATCGCCGCGGCGATCTCCTCCGGCGCGGCCGGGCGTTGCAGCGCGTAACGCTCCGCGATCGCCGGCGCGATCTGGCCGGCGGCGTCGTGCAGCATCCCGGCCGTCATTGGCGTGTCGACCGCGCCGGGGCAGACCACGTTCACCCGCACGGTGGGCGCGAGTTCGAAGGCCAGCGCTCGGGTCAGCGCGATCACGCCGCCCTTGGACGCGACATAGGCGGTGCTGCCCGGCCCGGTGGGCATCAGCCCGACCCCGGAGCCGATGTTGACGATGCTGGCGCGCGCTGCCTGCCGCAGCAACGGGGCAGCTTCTTGCGTGACGAGGAACGTTCCCGTCAGGTTGATCGCGAGCATGTCCGTGAACATCTCGGCGGTGGTATCCGCCAGGCCGTTGGCGAAGAAAATACCGGCGGCATTGACCACCCCGTCGAGCCCGTCCAGTTCCCGCGCCGCCTGTTGTACGGCGGTGGCCACCTCGGCGGGGCGCGCCAGGTCGGCGGTGACCGCGATCCCACCCAGGCTTGCCGCGACCGATGTGGTGGCATCCGCGCTGCGATCGAGGATCGCCGCCCGCGCGCCTTCGGCCGCGAATAGCACGGCCGTGGCGCGGCCGATGCCGGAGGCGCCGCCAGTGATCAGGATCTTTCGCCCTGCCAGTCGGCCCGCCATGACGCTCCCCCCCTGGATCGATTGCCGACGCTAGGTTTGCCCCGGAGACGGAGTCAAGCGAGCGGCGCTCCGCCCAGCGCTCGCGAATGGTGCGTAGGGCCTCACATTGGCGGCGCTGCCGCGCTATCATGGCGTGTCCCTTGGGGCCGAGGAGGAGGCGTCTGCCATGGCGATTCGTAAGCTGCTGCTGCCGTTGCCCGCGCCCGCCAACGGCAAGGCGGCACTCGCCACCGCGCTCGCCGTGGCGCGGAAGTGGGGTGCGCATCTCGGCGTGTTGCATGTGCGGGTCGACGATCAGCGCGCGCAAGCGGTGCGTGCGTTGTTCAACGAGTTCGTCGCGGCCAACCATGTCAGCGTGGGCGATGCGAGCGCGGGCGGCGAGGCGCAGGCGAGCTTCGCCTGGGTGACCGGGCGCGAGGCGGATCAGGTCGTGCATCATGCCCGGCTCGCCGATCTAACCGTGCTGCCGCACCCGGAGGCGGGCGAGGATGTGTCCTCATCCGACATGATCCACGCCATCCTGTTCGACTCCGGCCGCCCGGTGCTGATCGCGCCGCAAGCCACCCCGGCCTCGATCGGGACGCGGATCTGTCTCGGGTGGAACGGCACGGCCGAATCGGCCTCCGCAGTGTTCGCCGCGACACCGTGGATGAAGCGGGCAGCAGCCGTCCGCATCCTCTCGGCCGAGGGCTACCAGCGGCGCGGGCCGGCGGCGGCCGATCTCGTCGATTACCTGGCGTTGCACCGGATCGAAGCCGACTGGGTGATGTTCCCGCCGGTCGGCGGCGTCGTTGGAGCCGGTCTGCTGGCGGCGGCGGCGGAGTTCGGCGCCGACCTGCTCGCGATGGGCGCCTACTCCCACTCGCGGCTGCGCCAGCTCATCCTGGGCGGCGTGACGCGGCATGTGCTGACCAACGCCACCTTGCCGGTCATCATGAACCGCTGATCCGGCAGCGTGCCTTGTCGCGATCAGGCGGCGGTGCGGCCGTGCTGCTTCAGGCGGTTCAAGGTGCGGTCGAATTCGGCGAGCGTGAATGGCTTGTGCAGGATGGCGTCGGGTGTCACGCCGGACCGGTCGCCGGACAGTTCGGCGTAGCCGGTGGCCAACAGCATGGGTGCCTTGATGCCGAGTGCCCGCAGCTCGGCCGCGAGCTGCAAGCCGTTCATCCCCGGCATCGCGTAGTCCAGCACGAGCAGCGCCGGCGGCTTGGGCAGGCGCCGCACCGTCGCCAGCGCTTCCTCGCCACCGGCGGCCTCGACCACCTGGTAACCAAGATCACGCAGCATCTCGACGCTGACCTGGCGGACGTCGGGATCGTCATCGACCAGCAGAACCAGCTCGTCGGAGCGTGCGCGTGGCCCGCCCGGTTGGGTTTCGCCGCCGGCGACGCGCGCGGTTTCCGCCTTGGCGCGCGGCAGCAGCATGGTGACCGTGGTGCCGCAGCCTGGCTCGCTGTGGATGCGCACGGTCCCGCCGGACTGCCGCGCCAAGCCGTAGACCTGGCTGAGGCCGAGGCCCGAGCCCTGGCCCAGCTCCTTGGTGGTGAAGAATGGCTCGAAGGCGCGCGCCAGCACCTCGCGGGACATCCCCGCGCCGGTGTCGGCGACGCTGATGCGGACGTAATCGCCGGGGTCTGCGTCGCGCTCGTTTGGTCCGACGGTCTCGTTCGCGGTCGCCAGCGTCAGCACGCCCCCCTGCGGCATCGCGTCGCGGGCATTGAGCGCCAGATTGAGGATCGCCGCTTCGAGCTGGCTCGGGTCTACCATCGCCGACCAGGCATCCTGGCCCAGCTCGGTCTCCACCCGCACCCGCCGGCCAAGTGCCGAGGTTGCAAGTCCGATCAGGTCGGTGATCAGCCGGTTGATGTCGGTGGACCGCGCGGCCAGGCGCTGGCGGCGCGAGAAGGCGAGCAGGCGCGAGGTGAGCTGTGCCCCCCGCTGGACCGCGTCCATGGCGCGGGTGACCAGGGTCGGCAGTTTGTCGTCGCCTTCGGGGATACGCCGCTCGATCAGTTCGAGACTGCCGAGGATGGTGGCGAGCAGGTTGTTGAAGTCGTGCGCCACGCCGCCGGCGAGCTGGCCGACCGCTTGCAGCTTCTGCGCCTGGTGCAGGACCAACTCCGCCCGCTGCCGCTCGGCGATCTCCACCTGCAGCCGGTTGTTGCTGCCGGACAATTCGCGCGTGCGCTCGGCGACCAGTGATTCCAGCAGTCTCGACTGCTGCTCCTGCTCGGCCTGCCGCGCCTCGATTGCCGCCGCCATCTCGTTGAACGCCTCGGCGAGGTGGCCGAATTCCGCCGTGCCGTCCGGGATCGGCGCGCGGGCGGTGAGATCGCCGCCCCGCCAGAGACGCACACTGCGGAGCAGCAACTGGGCGGGAAGCTGAAAGAAGCGGCGCACCGCCCAGCAGGCAATGGCGAGCGCGATGAGCAGCGCGACGCCGCCGAGCAGCACGCCCATCGCAATAGTGGTCCAGAAATCCGCCACCAGATCGGGTTCGTAGAGACCGACAGCGAGGAACAGGCCCTCGGGCGACACGCCAGCCGGGATGTAGGCGGTCAGCCGGCGCTGCCCGTCGAGCCCGGACATGGACACGGTGCCGGGCTGTCCGGCGTCGACCAGCGCCATCATGCCGCTGCCCACCCACTCTCCGGCCCAGCGGTCGGGATCGGGGACGCGTGCCAGGATGGTGCCGTTCCGATCGGCCAGCAGCAGGTCGCTATTGGTCAGCGTCGCGTCGTTCGCCGTCTCGAGGACGGCCACGTGTCGGACGAGCCATTGCAGGTCGAGGGCAACGACCAGCGCATGGGCCTTGCCCGATGGATCGCGCCGGATGAGCCCGAGCGGCAGAAAGCCGCCGCCTCCGGTCGGGAGCACCGAATACGTGCCGATACGGAAACCGTCCCTCCCGCTCAGCGCGTCGAGCCAGAGCGGGCGTTCGCTCCCGCTTGTCGCCAGATCGGGGCGCGAGCCGCAGAGCAGCCGCCCGGTGTCGTCCAGCACGGCGAGGAAGGCGTAAGCGGGCAAGCCGCGTTGCAGCTCGGCGGCGCGGCGGGGGCAGTCCGCCGTGACCGGAATCTGTCCCAGGGCCAGCAGCAGCGATTGCGCGCCCCCGATGATGCTTGCGACATCCGCATTGGCCAGTTGCATCTGGCGTGTGGCGAGCGCATCGATGCGGCCGAGCCGCTGCTCGTACAAGCCGAACAGCGCGATCGCGAAAGCCACAACCGTCGGAAGCAGACAGCAGCCGATCGTCAGCAAAAGGCGACGCGTCAGGCTCATCGTCCGCCGATCGTGGCTCACTCCATGGCTTGCGCGAGCGTTGGACGTAATGGGTCTGAACGCATGCCGCTTGCTTGAAAGGCTGGCCGCCAAACGCGGCCCTATGATGGCGTAGGTGCTCTCACGAATACGTAAGCGTGAACAGGGTGACGACGGTTCACAGTCTCGCGAGCCATCCTTGCATACTATCGTGTGATTTACCCGCATCAGTCGCGGACGGGAAACCGGCCGGGCTTAGCTCCAGCCGGCTCCGGTCAGCTGCACGTCGCCGAACACGATGCGCGTGCCGTCGGAGAGGAACAGCTCGGTGCCGGCGCCATAGCCGTGGCGGCCCGATAGCGCGCGGGTCGCCTCATCCGGTGCGTAGCCCTGCAAGGCGATCTGGTCCACGCCGGGCCGGTAGCCCCAGATGATGTCGGTCCCGCCGCCCTGGCCGTTGGAGAAGGCGAAGGTGTTGCCGCCGCCTCGGTTGGAGATGAAATTCACCGTGCCACCGGAGGGCGGGGCGAACAGCACGTCGCCATCGCTGCCGCCGAACACCAAGGTGTCGCCGGCGCCGGCGCCGATCACGTCGTGGCCGGGGCCGCCGATGATGATATCGTTGCCGTGATCGCCGATGATGAGATCGTCGCCCCGCGAGCCCCAATACATGTTGGTGCCAGTGGCGCTGCCGCCGAACAGGGTGGAATTGCCGGTGCCGGCCACCAGCAGCTTGTCGGCGCCGCCGGCCGCGAGGATCAGATTGTTGGCGCCGCCGCCGACCAGGGTGGCCGCGCCGGTGCTCGCGTACATCACGTTGTTGCCGTTGGCGCTGCCCCAGAAGATCGAGGTGCCGGAGCCGGCCTCCATGGTCGCGGCACCGCTGCCGCCGATCACCGTCGCCGCGCCCGCTCCGCCTTGGAACAGCAGGCTGTTGGGGCCGCCGAACACCAGCGCCTGCGATCCCGCCGTCGCCTGAACCGTCGCCGCGCCGCTGCCGCTGACGATGGTGTCCGCCCCCGACGAGGTCACCAGAGCGCTGCCGCTGCCGAGAAAGATCGTGTTGCTGCCGGCACCCGCGCCGATCGTGGCGTTGCCGGACGAGGCTTCCACCGTGTCGTCACCCGCTCCGGTCGAGGCCAGGAAGTCGCCGCCGCCGAAGCGCGGCAGCACGATGTGGTTGTTGCCCGCCCGGCCTCCGGCCGTGGCATCGTCGGCCAGCACGATACCCGAGCCGCCGTTCGAGTGGTAGGTGAAGCCGGCGGTGGAGGTGATGAACTGCCCGGCAGCGCCGCTGCCCTGCAGGTCGGTGCCGGCGATCTGGTTGCGCGCCGCCCGGACGCCGGCGGGCATGGTGATCGTGGCGGCACCGCCAGTGGAGATCAGCAGGCTCGGCACCCCGACCGGCGGCACCGGGTTGCCGGCGGCGAAGTAGGTAAGGCGCCCGCTGCTGCCGAGCAGGCCGCCGAGTTGTTGGCGAAGTGCCACGATGTAGGGGCTGCCGCCGGCCGTCGCCAGCGGGTCGGCGGGGCCGGCGAGGCTGCCGGCGACCAAGGTCGCGCCACCCACAGCGAGCGTGTAGATGTCGCCGGTCTGCTGGTCGGTGACGGTGGTGGCGTTGGCCGGCGTGTGGCCGAGCACCAGCGTGTCGCCGAGCGGCCCGGTCCACTCGAACGCGGTCGCCAGCCCGAGGCCGACGATCGCCAGCGGATCGCCGTTGGTCTTGATCGTCGTGCTGCCGGCGCCGCCGAACACCGTGGCCGCCGCCGTCTGGGTGAGCTGGATCGGGCCGTCGCCGGCGTAGATCTGCGCCCCTTCCGCCGCCCCGGTGATCGTCGCGCTGCCCGCGCCGCCCTGATAGTTCAGGGTGCCCTGCACCCCGCCTGGCAGAATGACCACGTTGCCGGTGCCGCCGAACACGGTTTCCGCGCCCGGTCCCGGAGTGAAGGTGAGCGCCCCCGATCCGGCGTTGAGCCGCAACGGTTGTGTGTTGCCCGTCGCATCGACGGTGAGCGGACCGCTACCCGCGTGGATCGTGTCGGTTCCGGCCGAGGCGGTGACCGTTGCCGCGTTGCTGCCCAAGGTGATGAGATCGCGGCCGGGCACGTCGGTGATGAGGCCGCCGAGCGTGCCGTCCACCAGGTTGGTGATCTGCCCGTCGGCCAGCACAACGGCGGCACCGGTGACCTGGTTGGTGATGGTGGTGGCGTTCGACCCGTCCGTGGTTATCAGCAACGCTGCACCGGCGGCCACGTTCAGCGTGTCGGCTTCGAGAAAATCGGCGCCGATCACCAGGAGCGGTGTGCCGTCCGAGGTGACGCTGACCGTGCCGCGTCCCGGCGTGATCCTGGTGGCGCCGTTTTGCTGCAGCGCGATGGTGCCGGCGCCCCCCAGAACGGTGACGCCGTTCGCCGCTGCCGCCGCGTTGATCGTAAGTGCATTCGTGTTCGCGGTGGCGTCGACCAGCAATGCGCCGCTGCCGGCGTTGATGGTGTCCATCCCGGCGCTCGCGGTCACGGTGGTGGGCACCGGGCCGAGATTGAGGAGGTTGAGACCCGCCTGGTCGGTCACCGCCCCGCCGGCAGTATCGTTGATGACCTTGATCGCGTGGCCGCCCGTGAGCAAGGTGGCGATGCCGGCGGTGGTGTCGGTGACGGTGGTGGCGTTCCCGCTATCAGTGGTGATCAGCACGGTATCGCCGGCGGCGCTCAGCGCGGTGGTGGTCTCGAGCCCGTCGGCGCCGGTGACCACGATCGGCGTGCCATCCGAGGTGATGGTGATGTTGCCGTGTCCGGCGGCGATCGCCGTGGTGCCATGCTGCTGCAGCGCGACGCTGCCGGCGCCGCCCAGCACCGTGGTTCCCTGGGCGCCCGGGGCGGCGTTGATGACCAGCGGGTTGGTGTCGGACGTCGCCGACACGACGAGCTGGCCGGTGCCGCCGTTGATCGTGTCGGTGCCGAGCGAGGCGGTCACCGTCGCGGCCGTGCTGCCGAGCGTGATCAAGTTCAGCCCGGGCGCATCGGTGATCGCGCCGCCGCCGGAGCCGTCGATCAGTTGCACCACCGAACCGCCGGCGAGGCGCAGGACCGTGTTGGCGGTCTGGTTGGTCAGGGTGGTGTTGCCGGTACCGTCGCGGGCGATGACCAGGATCTCGCCGGGGCCGGGGGTGAGCGATGCGGTTTCCTGGTTGTCAATGCCGGTGACCTTGAGCGGCGTGCCGTCCGCGGTGACGGTGATGCTGCCCGCGCCGCCGGTGATGGTGGTCGCGCCGCGCTGTGCCAGTGCAACCGAGCCGGTCCCGCCGACGAGCTGGGTTCCGCCGCTCGCGCCGACGAGGGTCGCGTTGCCTGATCCGGCGTTGAAGCTGACACTGCCGCCCGCGTCGCCGGAGCCGAGTGTCACGTCGCCGGACCCGGCCGTGAGGCTCAGATGACCCGAACCCGGCGTGACCGTCAGCGCACCGCCGCCGCCGGTGATGGTGACGGAATGGCTGTTGCCGGACGCATCCACCGTCAGCGGGGCGTTGCCCGCGGTGATCGTGTCGGTGCCCTGGCCGGCGTTGATGGTGGCCGGTTGACCGCCCAAGGTGATCGTGTCGAGACCGGGCAGGTCGGAGAACGCCCCACCCGCCGAACCGTCAATGACAGTGCTGATCGTGCCGTCCTTGAGCAGCGAGCTGACGCCGGTGGTCTGGTTAGTGATCGTCGTGCCGCCGCTGCCGTAGGTCGCCACCAGGTGTTCGCCGGGCATGGCGGCAAAGGCTGGCATCGACAAGGTCTCCAGCCCGTCGGCGCCGATGATATCGAGCGGGTTGCCATCCGCGACGATGGTGAGGGTGCCGGTGCCGGCGCTGATCGTAGCGACGCCGTTCTGATCGAGCTCCACTGTGCCTGGGCCGCCGGTGATGACGGTGCCGCCGAGCGAGCCCCACACCGTCGCCGGGCCCTGTCCGCCGACGAAATGCAGCGTGCCCTGGAACAGCGTGTCGCCGCTCTCGATCAGGACCGAGCCTTGGCCGCCGATCACCGTGTCGTCGCCGTCGCCCGGAGTGAAGTCCAGCGCCCCGGTGCCGGCCTGGATGAAAATCGGGTTGGGATTGTAGGCGTCGCCGTCGCTGGTCGCGGTGACGGTGAGACTGCCCGCGCCGCCGAGGATCGTGTCGGTCCCGAGCGAGGCGACGACGGTGGTCGGTGAACTGCCGACCGTGATCAGACTGTCCCCGTCCTGGTCGAAGACCGTTCCGCCGGCGGTGCCGTCGATGGTGGTTGCAGTTCCCGACATGCTGTTCGCGCTCGCTGATCTCGGCTCGGCGCATCGAGCTGCGCGGCCGGCGCGGACAGTGCGATCAGCGAGTGAAGGAACCGCTAATCCGGCGCGCGCCCGGGGCGATTATCGCCCCGGCTCGCGGCCGTAGCGGCTCAGCGCATCGGCGGCGGGTATTGCAGTCCGCCCTTGGTCCACAGGTTGTTGATACCGCGCGGGATGCCCATCGGCGTGATGTTGCGGTCCCACATCTCGCCGAAATTGCCGACCGACTTGACGACGCTGTAGGCCCAGCGATTGTCGACGCCGAGCGCCTTGCCCAGGTCGCCGTCGACCCCGAGCAGCCGCCGCACACCGGGGTTGTCGCTCTTCAGCATCTCGTCGACGTTCTTGGCGGTGACGCCGTCCTCCTCGGCGGTGAGCATCGCGATGAACGTCCAGCGCACCAGGTCGAACCACTTGGCGTCGCCCTTGCGCACCATCGCTCCCAGCGGCTCCTTGCTGATGATCTCGGGCAGCAGCACCAGCTCCTCGGCCTTCGGGCCTTGGCTGAAACGGAACGTGCCGAGAGCGGACGCGTCGGTCGAATAGACGTCGCATCGTCCGCTGAGGAAGGCGCCCTGGATCTCCGAGAGATCCTGGATGAGGATCGGGCTGAACTTCATGTTGTGTATACGGAAGTAGTCGTTGATCGCGAGCTCGGTGCTGGTGCCGGGCTGCACGCAGATCGTGGCCCCGTTGAGCTCGGTGGCCGACTTCACCCCGGCGGCCTTGCGCACCAGGAATCCGGTGCCGTCGTAATAGTTCACCCAGGCGAAGTTGAGCCCGAGATTGGCTTCCCGGCCCAGGGTCCAGGTGGTGCTGCGGATCAGCACGTCGATCTCACCCGACTGCAACGCGGTGAAGCGGTTGGTGGTGGTGAGCGGCACGTATTTCACCTTGTCGCTGTTGCCCAACGCGGCGGCCGCGACGGCGCGGCACGAATCCGCGTCGAGGCCCCGTTCCACCCCCTGGCTGTCCGGCAGCGAGAAGCCGGGCACGCCGGTGGACACCCCGCAACGCAGTTCGCCGCGCTGCTTCACCGCATCGAGCGTCGCCGATCCGGTGTTCTGGGCATGGGCGGGGGCGGTCGCGACCAAGCCTGCCACGCCCAACAGCAATGCGCAGGCAAGCCCCGCGTATCGCATCCCCGCGTTTCGGGTGCCCGGGTGTCGGGTGATTGCGTGCCTCATGGTGAAGTCTCCCGGTAGGGCGGTTATTCGCTTGGCTGCGACTGTGCGGGGATGCCGCGCCGATGGCAACGATCCCGACACCTGCGATCGAGCAAGACAAAATTAGTTTTGATTGTGTTTTCCTAAATTATGCTCGCATCGGTCGCAAACCAGCCTTGGTCCGTGCCGGGCAAGCCGGGCCTGACCCGCTTGAGCCGCTGGATCGGCGCTGCCTTGCTGCTGCTGCTGGCCCTCGCCGCGGCGTTGTCGCTGCTGTCGACGATGCTGCGCACGCATGATTGGCCGGTCTCGGCGACGCTGGCGCGGTTGGCAATCGGCGCCGCCGTCTCGCTGCTGGTCGCCGGCGTGGCGCTCGGCGCTATCGGGCAGGCCGCGGCACGTAGGCTGGTCGTGTCACCGCGCGTCACGGCGCTGGCCTGCTTGTTGTGCGTGACCGTCGCGGCGCTGATCGGCTGGCTGGCATTCGACGGGTTCGCCAGCTCGGCGGACGAGTACGGTTTCCTGTTCGGCGCCGAGACCATGCAACGCGGCCGGCTGGTGAACCCCATCCCGCCGGACCCCGCGCTGGTAAAGCAAGCCTATCTGATCGCGCGCGACGGGCACTGGGTCACGCAGTATCTGCCCGGCTGGCCGGCGATCCTGGCGCTGTTCACCGCCATGCGGCTGCCGACCTGGCTCGCCGCGCCGGCTTGCGCGCTGGCGATGTTGGCGTTGCTTGGCCGGGCGACGTCGCGGGTGAGCAGTCGTCGCGACGTCGCGGGCCTCGCCACCATCGCTTGCGCGGCGTCACCGTTCGTCCTGCTCAACGCGGCGACCTTGTTCTCGCACTGCGCCAGCGCCCTGTTCGCGCTGGGCGCCATCCTCGGGCAGCTCGATCGCGCTCGCTGGCGCGGGTCGCGCTGGCGCGGGTGGTGGGGCGACGTGCTGAGCGGGGCGTGCCTGGGCCTGTTGCTGCTGTGCCGGATCGACAGTTTCCTCGTCGCCGGCGTCGCGATCGCCTGTGCCTGGGTCGCGCGACCCGAGCGGGCGCGCTCGCTGGCCGGCCTGGTCGCGGGCATAGCGCCGTTCGCGCTCGGTTTCGCGCTGTACAACCTGGCGGTGACCGGCAGCCCGATCACGCCACCCACGGTGTGGGGCGGCAATCTGTCGCTCGGCGCCGACGGTCTACGCGGGGTCGAGTCGCATGGCGGCGGCTGGCGCGCATTCGAGCAGACCGCGTGGCGCCTTGCCGACCTTGCTGACACCACGACCTTGGTGGTGCCGGCGCTGTATCTCTGGTCGCTGGCCCGAGCCACGCGGCGCCAGTCCCTGGCGTTCTATGATCTCGTGCCGCCGACGGTGTTCGCGTTGTTCCTGGTGTTTCCGGACTATGGCGGCTGGCAGATGGGGCCGCGCTACTGGTTCGACGGCTTCGTGGTGATGCACATCACCGTCGCCCGCGAGATCGCCGCGGCGGCCGATCCGGCCCGGCTGCGCGGCGCGGCGTTGCTCGCCTGCCTGCTCCCGGCCGAGTTCGGCCTGCTCGTCGGGCAGGTGGATTTTCACGCGCGCATCATCGCCGAGCGCGAAGCACCATCGCGCCTGGCAGCGGCGTTGCCGGATCGCGCCGCCTTCGTGCTGGTGGGTGATTTCCCGAGTGGCTTCGACCGGCGGTTCAATCGCCGCGACAAGCATCGCGCGCAGGACTTCATGCGCAACGGCCCGACGGCGGATGGGCGTGTGCTGTTCGTGCGTGCCGATGCGCCGGACGCGCTGGCCCGGGCCTGCCGACTGCGACCTGACGCCCAGGGCTATCGCTTCGTGCTCGGCCCCACCGAGCCCAAGGGCCGTTTGGACCGGGTAAGCTGTCCGCCGTGAGTTCCATCCAGCGGAGGGTTATCCCCAGATTGTTGAGGCAGCGACTCGGCGTGGCCCCTTCCGCTGTCGCGGGCGATTTGCCACATTTGTCCGACGATGCTGCACCTGACCAAACTGGCCGTGGGCGTGCGCGATGTCGGGCAACTCGAAGCCTGGCAGGCCGGGCGTGCCGTGAGTCACCCGCCGCTGCGGCACCGCACCCGAAATTCCCCACGCCGCGCCGCCGAGGTGGTCGATGGCGGGTCGATGTATTGGGTGGTGAACGGCGCCATGCTGGTTCGCCAACGCGTCGTCGAGATCATCGAGGATCACTGGGACGATGGGCGGAACTGTGCCGGGCTGGTGCTCGACCCGCTGCTGGTTCCGGTCGCGGCCCGGCCGATGAAGCCGTTCCAAGGCTGGCGCTACCTCAACCCGCAGGACGCACCGGAGGACTTGGCACATCGTTCGGCGGCGCGCGGCGAGAGCGGGTTGCCGCCCGCCTTGCGACGGCAATTGCAGGAACTCTGCCTGCTGTGAGGTTGAGGACTCGCGCAACCTTGGCGCGAATCCTGTTGCCCGAATCGACCGATGAACATCATCATTCCTGCGCGATGACGAGCGTGCTCTCGCGCCCCCGCGTCGTGCCGTCACGCAACATGTCCCTCCTTTGGAGTCCCAACCGTGAGCATCTCGCGCCGCCTTCTGCTCGCCAAGCTCGGCTTGATCGTCCCTGCCGCCGCCCTCCTGAGCGCGACCGGCGCCCGGGCCGCCAACGAGTTCGCCACGCCGGGCGCGTCGACCGCCCCTGCGGCGACGCCACACCATCGCCGCAAGACCAAGAAGCACGCCGCGTCGCGCCGCCACCACCGTCGCAAGGTCGCGCACAGCCACCCAGCCGAGAACGGCTGATCCAACACCGGCCGCCGCGTGGAATGGCGCGCCTGACACCGGCCATGGCCGGGAGGGGCCGACAGATACGGTGGTGCGTCTGATACCTGCCGCCGTAGGTTCCTACCCGCCCGTGCCGTGCTCGGCGAAGGCCGAGTGCCCACGGCTTTGCCGCGACTTGGGCGAGGGAGATTAGCGTTCGTTGTTTATGACGGTGAGTGCCAAGGGTCGTCGTCACCGGGCCTTGTTATCAGGTCATCTGCCACTTCGGGCGTTTGCCTCCAGCAGCGCTCGCAGCCCGCTCAGCAGTTGCGCCGGCGTTGGCGGGCAGCCGCTGATCACCAGGTCGAGGGGCACGGCCGCGCTCGCTCCGCCAAGCACCGCGTAGCTGCCCTTGAACACCCCGCCGTCGATCGCGCAGTCGCCGACCGCGACGACCCATTTCGGGTCGGGCGTCGCCTCCCAGGCCTGGTGCAGCGCCTCGCGCAAATTGTGGGTCAGCGCGCCGGTGACCAGCAGGACGTCGGCGTGCCGGGGGCTGGCAACGAAGCCGAGGCCGCAACGCTCCAGCGCGTAAACGACACTGCCGAGCGCGCGCAGCTCCAGCTCGCAGCCATTGCAGCTCCCGGTGTCGACGTGGCGGATCGCCAGGCTGCGGCCGAGCCGTCGTCGCGCGGTCGCCTCCAGCGCGGCGGCCAGTTGGTGCAACGTCTCCTCCGGCACCGACGGGAGCGGCTCGGCCGCCGGTCGATCGAGCAAGCCGCGCGTCATCCGCCGCCACACCACTATGTCCTCCCCCTCACAGATCGACACCGGCGGCCGAGGCGCCGAGCGAGCGCTCGACCAGCGGGAACTCGGCAACCTCTTCGCGTGGCGCCACCTGCTCCAGCACGGGCCACAACGCCCAGCTCGGGTCGCGCAGGAAGGCGCTGGCGATCATGCCGTTGTCGAGCCGCAGCCAGTGCCAGACGTCGCCACGAAAACCTTCCGCCACCCCGATGCCCTCGCCGCTACCGGGCGGCAGGACCGACGCGACGCCATCGTCCGGCAACGCGGCCAGCAGATCACGCACCAGCCGGATGCTCTCGCCGATCTCGCGCAGCCGAATGTCGATCCGGGCGGCGGCGTCACCCTCCAAACGGATCGGCACGACGGGCGGGAACTCGCCATAGGGCGGATAGCCGGGCCAACGCCGCGCGTCGAAATCGCGTTCCGAGGCGCGACCGACATAGCCCCCGGCCGCGAAGGTGACCGCCAGCGCGGGTGAAACCACGCCGGTGCCGGTCAGCCGATCGGCCAGGCTGGCGTGGCCGGTGAAGACCCCGGCCAGCTCGGGCAACTCCGATTGCACGGCGGCAACGGCACGCGACACCGCCTCGGCGCCCCCGGGCACGATATCGGCGACGACACCGCCGGGCACCACGCAATCCATCATCAGCCGGTGCCCGAAGGCGATCGCGTTGGCGCGTCGCACCGCCTCGCGTTGGACGGCGAAGCGGGATGGCGCAACCGGAAACCCCGCTTCCGCCGCGAGGGCACCGGCCTCGCCTAGATGATTGGCGATCCGCTCCAGCTCGGCCATCACCGCGCGCAACGCCTGCGCCCGACGCGGCGGCTCGGTCTCCAAAGCGGCTTCCGCGGCGCGGGCGAACGCAATGGCGTGCGCGACGGTCGAATCGCCGGAGAGCCGGGCCGCGAACCGGGCCGCCGCCCGGGGCGACTTGTCGCGCAGCAACGCCAGGCTGCCCCGGTGGGCGTAGCCGAGGCGAGTCTCCAGCCGTATGACCTGCTCGCCTTGCGCGGTGAAGCGGAAATGGCCGGGCTGGCCGAGATCGCCGTGGATTGGGCCGAGCGGGAGCTGGTGCAGCACCTCATCTTCCACGGCAAGGAATTCCGGTGGCTCCGGCCCCCGCCGTGCCGGGCCGGGGCGGAGCGCCATCGGATGCGTCTGGCCCCAGTGACCGTGATCCAGCCACGGCCGCGCGTCGCACCCGCCGACGGCCGCATGGCCCCACAGGTCCGCCACCATGCGTTCGAACCAGGTCGCACCCGGCCGGTGCGGCGACAGCGCGGGGTAGCTCCCCTGGACCACCGGGGTCGACACCGGCAGCACGGCGCGCCCCGGCACGTCGAGCAGCAAGGCGTGTACGTGGCCGGTGTCCGCCCACAGCGCCGGCAGCGACAGGCTCGGCTCGGCGCCGAGCGCTTGCGCCATCATCGCCCATCGCTCCCAGTCGAGCACGTGCCGAGGCCAGGGTCGGCAGGGCTCGACCGACCCGGCGCGGATCAGATCGCTGGCCGGGCCGGTCATCGCACGCTCGCCGCGATGGCGCTCATCCAGCGCGCCACCGGCTCGGGCATCGCCAGGCCGAGGATCACCACCAGCGCGAGCGGCAGCCAGGCCGGTGCGAGCGCGAGGAGTGAGGGTGATGGCCGGTGCGCCGGGGGCGGCCCGCCGAGGCAGACGGATTGCAGCCGCGCGACCATCGACCAGCCGACGACGACCAGACCGATCGCGAGCGGGACGGCCAGCAGCGGTGCTTGGCGGATGGTCTCGCTCACGATCAGGAACTCGCTGGTGAACAGGCCGAACGGCGGCAGCGCGGCAAGTGCCAGCAAGCCGGCGGCAAGGGTCAGGCCCAAGCCGCGAAACGCGCCGAGCAGGCCCGCCACCGGATGGCCGCTCAGCCGCGCCGCGAGGTCGGCGTTGGGTACGAGCGCGACGGCGATCAGGCCGAACAGGGTCAGCTGCAGCAGGCCGGCGAATGTCGCGACGGGTCCGCCTAATCCAAACGCGAACGCCGCGATGCCGCTCTGTCCGATCGCGGCGATGCCAAGGAACCGCCGCAGGTCACCGCTTCGCCACAAGCTGAACGCCGTCAGCACGAGGGAAAACAGCCCCAGCGCCAGGAGCGGCGGTCCCGGCGCGATCGCTACCACGTTCGCCGCCATCACGTCGCGCAGCCGCAGGATGACGACGAGAGCGACATTCATGCCGGCACCCGCCAGCACGGAAGCGACCGGCGCCGGCCCCTGCTCGAGAACCTCGGGCACCCAGGCGTGCAGCGGCGCCAGCCCCCCCAGCGTGCCGTAGCCGATCAAGAGGAAAACAAAGGCCAGGCTCAGCATCGCGCCGTCGCAGCGCGACGCCTCGGCGGCGAGGCTGGTCCAGCTCACGGCGCCAAGAACCGGCGGCGCCGCGTTGACGAGCAGCACGCTGCCCATCAGCGCGAGCAAAACGCCGAGGCCGCAGACCAGGAGCAACCGCCAGGCCGCGCCGAGCGCGCCTGCGGTACGTGCAACTCCGACGGCCACAGTCGCTGCGACCACCGCCGCCCCGAACGCGACGCCGGTGAGGACGAGGTCATTCGACAGCAGCGCCAGCAGCAGGCCACCGATCATGCACTGGAACATCGCGTGGTACAAACGCAGCCGGCTGCGGTCGAGCCGTCCCGAGGCCAGTTCGGCCGCCGTGGTGCCGAGGCTGGACCACGACGCGATGCCGCCGACGAAGGCGGTGAGCAGCGCACCATGCGCCGCCAGCGCGTCGACCCGCAGCACGGTCCCGGTCTCGCCGACCGACCAGGGCAGCGCGCAGGCGAGCAGGAAGGTGAGCCCCGAAGCGGCACAGTTGATCCAGCCGCCGACCCGCCATGACGGCACCGACCCGACCACACACGCCGCGAGGAAGGGTATCAGGGGCAGCGGTATCGCCACGTCGGGCGGGTTCATCGCGGCGTGGGCTCTGTCTGATCGTGACGCCGCGAGTCGATACTTTCGAAGCGCTCGCGCACGCCGCAGAACGCCACGCCGGCGACGATGCAGCCGACCAGCGCCAGCATCGCGGCCGACAGCGCCGCCACCGACGCCATCTCGATCACTCCTGTCGCGGTCAGAACGACGCCGTTCGCCAGCGCCGTGAAACCGACGACCAACGCCAACGCGTTGCGCCGGATCACCATCAGCAGCGAGGCGAGCAGCACGGCGCCGAGCGCCATCGCCAGAGCCTCGCGGCTCGGCCCCGTGGTGGTCGTTGGGGTGACGAGCATCCCCAGCGCGACCAGCAGCAGACCGAGCGCCAGGCTCGGCAATGGCTCGAGTGTGGTGTCGAGCGCGTCCCGCACGCGCAACCGGCGGGCGACGCGGCGCAGCGCGATGGGGATTGCCAGGCCGCCTGCCGCCAGGGTGATGAGCGCCGCCAGATAGAGCTGGAGCGAATCGTGCAGGTGGCCCTGCCACGCGGCCGCCGCGGCGACCGACCAGCTCTGCGCCGCGCCGGTGGCAATCAACGGGGCGATCCGCCGCAGGGCGAGCAGCACCAGGCCGAGCACCAGGCAGGCGACGCTCAGCACCTGCGCCACATCCGACACGCCCGTCGGCGCCATTAGGCGAGACCCTGGCTGACGAACAGGACCATCGCGGCCAGCAGCCCGAGTAGCAGCGCGATGCCGAGGAACTCGGGCATCGCGGCGAGGCGCGGGCTCGCCGTGGTCGCCTCGAACAGGGCGAGGAAGGTGGCGAGAATGGCAAGCTTAACCACCCAGCCGACCAGCCCGACCAGCCAGCCGAGCGGCCCGGCAGACGCTTCGGCCACGCCGATGGGCAGAAACACCGCCGCGATCAGGCTCAGCCACACCAGCAGTCGCAGCGCGGCGCCGAGGTCCAGCAGCGCCAGGTCCCGCCCGCTATACTCGAGCCGCATCGCCGACTGCACCATCGCCAGCTCGCTACGCGCGGCTTTCGGGTCGAGCGGGTTGCGGCCGGCCTCGGCGAGACCGATCGCGACCATCGCCAGCGCCGCCAAAGCGAGCGGCACACGCGAGCCGATCGAGCCCTCGCGCAAGACGCCGACCTGCGCGTCGAGATTGGTGGTGCCGGCGAGCAGCGCCAGGACGAGGAACACCATCAGCAGCGCGGGCTCGGCGAACACCGCGAGGCTGATCTCCCGGCTGGCACCGAGGCCGCCCAACGCGGTGCCGACATCCAGCGCCGCCAGCGCGAGCACGCAGCGCGCCAGGGCCAGCAGCCCGGCGATCAGCAGCAGGTCGGCGAGCGGCGCGCTGGTCAGGCCACGGGCGAAGGACGGCACCATCGCGGCGGCCGCGGAAGTGGCGACGAAACTTACGGCCGGCGCCAGCAGGAACAGCGGCGAGGCGGCCTCGGCGATGACCCGCTGCTTGCGTGCCAGTCGCCGCAGCTCGCGCCAGGGCTGCAACGGCGAGGCGCCCGGTCGCCCGACCAGGCGCGCCTCGATCCAGCTCATCATGCCGACCAGCACCGGTGCCGCTGCCAGCATCAGGGCGAGATGCAGCAGTTGCGCGAGCAGGCCGAACAGCGCTCTCACCTCGCCTCCGCGCCGGCAAGGATGACGAGGAACAGCACCAGGACGCTGACAGTCATAGCCAGCGCGCCGCGTATCGGCAGCGCGCGCAGCCGATACGCTTGCGCCGAGATTGCGTGCCACAGCCGGCGGATCGGGATGACTCGGGTGGTCTCGCCCGGCAGCATCGCGCCTAGGGCACGGATCAGCGGTTGGGCGAATGCGGCGCCGCCATATTGGGTCGCCGGGTCACCGAACGGCAACCAGGCCGGGGGCGGCGCGAAGCCGCCGTTCCATGCGGGTGCCCGCCGGTGCTCGGCGACGCTCCAACGATGCAGCGCCCACGCCACCGCGCCGCCCAGGCCGGCCAGCAGCAGGATGGTCGCCGGGGCGGCGTAGCCGGGGGTGGCCGTGCTCGGCGTGACCGCGAGCCAGCCGGCCCGGTCGGCGAGCGCCCCGCCGGTGAGCGCGCCCAAGATGGGGTCGAGCAGGCGCAGCATGGGCCCCGGCAGCAGGCCGACAACACAGGAGATGGCGGCCAGCCCGAGCATCGCCCATCCCGCAACGGGTCGCACCTCGTCAGCCGCCGCGGCGCGCGGGGTGCGCGGTCGGCCCAGCAAGGCGATGCCGAGCAGCCGCACGGCCGCGGCGGCGCCCAGGGCCATGGCCAGGGCCAGCAGCGCGGCGACGACCGCGATCAAGATCCCCAGCAGGAGGCCGCCGACCCGCGTCGCGGCCAGCACCGATTGCAGCAGTAACCACAGACCGGCGAAGCCCGGTCCCGGCGGCAGACCCGCGAGGCCGGCGCCGGCGACCAGCGCGCAACACGTCGTGACCGGCATGCGATGGATCAGCCCGCCGAGCCGCGCCAGCGAGCGACTGCCGGCGCCTCGTTGGATCGCGCCGGCGCACAACGCCAGCAATGTCCCGAACAGGCCGTGGCTGAACGCCTGCAGCAGCGCCGCCCCCAACGCGAGCGAGGCCAGCGCCGGCAGGTCGACCGCCCGAGCGATCAGGGCGATCCCGAGCCCGATCGCGACGAAGCCGCTATTGCCGATCACGCCGGCGGCGACGATGCGCCCGAGATCGGTCTCCGCGCTGGCCCGCAGCATCCCGAGCACCGCCGAGGCCGCGCCGAGCACGAGCAACGCCACCCCCCACCCCAGCGGCTGCACCGGGCCGCACAGATCGAACAGAAAGCGGATCAGCAGGTAGCTCGCCAGCTTGGTCATGCCACCGGCGAGCAACGCCGCGGCCTGCGTCGGCGCCGTTTGACAGGCGCGTGGCAGCCACCAATGCAGCGGCACAAGAGCAGCGTTGGCGCCGGCGCCGAGCAGGCCCAGGGCCATCGCCAAGCTGGCGTGCCAGCCTTCCGCCGGCGCGTCGCGCATGGCGGCGAAGCCGAGGTCGGCATCAGCGGGGGCGAGCAGGGCCAGGCCGAGGACCAGGCAGGCCACGCCGAACAGCGCGGTGCCGAGCTGGAGTTGCGCCGCCTCGCGCGCCTCCGGCTCCTCGTGCCGGGCAAGAATCATTGCCCAGGAACTCAGCGAGGTGAGGGCGAAACCCAGCACCAGGCTGAACCCGTCGGCAGCGAGCAGGGTGAGGACCATCGCGGCCAGCAGGGCGGGGAGGAACGGCAGCGCCCGCCGGTCCTCGGTCTCTCGCGGCACCAGGGCATGGACCGAGCAGACGCCCCCGGTCAGCAACACCAATAGAAGGAAAATGGCCGAAAGCGCATCGATGCCGACCGTCATGCCCGCGCCGGGCAACCCGAACGGCACGGCAAGCCCAGCGATGGGAGCGCCCGCGAGCAGGAAGCCGAACGCGATCACCACACCCGCCGCGCAAAGCACGGCGCAACCGACCAGCGCCTGCCGCCCGCGCGCCGGGAGGGAGGCTGCCACCAGCGCGAGGGCCAGCAACCCCAACGCGATCGCCGCCAGCAGACCAGGCACCAAACCAGTGATCAGGCCAGTGACCGGGCCAGTCATGGTGCAGACGCGGCGGGGCAGGGCGGGGTCACAAGTGGACGATACGCGTCGGTGCGGAGTCGGCTACACCATGCCGAGCCGCTGCTTGCCATCCGGCGGTGGAAACGCGCGGTCGATCGCAGCACAATCCGCCTCGGTCAGCACGAGGTCGGCAGCGGCGGCGTTCTGTCGCACATGCGCCCCGCTCACCGCCTTGGGGATCGAGATCACCGTCGAGTGGCGCAAGCCCCAAGCGATGGCGACCTGAGCCGGAGTGGCGTCGTGCCGCCGCGCCACCTCGGCGAGCGCCGCCGAGCGTAACAGCGCCCCACCCTGGCCGACTGGCGAGTAGGCCATCACCGGCATGCGACGCTCGGCGCACCACGGCAGCAGGGCGAATTCGATCCCGCGCGTGGCCGGGTTGTACAGCACCTGGTTGGTGGCGCAGGCCGAACCGGCGGCCAGCGCGGTCAGTTCCTCCATGTCGCTCACGTCGAAATTGGAGACGCCCCAGGCGCCGATCCTGCCCGCCTCGCGTAGCTCCTCAAACGCGTTCACCGTCTCGGCCAGCGGCACCGAGCCCGGCCAGTGCAGCAGATAGAGGTCGATTTGCTCGATCCCCAGCCGCTTGAGGCTGCGGGCGCAAGCGGCGGGGACGCCAGTGCGCGAGGCGTTGTGCGGATACACCTTGCTGACGATGAATACCCGGTCGCGCTGGCCAGCGATGGCGCGGCCGACCACTTCCTCCGCACCGCCCTCGCCATACATCTCGGCGGTGTCGATCAGGCTCATGCCGAGATCGACGCCGAGCCGCAGCGCCGCCTCCTCGTCGCGGGCGCTGCCGCGCTTCTCGCCCATGTGCCAGGTGCCCTGGCCGATGGCGGCGACCTCCCGCCCGTCCGGCAATCGGACCGTTCGCATGTGCTTTCTCCTCCGCTGTGCTGCAAGCTGAACCCTGAAGCTTAGGGTGTGGACGCGCATTGACACGCATTTGACCCCCGGCTACGCCGGCGCCCCAACGCCGCGCCACCGCAATCGCCGGCCTCGGGGATCCGCTGCATGTCGGTTCATGCGTTCATCTTCCCCGGACAGGGGAGCCAGTCCGTCGGCATGGGGCGCGACCTCGCCGCCGCCTTCGCGGCTGCCCGCGAGGTGTTCCAGGAGGTCGACGAGACCCTGCGGCGAAAACTGTCCAAGCTGATGTTCGAGGGACCAGCCGAGGAACTGACCCTTACCGAGAACACCCAGCCGGCGCTGATGGCGATCTCGCTCGCGGTGCTGCGGGTGCTGGAGCGGGAGGGTGGCTTCGTCCTGCGCGACAAGGCCGTGCTGGTCGCCGGTCATTCGCTCGGCGAATACAGCGCGCTGGCCGCCGCCGGCAGCTTCAGCCTCTCGGACGCGGCGCGGCTGCTGCGGCTGCGCGGCCAGGCGATGCAGCGCGCGGTGCCGGCCGGCGAGGGCGCGATGGCGGCGCTGCTGGGCGCGGCAATGGAGCAGGCGGAGGCGATCTGCGCCGAGGCCGCACCGGTGCCCGAGAGCGAAACCGACGAGCGCGAGGTGATCGAGCCGGCCAACGACAATGGCGGCGGTCAGGTGGTCATCTCCGGCCATCGCGGCGCGATCGAGCGAGCGGTGGAGATCGCCAAGGCAAAGGGTATTCGGCGCGCCATGCTGCTGCCGGTCTCCGCCCCGTTCCATTGCGCGCTGATGGCGCCGGCGGCCGAGGCGATGCGGGAGGCGTTCGAGCGCACGCCGCCGCAGGCTCCGGCGGTGCCGGTGATCGCCAACGTTTCCGCCGCCAAGGCGACCGATCCGGCCATGATCCCCGATCTCCTGGTCCAGCAGGTGACCGCCACGGTGCGTTGGCGGGAAAGCGTGTTGGCGATGACCGCGATCGGCGTCGACAGTTTCGTCGAGCTCGGCGCGGGCAAGGTGCTGGCCGGGCTGGTCAAGCGCATCGCGCCCGATGCCGCCACCATATCTGCCGCGACCCCGGCCGAGGTCGAAGCGGTGCTGAAGGTGCTTTGACGACCATGTTCGATCTTGACGGCAAGACCGCGCTGGTCACCGGCGCGTCGGGCGGCATCGGTGGCGCCATTGCACGGGTGCTGCACGCCCAGGGCGCCACGGTGGTGCTCTCGGGCACGCGGCGGGACGCGCTTGCTGCGCTGGCCGGTGAGCTCGGCGTCCGCGCCCATGTCTGCCCCGCCGATCTCGCCGATCCGGAAGCGGCCGAGGCGCTGGTCGAGGCGGCGGAGCAGCAAGCCGGGCCGCTGGCGATCCTGGTGAACAATGCCGGGCTTACCCGGGACATGCTGGCGTTGCGCATGGCCGACGCGGACTGGCAGCGAGTGCTGGACGTCAATCTCGGCGCGCCGTTCCGCCTCGCCCGAGCGGTGCTGCGTGGCATGCTGCGCCGGCGCACCGGGCGGATCATTGGCATCGCCAGCATCGTCGGCGCCACCGGCAATGCCGGGCAGGCGAACTACGCCGCCGCCAAGGCCGGGCTGGTCGGCATGAGCAAGGCCCTCGCCCAGGAAGTGGCGTCGCGCGGGGTGACGGTGAACATCGTCGCCCCCGGTTTCATCCAGACGCCGATGACCGATGCGTTGGGTGAGGCACAGCGCGCCAAGCTCGGCCAGGCGATCCCGCTCGGGCGGCTCGGCCGGCCGGCGGATGTCGCCGCCGCGGTCGCCTATCTCGCTTCCGACGAGGCCGGCTGGGTCACCGGGGCGACGCTGCATGTGAACGGCGGGATGGCGATGATATGAGCCGATCCGCGAGCGACGAACCCGCCGCGCGACCGTTGTACGAGAACGACACCCCCTGTGTTGGCCCGACACGAGAACCATGCTAAGCGCCCCGCAGCATCGTCCGGGCTGGTCGCAGTGGCCACACCACCCCTCCTCGTGTGGGACACGTTCTGGCCGTGACAGTCTCGATAGCCGCCAAGCGGGACGGCGGGCCCCTTCCAAGTTTCAGGAGTTGCAGAGCCGATGAGCGAGATCGCCGACAAGGTTAAGAAGATCGTGGTGGAACACCTCGGGGTCGAGGAATCGAAGGTGACCTCCGAGGCGTCGTTCATTGATGACCTTGGCGCGGACAGTCTCGACACGGTCGAGCTGGTGATGGCGTTCGAGGAGGCGTTTGGCGTGGAGATCCCGGAGGACGCGGCCGAGAAGATCAGCACCGTGAAGGATGCGATCGACTACATCGAGAAGCAGAAGACCGCCTGAGCGACTCGCGCGGCAGGAATATACGATGCGTCGGGTTGTCATAACCGGAATGGGCGTCGTCAGCCCGCTGGGACTCGGGGTGGAGAACGTCTGGCGCCGGCTCATCAACGGCGAGTCCGGCATTCGCGCCATCCAATCGTTCGATACCACCAACCTCGCCTGCAAGGTGGCGGGCCAGGTGCCGCAGGGCACCAAGGTCGAGGGCGGGCTCGATCTGGCCGAGTGGATCCCGGTGAAGGACTTCAAGAAGATGGATCGCTTCATCCATCTCGCGATGGTCGCCGCCGCCGAGGCGGTCGAGGATTCCGGCTGGAAGCCTGCGACGGAGGAGGAGCGTTGCGCCACCGGCGTGATGGTCGGCTCCGGGATCGGCGGCCTTGAATCGATCTACGAAGCCTCCGTGCAGGTGTTTTCCGGCAAGGGCAAGCGACTCTCCCCGTTCTTCATCCCCTCGGCGCTGATCAATCTCGCGTCGGGGCAGATCTCGATCAAGTTCGGCTACAAGGGGCCGAACCACTCGGTGGTGACGGCGTGCGCGACCGGGGTTCACGCGATCGGCGACGCCGCCCGGCTGGTCGGGCTTGGGGACGCCGAGGTGATGCTCGCCGGCGGTGCCGAAGCCACGGTGTGCGAGCTTGGCGTTGCCGGCTTCAGCGCCTCGCGGGCGTTGTCCACCGCGTTCAACGACCAGCCGACTCGCGCCTCGCGGCCGTGGGACAAGGATCGCGACGGGTTCGTGATGGGCGAGGGCGCGGCGATCCTCGTGCTCGAAGAGTATGAGCACGCCCGCAAACGCGGCGCCAAGGTGTACGCCGAAGTCATCGGCTACGGCATGTCGGGCGACGCCTATCACATCACCGCGCCGGCCGAGGGGCACGAGGGTGCGTTGCGGGCGATGCGCGCTGCGGTGCGCAGCAGCGGCCTCGATCCCGCCGACATCCAGTATGTCAACGCGCATGGCACCTCGACCCCGCTTGGTGACGACCTGGAGCTTGAGGCGGTGGAGCAGTTGTTCGGTGACGCCGCGAAGGGCCTGGCAATGTCCTCCACCAAGTCGGCGATCGGTCACCTGCTCGGCGCGGCCGGTGCGGTGGAGGCAATGTTCGCCGTTCTGGCGATCCGCGACGGGGTGGTGCCGCCCACGCTCAACCTGGACCAGCCGAGCCGGGAGAGCGTGATCGACCGCGTGGCGAACACGGCCCAGGAGCGGCGGGTGAACGTGGCGCTGTCCAACAGCTTCGGCTTCGGCGGGACCAACGCCAGCATCATCTTCCGCGCCGCCTGAAGGCGTCCTAGGAACGTGGCTTCCGGTCGACCTCGCCGGCGGCGTCTGTTCGACCGGCTGTTCGTCGTGTTCCTGTTGGTCGTCGCCGCGTCGGCGGGTGCCTGGTTCTACGCCCAGCGTGTGCTTGAAGCACCGGGGCCGCTGCCCCAGGCGACCAATCTGGTGGTGCCGCGCGGCGGGGCCGAGCAGGTGGGCGAGGTGCTGGCCGACGCGCAGGTTGTAGCGCGGCCGTTGCCGTTCCGAGTGGCGACCTTGCTGACCCGGCACGAGGGAGCGTTGCACGCTGGCGAGTTCGCGTTTCCGGCGCACGCAACCTTGCGCACGGTGCTGACCATTCTGCGCACCGCCAAGCAGGTGCAGCACCATTTTACCCTGCCCGAGGGACTGACCGCGCGGCAGATCATCGCCTTGCTCGACAAGGCCGAGGCGCTCGACGGCAGCGCCGCTCTTCCCGAAGAGGGCAGCGTGCTGCCGCAGACCTACGCCTATGAGTATGGCACCTCGCGCCAGTCGATCCTGGATCGCGCCCGGGCGGCGATGGACCGGACCCTGCGGGAAGCCTGGGCGAGCCGCGCCCCCGGTACGACCTTGGCCTCGCGGGAGCAGGCGCTGATCCTGGCGAGCATCGTCGAGCGCGAGACGGCGCGGCCCGGAGAGCGTCCGCACGTCGCCGCGGTGTTCCTCAACCGGCTGCGTCTCGGCATGAAGCTGCAATCCGACCCGACCGTCGTCTACGCGGCGAGTGGCGGCACCGGCGTGCTCGATCGGCCGATCTCGCGAGCCGACCTGGAGCGGGACGATCCCCACAATACGTATCGCATTCGCGGTCTGCCGCCCGGGCCGATCTGCGCCCCGGGCCTGGCCAGCATCCAAGCGGTGCTGCAGCCCGCGCCGAGCGACGATCTGTATTTCGTCGCCGATGGCAGCGGCGGGCACGTGTTCTCGCGCAGCCTCGATGAGCACGCCCGCAACGTCGCGCGCTGGCGGGCGCTGAGCGGTCCGCCCGTCGATCTCCGGTGAGTTCGCAGTTTCGCGAAGCCGGCGTGGGCTGGTAGACAGCGTCCGATGAGCGCCACGCTTGCATCGATGACCGGCTTCGCACGCGCCGAGGGCGCCGCCGAGGGGATCGCCTGGGTTTGGGAGCTGCGCAGCGTCAATGGCCGTGGCCTCGACCTGCGCCTCAGGTTGCCCGCCGGCTGCGACGCGCTGGAACCGGTCTTGCGGCAATCCACCCAGGCGTTGCTCAAGCGCGGCAATGTCACCGCGAACCTGTCGGTGCGACGTGACGAGCCGGCGCGGCTGGTGCCGGACGCGGTCGCGCTCGAACAGGCGCTGGCCCTGGTGGTCGCGTTGCAGGCGCGCATCCCGGGCTGCCCGCCGCCGCGCGCCGAGGCGCTGCTCGCTCTGCCGGGCGTGTTGCGGGCGGAGGGCGTGGCCGGCGCGGTCGCCGAGCCCGACCGTGATGCGGCATTGGCGCCGCTGCGCGAGGGGTTCATTGCCGCACTCGATCGGCTGGTGACCGCGCGCCAGGCGGAGGGTGCCCGCCTCGCCGTGGTGCTGCGGGCGTTGGTCGACGAGATCGCGGACCTGCGTGACCAAGCTGCCAGCCAGGCGATGGAGCAACCCGCCGCGCAACGCGCGCGCCTGATGGAGAATCTGCAAGCCTTGTTGCGCGAGGCGCCGAACCTGCCGGAGGAGCGGATCGCCCAGGAGGTGGCGCTGCTCGCCGCGCGCTCCGACGTGCGCGAGGAGCTCGATCGGCTCGCCGGCCACGTCGCGGCGGCGCGGGCGCTGCTGACCGAAGGCGGTGCGATCGGGCGGCGGCTCGACTTCCTGGTCCAAGAGTTCAACCGCGAGGCCAACACCTTGTGCAGCAAGTCCGCCTCGCTGGCCCTGACCACCACCGGGCTGCGCCTCAAGGCGACCATCGAGCAGTTGCGCGAGCAGGCGGCGAACCTGGAGTGAGCGAGATTACCCGGCGCGGCGTCTGTCTGGTGATCGCCGCACCCTCGGGGGGAGGCAAGAGTTCGCTCGCTCGCGCGTTGCTGCGGCTCGACCCGAGCTTGGCCGTGTCGGTGAGCGTGACTACCCGTGCGCCGCGCCCGGGCGAGCGTGATGGCGAGCACTACCATTTCCGCAGCCAGGCCGAGTTCGACCTGCTCGCCGCGTCCGGTGGGCTGCTGGAGTGGGCGTCGGTGTTTGGCCGCAGCTACGGCACGCCGCGCGCCCCGGTCGAGGCGTCGCTCACCGCTGGGCGCGATATGGTGTTCGACATCGACTGGCAGGGTTTTCGGCAGCTCCGCGCGGCACTGCCGGCCGACGTCATCGGCGTGTTCCTGCTGCCGCCCTCGCTGGCCGACCTTGAAACCCGGCTGCGCGGCCGTGCCGATGACGCGCCCGGGGAGATTTCCCGCCGCATGACCGCCGCCCGCTCCGAGATCAGCCATTGGGCCGAGTTCGACCACGTTCTGGTCAACGCGGATTTTGACGCCACCCTGCAGGCGATCCAGGCCGTGCTCGGCGCGGCGCGCCTCGCCACCCCGAGGCAAACCGGCCTCGCCGAGTTCGTCGCACGGCTCGGCTGATTGCGGGTTCGGCGTGCGCGCTTTCGGTCAATGGTGACGCGGTTCAGGCCGGTCGTAGACCGCGGCAGGCCGCAGGGCTGAAGCGAGCCCTGAGGCCTGCCGCCGTCGGGGCCGATCGCTACATCAGCTTGTCGAGCGTGAGCGGCAGGTCGCAGATGCGCTTGCCGGTCGCGTTGAAGATCGCATTCGCGACCGCCGCACCCGTGCCGGTGATGCCGATCTCGCCAATGCCGTGCGCGCCCATGGGAGTGTGCGGGTCGGGAATATCGGTCCAGATCACGTCGATCTCCGGCACGTCCATGTGCACCGGCACGTGGTACTCGGCGAGGCTCGGGTTCATGATGCGGCCCTTGCGCTCGTCGAACTGCGTCTCCTCCATCAAGGCGAGGCCGAGGCCCATAATGATGCCACCGCGGAACTGGCTCGCCGCGGTTTTGGCGTTAAGGATGCGGCCGCAGTCGAATGAACCCAGGAAGCGGCTGACCCGCGCCTCGCCCGTGACGGCGCTGACCCGAACCTCGCAGAACATGGCGCCGTAGGAGTGCATCGACCAGTGCTGCGCCTCCATCGGTGCCGGTGCGGCCGCCTCCACCACCACCTCGTCACGCCCCGCGCGCTCGAGGATGGCGGCATAGCTCTCATGCCGCTCGGGCTCGTCGAGCTTGGCGAGGCCACCGTCCAGGCCTCCCACCTCGTTCGCGCCGAGCCCGGCGAGGGGCGAGTCGTTGCCCGCGAGCTTGAGCAGCTCGGCCACCAGCGCGTGCTGGGCCGCGACCACGGCCGCGCCGATCGAGGCGGTCTGCTGCGAGCCGCCGGCCAGCACGACCCCCGGCATAAAGGAGTCGCCGTAGCCGAAGCTCACCTGGTCCAGCGTGAGCCCGAGCCGCTCGGCGGCGACCTGACTTTGCGCGGTGGCAGTGCCCATGCCCATCTCGTGGGCGGCGACCTCCACCCGGGCGTGTCCGTCCTTTGTGAGCGTGATACGCGCCGCGCCGCCGGGCATGCGGTAGTAGGGATAGGTCGCGGTGGCACAGCCGATGCCCACCAGCCACTCGCCCTCGCGCACCGCACCGGGGGCCGGGTTGCGCTTGCCCCAGCCGAAGCGCTCGGTCCCGGCGCGCCAGGCCTCGACAATGTGTCGCGAGGAGAAGGGCGTTCCCTCGGTCGGGTCCTTCTCCGGCTCGTTGCGGATACGCAGCTCGATCGGGTCGATGCCGAGCTTGGCCGCCAGCTCGTCCACCGCGCATTCCAGGCCAAACGTGCCCACCGACTCGCCCGGCGCGCGCATGAAGGTGTTGGCCAGCATGTCCATGTAGGCCACCTCGACGTCGAGCTTGAAGCTGCCCGCGGCATAGGCGCTGCGCGTCGGCAGGATGAACGGCTCGGGCAGCGCGTTGTGCCGGGTCATCGCGATCGTGCCGGTGTGGATAATGGCGGTGAAGCGGCCGTCCGCCTGCGCGCCGATCGCGACACGCTGCTCGGTGACGGTGCGCCCGCCGACCATCCGGTACACGCCCTCACGCGAGAGAGCGATGCGGACGGGGCGGCCGGAGAGCTTGGCCGCCGCCGCGCCCAGCACCTGGTGCTGCCACAGCGTCTTGGACCCGAAGCCGCCGCCGACGTAGGGCGAGGTGACGTGGACCTGCTTCTCGTCCAGCCCGAACACGGTGGCGAGCGACCAAGCGGTGTGGACGACCGCCTGGGAGGCGTCGCGCACGATCAGCTCGTCCCCGTGCCAGGCCACCGTCGCCGCGTGCGGCTCGATGGCATTGTGGCTGTGGCGCGGCGTGCTGTAGTGGGCGTCCACGGAGACGGCGGAGGCGGCCAGCGTTGCCTCCGCGTCGCCGATCGCCTGCTGCAGCGGCTGGCCCATGAACAGGCCGGGCTCCGTGCCCTGCGCCTTGGCCTCGGCGAAGGCGGTGATGGCGGGCTCGGTCTCGTAGCTGGCGCGGATCAGCGACTTGGCGTGATCGGCCTGCTCCTGGGTCTCGGCCAGCACCACCGCGATCGGCTGGCCGTTCCAGTGGATGCGCTCGTCCTGCATGATCGGCAGGTCGTCGCCGCCGGCAGCCTTCTCGGAGGTCAGGAACAGCGGCATCGGCTGCATCCGCGGCGCGTTCTGGTAGGTCATTACCAGGACGACGCCGGGTGCCGCCTCCGCCGCGCCGGTGTCGAGCGCGGTGATGCGGCCCTTGGCTACGGTGCTGAACGCAACCGCCGCATAAACCATTCCCTCGAGCGGGAACTCGGCCGCGAAGCTCGCCTTGCCCTGCACCTTGAGCGGGCCATCGATGCGGGAGATGGGCGCGCCGATCAGCCCGTGCTTGTGGCGAATCAGCGGGTCGGGCTTGCCACCGGGCAGCCAGCTATCGGGCGCCAGTTCGATCGCCTTCTTCATCACCGCTTGCGCTGCGCCCTGCGCGGCTGCGGCCGCGTCTGCTATGATGCTCATGCGGCTTCTCCAGCTAGCTCGCCGAGAACGGCGGTCATGGTGCGCTTGGCGAGTTCGATCTTGAACGCGTTGTCACGAAGTGGCGCGGCGTCGGCGAGTTCGGCTTCGGCGGCTTCGCGGAACGCCTGCGCGTTGGCGGGGCCGCCCCGCAACGCGTCCTCCGCCTTGCGGGCGCGCCAGGGCTTGTGCGCGACGCCGCCCAGCGCCAGCCGGACGTCCTTGACCCGGCCTTGCTCCACCTCCAGCGCGGCCGCGACCGAGACCAGCGCGAAGGCGTAGCTCGCCCGATCACGCACCTTGCGGTAGGTGGAGCGCGCCGCGAACGGCAGCGCCGGCAACTCGACGGCGGTGATCAGCTCGCCTGCTTGCAGCTCCGTCTCCAGCTCGGGGTTGCCGCCGGGCAAGCGGTGCAGCTCGGTAAGCGGCAAGGTTCGTGTGCCGCCCGATCCCTGCAGGTGCACTGTGGCATCGAGTGCGGCCAACGCAACGCACATGTCGGACGGGTGCGTGGCCACGCAGGTGGCGGACGCGCCCAGGATCGCGTGGATGCGGTTGAAGCCGTCCACCGCGTCGCAACCCTGGCCGGGGCTGCGCTTGTTACAGCGCGATCCCTCATCGTCGTAGAAATAAGTGCAGCGCGTACGTTGCAGGATATTGCCTCCGACCGTCGCCATGTTGCGGATCTGCGCCGAGGCACCCGCCAGGATCGCGCGGGCGAGCATCGGGTAGCGGGTGCGCACGGCACGGTGTTCGGCGAGCGCCGTGTTGCGCGTCGCGGCGCCGATCAGCAGGCTGCCGTCCTGGCACTCCTCCACCGTCGAGGAGAGGCCGGTCACATCGACCAGCGCGGACGGCCGCTCGATCGTCTCGCGCAGCAGGTCCACGAGGTTGGTGCCGCCGCCCAGATACTTGGCGTTTTCCGCGCCGCCGAGCCGGACCGCTTCGCCCGCGTCGCCCGCTCGGGCGTAGCTGAACGGGGTCACTCCGCGGCCTCCGGGGCCCGCGCAGGCTGGTGCTGGTCGGGGCGCGCAGCCGCGTAGGTCTCGGCGATCGCGGCGACGATGCCGTTATAGGCACCACAGCGGCACAGATTGCCGCTCATGCGTTCGCGCAGCTCCTCAGGGGTGAAGGCAACCGTGTCCGCCGACAGGTCGGTGGTGACCACGCTCGGCACCCCGCGCTCCAGCTCCGCCGCCATTCCGACCGCCGAGCAGATCTGGCCCGGCGTACAGTAGCCGCACTGGAAACCGTCATGCTCGATGAACGCAAGCTGCAGCTTGTGCATCCCATCCTCGCCCGCCAGTCCCTCGACCGTGGTGACGCTCCGCCCGTCGTATTGCACCGCGAGCGCCAGGCACGACACGACGCGCTCGCCGTCGACCAGCACCGTGCAGGCGCCGCATGCGCCCTGGTTGCAGCCCTTCTTGGTGCCGTGCAGGTGCAGTGTCTCCCGTAGCAGGTCGAGCAGGGAGACGCGTGGGTCGCCGGGCAGGTCGGCCTCGGTTCCGTTGATCCGTATCGACATGGCGCTCGGTCCCCTCTGCCTGTCCGTGGCAGGTGGTGATATGGCGCGGCGTGGCAAGCAGCTGTGCGAACGTCCCGTCCATGCCAAAGACGTGTTCGTCGAGGCGAGATTCGAGCGCGCCTCGATCGACGCCGTTGCAGCATCGCGCAGGCCGGTGTGATCACAGCAACGCCGCGAGGCGGGCGAAATCGGCCACCGACAGGGTTTCGGCGCGGCGCTCCGGGTCGATGCCCGCGCGGGCCAGCAGCGCTTCGCCGCCGAGCGGGCGGAGCGCGCCGCGCAGCATCTTGCGGCGCTGGCCGAATGCCGCCGCCGTCATCCGCTCCATCGCGGCAAAGCGCGCGGCGGGCGGCTGGTCGGCGCGTGGCACCAGGCCGACAACCGCCGACCAAACTTTTGGCGGCGGCACGAAGGCGTCGGGCGGGATGCGCATCAGCAGCTCGGCCTCGCCGAGCCAGCGCGCCAGCACCGCGAGCCGCCCGTAAGCCGGCGCGCCGGGGGCGGCGGTGATGCGTTCGGCCACCTCCTGCTGGAACATCAAGGTCAAACGCTCAAACGAGGCGGCCTGCCGCAGCCAGCCGATCAGCAACGGCGTGGCGATGTTGTATGGCAGGTTGGCGATGATCTGACGTGGCGGCGGCACCAGCGCGGCGAGGTCGAGCGTCAGCGCGTCGCCCTCGACGACACTGAGCCGCCCTTCGGCGTGCGCGGCAAGCTCGCGCATCGCCGCGACCGCCCGTGGATCGATCTCGATCACGCTCACACTGGCCGCGTCGGAGGCGAGCAAGGCCCGGGTCAGCCCACCAGGGCCGGGGCCGACCTCGATGACGTGGCGTCCAGCAAGCGCACCGGCCTGGCGCACGATCCGGCTGGTCAGATTGAGGTCGAGCAGGAAATGCTGGCCGAGCGATCGGCGCGCCCCCAGGCCGTGGCGGGCGATGACCTCGCGCAGCGACGGAACTGGCGCCCCACCCAGTTCCCCGCCTTTTTCCGCATCCGGCTCGGCGCTGCTACTGGTCGCGGCCGGCGACTTTCTGCGAGCGGATGTCGATCAGCGCGCGGCGACGCAGATCGGTCTGCAACTGGCGCGACGCAAGCTCGATCCGGTCGGAGAGGATGCGGTTGGCGATCTCCTGCTTGTTGAGCTCGGCGAGGTTCTTCTCCTCGCGCGAGCACACGATCACCACGGCGATCCCGTCGGTGGCGACCAGCGGCTGGCTGGCGCGATCCGACGGGAGGGTCGCCAGCATCTGGCGGAACGCGGGTGGACTGAGCGCTTCGAGCCGGAGCTCGCCAGGATCGGTCGGTCGCGGCGAGGCGTTCGACTTGGCCGCCGCCTCCATCGCGGCACAGCTATGCACCGAAGCGCTGACGGCGCGGGCCTTGTCGAGCGCCTGCTTCTGCTGATCGGTCGGCGCCTGCGGATTGAGTGGCGCGGTGAACGGGAAGAACGCCTGTCGCAACGACACCACGGTGCCAATGTCGCGGCCGATCTCGCGCTTGCCTCGCAAGGTGACGATCGCATACCCGCCAGGTACCCGCAGCGGGTTGCTGATCGCGTTCGGCGGCATCTCCTGCGCCACCCGGACGACCTCGGGGTCGAGCTGGTTCGGCTGGACCCAGCCGAGATCGCCGCCTTGCAGGGCGGTCTGACTTTGGCTGAACTGCGCCGCGACCACCGCGAACGGGGCGCCGGCGCGCAGCTCGCCGATCACGGTCTCCGCGAAGCGCTGGGCGTCCGCAGTGTTCGCCGGGTCGTCGATCGGGATGAAGATCTCGGCGATGTGGTATTCCGGCTTGCCGACCTGCTGCGCCAGCAGCTTCTGGTGCTCGACTACCTCAGCGGGCGTGATCTGTGCCCGCTCGGCGAGCTGCTCGCGCAACACCCGGGTCCAGCCGAGCTGCACCCGGATCTGATCGACCAGGGTCCGCATGCCGATCCCGTCGGCGTTCAGCTTGGCACGCAGCGTACCCGACGGCATGCCGTTACGCGATTCGATCTCGTTGATCGCGGCGGCGATCTCCTTGTCGGGCACCACGATGTGGCGGCGTAGCACTTCCTGCAGACGCAGCCGCTCGTCGATGAGCTGGCGTGTGATCTGCGGTCGCAGCCGCTCCAGCACCTCGGGCGACAGGCCCATGCCGGTGGAGAGCGCGAACAGCCGTCCCCGATTGGTGACGTCGGCGCGACTGATGACGTCGCCGTTGACGGTGGCGACGATCGCGGCTTCCGGCTGCGCGGACTGGGCCGACGGGGCGGCTGGTCCGCCGCCGGGCGGGGTGGCCGCGGCCCCAAGCAGGATGGCAAGCAGGGGCAGGATTGCTGTGGCCAGGGGTGCTCTGGCCCGGGTTGGGGGCGGGGTCATGGCCGTTCCTCTCACAGCGCGCGGAAGCCGAACTGACCGATGGTCTTGAAGGTCAGTTGGAACAGGATGGTGGTCGATCCGTTGTCGCCGTTATACGAGGTGAAGCGGCGATTGAAGCGGATATCGAAGATGAAGCATTCGTCCTCGTAGGCCGCATCCGCGCCGAGCATTACCATCTTGTTGGTCGCGAGGTCGCGTCGTCCGTAGGCGCTGAGCCGGTAGGCGCCCAGGTTGGTCGACGCTCCGAGGGTGATCTCGTTGCGCGGCGTGTAGTAGCGGGTCGCGTTGTTGCGCGGCGGCGGCGGCGGCTGGTCGTAGAACTGGTACGGGTCGAAGGTAGTGTAGAGATAGCCGCCGGAGAGCCGCAGCTTCGGTCCGCCGACCGTGGTCAGCACGTCGGCCATGCGCGTGATCAACGTCCTGTGGTCGAGCCGCGTCCGATAAGTGAGGTCGAACCAGTCGGTGGGCGCGAAGCTGGCGCGGCCGACGACGTCCGACACGGTGTCGCGCAGGCCGGAGGCGGGCGAGAAATTGTTGTCCTTGGTCGCGCGATACGATTGGCCGACCAGGGTGTCGAAGGCGGTGCCGTTGAGGAACCACGCGCCATGCAGGGCGACGTTGGCGCGCACCCCGCCCTCCAACCGGTCGATGCCGGGAAAACGGTTGAAGCCGAACAAGGTCTTGTCGGTGAATTCCAGATCAAGGCTGTCCTCGTTCGGAATGGTATTGAATTGGCTGTTGCCGACCTGTGGCGCGACTATGACCTGTGCGATAGGTTCGATGATCTGGCTGCCCCAAACGCCGCCAGCGCGCATGAACGGCCAGCGGAAATCGACCGCCGCCTGCGGCAGCCCCCGCGCGGTGGAGTTCGAGTCGAGCGTACTGAAGTTCGGCTGGTCGTTGAGGCCGGTCGCGTTGTAGGCGGCGGCGTCGCCGTGCAAGGTCACCTTCCACAGATCGCCGAGCGCGCCAAGGAAGGGCCGTTCGTATTCGGCGGTCAGATTGGCCCGTTGGGTGTTGGTGCCGACACTGCGCAGCACGTTGAAGGCGCCGGCCTCGACCTTGAGCCGCCCGCCCCAGGCATCGGGCTGACCAAAGTAGCTGTATTGGTAGCGCGGCAGCACGAACGGCAGCTTGCTGTCGATGATCGTGTTGACCAGGCCCTGATAGAAGCGCACGTCGAGGCGCGAGTAGGCGCCCTGGCCAAATCCCTCGAGATAGATCTGGCTGGTCAGCAGGTTTTGATTGCCCGCCACCCGGCCGAGCCGGAAGTCCCGCACGAAGTCGCTCGAAGAGGCGCGCTCGAGGTCGAAGCCATAACGCCACGTGTCGTCAAAGTTGAACCGGCCATGGGCGAGGATCAGGCCCTGGACCCGCCCGTCGAGATAGCCCAGCGCTCCGTCCATGGTCAGCAGGCCGTCGTTGAAACGTCGCCGATAGCCGAGGCCGAGCTCGGGGCCGGCCTGGGTGGTCAGCATCGGGGTGACGGTCGCGTCGGACTGGTCGTCGAGCACGATGTAGTACGGCACCGAGATGAACTGGCCGATATGGGTCGACGTGCCGATCGAGGGGATGAGCAGGCCGGTGGCCCGCTTCACGGAGGGGTCGGGGTGTTCGAGATACGGAAAATACGCGACGGGGACACCGGCCATCAGCAAGGTGGCATCGTCGTAGCTGATGCGTTTGTGTTCGACATCCTGCACCGCGTCGCGGGCGTGGATCTGCCACAGCGGCGGCCGGGTGGGATCGGTCTTGCACAGGTTGCAGGTCGAGTAGACCACCTTGCTCAGTTCGTTGATCTTGCCACCGGTGCGGCGCGCGCCGTTGGCGGCCAGCCGCCCGTTCTGGGCGAGGATCGCGCGCATCCCGCGCAGCACGCCGTTGCGCATCCCTTGCGAAAGTTCGGCGTAGTCGGAGAACAGCACCTGCCCGTCGGGCTCGAGCAGCACGACATGGCCGACCGCCGCGGCGACATTGGTGTTGCGGTCGAACGTCATCTTGTCGGCGCGGATGACGTGGTCGTTCTGCCAGGCCTCGACATGGCCAGTGGCGGTCACGGTCGCCTTGTCGCGGTCGTATTCCACCTGGTCGGCGGTGAACGTCACCGGCTGGTCGCGGCTGATTGGCTGCCCCTTGCCGCCCCCACCAGCGCCGATGATCTGGTTGAGCTGCGCCCGCGTCGGGGTGGCGCCGACCCACACCGCGAGCAGGGCGGCGGCGACTGGCAGGACGCGCATCAGCCGCCCTCCACGTGCAACAAAAGGGCGACCGCCAGCATTAGCCCGGCCGCCGCGGGGGCCCAGGCGGCGAGCGCCACCGGCAGCGCGCCGGACTGCCCGAACTCCTCGGCGAGCTTGGAGACCATGAACAGCACGAAGCCGGCGGCGATGCCGCTGCCGATCATGCGTGCCACGCCGCCGCGCCGGGCCGGGCGCATCGAGAAGCCGGCGGAGACCAGCGCCATGGTTGCGGCCAGCAGCGGCAGCGCGAGCAGCGCCTGATAGTGCAGCCGGTGCCGCAGCGAGGAGAAGCCGGATCGGTCGAGCAGGGCGATGAAGTCGGGCAGCACCCAGACCGAGAGCGTGTCGGGGGCGGCGAAGCTGTCCTGCACCCGGCCAACGGTGAGGTCGGTCGGCAGGGTGATGGTTCGCGCCGGTTCGGGAAGCTGGTCGGGGCGGATCGTGCGGGCGTCCTCAAACGTCCACATTCCGCCCGCCAAGGTCGCTCGCTTGGCCTCGATGCGCGACAGCAGCCGGTCGGCGCCATCGAGACGAAACACGCTGATTTCGGTCGCGGCGAGTGTCTTGCCGCGCAGATGCACACCCATCGCGTGGATGATCGCCACCCCTTGCGGCGTGAGCTGGCGATCCGACTGCCGCAGCCAGAGCTGCCCGCCGGTCAGCGCGAGCGGGCCGCCGGCCGTGCGCAGATAGTTCGAGTCCAGCGTCTCGGCGCGTCGAAACAGCAGCGAGGAGAGCGGACTGATCGCCGCCGTGGCGAGCGCGCCCAGCAGCAAGGCGCAGATCACCGGCCCAGCGAGGAACTCCCACGCCGATACGCCGGCGGCGCGCGCGACAATGAGTTCGGACGAGCGGGTGAGCCGCCAGAACGCGATGATGCCGCCGAGCAGCACGGCGAACGGCAGGATCTGCATGGCGATGAACGGCAGCCGCAACGCGGCGATCTCGGTCACCAAGCCGAACGTCGCGGCCGGCTTGGTCGCCGAGCGGCGCAGCAGCTCGATGAAGTCGAACAGCGCGACCAACCCGCTGAGTGCCGCCAGCATCGCCAGCACGGCATAGGTGAACTGCCGCGAGATGTACAGCGAGAGGGTCATCGCGACACCCATGCCCCGGGTTCAGACCGCTTGCGGCATCGCCGGCCGCCGCTCGGGCCAGAGCCGCTTGCCGTAGAGCAGCCAGGCGCAGACCAGGCCCGGGCCGGCGGCATGCACCCATACCAGTGGCAGCAAGGCATTGTTGCGTGCCGCCAGATTGCCGACGGCGAGGCCGAGCGCGAGCAGCCCGACCACCGTGAGGATGGCGACCAGCGGGCGGATGACGCCGCCGTGTCGGCGGAACGGGCCGCTCAGGGCCGAGACCAGCGCCACCATCGCGAACGAGCCGGCGGTGAGCGGCGTGACCAGGCGCTTGATCGCCTCGGCGCGCCATTTTGGGATGTCGCGCGCGTTGGGCAGGATGTCGGGGGTCGGGTGCAGCAGGTCGTGCAGTGACACCTCGCTCATGTCGCGGATGCGGCCGCCCTCGTCGCGGTTGGCCTGGGCCAGGTCAATCACGTTCTCCGCGAAAGTCAGGATGTTGAGCCGCCCGGTCTGCCGGTCGAGCTCCTGGCGGCTGCCGTTGACCAGCAGCACGCGCGGCCCCGACCGTCCATCGAGAAGTCGGCCGGTTTCGGCCAGGATCGTGGCGTGGTTGTTCCGTTGCCGCGCATCATCCACCAGGATGCCGTGCAGGGTGCCGTTCGGCTCGCGCGACCGCACATAGACGGTGAGGTCGCTGGAGATCGAGGTGAACACGCCTTCCTGGAGCAGGAACGCCGCCATGCGGTTGCGGATCTCCCACTGATATTCGCGAAAGGCACTAACGCTGGAGGGGACGATCCAGAGGTTGAGGAGGTAGCAAGCGCCGACCGCCAGCGCGGCGACGGCGAGTGCCGGACGCGAGAGCGCTAGCGGCGAGAGGCCGGCGGAGCGCATCACCGTCAGCTCGCGATCGCCCGCGAGGCGCTGGTAGACGAACTGCAGCACGACGAACGAGGTGATCGGCAGGATGATGGCGATGAAACTCGGGATGAGCAGGCCGGTTAGTTCCAGGAACACCCCGATCGACAGGCCGTGGTTGACCACGAGCTCGACGAAGCGGAGCGACTGGGTGAGCCAGATCAGCGCCGCCAGGCCGCCGGTCACCGCGATCAGTGCCCAGAAGAGCTGGCGGAATACGTAGCGGTCGAGTCTGGTGACGAGCGGACCGGATCGCATGAGGTGCGGGCAACTCCCTGCGTACGGGCGGCCGCGCCGCCGAGCTGGGTCTTTCTGAGGCAGCCGCCCGGCGGATGCAACACGTCGTGGTACACGGCATCCGTAACTGTGCTCGGCTTGCTCGCGGCGACGCGCCGGTTTATGACCGCGCCTCGGCCGGAGTGTAGCTCAGCCTGGTAGAGCACTGTGTTCGGGACGCAGGGGCCGGAGGTTCGAATCCTCTCACTCCGACCAGACCATCCCGACTAACCAGCACGACTAACCAGCCCGACCGAACGTCGCGCCAGAGCGCTGAAATTGCCCCCACGGCTTGCGTTTTGATTCAGTCCTTTGCAGGGTGGCGCTGCCACGCCAACGTGGGTTGGGAGGGAGGTCTTGACTTGGACACGCAGAGGTCTGGTCTTGTTATGGGTCGGCACTATTTCGGTCTGCGCCGTGGTGGCTGCCTCGCTGCAGGTCATGGGGCCGCTGCCCGACGGTGAAGCGCGAACCAGCGTCTCGACGCCGCGCCCGGTAACCCGGCGGCCGCGCGCTGCTTCGCTCGCGATGGCAATGGCCGAGGCCCGGCCGCAATCGTCCGAGTCGCTCGCCACACCGACGGAACCGCCATCGCCGCCGCAAGCCCCATTCGTCCCGGCCGTTGGGCCGCCGGTGGCTGGCGCCGACCCGGAGATCGTGGCGTCGGCGGAGTCGGAACTGCCATCAACCGTTCACCTGCGGGTCGCGAGGGCGCCGCGGAAGTGCCACCGTGCTGCCTGTCGGGCATCTGCGTGGAAGGTTTTGAATCACGGCGATGCCAATCTGCCGCGCCATGCGAAACTCAAGCTGCATGGCCTGCGTCTGGCGCCGACATTGCGGGAAGCGGCCGAGCGGGGCGAGATCGATCTGCTGATCGACGCCAAGCCGGAGCAACGCACCGTGCATGGGCGCAAGGTGCTCGAGTTCGTCGCCACCCAGCTCACCGGCGTCACGCCGCACAGCGAGTAGCTCCCCCCTTCGTCGTCAGCCGCCTTCTGTCCCGACCCGATCTGTCCGGCACGGCGCGCAGGGACGGTTGGGGATGCCGCAGGAACCGCTCAGCGGCCGGAGCCACAGGCGAGGGTCCTTGACGGTCCCGAGCACCGTGGCACTCGCTTGCTAATTAGAGCGAGGGCCGGGTCGCACGCGTCCCGCTGGCTCGTTCGAACTGGTGGCCGAGTCGCAGCACCGTCGCGTCGCCCCAGGCCGGTCCGATGATCTCGAGCCCGAGCGGCAACCCGGATGCCGTGTGACCGCCGCACACCACGAGCGAGGGGACGGCGGCGACATTCGCGACCGTGGTGAGCAGCGGCCGGGCGAAGCCGTCATCCAGGCGTTGCTCGGTCAGCAACGGCGCGGCGTCGGCGACTGCCGGCGATACCAGCAGGTCGAAACGGTCGAAGACTTGCGCGGTGATGGCGATCAGGTCGCTGCGTCGTCGTTGCGCCGCGATGTAGTCGGCCGAGCGCAGCAGCCCGCCCGCGAGCACCCGCACCCGGAAGGCGCGCGAGTAGTCGGACAGCCGTGCGCGGAGATTGGCCTCGTGCATCGCGTAGGCTTCCGCCGAGATGATGACCCGGCCGACCGCGTTGTAGTCCTGCACCCGCGGCAGCGCCGCCTCCTCGACCCGGCAGCCGAGGCCGCGCAAGGTCGCTAGGGCGCGGAGCATCATCTGCTGCACCTCGGGCGAGGCCGGGACGTCCCGCTCGTAGAACTGGCGCAGCAGGCCGACGCGCAAGCCCTTCACAGGGCGGGAGATCCCCGCCGCATAGCCGACCTTCGGGCCGGGCACCGAGGCGGGGTCATCCGGGTCGTAGCCAGCCAGTGTGTCGAGCAGGATGGCGCAATCCTCGGCGGTCCAGGCCATCGGGCCGACGGTGTCGAGGCTGGGGGCAAGCGGGATCACGCCGCGACGGGAGACCAGGCCGGGGGTGGGTTTCAGCCCGGCGATGCCGCAATAGGCCGCCGGCAGCCGGATCGAGCCGCCGGTATCGGAGCCGAGCGCGCCGAGGCAGAGCCCGGCCGCGACCGCCGCCGCGGAGCCCGAACTCGACCCGCCGGTGAAACGGCGCGGGTCCCACGGATTGCGTGCCGGCGGCCAGGGCAGGTCGAAGGACGGGCCGCCGATGGCGAATTCGTGGGTGGCGAGCTTGCCGAGCATCGGCGCGCCGGCGGCATTCAGCCGACGCACGGTTTCGGCGTCGTGTTCCGGCACGTGTTCGGCGAGCAGCCGCGAATGGGCGGTGGTGCGGACCCGCGCGGTCTCGAAAATGTCCTTGTAGGCGAGTGGGATGCCGAGCAGCCGGCCCTTGCGTCCGGCGCGCAGCGCTCGTTCGGCGATTCGCGCGGCAGCCAGCGCGCGCTCGGCCGTCACGGTGATGAAGGCGTTGAGCTGCGGGTCGATCGTCTCGATCCGTTGCAGCAGCGCCCGGGTCAGCGCGACCGGGGAGAGGCGCTTGCTGGCGAGGAGGCGGGAGGCTTCGGCGATGGTGGGGAAGGCGGGGAGCGTGCCTGTCATCGCCGACGCGCGGCGGGCTTGCCCCGCTTCGGCGATGATGCGGCGCGCTTGACGACGGGGCGCGGCTTGGCGGCGGCGCGCTGTTTTGGAGGCGGCCGCTTGGGGGCGGGCTGCTTGGTTGCACGCTGGGGCGACGGTAGGCGAAACGCGTAGGCCTGGTCGTCGGCGAGCCCACGTTCGCGCGGGATAGTGCCGACGATCTGGACGAGCTGGCGCCAGGCCAGCACCAGGTCGGCCATCTGCCCGGCGTTGAGCTTCAGGCCGGCACGGGTGACCAACTGCTCCATTTCGGCCGGGCTGACCTGGGCCATGGACACCAAGGGACGCACGCCCATGCGGAAAGGCCACCGTTCTTGGAACGCGTGCGCAACCCTATCGACCGAGCTTGGTGCCGGCAAGCCGTGTCACGGGGTTTTCCGGCGCAATCGGCTCGATCCGTCGCCCTGTTCCGTGGTCGGACGGACGGAAGTGTTCGCTGCCCACGGCGAGAGGGATCGTCGCGTCCGGCGGCGCAGCACCGGCGGCGGGGCCACCAGCGTTTCGTTACCAGCGATACGGCCCTTGAATGCCGGCGGTGACCGCGCGACCCTCGCCGCCCGGTAGCGGGGTCGCCAGCGGCCAGGGCGCCGCCGGGTAGGCGGCGGCGCCCTGGCCGTTGCGGGTCAAGCAAGCGGTACGAAGCACCGGTCCCGCAGCGCGGCGTTCAAGCGGCAGGTCGCAGAGGAGGCGCTCCCTTGCATTCCTGTTGCCTATTTTGTCGCAAGCATCTTTCCCTCACCGCCCATCGACCGAAAAAGCCATGAGCACGGTTCCCGGCCGATCCGCGCGGCTCCAATAACCTGAGTTGATGTAGACCATGCCGCCGGCAATTGTCGAACCAGCGCCGTCCAGGACGCCGCCCTGTGCCTCGTGACCTGCGATGGTCATGACGGGCGACGAGGCGGTGTCGTAGTCCCAGATTGTACGTCCGCTAGCCGCATCGAACGCGCGGAAGTGGCCGTCCATGGAGCCAGCGAAAACCGCGCCGGGCACGGACGATATCGCCTGCGAGACGCCCGGGAAGCAGTAGACGTTCTTCCACCCGCACGACTCTGTTGGCGGCCGAATTCTCCAGCGAATGGAACCATTGCTGATCCGCAGGGCCGTGATCCCGGGCTCTGCCTGACCCGGCGGGACGTAGATGTCAGAAATGGGCACGTAGCGTGTCGCTGTCGGCCGCGAGACCAAACTCTATGCCGCCGAGCGGACCGCCCGGGCTCAGTCGCCGCGACCACATGACCTTGCCGCCGTGGTCCGGATCGAGAGCGTAGACTTGGCCCGATTTCTGTCCGGCGAGCAGCACCTGGCTACCATCTAACGATGTATGGAGGATCGGCGACGCACCAAAATCGTCATCCTGACCAAGCTTCGCGAGACCAAACTCTATGCCGCCGAGCGGACCGCCCGGGCTCAGTCGCCGCGACCACATGACCTTGCCGCCGTGGTCCGGATCGAGAGCGTAGACTTGGCCCGATTTCTGTCCGGCGAGCAGCACCTGGCTACCATCTAACGATGTATGGAGGATCGGCGACGCACCAAAATCGTCATCCTGACCAAGCGTGGGGCAGTTGGCTCCAGGGTGTGGGCCATAGCAGCCGTCAATGTAGGTGTCGTCACGGGTGAGCTGATTCGCCCAACGGATCACGCCGGTCTGCTCGTCGAGCGCGAGGATCGCATCTGAATTGGGAAACGCCAGGTCGGTATAGGAATCGCCGGTGCCGACGTATACGAGGTGCCGCTTGGCGTCCACGGTCGGTGCCGACCAGATCGCACCACCAGCCGGACCAAACATCTGCACGCCGACCGCATTCAGCTTGAACGGCCTCGCGGCGTCCGGCGCGACGTAGGTCTTCCACAGCAGCGTGCCGGTCTGCGCGTCCAGCGCCGCCAACGCGCCACGGAATTTACAGCACTGATAGTGGGAGTCGGCGGCGATCGCTTCTTCAGCTGACGAGATGGGCACAAACAGCTTCCCGCCCCGCAGCGTCGGAGACCCCGTCATCTGCACCTCGTGTTGTGCATCGACTTGCGTCTTCCACACCACGGCGCCGCTGTCGGCATCAAGCGCGTAGGCGGTGCGCGTGTAGTCGGTGAAGTAAATCGCGTGGTGGCTGGGCGCGCCGGGCAACCGACCGACGATGATGGTGCTGCGCGTGGGAGCCGGCGCATCGAAGCGCCAATAGGCACAGCCCGTCTGTGCGTTGAGTGCGTAGACCGCGCCGGAGGACGCGCTGAGGAACAGGCGATCACCCACCACCGTCGCTTGGCCGCCACGCGAGTTGGCGTAGGCGAACGCCCATTTCAGCTTCAGTCGCGGCACGTCCGCCGCCGTGAAGCCCGGATTGGGCTGGAAGCGCGGTTGCGTCCCGGTTCTGCCCCAACCATTCCATTGGTCGCTCGTGTCGAGGTCGATGGCTCCTGGCTTGCTGGTGCACAATGGAGCTTCTGGCCCGACGCCCGAGGCCGCGCCGCTTTCGCGGGTGGAGAGATAGGCGGCGACGGAGGCGATCTCGTGCGGCGAAAGGCCCTTGGCCATCGGCTGCATGACGCCACCGAACAGCGTCGTCGTGATGAAGGCGCGCGTGTTGTCCGAGATCGCGGCCCTGGATGGTATGCGGCCGACCGCATGGTCATGGCAGGTTGCACAACGGTCGCCGTAGAGCGTTGCACCGATCAAGGGGTCGCCACCTTCGCCACTCAACGCTCCGATGACCCCATTGCCGTCGCCTGGCAGGGGTGCGTCTCTGGCGGTGGACTGCATCAGGCCCAATCCCAGGAGAAGCAACGCGCCGATTGCGGCGCGCGCGACTGACCGGGATGTCCTCATGACGGGCGAACCACTCAGTCGGCTGAGCCAGGACCGTAATGATCGGTGAACGGCCCCAGCTTGCAGCTATAGCCTTCCGGAGGTTCAGTGAGCCTGAACTGGCTGGGTTCCGAGCCCTTCGGAAAGGAGGCGAGGGTATTCAGCGCCCAAAGGTTGAAGCCGTCGGTGTCGACCTGCGGCCACATATGACCGTCGTGCACTGTACAAGAGACCTCTACCACATCGTTGAAGGAAGCGTAGTAGATCGACGCCGCCTGTGTGGTCGGCCGGTAGTCCGAACAGAGTACCGCGCCGCAATACCAGATGTCCTTGGCGCCGCCCCACACCACGATGACGATCATGGGTCCGAGCTTCGACCGGAGCGGATAGGGACCGACGCGACCTTGATGGATCACGTCGGGCGCTGCCCTCACCGCTTCGCGCGCGGCAACGAAGGATAGCGCCGATCCGTCATCGCGCGTGACATACCATTCGCCGGATATCGGCATGCCGCCGGCCCAGAAGTCGGAACGAAACGTCAGCGCCCGGTTGGTCATCGTACCGCCGGAAGAAATGCCGCCGATGTAGAGCCGGCTCGCATCGAGCGGGAATTTCGTTCCGACGCATTTCACCATGGCGATTAGAAACCGCGAGTCCGGACCTTCGTCGATCTTGAACGGCTCGCCTGCAGGGCCGGCGGCACGACCCTCATGCCAGGGGTTCCAGGCCCAGCCCTGATGACCGGGTCCATTGCAGGCGCCGGCGGACACGTCCGGGTGTTGGTCAGCACATTCGCGAACTGGCCCGATCACCATGAAACCATGGTCAGCCAGCTTGGCGTTGGCTCCGCTGCGCTGGACGTAGAGGTTATCAGCGGTTGATTCCACCGATCCGGTCAGCGGCACCCAGACCGGCGCAGGCTCGGTCGTGTGCTTCGGCGGCACCACGGCGAAGGCGCGCTTCACGCCGTCGGAGGGGAACTCGGTGTTCAGTCCCGCATGCACTTGGTAGCCATCCGGACAGCTCCAGTCGTCGGCGTGCGCAAGCTGGGCGAGCATGAGGCCGAAAAAGCCGGCTATCAGGGAACACAAGCAGTTCATAAAACTTCCTTCCCATCAAGAGCGACGCCGTCCTGCCAGCAAGAGGCGAGCCCGCACAGCGACCCTGGATCGCCGCTATCCTGCTCGAAGGACGACGGCCATGAGCAGGAAACCCGTCGCAGCCGCTACAAAGGTAGTGTCGCGATGGGGAAAGTAACCTGGTTCGTCCTGGTCGCCACCATCAAGGCGCACTGAGTTGGCGAGCCGACGCGTCGGCAGCTTACTCACCGGTCGGCAATTAAGGCGACATTCTCCTTGTACTCGACCGCCCCCAGTGTCATTATGGGTTCATGACAAGAGACGGGCGGCGGTTTGACCATCGGATGCTGGAAGCCATTCGACTGATGGCGGTCGAGCGAGTGCGCGAAGGAGAGCGTCCCTCGTCCGTCGTCGCGTCCTTCGGCTTCAGTCGCACGACGATCTATAAGTGGCTCAAGGCGGCATCGACCCGGGGCTTGGGGTTGAAGGCGCTGCGCTCCAGGTCCGCAACCGGACGGCCTCGCACGCTGACGCCGCGCCAGGAGCAGCAGGTGTTTCGTTGGATCAACGGCCGCGATCCGCGCCAGTATGGCCTGGACTTCGGGCTGTGAACGCGCGCCGTGATGGCTGACCTGATCGAGCGCAAATTGGGCATCAGGCTCGGCGTGACGGCGGTCGGCGCTTTGCTCGCCAAGCTGGGGCTGACGCCGCAAAAGCCGCTGCAACGGGCGTATCAGCGCGACCCCGACGCGATCGAGCAATGGCGACGCGAGCGGTTTCCCGCCATTGCCGGCAGGCCCGCGCCGCGGGCGGCGAGGTCTGGTTCTGGGATGAGTCCGGGTTCCGCGCCGATACCGTGCATGGCAAGACCTGGGGCGTGAAGGGACAAACGCCCGTGGTCCAACGCCCCGGCCAGCGCCAAACCATCAGCGCCGCGTCTGCGGTCAATGCCCGCGGCGCCTTCTGGTATTGCACCTACCAAGGGGGGTTGCACGCCGAGTTGTTCGTCACCCTGCTGCAGCAGATGATGCGCGGCTGCTCGAAGCCTGTGCATCTGATCGTGGACGGGCTGCCCGCGCACAAGACGACGCTGGTGCAAGCCTATGTCGCCTCGACCAACGGCATGCTGACGCTGCATTTCCTTCCCGACTATGCGCCGGAACTGAACCCCGACGAGTTGGTCTGGAGCCACCTGAAGCGCACCGGCGTCGCTCGAGCGCCGCTGCGCCAAGGCGACCAACTGCAGGATAGGATCGAGGCGCAACTCGCCACCCTCAAGTGCATGGTGCGATCATTCTTCCAAGCGCCCAGTGTCGCCCATTTCAGTAGGCGGCCTCCTCGCCCGCCAGAACTCTGAAGTGCCGCGGGTTCTGCAAACGAAACACACCACCCTCCTTTGCCATGCAGGGCGGCCTTAATCCTGCGTCCCTCGCGGACGGTGATCTCCTCGGCGAGCAGCGTGTCGATCACCTCGATCGGGCTGATCTGGACGCGCTCGATCTGCTGGACGGCGCCGTCCAGAGTTTCCAGTGCGCGCGGCATGTGCAGCCTGACGAGGCTGTGCCGGATGCGCTCGGTCGGCGTGTCGAGCTGGGCCACCGGTCTCACGCCGAGGCTCCGTCTTCAGCCAGGCGTCGGCCGGTGGCGTTGTAGAACGCCAGCGGCCAAAGGGCGACGATGTCGCCGGACCTGGTGGGTGGCGGACCGTGCCGGCTCGTCGGTGAAGACGCTGCGGAAATGGGCAAAGTCGACCTGCGCCTGGCGACCCGGCGGGGTCTCGAATCGCACCTCGAACCCCGCAGACGAGGCGGGGCGGAGATCACGCAGGACCTCTTTGACCGCAGTGTAGCCGCCCGCTTAACCGAGCTCGCGGATCTCGCGCAGCAAATGCCCGATTTGGGGAGAATGCGGGCAATCGCCCGAGCCGGGCGTCGCCGCCGGCGACATGGAGGTCTGGTTTGGCGATGAAGCGAGAGTTGGGCAAAAGAACAAGATCACGCGGCGCTGGGCCAAGCGTGGAACCCGCCCATCGGCGCCGCAAGACCAGCGCACCGCCTCCACCTACATCTTTGGCGCCATCTGCCCCAAACAAGGCAAAGCCGCTGGCCTGATCCTGCCATGCTGCAACACCGAGGCGATGAACCTGCACCTGGCAGCCGTCTCGGCCAAGGTCGCGCCCGGCCGGACCATCAGCTCGATGGGATTGCGCGATTGGGCGCACAGGTTCTAATCAGAGAGGCTTGGTATAAGCCGCTGCCCAGAGCGGGTCCTTGAGCCGACCGATGAAGGCTGCGTGCTCCGCTAGTTCGGTTGCGGTTGGCTCGATCGGCCGCGGTATGCGCGAGCCGGCACGGTCATACGACGTGATCTGCAAGTCCGACTGCTGGATGGTCAGCAGCGTGAGGCCACGCTGCCGGCCACCCGTGAGCTCGACATACACATCGGCGAGCAGTTTGCAGTCGAGCAATGCGTTGTGCGTTGTGCGGGCCGACAGATCGATCCCGAATCGGCGGCAGAGTGCATCCAGGCTGTTGGGCAGGCCGGGGAAGCGGGCCTTGGCCATGGCAAGCGTGTCGACCATTCGGGCCGGCACCAAGCTAGGCTGAGACAACAACGCCAGTTCCGCGTCGAGGAAGGCAAAGTCGAACGGCGCGTTGTGCGCCACCAGATTATCGTCGCCGAAGAATTCCAGCAGATCACGCACGATTTCGGCGAAGCGGGGTTTGCCTCGCAGATGGCCGATCGTCAGACCATGAATGCGGCTGGCATCCTCGGGAATGTCGCGTTCCGGATTGATCAGCCGATGGAAGCTTCGACCGGTGGGCAGGTCGTTCACCAGTTCGAGGGCAGCCACCTCGATCACCCGATGGCCTAATCCTGGTTCCAACCCTGTGGTTTCAGTGTCGAACAGGACCGAGCGGGTCATCGTCCGAGGCGTCGGATCAGTCGGCGCAGCGCAAGCTGCGTATGGTGGCGCGACAGGCCGGTGCGCACCACGATGTCGGCGCGTCGACGCTTCTCTCGATCGGGCATCTGCCGGGCGATCACCGCCGCGATGTCGGCGTCGCTCATTCGCCGGCGCCTGCGAACCCGATGCATCTGCACGTCCCGTGGCGCGGAGACGACGACCGTCAGGTCCACCCGCCCCTCGCCGCCGGTCTCGAACAGGAGCGGAATGTCGAGCACCACTGCCCGGCAACCAGCACGCCGGGCGCGGGCCACGAAAGCGGCTTCCTCGGCGCGAACCATCGGATGAAGTATCCCCTCGAGGCGACGGAGCTGGTCGGGACGGCCGAGCACCTGCTCGCGAAGGCGCCCGCGATCCACGTAGGGACCCTCCACACCGTCGCACACCACGCCAGGAAACAGGGCGTTGATCGCCCGTACCGCTCGCCCATCTGGTTGTTGCAGCTGATGGACCGCAACATCGGCGTCGAAGACCGGGATGCCGGCGCGGCGAAACGCCGCCGCTGCGGTGGATTTCCCCATGCCGATCCCGCCGGTGAGGCCGATGATCTTCATCCAGTTCCCAAGAGATCGGCGGCGACAACATCTCTGAGCTCGTCATCCACCGTCGGCACCACCCCGAACCAGGCCGTAAAGCCGGGGACCGCCTGATGCAGGAGCAGCCCCAGCCCGTCGACCACCTGAAGGCCGTGCGCCCGCGCGGCCGCCAAGAGCGGTGTCTCTAAGGGAACGTAGACCAGATCGGTTACGACGGTGCCGGGCGCCGCACGCTGGAAGTCCAGCACGATCGGTTCGGCGCCGGTCATCCCGAGCGAGGTCGTATTGACGACGAGGCCATGGTCCGCGACTGCGGCATCACGCTCAGACCAGGGCAGGACCGTCAGCCCTGGCAGGTCGATCGCAAGGGCTTCGGCGCGGGCTGCCGTCCGGTTGGCGATAGTGACCCGAAGCCCGGCATCTTGCAGGGCGGCGACAATCGCACGGGCCGAGCCGCCCGCTCCAAGCACCAGCGCCGCGCCGCGCAACTCCACTCCATGCGCCTGAAGATTGGCGATGAAGCCGGATCCATCCGTGTTGCTGCCGCTAATATCTCCGCCGCTGAACACTAAAGTATTCACTGCGCCGGCCCGTCGAGCTGATTCCTCGACCGTGTTGCAGACGCCGAATGCCGCGACCTTATGCGGTATGGTCACGTTCGCGCCGGCGAAGCCCGCGGCTACGAGGCCATGAATTGCTGCTTGGAACCGCTCCGGATGAACCGGCAACGGGACGTAGGCCCCGTCGATCCCGTATCGCTCAAGCCACAAACCATGCAGCCGTGGTGAGCGGGAGTGCGACACCGGCCAGCCGATAATGCCGGCCAATCTAGCCTGACCTGAGAGGAGACGCATGGAGGGAGGAAACACAGTCGGCGGAGCCGGATCAACCATCACCGCCGCATCGGCGCGATGCGCGCCATTGTTTGGGGTCGTTTCCGAAAGTCTCTCCCCTCGAGCGTGGCATCCAAAAGGCGAGCGGATCAGTGGCCTCGAAGTATCTGGCTGAGGAACAGCTTCAGGCGGTCGGTGGCGGGCTCCTCGAAGAGCTGCTGCGGCGGACCAGACTCGACGATTTCGCCGCGATCCATGAAGACCACCCGGTCGGCAACCTGACGGGCGAAGCCCATCTCGTGCGTCACGCAAACCATTGTCATGCCCGATTCGGCCAACCCGATCATCGTCTCGAGCACCTCCTTAATCATTTCCGGATCAAGCGCGGAGGTCGGCTCGTCGAACAGCATGATCTTGGGCTTCATGCACAGGGCCCGAGCAATGGCCACACGCTGCTGCTGGCCGCCCGATAGCTGACCCGGATATTTTCTCGCCTGTTCCGGTATCTTGACGCGGGCCAGGTACTTCATCGCAAGCTCATCGGCCTCTGCCCGAGGCATCTTGCGCACCCAGATTGGCGCCAGCGTGCAATTCTCGAGAATGGTCAGATGGGGAAACAAGTTGAATGACTGGAATACCATCCCGACCTCGCGCCGGACCGTGTCCAGCGCGCGCAGGTCGTCGGTCAGCTCCACACCGTCGACCACGATACGCCCCTCCTGGTGCGCCTCGAGTCGGTTGATGCAACGAATCATGGTTGACTTGCCCGAGCCAGACGGCCCGCAAACCACAACGCGCTCCTGATGCGCCACGCTCAGCGACACGTCGCGAAGCACGTGCATCGCGCCGTACCATTTGTTGACATTGGTGAGTTCGATCGCCTGATTGGCTGCACCATCGCTCGAATCGTGAACACCCGATCGTTCCACAGCTTGCGTCTGGCTCATGCTGGGCTCCTGTTAGCGGCCACGCGATCGGCCGAGCTCATCTTCAAGGCCTCGGCTGTAACGCGACATCGCGTAGCAGAAGACGAAGTAGATCGCGGCTAGCACGAGATAGATTTCGGTGGAAAAGGCCTGCCAGACCGGCTCGCTAACCGCCACCTTCGCCGCGGTCAGAAGATCGTAGATGCCGATGATGAGAACCAGGCTGGTGTCCTTGAAGAAGCCGATGAACGTGTTCACGAGGGGCGGTATGACCAACCGCAGCGCCTGCGGCAGGATGATCATTCGAGTCTTCTGCCAGTAGCCGAGTCCCAGGGCCTCCGCTGCCTCGTACTGTCCTTTCGGCAGGCTTTGCAGCCCACCGCGGACAACCTCGGCCAAGTAGGCGGCCGCGAAGAGGATGATGGCGATCTGGGCCCGCAACAGCTTGTCGACGTTCATCCCCTCCGGCATGAACAGCGGGAACATCACACTCGCCATGAAGAGCAGGCTGATCAGCGGCACGCCTCGGATCAACTCCACGTAAACGACACAGAGCAGCTTGATCGCCGGCAGGCTGGTCGATCGCCGGCCGAGTGCCACCAGGATTGCGAGCGGGAAAGCGAAAGCGATCCCGAAGGTTGCGAGGATCAGGGTGATCGGCAGGCCGCCCCATATGTCCTGTGGCACGAAGGCCAAGCCGAACACACCGCCCCACATGAGCACGCCGATGAGCACCAGCGTGCCGCCCCAGGTGAACGCCAGTTCCTTGCGCCAGAACCGCCGCATCGCCGAGACAGTGTAGAGGGCGATGAACAGCAGGATACAGATGGCAGGTCGCCACTGATCCGCGTACGGGTAGCGGCCGAACAGGATGAACCGGTATTTGTCGCCGATCACCGCCCAACACGCACCGATGCCTCGCGCGTTCTGGCACGCCGCCGCCTGCGGTTGGCCCTGCGCGTTGTAAGGCACCGTCCAGACCGCGTTGAACACCGCCCACTCGACGAAGCGGAAACCCCACAACAGGATCAGTGCGCCCATGCCAAGCGTGACGGCCGTGGACCACCACGAGCCGAACAGGTTCTGCCGCGCCCAGTACCAGGGACCCGTGCCCGGCACGCCGGCGCGCTGTTCGCGTCGGATTAGCGAAGCCGACGTTGTCCCCGTGACTGCGGGAACCGGGTCCACCTGAGCCTCGGGCGCGATATTCGTGCTCATGTCCCTAGCGCTCCACCAGCGCGATGCGGGCGTTGTACCAGTTCATCAACAGGCTGATCGACAAGCTGATGGTGAGGTAGACCACCATGATCACCGCGATACCCTCGATCGCCTGCCCGGTCTGATTGAGCGTTGTGCTGGCGATCGAAACGATGTCCTGAAAACCGATCGCCACGGCCAGCGAGCTGTTCTTTGTCAGGTTGAGGTACTGGCTGGTCATGGGCGGAATGATGACCCGCAAGGCCTGCGGCAGAACGATGTTTCGCAGAACCTGGCCGCGTGACAATCCGAGCGCGTTCGCCGCCTCCCATTGGCCTTGCGGCACGGCCTGAATACCGGACCGGACGATCTCGGCAATGTAGGAGGCGGTGTAGACGACCAGCCCTAAGAGAAGCGCGGCGTACTCGGGGGTGACGGTGAGGCCACCGCTGAAGTTGAAGCCGCGCAACACCGGCTTGTCCAAGGCGAATGGCGCCCCGAGCACGAGCCAGACGGCAATCGGCGCTCCCACCAGACCGATGATGTAGAGGGGCCATACGGCCGGTCGCGTCCCCGTCGCTGCCTGCCGCTGTCGTGCCGCTCGCGACCAGACGATGCCGGCGAGCAGACCGAACAAAAAGGTGGCCGCGGCCCAGGTGAACGCCGGCGCCCAAACAAGCTGCGGCAACTTGATGCCACGGTTCGACAGGAACACGGCGTCGCCGATCTGCAAGCTCTGGCGCGGGGCGGGCAGGCCCTGGAGCAGTGCGTACCAGAACAGCAGCTGCAGCAGCAGCGGAATATCGCGGATGGTCTCGACGTAGACCGCGGTCACCCGCGCGAGCAGCCAGTTGCGCGACAGCCGCCCGACGCCAATGGCCGTCCCGAGAATGGTCGCCAGGACGATTCCCACCAGCGCCACTCGAAGCGTGTTGAGCAAGCCGATCAGGAGGGCCGTGCCGAACGTGTCGACCGCCGGGTTGTAGGGCAGCAGCGATTCACCGATGGGAATGCCCGCCACCCGCCCCAGGAAAGCGAAGCCGGTTGCGATATGCCGTGCCGCCAGGTTGCGGCTGGTGTTTCTCGCAAGATACCAGATGACCGCCGCGACAACGGCAAGAATGAGCACTTGCCAGACGATGCTTCGGAACACCGGGTCGGACCAGCTCAGGCGAACTCGGGCTCGCGGCGACGCTCGCGTGGCACTGGATCGGGGTTCGGCGGCACTCTGAGACATGTGAGCTCAGCGACCTGGTCTGAGAAACTTTAGGCGACGATGCACGAAGGTTTGAGCAATAACCATGCCGTACTTGCCCGCCGATGGCGATCGTCCGGCCGAGCAAGCGGCGTCTAGTTCGACGGCCTTATCAGTCGGTGCAGTTTCCGGCCAGCCGACAGCTTCATCGCCCCATTCCGCAGTTCGGCGAGTGACAGCACGACACCCTCATCATTGATGGGCGTGTCGTTCACCCGAGCGCCGCCGCCGCGGATCAATCGGCGAGCTTCGCCATTGCTGGTCGCCAGGCCGGCCCGGACCAGCAGCCGGAAGGCCGGCATGCCGGCCTCCAGCTCCGCGCTCGAAACCTCGATGGTCGGCAGGTCACCCGGCGCGTCGCCCTCCTCGAAGGCGCGTCGCGCGGCTTCGGCCACCTCGGCCGCCACGGATCGACCGTGCGCCAATGCGGTAGCCTCGGTAGCCAGGATCTTCTTGGCCTCGTTGATCTCGCCGCCGCCGAGTTGCTCGAGCCGGCCGATCTCGAGCATCGGCAATTCGGTGAACAAGCGAAGGAACCGGCCGACATCGTCGTCCTCGGTGTTGCGCCAGAACTGCCAGTAGTCGAACGGTGCGAGCTTGTCGGCCGTAAGCCAGACAGCGCCGCGTGCGGTCTTGCCCATCTTGGCGCCGGAACTGGTCGTGATGAGTGGTGTCGTCAGACCAAATACGGTTCGGCTCTCGGTCCTTCGCACCAGTTCAACGCCGGAGATGATGTTGCCCCACTGGTCGGAGCCGCCCATCTGCAAGATCACGCCCCACCGGCGGAGCAATTCGCGAAAGTCGTAGCTCTGCAAAATCATGTAGTTGAACTCGAGGAACGTCATCGGCTGCTCACGTTCGAGGCGCAGGCGCACCGAATCGAAGCTGAGCATTCGGTTGATCGTGAAATGCCGACCGACGTCGCGAAGCAGCGGAATGTAGCCGAGGGCATCAAGCCAGTCAGCGTTGTTGACCAATACTGCGTCACCTATCCGGTCGCCAAAGCGCAGAAACGGCCTGAAGCAACGGAGGATGCCGGCCATATTCGCGGCGATCTGCTCATCCGCCAGCATCTGGCGGGACTCGTCCTTGCCGGTTGGGTCACCGATGCGAGTCGTCCCGCCTCCCAGCAGGACCAACGGACGATGTCCATGCTTCTGCAGCAATCTGAGGAGCATGATCTGCACCAGGCTGCCCACGTGCAGGCTGTCCGCGGTGCAGTCGAAGCCGATGTAGCCCGACACCGACCCAGCTTGGAACGCGGCGTCGAGTGCTTCGGGGTCCGTGCATTGGAAAATGAACCCTCTATCGGTGGCTTCGCGCAGGAAGTCGCTGGTCAGCATCGCCGTCTATCCGTAATCGAGGTTGCGCGGGCTATCATGGATGAGGTTTGTCGGAAATGCTGCGGACGATCGGTCTGATGAGCGGGACCTCCCTGGACGGCGTCGACGCAGCCTGGCTCGAAACGGACGGTGTAAGCGTGTCGCGGTTCGGACCACGCCTCACTCTCCCCTACGATGACGGCTTGCGCCATAATTTGAGACAAATCCTTGATTGCGCGCCTATACTCAGATCGGGAGATGAGGCGCTTGAATCGGCCGTTTGCCGACTGACTGAGTACCACGCACGCGCGGTGACAAGTCTGGGCGAGGCCGCCGACCTGATTGGTTTTCACGGCCAGACCATTCTACACCGGCCCGCGGAGCGTTGGACGTGGCAGATCGGGAACCCGGCGCTGCTCGCGCGCCTGACCAACTTGCCGGTTGCGCATGATTTCAGGTCGGCGGATGTAATGGCTGGAGGAGAGGGCGCGCCCTTGGCTCCGCGTTATCACGCCGCGTTGGCCGCTGCGCTGCCGAAACCGCTCGCCATCCTCAATATCGGCGGAGTCGCGAACGTCACTTGGATCGGGGCTCGGGGCGAGTTGGTGGCCTTCGATACCGGACCCGGGAACGGCCCCCTGGATGATTGGGCGCGCCTCCACTTGGGAACCGCGTTCGATTGCGACGGTGATTTGGCGCGGTCCGGCCGGCCCAATGAGCCGGTGCTCTCGCGTTTGCTGACGGCCTGCTATTTCAACCGGCCTCCGCCGAAGTCGCTCGACCGACTCGCCTTCTCCCAATCCATAGCGGCCAGTGGGAGCAACGATCTGTCTGCCGAGGACGGGGCGGCCACCCTGGTGGCATTCATCGCCCGGTCGGTGAAGCTCGCCCCGCTGCCGGAGCCGCCGGCCCGCTGGCTCGTTTGCGGCGGAGGACGCAAGAACCCAGAGATCATGCGCGCTCTTCGAGGAGCGCTGCCCGCTCCTGTCGAGCCCGTCGAAGTCGTTGGCTGGGACGGCGATGCCCTGGAAGCCCAGTGCTTCGGTTTCTTGGCGGCTCGGGTGAAGGCCGGTCTGCCGCTCACCTATCCATCGACAACGGGGATATCACGCCCGCTGCCAGGCGGTCGCATCTATCCCGCTGGTGGCCTGTAAGTGCTGGGTCAGTCGGCGGCAAGCACCATGGAACGCACGGCGATCACCTTACCGACGTGATCCTCGACCGCATCCGCGACTTCTTCCGCCTGGTCCGCGAAGACATGGTCGGCGCCTGAAAAAATCCGATAGTCGACTGTCACGCCTTTTTGCGTATTCAGCTTGTCAACCAGCTTGCGAACCGCAGGCTCGGGAACCAGTTCGTCGCTATCGCCATGAATCATTAGGCCGCCGCAGGGACAGGGAGCGAGGAAGCCGAAATCGTAATGGCTTGCCGGCGGGGCAACACTCACCCACCCTGAGATCTCGGGTCGGCGCATGAGCACCTGCATGCCGATGAACGCCCCGAAGGAGTAACCCGCGATCCAGAGGCCACCGGAGTTCGGGTTTACCGCCTGCATCCAGTCGAGCGCCGCCGCAGCATCCCCGATTTCACCAATGCCCCCGTCGTAGCGACCCTGACTCCGACCGACGCCTCGGAAATTGAAGCGCATGACGGAGCAGCCCAGCCGCTGGAACGCCTGATACATGGAATAGGTGATTCGGTTGTTCATCGTCCCGCCATGCAGCGGGTGCGGGTGCAATATCAATGCGACTGGCGCGCCGGCAACCTTCGAATGATGGTAGCGCCCTTCCAACCGGCCGTCTGGCCCAGCGAACATTACCTCTGGCATGATGCTCCGAAACCCGCTCCATTTTGTCCGGCTCTTCTGACCCGGTGTCTCACCAGGGCCTAGACCAGCCCTCCACGTGTCACTCCAGCCGGCTAAGCCCCAGGTCCGCTCCAAGCATCCCGCAGCCGCCGGCGATGTGTCTCAATATGCAAGCCTGAACCGCCGGTGGCCAAGCGTACGATTATCTGGCCGCGCCGCTCGATGAACCCAATTTCAGTGGCGCGCCGAATGGCGATGGTGGCTGCCTCCCCCTATCGTAGCATTATCTCAGGCCAAACGGGCTGGCCGCCGATCTTTGACGTGTCGACCTGCATCGGGCTCAACTATATGGCTGTTTTCAGCGAGAAGCATAATGGAATTGTCGCATGGCTTTCATGTTTCGAGTTCCACGCGACGGCCGACGCATGAACAAGCTATGACCTACCTGGATGCCAATGCGAGCGAGCCGCTTCGTCCGGAAGCACGCTTCGCAATGCTGGCTGCGCTCGATCTGACAGGGAATCCTGCTTCGGTTCATCGGTTCGGCCGCGCCGCTCGTCGAGAACTTGAGACGGCGCGAGACAAGCTGGCGTCGCGCTTCGGCGTTCGCGGTGCGGACCTGGTGTTCACCTCCGGGGGCACGGAGGCCGACGCGCTGGCGGTCCATGGCCTTGGCCGTGGCAGACGTGTGATCGTGGGCGCCACCGAGCATGACGCGATACGAGCGGCTGCGCCACAGGCGGTCACCCTCGGGGTCGATGAGCACGGCGTTGCCGATCTGGCTGAGCTATCCGGATTGCTGGCTGCTGGCCCGCCCGCGCTGGTGTGCCTGATGCTGGCGAACAACGAGACCGGGACGATACAGCCCATCCGAGAGGCGAGCCTGCTGTGCCACCGCCATGGCGGCCTGCTGCACGTGGACGCGGTGCAGGCCGCCGGACGGCAGGTCGTCGATCTCGCGGCGCTTGAGGCCGATAGTGTCGCGATCTCCTCGCACAAGCTTGGCGGTCCGGGCGGGGTCGGAGCCCTGCTGATGGCACCCACGGTCTCGGATATCATTCCCTTGATGCGTGGCGGCGGGCAGGAGCGGGGCCGACGCGGCGGCACGCCGGGCCTCGCGGCGATCATCGGTTTCGCGGCGGCGTCGCAGTGCCCCCCGGAGGGAGCAAGGCTGGCCGTGTTGCGTGACAGGATCGATCGTGCGGCGCGCGACGTTGGCGCTCGCGTGTGCGGCGGTGGCGCGGCGCGGCTGCCAAACACCACCTGTCTGGCCCTGCCTGGAGTTCGATCGGATGTTCAGGTGATCGCGCTCGACCTGGCCGGCTTTGCCGTCAGTGCCGGCGCAGCCTGCAGTTCAGGCAAGATAGGCGCCAGCCACGTCTTGGCGGCTATGGGTCTGGAGTCGCTTGCCGAGCAGGCAATTCGTGTTTCGCTCGCTTGGAACGTGACCGAGCAAGGGGTCAACCATTTCATTACCGCATATCGCCAGATGGCGACTCGGCTCCAGCCGGCCACGGGCATACTCGAATGTGGCGCTGCCTGATCCCATGTTGCGGCTGCGACGAGGGGAGGAGCTGATGCGGGACCAGGCGCGACCGATCTATCTGGACAACCAGGCGACGACCCGATGCGACCCGCGAGTGCTGGATGCCATGCTGCCATTCTTCAGCGAAGAGTATGGCAATCCGCACAGCGTGGAGCACGTTCTGGGCCAGCGCGCTCATGATGCGGTCGAAGCGGCCCGTTCGGACGTCGCCGCGCTGATCGGGGCGCAAGCGCGTGAGATTGTCTTCACCTCGGGTGCCACCGAAAGCAACAACATCGCAATCAGGGGAGCGGCAGGTCACGCCTCCGATGTGGCGGACACGCGGCGGCGGGTGATCACGGCGGCAACGGAGCACAAATGCGTCCTCGCGGCGGTCGAAGATTTGGCCCGGGACGGTTTCGAGCCCGTGATCCTTCCGGTGCGTCGGGATGGTCTTGTCGATCCCGACAACCTGCGGGAGGCATTGAAGGTCCCGACGCTCCTGGTAAGCATCATGGCCGTCAACAATGAGATCGGGGTCATTCAGGACGTAGCGGGTCTGGCCGCCTTGACCCGAAGTGCCGGCGCTCTGTTCCACACCGACGCGGCACAGGCAGCCGGCAAGATTCCGATTGATTTGTCCGATTGGGGCGTGGATCTCCTCTCTCTCAGTGGCCACAAGTTCTACGGTCCGAAGGGAATAGGCGCCCTGTTCGTCCGCAGGCGTCCACGGGTGCGCCTCCAGCCGCTATTCTCGGGTGGAGGGCAGGAGCGGGGCTTAAGATCCGGTACTTTACCGGCGCCCTTGATTGTCGGTCTGGGCGAGGCCTGCCAAATCGTACAGCGGGACATGCCCGGGGAAGCCCCACGAGTGGCCGAACTGCGCGATCGCCTGCTTGGCCATCTGAAGGCAAGCCTACCCGGCCTGGTCGTGAACGGATCGGTCGAGGCGCGGATCGGGGGCAATCTGAACGTGACCCTCCCAGGCATCTCGGCTGCCGACTTGATGGCGCGGATGCCCGATGTATACGTCTCGACGGGCTCAGCTTGCTCCTCGGCCGAGATCGAGCCCTCTTATGTGCTCCGAGGCATTGGTCTTTCCCACGAGGAGGCGGCCCGAAGCTTGCGCATCAGCGTCGGACGCTTTACCTCCGCCGCCGATATCGATCGTGCGGCGGACGCGATCGTGGCCGCGCACAACAAAGTACCGGCTTCCGCCGAGCCGTAATGGAAAGCAATCTGGCTTGACGTCGGTTACTCATGCCTAGAATGACATTCATCGAGCGCGATGGGACTCAGCGAGAGGTGGAAGCTCCCCTCGGCCTGTCACTGCTGGAGATCGCGCACAAGCATGGCATCGACATTGAGGGGGCATGCGAGGGATCGCTGGCCTGCTCCACCTGCCATGTCATCGTCGCTTCTTCCTGGTTTGCAAGACTGACCCCGCCCACGGAAGACGAGGAAGACATGCTTGACCTCGCATTTGGGCTTACCGAGACATCTCGCCTAGGCTGCCAGATCGTGATGACTGAATCGCTGGATGGACTTGTCGTTCGCCTCCCGGCTGGGAGCCGGAACGTGCTCAACGACTAGAATGCGGATCGTCGTAGCAATGTCGGGCGGAGTCGACAGCAGCGTTGTTGCCGGCATCCTGCGTTCGTCTGGTCATGATGTGGTCGGCGTTACGCTGCAATTGTACGATCACGGAACGGCTGTTGGCCGTGCGGGCAGCTGTTGCGCGGGCGAGGACATTCATGATGCGCGGCACGTAGCCGCCCAGCTCGATATCCCGCACTATGTGATCGACAGAGAAGCGGCGTTCTCGCGCTCGGTGATAGGGGCCTTCGCGGACAGTTATGCTCGTGGCGAAACGCCGGTCCCGTGCGCGCTTTGCAATCAGCAAGTCAAGTTTCCAGAGCTTGTCGGACTGGCGCGTGCACTCGGGGCGGAACGCCTCGCCACCGGTCATTATGTGCGACGTTCGGAAGGACCGGCCGGGCCTGAATTGCACCGCTCCTATGATGAGAGGCGCGACCAGAGCTGGTTCCTGTTCGGCTTGGACGTAGCGGAGCTCGCCTTCGGCCTGTTTCCCCTGGGCGAGATGCCAGGGAAAGATGCGGTACGAGCGGCAGCAGCTAGGCTGGAGATCTCGGTGGCAGACAAGCGGGATAGTCAGGACATCTGCTTTGTTCCTTCGGGCGGTTATGCGGACCTGGTTACACGGCTGCGCCCGGACGCAGCTCTTGGCGGAGAGATCGTCAGCAGCGACGGCCGCGTGCTCGGCCATCACCCCGGCGTCGCCCACTACACGGTAGGGCAGGGGAAACGCCTGGGTGACGCCGCGGTCGATGGAGAGGAGCGGCAAGTGGTCACCGCCATCGACGCCGGGCGGCGTCGTCTCGTTGTCGGTCCCCGCTCATCGGCCTCGGGGAGGATCGTGCTTCGCGAAATGAACTGGCTTATGGCGTCTCCCAGCTCGCCTCTGCGATGCGAGGTCAAACTGCGTGCCCGGGACGGCTTGCGGCCAGCTACCGTGTTCGCGGGTCCACCGGCAGAGGTGATCCTGGACTCTCCCGCGTTGGCCGCACCTGGTCAGGCCTGCGTGCTTTACCTCGGAACTCGCGTGCTCGGCGGCGGATTTATTTCGCGCGACTTGTAATAATGCCAGTTTGGCGGGCGACGGCAATCGAGTGAACTGTCGGGTTTACGCCATCGGGGCATTGCCTTCGGTTTGCTCGGCCATCTAGGCTTGCTCACCCCGAGCGGAGTGACGCCGCGTGAACCACTGGCTGGTCAAGACCGAGCCCGACGCGTTTAGCTGGGAGCAGCAGGTGGCGAACGATGTCGAGCCGTGGACCGGGGTGCGCAATCATCGGGCGAGCAACAACATGAAAGCCATGCGCCTCGGCGATCAGGCGTTCTTTTACCACTCCAATGTCGGCAAGGAGATCGTCGGCCTCGTTCGGGTGGTGCGCGAGGCCTACCCCGATCCCTCCGCCGAGAGCGGCAGCTGGGTGTGCGTCGACATGCAGGCGGTCGGCAAGATGCCGACGCCGGTCACGCTCGCCGCGATCAAGGCCGCCCCCGAATTCGCCGAGTTCGAGCTGGTGCGCCAGTCACGACTCTCCGTCGTGCCGGTGCCGAAACTGTTTTGGGACCGGATCTGCCGGATGGGCGGCTGGAAGGCGCAGCGGGCGTGACCGGGCAGCGCGAGCTCGGTCTGCCCCGCCCGAGCCGCGCGTTGTGTCGCCTGGAGGATATCGCTGATGGCGGCGCGAGAGGGTTCTCCGGGCCGCCGGGCAGCTTCACCGGCCTGTTCGCGGTCCGTCGCGGGGAGCGCGTGTTCGTCTACGTCAATGTCTGCCCGCATATCGGCACGTCGCTCAACCTGCTGCCCGACCGCTTCCTCAGCGCTGATGGCAGCCGCGTCGTCTGCGTCACCCACGGCGCGGAGTTCCGCATCGAGGACGGCCGCTGCCTGGCCGGTCCCTGCCTCGGCCAAGCGTTGCAATCAGTGCCGACCCGACTCGCCGACGGGCTGGTGCTCGTGCCGGCGGATGCGGGCGGCTGAGCAGGGAGCGCTTCCCCACTCACGCCCGGCGCCCTAAGTTTTCCCGATCAATGCGCGGCGTCCCACCGCGCAACGGGAGCGAAGCCAGATGAGCGACACCCAGCACCCCGAGACCATCCCCGTGCGACCCGAGATCGCGACCCGCGCGCATGTCGACGCGGCACATTACCAGGCGCTATGCGAGCAGGCGCGGCAGACGCCGGACGCTTTCTGGGCCGAGCAGGCGAAGCGCATTCCCTGGCTGCGCGCGCCCACCAAGATCAAGGACACCAGCTTCACCGGCGAGGTGTCGATCAAGTGGTTCGAGGACGGCATGCTGAACGCCGCCGCGGTGTGCCTCGATCAGCACCTCGAGGAGCGCGGCGGGCAGGTGGCGATCATCTGGGAGGGCGATGACCCGAACAGCTCGACGACGATCACTTACCGCGCGTTGCACGAGCAGGTGTGTCGGCTGGCCAACGCGCTGACCTCGCTCGGCGCGAGCAAGGGTGACCGCATCACGATCTACCTGCCGATGGTGATCGAGGCGGCGGTGGCGATGCTGGCATGCGCGCGGATCGGCGCGATCCACTCCGTCGTGTTCGGCGGCTTCTCGCCCGACAGCCTGGCCAACCGCATCCAGGACTGCGCCTCGACCTTGCTGATCACCGCCGACGAGGGACGGCGCGCCGGTCGCACGGTGCCCCTGAAGGCGAACGCCGATCAGGCGCTGCAATCCTGCCCGACCGTGTCCAGCGTGGTGGTGGTGAGCGTCACCGGCGGCGACGTAGCGATGCAGGCGGGGCGCGATCATCGCTACGAGGATCTGCTGGAGCGGGCGTCCCCTCAGCACCAGGCCGCGCCGATGGCGGCGGAGGACCCGCTATTCATCCTCTACACCTCGGGCAGCACCGGCCAGCCGAAAGGCGTGCTGCACACCACCGGCGGCTATCTGGTGTGGGCCAGCCTGACCCACGAGGTGGTGTTCGACTACCACGCGGGCGAGGTCTATTGGTGCACCGCCGATGTCGGCTGGGTCACCGGGCACACCTACATCCTGTACGGGCCGCTGGCCAACGGCGCGACCACCTTGATGTTCGAGGGCGTGCCGAACTACCCCGACAGCAGCCGCTTCTGGCAGGTGGTGGACAAGCACCGGGTCAACGTCTTCTACACCGCGCCGACCGCGATCCGCGCCCTGATGCGCGAGGGCGAGGCGCCGGTGCAGCGCACCTCGCGGCAGAGCCTGCGCATCCTCGGCAGCGTCGGCGAGCCGATCAATCCGGAAGCGTGGCTGTGGTACTACCGGGTGGTGGGCGAGGGTCGCTGCCCGGTGGTCGATACCTGGTGGCAGACCGAGACCGGCGGCATCCTGATCAGCCCGCTACCGGGTGCGACCGCGCTGAAACCAGGCTCGGCCACACTGCCGCTGCCCGGGGTGCAGCCGCTGATCGTCGACGGCGAAGGGCAGGAGCTGCATGGCGCCACCGAGGGCAATCTGTGCATCGCCGATAGCTGGCCCGGCCAGATGCGCACCGTGTTCGGCGACCACGAGCGCTTCGTGCAGACGTACTTTTCCACGTTCCCGGGTCGCTACTTCACCGGCGACGGGGCGCGGCGCGACGCGGACGGGTATTACTGGATAACCGGACGTGTGGACGATGTAATCAACGTATCGGGTCATCGCATGGGCACCGCCGAGGTGGAGAGCGCCCTGGTGGCGCACCCGAAAGTCGCCGAGGCCGCCGTGGTCGGCTTTCCGCACGACATCAAGGGCCAAGGCATCTACGCCTACGTGACCCTCACGTTGGAGCACGAGCCGTCCGAGGAGCTGCGCCGCGAGCTGATCGCCTGGGTTCGCCGCGAGATCGGTCCGATCGCCTCGCCCGACGCGATCCATTGGGCGCCCGGTCTGCCAAAGACCCGCAGCGGCAAGATCATGCGCCGCATTCTGCGCAAGATCGCCGCCAACGAGACCGACAACCTGGGCGACACCTCGACCCTGGCCGACCCCGCCGTGGTGGACCAACTGATCGGCAACCGGGTCGGCTGACCGCGATGCCGGTCTCGAAGCTACCGCGACGCCGGGGGATCTCCATATGGCTGACCGCCCCATCACCGTCGCGAGCACGAGAGCGGTGGACCAAGGCGCGGGTCTCCGGAATGGACCTCCCGCTCAGGCTGCCACTGCTCGGCATCGAGTTGCTAATGGCTGAGCGGTACCGGCGAGTGCGCGCCCTGACCTAATTAGATTAGTCGGGCAGCAGCTTGCCGGGGTTCATCAGGCCGTGCGGATCGAGCGCCTGCTTGATCCGCCGCATCACGTCGAGCTCGGCGCCGCCGCGCCAGTCCAGCATCATGGTGGGCTTGAGCCGCCCGATGCCGTGCTCGGCGGAGAAGCTGCCGTCGAGCGCGCGAACCACCTCGTTCACCGTGTCCATGATGTCGTGGTCCTGCGCCAGGAACTCGGCCGGGTCGGCGCCCTCCGGCTGCTCAAGATTGAAGTGGATGTTGCCGTCGCCCATGTGGCCGAACGGCACGCAGCGCACACCGGGGATCAGCGCCTCGCACGCTTGCGTGGCGCGGCGGATCAGCTCGGGCACTTGCGACACCGGCACCGACACGTCGTTTTTCACCGAGGCGCCTTCGCGCTTCTGCGCCTCCGAGTGCTCCTCGCGCAGCCGCCAGATCGCCGCGCGTTGCGCCTCGCTCTCGGCGATCGCCGCGTCCAGCACGACGCCGTCGGCGAACGCCTGCTCAAGCACCGACTCCAGCGCGCCGCGCAACCCGGCATCGGGGCGCGGCGTGGCCAGCTCGACCAGCGCGTAATGCGCCGCCGGCGTGGCGATGGGCAGCGTGACGCCAGGAATGTGCTTGAGCACGAAGCCCATACCGCCGCCCGACATGTATTCGAAGGCTTGCACCGCCGCCGGGTCGTGCGCCTGGAAGCGGGTGAACAGGTCGAGTGCTGCCTCCGGCGAGGCGACGGCGCACAACGCCACCTCGATCTCGCGCGGGCGGGGTGCCAGCTTGAGCACGGCGGCGGTGATGATCCCGAGCGTTCCCTCGGCGCCGACGAAAAGCTGGCGCAGGCAGTAGCCGGTGTTGTCCTTGCGCAACCGCCGCAGCCCCTCCCAGACCTGCCCGTCCGGCAGCACCACCTCGAGCCCGAGCACCATGTCGCGGGCGTTGCCGTAACGCACCGTGTTGTTGCCGCCGGCATTGGTGCCGAGGATGCCGCCGATCTGCGCCGTGCCCTCGGATGCGATGGAGAGCGGCAGCAGGCAGCCCGCCTCCGCCGCCGCGTCCTGCGCCGCCTTCAGGGTGACGCCGGCCTCGATCGTCATCGTCAGATCCACCGGGTCGATCGCCCGGAGACGGTTGAGCCGAGACAGGCTCAGCACGACCTCCCGCCCGTCGGCATCGGGGGTGGCACCGCCCACCATCGAGGTATTGCCGCCCTGCGGCACGATCGGGACGCCGGCTTCAACGCAGAGACGCACCACGGCGGCGACTTCGGCCGTGTCGGCGGGGCGGATCACCGCCGGGGTGCGCCCCTGATACAGAAGCCGCCAATCCTCGACATAGGCGGCGGTGTCGGCGGGCTCGGTCAGCATGCCGCGCTCGCCCACCACGTCGCGCATCGATGCGAGCAGGCTGGCGATCACTTGTGGCACGGACGTGTCGGGCATGGCAGAATCCTCCGGTCGGCACGCTAGCCGGAGGCGGCGCCCGGTCCAAGGCAACCGCCTCGCCGGACCAGCTTGAACCCGGCTTGAACAACAAAACCGGAGGGCGGAATGGCCTACGAACTGCGCAACGGCAACGAGTCACTTGGAACCTTCGATAGTTCGGAGGCGGCGCTGGAAGCGGTGCGCACCCTGTTGAAGTCAAACCCGGATGCCGATCCCGAGATCCTCGACACCTCCACCGGGCGCGCGTTCGAGCCCGCCGCCTCGAAGCGCTGGCGCGAGCACCTCGCCAACAATGTCGGCTATTGAGCGGAGCCAGACCGCTCAGCGCGGCGCCGCCGCGCGCTCCAGCCGATCGCGGATCGCCAGCCCCAGCCCGCGCGCCGGGATCGGCATCACGGCGATGCCAGTGAGGGCGCGCCTGGTTCCTTCCGCGTCGAGCCAGCGCAGGCCCTGGAACAACCGGCTCGCCGCTTCCGCCAGATCACCCGACGCGCTGAGCTCGAACGCCAGCGTCGCGTCGGGCAACGGCGGACCAAAGGCGAGCAGGGTCTCGTTCGGGTCGACCGCGATGGCGTCCAGCCGCACCGGCAGCGAGGGCGCGTAGTGCGACACCAGCAGCCCGGGTGAACGCAACGTCCGAGCGCGTTCGGCGACGCGGTGAGAAATGCCGCGCCCGACCGGGCCGATCGCCGCCTCGATCGCCTCCACCGGCACCCCGCCGGGGCGCAACAGGAACGGACGCTCGCTGGCGCCGGTGAGATCGAGCACGGTTGATTCGACTCCCACCGCGCAGGGGCCGCTGTCCAGCACCGCCTCGATGCGACCGCCCAGCTCCTCCATCACGTGAGCGGCCTCGGTCGGGCTCACCCGGCCCGAGCGATTGGCCGAAGGTGCCGCGACCGGCCCGTCGGTTGCCGCAAGCAGCGCCAGCGCGCTCGGATGCGCCGGCACGCGCACCGCCAAGGTATCGAGCCCCGCCCCCGCCAGCAGCGCCACCGGACACGTCGCCGCCCGGGGCAGCACCAGGGTGAGCGGGCCGGGCCAGAACCGCGCGGCAAGGCGACGCGCCTGGGGTGAGGCCACGACGTGGGCGAAGGCGTGATCGGCATCGGCATAGTGGCAGATCAGCGGATTGAAGTGCGGTCGGCCCTTGGCTTCGAAGACGCGGGCAACGGCACGCGCATTCGTGGCATCGGCGCCCAGCCCGTAGACCGTCTCGGTGCCGAACGCGACCAGCGCGCCGATGCGCAGCAGCGCGGCGGCGCGGGCGATGCCGGACGGGTCGGCGGCAAGCAGGTCGGTGGAGAGGGCGCCCATCGCGAGGATGTAGGCGCGACACGTGGGCGTGGTAAAGCGCGGGGGCGGTGCTACAGTTCGACGACGCATCCGTGAGAGAATCCCCGCATGCTCGATATCGCGTTTTCCAAGCCCGTGTTGCCGCGCGCGGGTGCGTTGGTGCTGCTGATCGCCGAAGGTGAGCAACCGACCGGCCTCGGACAGCAGCTCAACGAGGCGGCTGGCGGCGTGCTGACCCGCGCCTTCGAGGCGGCCGGCTTCACCGGCGGCGCCGGCAAGACCTGCACCATCCTGGCACCGAGCGCGGGCCTCACGCGGGTGGTCGCGGTCGGCCTCGGCAAGCGCGACGGGCTGACCCGGCACAAGCTGGAGGAGGCTGGCGGCCGGGCAATGGCGGGCCTGGGCCGCGACACCGCGGCGGCTATCGCGACCGATGGGTTGAACGCCGAGCAGGCGGCCGATGTCGCGTTTGGCGCGGCGCTGCGCTTCTACCGGTTCGACCGCTATCGCACCAAGGAGAAGCCGGAGGACAAGCCGAAGCTGGCCGACCTCGAAGTGCTGGCCGACGATCATGACGCCGCCACCAACGCCTTCATCCCGCGCGTCGCCATCGCCAACGGCGTGTTCCTCTCGCGCGACCTGGTGAGCGAGCCGGCGAACATCCTCAACCCGGCCGAGATGGCGCGGCGTTGCGAGGGGTTGCGCGAGCTCGGAGTCGAGGTGGAGGTGCTCGGCCCGTCCGAGCTGGCCAGGCTCGGCTTCGGCGCGCTGCTCGGCGTCTCGCAAGGCAGCGTCAATGAGCCGCGCGTGGTGGTGATGCAGTGGCGCGGTGGCAAGGGCGGCAGCGCCAAGCCGCTCGCCTTCATCGGCAAGGGCGTCACCTTCGACACCGGCGGCATCAGCATCAAGCCGGCCGGCGGCATGGAGGACATGAAGTGGGACATGGCCGGCGCCGGCGCGGTGATCGGCCTGATGTCGGCTCTCGCCGGGCGCAGGGCGCGGGCCCACGTGGTGGGCATCGTCGGGTTGACCGAGAACATGCCGTCCGGCACCGCGCAGCGACCGGGTGACGTGGTCACCAGCCTGTCGGGCCAGACCATCGAGGTGATCAACACCGACGCCGAAGGGCGGCTCGTGCTGGCCGATGTGCTCTGGTATTGCCAGCAGCGCTTCGACCCGGAGTTCATGATCGACCTCGCGACCTTGACCGGCGCGATTATCATCGGGCTCGGACACGAGCACGGCGGCCTGTTCAGCAACAATGACGCGCTGGCCGACAAGCTGCTCGCCGCCGGCATCGACAGCGGCGAGAAGCTGTGGCGGATGCCGCTCGGCGAGGAGTACGACCGGCAGATCAAGTCGGAGATCGCCGACATGAAGAATGTCGGCGGGCGTCCGGCGGGCTCGATCACCGGCGCGCAATTCATCCAGCGCTTCGTCAACGGCAAGCCGTGGGCGCATCTCGATATCGCCGGGATGGCGTGGTCGTCGAAAGACGCGCCGACCCGGCCTAAGGGCGCCACCGCGTTCGGCGTGCGGCTGCTCGATCGGCTGGTCGCCACCCATTACGAGGACTGACCGAGAGGGCCCGCGCGGGCGTGGCGGCGATCGGCTTCTACCACCTGACCCGCGCTGGCGCGGATCAGGCGCTGCCCCGGCTGCTCGGCCGCACTCTGGAAGGCGGCCACCGGGCGGTGGTGTTGTGCGCTGACACCGCACGGGTCGCCGCCCTCGACGCGGCGTTGTGGTCGTGCCGCGACCCCGCCTGGCTGCCACACGGCACGGCGCGCGATGGCGACGCCGGTTTGCAGCCGATTTGGCTCACCGCCGAGGACGAGGCCCCGAACGGCGCCCGCTTCCTGTTCCTGCTCGACGGCGCGACCAGCGCCCGGCTCGACGCGTTCGAGCGCGTGTTCGACCTGTTCGACGGCCGCGACGAGGTGGCGGTGGCGGCGGCGCGCTTGCGTTGGCAGGCGGCCCGCGCCGCCGGCCACGCGCTGACCTACTGGCAGCAGGGAGCCAGTGGCTGGGAGAAGAAGGGTTAGCCACTCTGGCCACCGCCGCCTTGCGCTATCGAGCAAATAGCGCCCTTCGCAGCCGATAGGTGAGCGAAGCCGTGGCTGCGGGGCCCGCGCCGAGCACGGCACCGACGGGCAGGAACTTACGACGGCTGGCATGAGGGGCGTTGCCGCTCGCGCCAGCAGAGGCAGGCGATGGCGAGCATGATGAGCTGTACCGCCATCGAGAGCGCGACGCAGCCCGGCCAGCCCGCGAGGTGCCAGATCCCCGCGGGCAGGATGCCGCCCAAGCTGCCGCCGACATAATAACAGGTGACGTACAAGCCCACGGCGGCCGACTTCGCGGTCGGTGCCGCTTCCCCGATGAAGCTGATCGTCAGCGACTGCTCGACGAACACCGCCGCCGCGATCAGCGCCAAGCCGGCGATGATCGCCCACAACGCCGGCAGCAAGCTGAGCAGCAAACCGGCCAGCGCCAGCGCGGTGGCCCCCGCCACGGTCGCCCGTCGACCAAACCGGAAGGCGAGGCGGGTCGCGATCGGCGTCGAGACCATGCCGGTGAGATAGACCGCGAAGATCGAGCCGAGTGCTGCGGGGCCTAGCCCGTACGGCGGTGCCGCGAGCAGGAAGTTGGCGAAGGTGAACGCGGCGACGATCGAGAACAGCACCGAAAAGCCGACCGCGCAGGTGGCCAGGAGCTGCCGGTTGCGCAGATGCTCGCCCAAGCTGCGTACGGTGCTGCGCCAGCCCCGCATCGGACGGAACTGCGTCTCGCGTGGCAGCAGCAGCCCGACCGCGACGGCGCAAGCGAGGGTCAACATGCCGAGCAGCACGAAGGCGGCGCGCCAGCCGAACAGCGCCGTCGTGTAGCCCGAGACGAACCGGCTGGCGAAGCCGCCGAATATGGTTCCCACCGAGTAGGTCCCGGCCAGCCGGATGCCGTCCGCGCCGGGCGCCTCGTCGCCGATATAGGCGATGGAGACGGTGAAGATGAACGGCAGCAGCAGCCCTTGCACGAACCGCCACAGCACCAGCGCTTGCAGGCTGGGCGCGGCGGCGGCGAGCAGGCTCGGCACCACCAACGCCCACAACGCGCCGACGATCAGCCGCTTGCGGCCCAGCATGTCGGAGATCGAGCCGACGAAGGGTGCGACCAGCGACACGGCGAGCAGGGTCGCCGTCACCGTCAGGCCGGTGCTCGCCGGCGGGGCGTGGAAATCCTCGGCAAGCGTCGGCAGCAGCGCCTGCACCCAATACAGCGCCAAAAAGTTCGCCATCCCCGCCAGCGCGATGCCGGCTCCGCGCCGATTGCGCGTGGTCACCTCGCGCCGGGCCGGGCGCCGGGCCGCCGCCCCGGCGGGTTACGCCACCGCTTCGGCGAGCCGGTTGAGGTGGTGCGTGGTGTCGCCGAACGTGTGCTCGATCACCATCACGCGGCGGAAGTAGTGGCCGACCGCGTATTCCTCGGTCATGCCGATGCCGCCGTGCAACTGAATGCCCTGCTGCGAGACGAACTTGCCCGCCTGGCCGACGCCGACCTTGGCCATCGACATGTTGTACGCCCGCTCGCGCGCCTCCGGCTCGTCCACCGTCACGGCGGCGAGCATCGCCATGCTGCGGCCTTGCTCGAGGGCGACGAACATATCCGCCGAGCGGTGTTGCAGCGCCTGGTTGCGACCGATCGGCTGGCCGAACTGCTCGCGCGTCTTGAGGTATTCGAGGGTCATCTCGTGGATCGCCTCCATCGCGCCGACCACCTCGGCCGAGGTCGCCGCGATGCCCGCCTCGAAAACCCGCTCGATCAGCGGCAGCGCCTCGCCCGGCTCGCCGAGCATGTCATCGCGGCTGACCTCGACGTCGGCGAGCGCGATCTCGGCCGCGCGGGTGCCGTCCCGCATGGTGTAGCCGCGCCGCGCCACGCCGTTCGCCTTTGCGTCCACCAGGAACAGCGAGATGCCGTAATGGTCGTCCCGCTCGCCGGCGGTGCGGGCGCTGACGATCAGCTTGTCGGCCGAATCGCCATGCGCGACCACGCTCTTGCCGCCCGACAGCACCCAGCCCTGGCCGGCCTGCTTGGCGGTGGTCATCACGTCGGAGAGGTCGTAGCGCGCCTGCCGCTCGCCATGCGCGAAGGCGAGCTTGAGCTTGCCCTCCGCCACTTGCGGCAGGATGTCGCCCTTGTGCGCCTCCGACCCGGCGAGCCGGATCGCGGTGCCGCCCAGCACGACGGTGGAGAGATACGGCTCCAGCACCAGATGACGCCCGAGCGCCTGCATCACCAGCATGAGCTCGACCGGGCCGCCGCCAAAACCGCCGAAACTCTCCGGGAATGGCAGCCCGAGCAGGCCGAGCTCGGCGTATTGCGACCAGATCTCGCTGCTCCAGCCCTCGGATTCCTGCTGGTAGCGCTTGCGGGCATCGAACGTGTAGCGATCAGCGAGCAGCCGCGTCACGCTGTCCTGCAGCAGCCGCTGCTCCTCGGTCAGGTCGAAATCCATTACAGCCCCAGCACCGCTTTCGTCAGGATGTTCTTCTGGATCTCGTTCGACCCGCCGTAGATCGAGGCGGCGCGGAGGAACAGGTACGCCGCGGTTGCCTCGGAGGCCCAGTCCGGCCCGAGCTCGGGCTCGTTGCTCGCGACTTCGCTGGTTCTGGTCCAGAACGGCATGGCGAGCGGCCCGCCGACATCCATCGCCAGCTCGGTGGTCAGCTGTTGCAGCTCCGAGCCCTTGATCTTCAGCGCCGAGGAGAGCGGATCGGGCTTGCCGTCCTGCCGCTTCGAGCCGGCGGAGACGACGCGGTTCTGGGTGATCTCCAGTGCCTTGATGTCGACCTGGAGCTGGGCCACGCGCTGGCGGAACGCCGGGTCCTCGACCAGGGGCTTGCCGTTCGAGCGCATCTCCTGGGCGTGCTCGACCGCGAAGCGCAGCCGCTCCTTGGACTTGCCGAGCCGGGCGATGCCGACCCGTTCGTTGCCGAGCAGGAACTTGGCCACGTCCCAGCCCTTGTTCTCCTCGTAGACCAGGTTCTCCACCGGCACGCGGACGTCGTCGTAGAACGTCTCGTTGAGATGGTGCGCGCCGTCAATCGAGATGATCGGCCGAACCGTGACACCCGGCGTCTTCATGTCGAGCAGGACGAACGAGATGCCTTCCTGCCGCTTGCGCGCGTTCGGGTTGGTGCGCACCAGTAAAAACACCCAGTCCGCGATGTGCGCGGTGGAGGTCCAGATCTTCGAGCCGTTGATCACGTAGTGGTCGCCGTCGCGCACGGCGGAGGTGCGCAGCGAGGCGAGGTCCGAACCGGCGCCGGGCTCGGAGAAGCCCTGACACCACCAATCGTCGAGATTGGCGGCGCGATCGAGGAACTTCTTGCGCTGCGCGTCGGTGCCGAACTGGATCAGCACCGGCCCGAGCATGGTGATGTTGAAGCTAGACAGCTCGGGCGCCGGGGCGAGCAGGTTCTCCTCGAGGAAGATCATCTTCTGGATCGGCGTCCAGCCCGGGCCGCCGTACTCCTTGGGCCAGCTGTATCGGGCCCAGCCCTTCTGGTTGAGGATACGCTGCCAGGTGACGATGTCTTCCTTGCTCGCCTTGTCGCCGAGATACATCCGCTGCTTGATGTCTTTTGGCAGGTTCTCGCTGATGAAGCTGCGCACCTCGTCGCGAAAAGCTTGTTCTTCCGGTGTCAGGCGGAGGTCCATGGATGTTCTCCCTCGGCAATCTCGGTTGCGCGAAGTGTGGGCCGGATGGCCGCCAGCGGCAAGCCGGCGGCGGCACGGCTCCGCTGTCGCGCTGACTTGCGCCGGTCGCGGCGGGATGCGAGACGCACCCGATCGGTAGCGTGACGGAGGGGGGCATGAATCTCGATTTCTCGGACGATCAGAAGCAGCTCAAGGAGCAGGCGCGTCGCTTGCTGACCGACAAGTGCCCGCCCGCCGCGGTGCGCACGGTGCTCGACGGTGACGCGGTGACCGATCGCGCGTTGTGGAGCAGCATGGCCGAGCTCGGCTTCCTCGGCACCGCGATCCCCGAGGAGTACGGTGGGCTTGGCATCGGCCACCTCGAATTGTGTGTCGTCGCCGAGGAGCTGGGTCGGGCGCTGGCGCCGGTGCCGTTCTCCTCCTCGATCTACCTCGCCGCCGAGTTCCTGCTTCTCGTCGGCAGCGACGCGCAGAAGCGGGCCTACCTGCCGAAGCTCGCCTCGGGCGAGCTGGTCGGCACCTTCGCCTTCGCCGAGCGCTCCGGGGCGGTGACGCCGCGCAGCATCGAGGCGAGCGTCGCCAGCGGCGGGCTCACCGGCACGAAAACGCCGGTCCCGGATGGCAGCATCGCCGATTTCGCCGTGGTGGCCGCCCGCGCCGGCGATGCGGTCGATCTGTTCCTGGTCGATCTCCAGGCCCCCGAGGTCAAGCGCGAGACCGTGCGCACGCTCGACCCGACGCGGGACCATGCTCGGCTCCGCTTCGAGAGCGCGCCGGCCGAGCCGCTCGGTGCCGCCGGGGAGGGATGGCGCACCATCGAGAGCGTGCTCGACCGCGCCGCCGTGCTGACCGCGTTCGAGCAGGTCGGCGGCGCCGACCGCGCGATCGAGATGGCGCGCGACTACGCGATGGAGCGGTTCGCCTTCGGTCGGCAGATCGGCTCGTTCCAGGCGATCAAGCACATGCTGGCCGACATGTACGTCTCCGCCACCTTGGCGCGTTCGAACGCCTATTGGGCCGCTTGGGCGCTCTCCACCGACGCGGGGGAGCTTGCGGAAGCGGCGGCAACCGCGCGGGTCAGCGCCACGCAGGCGTTCCAGCATTGCGCCAAGAACAACATACAAGTGCACGGCGGGATGGGCTTCACCTGGCAGTTCGACTGCCATCTGTACTACCGGCGGTCTAACCTGCTGGCGTTGTCGCTGGGCAGTCTCTCCACCTGGGAAGACAAGCTGGTCGAACGCCTGCGCCGCAAGAACGCCGCCTGAACGGGAGCTTGCCACGATGAACTTCGACGACACGCCGCAAGAAGCCGAGTTCCGCCGCACCGCGCGCGAATGGCTCGACGCCAACGCACCGCACGAGCTGAAACGCGAGCTGGAGGAAGCGCCGTTCGGCCGGCTGCAGCTGAAAAGCGTCGATGCGGTTGATGCCTCGCGCGCCTGGCAGAAGAAGAAGGCCGACGCCGACTGGGCGGTGCTGCACTGGCCGACCGAGTATGGCGGCCGGGGTGCCACGCCGATCGAGCGGGTGATCTTCCAGCAGGAGGAGGGGCTCTACGGCAAGCTCTCCGCCCTGTTCGGCATCGGCCACGGCATGTGCGGCCCGACGATGATGGCGTTCGCCACCGAGGAGCAGAAGCGCGAGCGCCTGCCCAAGCTCGCCGCCGGTGAGGAGAACTGGTGCCAGCTGTTTTCCGAGCCCTCGGGCGGCTCGGACGTAGCCGGGCTGCGCACCAGGGCCGAGCGCGACGGCGACGAGTGGGTTGTCAACGGCCAAAAAATCTGGACCAGCGTGGCGCATCTGGCCGATTGGGGGCTGCTGATCCTGCGCACCGATCCCACGGTGCCGAAGCACGCCGGGCTGACCATGTTCTTTCTCGACATGAAATCACCGGGGATCGAGATCAGGCCGATCAAGCAGGCCAATGGCCAGTCGGACTTCAACGAGGTTTTCTTCACGGACGTGCGCATCCCCGACAGCCAGCGGCTCGGCCCGGTCGGCGGCGGCTGGAAGGTCTCGCTCACCACCTTGATGAACGAGCGCGCCTCGATCGGCGCCCGCGCGGTAACCGGCTTTCCCGAGCTGTTCGAGTATCTGGCGGGCCTCTCCCTTCAGGACGGCCCGGCGCTCGACAACCCGGCGGTGCGTTCCAAGGTCGCGCAATGGGCGGCGCGGGCGAGCGGGCTGAAATACACCTCCTACCGGGCGATCAGCTCGCTCTCCAAGGGCGAGACGCCGGGGCCGGAGAACTCGATCGGCAAGCTGGTGTCGGGCTCGATGCTGCAGGAGATCGCGATGTTCGCGCTCGACTTGCAGGGTGAGGGCGGCATTCTGACCGATGCGGCGCAGGTCGACGCGGCGGCGCGGTTCCAGGCCATCTTGCTGCGCTCGCCGGCGGTGCGGATCGAGGGCGGCACGGACGAGATCTTGCGCAACATCATCGCCGAGCGGGTGCTCGGGCTGCCGGCCGACATCCGCGCCGACAAGGGCATCCCGTTCAACCAGATCCCGACGCGCGCGAACTGATCCCTCGCATTTCGCCTCCCCCAACCCCCTCCCACAAGGCGAGGGGGCTATCTTCTCCCTCTCCCCTTGCGGGCTTGAGCCGCGAAGCGGATCAAAGTTGGGGTGAGGGGATGCGCCGCCCGCTGATCCTCGCCGCCTGCTTGATCGCCACCTTCATGGCGGCGATCGAGAGCACGATCATCGCCACCGCGATGCCGACGATCGTCGCCGATCTCGGCGGCTTCAGCCTGTTCAGCTGGGTGTTCACCGTCTACCTGCTGACCCAGGCGGTGAGCATCCCGGTCTATGGCCGGCTCGCCGACCTCTACGGCCGCAAGCCGGTGTTCTTCGCGGGTGCCGGGCTGTTCCTGCTCGGCTCGACCCTGTGCGGCTTCGCCTGGGGCATGGTGCCGTTGATCGCGTTTCGCGCCTTGCAGGGGTTGGGCGCCGGCGCGATCCAGCCGATCGCGGCGACCATCCTGGGCGACATCTACACGCCGACCGAGCGCGGCAAGATCCAGGGCCTGGTGTCTAGCGTGTTCGGTGTCTCTGCCGTGGTCGGCCCCTCGCTCGGCGCCTTTCTGATCGAGCAGGTGAGCTGGCCGGTGGTGTTTTGGGTCAACCTGCCGATCGGCCTCGCAGCGGTAGCGATGATCGCGACGTTCCTGCGCGAGACGGTGGAGCGTCGGCAGCACCGGATCGACTGGCTCGGCTCGCTGCTGCTCCTGGTCTCGGTCGCGGCACTGCTGCTGGTGCTGGTGCAAGCGAGCGCGCTGCCCCGTCCGGCGTGGATGGCGCTCATCGGCGTGGGCGTGATCGGGTTGGTGGCGCTGGGGCTGCACGAGGCGCGCATCCCCGAGCCGATGCTGCCGCTCGAATTGTGGCGCAACCGGATCATCGTGCTGGGCAGCCTCGGCAACTGGGCGTCGGGCGCGCTGATGATGGGGGTGAGCGCGTTTTTGCCGGCCTACGTGCAGGGGGCGATGGGTCGCAGCCCAATTGCCGGCGGCCTGGTGCTGGGTGCGATGTCGGTGAGCTGGGCGCTCGCCAGCATCGTCGGCGCGCGTATCATGCTGCGTTCCAGCTACCGGCTGACCGCAATCCTCGGGGGCGTGGCACTGGTGACGGGCTGCGCCGTGCTGACCGCGCTGACGCCGGAGCGCGGGGTGGTTTTTGCCGGTGCGGGCTCGCTGGTGATCGGCATCGGCATGGGGCTGTGCAGCACCACCTTCATCGTGTCGATCCAGGCGTCGGTGCCGTGGCGGCAGCGCGGCGCGGCCACGTCCTCGACCATGTTCCTGCGTTTCATCGGCCAGTCGCTGGGGGCGGCCGGCTGCGGCGCGGTGATCAACGCGACGTTGCTGGCGCGCGACCCCGGCGCGACCCACCTGGTCGACCGCCTGCTCGATCCGGCGCTGCGCTTGGCGCTCGATCCGGCCGAGATCGGGCGCCTGACCGCGCTGGTGTCGGACGCGTTGCACAATGCCTACCTGCTGGCGCTCGGCTTCGCGGTGATCGCGCTGGGCCTGGCGCTGCTGATGCCACGCGGGCTGAACCCGACGCGGCACGTCTAGCGGAGTCGCACGGCACGGCCGGATGCCTGCCTTGAAACGCCGGCCGACGACCCCGACCTTCAAAGCGACACGACCCGGGCCCCTCCGACTGGGACGCCGGCCCTCCGATGCGTTCGCGCCAACCACGTGACCAATGAAACCCGAGCCGGAGGTTCAAGATGTCGAACAATTTCCTGGGTAGCCGCAAGAAGGGCCTCGAGGAGGCATTCTTTGCCGAGCAGGACGCGCGGGTGCGTCGGAAGCTGCGGGAGGCCGACGAGGCGCAAGCCAGCCGGGACACTCTCGCCGCCGCCTCGGGGATCAGCGATACGGGCGTGCTGGACCGGCTTGCCGCACTCGGCATTTCCGGCGAGACCCTGGCCGCCTTTTCGCTCACCCCGATGGTGCTGGTTGCCTGGGCTGACGGCGAGATCGACGACAAGGAACGCGCGGCCGTGCTGTCCGGCGCCGAACAGATGGGTCTGGCTCGGGACGCCCCCGGCCACCAGCTGCTGGAGAGCTGGCTCACCAAACACCCGCCGGCGACACTGCTCGCGTCGTGGAAAGACTACGTCGCGGCATTGGCGCCAACGCTGGACGCGGCGGCGCGGGACACGCTCAAGACCGAAACGCTGAACCGGGCCCGCGCGGTCGCGGCGGCGACGGGCGGGTTCCTCGGGCTTGGGCGCAAAGTGTCGGACGCGGAACAGTCGGTGTTGGCCGAACTCGAACGCAGCTTCGACGCCTGAAGGAAGAAGGGGTTGCAGTTTTCGGTTCACCCCCGGCGGCGGATGCCTTTGCCGGAGGTCTACCGCGCGATCGAGGAGTTCCTGAAGCGGGAGACGACCGCCGGGTTTCTGCTGTTCGGCGCGGCGGTCGTGGCGCTGATTGCGACCAACTCTCCGCTGGCCGCCGCCTACAACGGCCTTGTGCAGACCCCGGTCGAGTTGCGCGTCGGCGGCCTCGAGATCGCCAAGCCGCTCCTGCTCTGGATCAACGACGGGCTGATGACGGTCTTCTTCTTCCTGATCGGATTGGAGGTGAAACGCGAGATCCTCCAGGGCGAGCTGTCATCCGTCGATAAGGCGGCGCTGCCGGCGATCGCGGCGATTGGCGGCATGGCGGTGCCGGCTTGCGTCTTCGTCGCCATCAACTGGAGCGCGGCGCCCAACCTCTCCGGCTGGGCGATTCCCGCCGCCACCGATATCGCATTCGCGCTCGGTGTCCTGGCACTGCTCGGCACGCGCGCACCACCAGCGCTCAAGATCCTGCTTCTCGCGCTCGCGATCATCGACGATATCGGCGCGATCGCCATCATCGGCGTGTTTTTCACCGCCGATGTCTCGATGTTGGCGCTTGGCCTGGCCGCTGTCGCGGGCATCGGCTTGCTGGCGCTGAACCTGTTCGGCGTGACCCGGCTGCTACCCTATGTCGTGCTCGGCATTCTGCTGTGGGTCTGCGTTCTCAAGTCTGGCGTCCACGCCACCCTGGCGGGCGTGGTAGCCGCGCTCGCTGTCCCGATGATCGCGCGCGACGGCACCTCGCCACTCAAGCAGCTCGAATACATGCTGCATCCGTGGGTGGCATTTCTCATTCTGCCAGTCTTCGCTTTCGCCAATGCCGGCGTGTCGTTCGCGGGCTTCGACGTGAGCGATCTGTTGGCGCCACTGCCGCTCGGGATCGCGCTCGGCCTGTTCGTTGGCAAGCAGGTCGGCGTGTTCGGCAGCATGACCGCCGCGATCGGTCTCGGCGTGGCGACACGGCCCGCCGGGGTGTCCTGGGTGAAGCTGTACGGGCTGGCTTGCCTCACCGGAATCGGCTTCACGATGAGCTTGTTCATCGGCTCGCTGGCCTTCAATGCCGCATCGCAGATCGAGGCGGTCAAGCTCGGCGTCATTGTCGGTTCGGTGGCGTCAGGGCTGCTGGGATTCGTCATCCTGCGAACCGCGAGCCTCGGCGGCGGGTGGGATCGCGTAGGCCGCGAACGAAGCAAGAAGTCAGAACAGCCAAACAGGGTAGGCGACAAGATGCTAGGCCGACGATCGCGGGCTGGCCCCGGCGGTCGTGTCGGCGATCCAATCGACGACCGCGGCGAGCACTTGCCTTGGGTCGTCCAGCCCTGCGCGCGCTTCTCCCAGAATGTCAAGCTGGCGATCGGCACTGGTTCCTGACGAAACGATCTTGCGCGTCATCGCGATCTCGGATCGGCAGTCGAGCGCGTCCGCATCCTCCGCAATCTGTGCCAGCAACGCCTCGAGATACGCCGCGAACGATTCGGCATCGCCGCTTGTTTCGTTGAGAAAGCTGGCGCGCACCCCGTCACGCTGGGCACGCCACAGGTTCTCCGAGACGATGGCCCGCGAGGCGCCGGTCAGCCCGCGGTTGAGCTCCGGCCGGCGAACCGCGAACCGAACCAGGCATCGGTATAGCGCCGCGATCGCGAGCGTGTCCTCAAGGCGCGTGCAACTGTCGGCCACACGCAGTTCCAGGGTCGGATAACGAATGGATGGGCGTATCGTCCACCACAGGAAGCTTGCGTCGGCGATTGCCTCCGAGCGGATCATGGTCGCGACGTAGCGATCGTAGTCCGCCGTGTCCCGGAACAGGTTCGGCAAGCCGGTGCGGGGCATCTCGCCCCACACGGACAGGCGATAGGCAGCCAACCCCGTGGCCCGCCCTTGCCAGAACGGCGAAGAGGCGGACAAGGCGAGCAGCACCGGCATGTAAGGCAGCAGCCGGTTCATTAGATCCACCCGATCGTCGGGGCGAGGCACCTCGACGTGGACATGCATCCCGCAAACGAGATTGCGCCGAGCCAGGATCTGCATGTCCTGCATCAGAATGTCGTAGCGGTCCTTCCTGGTCTGGCTTTGCCGGTCCCAACGGGCGAGCGGGTGGGTGCCGGCCGCCAAAAGCAGGATCTTGTGCGCGCGCCCGATTTCGCCGAGTTGGGCGCGCAATCCCGCGAGTTTCGCGCGCGTCTCCGCGAAACTGGTGGACGGTGGTGACGCGATCTCCACCTGCGACTGCATCAGCTCGCGATCGACGTGCGGCAACTCCGCGCGTACGGTGTCGTGAAAGGCTTTTACCGTTCGCCGCGGCGTGCCCCGCGTGATCGCGTCCGCCAGGAAGAACTCTTCCTCGATGCCGAACTGATAGCTCGTGTTCATGCTCACCCGATACGACGACCGCTGCCCCGCCTCATGGCGCGGTTGCCTCGGCCAGGAATCTCCTGACCTTGGCGTCCTATCGCCGCGATCGCCGGGTCGCATGCCGAAGACAGGGCGTAGCGCGTCTTCAACACCTGCGGGTCGACCATCGCCAGCCACACCTGGCCGGCTTCGTCCTGCCAGGCCAGCGCCCTCAGCGGCAAGTCGATCCCGGCGCGCTGGTTGCACACCATGATTGGCGTGCCGCCCTGCGGCTTGCCGAAGATCATCAGCTCCGTCGGCCGCAGCGCCAGTCCAACACCCTTCGCGGCTTGGGAATGTGGCACCCGGGCGACGACAGAGAAACCATCATCCGTAACCAGTTTCTGCCACTGGTCGAGTGTTTCCTTCGCCGGTCGACTGCTTTTCACGGCTATGAGCTCATCAGCCTGCGCGGGTGCCGCGACAGCGAGTGCGAGGAGGATAGCGAGAAGAAACCGCTTCATGCCGACGCCCCTGTTTGGCGGCCCGCTCCAGCGAAGCGGCACCGACCTTTGTTCTTTTGCCGCAACGCTCCATAGCGTCGACTGGCCAAAATAGAGTCTCGCGACCGATGAGGAAACGGGTAACATCCCGTTCGGACAGACCGCCGGTAGCACGGCGCGGCAGCAGGAGAATAGAGCGAATGGCCCGGATAGAAATGTTCTTTGATTGCTCCAGCCCTTGGACGTATCTCGCATTCCATAACATCCGACCGCTCGCCGCCGAGTTCGGTGCGGACATGGTCTGGCGGCCGATCCTGGTCGGCGGCATTTTCAACGCGATCAATCCGATCTACGAAAAACCCCCGATCCCGGCGAAGCAAGCCTACAGCAAGAAGGACCAGCAGGATTGGGCCCGGCTTGCAGGTCTCACCATCATACGGCCGAGCGTCTTCCCGGTGAATAGCGTCAAGGCCATGCGCGGCTGCGTAGCACTGGACCAGGAGGACAAGCTGGTGCCGTTCGCGACTGCCGTGTTCGAAGCGTATTGGCGCGACGACCGCGACATCTCTCAGGCGCCCGTGCTGGCGGATATCTGCCGGCAGATGGGGGTGGACTCCGACGCGTTCTTCGCCGCGATCGACAAGCCGGAGACCAAGAACGCACTGCGCGACAACACGCAGGAGGTGATGGATCGCGGCGGGTTCGGTTCACCCACATTCTTCATCAACAACGAAGACATGTATTTCGGCAACGATCGCATGCCACTGATCCGGGCCGCGTTGCAGCGGCTGAGCAGCTAGCTGCATCCGCGACGTTAGCCGGAACGCTTCACCAACGCCTCGATCTCGCTCATGCGAGCGTCGACCCGCTCGGGACGCTGACTGCCGAGATTGACCACCAGTCGATCTACGCCGAGATCCGCGTATTCCACCAACGCATCGGTCGACATTGACATGGGCGGCGTGACGATGATCTCGAAATCATCGCCGCGTGTCCGGCCCGCTTTCGCGAATGCCGCATCGAGGCGATCCAGCATCTCCTTGGTCCCGGCGGGGTCGCGGTTGAAGCCATACCAGCCGGCGCCGAAGCGTACCGCGCGGCGCAATGCCGGCTCGGCATAGCCGCCGACGATGATCGGCACGTGCGGTTTCTGAATCGGCTTGGGATCGACGCGGCACCCTTCGAGCTGGACCCACTTGCCGGCAAAATCCACCGCCGGCTCGGTCCAGAGTCGCCGCATAACCTCGAGGAACTCGTCGCAACGCGCGCCACGATCCTCCCAGCCATAGCCGCACGCCTCGACCTCTTCCTTGTTCCAGCCGACACCGATGCCGAAATCGAATCGGCCGTCACTCAGCCAGTCCAAGGTGCAGACTTCCTTGGCCGTGTAGATGGGGTTGCGCTGCGGCACGAGGGCCACACCCGTCCCGAAACGCACGTTCTTCGTTGCCGCCGCCAGGAACCCGAATGTGGCGGTCACATCCAGCATCCCGCCGCCCTCCGGCACCGGTATCCGCCCGTCCTTCGAGCTTGGATAGCCGAACGTGTTCTTGTCGAACAACGCGACGTGCTCGCCGATCCAGATCGATTCAAGACCAATGCTTTCAGCGCGCCGCGCGAAGTCGCGGATCATCCGTGGTGTCGCCAGCGGTGACATGAACGTTGCGAAAACACCGATCTTCATGCTGACATCTCCGTTGCGCGCGTGCGATCCCAGCCCCACCAGGCGCACAGCGCGTCTCCCATGACGAGCCGCTTGTCGGCATCGTCCAGCCACGGCAGTTCCTCGGTGAACATCGTCACGCACTGGCGCCAGGAACACGGCATCTTGGTTATGTCCGTGCCCCAGAACATCCGCTGCGGACCGAACGCATCGTAGATCTGCCGCAAATAGGTTTGCATCTTCGGAAATGGATACGCTTCGGCGGAATAGCCCGGGGTGCCGGTGGCCTTGACCGCCACGTTCGGACGTTTCGCCAGCGCCAGGAGCTGCGGGATGTGGGTCATCGCCTCGGCATCCTTCAGCGTGGTCAATCCGCCTCTTCCGCCGAGGTGATCGATGGTCAATCGCAATCCCGGATGGCGCTCGGCGACCCGATCGAGGTCCGCAAGCGAATCCGTCGCCAGCGCAGCGATCGGAACACCGGCCTCCTCGGCGGCTGCCCATAGCCAGTCGAGCGTGCCGTCATGCAGCCATTGCCGCGCGGGCTCGTGCAGGAACGTGTAACGCAGGCCCAGCATGCCGGGCTGGTCCCTCCAGCCGGCGATCCGCGAACGCGATTCCGGCTGGTCGAGCGGCACCGAACCCATGATCGCGAAGCGTCCCGGATAGTCCCGCACCGCCGCGAAAGCCATGTCGTCCGATCCCGGGTCCCAGCCCGGTGGATGGATCACCGCGGCGGCGACGCCCGCTTCATCCATCAAGCCGATCGCTTCCTCGGTGGTGAACGCCGTCACCTGTCGGTGCGAGAGATTGCTGGGCAGGCCGCTGCCCCACAGGTGGATCTGCGCGTCGACAATCTGCATCGCGATCTCCCCTTGATGGTTGGCAACCAACGTTGCCATGCTGCCGGCCGCGAGGAAAGCCGTCGAGAGCAAGGCCGAGCGCAACGTGCGCCCGCAGGGAGGAACGACATGCGATTCCAGGACCGAGGCGTGCTGGTCACTGGCGGCGGCAGCGGCATCGGCCAGCAGGTCTGCTATGCCGCCGCGGAAGAAGGTGCGCGGCTCGCCGTCGGCGATCTCGATCTCGAACGCGCGCAAGCGACCGCCGCCGAGATACGCCGGAACAAGGGCGAGGCGCACGCCTTCCAGCTCGATGTCGCCGATCCGGCATCCGCGTCCCAGTTCGTCGACGCGGCGGAATCCGCGCTCGGCCGGGTCGACGTGCTGGTGAACTCGGCCGGCGTGCGGGAGATCGTCAGCGTGCTCGACCTCTCATTCGCGGAATGGCAGCGGGTCATCAACGTCAATCTCTCCGGCACCTTCCTGCCGAGCCAGGCGTTCGCGCGCCGGCTGGTGCAGCAGGGCAAGGCCGGACAGATCGTCAATCTCGCCTCCACGCTCGGACTGATGGCGGCGCCGAACCGGGCGGCGTATACCGCCTCCAAACACGGCGTCGTCGGCCTGACCCGAGAGATGGCGCTGGAACTCGGCGAGAAAGGCGTGCGGGTCAACGCCGTCGCTCCCGGCGTGGTGCGCACGCCGCTCACCGAGCGCTACTTCCAGGACCCGGATTACGCGCAAGCGATCCGAGACATTCACGCGCTGGGCCGCTGGGCGGAGCCGCGCGAAGTCGCCAACGCCATCCTGTTCCTGGCCGACGAAGCGAACGGCTTCATCACCGGCGCGATCCTCACCGTCGATGGCGGCTGGACGGTCGGCAAGAAGATGTAGCCTCGCCGTCACCTGCGGCCCGCCAGCGGCGGCTTCCGCTCAACGTGCCTTCTTGCGATTGTCGGGCAACATGGCGCGGGCGATGATCTGTTTCATCGTCTCGACGCTGCCGCCACCGATGCGCCCCATGCGCGCGTCGGCAAAGGCGCGAGCGATCGGATAGTCCCACATGTAACCCCAACCGCCGAACAATTGCAGGCACTGGTCCATCACCCTGCCTTGCAACTCGGCGCTCACCAGCTTGGCCATCGCCGCATCCACCGAATCGAGTTCGTCGCGTTGGTGCAACTCGATGCACCGGTCGACGAAGACGCGCTGCATGGTCAGATCGGCCTTCATCTCGGCCAGCTTGAACTGGGTGTTCTGAAAGTCCGCTAGAGTCTGGCCGAACATCTCGCGCTGGGTGGTGTATTCGATGGTCCATTCCAGCGCCGCCTCCGACGAAGCGACGGCGCGTATCGCCTGCACCATGCGTTCCTGCGACAGCTCCTTCATCAACAGATAGAAGCCGCGCCCTTCCTCGCCCAGCAGATTGGCGACGGGCACGCGCATATCGGAGAAGAACAGCTCGGCGGTATCCTGCGCCTTGCAGCCGATCTTATGCAGCATGCGGCCGCGCTGAAAACCGGGCCGATCGGTCTCCACCAGGATGAGGCTGACCCCGCGCGCCCCGGCTTTCGGATCGGTCTTGCAGGCCAGCAGCAAAAGATCGGCGTTGAACCCGGCGGTGATGAACACTTTCTGGCCGTTGATCACGTAGTCGTCGCCGTCACGCCGCGCGTTGGTGCGCATCGCCGCCACGTCGCTGCCGCCCGAAGGCTCGCTCATCCCGAGCGCGACAATCACCTCCCCGGTCGCCATCAGTGGCAGCCAGCGACGCTTCTGCTCCTCGGTGCCGTAATGCACGAGATAGGGGGCGACGATGTCGGAATGCAGGTAGAAGGTCGGCCCCGTGGCGCCGGCGCGCGCCATCTCCTCGATCATGATCGCGCCGAACAGGAAATCGCCGCCCGCGCCGCCGTATTCCTCGGGCACGCCGGTGCAAAGCAGCCCGGCCTCGCCCGCCTTGTGCCAGAGCGAGCGTGGCACGATCCCGGCCTGCTCCCAGTCGGCGTGACAGGGCGTGATCTCGGCGGCGATGAAACGCCGGACCTGATCGCGGAACAGTGCGTGCTCGGCGGAAAACAGCGTGCGCGGGATCATGCTGTGGTCAACGCGGCGAGGCGCTCCGTCGCGGCAAGATATTCCGATTGCAAACGATACATGATGTCGCGTACCGAGGTCTCGGCGGTCATCGTGCCCACCACCTGGCCGGCGGGGATGGAACACAGATCGGCCCGGCCGGCGCGCACGACGCGCGCATGCGCTTCGTTGTAGAGGATGCCCTGCAGCGGCGGCAGCAGGTAGTCGGGCGCGCCGGGTTGTTCCCACGCTTCCGACAGCCGGCTCCTGGTCATCCGCACCGTCTTGCCGGTGCGAACCCGGCGGCGCACGGCGTCGTCGGTCCGCGTCTCGAACAGCACGTTCTTCTCGAACGGGGTTAGCTCGCTCTCGCGGGTGCCGAGCCAGATCGTGCCGCACCAGACGCCTTGCGCGCCGAGCGCCAAAGCGGCGGCGATCTGGCTGCCGCGCGCGATGCCGCCGGCGGCCAGCACCGGCACCTCCGGCGGGCAGATGTCGACCACCTGCGGCACCAGCACGAGGGTGGATATCTCGCCCGTGTGCCCGCCCGCCTCGGTGCCCTGCGCGATCACGACCTGCACGCCGGCCTTGAGCTGACGCGCGGCGTGCGCCGCCTTGCCGCAGAGCGCGCCGAGCAGGATGTCGCGCCGACGCAGTTCCGCCACCACGTCCTCGGGCGGCGCGCCGAGCGCACTCACCAGCAGCTTCACCCGGGAATGGCAAAGCGCGACGCGCACCAGCCGCCGCGCGCCCTCCGGCGTCATGGCGCCGCGCCCCTCGACGACCTCCTTGTGAACGCGCGCGGCTTCGTCGGGCGGCAATTCCGGAACGCCCTCGGCTTCGAGCAGGCGCGCCATGAAGGCACGATGCGCCTCGGGTATCAGGTGGGCGGGATCACCCGAGGAGGCTTCCGCTTCGCGGTCGTAACGCGTCGGGATGATGACGTCGACGCCGTACGGCCGGTCGCCGACATGCGCGTCGATCCAGGCGAGCTCGGTCTGAAGCTGCTCCGGCGAGAACGTGCCGGCGCCGAGCACGCCGAAGCCGCCGGCCTTGGTGACCTCGACCACCACGTCACGACAATGCGAGAAGGCGAAGATCGGCACCTCGCAGCCCAGCCGTTCGGCGATTTGCGTGCGCAACGGCGCGTCCCCCGCGACGGTCGGACACGATCTGCCCGCGCCCGCTTGCAGCGGACCATAGCGCCCGTTCGCCCTCACGCCCAGCTCGGCTTGCGCTTCTCCAGAAACGCGCGAAGCCCTTCACGTCCGTCAGGCGTGTTGAAGATATTGCACAAGGTCTCGATCTGGTTTTCCACGTTGCGCCGGTAGTCGAGATCGTTGGCGCGCATGAAGGATTGCCGACCGAGGGCCATGATGGTCGGTGACTTGGCAGCGAACTGCCGCGCCAAGGCGAACGCCCGCGCCATGAGTTCGTCACGCGGTACCGCGTGGTTGATAATGCCGAGCGATGCCGCTTCCCGGGCGGAAATCGGCTTGCCGCCGAACAGCAGCTCGAACGCCTTGTGTCGGCTGATCTGACGCGGCAGATGCACGTAGTGGATCGCCGGGATAACGCCCACGTCGATCTCCGGGTAGCCGAGGTCGATGTCATCGGCGGCCAGGATCACGTCGCTGGTGATCGAAAGGGTCATGCCCGCGCCGCGTGCCGGACCATTGACCGCAACAATGGTCGGCTTGGTCATGACGTACTGGATGTTCATCGTCTCGATGTAGAACTTGTGGACGAAGGCTCGCAGATCCTGCGCATCACCCTGGGCGATCATGCGTAGGTCCATGCCGCCACAGAACATGTTCGGCAACGCGCTGGTGAGGATCACGGCACGAACGCCGGCATCTGCTTCGGCGCTCCGCAGTGCTGCGTGGATCGCGTCGATCATGGGATGGTCGATGGCATTGACGGGGGCACGGTGCAGCGCGATGACCGCCACCCGGTCGTTCACCTCATAGTCGATACGTTTGCTTGCAGACATTGCACACTCCACGGCAGCGAACGCGGTGCCTTGCGACGTGGCCGCGGCGCCGCTATCCGGCCGCGTCGACGTCTCGACCGTGCCCGCAAGGACAGCACATGGCCAGCGTCTTCCAGCCTCCTGCCGCTCGGTGCGAGACGTCGGGCCGCGGCCTTCCGCCGAAGGAGCGGTTCGGGATGTGGTTATCGGCTTCACCAATGTTCACCATGCTGCGTTGTGGCTCAGGGGGCTTACCCGGCGCGCGGCTGCTATCGAGCGCACGCAACCCGCGATGCCCGCGCGTCGTTCGCGTGGAGAGATGGACATCTCCGGCTTGCTCGATGAACTCCGCCGCGCGGGCGCGTTGCTCGCACCGCTGCCGCGCGCGTTTGGCGGCCGGGGTTGGGGCACCGAGCCCGGGGAGGCGAAAGCGATCCTGGCTGAACTCCGCCGCATCGGCCACACGAGCCTGCCGCTCGGGCGGCTGTATGAGGGCCATGTCAACGCGATCCGCCTGATCGCGCGCTATGGCACCGGGGCGCAGATCCTCCGCGCCGCCGACGATGCACGGGCGGGCCATCTGTTCGCCATCTGGGCGGCCGAGGCGCCGGATGCGCCGGTGCGCTTGCGCGACGGCGAACTCGCTGGGCGCAAGACCACCGGCTCGGGCGTGGGTCTGGTGGCGCGCGCGGTGGTCACCGCCACGCTGCCGGATGGCGGCGAGCAACTCGTGTACGTTGCCGACCCACCGGCGACGCCGGACGGGCCGTTTCTTGATCTGCACGGCCTGCACGGCACTGCCACCGCGCCGTTGCGGCTCGACGGCGTCGCGGCACCCGCCGAGGCGTTGATCGGCGTGCCCGGCGACTACATGCGCCAGCCTGAGATCTCGCTCTCGGCGTGGCGCACCTTGGCGGTAATCCTGGGTGGCCTCGACGCACTGGCCGAGGCGCTGCGCGACGATCTGGTTGTCCGAAACCGCACCGGCTCGCCGCATCAGCGCGCGCGCTTTGGGAAAATGCTGGTCGCGCGCGAGACCGCTGCCCTCTGGGTCGCGCGTTGCTGCGGCCCGGCTGAAGCGGAAAACCCCGGCGAGGCGGCCGCCAATCTGGTGAAGCTGGCGCGCATCGCCACTGAGGCCGCCGCATTCGACGCGATCCGCCTCGCCCAGCGCAGCGCCGGGCTCGCCGGCCTGGTCCGCCCGCACGCGATCGAGCGCCTCTCGCGCGACCTGGCCACCTACCTGCGCCAGCCAGCCCTCGACGAGGTGCTCGACGAGGCGGCTGGCTTTTTCCTGGCGCACGACCTGCCGAGCCAAACGCCATGAACGAACGCCGCGCCAGCATTCCGCCCGACTGGTTTGAAGCCGAATACACGCGCGACCCCGATCCGTGGCGCTTCGCGACCAGCGACTACGAGCGCGCCAAGTACGACGATACCCTCGCCGCCCTCGGCGATCGGCGCTTCGCTTGCGGCTTCGAGATCGGCTGCTCGATCGGCGTGTTCACCGCCCGGCTGGTCCAGCGTTGCGACCGGCTGCTCGCGGTGGACGTCTCTGACACCGCCCTGGCGCAAGCTCGCGCCGCCAACCCGGGCGTGCGTTTCGCCAATATGCGGGTGCCGGACGCTTGGCCGAACGGCGAGACGTTTGATCTGATCGTGTTTTCCGAGGTGCTGTATTACCTCGACCCTACCGAGATCGATCGCGCCGCCTCGCTCGCCCTGGCGGCGTTCCAGCCCGGCGGTACCGTGCTGTTGGTGCATTGGACCGGCCCGACCGACTACCCCTGCTCGGGCGACGAGGCGGCCGAGCGCTTCATTGCGGCAACCGCGGGCCGGCTGCGTCCGGTCATGCAGGCGAGGCGAGCGGAATATCGGCTGGATCGTCTCGAAGCGGCTTGAGCAGCCCATCGCGGATGCGCCGTGCGCTGCGCGTCTGCATTTCGAGTTCCGCCACCGGCAGCCGTCGCCGGCGCAGCGCCGGGCTCGCGGCCTCGATCGCTTCCCAAGCGGCGCCGAATGGTCCCGCGAGCCAGTTCGCGACCGTCGCGGCCGGGCAGGCGAGGGACGCCGCCAGCTCGCCGAGATCGCCGGTGCCGTCGCGGACCAGGCGGGCGCTGCGGCGTAGTCGGGCGCGGCGTGCCGCCTCGCGCGCGCCTTCCAGCCGGTCGTCCAGCATGACGTCGGCGGCCGACATGCGCCGCAGCATGGTATCCGCCATGCCGCCCTTGGCGCGGCCCTCGGTTCGGCCGGAGACCGTGACCCAGACCTCCGGCGCGTGACGCAGGCGCGCGTCGGCGTGTCGCAAGGCGGCAAGGAACGCCCGGTCCTCACCCAGCCGTTTCGCCGGGATGCCGCCGACCCGTGCCCATGTCGCGACGCGAACCGCGATGCTGGCGCCGTTATGCTCGTCGTGGCGCGGCCAGGGATCGGCCGGATCGGGATCGAGCAACGACGCGATCTCGTCGAGCAACGCGCCATAGGCGCATTCGCGCGCGTCCGCCTCGTGCAAGGCCGCGGGGATCAGCTTGGCTTCGAGCGGGTCGATGACCGCCCGCCCGGCGACCGCGTCCGCGCCGGCGGCGATCGCGCGCAGATTGCCGGCGAGCCAGTCGGGCGGTGCCACGGCATCGGCGTCGGTGGTGAGCAGCACCCCCTCCGGCCCGGCGATCCGCGCCGCGTGCGCCATCGCCAGCCGGCGCGCGGTGCCCGCGAAGGCGCGCGCCGGCGGCAGGTGACGGATGATGGGATGCACGCGCATCGGCGCGCCGGCGGCGAAGCGGCGCACGACGTCTGCGGAACCGTCGGCGCAGTTGTTCAGCAGCACCACGATCTCGGCCGGCGGCGTGTTGCGCTGCGCGGCCAGGGCGGCGAGACAGGCGGGCAGGCGCTCGGCTTCGTTGTGGGCCGGGACGGCGATGACGGCGGAAGGGTGCACGACGGTCCTGCGCAAGGAGGCTCGGCGTTATCGCGTCGCGACCGGGCAAAGTTTCCTATCTGTGACGAGAATTCGCGTGCGCGGGCCATGCATTGACGCGCCGGGCCGCCCGTGTCACGGTACATATTCGTATCAAACGGGACTTGACCGGGGAGTTGCCTCATGGCTGCGGTTGTAGTGGTCGCCACGATCACAGCGCGTGACGGGCAAACCGACATGGTCCGTTCCGAGCTGATGCAGATATTGCAGCCGACGCGCGAAGAGGCCGCGTGCGAGCTCTACGAGTTGCACATATCCTCCGTTGATCCGAACCGGTTCGTGATGATCGAGCGCTGGCGCGACAAGGCGTCACTCGACGCGCACATGCAGACGCCGCATTTCCAGAAGTTGGCGGCGGCGATCGGCCCGCACGCCAAGCTGGACATCGCCGAGATGACCAAGATCGGCTGAGCCATCATTCTTCGCGCGACGGGCTGCCGCGCTGGCGCTTGATATCGCCTCGCTTGCCTTTGTCTTCGAGGCGACGAAGCCGCGAGGAATAGGTGGGCTTGGTCGGTCTGCGACGGACCGGCGCCGGTTCGGCTTGGCGGATCAACTGCGACAGCGCCTCCAACACAGCTTGCCGGTTGCGCTCCTGCGTGCGGTGCTGTCGCGCGGTGAGCACCAGCACGCCATCCTCCGTCATGCGTCGACCGGCGAGGCGCGTCAGCCGCAGTTTGACCGCGTCGGGCAATGACGAGGAGTTGCGCACGTCGAAGCGGAGTTGCACCGCCGTCGCGACCTTGTTGACGTTCTGCCCGCCTGGGCCGGAGGCACGGATGAACGTCTCGCCGATCTCCCGCTCGTCGAGGCTGATGCGGTCGGTGATGCGGATCATTCCGGACGGGCATCGCCCGTCGCGTCAGGGGGCGGGGCGGGCGCGTTGGTTGTACAGCATCTTGGCGCGCCGATCCTGCTCCTCTTGCGGCAGCTTCGACGGATCCTCGGAGAGCTCGGCGCCGACCGCCATGCCGCGCTGCACCGCCGGCCGCGCGCCGATCTCCTCCAGCCAGCGCGCGAAATACTTGAACTCGCCGATGTCCTGGCCTTGCGCCTTCCAGTTCACCGCCCACGGATACGAGATCATGTCGGCAATGGTGTAATCATCGCCGGCGAGATAGCGCCGATCGTACAGGCGGTTGTTCATCACGCCGTACAACCGATTGGCTTCATCGGTGAAGCGTCGCACCGCGTAGGACTGGTCGCCCTGCTTGTCGCCGAGCCGGCGGAAATGGCCGCATTCGCCGAGCTTGGGTCCCTGGTTGGCCATCTGCCAGATCACCCACTGCGTCACTTCGGTCTTGCCGCGCACGTCCTTCGGCAGGAATTTTCCCTGCTTCTCGGCGAGGTACAGCATGATCGCGCCGGACTCGAAGACGCTGATAGGCGCGCCACCGCCGGCCGGGTCACGGTCGACCAGCACCGGCATTCGATGGTTCGGATTGAGCCGCAGGAACTCGTCGGTGAACTGATCGCCGCGACCGATGTTGCACGGCACCACCCTGTATTCTAGGCCGCATTCCTCCAGCAGGATGGTCACTTTCTTGCCGTTCGGCGTCGGCCAGAAATGCAGGTCGAGCATGCGAGCGCTCCTTGGTGTCACGTGGGCTGACGGGGCGTCAGTCCCGGGAAACAATATCCTTCAGGCGGTCCCTTGGCACCTTGATCGACACGCCGGCGCGCTCCTGTTGCAGCAACATGGACGAGCGCGAATCACGATCCGCCCAACCACGGTTGAGCGCCTCGGTCATGTCGGCCATCGCCATCTCGGCGATCTTCATCGGCACCTTGTATTCGCGCGCCAGAGCGGTCGCGAGAGTGACGTCCTTGTGCGCGAGTTTTAGCGCGAATTGCGGCGGATCGTACTCGCCGGAGAGAAACTGGTCGCCGAGCCGGTCGAACAACCGCTTTCGCCCGAGCGCGCCCTGCCGCACCGCCTCGAACAGCGCGCCCGGTTCCAGCCCGGCTTTCACCCCCATGGTGAACACTTCCGCCAACGCGGTCTGCACCGCGTAGCCGGCCATGTTGTGCACCAGCTTGGCGATCGAGCCAGCACCGATCGGGCCGATGTAGCGCGCCTGATCGCTGAAACCGTCGAGCACCGTCTTGTAGCGCTGGAACATCTGCTCGTCGCCGCCGACCCAGATCGCCATCTTGCCGCTCTCGGCGCCGGTTGGCCCACCGCTCACCGGCGCGTCGAGCAGGTATTTGTTCTCCTTGCCGAACACCTCGTTGAGCCGTCGCACCACGGTTGGCGAGTTGGTCGACAGATCGAAATAAGCGCCGCCGGTCTTGAGGCCTTCAAGGAGGCCGTCGGGGCCAAGCGCCACGGCTTCGACCTCGACCGGGCCGGGCAGCGAGGTGAACACCACGTCCACCTGCTCGGCCAACGCGCGCGGCGAGTCGGCCCAGGTGGCGCCGGCGGCGAGATGCCGCTCCGCCGCCGCGCGCCTGATGTCATGCACGACCAGGCTGAAACCGGATTTCTGCAGGTTGGCGGCCATGTGGGCACCCATCGTGCCCAGGCCAATGAACCCGACCTTCATGCCGGGTTGCGCCGTGTCGCTCATGGCTAGGTCACTCGCTTTCCTCGAACACGCTCTTGGCGATGTTCGCCGCACTCATCGCCGCCGGCCAGCCGGCGTAGAACGCGACATGCGTGATCATCTCGGCCAGTTCCTGCTTGGTCAGCCCGTTATGCAACGCGCGTCCGAGGTGGCCCTTCAGCTGTTCGGGGCGATAGGTCGCCACCAGCACGGCGCAGGTGACCAGGCTGCGATCGCGCTTCGACAGCTCCGGCCGCTCCCAGATATCGCCAAAAAGCCATTTCTCAGTGGCGTCGATCAGCTTGGGAACCGTGTCGCGAACCTTGTCGCGCGCTTCCGACGTGGGTGCCTTGGCCATTGGTTGATCCTCCCCAAAATCCCGTTGACGGGGGCAGCCTATGGCATCGCGGGGCGGCGGTCACCCCTGGGCCGGCCCGGCACCGATGCGCGGCTCAGTGCTTCACCAGCGGACATTTGGATTCGGATAGCGGCTGGAAAGCCTGGTCTCCCGGAACCGTGGCGACCAGCTTGTAGTAATCCCACGGTTCCTTGGACTCGGCCGGTGTCTTGACCTGAAAGAGATACATGTCGTGGACCATCATCCCGTCGGCGCGGATGTGGCCGTTCTTGGCGAAGAAGTCGTTCACCGGCGTCTCGCGCATCTTCTGCATCACCTTGCCCGCGTCGGTCGTCCCGGCGGCGGTCACCGCCTGGAGGTAATGCGTCACCCCCGAGGCGAGCCCGGCCTGCAACTGGTTCGGCATCTTGCTCATCTTGGCGTAGAAGCGCCGGGACCAGGCGCGCGTGTCGGCGTCGGTGTTCCAGTAGAAGGCAGAACCGGCCAGCAGGTTCTGCGCGATCGGCAGCCCCATGCCGTGAACGTCGTTGATGTTGGCACCAAGCATGGCGACGCGCTGCTTGCCCCGGCTGATACCAAATTCGGATGCCTGTTTGACGGCGTTGACCAGGTCACCGCCGCCATTGGCGAGCCCGATGACCTCGGCGCCGGATGCCTGGGCAGTAAGCAGCATGGTCGAGAAGTCTGCGGTGTCGAGCGGCGCCTTGGCGTCGCCGAGCACCTTGCCGCCACCCGCCTCGATGACCACGGCGGTGTCGTGCTCGAGCGCGTGGCCGAACGTGTAGTCGGCGGTGATGAAGAACCATGTCTTGCCGCCCTGCTGCAGGATCGCCCGTCCGACGGTGTGCGCGTTGCCATACGTGTTGTAGGTGTAATGCACGGCGGTGGCGATGCAGTTGGCGTTGGTGATCGCCAGCGCGCCCGGGCCGCTCAGCATGACGAATTTGTGCCGTTGATTAGCGATGTTCATCACCGCCAGCGCGGGGGAGGACGCGGCGACGTCGAGGATCGCGGTGACGCCCTCGGCATCGTACCAGCGGGTGGCGATCGCGGCGGCGATGTCGGGCTTGTTCTGGTGATCGGCGACGAGCAGCTCGATCGGGTGGCCGAGCAGCTTGCCGCCGAAATCCGCGATCGCCATGCGCGCGGCGGTCTCGCTGCCGGGGCCGGTCACGTCGGCGTAGACGCCACCCATGTCGAGGATCAAGCCCAGCTTGATCGGCTCGCCCGGCGCTGGGCCGGCTTGTTGCGCCTGGGCAGCGACGGAGAGGGTGACGAGGCAGAAGGCGGCAGCGAGAAGCCGGATCATGGGTCTTCCTTGGTTGCGGTTCCACGGGCCCGCGTGGCGTTGCACGCGGGCTCTGGCACTGATGTGGCACGAACCCGCCGATAGCGTCGAGATGGGGCCACTCCATCGCCAGGAAAAACTTCCGCCCACTGTTCTACGCCAACGTCGCAGGTGTAAGAACCGCCGGATGTCACGTCGAATGCGCGCGAAAGGCATGACCAAACGCACTCTGCGACATGCCCGACGCTTCGAGCCTCGCCGGGCGGGTGGCGCGCGCATTCCGCACGGAAAGCAGATCGGACAGCGGATCAAGGGCGGGTCTGGACGGTCGCGACAAACTCACGACTTGTCGAGTATAGACCATCTTCTGACCGGCACCTACGTCCGTTCGGGAAGGAGAGGCGGCATGGACGATACAAAGGTGGTTGCAATCACCGGGGCGAGCAGTGGCATCGGGCGGGCGACCGCGCAATTGCTCGCCGAGCGCGGCCACGCCGTGGTGCTCGGCGCCCGACGCGAAGCATTGCTTGCGGCGCTGGTGGCGGACCTTGTCGAAGCCGGCGGCCAAGCGAGCTATCATGTCACCGATGTTACGCGACGCGCTGATCTCGAAGCGCTGGTCGCCCATGCGACTGCACGTTTCGGGCGGCTCGATGCAATCGTCAACAACGCCGGGATCGGCCCGATTTCCCGCTTTGACGCGCTGCGGGTCGAGGACTGGGACGCGATGATCGACGTCAACCTGCGTGGTACCCTCTACGGCATCGCCGCCGCGTTGCCAGTCTTTGCCCGGCAGGCCCACGGCCACGTCATCAACGTAGTTTCTACGGCGGGCCTCAAGATCCTGCCGACGATGGGCGTTTACGCCGCGACGAAGAACGCGGTGAGGACAGCGACCGAGGCGTTGCGGCAAGAGGCGGGGTCGAACCTTCGTGTGACCGAGGTTTCGCCGGGCATGATCGGCACTGATTTCGGTAGCTCGATGACCGACGAGAGCGTCAAGGCAGCAATGGCCGCACGGGTGGCCGGAATCGCGATTCCACCCGACGCAATCGCACGCGGCATTCTCTTCGCCCTGGAGCAGCCGCCCGAGGTCGACGTCGGCAGCATCGTCATTCGGCCGACCGCGCAGGACTGAGCGATCGAGTCGCAACATGCCGTGGTGATCTCGCATCCGCAGGGGAATGACGACCGCCCCATTGTCCCGGTGCGGCGCCCGGAAAGCTCATGCCGCAGCGTGCGCTGCTCGGGGTTGCGGTTCCGCCCCGCGCTCAGCGTATATCTGTGCCCGTTCTAAGCCGTGACCCAGCGATGCCCGCGACGGATATCCTGCTCAGCGGCCCGTGTCTGCTCGGGAGGTCGTGTCGTGCCGCTGTCTTCATTGCGCGTCGTCGAGATCGGCGCGCACCCCGCCGCCGCGTATTGCGCCCGCCTGCTTGCCGATTTCGGCGCCGAGGTGATCAAGCTGGAGCCGGAGACGGGCGACCCGGCGCGGCTTGCCTCGCCGCGGATCGATACGGGTGACGGCGAAGGCGAGAGCGCCTGGTTCGGGTATCTCAACTTTGGCAAGTCGAGCGTCGTAGTCACGCGCGCGGCGCTGCGCGCGGCGCTGGCCGGCGCGGATGTGCTGGTCTGCTCCCTGCCACCGAGCGAGTGCGCCGCTCTCGGGCTCGATTTCGACGCGGCGCGGCGTGCCGATCCATCGCTCGTGGTGGCGGATGTGAGCTGGTTCGGGCGCACCGGGCCCTATGCCGAGTTCGCCGCGACCGATGCGACCTGTCGCGCGCTCGCCGGCATGGTCAAGCTCGTCGGTCCGCCGGAGCATCCGCTGGTCGCACCCGACTACCAGGCGGCGATCATCGGCGGCCTCACCGCTTTCATCGCATTGATGGCCGCACTGCATGGCCGGGAAGCCGGCGGGGCCGGACGGCGGATGACGGTGAGCGTGCATGAGGCGTGCCTCGCGTTGATGGACCTGCAAGTCGCCGATTCCTGGTTTCGCGGCGCCGGCTTTCCCCGCGCCGGCATCAATCGCTTTCCGCCGACCTGCCCGGTGGGCATCTACCCGACCAAGGACGAATGGCTCGGCGTGACCTTGGTGACCCCGGCGCAATGGGTCGGGTTCTGTCGCATGCTCGGTCTCGATGATCTGGTACGCCCGGAATACACCACCGGCCTCGAACGGTTCCCCGACCAGGACGCGCTGGAGGCGCGGTTCATCCCGAAGCTGCGCGAGCGGCCGGCGCGCGAGTGGTTCGAGGCGGCACTTGCCGCACGCCTGCCGATCGTGGTGGTGCCGCGTTTGGCGGAGGTGATCGACTCGCCGGTGTTTCGCGCGCGCGGCGCCATCGCCTCGATCCGCTTCGGCGCGCGCGACGTCGCCGCGCCACGTCTGCCGTTGCATATGAAAGCAACACCGCCGAAGCCGGGCGGCGTGGTACCGCGACTCTCCTCGGTCGCGCCGGCGGCTCGCCCGCCGAAGACGACCACCGCGTCGGTCTCCGGCTCGCGGCTCCCGTTGAAGGGGATGCGCATCGTCGATCTGTCGATGGGCTGGGCCGGCCCGCTGGCGGCGCGGATGTTGGCGGATCTCGGCGCCGACATCGTCAAGGTGGAAGCCTGTCAATATCCGGATTGGTGGCGCGGGGTGGACAACCGCCTGGTGGTGTTCGAGCAGCGGCTCTATGAAAAGGCCGGGCGGTTCCTGATGCTCAACCGCAACAAGCGCGGCATCACGCTCGATCTCACGACGGCGGACGGCGTGCGGCTGGTCAAGCAGCTGGTGTGCGGCGCCGACGGAGTGATCGAGAACTACTCGACGGGCGTGCTGCCCAAGCTCGGCCTCGACTACGCGTGCTTGCGCGAGGTCAATCCGTCCTTGGTGATGGTGTCGATGTCGGCCTCCGGCGCGAACAGCCCTTGGCGCGAGTTGCGCGCGTACGGCTCCACCTTGGAGCACGGCTCGGGGCTGCCGCATCTGGCCGGTCGCGAGGGCGATCCGCCGGTGATGGGGCACATCGCGTTCGGTGACGCGGTGGGCGGGCTGCATGCCGCGTCGGCGTTGCTCGTCGCGCTGCTGCACCGCCGGCACACCGGCATCGGGCAGCATGTCGACTTGGCGCAGATCGAGTGCATGCTGCCGTTCACCGCGCCGGCGATGATGCAGCAATCCGCGTCAGGCAGTGTCGCCGCGCGCACCGGCAACCGGCACCCAGACATGGCGCCGCACGGGTGTTTTCCGTGCGCGGGCGACGATGCGTGGGTGTTCGTCGCCGTCGCCGACGATGCGCGGTGGCAGACTTGTTGTCGCGCGATGGAGTTGCCGGAGCTCGCGGCGTTGCGCGGGCTCGACGAGCGGCAAGCGCGCGAGGACGAGATCGAGCAGGCGATCGCGCAATGGACGCGCGGGCGCTCGGCCGATGAGGTGATGCGGGTGTTGCAGCGGGAAGGCATCGCCGCGGGTGCCGTGCGGGCGCCGCTGGAGCTGGTCGACGACCCGCACCTGGTCGCGCGCGGCTACTGGCAATGGGTCGAGCGCGCGTTCGTCGGCCGCCATCCGCAGCCGTCGCTGCCATTCCGCGACGGGACCGAGCCCTACCCGGTGCGTTTCCCGGCGCCGACGCTCGGGCAATACAATGCCGAGGTGTTGGGCGGCCTGCTCGGGCTCGGCGCCGACGAACGATCGCGCCTGACGGCCGCCGGGGTGACAGGAACCGAAGCGGTGCCGGCCGGGCGCTGATATCGTTCCACCGAGACGAAACTAACAATATCTTGACACTTTAAGTAACCGGGCCTATAGTTCGCCCATGTCCCCAGGCGCTTCCACCCCAACTGGCTTGATGTGCCGCTTCGGCCTGCTCGTCGAGCGGCTGAGGTGGACGCTCGCCGATTGGGTCGACCGGAACCCCCGGAAGCGCGACGTGCTGGGGCCGCTCGCCTTGCTGCTGTGGAAGTACCTGCAGCGCACGACGCGGCGCCTCGCCGCGCTGCATGCGCAGTTCGCCGCCGGGACGCTTGCGCCGCGCAAGGACCGGGCGCCGCGCCGGGCAGCCGAGCCGGCCGAGTCGACCTCGCGACGGGAGAAGCTGCCGGGCGGCCCGGTGCTGGCGCGGTTCGGCGCCGGGTATCTCGGCGCCTGGCTGCTGGCGCTGGTCGATGATCCGGAGATGCAGGCGCTGCTCGCGGCGTCGCCGCAAGCGGGTCGGCTGCTGCGCCCGCTGTGGCGGCGACTGACCAACGATCCGCTGCCCGCGCCGCTGCGGCTGCCGCCGAAACCGCCGCGTTCGGAGCAACCGCTCGCTCCGGCGGCGCTCGCCGCAGCGCCGGGCGAGGCGTCGCCTGTCGCAACGCCCGACACCCCACCCCAATCCCCACCCCATGCCCCATTGGGGCGTCGCCCGGTCAAGTCCGCCAAGCCGCCCGCATCCCTGCCATCCTGGCGACCGCCGCGCTTTCCGGCCTGACGCGTCGCGGGTATTGGTGTGTCTACAACGTTACGATATCGTATTGATACGCCTTTTGCAGCCACCTTGCGGCGGCTGGTTTGACTACGAGCTCGTCAACCCGGCGACGGTTTCCGGCTCGCTCTGCGGCTTGTCGCCCAGGCGCAGCAGCGGCACCAGCACGAACACCAGCGCGGTGGCCGCCGCCGAGACCAGGATCAGCGGGGCCAAGGCGTGCTGGAAGGTGTGCTCATAGAGGTATGATCCGATGTTGTCCGCCGCTGGGGTGGCGATGTTGGTGACCGACATCAGGGCGGCGAACACGAACCCTTCGGAGCGTTGCGGGCAGTAATCGGCGGCGAGGGTGAGGGTCGCCACCGTGGCGATCATGCCGGCCACGCCGTTGAGGAAATACACCGCCGCCGCCGAGACCGGCCCGTTCAGCAGCAGGAAGGCGAGGGTGGCGAGCACGCCGCCGGCGAGGCTGAGGTTCAGCAGCGCGCGCGACGAGAGGCGCTCGAGCACACTCCGGTGCAGCACGGCGCCGGCGATCCATCCGGCCGAGCCGATCGCGGTGAGCACGCCGATATAGCCCTGCGACAATCCAAGCGTGTCGGTCATGTGGAAGTAGAGCGGCGTGCCGAAGCCCGGGCTGAAGTTGTAGAGGAACAGGAACAAGCCGATCACGTAGAGCCGGCGCGAGGCCAGCGCCGCGAGCAGCCCGCGCAAGGTGCGGCGCAGCTCCGCGAGATCCATCCGCGCGCGCTCCTCGTCGACCAGCAGCAGGGTGCCGAGCACCACCGCAAGTGGGGCCACGGCGGCGACGATGGCGGCGGCGTGCAGCGCGCCGGACGGTGAAAAATGCTCGACGAACTGGCCGCCGACGAACGCCGCCGCCATGGTGGCGATGTTGAACCACAACCATTGCTGGCTGACGAAGGCGCCGCTCGCCCGGTAGCGCTGGCCGTTCTCGACCAGCAACGCGCCGCATAGAGTGCTGGCGATCGCCATCGCGAACGAGGTCAGGGTTAGCGCCACGACGAGCTGGCCTGGCGCGCCGATCAGCGCGACCCAGGCGTAGGCCGCGATCGCTGCCAGATTCGCCAGCAGCAGGTAAGGTCGGCGCCGGTAGCCGAACAAGGGCACGAAGTCGGACACCAGGCCGTAGATCGGCTTGATGATCCACGGCAGGTCGAGCACGGCGAGTGAGAGGCTGATCTGGACCGCGGTCCAGCCGAGATTGGCCTTGAGGTAATAGGTGAGCGGCTGCCAGACGATCCCCACCTTCGCCTGACCGATGCCCTCGATGAGGTAGACGATAGCGAAGAACAGCATCAGCCGACGCACCTGCGGGTTGCGCACCTGCGGGTGGCGGGCGGCGAGGGGAGCCGGCGTGGCTCCGGCCGGCGCGGGCAACTCGGCCATCGGCACGACATGCCTTGAAGGGCGGCAAACGGCAATCCGGACCGCGTGGCGCCGCGCCCCCTTGCGAAGATCAGGAGCGGTAGGCAGGGTGCGGCCGCGCGAGCTTGTCCCGGCGGGGGCGCGCAACGCGTGCGGTTCCCGGCGGTTGGAGAGAGGATCGATCGGATGCGCCTTGCGGTGTTGAAGGAGAGGCGCGCGGCCGAGAAGCGTGTCGCGGCAACGCCCGACACGGTGAAGAAGCTGGTGGCCCTCGGTCTCACCGTGGCGGTGGAGAGCGGGGCGGGGCAAGGCGCGTCGATCGCCGATGCCGAGTTCGCCGCCGCCGGTGCCGAGATCGCCCCGGACGCGGCCGCCGCGCTGAACGGGGCCGGGATCGTCTTCGCCGTGCAGCTCCCCGAAGCCGAGCAGCGCAAGCATATCCCGCGCGGCGCCCTGCTGATCTGCATTGCCAACGCGTTCGGCGAATCCGGCGTGGTCGAGGCGCTGGCGCAAGCCGGCATCGACACCGTTGCCATGGAGCTGCTGCCCCGCATCACCCGCGCGCAATCGATGGACGTTCTATCGAGTCAGGCCAACCTCGCCGGCTATCGCGCCGTCGTCGAGGCGGCGGGCGCGTTCCAGCGTGGCTTCCCGATGATGATGACGGCGGCGGGCACCGTCCCGCCGGCCCGGGTGTTCATCATCGGCGCCGGCGTGGCCGGGTTGCAGGCGATCGCCACCGCCCGCCGATTGGGCGCGATCGTCTCGGCGACCGACGTGCGGCCGGCCGCCAAGGAGGAGATCAAGTCGCTCGGCGCCAGCTTCGTCGGCGTCGAGGACGAGGAGACCGCCGGGCAGACCGGCGCCTATGCGCGCGAGATGAGCGATGCCTTCCGGCAGAAGCAGGCCGAGCTGATGGCGACCACCGTCGCCAAGAACGACATCGTGGTCTGCACCGCGCTGGTCATGGGCCGACGCGCGCCGACCATCGTCAGCCGGGCGATGGTGGAGAGCATGCGGGCGGGCAGCGTCATCGTCGACCTCGCCGCCGAGTCCGGGGGCAATTGCGAGCTCACCACGCCCGGCGAGCTCCACGTCACCGACAACGGGGTGACCATCCTCGGCTATCGCAACTGGCCGGCGCGCATCCCGGTGGCCGCCAGCTCGCTCTACGCGCGCAACCTGCTGACCTTCGTCACCACGTTCTGGGACAAGGACGCGCAAGCGCCGCAGCTTGAAGCGAACGACGAGATCGTCAAAGGCGCGTTGCTCACCCGCGATGGCGCCGTGGTTCATGCCCAGTTCCTGCCTTCCCAGGCGGCCTGATCGCCGGCCTGGCTTCCGGAGAGACCGATGGACCCGACACTCCTGGCCGACGAGGCGAGCCGGCTAGCCCAGCGCGCCAATGAGCTTGCCGAGAACGCCCGCTTGCTGGCGGTGAACACCGGCGTGCCGCTCACGATCGAGGCGGCCGAGCCGTTCATCTTCCTGCTGGCGATCTTCCTGATGGCGTGCTTCGTCGGCTACTACGTGGTCTGGAACGTCACCCCGGCGCTGCACAGCCCGCTGATGGCGGTGACCAACGCGATCAGCTCGGTGATCGTGGTGGGCGCGATGCTGGCAACCGGCCTGGCGTTCAGCGGCTGGGCGATGGGGTTCGGCTTCATCGCGGTGACCTTGGCGAGCGTGAACATCTTTGGCGGCTTCGTCGTTACGCAACGAATGCTGGCGATGTTCAAGCCGCGCGGCAGGTAGCCGACCGATGTCGCCCAGTTGGACCGCCCTGGCGTATCTGGTCGCCGCAATCCTGTTCATCCTCGCGTTGCGCGGCCTGTCGAGCCCGGTCACCTCGCGACGCGGCAACCAGTACGGCATGGCCGGCATGGCGATCGCCGTGCTGGCCACCCTGCTGCACCGTGGCATGTCGGGCACCGGTTACGGCCTGATCGTGCTCGGCATCATCATCGGCGGCGGCATCGGCACCTATGTCGCGCGGCAGATCAAGATGACGGCGCTGCCGCAGCTTGTCGCCGCGTTCCACTCCTTGGTCGGCCTGGCCGCCGTGTTCGTGGCGGCGGCGGCATTGAACGCGCCGGAGGCGTTCGGCATCGGGGTGCCGGGCGCCATCCACACCCAGAGCCTGATCGAGATGTCGCTCGGCCTGGCGATCGGCGCGATCACCTTCTCGGGCTCGCTGATCGCCTTTGCCAAGCTGCAGGCGCTGATGAAGGGCGCGCCGATCACTTTTCCGGGCCAGCACAAGCTCAATCTCGGGCTCGGCATCCTGCTGGCGGTGTTGATCGTGCTGTTCGTCACCAGCGGCGGCAATCAGTTCCTGTTCTGGGTCATCGCGCTGTTGTCGATCGGCCTCGGCTTCCTGCTGATCATCCCGATCGGCGGCGCCGACATGCCGGTGGTCGTGTCGATGCTGAACAGCTACTCGGGCTGGGCGGCGGCCGGCATCGGCTTCACCATCCAGAACCTCGCCCTGATCATCACCGGGTCGCTGGTCGGCGCCTCGGGCGCGATCCTGTCCTACATCATGTGCAAGGGGATGAATCGCAGCATCATCAACGTGCTGCTGGGCGGCTTCGGCACCGATACGGGCGCGGTCGGCGGGCCGGCCGGCGCCTCCGATCGCACGGTGAAGACCGGCAACGCCGAGGATGCCGCTTTCATCATGAAGAACGCCTCGAAGGTCATCGTCGTGCCGGGCTACGGCATGGCGGTGGCGCAGGCGCAGCACGCGCTGCGGGAGCTGGCCGACACCTTGAAGGAGGAAGGGGTGACGGTGAAATACGCCATCCACCCGGTCGCCGGCCGGATGCCCGGGCACATGAACGTGCTGCTCGCCGAAGCAAGCGTGCCGTATGACGAGGTGTTCGAGCTCGAGGAGATCAACAACGAGTTCAGCACCGCCGACGTCGCCTACGTGATCGGCGCCAACGACGTGACCAACCCGGCGGCGAAGACCGACCGCGCCTCGGCGATCTACGGCATGCCGATCCTGGAGGTGGAGAAGGCGGGCACCGTGCTGTTCATCAAGCGCTCGATGGCGTCGGGGTACGCCGGCGTGGAGAACGAGCTGTTCTTCCGTGACAACACGATGATGCTGTTCGGCGACGCCAAGAAGATGACCGAGGAGATCGTGCAAGCCCTGGGGCGTTGAACCACCCCTCACGTCGCCACGGGCTGCCGCGGTCGCTTGTTTCGCGCGGGCCCTGGCGCTAGGCAGTCGTCCAAGTCAGCAGGGGAGCAGGGTCGATGACCGAGAGACAGGCGATCCGGCCGGTGATGCTGGTGGTGCTCGATGGCTGGGGCTGGCGCGAGGAGGCCGCCGACAACGCGGTACGCCAGGCCAGCACGCCCAATTTCGACCGGCTGTGGCAAACCAGCCCACATGCCTTCCTGCGCACCTCGGGGCTCGATGTCGGGCTGCCGCCCGGCCAGATGGGCAATTCCGAGGTGGGGCACATGAATATCGGCGCCGGCCGCGTGGTGATGCAGGATCTGCCCCGCATCAACCAGGCGATCGAGGACGGCAGCATCGGTCGCACCCCGGCCTTTACCGAGTTCGTCGCCGCGCTGCGCCAATCCGGCGGCAGTTGCCACTTGATGGGCCTGCTCTCGCCGGGTGGCGTGCATTCGCACCAGGACCACGCGGTGGCGCTGGCACGGCTGCTCGTGACGGAGGGGATCAACACCATCGTCCACGTGTTCACCGACGGACGCGACACGCCGCCGCGTTCCGCCGGCGAGGACCTGCGCCGGTTTCGCGTCGCGCTGCCCCGGGCCGTGCGCATTGCCAGCCTTTCCGGCCGCTACTACGCGATGGATCGCGACAATCGCTGGGATCGGGTCGCCAAGGCATACCTGGCGATGGCCGAGGCGGATGGGCTGCATTACGCCGATCCCGCCTCGGCCATTGATGACGCCTACGGCAAGAATGTCACCGACGAGTTCATTGTCCCGGCCGCGATCAACGGCTATCGCGGCATGCGGGACGGCGACGGTCTGCTCTGCTTCAACTTCCGGGCCGATCGGGTGCGCGAAATCCTGGCGGCGCTGGTCGAGCCCGACTTCACCGCGTTCCCTCGGCCGCGCGTCATCCGCTTCGCCGCCGCGATCGGCATGACCCAGTACAGCAAGGCGCTCGACCAGCTTCTCGGCGCGTTGTTCCCCTCCGCGACGATGCGCAATCTGCTCGGCGCCGTCACCGCCGATGCCGGGCGGACCCAGTTGCGCATGGCGGAGACCGAGAAGTATCCGCACGTGACCTACTTCCTCAATGGCGGCAGGGAGGCGACCTATCCCGGCGAGGACCGGATCATGGTGCCGTCGCCAAAGGTCGCGACCTACGATCTACAGCCGGAGATGTCGGCCCCCGAGGTCACCGAGCGAGCGGTGCAAGCCATCGACGCAGGGAAATACGACCTCATCGTGCTGAACTTCGCCAACCCCGACATGGTCGGCCACACCGGCAGCCTGCCAGCGGCGATCAAGGCGGTCGAGACGGTGGATGCCGCGCTCGGGCAAATCGTCGAGGCGCTGGCGCGGCAAGGCGGCGCGCTGCTGGCCACCGCCGATCACGGCAATTGCGAGCTGATGCGCGACCCCGAGACCGGCGGCCCGCACACCGCGCACACCACCAACAAGGTGCCGGTGGTTCTGGTCGGCGGCGGCGCGACCCGGCTGCGTGACGGGCGACTGGCCGACATCGCGCCGACCTTGCTTGCGCTGATGGGCGTGCCGCAGCCGGCCGAGATGACCGGCGAGTCGCTGCTCGAGGCGCATGCGGCGCGCGCCGCGGAGTAGCTGGCTCCCGGGCCTGCTGCTGGCCGTGTTCCTGGCCGGCGGCGCGCACGCACGTCAGCGGCCTCCCGCGATAGATCCACAAGCGGCGCGTCGCCAGGCCGAGCAGGCGGAGCGGGCCAGCCGCGCCGGACTGGACGCGCAGCAGCAGGCCGCCGCGCGGGCGGAGGCGGCTGCGGCCGAGGCGAAGCGGCTGGCCGAGCAACGCGTCGCCGCCGCGGCGAGGCTGCGTTCGGCCGAGCTCGCCACCCTGGATGCGGCATCGCGCATCGAAGCGCTGGCCCGGCGGCGCGAGGCAGCCGAAGCGCGGTTGCGGGCACGCGCCGCTGACCTGGCACCCTTGCTGCCGGTGATCGAGCGGCTGTCGCTCTACCCGGCCGAGACCTTGCTGGCGGTCGGCGCGCCGCCGGACGCGGCGTTGCGCGGCGTGCTGGTGCTCCAGGGCATCGGCCGCACCCTGGAGCAGCAGGCGCGGGCGCTGCGGGCGGAGCAGGCGGCGGTCGATGCGGCGAAGCGGGCGATCGAGGCCGAGGCGCCGAGGCTCGCCGCCGCGCGGGCCAAGCAGGCGGACGAGGCGGCGTCGCTCGATCGGCAGGTCACCGAGGCGCGCGAGCGCGAGCAGTCCGCCAACGACCAAGCCGAGGCGTTCGCGCGCCAGGCCGCCGCCGCCGCGGCGCAGGCGAAAACCTTGCGCGGGGTGGTCGCCGAGGTGGAGGCGCGGCGTCGCGCCGAGGCGGCGAAGGCGCGCGAGGAGGTACGCCGGGCCGAGCGCCAGCACCGCCCGCAACGGGCCGCCGAGGCACGCCGGCGCGAGGCCGCGGTGGCCGCGCCGATCGACCCCGGGGTCGCGACGGCCGGGCGGGGCGGCGGCCGGCTCACCGCGCCGGTTGCCGGTACGGTGGTGCGCGACTGGGGCGATGCGACCGAGGCCGGGCCGGCGACCGGGCTGTCCTACAAAGCCTCACCGGGTGCACGGGTGGTGTCGCCCTGCGGCGGTCGGGCGGTGTTCGCCGCGCCGTTCCGCAGCTACGGCTTGCTGCTAATCCTCGATTGCGGCGGCGGCTACCATGTCGTGCTGGCCGGGCTGGAGCGGCTCGACGTGCGGGCGGGCTCGCCGATCCGCGCCGGCGAGCCGGTCGGCGTGATGCCGGACTGGGACCCGCGCTCGCCCGGCGCTCCGCCCACCCTCTACGTCGAACTCCGCAAACGCGGCCGGGCCATCAACCCAGGGCCGTGGCTGCGCGCCCAGACTTGAGACCCGGGAGCTGAGACCCGGGGAGATTTTCATCTGGTTAACTCTCGGTGGGGTAGCAAATCAGCACTGGACGCGGAACCCGGCGCACCGGAAATATGCCGGCTGGTTTTCAGCTCGACCCGTGGCGCGCTGGCGCAAAGGATGCATCGAATGGATTTCCGCCCACCCCGTTTCCGGACTGGTCTGTTCCTCGGCGTCGCATTCCTGGGCGGCGTCGCGCTCGGCCCGGCGTCCGGGCTCGTCGGCCGGCAGCTCGGTATCGAGCACGCGTTCGCCGAAGACAGCAACCGGCCCGACACGTATCGCCTGCTGACCCTGTTCGGCGACGTGTTCGAGCGGGTGCGGGCGGAGTATGTCGAGCCGGTCAAGGACCGCGATCTGGTGGAGAACGCGATCAACGGTATGCTCACCGGGCTCGACCCGCACAGCAACTACATGAACGCGAAAGCTTTCCGCGACATGCAGGTGCAGACGCGGGGCGAGTTCGGCGGCCTCGGCATCGAGGTGACGCAGGATAACGGCTTCATCAAGGTGATCAGCCCGATCGACGACACCCCGGCCTCGAAGGCCGGCGTGAAGGCCGGCGACCTGATCGTGGCGCTGGACGGCAAGACCGTGCAGGGCCTCACCCTCAACGAGGCGGTCGAGCGGATGCGCGGCAGCCCGAACAGCCGCATCACGCTCACCATTCGTCGCACCGGCAACGACAAGCCGATCGAGTTGTCGATGAACCGCGAGATCATCCACATCCAGGTGGTCCGCCAACGCATGGAGCCGGACGATATCGGCTACATCCGCTTGACCAGCTTCAACGAGCAGACCGATGCCGGACTGCGCAAGGCGTTCCAGACCCTCAAGCAGCAATCGGGCAACAAGCTGAAAGCCATCGTGCTCGATCTGCGCAACAACCCCGGCGGGCTGCTCGACCAGGCGGTCGCGGTCTCCAACGACTTCATCGACCAGGGCGAGATCGTCTCCACCCGGGCGCGCCATGCCGAGGACAGCCAGCGCTGGAATGCCAAGGACGGCGATATCACCAGCGACATCCCGCTGGTGGTGCTGATCAACGGCGGCTCGGCCTCGGCCAGCGAGATCGTCGCCGGCGCCTTGCAGGACCATCGCCGCGCGGTGCTGCTCGGCACCCGCAGCTTCGGCAAGGGCTCGGTGCAGACGGTGATCCCGCTGCCCGGCAACGGCGCGATGCGGCTGACCACGGCGCGCTACTACACGCCGTCGGGCCGCTCCATCCAGGGGCTCGGCATCACGCCCGATGTCGAGGTGCAGGCGAGCCGGACCGAGACGCCGCATTTCGGCCCGGAGCGTGAAGCCGACCTCAATCACGTGCTGACCAACCAGGGCGGCACACCGCAGCAGGCCGCGCCGCCGCGCAATGATCTGCCGCCGATCGTCAAGGACCTGCCGAACAAGCCGCCCGAGAACTGGCCCACCTTCGACGCGAGCAAGCCGGACACGGACTTCCAGTTGCAGCAGGGCCTGGCGCTGGCCAAGGCGATGGCGGGCCAGAAGCGGGCCTCGCTGCACTAGGCAAGCGAGGGGAGGCACGGCCGGCATGCAACTCGGTTTGCCGACACGGCCGACGGGGTTGCGCGCGGTTGGCGTGTTCTGGGCCGGCATCGTGGGTGCCGCCGCCGTCGCGGCGGTCACCATGCAGGTTCTCGGCCCGCCGACCCGCCGGGCGGCGAGGCCGCTGGTCGCCGACGCGCATCGCGCGACCGAGCCGCCGTCCCCGGTCGCCGCCAAGGCGCCGCATCCGGCCGCGCCGGCCGCGCCGGTTGCTCCGGTCGCGCATTCGGTTGTGGCGGCGCGGCCGGGGCGGCAGACGCCGGGGCCGATCGAGCCACCGCGCGCCGCACTGCTAGAATCCTCTTCGGTGTATCCTGGGAAATCGCTGCCGCGCATCGCGCCGGATGGCAGCTTGCCCGCGCAGGTCTACGCGCGCGGCTTCGACACCAGCGATCCGCACCCGCGCATCGGCATCCTGCTCGCCGGCGTCGGCCTGAACGGGGCGGACAGCGAGGATGCCATCCGCAGCCTGCCGGGAGAGATCACGCTTGCCTTCTCCCCGTACGCGGCTCGCCCCGAGCGGCTGCTCGAGCTGAGCCGGACCGCCGGGCACGAGTTCCTGGTCGGCTTGCCGATGGAACCGCAGGGCTATCCGCTGAACGACGCCGGCGACCACGCCTTGCTCACCGGCGCCTCGCCGGAGCGCAATGGCCGGGAGCTCCAATGGGCGCTGACCCGGATCGGCGGCTATGTCGGTGCGACCGGGGCGGCTGGCGTGTTGCGCGGCGAGCGTTTCGCCAACTCGGCCACGCAGCTAGGTTCGGTGCTCCAGACGCTCGCCTCGCGCGGGCTGGTCTATGTCGATCCGCGACCCGGGCAGCCGGCACTGCCACAGGTCTGGGGTCGCGACGTCGACCTGGTGATCGACGAACCCGCCGTCGGCTCCGAGATCGAGGCGAAGCTTGCCGCCCTCGAGCAGATCGCGCGGGACAAGGGCAGCGCGCTCGGTCTCGCGGGCGCGGTGCGACCGGTCACGATCGGGCGGCTGGCGGCTTGGGCAAACGGGCTCGCGGCCAAGGGTCTGGCGTTGGCGCCGGTCACCGCGTTGGTGACCAGCCCGCCCACGGTCGCGGCGGCACGGTGACCACCGTGGTGGGGAACTCCGGCGGCCACGCCGACCTGCCGTATCGCGCCAATGTGGGCGCGGTGCTGTTCAACCGCGCCGGGCAGGTGTTTCTTGCCCGCCGCGCCGGGTTCGCCAACGCCGAGGGGCCGGCGGGTGGCTGGCAGCTGCCGCAGGGCGGGATCGACGCGAGCGAGGACCCGAGGCAAGCGGTGCTGCGCGAGCTCGCCGAGGAGATCGGCACCGACCGGGCCGAGATCATCGGCGAGCATCCCGAGTGGCTGACCTACGACTTCCCGCCCGACCTGGGCGGACCGCTCGGCGGCCGCTATCGCGGCCAGCGGCAGCGCTGGTTCGCGCTGCGCTTTACCGGCGCCGACGCCGACATCCGTCTCGACGCCGACCCGCACCCCGAGTTCGACGCGTGGCGCTGGGGACGGCTGTCGGAACTGCCCGGGATCGCGGTTGGCTTCAAACGCGCGATCTACCAGACGCTCGCCCTCGCCTTCGTTGGTTTTGCCGGCGAGCAGCAGGGCGCAACGCCGTCGCCCAAATGCGATATGTTTGAACCGTAATGAGCCGACCAAGTCATCGAAAGTATGATCGCGAAAGAGACCACCACCATAGCGACCTTTGAGAGCGAAATGGTCGATACCGGTTGCGGCGCCGTCTTCTTGCGCCGCAAAGGCGCAGGCCCGGCGGTATCGCTGCTTCATGGGTTTCCCGAGACGCATCTGATGTGGAACGCGGTGGCACCCCTGGTTATCTGGCGATCCGGCTTACCTAAAGCCAGCCACCTGCCGGGCCTGCCGCGGGTGCCCGCTGCCGAGACCATCGGCCTCGACGAAGGTGGACGGATCGACGGGCTGTTTTAGCTGCCCTTGCCAACCGCTTGGCGCGGTCTCTGGCGAAAGCAGACGCAACAGGGCGTCGGGGATCGGCTCCGCCTCCACGGCGGCAAAGCTCTGCCGCAGCGACGTACGCAACCATTCGTCGAGCACGGCGTCGGAACTGTCCCGGTCGTTCACATTCCAGTTCTTTCTTAGGCGGCCTTCATCGGACGGTAATGCGCTCCATCACCGAGGGTTGCTTGCCCGCTTCGATGCGCCCCTCGATGCGCCCGAGTTCACATCCCCGTGCGTCGCTTTGCCTTGGGCTCCCGTCCGGCAACAGCCTGGCACAGCCCGTCAATGACAAGGGCGAGGCGGTCGGCGGCAGGAGGGGGCGCCAATCACGAACACCGCCTTCATCCGCCAAGGACAGCGATACGCGCGGTGAGCAGCACGTTGGCAAACGGCGTGCCGCGCCAGCAGGGTGCTGTGGAGACCGCGAAACCGTGCTCGCGCAGGGTGTCGGTCAGCCTGCCGAGAGTCGGGGGGCGCACCTGCCGCCCCGGGCCGACCGCCAGCGCTCGGCTGCACCGCTCGAACGCCAAGGTCACCGAGGTACGCCAGCCGCGTTCGAGGTCGAGAGCGCGGATCAGCACCACCTGTCGCGCGGCTTCGGCGGCGTTGTGCAGCAGCCGCTCCTGCGCCGCCGAAGGGAGCTGGTAGAGCACGTCGATCACCAGCACGGCGTCGGCGGCGGGCACCATCTGGTCGAGTGAGAAATCCTGCCAGGACGTGGCCATCGGCAAGCCCCGCGCCGCGTGCCGTGCCTGCCCGAGCGGCGCCTCGGCGCGGTCGAGCCCGAGGACGGAGCGTGCGAGGCCCGCCTCCAGCAGCGCGATACCCATCTGGCCGCAGCCGCAGCCGATATCGACGACCTCGCCGAAGCCACGTTCGGCCGCCGCCGCCGCGGCCAGCACGTCGCGATGCACCGGATCGTGCCGCAGCTTGCCCGCGACAAAGAAGCGGACCGTGCGCCCGCTCGCGGCGTAGCGGCGCGTCACCCGCGCGAACACCGCATCGACCCCAGGGCCGGGGTCGGGCGCGGCGGGCACTAGCCGGTCCGCGGCTTGCGCAGCGGCCGGTCGGCGAAGCCGAACCGGTGCAGCAGCGCGAACAGCCGATACGTCGCCTTGAACGCCGGCAGTCGCAGATCGAAGCCCACGTCATCGTGCAGGTTGCCGGCGAGCACGGCGAGCACGCCGTCGCGCATGCCGAACAGGTTGCGCGGCCTCATGAACATGTTGCGGATCACCGGATGGTTGATCCGATAGATCAGCCAGCCCACACGATCCATGGCCCGGCGCATCACGCGCTCGGCGCGGCGGGCGAGGAGGCGGGCACGCGCCGGGTCGTCGAGCCATGTCGAGGCGACCTCGGCGCCGAGTTCGCCGGCCTTCATCGCCAGCAGCACGCCACTCGAAAACACTGGATCCACAAATCCGTATGAATCGCCGATCAACATGAACCCCTCGCCCCAGGCTTGGCGTGCCCGATACGAGTAGTTGCCGGCCCCATGCACCTGCGAGCACGGCGTCGCGTCCCGCATGCGGGCGCTCACGGTGGGACTGCACGCGATGCGGTCGAACAGCAGGTCGTGGATGCCGCCGCTGCGGGACTTGAAGGCGCGTTGCGTGCCGACGAAGCCCACGCTCATCACGCCATCGGGCAGCGGGATCAGCCAGAACCAGCCATCCTCGGCCAGGTGGATGCTGATGCAGCCGGCCCGATCGTCGTCGTGGCACGGCACGCCACGGAAATGCGCGAACACGGCGGCGGTGTTGTTGCGCTTGTCGGCGGTGATGATGCGCAGCCGGTTGCCGAGGAACGTGTCGCGCCCGGAGGCATCCAGCACGTAACGCGGCGCATAGCGTGCCGTGCCGCCATCGCTTCGCTGGGCGGTGACCTCGATCCGCCCCTCGGCGCCGAAAGCGACGTCGACCACCCTGGTGCCTTGCTCGGCGCGGGCGCCTTTGGCGGCGGCGTTGGCGAACAGCAGCGCGTCGAGATCGGCCCGGCGCACCTGATAGCTGTGCGTGACCTTGGCATCCGACGCAGCGGCGAACTTGAAGGTGACGCTGCGGCCGGTGTCGTCGGAGACGAACTCCGCACCGGGCTTGTAGACGCCGATCGCCGCCACCGCTTGCGCCACGCCGAGCCGCTCGAACAGCTCCTGATTGCGCGGCAGCAGCGATTCACCGATGTGAAAGCGCGGATGCCGCTCCTTCTCCAGCAGCACCACGTGCCGCCCTTCAGCCGCGAGCAGCGCCGCCGCCGTGGCGCCCGCCGGCCCGCCGCCGATCACGAGCACGTCGCACGGCAGCGGCTCCATTGAATCGGCCGAGCTTGGCAGGGGCGGCGAAGCGGTCACGCTGATCTCCTCGACCGGCTCAAGCGGGTTGTTGAGCCGGATCATGCCCCATGCCATGACAAGGTGGTGAATGAGAAGGCCGAGATGCTCGGCGTGATCGCGGTCGTCATTCCGGCGCTGAACGAGGCCGCGACGATCACCGGGCTGGTGGCCGCCTGCCGACGGCTGCCATTCGTGGCGGAAGTCATCGTGGTCGATGACGGCTCCACCGACGCGACCGCCACCCAAGCCGAGGCGGCAGGGGCCAGGCTGTTGCGCAACCCGGGCAATCTCGGCAAGGGGGCCAGCTTGACCCGGGGGTTGCAGGCGGCCCGCGCGGCGCGGATCGCCACGCTCGATGGCGACGGGCAGCACCGGCCGCAGGACCTGGTCAGGCTGCGCGACGCCAGCCTCGCCTGGCCCGAGCATATCGTGCTGGGCTCGCGCCGGCGCGGCCGCCATGACGCGCCGCGCCCCCGCTTCATCGCCAATCGCGTGGCCGATTTCTGGGTCTCCTGGGCCGCCGGCCATCCGATCGAGGACAGCCAGTCGGGCTTTCGCGTCTACCCCGCCGGCCTGATCGCTCAGCTGGCGACCCGCCCCGCCCTGGCGCGCGGCTTCGCCTTCGAGAGCGAGGTGCTGATCGAGGCCGCCCGCCTCGGCTACCGCACGGTGGCGGTCGACATCCCGGCAATCTACGGCCCAGCCTTGCAGCGGGCCAGCCACTTCCGGCCGGTGAGCGATATCACCCGCATCGTGCTGATGGTCGCCGGCAAGCTGCTGCGCCGGGGCATGGACCCGGTCGGCCTGTGGCGCTCGCTTTCCCAGCCCCGGCTGACCGCTACGCCACCCCGCCACTGACCGCGATGGTCTGGCCGGTGATGTAGCCGGCGGCGTCGGAGGCGAGAAAGCCGACCAGGGCGGCGACCTCCTCGGGTCGGCCAGCGCGCCGCATCGGCACCAGTTCGGCGATGCGCTTGGCGTCCAGCACGGCGGCCACGGCGGGCGAGTCGATGATGCCAGGGGCCACCGCGTTCACCGTCAGCCCACGGCTCGCCACCTCCAGCGACAGTGCGCGCACCGCGCCGATCAGACCGGCCTTGGCGGCGGCGTAGTTGACCTGGCCGCGATTGCCGCGCAACGCCGATACCGAGGAGATCGCGACCACACGCCCCCAGCGCGTCGCCATCATCGGCAGCAGCAGCGGGCGGGTGACGGCGTAGAACCCGGTGAGCGAGACCTCGATCACGTCGCGCCACTGCCGCTCGCTCATCCCGGCGAGCGGCACGTCATCGTGCGCCCCCGCATTGTGGACGATCACCTGCGGCGCCCCGCCGGCGAGCATCGGCCGCAGCGCCGCTTCGGTCGCGGCGACGTCGGTGAGGTCGCAGCACAGCGTCTCGGCCGAGCCACCAGCGGTGTACAGCGCGTCGGCGAGCTGCTCGGCGGCGGCGGGATTGGACCGCGCGTGGATGATGACGTGCAGGCCGCGCTCGGCCAGCTCGCGACAGATCGCCGCGCCGATCGGGCTGGCGCCGCCGGTGACCAGCGCCCGCCTCACCGCGCGGCCTCGGCCGGCACCACGATCGTCGCGCGTCCGGCGACCAGCACCCTGCCGTCCGCCCCGACGAGGCGAAACGCGTAGATCGAGCCAGCCGGGTCGGACAATTCCAGGGTTGCGGTGACATCGAGCGTGCCGAATGCCGGGTCGTCGAGCCACTCGGCCTCCAGCGCCACGTCGCGCAGCCCGGCGAGGTAGCCCGGCGGCTGCGCGGTCCCGGAACGAAGCGCGCCGTGCAGCGCCGCCGCCTGCAACCCGTATTCGATGCCGCAGACCGCCGCCAATCGCTCGGCGCGGCGCAGCGGATTTGCGAGGTCGAGATGGCTATCGGCGCGGCAGGCGATCCCGGCCGCGTCCCAGCCGACGACCTCCCGCAGCAGGCACATCGTCCCTTGGTGCGGGATCAGCTCGGCGATCTGGCGGAAGCCGAGCACGGCTCGCTCTCGATCTCGACATGCCCGTCCAGCATCGGCAGGGCAACCCGATCCGCCGCACCCCGCGCCAGTGCCCGCAGCAGCGGCAGCACGCGGCCGACCGGATGCGTCGCGCGCAGTCGCTCCAAGGATGGCGGCAGTTCCTCGCGCGACGGTGGCGCGACCTCGGCGACGTAGCGTACGTCGAGACGGGCCAGCGCCTCCTCGTCTGCGGCATCCGCCAGCACGAGCGCCACGCCGAACGCCCGCTCGGTGACGCGCGCCGACTGGAGCGGGGCCGGCAGTGGCGCATCATAGGCGCACAGCAGGGTCGGCACCCGCTCGACAGCAACCTCGGCGGCGGCCTTCAGCAACGCCGCCGCGACGGTCGCGTCGTGGCAGCCGAGGCAGGTCATCGGCTGGCGCGAGGCGGTGCCGATCGACCAATATCCCGCCGCCGCGTTGTGCACCGAGTTGTGGAACTGCGTGGGCGAGACCTGCCCGTCGCTCGCCGTCAGCGCTTCCAGGATGGCGTGGACCACCGCGCCGTCGCCGTTGGAGGTAGCGAACACCGAGCGCAGCGCATCCGGCGCCACGCCCGCCATCGCAGTCGCCGCCTGGGCGACATTGAGCGCCAATCGCACCGACTGGCTAGCCCGCCGTCGCTCGGTCGAGGACAGCATCGCTGGCGCCGGCAACGACGTCTCGCGCGGAGCGTGGTCGCAATCGCCGGCCAGCACCGACCGCGCCATCTCCCAGCCCTCCAGTCCCGGGCCCCAAACCGCCACACCGAGGACAAAGACCGGGATCACAGTGTTGTCATCCTGCCTCGATACGCCTCACATTCGATATGCGTCTCCTCCGGGACTTTGCGCCAGCTAAATCTCCTGAACTCGTTATCCCTATGACAGGATAGGAATGGGTGGGCCAGGCTTGTAGCGCCGCCGCGGCCGACCCTTGCGCGGCTGCATTCAAGCCCGTGTTGAATAGCTCCGGCGGCTAATCGGAACACGGGTGCGAAGCGGGCGCCTATACCCTAAACCCGTTTCGCGAATTCGATGATCGCATCGCTGACCGGCTCGGGGCGTTCCTGCGCAAGCCAGTGGCCGGCACCCTGCACGATGATCGGTTCGTCGAGCTGGTGTACCAACGCCGGCATCGAGCAGCGCGACCATCTCGCCGACCAAGTGAAAGCTGGTGTACTGGTTAACGGCGTCGGGGCGCTCGGTCCCGCCGTATCCTCGCATGTCCGGTGCGACGGCGCGGAACCCGGCCGCGGCAAGCGCGCCGACCTGATGCCGCCAGGCATACGACGTCTCCGGAAAGCCGTGGCAGAACAGGACGAGCGGCCCCTCCCCCTGCTCGATCACGGTCATCCTGATCGTCTTGGTCTGGACGATGCGCTGTTGCAAAGCTCTTTCCCCCCGTCGTGCCGCCGCCGGTCACTTCAACAAGCTATATTTGCCGACGACCTTGCCGATCGCCTTGCGTGGGCCGAATACGCCAACGCCGACGTAACGCAACGCATCCGTCTCCACCTCGCCAACGGCCGGGCTCATCCAGGCCGACTGCTTCATTCATCGGACACCTCGGAGTGCTGGTTTGGCGACATTGCGAACGGCGGCCGCTCACGGCTGACGCTTGTTTGCAGCCCACGACGGAGGGTACGTGCAGCGTTTGCCAGTCCAGCCGCAAGCAGTCGGCGCGAACGCGGAGTGTTCAGCCGATCACCGCCGGCTTCAGCTCTTCTTCGGCCCACTGGCGGAAGGTGGTCGGCCCCGTGTTGGCGGACGTGCGCGGGGTTGCGTTGTCCATGCCTTCGTTCTTTGCTCGCATCATGTCGACATAGCCCTGTGCAAATGCCTGTGTCATGCCGCGCTGCATGAGCTGCGCCTTGAAGTCGTCGAACGGCACCTGCCGGTAGCGCACCTCGCGGCCGAGTACGTCGGAGATGATGGCGGCGATCTCGTCGAACGACAGGTCTTGCGGCCCCAGCAACGGCAGCTCCGTCTGACCGGCCCAGGAGCGGTCCCGCAACAGCCCGGCTGCGGCTGCGCCCATGTCGCGCGTGGCGGTGTGCAACACCTTCTTGTCCGGATCGAGCGGGCCGAACATCTGGCCCTTGCCGATCGCGTCCACCTGCTGAAGCGCGTTGTCCATAAAAGCCGGCAAAGCAAGACTGCGAATCGCGGCGCCGGTCTCGTTCAGCAGGTCGACCATGCGGATCGCCGCGGTGACCAGTCCGGCCCTGTCCTGCCATTCGGTGCCACGGCCGAGCGGGGTGACCACGACCACGCGCGCGACACCGTTGCGGCGGATCGCCTCAGCCGCAGGCCGGGTGAAATCGAGATAGGCGGTGTCCGGCGTCTCCGACGGGTTGGGCGGAGCCAGCCAGAACACTGCCTCCACGCCATCGAAGGCGCGGTCGACCACGGCCGCGTCGCCGTGTGAGCCCTCGACGACCTCGACCCGGTCGCGGACCTTCTGCGGCAGCTTGGCCGGGTCGCGCGCGACGACGCGCAACGTCTCATCGGCATCGAGCAGGTGCCCGACGACGTGATGCCCAATGTTCCCAGTCGGCGTGGTGATGACGATCATGCGAAGCCCCTCCAATGCACTCCGCCACTAGGTGGACATGGAGCCGTGCACCATCTACGCGTCATCGTCGCTGATTCCTTCGCGAGCGTCCGAGGTCTCCATGGATCCGCTGTCCGATGTGCTCTCGCTCCTCCAGCCGCAAAGCTATCTGACGGTCGGTCTGGATGCGGGCGGCGGCTGGGCCGTGCGGTTCGACAACCAGGTCGGCCGGATCAAATGCTATGCGGTGACCGCCGGCGCCTGCTGGCTGAGGGCGGATGGCGTCGGCGAGCCGGTCAGGCTGACCTCGGGCGACTGCTTCGTGCTGCCGAGCGGCCGGTCGTTCATGCTCGCGAGCGACATGCGACTGCCCCCGGTGCCGGCCCATGACGTGTTGGCGGGCGCCCGACATGGCAGCGTCGTCGTCCACAACGGCGGGGGCGACGTGTTCCTCGCCGGTACCCGCTTCGAGGTCAACGGGCGCAAGGCGCGGGCGCTGCTCGGGGCGCTGCCGCCGGTCGTCCATCTCGAGGCGGCGGAGGACCAGGCGGCGCTGCGCTGGTCGATCGAGCGGATGGTGGCCGAGATGCGCGACAGCAAGCCCGGCGCGTCGCTCGCCGCCAATCACCTTGCCCACATGATGCTCCTCCAGGCGCTCCGGCTCTATTTGTCCCGGCAGGCAGGCGACCAGGTCGGCTGGTTCCACGCGCTCGCCGACCCGCAGTTGAGCGCCGCGATCGGGGCGATGCATGCCGACCCGGCCCATCGCTGGACGCTCGGCGAACTCGCGAGCCAAGCCGGCATGTCGCGATCGATCTTCGCGCAGCGCTTCCGGGACAAGGTCGGCGAGACCCCGATCGCGTATCTCACCCGCTGGCGCATGATGCTGGCCGGCGAGCGGCTCGCGAACGGCCGCGACTCACTCGCGGAGACTGCGCGCTCGCTAGGTTATCAATCTGAGAACGCCTTTAACACAGCCTTCAAACGGGTGATGGGCTGTTCGCCACGCCGCTATACCCGTGCGGAGGCCGGCATCCCCGCTTAGGCGGGACGAATGGCTCGCGAGGTTCGCTTGTTCAGCGGCCTTTCCAGCTGAACACGCATCCAGCCTTAAGCACCGAACGGGCTACACACCGCCCGAAACCTATCAAACCCCTCGTCGGTCAGGCATCGCGACACCTGAAGCGGGGTCCAGAAAGGATCGGGCGAGCTGCAACAGCACGGTCGAGCGTCCGGCCACCGCGTAGGTCTCGCCAACCGGGAGCACCTCGGCACCGCGCTGTTCCGGCGTGTCGGTATCGAATACCAGCGACCAGAAACCGGCCCCGGCGTGCTCCGGCAAGGTGAACGCCACCGCGTCATGCTGCGCGTTGGTCACCAGCAGCAAGGTCGGGGCGTTGCCGGGACGGCGGATTCCGGTTGCCTGCGCCCGCCCGTCCATCAACATGCCGAAGCACTTCATCCCGGCGTCGTGCCAATCGCCTGGTTGCATCTCGCCGCCCGACGCCTTGAGCCAGGTCACATCCTTGACCCCGAGCGCCGCATTGTATTCGCCGGTGAAGAAGCGGCCGTGGTGCAGGATCGGGGCGGCGTGGCGCAGCCGGATCAGCAGCCGGACGAACTCGGTCAGCGACGCCGCGTGCTCGCTCGGGGTCCAGTCGATCCAGCCGATCGCGTTGTCCTGGCAATAGGCGTTGTTGTTGCCCGCCTGCGTCCGGCCACGCTCGTCGCCGGCGAGCAGCATCGGCGTGCCCTGCGCGAGCAGCAAGCTGGCGAGCATGTTGCGCTTCTGCCGCTCGCGCAGCGCGATGATCGCGGGATCGTCGCTCGGTCCCTCGACCCCGTGATTGCACGATTTGTTATCCGAGCTGCCGTCGCGATTGTCCTCGCCGTTGGCCTGGTTGTGCTTGTCGTCGTAGCTGACCACGTCGTGCAAGGTGAAGCCGTCATGCGCAGTGACGAAGTTCACGCTGGCCCACGGCTTGCGCCCGCGCTTGTCGAACAGATCCGCCGAGGCGCAGAGCCGCGCCGCGAATTGCGACAAGCGCCCGTCGTCACCCCTCCAGTAGCTCCGCACGTCGTCGCGAAACCGGTCGTTCCACTCCGCCCAGCCCGGCGGGAACTGGCCCACCTGATAGCCGCCGGGACCGACATCCCACGGCTCGGCGATGAGCTTCACGCTGGAGAGCACCGGGTCCTGGCGGCAACTGTCGAGAAAGCCGCCGCCCTCGTCGAAACCGTACGGCTCGCGACCGAGGATGGTGGCGAGGTCGAAGCGGAACCCGTCGACGTGCATCTCCTGCACCCAGTAACGCAAGCTGTCGGTCACCATCTGCAGCACGCGCGGGTGCGACAGGTTGAGCGTGTTCCCGGTTCCCGTGTCGTTGATGTAGAAGCGTTTCCGATCCGGAATCAGCCGATAATACGAGGCATTGTCGATGCCACGGAACGACAAGGTGGGTCCGGTTTGGTCGCCCTCGGCGGTGTGGTTGTAGACCACGTCGAGGATCACCTCGATGCCCGCGTCGTGCAGATGCGCGACCATCGCCTTGAACTCGCCGGTGGAGTTGCTGGCGGAGTAGCGCGGGTCGGGCGCGAAGAAACCGATCGAGTTGTAGCCCCAGAAGTTGGTCAGCCCGCGTTGCAGCACCGCGCTTTCGCTGAAGAAGGTGTGCACCGGCAGCAGCTCGATCGCGGTCACGCCGAGCGAGCGGATGTAGTCGACCACCTCCTTCACCGCCATGCCGGCGAACGTGCCGCGCAGCCGGCTCGGCACCGCCGGGTGCAGCTTGGTGAAGCCGCGCACATGCGTCTCGTAGATGACGGTCTGCTGCCACGGCACGCGCGGCGACTGATCCCGCGCCCAGGTGAAGGCCGGATCGACGACACGACATTTCGGCACCGACCCGGCGCTGTCGCGATCATCGAAGCTTAAATCCTCGTCCGCCGCGCCGAAGGTGTAGCCGTACACCTCGGGCGCCCAGCGGAGCGCGCCGGTGTGCCCCTTCGCATAGGGATCGAGCAGCAGCTTGTGCGGGTTGAACCGGTGGCCTTGCTCGGGATCGTACGGGCCGTGCACCCGATAGGCGTAGATCGTGCCCGGCCGGGCGTCGGGCAGATAGCCGTGCCACACCTCGTCGGTGAACTCGGGCAGCTCGATGCGCTCGACCTCGCGCTCGCCGCGCGCGTCGAACAGGCAGAGCTCCACCTTCGTGGCATACGCCGAGAACAGCGCGAAGTTGACGCCGAGCCCGTCCCAGGTGGCGCCGAGCGGATTGGGCAGCCCCTCGGTGACGCGCGTGTTCCTGACCGAAGGCGCCATGCCGGGCGATCTCCTGAGCGGGCTACTCGGCCGCCGCCGGGGCCGGGCGGTCCTCGTTCGCCGCCAGATCGGGCAGCATCGGCAGCAAGGTCGTCAGATCGCGCTCGGCGACGCAGACCAGGTACTGCGCCGCTTGCGGCCTCTCGTGGCTGGATTCCGGCAGCGGCAAGCCATCCGGGCCGAGCGGCAGCGCGGTCAGCCCGAGATCACCGTAGATCTTCAGCAGCCCGGGACCCGCCCGCCAGATCGCCGGATCGAGCCCCTCTTGCTGGGCCAGGTCGCGCAGTCGCCAGATCGCCGAAACCCGATCGCTGGCGGCACCGGCGGGGTCACCAAGGGCGAGCAGGATGCGGCCGCAGCGGCGGAACGGAATGCCGGCGAGCTCGGCCTCGCCCCAGACGATGCCGTCCGCACTCGACGGCGGTTGGCCGCCGACGATCAGCAGTCGCATTCGCGAATCGATGTCCCACGGCAGCCAGCGCACCTTTCCCGGTCGGATCAGTCGCCACATCGCCACCAGCGCCAGCACGACCGTCAACGCCACCGTGGCGCGCACCGAGTTGGGCAGATCGCGCGACAGCACGATCTCCCACCAGCTGTTCTCGGACAGGAAGCGAACGTGCCGCTCGAACCCCGCCAAGGTCAGGATGCACACCACCAGCGCCAGCAACGACACCGCGGTGGAGGCTTGCAGCGGGCCGCTCAGCAGCCGGGCGTGGCGATAGAAGTAGGTGCGGAACGGTGCAACCAGCGCCATGGCGATCACCAGAACGCCCGCCACCCAAAGCCGCTGGCCTTGCGCCACGGTGAACGCGGCGCCGGCGATCAGCATCAGCATCGTCGCACCCCAGGCCAGATTGACCCGGCGGGAAAGGCCGATCGCCAGCACCACCAACGCGGCGCCGATCAGCGACGGGACGAACTGCCCGGCCTGCTGCGCAAACTCGTAGCCGATCCAGGCGAAGTTCGGCAGCGGCGCGAGCACGCCGAGCGACAGCAGCAGCGCGCCGCACAGCCCGACCGCTCCGGTGAGGGTGGCGACGGTGAAATCCGGCTCGCTCCAGCGCCCGATCGCCTGCGCCGATTTCAGCATCGTGCCGCGGCGCAGCAGCACCTCGTTGCCGGCGAACAGGCCGCCCGCCAGGAACAGCGGGATCACGTAGTAGTACAGGCGGAACACCAGGATGGCGCCGACGATCTGCGGCGCGTCGAGCCAGGGCGACAAGCCGAGCAGCATCGCGGTATCGAACACGCCGATGCCGCCGGGGATGTTGGCCGCGAGACCGGCGGTGTACGAGGCGACGTAGACGCCGAGAAAGCTCAGCCAGGTCAGCCCCTCCGCCGACGGCAGCAGCGCGTAGAAGATCGAGGCGGTGACCGCGACATCCACGGTCGCCAGCAGCACCTGCACGATCGCCATGCGCCAGCCGGGCAGTTCCGTGACATGGCCGAACAGCCGCACGGAACCGAGGATGCGCGACAACGTCACGTATCCGGCGACGATCGCCCACAGCGCCGCGCCCACCAGGCCGAGCACCCAATGCGGCAGGTGCTGGCCGAAGAACGGGATCGCTTCCGGCTCCAGGAACAGGATGGCGCCGCCCAGCACCATGCCGCCTAGGCCGAAGGTGAGGCTGCAGAACGCGACGGTCTTCGCGATCTGCACCGGGGTGAGGCCCCAATGCGCGTACAGCCGGTAGCGAACCGCCGCACCCGACACCGCGGCGAAGCCGATATTGTGCGCCAGCGCGTAGGCGCAGAACGAGGCGAAGGCCACGCGCCCATACGAGACCTTATGCCCGGCATAGATCGTGCCGAGGCGGTCGTAGAAGGTGAGCACGAAATACGACAGGACCGTCCAGAGCAGCGACAGGGCCAGGGCATGCGCCGGGATCGCGTGGAGCGCTGTCGAGATATCGTCGAGCTTGAGGTGCCGAAACTCGCGCTGCACCACATAGATGGCGCCGAACAGCAGGGCCACCCCGAGCAAGGCCGGGAGGTGGCGCAGGTAGCGCGCCGCGAACCGCTTCGCCCCGCCTCTCCCGCGCTCAGGCTGCATCCGAGGTCCGGGCCAGTGCCGCCTCGATCAGCGCGATCGTCTCACCCACGCCGTAGAGGGCGACGAAGCCGCCGAAGCGCGGCCCGTCCGGCTGGCCCAGCAGCACCTGATAGAGGCAGCCGAACCAGGCGCGCAGCTCGGGGAAGTCGCCCCGCTTGCCGACCTCGAAGACCACGTTCTGGATCGCCTCGGCGCTGGCCTCTTGGTCCATGCCGCGCAGCGTCTCGGCAAGGTCCGCCAGGGCCGCCCGCTCCGACGCGGTGGGCAGCCGGTATCGCTTGGCCGGGCGAACGAAATCCCGGTAGTAGGCGATGGCGTGATGCACCAGCCGGTCCAGGAACGGCATCGCCGCCGGGCTGGCGCTCGGGCTGTAGCGGCGGATGAAGCCCCACAGGATTTCGGGGTTGTCGGCGTTCACCACGCTGGCGAGGTTGAGCAGCATGGCGAACCCGACCGGGCTCGCATCGGTGGCCGAGCCGCCGCCCTGGATGTGCCAGGCCGGATTGGTCGGCCGATCCTCGTCGTTCTGACCCCGCTCGCGCGCCGCGTTGGCGAGATATTCATCCACCGCGCGCGGAATGACGTCGAAGTGCAGCCGCTTGGCGCGTTGCGGCGCGTTGTACATGAACTGGCCCAGCGCCTCCGGGGGCGCGTAACGCAGCCACTCGTCAACCGAGAGGCCGTTGCCCTTTGACTTGCTGATCTTCTGGCCGTTCTCGTCGAGGAACAGCTCATAGGTGAAGGTCTCCGGCGGCGGGCTGCCGAGGATGCGGCAGATCCGGCTGGACAGACGGACGCTGTCGATCAGGTCCTTGCCCGACATCTCGTAATCCACACCCAGCGCGTGCCAGCGCATCGCCCAGTCGGCCTTCCACTGCAGCTTGCACCGGCCGCCGGTGACCAGGGTCTCGAACCGCTCGCCGGTCGCCGGATCACGCCAGGTCACCGTCCCGGCCGTGGCGTCGCGCGCTTCGATGACAACCTGCATCACCCGACCGGTCTCGGGGTGCAGCGGCAGGATCGGCGAGTACGTCGCCCGGCGCTCCGGCCCCAAGGTCGGCAGGATCACCGCGACGATCTTCTCGTAGTCTTGCAAGACGCGGAGCAGCGCCGTGTCGAACCGCCCCGCGCGGTAGTATTCGGTCGAGGAGGCGAACTCGTACTCGAAGCCGAACGAATCGAGGAACGCGCGCAGCCGCGCGTTGTTGTGGGCGCCGAAGCTCTCATGCGTGCCGAACGGATCGGGGATGCTGGTCAGCGGCTTGCCGAGGTGCTGCGCCAGCATCTCGCGCTGCGGCACGTTGTCGGGCACCTTGCGCAAGCCGTCCATGTCATCGCTGAACGCGATCAGGTGCGAGGGCAGCCCGGTCAGCTCGGAAAAGGCGCGCCGCACCCAGCTCGTGCGCGCCACCTCGCCGAACGTGCCGATATGCGGCAGGCCGGACGGGCCGTAGCCGGTCTCGAACAGCGCGTGCCCCTTGCCCGATGCGGCGAGCCGATCGCGCACCTTGGCCGCTTCCTCGAACGGCCAGGCTTTCGGGATCGCCGCCACGGCGCCGCTGGGTTGTCGCTGAGGCATGCGCGGAAGCTAGAAACCGGGGAAGGCTTGGTCAATCACCGGTCACGCCGCCGCGCCGCTGCTCTAGTATATGTCACATGGACGCCTGGACCCCGCCGAGACCGGTGCTGCCCGACGCGCCCGCGATCGTCGCCGGTCATGGGCGCGCCGCGCTGCTGACCCAGGATGGCGAGCTGCTGACCCTCGCCGCCGCCGACGCTGCCGTGCGTTTGCGCGCCTCGCCGCCGCCGTTGCTGGTACACGCGCCCGCCACGTTGCGCCGGCTCGGGCTGCGGGCGTTGCCGAGCTTCGACCTGCTCGAGCTGTTTGCCTTCGCCCAGCCGGCGCGGACCGCCACGCCGACCCCGCTCGGCCTCTGCCAAGCGCTCGACCTCGACCCGCCCGAGGGCGGCTTGCAGGCCGAGGCCGCCGTCCTGCCGCGCATCGCCGAGGTGCTGCTGCATCGGCTCGCCGCTGGGTCGGACCTGCCGAGCAATCGCGATTGCGCCGCCGTCGCCGCGTGGATGGCGCGGGCGGGCTGGGGCTGGGCGCCCTATGTGCAGGCGGCACTCGGCACCGCGTCGCGGCCGGGGCGCGGCACCTTGCAGGTCTGGAAGACCCTGCCCGAGTGGGAGGAGGTTGCGCCGGCCCCGCCCCCCGCGTCTCACCCGGTCGCCGAGACCGAGGCGCGGGCGCGGCTCGCCGCGATCCTCGGCACCAGCGCCGAGCAACGCCCCGGACAGGCGGACTACGCCGGCGCCGCCACCGCCGCCTTCGCCCCGCGTCTGCAACGTGGCGATCCGCACGTGCTGCTGGCCGAGGCGGGCACCGGCACCGGCAAGACGCTCGGCTACGTCGCGCCGGCGATCCTGTGGGCGGAGAAGAACCGGGGCGCGGTGTGGATCAGCACCTTCACCCGCCACTTGCAGCGACAGATCGACGCCGAGCTCGCGCGCGTGTTTCCGAGCTCGGAGGAGCGACGCCGACGCGTGGTGCTGCGCAAGGGGCGCGAGAACTATCTCTGCCTGCTCAATCTGGAGGAGGCGGTCTCGAACGCGGCGGGAACCCTGGCCGTGGGCGCGGTGATCCCGCTCGGCCTCATGCTCCGCTGGGCCGCCACGACCCGCGACGGCGACATCCAGGGCGGCGACCTGCCGGGGTGGTTCGCCGAGCTGTTTGGCGCCGCCGCCATTCTTGGGCTGGCGGATCGCCGGGGCGAGTGCATCCACGCCGGCTGCCCGCATTGGCGCCGGTGCTTCGTCGAGCACACCATCCGCCGTGCCCGCGGCGCCGAGCTGGTGGTCGCCAACCACGCCCTGGTCATGGCCCAGGCGGTGTGGGGCGGTCTCGACGACGCCTCGGTCCCGGTGCGCTACGTGTTCGACGAGGGGCACCACCTGTTCGAGGCGGCCGACAGCGCGTTCTCCGCCGAGCTCTCCGGTGGCGAGGCCGCCGAGTTGCGCCGCTGGCTGCTGGGCGCGGAGGGCGGCCGCTCGCGCGCCCGTGGCTTGCGGCGCCGGGTGGATGAACTCGCCGCCGGACGACCGGCGCTCGAAACCCCGCTGGACGCCGCCCTGCTCGCCGCCCGCGCGCTTCCCGCCCCGGGCTGGTCGCTGCGGCTGGTCGAGGATGCGCCGGAGCTCGGCGGCTTGGAGGCCGGCCGGGCCAATCCGGCCGAGGCGTTGCTGCGATTGATGCGTCGGCAGGTGCTGGCGCGGCTGCCGGGCAGCGACGAGCCGCCGGCGCGCGGCGGGCTCGAAGCCGATCTGCATCCGGTCGAGCCCGAGCTGGCCGAGGCAGCCGAGCGGCTGGAACGCGCGCTAGCCCGCATCGAGGAGCCCCTGACGCGGCTGCGTGAGCGGCTGCTCGCCCGGCTGGAGACCGACGAGGAGGAGCTCGACAGCGCGACGCGCAACCGCATCGAGGCGATCGGCCGCTCGCTGACCCGTCGGGCGCTGACGCCGCTGCACGCGTGGCGCGCCATGCTGCGCGACCTCGGCCGCCCACCGCCCGAACCAGGCACGCGACCGGACTACATCGGGTTCCTGCGGCTCGACCGGCGCGAGGCGGGCGATCGGGATGTCGGGCTGCACCGACACTGGCTCGATCCGACCCTGCCGTTCGCCGCCACCTTGGCGCGGCCGGCGCAGGGCCTGCTGGTCACCTCGGCGACGTTGCGCGATTCCGGCGAGGCCGATCCGGAAAGCGCCTGGCTCGCCGCCGAGGCACGGGTGGGCGCGCCGCATTTGGCCTCCCCGGCGATCCGCGTCGCGGTGGCGAGCCCGTTCGACTACGCAAGCCAGACCCGCGCGATCGTGGTCACCGACATTCCGGCCGGCAATATCGGCGCGCTGGCCGCCGCCTATCAGCGCCTGTTCGTGGCCGCCGGCGGCGGCGGGCTCGGCCTGTTCACCGCCATCCGCCGCTTGCAGGCGGTGCACGCGCGGATCGCCCCGGCGCTGGAAGCGGCCGGCATCCCGCTGCTCGCCCAACACGTCGACCCGATGGACAACGGCACCCTGGTCGACATTTTTCGCAGCGACGAGGCGAGCTGCCTGCTCGGCACCGACGCGATGCGCGACGGGGTGGACGTGCCGGGCCGCGCGCTGCGCCTGGTGGTGTTCGAGCGCGTGCCGTGGCACCGGCCCGATATCCTGCACCGCGAGCGACGCGTCCATCTGTCGGGCGGCGACCCGAAGGGCTACGACGATCGCGTCGCCCGGCTGCGCCTGCGACAAGGGTTCGGCCGGCTGATCCGGCGTGCCTCGGATCGCGGCGTGTTCGTCCTGCTCGACCGGCAGACGCCGAGCCGGCTGCTCTCCGCCTTTCCGCAGGGCGTGGCGGTGCGGCGGCTGGGGCTGGCCGACGCGGCGGCGCTCACCCGGGAGTTCCTGGCGGCCGACAGGGATGTCCCGCCCGGCTCTCGCTAAAGCTTGAGAGCACGTGTTGCTTGATCAATCGCATCGGCTCGCGCACCTTCCGCCGCGCCGCAACGGAGACGATCGTCATGCTCGCCCGCCCCGGTCTGGACGCGCAGGAAGCGCTGGTATGCACCATGGTGCTGGTCGCCGCCGCCGATGGCGGCATGAGCGATCGCGAGATCGGCGTGATGGCGGCGCAAGTGCAGACCTTGCCGGTGTTCCACGATTTCTCCTCCGAACGCCTCGAAGCCGCGACCGACACGGCGGTATCGCTGCTCGGCGAGGATGACGGGCTGAACCATGCCGCGCGGCTGATCCGCGAAGCGCTCGAACCCCGGCTGCGCGAGACCGCTTATGCGCTGGCCTGCGACATCGTCGCCGCCGACCTCGGCGCCGGCCAAGGATCGCTGCAGATGCTGGAGTTCGTGATGAACGAGCTGCAGATCGACCCGCTGGTCGCCGCCGCGATCGAGCGCGGCGCGCGCGCCCGTCGGCAACGCGTGTGACCGCGATCGATCATAGCCGCGTCGCGGTCAACGGGATCGAGCTGCACGTCGCCAGCGCCGGCACCGGGCGGCCCCTGCTGCTGCTGCACGGGTGGCCGGAGTTCTGGCTGACCTGGGAGCAGGTGATGCAGCGCTTGGCCGCCCGCTTCACCCTGTGCGCGCCGGACCTGCGCGGCTTCGGCGAGAGCGACAAGCCCGATCCGCTGCCCACCGACCGCGCCGGGCCGGAGGCGCACACCGCCGACGTGATCGCGTTGATCGAGGCGCTTGGGGTCGGCCCGGTTGGGCTGGTGGCGCACGATGTCGGCGCCCACGTCGCGCAGCCGCTGGCCCGCCAGCGGCCGGACCTGCTGGCCGGCCTGTTCCTGTTCGACGCGCCGTATCCCGGCATAGGCTCCCGCTGGACCGCGCCCGGGCATCTGAAGGAGATCTGGTACCAGTCGTTCCACCAACAGCCCTGGGCAGCGGCGCTGGTCGGCGCCTCGCGCGACACCTGCCGCACCTATTTCGCGCATTTCCTGCGCCATTGGAGCGCGCGGCCCGACGCCTTCGACGACGTGCTGGAGGCGTGGGTCGACAACTTCCTGCAGCCCGGCAATCTGCAAGGCGGGTTCAATTGGTACATCAGCGCCAACGCCGCGCGTCAGGCGGTGATGCGCGGCGAGGCGCCGTCGCTGCCGCCGATCACGACCCCGACCTGCGTGCGCTGGGGCGCGCACGACCCGGTGTTGCCCGCCGCCTGGGCCGACCGGCTCGGCGAGACGTTTTCCAACCTCGATTTCGCGGTGTTCGACGGCGTGGGCCACTTCCCGCACCACGAGGCCCCGGACCGCGCCGCGACCGAGATCGCAAGCTTTTTCGATCGCGTGTGGGCGAGCTAGCCGCTAGCAACTACCCACCGCCATGGTTTGCGAAGGCGGACCATGGCGGTCTTTTGCAGCCCGAGCGTGAGAAAGGCCGTGGATGCTCGGCCTTCCGCCGAACACGGCAAGCAGATGGGAACTTGCGGAAGCGGGTAGACGTCTGTTCGTTGCGATATGGCAACGTTATCGACGTGCGAAGGCTGCGCCGTCTCAGGCCCGGAAAAGCGGCGGTGGCCAGGGTGGCAGGGAGACGGGACGCTTGGCGGAAGCGGCCCGGCGAGGCCCCGGTGGGACTTGGGCCGGGCCGTGGGGTGGGATTTGGGGTGGAGCGTGGGGCGTTGCCTCGCCCGGCGCTTCGGCGAGCGCCGCCGGAGCGAGCGGTGGCTCCGAACGCGGCGGCTTTGGCGGCAGCCGCAGCGGCGCGGGCAGCGGGTCGTTGGTCAGTCGGCGCCATAGAGGACGCAGCAGCCGACCCGCTTGCGGCGACGCCGCGAGCAGCGCCTGCATCTCCGGATCATCGACCAGAGCCAGCAGCCAGGCGCCGAGATACCCGGCGCCGAACCGCGCCAGCACCGGACCGCTCGGCAGCGTCGACCGCTTGGGTGGTGTCGACTCGGCCGGCTCGGCTGCCCGGCGCGGCGCCCGGTCCTTGCGCGGCGCAAGCGTCCCGGCGGCGAACTGCGCATGCAGTGCGGCGAGGCGCCGCGTCGTGCGCTGCAGGTACTTCCACAGCAGCAAGGCGAGCGGCCCCAGCACGTCGCGGTTCCGGGGGTTCCGGTCGACCCAATCGGCGAGCGTCCACCTCAGCCGCTCGACGAGCAGGCCGAAGCGGCACATCAAGCCGGCTGGGGCGGAGGGGGCTGGGGACATCGGCGAAGTATAGTGATCTGTTAGCATTTGTGTCAACATATTTGTTAGACCAGTCTCGGCGGAACCGGGAACAGCCGGCGTAGCGCTTCCAAAAACCTTAACGCCGTGGCGGGTTGCCGCCACGCCGGGCCATGCCGCCGAGCAGGGCGACGACGAACAGCGCTCCCGTCAGGGTGACCACGATCGTGAGCCATCGCAACCGGATCGCCGTGGCGGTCTCGTCGGCGAGGAATCGCGCCCGCATGGCGAGGCGCTCTCGCTGGATGCGTTGTTCCAGCGTCCCCGCACCGGCGCTGATCATCGCGGCGCTGTCATCGAGGCGCGGCTCGAGGGCCGCCAAGGCGGCGGCGGGGTCGGCTGATCGGGCCGCCACCAGCGCGTCGTCCAGCGCGGCCTCGCGGGCGAGAGCGCGCTCCATCGGGATCGGCAACGCGTAGGTCGCGAACACCCCGGCGAGACCGGAGATCACGAAAGCCATCAGGATGAACGCGATCCAGCTTCCGCTCGTCCGATCGACATCTCTCACCCGTCGCCTCCACCCAACACAACGCGGTTAACCTCGTCTCAATCTCTGCGCGACACGCTGTTTGCCCAGGAGGTGTAGCAAGGAATGCTACCCGATTGCGTGCGCGGCTGGAGTATCGGCGACAGCGTCGCGGCATTGCGCCCCGGCGGGGCGCCGCTTGCCGGGCCCGAGGCGCGGTGGCCGCCCGCGCGGATCGATCTGTGCGAACAGCTGTGGGGCGACGGCTTCCTGTTCCCAGGAGGAGCCGACGAGACGATACGCCTGGTGCGACCGCTGGGCCTCGCTTCCGAAGCGAACCTCATGCTGATCGGCGTCGGCGGCGGTGGCGCGGCGCAAACCATCGCCGCACAGCTCGGCGTGCGGGTCAGCGGGTTCGAGGCGGAGCCCGAGCTCGCGGCGCTGGCGATGGAGCGGATCACCCGCGCCCGGCTGGGGCGTCGGGTGCAGGTCGAGATGTGGTATCCGGCAGCGCCGTCGTTCCGGCCGCACGCCTACCATCACGGGCTGGCGCTCGAACCGCTGCGCGACACCCCCGCCGAACCGGTGCTCGCCTCGATCGCCGGCGCGCTGAAGCCCGGTGGTCAGCTGGCGATCGTGCAGACCGTGGCCGACGAGCCGCTCGATCCGACGGAGCCCAACGTCGACCTGTGGTGCCGGCGCGAGTGCCGCTCGACGGAGCTGTCGTCGGAGCGCGCCGTGAGCCGGATGCTGGGCAGGCTGGGTTTCGAGATCCGCGCGGTGGAGGACATCACCGAGCGGCATATGCGTCTCGCCGTGCTCGGCTGGCGCAGGATGATGCGCAACCTGGATGGCGCCCGCCTGGAGCTCGGTTCGATGGCGCTGATGCTGCGCGAGGCCGAGTTCTGGACGGCACGCGAGCGGTTGGTACGGGCCGGACAGGTGCGGCTCGTGCACTGGCACGCCGCCGCGCCGCGCCGCGAGGCGGCTTGACAGTTGGAAGTGCCCTGCTTAGAGACCGCTGCTCATTTTCGCCGCCCTGACGCACGTCCGAAAGCCCCGTTGTCATGAAGATCCGCAACAGTCTCAAATCGGCCAAGGTCCGCGACAAGAATTGCCGCGTGGTGCTCCGCCACGGACGGGTCTACGTGATCAACAAGAAGAACCCGCGGATGAAGGCGCGCCAAGGCTGACATCGGCTGGGATCGAGCCCCGCCTAAAGGTCTTCAACCGTCCTTGCTCCGCCCAGGCGCCGGCGCCATGTTTGCCGCACCAGGAGGACGCGATGATCAGGCAGCCCGAGCCGAAATCCGAGGTGATGTCTCGCCGGCATGAGATCATCGCCGGTCTGCAAGCCCTGGTGCCAGGCGACGGGGTGATTGCCGACGCGCTGCGGCTGAAACCGTACGAGACCGATGGGTTGCCGGCGTATCGCCAGGTGCCGCTGGCTGTGGTGTTGCCGGAGACCACGGCGCAGGTCGCCGCGGTGCTCGCCTTCTGCCACGCCAATGGCGTGCGTGTGGTACCGCGCGGCGCCGGCACCAGCCTCGCCGGCGGAGCGTTGCCGATGGCGGACGCCATCGTGCTCGGCATGATGCGGATGAACCGGATCCTGGAGATCGACTACCCCGACCGGTTCGCGCGGGTGCAGGCCGGGGTGACCAATATCGGCGTCACCAGCGCGGTCGCGCCGCAAGGGTTCTTTTACGCGCCTGACCCGTCAAGCCAGCTCGCCTGCATGATCGGCGGCAATGTCGCGATGAACTCGGGCGGGGCGCACTGTCTGAAATACGGCGTCACCGCCAATAATCTGCTCGGCCTCACCATCGTCACCGTCGAGGGCGAGGTGCTGGAGATCGGCGGCACCCACCTCGACGCGGCGGGATACGACTGGCTCGGCCTGCTCACCGGCAGCGAGGGCCAGCTCGCGGTGGTGACCGAGGTGACGGTGCGCATCCTGCGCGGCCCCGAGGGGGCGCGGGCGATGCTGGCGGCGTTCCGCTCCAACGAGGTGGCCGGCGCCTGCGTCGATGCGATCATCGGCTCCGGGATCATCCCGGTGGCGCTCGAATTCATGGACCGCCCGGCGATCCACGCCTGCGAGGCGTTCGCCCATGCCGGCTATCCGCTGGATGCCGAGGCGATGCTGATCATCGAGGTCGAGGGCTCCGAGGCGGAGCAGGACGCGTTGCTCGACCGCATTAGCGCGATCTGCGCCGAATACGATCCGATCAGCCTGAAAGTATCCGGCTCGGTCGAGGAATCGATGGCGATCTGGAAGGGTCGCAAGGGCGCGTTCGGCGCCGTCGGCCGGATCAGTCCCGACTATATGTGCATGGACGGCACGATCCCGACCAGCCGGCTGCCCGAGGTGCTCGGCCGCATCGGCGCGATGAGCGGCGAATATGGGTTGCAGGTCGCCAACATCTTCCATGCCGGCGACGGCAACCTGCATCCGCTGATCATGTTCGACGCCAACGACCCCGCAAGCTTCGAGCAGGCCGAGCGGTTCGGCGCCGACATCCTCCGTCTCTGCGTCGAGGTGGGCGGCTGCCTCACCGGCGAGCACGGGGTCGGTGTCGAGAAGCGCGAGTTGATGCGGGTGCAGTTCACCGAGACCGAGCTCGACCAGCAGCGGCGGATCAAGTCGGCGTTCGACCCGGACTGGCTGCTCAATCCCAACAAGGTGTTTCCGCTCGAGGCGACGGGGCCCGCCCGGGCGGCATGAGCTTGGCGCTCGCGCCGGCGGATGAGGGCGGGATCGCCGCCGCCGTCGCGGAGGCCGCCGCACGGGGCGAGCCGCTGGCGATCTCCGGCAACGACACCAAGGCCGCGATGCTGCGGCCGGTGCAAGCAGCGCGGGGACTCTCCACGCGCATGCTCACCGGCGTCACGCTGTATTCGCCGAAGGAGCTGGTGATCGCCGCCCGCGCCGGCACGCCCCTGGTCGAGATCGAGGCGACCCTGGCCGAGCGCGGGCAGCACCTGATCGCCGAGCCGCCGGATTTTTCGGTGTTGCTCGGTGCCACCGGTGAGCAGACGCTCGGCGGGGTGCTGGCCGCCAACCTGTCGGGGCCGCGCCGCATCGCCTGGGGTGCCACGCGCGACCACGTGCTCGGCGTGCGTGCGGTCAACGGCAGGGGCGAGGTGATCCGCTCGGGCGGGCGGGTGCTGAAGAACGTCACCGGGCTCGACCTCTGCAAGCTGCTGACCGGCAGTCACGGCACGCTCGGGGTGATCACCGAGGCCACCCTGAAAGTGCTGCCGGCGCCGGAATGCGTCGGCAGCTTGGTGCTGCCGGGCTTGGCGGCAAAGGCCGGGGTCGAGGCGCTGGCGGCGGCGCTCGGCTCGCCGTTCGGCGTCAGCGGAGCCGCCTGGCTGCCCGCGGCGGCGGCGGCAGGCGTGCCCGAGCTCGCCGGCTTCGGCACCGATCTTGCCGTGATCCGCATCGAGGAATTCGCCGCCAGCGTCGCCTACCGGCTGGATCGGCTGCGCGATGATCTCGGCCTGTCCGCCGAACTGCTTGACGACGCCGCCAGCCGCTCGCTCTGGCGGGCGGTGCGCGATGCCGCCCCGCTCCCGGCCGAGCCGGACGACGCGGTCTGGCGCGTCTCGGTCCGGCCCTCCGCCGGGCCGGCCGTGCTGCAAGCGGTGAATCAGGCATGCGGCGCGCGCGGGTTCCTCGACTGGGGCGGCGGCCTGGTGTGGATCGCCGGGCCGGCGAACGGCGCGGCGCATCAAGCGGTGGCCGACGCGGCGCGCGCCGCCGGCGGTGCCTGGCTGCTGCTGCGCGCGCCCGAGCCGCTGCGCGCCGCGGTCGAGGTGATCCCGCCGGAGCCCGACGCCCTGGCACGCATCACCCGGCGGGTGAAGACTGCGCTCGATCCGGCGGGCGTGCTCAATCCGGGCCGGATGTACGCGGGGCTGTAGCACCATGCAGACGAATTTCACCGCCGAGCAGCTGCGCGACCCCGATACCGCCGCGTCCAACAAGGTGCTGCGCACCTGCGTGCATTGCGGCTTCTGCACCGCGACCTGCCCGACCTTCCTGCTGCTCGGCGACGAGCTCGACAGCCCGCGCGGCCGCATCTACCTCATCAAGGACATGCTGGAGAGCGGCCGTCCCGCCACCAAGGAGGTGGTGCGCCACGTCGATCGTTGCCTCTCCTGCCTCGCCTGCATGACCACCTGCCCGTCCGGGGTGAACTACATGCACCTCGTCGACCACGCGCGGAGCTATATCGAGGACACCTATCGCCGACCGTGGCACGAGCGGCTGCTGCGCGGGGTGCTGGCGCAAGTGCTGCCGCGCCCCACGGTGTTCCGCGCCGCGTTGCTGGGTGCCCGCCTCGCGCGTCCGCTGGCCGGGCTGATCCCGGGCGAGGGAATGCTGAGCAAGCGGCTGCGGGCGATGCTCGCGCTGGCGCCCGCGCAACTCCCCCGAGCCAGCCCGATGCAGCGCCCGCGCGTCCACCCCGCCGAGGGCGCGCGTCGCGCGCGGGTGGCGCTGCTCACCGGCTGCGCCCAGCAAGTCCTGTCGCCGGCGATCAACGAGGCCACCATCCGGCTGCTGACCCGGCTCGGCGTCGAGGTGGTCATCGCCGAGGGTGCCGGCTGCTGCGGCGCGCTGACCCATCACATGGGCCACCGGCAGGCTGCGATGGCAAGCGCGCGGGCCAACATCGCCGCCTGGAGCCGCGAGGTCGACGGCGCCGGGCTGGACGCGGTGGTGATCAACACCTCCGGCTGCGGCACCACGGTGAAGGATTACGGCTTCATGTTCCGCGCCGAGCCGGAACCCTGGCGCGGGCAGGCCGAGCGCATCGCCGTGCTGGCCTGCGACATCAGCGAATTGCTGAGCCGGCTCGACTACGCGCCGCGTCGACCGGCGCCGGGGCTGACCGTGGCCTATCACGCCGCGTGCAGCCTGCAACACGGCCAGCAGGTCACCGTCGAGCCAAAAGCGTTGCTGCGAAAGGCGGGGTTTTCCGTCGTCGAGCCGGTCGAGCCGCACATCTGCTGCGGCTCGGCGGGAACCTACAATCTGTTGCAGCCGGAGATCGCCGCCCGGCTGCGCGAGCGCAAGCTGGAGAACCTTGCCGCCACGCAGCCCGATCTGGTCGCCGCCGGCAATATCGGCTGCCTCACCCAGCTTGGCGGTGGCGGGCTGCCGGTGGTGCACACCGTGGAGCTGCTCGACTGGATGGCGGGCGGGCCGGAGCCGGCCGTGCTGCGCGGCCAAGCCAAAGCGGCGTAGCGCCATGCAGCGGGCCGGCTGGCTGCTTCCGCTCGGGTTCAGCGCGCTGCTGCTGGCGGGTGGTCCGGCGGCGGCGCAGTCGCCCGCATCGCCGATGCCGCCGGCGCAGCATCGCGCGGCGATCAACGCTTTGCTCGACCAGCTGAAAGCCGCGCGCAGCCAGGCGGAGGCGGCGCCGCTGGAGCAACGCATCGTGCAGGCGTGGCTGGAGCAGGGATCGCCGGCGGTCGCCTTGCTCGTCACGCGCGGCCTGCGCAACCTCCGGGCCGGGGCGCACCAGGATGCGCTCGAGGATTTCGACGCCGTCATCGCGCTCGACCCGGCCTTCGCCGAAGCCTGGCATCGGCGCGCCATCGCGCGGTTCGAGCTGGGCGACACGCGGGGCGCCATCCGCGATATCGAGGAGACCCTGCGGCGCGAACCGCGGAATTTCGCCGCCCTGCGTACCCTGAGCCGGATCGCCGAGAGCCGACAGGACTGGAAGGGCGCCTACACCGCGTGGCAAAAGATGCTGGAGACCGATCCGCAAGCGCCCGGCGGGGCGGACAAGCTCAAGGATCTGAAGCGGCGGGCGTTCGGCGACACCACATAGCTAGTTGGCTAGCATGCGCTTCGAACATGGATGCCGACGCCAACGACCGGTCGGAGCTCTCTCCATCAGGTCGCGTGCGGCGCCAGCCAGCCCATGGCGGCGTCAGGCTCGGAGTCAGTGCTCGGCAAATACGGCTTGATGTCGATCAGCGGCGTGCCGTCGAGGCAGTCGAGGTAACGCACCGTCAGGCAATCCTCCCCGTCGAAGCCGTCGAAGGCCACCACGGACAGGCCGATCGGGTTGGGGCGGACCGGGCCGCGGGTGGCGAACAGGCCGCGTTCCTCGGTGTCGAACGGCGGGACGAAGCGCAACGCATAGTCGCGCGAAGGGCGGTCGAGCCAATACAGCAGGATAAGGTGGGAAAACCCCTTCAGGCTGTTCAGGCCAGGGACGAACTCCGGCAGCACGTGTACCCGGCACAGCGGGGCGGGATCGCGCTGGCGGCCGTTGCGCGGGCAGTCGGCGATGGTCGCGAACGGGGTCGCGATCGTGCCGATCGGGCGGATGGTCAGTGTCATGCGCCTCCCCTCACCCCCGGCCCTCTCCCGAAGGGAGCGGGAGCCGCTGCCTCCCGGTTCATGGCACCGTCAGCACGTTGGCCTTCATGCGTCCGCTCCTTGTCTATGACTTCGAGTTCTCGGATGTCCGAGCGCCCATCGCGACGCGGCGGCCGGCCATGTCCGGTTGCACCCGCACGACCATCGCCGCGATACGCCGCACCGCCGCTTCAGGCAGCTCGCCTTCGTATTGCACCGCCATCTCCAGGGTGGCCGCTCGATAGCCCGCATCGGCGTGGAACATCTCGTGCAGCAGATGCAGCGCGCTATCGCCGGCGCCGATCAGGTGCGTCGCGACGCGGAGGCGATCGCCAAGCTTGACCTCGCGCTGATAGGCGGTGTGCATCTGCGTCACGCGCCAGCCAAGCGCCAGCCCGAGGCCGGCCGAGAACGCCGCGGTCGCGCGGGTGAACACCAGCACATAGAAGGCCAGGTTCATGTGGTCGTTGTCGTCGATCCACTCGGGCTGGACCGTGTCCTCGTACTGCGCCGCCCGCGTGTCGTGGCCCATTATCCCGCCGATACCAATTCTGCCGGCGCGGAGCTTGTTGGGCCGGCCGGAGCGGGTCAAGTTGCCGCACTGCGAGAACAGGCGCGGATCGTGGGAATCCGATGACGACGGCGATCGAGACGATGGACGGGCTGCCGCCCGGCCCCCGGGGCAGGGCGATGGTCGCGCTCGGCCTGGCGATCGCCATCGCGGTGCTCGACGTCTCGATCGCCAGCATCGCGCTGCCGACGATCGCGCATGATCTCGGCGCCTCGCCGGCGACGTCGATCTGGGTGGTGAATGCCTATCAGCTCACCGTCACCGTGGCATTGCTGCCGCTCGCCTCGCTTGGCGACATCCTTGGCTACCGGCGGGTGTATTGGGCCGGGCTGGCGGTGTTCACCGCCGCCGCCCTCGTGTCGGCCTCGGCGGGTTCGCTCGGCATACTGATCGTCGGCCGCGTGCTGCAAGGGCTCGGCGCGGCGGGCATCATGAGCGTCAACACCGCGCTGGTGCGGTTCGTCATGCCGCGCGCCATGCTGGGCCGGGGCGTCGGGCTGACCGCGCTGGTGGTGGCGACCTCGGCGGCGAGCGGCCCGACGGTCGCCGGGGCCATCCTCGCCGTCGCGCCCTGGCGGGCGCTGTTCGCCATCGACGTGCCGGTGGGCATCCTGGCCTTCGTGGTGGCGATGCGCGCGCTGCCGGAAACGCCGGCGAGCGGGCACCGCTTCGACCTGCTCGGCGCGGTGATGAACGCGGCGATGTTCGGCCTGTTCTTCATCGCCGCGAACGGGATAGGCGAGGGGTTTCCGCCCGCCCTCATCGCCGCGCTGTTCGCGGGCTCGGTGGCGGTGGGCACGGCGCATATCAAGCGCCAGCTCCGCCAGCCGGCGCCGCTGCTGCCGGTCGACCTGTTCAGGCTGCCGATCTTCACGCTCTCGGTGGCGACGGCGATCTGCTCCTACGCCGCGCAGACCCTGGCCTACATCGCGCTGCCATTCTACTTCCACTATGTCGGCCAGATGTCGCAGACCCGGACCGGCCTGCTGATGACGCCGTGGCCCGCGATCGTGGTGATCATCGCGCCGATCGCCGGGCGGCTGTCCGATCGTTACCCCGCCGGGCTGCTGGGCGGGCTCGGGCTGGCGGTGCTGACCATTGGATTGTTGTTTTTACTGACCATGCAGGCCGACGCCTCGGCGGTCGACATTGCCTGGCGCATGCTGATCTGCGGCCTCGGCTTCGGCTTCTTCCAGTCGCCCAACAACCGCGCGATCATCGCCGCCGCGCCGCGCGAGCGCAGCGGCGCGGGGAGCGGGATGCTGTCCACCGCACGCCTGCTCGGCCAGACCACCGGGGGTGTGTGTGTCGCCATCGCCCTCGGCCTCGGCGGCGGCATCGAACGGGGTGCGATGATCGCCATCGCCACCGGCGCGGCGTTCGCCGGCCTGGGCACGGTGATGAGTTGGCTCCGCCTGCGCGCGCCGCGCCCCGCCTGACGCGGCGCCGGATCGCGTTGACACACGGCCGCCGGGAGCGACATACCGCTGACGCGACGGCCCGCGCGGGTTCGTGGCCCTCCGCGCCCGCAGCCCACGAGATCGCATGGCCGAATTCCCCATTGGCACGCTTGGCCTGATCCTGCTCACCGCGTCGTTGGTCGCGATCATCTCGCGCCGGCTCAACCTGCCCTACGTCGCCGGCCTGGTGGTCGCCGGTTTCGCCCTCTCGCTCGCGCCGCACCTCATCGAGCTGCCGCTCAGCCGGGAGCTGGTGTTTACCGTCTTTCTGCCGCCGCTCGTCTTCGAGGCGGCGCTGCAACTGAAATGGCGCGAGTTCCAACGCAACCTGCCGGTGACGGCGCTGCTCGCCTTTCCGGGGGTGACGATCACCGCTTCGGTGGTGGCCGTCGGCGTGCATTACCTGATCGGCTGGAGCTGGATCGCATCCGGCTTGTTCGGCGTGCTGATCGCGGCGACCGACCCCGTCTCGGTGATCGCGGCGTTCAAGGAGATGCGGGTGCAGCCCCGGCTGGCCCTGATCGTCGAGTCGGAGAGCCTGCTGAACGACGGCGCCGCCGCGGTCGGCTTCAGCATTCTCCTCGCGGTCGCCGCCGGCACCACCGGCTCCGCCGGAAGCATCGCCGAGACGTTCGTCTGGAGCGTGGCCGGCGGCGTCGGGATCGGCGGCGCGGTGGCCGGCTTCCTGCTGCTGATCGCCGGCCGGACCGAGGACCACCTGGTCGAGATCACCTTGACCACGATCGCCGCCTACGCATCGTTCTTGTTTGCCGAGCATATCGGCATGTCCGGGGTGCTCGCCTCGCTCACCGCCGGCATCCTGACCGGCAATCTCGGCTGGACCGGGCCGATCTCGGAACAGGGACGCCAATACGTCATCTCGTTCTGGGAGTATGCCGCTTTCCTCGCCAACTCGGTCGTGTTCATCCTGATCGGCGACCAGGAGGCGCAACTCGCGCTTGGCCTGTTCACCGCCTCGGCGGCGATCGCCATTGTGCTCGTGCTGCTCGGGCGCATGCTGGCCGTCTACCCGCTCGCCCTGCTGGTGGCGCCGACCAGGCTGAAGCTGCCCGGCGCCTACCAGCACATTCTCGTCTGGGGCGGGCTGCGCGGCGCACTCGCGCTTGCCTTGGCCCTGGCGTTGCCCGACAGCCTGCCCGAGCGCTCCGAGATCATCGTGACGAGCTTCGCGGTGGTCGCCTTCTCGATCCTGGTTCAGGGCCTGACCATGCCGGGGCTGATCCGCCGCCTCGGCCTCCTCCGCCGCCCGGATCAATCGGCGGACGCCGGATAGCGGTCGCGTCATGCAGGTTGGAATTGGCGCTGGACGGAAAAGTGTCACCGACTTAAATTAATGCCACATCTAGGTGATGTGGCATGGATACGTGCAAAATTCAGATCGCATCGAATGGCAGGATGGTGCTCCCCGTGGCGTTGCGCCAGCGGCTGCATGTGGAGAAGGGCGGCCTGCTCATCGTTCGTGATGAAGACGGCAAGCTCCTGCTGGAGAGCGTGGACGATGCCGTGCGTCGGGCCCAGGCCCTCGTGCGGCGCTACGCCCCCCGAGCGGTCGGGGTCACGGAGGAGTTGTTGGCCGAGCGCCGGACCGAAGCCGCGGGTGAGTAATCAGGCCGCAAGCGATCCTGTCGTCCTGGATGCGTCGGCCCTGCTTGCCTTGCTGCTCGACGAGCCCGGCGCGGAAGCCGTACGCCCGCATGTGCAAGCTGGGGTTATCGGCGCCGCCAATCTGGCCGAGGTGCTCGCCAAGCTGTCCGATCATGGCGTGCCCGCGCTTGAGGCGGCCAGGGCAGTCGCGATCCTTGGTCTGGAGGCTGCCCCCATGACGCAGGCGCAGGCGCGGCGCTCGGCCGAGATGCGGCCCGTTACGCGCGCCGCCGGCTTGTCGCTCGGCGACCGCGCTTGCCTCGCACTTGCCGGGGAACGCGGTGCTCCTGCGCTGACCGCTGACCGAGGCTGGGAAGCGATCGCCGGGGCCGTCGGTGTGATCGTCCAAGTCATCCGCTGAGCATTTCGCGTCCGGCCATCCGCGGTCGCACCCGAGGCGTTACCGGCCCGGCGTCGCGAGCGCCCCCAGCACGGAGCGGCGGACATCCGCCGGCTGGCCTTCCAACGCGGTGAGCACGGTGCGCAGCTGGCCCCGCAGGGCGTAGACCTGATCGATCAGCGCCAGCACCACCGGAACCGCGTCGTCGGCGAGCGCCATGTTCTGCCGCAGGTCGCGGATCAGGTGCACGCGGGCGACGTCAATCTCCTGGAAAACCCAGCGCTCGCCCTCCTGCTCGGGCCGCACCCAGCCGCGCTCGACCCAGCTGGTGATCTCCAGGATGTCGATGCCCGGGAGCAGCCGGGCGAGTGCCTCGAACTCCATCAGGACCCCTCCATTCCGCTACGCGGGTCGCTCGCCTGGCGCGGCGTCCAGCTCGCCAGGAAGGTGGCGAGCTCGGGCTCGTCGCCAGGCGGCAGCACCACTTGCAGCTCGACGAACTGGTGCCCGCCGGAGACGCCGCGATCGCGCAGGCGCAGCCGGGTGCCGGTCCCCGACCCGGCCGGGATACGCAGCCGCACCGCGCCCTTGATGGTGGGCACCTCCAGCGCGGCGCCAAGCACCGCCTCCTTGAGCGTCACCGGCAGGGCGAGGATGATGTCGTTGCCCTCGCGGCGGAAGCGCGGATGCGGTGCGACGGTGATCTCGACCAGCGCGTCGCCTGGCGGGCCGCCGCCCATGCCGGGGTGCCCCTTGCCCCGCAGCCGCAGCACGTGGCCGTCGCGCAGCCCGGCGGGGATGGTCACGTCGAGGGTCTGGCCGTCCGGCAAGGTGAGCCGCCGTACCGTGCCGTTGGCCGCGTCGAGGAAACTGACGGTCAGGGAGTACTGCGCGTCCATGCCGCGCGCGGTGAAACCGCCGCCGCCCCTACGGGCGCCGAACGCCTGGCCGAAAATGCTGTCCAGATCCTCGGGGTCGAACCCGGTGTCGGCACGGTATTTGGCGCGACCGGCCATGTCGCCATAGTCGCGGTAGAAACCCCGTTCGGGCGGCTTCTCCGCGCCGCTGGCGTCGATCTCGCCGCGATCGAACCGGGCGCGCTTGTCGGCATCGGACAGCAACTCATGCGCGGCGCTGATCGCCTTGAATTTTTCCGCCGCCTCCGGCTTGCCGGGGTTGAGGTCGGGGTGGTGGCGCTTGGCCAGCTTGCGATAGGCGGCCCGGATGGCGTCCGGCGTCGCCTCGCGCTGCACACCCAGCACGTCATAGGGGTCTTCCATCCGGGCAAGCTATCCCAACCGTCGCGCGTCCCGCGAGGGGGCTACGTCCCACTCCAGACCGGGTTTCGCTTGCCCAGAAACGCGTCGATTCCCTCGGCGGCGTCCCGCGCCATCATGTTGCGGGTCATCACCTCGGCGGCATAGGCGTAGGCGTCGTCGAGGGTCATCTCGGCCTGGCGATAGAACGCCTCCTTGCCGATCGCCAGCGTCAGCGGACTTTTCGCGGCGATCTGCCCGGCAAGAGCGGCCACCGCCTGGTCGAGCTCGGCCTCCGGCACCACCCGGTTGACCAGCCCCAGCGCGCGCGCCTCGGCGGCGGGCACCAGCTCGCCGGTAAGCAGCATCTCCATCGACACCTTGCGACCCACCGCGCGCGACAGGGCGACCATCGGCGTCGAGCAGAACAGGCCGATATTCACCCCCGGCGTGGCGAACCGCGCATTGTCCGCCGCGACGGCAAGATCGCAGCTCGCGACGAGCTGGCAGCCGGCGGCGGTGGCGACGCCATGCACCCGCGCGATCACCGGCTTCGGCAGCCGGACGATTTTTGTCATCAGCCGCGAGCACTGGCTGAACACCGCCTGGTAGGTCGAGCGATCCGGATGCGCCCGCAGCTCGCGCAGATCGTGTCCGGCGCAGAACGCCGGTCCAGCGCCGCCGACCACCACCACCTGCACCGCCGGGTCGCCCGCGATCGCGTCGAGTGCCGCTTCGAGTGCGCCCATCAACCCGACCGAGAGCGCGTTGCGCGCCGCCGGCCGGTTCAAGGTCAGCCAGGCGATCCGCTCCGCGTCGCGGCGTTGGACGAGGTCTTCGGTTGCGTGCGCTCCGCCATCCATCAGGGAAATCTCCGGGTCAGGTCTTGCGCACGATCAGCGCGTCGACGGCGGTGATCTTGTCGCCGGCGCAGATCAGCGGGTTGACGTCGAGTTCGGCGAGCACGTCGCGCTGGTCGGCGATGAACTGCGACACGCGGCTGATCACCTCGGCCAGCCGGTCCATGTCGACCGTGGGCAGGTTGCGGAACCCCTCCAGCAGCTTCACGCCTTTCAGCGAGCGCAGCATGGCGCGTGCTTCCTCCGGGCCGACCGGCGCGAGCGCGAGTGCCGTGTCCTTCATCAGCTCGACCAGGATGCCGCCGAGGCCGACCACGACCAGCGGGCCGAACAGCGGATCGACCCGGCCGCCGACCACCATCTCGACGCCTTGCGGCACCATCGGCTGCACCAGCACACCGTTGAGGCGCGGCTTCGGCGTCACGGCATTGGCGCGGTCCATGATGATCTCGTAGGCGTCGCGCACCTCGGCAACGGTGCGCAGATTGAGCCGGATCACCCCGGCCTCGGTCTTGTGCGGCAGGTCGGGGCTCTCCGCCTTCAGCACCACCGGCATGCCGAGCGCCTCGGCCGCCGCCGCCGCTTCGTCGGCGCTGTTGACCAGCTTCTCGCCGACCACCGGCACGTCGTACAGCGCCAGCACTTGCTTGGCCTCGCGCTCGGTCAGCGTCTTGTTGGTGCCCGCCTCGATCAGCCGCCGCGCCTCCTGCCGTGCCTTGTCATCGACCAGCGCCTTGGGCGGCTTTGGCGGATTGCGACGCATCTCCGCGCGCCATTGCCAGGCCGCGAGGGTGGCGAAGCAGTTGTCCATCGAGCGGAACAACGCGATGTTCTCCGCCGCCTCGAACTCCTCGGTGCCGGGGCCGGCGAGGTATTCGCTCACCCAGACCTGGCAGACCGGCTTGCCCGCCTCGCGCGCGAGATCATTGGTCGCCGCAATGCGCGGGATGCTCATCGGCGTGGCGTAGGCGGTCGGCACCACCATCGCCGCGTATTCCGGATGGTTGAGCAAGGTGCGGGCGCAGGCGCCGAGCGATTCCGGCGCATTGATCACCTGCGCGGTCACGTCGCACGGATTGGCGGCGACGCCGAAATCGGGGATGTGCTGCTCGAGGATGGCCTTCATCTCGGGTGTCGGCTGCGGCAGCGGCACGCCGTGGTCCTCGGCGCTGTCGGCGGCCATGATGCCCGCGCCGCCGGAGGTGGTGAGCACCGCCACGCCGGGGCCGGACGGCTCGCCCGCCTTGGCGAAGAACACCGCCGTGTCGATCAGCTCCTCGTAGTGATCGACCATGATGATGCCGTGGCGCTTGAACGCCGCGCGATAGGTGTCGTGCGTGCCGGCGAGCGAGCCGGTGTGCGACATCGCCGCCGCCGCGCCCTGCTCGCCGCGCGCGATCTTGTAGACGATCAGCGGCTTGTTGGCCTGCCACGCGATGTCGGCGGCTTGCAGCAGGCGTCCGGGATTGGCGCTGCCTTCGAACAGGCAGCAAATCGTGCCGCAGGTCGGATCGTCGGCGAGGTAGGAGACGAAATCCGACATGTCGATGTCGCACGAGTTGCCGGAGGTGAACACGTGGCTGAACGTGACGCCGCGCGCCGCCGCTTGCCCGAGCGAGAAGCCGAGCGCGCCCGACTGGCTGATCAGCCCGATGTTGCGCGTCCCCGCTTTCGGCGGAGGGGTGAGCGTCATGAAGGTGACGATGCAGTCGAGCTCGGTGTTGCAGATGCCGATGCAGTTCGGCCCGACGATGCGCATCCCGCTCTCGCGCGCGATGTCGGTGAGCCGCTGCTGCTGCGCCACGCGATCGGGCAGTCCGACCTCGGCGTAACCGGAGGCGAAGATGATCGCGCCGCCCACGCCGGCCTCGGCGCATTGCACGACGATCTCCTCGACCGCTTCGCGCGCGGCGCAGATCACGGCGCAATCCGGCACCTCGGGCAGCGCCGCGACGTTGGGATAGCATTGCAGATCCTGCACCCGGTCGTAACGCGGGTTGACCGGATAGACCTTGCCGCCGAACTGCTTGAGGTTGATCAGCGCGCGCTCGCCGAACGCGCCGGCGCGGGTCGACGCACCGAGCACGGCGATGCTTTTTGGCGCCAGGGCACGTGACATCTGGGCATGGCGGTAGACGGAGCGCGGCTCGGCCATCGGTTCTTGGCATCCCTCATCGCACGCGTTCAACGCGTGGCATCTGGTTTGACGATTTCAGGTCGGCGAGCATACTCACCGGTATAGACACCGGCAAGGCGACGGCGCCAATCGCCAGCGGGACGTCGCGTGCTCCGCGCGTGGGGCCGCCAACAGGAGGTGCGGATGCCGTCACTGTTCGATCTGACCGGCAAGGTCGCCGTCATCACCGGCTCGAGCAAGGGGATCGGCCGGGCGATCGCCGAGCGGATGGCCGAGCACGGCGCGAAAGTGGTGGTCTCCAGCCGCAAGCGCGACGCGTGCGAGACGGTGGCCAAGGCGATCACCGACCAGGGCGGCGAAGCGATGGTGATCCCGGCGCATATCGGCCGCAAGGAGGAGTTGCAGGCGCTGTTCGATCAGACCACGCGCCAGTGGGGCGGGGTCGACATCCTGGTCTGCAATGCCGCGGTCAACCCGTATTATGGGCCGACCTCGGGCCTGCCGGACGAGGCGTTCGACCGGGTGATGGCGTCGAACGTGCTCAGCAATATCTGGATGGCCAACATGGTGGCACCGCAGATGGTCGAGCGCGGTGGCGGCGCCATCATCATCATCTCCTCGATCGGCGGGCTGATCGGCTCGACCACCATCGGCACCTACGGCATCTCCAAGGCGGCCGACATGCAGCTCGCCCGCAATCTCGCCGTCGAGTGGGGACCCAAGCAGATCCGCGTCAACTGCATCGCCCCCGGCCTGGTGCGCACCGACTTCGCCCGCGCGCTGTGGGAGGACCCGGAGCGCTACCGCAAGCGCACCAGCACCACGCCGTTGCAGCGGATCGGCGAGCCGGACGAGATCGCCGGCGCCGCCATCATGCTCGCCGCACCGGCCGGGCGCTTCATCACCGGCCAGACGATTGTGGTGGATGGCGGCACGATGGCGGGCTCGGTCGGCGCGGACGACTAATTAGCTAGGAAACCACCCGCAACTCGGTCAGGCCCGCCACGAGCACGGCGCGTAACTCGGCCAGCGGCAGCGCCACACAGCCCGCGGTCGGCGCGAAGTCGGGGCGGGCGACGTGCAGGAAGATCGCCGAGCCGCGGCCACGCACCACGGGCGCATCGTTCCAGCCCAGCACGGCGAACAGGTCGTAGAGGCCGTCGTCCCGCCACAACGCCTCGTGGCGGGCCTCGTGCGGCAATTGAACCATGCGGTTGTAGTCGGAGTGCGTCGTATCGTCGCACCAGCCGTCCTCGGGGCCGAGCGGCTCGACCGGCAGGGGAGAGCGCGGCGCGGCGATCCGATCAGCGCGAAACAGTACCCGGCGGAGCGGCAAGCTGCCGAGCGGTGTCGCCATGTCGCCTTCCTGCTTGTCGGCCCGCACCCCGGCTTGTCCCAACGCGGCCCGCGTTGTGCGGCCCTGGTAGATCAGCCATCCGTCGGCGCGGACGATGCCAAGGCTCATGGTCGCTACCCGAGCAAGTGGCCGAAACGTTCCGCCTTGGTGGCGAGATACTGGTCGTTCACCCCGTTTGGCGCAAAGGCGTGCTTTTCGCGCCCGATGACCTCCACGCCGCACACGGCCAACGCGGTCATCTTCTCCGGATTGTTGGTGAGCAGCCGAACCCGGTGGACGCCGAGCTCGCGCAGCATTGTCGCCGCGACCAGGAAGTTGCGTTCGTCGGCGCCCCAGCCGAGCGCCCGGTTGGCATCGAGCGTGTCGAGTCCGCGATCCTGCAACGTGTAAGCGCGAAGCTTGTTGACCAGGCCGATGCCCCGGCCTTCCTGCGCCAGATACAGCAGGACACCCGCCCCTTCCTCGCTGATGCGCTGGATGGAACCCTGAAGTTGCGCGCCGCAATCGCAACGCAGGCTGCCGAGCAGGTCGCCGGTGAAGCACTCGGAATGAATGCGCACCAGCGGCGCCGCCTCGGCTTCCGGCGTGCCGATGACGATGGCGAGGTGCTCGATGCCGGCGTCGTGGCCGCGGAAGGCGACGACCCGCGCATCCGGCGCGTTCTGCAACGGAACCGGGGCTTCCGCGACGCGACGCAGACTGGCGGCGAGCGAGCTCGGATAGCCGGCGACGTCCGCGGCCGGCAGCGAGAGCAGGCGCAGCCGCTCGGCGATCTCGAACGCGTCGGCGCGAGCGGCGGCGGCGAGCACGGCCGGCAGCAGCCGCCCGAGCTTGACCAGGGCCAGTGCGGGACCAGCCAGCGGCGGTGCTGTCACCAGCACCGGCGGCTCGGGCAGCAGCTGTTCGGCGGTCGGGTCCGCGAGGCAACGCAGCACGCCGGGGTCGAACGGAAAATTCGGCAGGCGAACCGCCAGCGGCTGCGTCGAACGCGACACCGGCTGTTGCAGCACCGAGGCGGCGCGGACCGGCGCCAGCAACAGCGCGCCGGTATCGCCGGCCAATGCCGCGAACTCGGCCAGACCGGTGGCGCCGACCGTCTCGGCGGCGACCAGGACGAGCGGCTCCGGGCCGGCAAGTAGCACAGGGATGCCGCGGCGCAGCTCGGCTATGGCTCGATGCACCGCACGAATGCGCAGCACGGCTGGATCGGGGGAGTCGGCGGTGGCGGCGATCTGCACGGATTGGACCTCGGACGACGAAACGCCGTTAACGGTTTGGCGGACGCCCACATAGTTGACGTTTCCGTTCGGTTTGCGAGGTGCCAACCTGCAACACAGCCCTGCTTCCCCTTACAAAAATGTATATGGCGAGGAGCGGCTTGATTCTCCGGCTCGCTCGCGAGAATGTGAGCAAGCCCTGCTCGCTGTTTCGCGATGAGCGGCAACCGCCGCGCGTTACGTTGCAGATTGCTCGGAGAAGCCGGCCCATCTGCTTGTCGGCTCGTTGGACTGTCTGGGTCAAGCGGCACGGGGAGGCGGATGCCGCCTTGGACGCGGCAGGTTCGCGCGCGTTGGTGTTGTAAAGGAAGTTCCGAATGTCGGGCGAGAGGCCGATTTTGGTAGTGGACGACGACGCGGCGTTGCGCGCCACGTTGGTCGAGCAGCTCGCGGTGGATGGCGAGTTCGTGGCGGTCGAGGCGTCGGATGTCGCCGAGGCGGAGGAGAAGCTTGCCAGTCAGGAAAGACGGTTCGACGCGATCATCCTCGATGTCGGGCTGCCGGATGGCGATGGCAGGGATCTGTGCGCCCGCTGGCGCCGGCAGGGTGTCAAGGTGCCGATCATGATGCTGACCGGCTCGGACGAGGAGTCGGACGTGGTGCGGGGCCTCGATTCCGGGGCGAATGACTACATTCCGAAGCCATTCCGCCTCGCCGAGCTGCTGGCGCGACTGCGGGCGCAGCTGCGCATCTTCGAGAACAGCGAGGACGCTGTTTTCAACATTGGTCCGTACACGTTTCGCCCCTCGGCGAAGCTTCTGCAGGAACCAGCCAAGAGCCGCCGTATCCGGTTGACCGAGAAGGAGGCGGCGATCCTGAAATTCCTCTATCGTGCCGGCACCCGACCGGTGCCCCGTCAGGTGCTGCTCAACGAGGTTTGGGGCTACAACGCGGCGGTGACCACGCACACGCTCGAGACGCACATCTATCGCTTGCGGCAGAAGATCGAGCCGGACCCGTCGAACGCGCGGCTGCTGGTGACCGAGGGCGGTGGCTACCGGCTCGACCCCGAGGGCCTGCCAGCAGTCGCGGCCTGAACCGGCCGCGTATCCTGCCGCTGCTTCTCCGGATTTACAGTGTCAGTTCGACGCAGACCGGCACGTGATCCGAGCCCCGAGGCCAGTCCCGCGCGTCCTTCAGAACGGTGTGACGCGCCAGATTGCCGGTGAGGTCGTGAGTGACCCAGACATGGTCGAGGCGTCGGCCGCGATCCGAGGCGCGCCAATCGCGGTTGCGATAGCTCCACCACGTGAAAAGCTTTTCCGCGGGCGCGACGAAGTGGCGGACGGCGTCGACGAAGGCGGTGTTCTGCCAAGCGGTCAGCGCCTCCACCTCGGGCGGGGTGTGGCTCACCACGCCGAGCAGCTGGCGGTGGCTCCAGACGTCCTGCTCCAACGGGGCGATGTTGAGATCACCGACCAGCACGGCGCGCCGCAGGCCGCTGCGCGCGGCGAACCAGTCGGCCGCCTCGGCCACGAAGTCGAGCTTGTGGGCGAATTTCGGGTTCTCCCGCCGGTCGGGCAGGTCGCCGCCGGCCGGCACATAGAAATCGTGCAACTCGATCGGCCCGCCGGGCAGGTCGAGGTTCACGGAGAGATGCCGACAATCGCCCTTGGCGCACCAATCTGGCGCGCCGCCGAACACCTCGAACGGGACGCGGGAGAAGATCGCGACGCCATTGTAGCCCTTCATGCCGCGATAGGCGACGAACGGGTAGCCGAGCTCGATCGGCGGGGTGACCGGAAACAACGCATCCGGTACCTTGGTCTCCTGCAAGCAGATCACGTCGGGGTCGAGGCAGGCGATCAGCTGGCGCAGCAGCGGCAAGCGCAGGCGAAGCGAGTTGATGTTCCAGGTGGCGATGCGCAACTTCATCGGCCCGCGGCCTCATCGGCGGGGTCGCGGCCTGGCGGCACGACGAGGATCATGCGACGGGTCCTGAATCGGGGAAGCCGCGAGGATAGCGCGTAGCCGGCTTGGGTCGAAGGCGGTGCCGCTCGCTTTCGCCTCGATCATTGCGGTTGATTTCGCCGGCCGGTTGCGCCACGCCGGCAAGGCTCCGTGCGGCCGGCCGGAGCCACACGAGGAACGCGATTGCCCGAGCATCACGACCCGCTCATCGCCACGATCACCGGAGGTCTGGCACTCGCCTACCTGTTCGGGCTCGCGGCACACAAGCTGCGCATTTCGCCGATCGTGGGCTACCTCCTGGCCGGCGTGGCGATCGGACCGTTCACGCCGGGCTTTGTCGCCGACCAGGGGCTGGCCAACCAACTGGCCGAAATCGGCGTGATCCTGCTGATGTTCGCGGTCGGCTTGCACTTCTCGCTGCAGGACCTGCTTTCGGTTGCCCGCATCGCGGTGCCGGGGGCAGCGGCGCAGATGGCGGTTGCCACCGCGCTCGGCCTTGGGCTCGGGCTGGCGTTCGGCTGGGGGCTCGGCGGCGCGCTGGTGTTCGGCCTGGCGCTGTCGGTGGCGAGCACGGTGGTGCTGACACGCGCGTTGCAGGAGCGACGATTGCTCGAGAGCGAGCGGGGCCACATCGCGGTCGGCTGGCTCGTGGTCCAGGACCTGGCAATGGTGCTGGCGCTGGTATTGATCCCCGCGATCGGCGGCAAGACCGTGGGCAGCGCCCTGGCGTCGGCGCTCGGTGGCGGCTTGACGGTCGCCATCGCCTTGACCCTGGCCAAGGTCGCGGCGTTCGTCGGGCTGATGGTGGTCGTCGGGCGCCGGGCGATCCCGTGGTTGCTCCATCTCACCGCCCATACCGGCTCGCGGGAGCTGTTCCGGCTGGCGGTCTATGCCGTGGCACTGGGCGTCGCGTTCGGCGCGGCCGAGCTGTTCGAGGTGTCCTTCGCCCTCGGCGCCTTTGCCGCCGGCATGGTGCTGGGCGACTCCCCGCTCAGCCAACGCGCGACGGAAGAGGCGCTGCCACTGCGTGACGCCTTTGCCGTGCTGTTCTTCGTCTCGGTCGGCATGCTGTTCAATCCGCACATCATCGTCGACGCGCCGCTGGCGGTGCTGGTGACCGTGTTGATCATCATCCTGGGCCAGTCGGCGGTGGCATTCCTCATCCTCCGCCTGCGCGGCCAGCCGTCCGCCGTGGCGCTCACCATCTCGGCCAGCCTGGCGCAGATCGGCGAGTTCTCCTTCATCCTCGCCGAACTCGGTGTGGGCATGGCGATCCTGCCGCCGCAAGGGCGCGACCTCATCCTGGCCGGCGCCATCGCCTCCATCCTGCTCAACCCGGTGCTGTTCGCGTTCGCCGAACGCCGTCGCGCGCACAGCGAGAGCACGCATGTGCCGGCCGCGGCAGCGCCGGCGGCCGAACCGGCGGAGCCCACGGCGCTGTCGGGTCACGATGTGCTTGTGGGATACGGCCGCGTGGGGTCGCTGGTCGGCCGCGGATTGCTGGCGGCGACGCGGCCGCTTCTGGTGATTGAGGACCGGGAGGATCAGGCGGAAGCGGCACGGCGCGATGGCGCGGAGGTCGTGCACGGCAATGCGGCGGACCCGCAGATCTTGCGTCTGGCCGGGCTCGAGCAGGCCGGGCAATTGTTCGTCACCGTGCCGGAGGCGTTCGAGGCGGGGCAGGTGGTGCAGCAGGCGCGCGCCGCCAACCCGGCGCTCATCATCATCGCCCGAGCCCATTCCGACGCCGCCTTGGCGCATTTGGCCCAGCTCGGCGCGGATGTTACGGTCAGCGGAGAGCGCGAGATCGCCCATCGGATGCTCGAGCGCGCCACACGACCTGAACCGGCGCTAGCGCAACCGGCGCTGGCAAAACCGGAGGTTGAGGGAACGCCGGGCGAGGGGCTGCGTTCGCTTTCCGAAGCCCAAGGAGACGGACATGAGCGGATCCACGGACAGGTCAGACCAAGCAGGCCCGGCGCTTAGCGGCGCCATCGAGGTCGTGCAGGGGAGCTTTCCAAGCGACGCCACCTTGCAGGATGCCATCGGCCGCTTGACCGTGGCGGGGTTCGACCGAGCGGATATCAGCCTGCCCGACGCGCAGCCGACCTCCGGCCAAAACACGCCCGAGCAAGGGGCGGAGAACCCGAATGCCGAGGACGATACGCGTCAGGCCCGCACCTTGCACACCAGCATGGCCGCATCGGTCGGCGCGCTGGCCGCGGCGGGCGCGGTGATCGCAACAGGAGGTGCTGCGATTCCGGCGGTTGCCGCGGCGGTCGCTGGCGGAGCCGGGCTCGGTGCGGTGATGGAGGGCATCACCGGCGTCGGCGATCGCGTCCAGCACGAGGAGCGACAGGAAGCGGCCAGCCGTGGCGAGTTGCTGCTATCGGTGCATTTGCGTGACACGACCCAGCAAGCCGCCGCCCAGCAGGCGATGCAGGCAGCCGGTGCTACCGAGGTGCGGGTGGTGCGCCACATCCCGGATTCGGCGGCGACCCCCAACACATCGCAGGCATGATGAAGCAGGGATCGCGCCCACGACGCGATCCCCGCCCGGGCATTGTGGCGAGCCGGCTAGGCGAGCTTCAGGTTGGTCGCCGCCGCCTTGCCGCGCTCCATAGCGACGTCATAGGACACTTTCTGGCCGTCATTCAGGCCGTTGAGCCCGGCGGCCTGCACCGCCGTGATGTGGACGAACACGTCCTTGCCGCCGTCCTGGGGCATGATGAAGCCGTAACCCTTGGTCTCGTTGAACCACTTCACGGTCCCTACGGCCATGATGGATACTCCCTGCGTTGGTTTGGGATGGTACGGGGGGTGTCAGCGAGCGCATCCAAGCATGCCCGTGAAAGCAAGGCACGGGCATGCAAAGCACGGGATCGGCCTCAGTGTGCTTTACCGCGCGCCGCGAAGAATGATCAGGCCAGCTTCAGGTTGGTTGCCGCAGCTTTGCCGCGCTCCATCGCCACCTCGTAGCTGACCTTCTGGCCCTCATTGAGGCCCCGCAGGCCGGCAGCCTGCACGGCGGTGATGTGGACGAACACGTCCTTGCCGCCGTCCTGGGGCATGATGAAGCCGAATCCCTTGGTGGTGTTGAACCACTTGACAGTACCGATAGCCATTGCTGCGTCACTCTCTCCGTCGTTGCCCGCACGGTGTGGCGGGCGAATAGACAACCGGGCCTTTGGAAGTCTTGAGAGCACCCGATCAGGCGGGAGGCGCAGCAAGGCAAGCCAAAATGCGATTGCACCTATCACTTGGCACAGAAAGGGCTTGCCCTGTCAATTACGCCACAGAGACAAGCTCCCGGGTAAGCTAACCCGTCAGAATGGAATCCCAGGGCAGAGATAGGGGCGGACCCTGCGGCCCGCCCCTCCCTTCTCGCCGTAGGCTGGACGATCAGAAGTCCATGTCGCCCATACCGCCCATGCCGCCGCCCGGCGGACCGCCGGCCGGAGCCCGCTTCTCGGGCTTCTCGGCGACCATCGCCTCGGTGGTGACCAGCAGGCCAGCGACCGATGCCGCGTCCTGCAAGGCGGTGCGCACGACCTTGGTCGGGTCGATGATGCCGGCCGCCACCAGATCCTTGAACTCCGCCGTCTGCGCGTCGAAGCCCCAGGCGTACTCGTCCTTGTCGAGCACCTTGCCGGCGATCACCGCGCCGTCCTCGCCAGCGTTCTCGGCGATCTGCCGCAGCGGGGTCTGCACCGCGCGGCGGACGATCTCGATGCCGAGGCGCTGGTCGTCATTGTCGGCGTGCAGCTTGGAGAGCACAAGGCTGGCCCGCGCCAGGGCAACGCCGCCACCCGGAACGATACCTTCCTCAACCGCCGCCCGGGTCGCATGCAGCGCGTCGTCGACGCGATCCTTGCGCTCCTTCACCTCGACCTCGGTCGAGCCGCCGACCCGGATCACTGCCACGCCGCCGGCCAGCTTGGCCAGCCGCTCCTGCAACTTCTCGCGGTCGTAGTCCGAGGTGGTCTCCTCGACCTGCGCGCGGATCTGGTTGCAGCGGCCCTTGATGTCGTCGCTCTTGCCGGCGCCCTCGACGATCGTGGTGTTCTCCTTTTCGATGAGAACCCGCTTGGCCTTGCCGAGCATGGCGAGCGTGACCGTCTCCAGCTTGATGCCGAGATCCTCGCTGATCACCTGGCCACCGGTGAGAATGGCGATGTCCTCGAGCATCGCCTTGCGGCGATCACCGAAGCCCGGCGCCTTCACCGCCGCGACCTTCAGGCCGCCGCGCAGCTTGTTCACCACCAGAGTCGCGAGCGCCTCGCCCTCGACATCCTCGGCGATGATCAGCAGCGGCCGGCCGGACTGCACGACGCTCTCGAGCAACGGCAGCATCGGCTGCAGGCCCGACAGCTTCTTCTCGTTGATCAGGATGTACGGCTGGTCGAGCTCCGTCACCATCTTCTCGGCGTTGGTGATGAAGTACGGCGAGACGTAGCCGCGGTCGAACTGCATCCCCTCGACGACGTCGAGCTCGGTCTGCACGCCTTTCGCCTCTTCGACGGTGATGACGCCCTCGTTGCCGACCTTCTGCATCGCCTCGGAGATCATCCGGCCGATCTCGGTCTCACCGTTGGCGGCAAGCGCGCCCACCTGGGCGGTCTCGGCCGGCGTGGTGATCTTGCGGGTCCGCGCCTGCAGCTCCTCGACCACCGCGGTCACCGCGCGGTCGATGCCACGCTTAAGGTCCATCGGGTTCATGCCGGCGGCGACGGCTTTCGAGCCCTCGCGCACGATCGACTGGGCCAGCACCGTCGCAGTGGTGGTGCCGTCGCCAGCGATGTCGTTGGTCTTGCTGGCGACCTCGCGCACCATCTGCGCGCCCATGTTCTCGAACTTGTCGGAGAGCTCGATCTCCTTGGCGACGGTCACGCCGTCCTTGGTGATGCGCGGCGCGCCGAAGCTCTTGTCGAGCACCACGTTGCGGCCCTTCGGCCCCAGCGTCACCTTCACCGCGTCGGCGAGAATGTCCACGCCGCGCAGCATGCGCTGACGCGCGTCACCGCCAAACCTTACATCCTTGGCTGCCATGTTGTATTACTTCCCTCGTATGAATCTGGTCGGGCTCGTCGGGTGGGCGAGTGGCCTCAAGCGGCCTTCTGCGTCGCCGCAATGCCCTCGACGATGCCCATGATGTCGGATTCCTTCATGATCAACAGCTCCTCGCCGTCGATCTTGACCTCGGTGCCCGACCACTTGCCGAACAGGATGCGGTCGCCAGCCTTGACATCGAGCGCCACGACTTGGCCCTGCTCGTCGCGCGCGCCCGGACCCACGGCGACGACCTCGCCCTCCATCGGCTTCTCCTTCGCCGTGTCGGGGATGATGATCCCACCCGTGGTCTTCTCCTCAGCGTCAAGCCGGCGGACCACGACCCGGTCGTGCAATGGACGAAACTTCATGCGGATCGCTCCTCAGTGATGCGATTTCAATCTGAACCCCGCCAATCCCCAGAAGCGCGCGCGTCAGCGGGCAGCAGTCTGTTAGCACTCTGGATCGGAGAGTGCCAAGTATCTAGACCCGTGCCGGCTCGCTGTCAACCCGGCGGCAGCACTTTCACCCTGTGAGTGCTAACGCCTTGAAAACAGGATTTTTGTTGCCGCGCGGCGGATCGTTCTCGCATCATCGTTCCTGGCGATGATGCCGACCGGCCCGAGCGGCTGGGTTTGCAAGGAACGCAAAGGAAGCACGCATGAGCGTGGCTACGTTGGGCAAGGACTATCGGCTGACCACCGCCGAGATTCTCTACCGCATGCCCGATCATCCCGACCTGCTGCAGACCTACGTCTGGCAGGGTGTGGACTTGGTGCCACTGTTTCCGGCGCTGCGTGCGTTTCTCGAGTTCTGGCAGCGCGAGCTCGATGGCAAGCTGCACTCGGTGCGCATCGCCTCGGCGCGCCTGCTGCGCTCGCCGCAGTACCGGGCTCCGGGTGCCTTCATGCAGCTTCACTGATCGGCTGGCGCCGGCTCCGCAGCAGCAGCAGCCCGAGGCCGACGGAGACCGCGAACAGGATCGCGCTGATCGCGATCTGCATGCCCTCGGAGACCCGAACCCCGGCGCCGAGCATGGCAAAGATCGCGGTCTGCGGCACGTAGCCGATGGCGGAGGCCAGCACGAACCGGGGCGCGGAGACGCGTGACAGCCCGGCGAGCAGGTTCAGCGCGAGATTGTTGCCGACCGGCATCAGCCGGAACATCAGGGTGGCGCGGAACGGATGGCGGGTTAGGAACGCATCCGCCCGGCGCAGCCGTTCCCAGCGACGGCGGGCGAGCCAGTCACCCGCCAGGAAGCGCGCCCAGGCGAAATCGGCGATACAGCCCAAGATCTGCGCCAACAGCGCAAGCGCGCCACCGCCCCAGACGCCGAACGCGTAACCGCCGAGGAAGCCGGCCGCCTGGCGCGGCAGGCCCGCAGCACAGCCGGCCGCCGCCACGAGCACGAACACGAGGTCGCCGCGCAAGCCCTGCCCGACGATCCATCGCTCGACCAGCGCAGGCCCCAGCCGGCCGCTGACGGAACGCAGCGCCAGGCCGACCGCCAGCAATCCGGCCAGCAGCAGCGCCGCCTTCACCAGCGCCGTTCGTATTGTGGTGCGCCGGGTCGTGGCGCCCGCCGGGCCGCTCACGGGCTCGTCACCGCGCCGGCATGCAGTTGGGCAAGTTTGCGCATCGCTCGGCTGGGTAGCATTGTGCGCCGCAAGCGGCCAAGAACCCGTGCGCTCGCATCAATGAGATGATAGGCGCGCCACCTGGGCGCGTGATAAAGTTTGCCCCCATGCCATTCGACGTGCGTGAGTTTCCGGGCGCCCCGCCGGACGACCGAGCGGCAAGCCGGCCGAACCGCCGGCTGGTGGCTGGGTGGCTGTTCGTCATGTGCGCGATGCTGCTGGTCATGATCGGCCTGGGCGGGGTGACGCGGCTCACCGGCTCGGGCCTGTCGATCATGGAATGGGCGCCGGTGCGCGGCATCCTGCCGCCGCTGAATGAAGCCGACTGGCAGCGGCTCTACGACCTGTATCGAGAAATCCCGCAATACGCGCTGCTGAACCAGGGTTTTGGCCTCGCCGGGTTCAAGCAGATCTTCTGGCTCGAGTTCGTGCATCGTCTCTGGGGGCGATTGCTCGGCGTGGCGTTCCTGGTGCCGCTTATCTGGTTCTGGGCGACCGGGCGCCTCGAACGGCGGCTGCGACCGCGGCTCGCGTTGATCTTCGTCCTCGGCGGCCTGCAAGGCGCGGTGGGCTGGTTCATGGTGAAATCCGGCTTCCTGCCCGATTCGGTCGCCGTCTCCGCCTATCGGCTGGTGGCGCATCTGGTGCTGGCGCTCGCTCTCTACGCGGCGATCTTCTGGACCGCGCTCGGCGTGCTGCGGCCGCACCCGGCCCCCGGGCCGACAGCGGGCGGCACGACGCGTGCGCTGATCCGCGCCGTCTGCGTGCTGGTCCCGCTCACCATGATTGCCGGCGGCTTTGTGGCCGGCACCCATGCCGGGCGCGACTACAACAGCTTTCCTTTGATGGGCGGCCGGTTGATCCCTGAGGGCTATGGCAGCTTGCAGCCGTGGCCGCGCAACTTTACAGAGAACATCGCTGCAGTCCAGTTCAACCACCGGCTGCTCGCCACCCTCGCCGCGCTCACCACCTTGGCGGCGCTGGTGGTCGGCTTGCGCGCCGGCGCCCCGCAGGCGACGCGCCGGGCGTTATTGCTGCTCGCCGGCTGCGTCGGGCTGCAATACGCGCTCGGGGTCGCGACCCTGCTCACCGTGGTCCCGGTCGACCTCGCCGTCTCACATCAGGTCACGGCGGTGCTGGTGCTCAGCGCCGCGCTGGCGGCCCTGCACGCCTCGCGTGTGCGCCGGCTCGCCGCGGTGTCGGGTTTGTGAGCAACCTGCCCGCGATGGGCGTTCCCGCCGTGGTCGCCCCGGCGCTGAGCGCGATGCGAACCGGGCTCGCGGCGTTCGGCCCGGACCGCACACTGCTGGCGTGCAATCCGCGTTTCGCCGAGTTGCTCGGGGTGCCCTATGGCCGATTGCGCGTCCGACTGCCGTTCGCCAACCTGATCGAGCTGTTGCGGCAAGCCGACGAATACGCCAATGCCGATGACGCGGCGTTCATCGCTGCCGAGGCGAAGCTGGATCGTACCCGGCCCGCCAGCACGCGGCGGGTGCGGCCGAACCATCAGGTGATCGCCGTCGCCTCGGACCCGCTGCCCGATGGCGGCTGGGTCATGACCGTCGCCGATGTCAGCCCGCTCGCCCGCGCCGAGGACGAGGCATCGCGCCGCGCGGCGATGCTGCACAGCATCCTCGAGAACATCCCGCACGGCGTCTGCGTCTACGATCCCGATCGGCGGGTCACGATGTTCAATCGCGCCTACTCGGAAGTGATGGCGGGGGCGCCGCTTGCCGTTGGTGATCATATCGAGACGGTGATCCGCCGACGCGCCGAAGTCGGCGAGTACGGCCCCGGTGCGCCTGCCGCCGTGTTCGCCGAGCAGATGGGGCACGATGTCGGCCGGCCGCAATACCGCCGGCGCCAGCGGCCCAACGGCACGACGGTGGATGTGCGGACCGCGCCACTGCCCGATGGCGGGCATATCAGCGTGGTGACCGACGTCACGCCGCTAACCCAAGCCGAGAGCGGGCTGCTGCGTCGTGCCGCCGAGATGGACGTGATGCTGGCCAACATCCGGCACGGCATCATCCTGTTCGACGCCGAGCGCCGCCTGGTGGCGTCGAATGGCGAGGCGAGCCGCTTGCTCAACATCCCGCCGAGTGTGCTGGAGCCGGGCCGCGGGTTTCGCGAGGTGCTCGATGACATTCTCGCCCTCGGCGAGTATGGCGACGGTCCGCAAGCCAGCAGCTTCGTCGAGAGCCTGGTGGAATGGGATCGCACCCTCTCGCGGATCTACCGGCGCCCGACCAGCACCGGCCGGGCGCTCGAGGTGCGCTCCGATCCCGCCGCCGGCGGCGGCTTCGTGCTCACCCTCACCGATGTGACCGAGTCGGAGAAGGCGCAGGAGGAGCTGCGGCGGGCCAAGCAGTCGGCGGAGGCGGCCAACCAGGCGAAGTCGCGCTTTCTTGCCACCATGAGCCACGAGCTGCGCACGCCGCTCAACGCGGTGATCGGCTTCTCCGAGGCGCTGCTGCGGGACGCGGTCGGCGGCGAGCCGCGGCGGATCGCCGAGTTCGCGGCCGACATCAACGAGGCGGGCCAGAACCTGCTCGGGCTGATCAACACAATCCTCGACGTCGCCCGCATCGAGGCTGGCCGGTTCGAGATGTCCGACGATCGGGTGGACGTGGATCGCCTGGTGCACGCCTGCGTCCGACAAGCCGCGCCGGCGTTCCTCGCCAGCGAGCTGATGATCGAGGTGGAGCTTCCCGCCCGGCTGCCCACCCTGCGCGCCGATGAGCGGCGGCTGCGCCAGGTACTCAGCAACCTGCTCTCCAACGCGGCGAAGTTCACCCCGTCTGGCTCGGTGATCGTCAGCGCCGGGCTGTCAGAGGCGGGCGAGCTGTTGCTGCGGGTCAGCGATACCGGGATCGGCATCGCCGAGGCGGACCTGGACCGGGTGTTCGAGCCGTTCACGCAGCTCGACGCTTCGTTGTCGCGGCGCTTCCAAGGCGCTGGTCTGGGACTATATGTATCGCGCTCCCTGGTGAAGGCGCATGGTGGCGAGCTCAGATTGCACAGCACGCTTGGCGTCGGCACCACCGCCGAAGTGGCGCTGCCCGGCTCGCGCCTGATCTGGCAGGACGCCCGCGTGAACAAGGATGTTGCATGACCCCGATCATCGTTACCGACGGCCTCTTCTTCGAGCGCGCCGAGGCGGCGCTTGATCGCCAGGCAGCGGAGCGCGCGGTCGGCACCGCGCTGGCCGGTGCCGATGACGGCGAGCTGTTTCTCGAGTATCGGGAAAGCGAGCAGATCAGCCTCGATGACGGACGGATACGCAGCGCCGGATTCGACACCGCACTCGGCTTTGGCCTGCGGGCGGTGTCGGGCGAGGCGACCGGCTATGCGCACGCCGCCGAGCTGACCGAAGCAGCGCTCAACCGAGCGGCATCCAGTGTCGCCGCCGTGGCAGCCGGCCATTCCGGCGTGTTCGCCGAGCCGCCACGGGCGACCAATGCGCGCCTCTACTCCGACGCCAACCCCCTGGTCGCGGCTGATTTCTCCACCCGCACGGCGCTGCTCGCCGAGATCGACGCCTATGCGCGCGGCAAGGACTCTCGGGTCAAGCAGGTGATGGCTTCGCTGTCCGGCGAGTGGCAGGCGGTGCAGATCCTGCGTCCCGACGGCACGCGAGTGGCGGACCTGCGCCCGCTGGTGCGGCTGAACGTCTCGCTCGTGGTGGAGGCGAACGGGCGCCGCGAGACCGGCAGCTATGGCACTGGCGGCCGGTTCGGCTACGAGCGGGTTACCGGTGAAGCGGTCTGGCGCGGCGCGGTGGACGAGGCGCTGCGACAGGCGTTGGTCAATCTCGACAGCCGCCCGGCCCCCGCCGGCGAGATGGAAGTGGTGCTCGGTCCGGGCTGGCCCGGCATCCTGCTGCACGAAGCGATCGGCCACGGGCTGGAGGGCGATTTCAACCGCAAGAAGACCTCGGCTTTTGCCGGCTTGCTGGGTCAGCGCATCGCCGCGCCCGGCGTGACGGTGGTCGATGACGGCACCCTCGCCGACCGTCGCGGCAGCCTCTCGGTCGATGACGAGGGTACCCCGACCGGGAGAACTGTGCTGATCGAGGATGGCGTGCTGACCGGGTTTCTGCAGGACCGACTTAACGCCCGCCTGATGGGCGTGGCGGCGACCGGCAATGGCCGGCGGCAGTCCTTCGCGCACGCGCCGATGCCACGCATGACCAACACGGTGATGCTGGCTGGCCCGCATAGCCCGGAGGAAATGATCCACTCGGTCCGTCGCGGGCTATACGCGGTCAATTTCGGCGGCGGCCAGGTCGACATCACCTCCGGCAAGTTCGTGTTCTCCGCCAGCGAGGCGTATCTGATCGAGGACGGCAAGGTCACCGCGCCGGTCAAGGGTGCGACGTTGATCGGCAACGGACCCGATTCGCTGACCAAGGTCGGCATGGTGGGCAACGACATGGCGCTCGATCCGGGGATCGGCACCTGCGGCAAGAACGGCCAGGGCGTGCCGGTCGGGGTCGGGCAACCCACGCTGAAACTGGCGGGCCTTACCATCGGCGGCACCGCCGCCTGAGCAGCGGCGCGACGGGCCCGGGCGGCGACCCGGTCGGCGCGCTGATCCGTCGCGCTCGCGCGAACGAGGCCGGGCAGCTCCGTGCTTTGGCCTGTCTTGCCTACGCCCCCTGGATAACCCAGATCGGCCGGCGTCCGGCGCCAATGGACGACGACTACCAACGCCACATCGACGCCGGCGAAGCGTTTGTGCTCGAACTCGACGGCTCGGTCGTGGCCCTGCTGGTGCTTGTCGGGCATGCCGACCATCTGCTGATCGACAACGTCGCGGTGGACCCCCTGTATCAGGGCCGGTCGCTGGGGCGGGCACTGCTCGGTTGGGCGGAGGCCCGGGCGCGCTCCCAGGGCTTGCCGGAGCTTCGGCTGTTCACCCACGCGCGCATGGAGCGCAATGTCGAGTTCTATCGTCGGATCGACTTTGCGATCACCCATCGGGCGATGGTCGACGGCTTCGATCGTGTTTTCATGCGCAAGGCCCTGCCGGACTGCTGATACCAGCCGCGGCAAGTTCCTCTCCGTCCGTGCCCTGCTCGGCGCAGATCGAATATCCACAGCTTCGCTCAATGGTCGAACTGCAAGAGCGTGGACGATCCGCCCTCTGGCTGTGGCGGCCGGTGGGACAATGAGTCATCGCCAATGGCGGCCGGCGCGACGCGTTTACGTCGGCTCGAAAAGTCCGGCCGATCGGCTTTCCGGACAGCAGATGAGGCAGCTGCGGAATCACAGCAGGTCGCCTCCGGCACCAACCCAAAGAGCCAGCCAAGAGCCGTGAGGCAAACCGATGATGAGGGCGAGGCGGTCGGCAGCGGGCGGGGTTTGCCCGGCCTTGGTCGGCGGTCAGCGGAGAGGGTCGTCAAATTCGGAAGCTGGCGTAAGCCCTCATAACGAGCTTTGCCATTCAGCGGTGACATAGCAGCGCAGTTGTAGCTGGTCGAATTTCTCTACCGCTTATCGACGAACCCGCTAACCCATCTGGAGAATGTTCCGCATATGATACAATAAAAAACTGCTCACAGGCTGGTTTTCAAGCAATCACCGTATTCTCGTGGTTGATTCGACCCAGGAGCAATGAAGCTACCGAGGGTAAATAGAAAAGATTTTTGTTGGTTGTTCGATTTAACGGCTGAATGACGTCAAAAGAACGATAAAAATTCCTTAAGTGGGCAGTATTTTCTCAGCGGACGGGGCAGCGAGACCAACAAGACTGAAAGCCCTCAAGTCCTCTGGCAGTCAAATTATAAACGAAAGGTCCGTCACATGTTCAACATCTCTCGTCCTCAGGTTGTGTCTGTTTCCGATGCTGGCAAGGTTCGCCTCGGCGGGATGTCGCCGAGCCTGAAGCCGGCCACCGTCGCCGACAACGGCAAGGTTCGCCTCGGCGGGATGTCGCCGAGCCTGAAGCCGGCCACCGTCGCCGACAACGGCAAGGTTCGCCTCGGCGGGATGTCGCCGAGCCTGAAGCCGGCCACCGTCGCCGACAACGGCAAGGTTCGCCTCGGCGGGATGTCGCCGAGCCTGAAGCCGGCCACCGTCGCCGACAACGGCAAGGTTCGCCTCGGCGGGATGTCGCCGAGCCTGAAGCCGGCCACCGTCGCCGACAACGGCAAGGTTCGCCTCGGCGGGATGTCGCCGAGCCTGAAGCCGGCCACCGTCGCCGACAACGGCAAGGTTCGCCTCGGCGGGATGTCGCCGAGCCTGAAGCCGGCCACCGTCGCCGACAACGGCAAGGTTCGCCTCGGCGGGATGTCGCCGAGCCTGAAGCCGGCCACCGTCGCCGACAACGGCAAGGTGCGCCTCGGCGGGATGTCGCCGAGCCTGAAGCCGGCCACCGTCACCGACAACGGCAAGGTTCGTCTCGGCGGGATGTCGCCGAGCCTGAAGCCGGCCACCGTCACCGATGCCGGCAAGGTTCGTCTCGGCGGGATGTCGCCCGCGATCTGATCGCGCGGCCGGTCGGGCGAAGATCGCCCCTCGGAATTTGGCCTGGGTTGGCCGAGCGGCGCCGGATATAACCCGGCGTTGTTCGGCCCTGATCCATTGGAGCGCCCCGTGTCCGATCGACCCGATCCCGCCGACCGCCGGCCCACCGAGCCGCTCGTCACGTTTCATCGCTTCATCCCGCAAGCGCGCATCCCGCAGCGCGCCGACCGCTCGGCCATCGGCACCATGCCAACTCGCGCGTTCCGCTACTGCGAGGCCATCGTGACCGCCTCCGCCTTCGGCTACTACATCTTCCCGCCGATCACGTTCAGCCTGATGTGGGACGGCAGCGAGGTGATCTGGACCTGGGAAGGACAACAGGACTGGTACCCGCTGCACGTCGCGCAATGCCCCGGCTTCCGCGAGGTGTTCGACGCGGCGGTGCCGGAGGAGATCCGCGAGTTCGCGCCGCCCTTCCTCGGCGCCATGCAGGAAGCCGGGATCGTGCAGATGTGGAGCGGCCTGGTCGCTCGCACCGCGCCCGGCTGGAGCCTGCTGATCCGCCCGCTGGCCAATCTGCCGCGCAGTCAGAACTTCGAGCTGTACGAGGGGATCGTCGAGACCGACCGCTGGTTCGGCCCGCTGTTCACCAACATGCGCTTGACCAAGACCGACACGCCGATCGAGTTCCGCGCCGACTATCCGATGTTCCAGGTGCAGCCCATCCCGCGCGACGTGTACGACGACGGGCTGCTGAACAACTACAGCGCCGTGTCCGACATGCAGAGCCTGCGGCCGGAAGACTGGGACGAATTCTACGACACGGTGGTCCGCCCGAACGTGCAGGAGGACCGCCCGCGCGGCCAATACGCCACCGCCGCGCGCAAGCGACGCAAGGAGGATTCCCCGGCCTGACCGCGCCGTCCGGCGGGTCGCCCCGTCGCAAGCGCGGTCAGGCTGCGGAATTGGTCAGAAACCGAGCGGCTCCTCCACTACGGGAACCCAGCGCGTGTCCTTCACCACCGACAGGAAGGAATGGTTCGAGGCATGGTGGTTCTTCGGGCCCAGCGACAGCGGCGGTCCGTCGAAGATGTCGCGCCAGTCATGCATGCTCTCGAGCGCGGCCAGGAAGCTTTCGACGGTGAGCTTGCGGCCGGCCTTCTCCAGCGCGGCCAAGGTGAACCCCACCGCGGTGTATCCGGCCTCGCCGAGATAGTTCGGGTCGATGCCGAATTGCTTGCGATACCGTTCGGCGAACGCCCGCACGGCGGGACGGGGATCGTCAGGGTAGCGATACAGCGCCGGTGACATCGAGTAGAACCCCTCCGCCGGACCGCCGGGCGCCTCCGCGACGGCGGTCGAATAGGTCGCGAAGTTGCCGACGAAATCCACGTTCCAGCCGATCTTGCGCGCGGTCTGCAGGATGAGGGTGGTGTCGCGAACGATGGTGCCCATCGAGATCAGATCGCACTTGGCGTCGTGCAGCCGGGCGACGGAGGCATTGAAGTCGGTGTCGGTCGGGTGATTGGCGGCGGTCGCGACCAGCTCGAGGCCCATCGCCTTGGCCTGCGCCTCGGCGCCCGCCAGCACGTCCCGCCCGTAGTCGGTATCCTGGTACATGGCGCCGATGCGCTTCTTGCCCTTCTGCTCGACGAAGTATTTCACGCCCGCCCGCATCTGGTCGTAATACGAGGCGAACTGGCCGAACTTGTACTTGTTGAACGGCTCGAACATCGACCGCGCGCAGGTGAGCGGGAACACGTTCGGCACGTCCTTCTCGAACATCGACGGCATCACTGCCTCGTTCATCGGCGTGCCGCCGTTGCCGAGGCAGAAGAAGATGTTGTCGCGGTTGAGCAGCTTGTTCATCGCCTGCACCGCTTTCGGCACGATGTACTGCATGTCCTCGAGGACCAGGCGGATGCGGCGACCGTGTACGCCGCCGCGCGCGTTCGCCTCGTCGACGGCGAGCCGCATTGCGTTGGCGTTGTTCACGCCCTGCACGGCGGTTACGCCCGAGAGATCGGTCATGCAACCGATGATGATCTCGGTGTCACTGACTCCCCTGGTGGCCGCCGCCGCGCGACCGATTATGGCGGGGGCGGCGAGCAGCCCGGTGGTGCCGGCCAGGACCAGACGGCGCGTGAGCGCGCGTGGTGATGTCATCTTGCAACCTCCCAAAAGCGGCCGGCATCGCGTCCGGCCGTCGTTTTTTCCGCACCCCACGGGTCTCACCGCGTCGGCGCGAATGGGAGGGTAGCGCGAATGCAACGGCAGGCGAACGAGCGTTTTCGGCTACCCGGCAAGCGATTCGGCGCCAGCTTGCGGGGTCGCCTCGACCAGCGCGCCGTGCCGGGCCTCGGTGGCGAGACACAACCGCGCCAGCTCCGGCGCGACCGCCTCCGGCCGGCGCAGCTCGGATGGGTCCTCGCCGGGGAAGGCTTGGGCGCGCAGCCGTGTCGCCACCACGCCGGGATCGAACAGATTGATCCGCAGCCGCGTGGTCCGCACCTCCTCGGCCCAGGTCAGCACCAGATGATCGAGCGCTGCCTTGGTCGCGGCATAGGCACCCCAGTACGCCCTCGGGGCACGCGCGCGCGCATCGGTGAGGAACACGGCGCGCCCGGCCTCGGCGACCAACAGCAGCGGCGCGCAGGTGCGGATCAGCCGCCAGCCGGCGGTCAGGTTGACGCCGATCACCTCGGCCCAGTCCTGCGGATAGATGTGCGACACCGGGGTGAGCCGGCCGAGCGACGCGGCGGCATGGACCAGCACGTCCAGTCGGCCGAAGCGCTCGAGCAGGCTCGGTCCGATCGCGTCGATCTGCTCCGCCTCGGTGAGATCAAGCGGCAGCAGGGTCGCCGCGCCACCGGCTCGCCGGATCAGGTCGTCGATCTCCGCGAGGCCGCCTTCGGTGCGCGCGGTGATGACCAGTTGCGCGCCCAGCCGGGCGAGTTCGATCGCGCTCGCCGCGCCGATGCCGCGGCTCGCCCCGGTGACCAGCGCCACCCGCCCTGTCAGCGGCCCGGGCAGGTCAGCTGCTCTCGATCATCAAGCTGAGCTGGCGCTCGGAATTGGCGGCGATGTCGGGCAGCGGGATCGGATAGTCGCCGGTGAAGCACGCGTCGCAATAATGCGGCTGGTCCGCGTCGCGGCCGTCTTTGCCGAGCGCGCGATACAGCCCGTCGATCGAAACGAAGGCCAGCGAATCGGCGCCGATCAGCTTGGCCATCTCGTCGATGTCGTGCACCGCCGCGAGCAGCTTGCCGCGCTCCGGGGTGTCGATGCCGTAGAAGCAGGAATGCGTGGTCGGCGGCGAGGAGATGCGCATGTGCACCTCGGCGGCACCCGCCTGGCGCACCATCTCGACGATCTTCTTGCTGGTCGTGCCGCGCACGATGCTGTCGTCGACCAGGATCACCCGCTTGCCGTGCAGCACGGCGCGATTCGCCGAGTGCTTTAGCTTCACACCGAGATTGCGGATCGTCTCGGTCGGCTCGATGAAGGTTCGGCCGACATAGTGGTTGCGCACGATACCGAATTCGAACGGGATGCCGCTCTCCTGCGCGAACCCCATCGCCGCCGGCACCCCGGAATCGGGCACCGGCACGACCACGTCGGCGGACACGCTCGATTCGCGGGCGAGCTCGGCGCCGATCCGCTTGCGCGCCTCGTAGACCGGCATGCCCTCCATGATCGAATCCGGCCGGGCGAAGTAGATGTACTCGAACACGCAGAACCGCTCGGCCTCGCGGCTGAACGGCTTGATGCTGCGCACGCCCTGATCGTTGATGATGACGATCTCGCCGGGTTCAATGTCGCGCACGAACTCGGCGCCAACGACGTCGAGCGCGCAGGTCTCGCTCACCAGCACCCAGCCGGAGCCGAGCCGGCCGAGGATCAACGGCCGCACACCCAGCGGATCGCGCACCCCCATCAGCTGATCCTGCGACAGCGCGACCAGCGAGTAGGCGCCGACCACCTGCTTCAGCGCGTCGATCAGCCGATCGACCACGGTGGAATACAGGCTGATGGCGATCAGGTGGACGAACACCTCGCTATCGGTGGTGGACTGGAACAGGCAGCCGCGTCGCACCAGGCTGCGGCGCAACAGGTGGGCGTTGGTGAGGTTGCCGTTATGCGCGACGGCGAAGCCGCCGAACTCGAAATCGGCATACAGCGGCTGGACGTTGCGCAGGATCGTGTCGCCGGTCGTGGCGTAGCGGTTGTGGCCGATCGCGTTGAGCCCCGGCAGCGAGGCGATCACCTTCGCGTCGCCGAAATTGTCGCCGACCAGGCCAAGCCCGCGATGCGAGTGAAACCGCGCGCCGTCGAACGAGACGATGCCGGTTGCCTCCTGCCCGCGATGCTGCAACGCGTGCAGGCCGAGCGCGGTCACCGCCGCCGCGTCCGGCACGTTCCACAAGCCGATGACGCCACACTCCTCGTGCAGCTTGTCGTCGTCGCCGACCTCGTCGCGGGAGTGACAGCCCATGTGCGTGCTCTCCTAATCCCGCGCGAGGGGCCGGTTGGTGGCCCGACCCTGCGGGGTCGCGTGCAGCAAAGCTCCCGCCGTGGCCTCGCGGCTCGACGGCGGCGGCTGGACCCTCGGCCGGTATTCGGGCGGCAGCAAGCCGACCGCCCAGACGGCGCCGGAGTAAGCCAGGGGCAGCGAGCGCGCCTGCACCACCGGCTCCGGCCAGCGCTCCGCCGGGATGACCAGTCCAGCCGCGATATAGGCGAACACCACCAACGCCGCACCCCTCACCAGGCCGAATAGCAGACCCAACGTGCGGTCGAGGCCGCCGAGCCCCGAGCCGCGCACCAGGCTGGCGATCCAGTGCGAGATCAGCAGCAGGATCAGCAGGGTCACGACGAAGACGGCGGCGAAGGTCACCGGGTCCACCAGGTCGGGCGCGCCCAGCCACTCGCGGAACCGCGGGCGGGCGAACGGGAACGCCCAGACCGCCACCAGGGCGGCGGCGATCCAGGCGCCCACACCCAGTATCTCGCGCACGAAGCCGCGCACGAAGGCGAGCAGCGCCGAGACCAGCAGCACGCCGAGAACCGCGAGGTCTACCCAGGTCATCCATCTGCCGAGAAAAGGGAAGCAGGGCTGCTATATCGGCTGGAATCGCCGGGCAGCCAAGCCCATTCGGCCAAACCACGCCAGTGCCTCCTCGGCACATCCTCCAGCCATCAACGCGATCAACGTCAGCGCGGCGTCACCCAGCCCGCCACCGCCAATCGAAGCGCGGGCAGACCCCAGCTTCGGGCTGCTCAATGTCCCCAGAATCAGCTTCTGGTGCGCGTCGGCAAAGGCGACGTTCGCCGCGAACGAACCCCGCTTGGCGCTCCCCACGGTAGCGGCGCGACCGCCGAGATCGAGCAACAGGTAGCGGATGACGGCTTCCGCGAAGATTAGCCTCGGCGTTGGAGGTGATGTAACGCCGGGGCACTAGGTAGTTAGGGAATGGCAGCGCCGAGTGGCGGTAGCCGCCGAGCGCGGAGATCAGAGATCGGGAAGGTAGGCCGCGCCCGCGATGCCGACGCCGATCGCCGCCTGGCCGCGCGGCTGCTCGAAGCCTGTGCATCTGATCGTGGACGGACTGCCCGCGCACAAGACGGCGCTGGTGAAAGCCTATGTCGCCTCGACCAATGGCATGCTGACGCTACACTTCCTTCCCCACCATGCGCCGGAACTGAACCCCGACGAGTAGGTCTGGAGCCACCTGAAGCGCACCGGCGTCGCTCGAGCGCCGCTGCGCCAAGGCAACAAACTGCAGGATTTGATCGAGGCGCAACTCGCCGCCCTCAAGCGCATTCCGCAGCTGGTGCGATCATTCTTCCAAGCGCCAAAAGTGTCGCCTATGTTAACGACCGGTGAGTGACGTCGCCGGGGTCTTTCGTACGTCCTCACCATGCGCTATCGCGTTCGCCGTCTTAAGCAGGCTGCGTCTTGGCGATCGCCTCGTGATGGCGGATCACTTCGGCGATGATGAAGTTGAGCAGCTTCTCGGCGAACACCGGGTCGAGACGCGCGCTCTCGGCGAGACCGCGCAGGCGCGCGACCTGGCGGCTCTCCCGCTCCGGATCGGAGGGCGGGGCGCCGTACAGCGCCTTCAGCACGCCGACCCGTTGGGTGCATTTGAACCGCTCGGCCAGGATGTGGATCAGCGCCGCGTCCAAGTTGTCGATCGTCTCGCGGATGGCGAGGAGCTGTTCGGAGTATTCGTCCGGCGCGTCGGTCACGGTGTCTTCTCCGGGTGGGACAGGTTGGCGCCGCGCACCGCCTCGCACACCGCGCGCGTCACCTCCTCGGTGGTCGCGCGACCGCCGAGGTCGGGGGTGACAATACCGGCGGCGCAGACCTGCTCGACCGCGCGCATCAGCAGCGCCGCGCCGTCCGCCTCGCCGAGATGCTCCAACATCATCGCGGCACTCCAGAAGCTGCCCACCGGATTGGCGATGCCCTTGCCGGTGATGTCGAAGGCGGAGCCGTGGATCGGTTCGAACATCGAGGGGCCACGACGCTCGGGGTCGATGTTGCCGGTCGGCGCAATTCCCATGCTGCCGGCCAGCGCGGCGGCGAGGTCGGATAGAATATCGGCGTGCAGGTTGGTCGCCACCACCGTGTCGATGCTGGCCGGGCGACGAACCATGCGCGCCGCCATCGCGTCGACCAGCTCCTTGTCGGTGGTCACGTCCGGGTAGCGGCGGCCGACCAGCGAGGCGATCTCGTCCCAGAATACCATGCCATGGCGTTGCGCATTCGATTTGGTGACGATGGTGAGGTGCTTGCGCGGCCGCAGCCGAGCCTGCTCGAAGGCGAAGATCATGATCCGCTCGACGCCGCGCCGGGTGAAAATGCTGGTCTCGGTCGCGACCTCTTCGGGGAAGCCGCGATGCGAGCGGCCGCCCTGGCCGGCATACTCGCCCTCCGAGTTCTCGCGGATGATCAGCCAGTCGAGGTCACCCGTGCCCACGTCGCGCAGCGGGCTCGCCACGCCGGGCAGGATCCGCGTCGGCCGCACATTGGCGTATTGGTCGAGCCCCTGGCAGATCGCCAGCCGCAGACCCCACAAGGTGAGATCATCCGGCAGGTTCGGATCACCAACGGCGCCGAAATAGATTGCATTGGCGGTGCGCAGCCAAGCCAGCCCGTCCGGCGGCATCATGCGACCGTGTTCGCGATAGTAGTCGGAGCCCCAATCGTAATGGTCCACCGCGAGGCGGAAGCCCCCGTCGCGCGCGGCGACCGCCGCGAGCACTTCGAGGCCGGCGGCGATCACTTCTGGACCGATGCCATCGGCGGGGATGGAGGCAATCCTGTGTTGTCGCATGCGGCACCCGGAAACGGCGCGGGAGATTGCCCCGCATGGCGCGACGGGTCCAGCGCCTTGCTGGCGGGTTGCCCTGTGCCCGCGCCGCCTAGACAATCGTCCCATCGGCAAAGCGGGAGGACGAACATGGGCAAGCTGGACGGCCAGGTGGCGATCGTGACCGGCGCGGGGCGGGGGCTCGGACGCGCCTATGCCAAGCGCCTGGCCGGGCTTGGCGCCAAGGTGGCGGTGGCCGACCTCAACCTCAAATCGTACGAGGAATTCGAGGCCGAGGCGAAGGACATGACCGCCGAGAGCACCGTCGAGGAGATCCGCGCCTCGGGCGGTGACGCGATCGGGATCGAGGTCGACGTGTGCGACCACAAGGCGGTCGACGATATGGTCGAGCGCGTGGCGCGGGAGTGGGGCCGGGTCGATGTGCTCGTCGCCAACGCCGGCGGCGGCCGGGGTCGCCCGGTGGACACCAAGGCGAGCGCGCTCGACCCGGAGCTGCTGCAGCTCGTGGTCGGCATGAACCTGTTCGGAACCGTCTATTCGGTCAGCGCCGTGGCACCGCACATGAAGCGGCAGAATTTTGGCAAGATCGTCACGGTCAGCTCGGTGGCCGGGCTCAGCTCCTCGCTCGACGGCGGCTACGCCCATTATGGTGCGGCGAAAGCGGCGATCGCGCACTACACGCGCTATCTGGCGCAGGATCTCGGGCCGTACGGGATCACGGTGAACTGCATCGCCCCGGGCACGATCACCACCGGTCGGATCGTCGCGATGGTGATGCCGGGCAGTGCGGATGCGAACGTCAACCGCGCGGAAAAGGTTGCGTTGCGTCGCCTGGGTGGAGTCGAGGACTGCGCGAAAGTGGTGGAGTTCCTGACCACCGACCTCTCCGACTACGTCACCGGCGTGGTGATCCCGATCGATGGCGGGCTGGTGCGAGCGGCCTGAACGGCGGCCTCGGGTTCGCGGACTACACGAACTGCCCGCGCAGGAAGCCGAGCGCGGGCAACGGGCGCCAGGAACGGGGCAGGTCGGATCGGCGGATCGGCGCCACGCTGTAACGCGGCATGGCTTGCTTGCAACTCTGCAGGAACGCGGCATAGGCGTGCACCTGCTGCTCGCGCCAAGCGCGGTCGGCCAGCGCGGCCATCCGGTTCGGGTAGATCTCGGCCACCCGCGTGGTTCGGCCGATCGACGCCATCACCGCCCAGAGCGTGTCTTCGGCACTCCGGGGCAGGCTCACAACTTCGCTCATTACTCCTCTCTGGCCGGCGCGGCCGGGGGCCGTCAAGCGTCGTGTTGCGGCGGTTTCGCCGAGGCATAAATAGAGGTGAACTTTACGCTATCCGGCGAAGTCGGATCGAGAGCGGTCACGATCTGACCGAGCGGGGCCAAGCCAAGGAGGAGCGGCGGCCGGCGCGAAAGATGGAGGCCGTGGTCGGTTGCCCGGTGGCGTCGCGCACGGCTGCCGGGGCGGTTGGATCAGATTCGGGGCAGCCGGTCACCGCGTTGCGGCGGCACGATATCGAGCATACGCCGCTGGATCAGTTGATACTTGGCGACCACGCGCCGCCAATCCTCGCGCAAGGTCACGTTCAGCGGTTTCACCGGGTGATAGAGATAGTTGCGTCGCCACCGGATGAAGTGCTTCGCCGGCTTAAATACGAAGGTACCCGGCGCGTGGTTCCAGGTCTCCGGCGTGCTGGAATAGAACCGCCCGCGGTTCGACGGGCTGACGAACGGCCCATCATCGCCGATATCCTCGATCCGCAGTCCCGCCCGATGGATCAGCGTCGGCCAGGTCGCCTCGCAATGCCCGCCCCATCCCGCTCGATACGCCGCGTCGACTTCATTGAGGGCGGCGCGGGACACACGCAAGATGGGCAGGAACCCCCTGATGCGGTCCGCCTCGGCGGGAAGCGGGGTGTGATCCGGCGGGGTCAACGCGTTCGGCCAGTAGATCCAGCGCGGGTTGGTCGCCGCGGTCAGCAGACTGGTGGTGAGGAAGTCGGCGTCATTGTGCTCGAAGGCGTTGAACAGCCGCGACCAGTGCCCGTTGAAGCGGACATCGTACTCGATGATCCAGACACGCTCGAATTCAGGGTGCGCGCGGGCGAAGTGCAGCCAGACGAGATCCGTATGACCGCCGTCCCAGAAGTTCCACTCCTTGCCGCCGCCGGACTTCACCGGGTACTCCGCGCAGCGGATCTCCGGCGTGGTGACAAAGTGATGGGGAACGCTGTCGAGCTGTTCCGGCTTGGCGCTGCCCGGGGGCATGTGGATCAGAAGGAAACACGAATAGTGCGGCGGGCACGCGGTGGTGAGCCGGCGGAACTGACGCGCGATAGTTCGGTTGAGAAAGTGCGTCTGCAAGACCACTGCGGTCGGCCGTGGTGTGCCGTTACTCTCAAACATGCCCGCACCATGTGACATGGGAAAAAGATTAGCTCATTCGCCCCGCCGTTGTCGAGAAGTGAGAATCAACATCCGGTGTGTTCGGCTCACGGCGTTGTGCTTACTGCGGTTGGTCGGTCCGGGCGTCTGTCCTATAGCGGACCGGAACCGGACCGGGCACCGATTGCGTCCAGCACGTCTCAGCTTGGCGAGAGCACGTGGATGACCCGGCTGGCGATCAGGTCCTTGGTCTTTGCTGCATATGCCGCCATGTGCGGCGCGGCGGCGTGTGCCTTCAACGCCTCGGGGCTCTCCCACTTCTCCAACACCAGGAACGTGTCGGCGCCGAACTTGGTCTGGAACCCGCCCATTCCCTCGGCGTCGACCGCTGGGCCGTATTCGATGCATCCGTTCTCCGCGTGCACGGCCGGGACATTGGCGCGGAACGCTTCGAGGATCTCCTCGCGCTTGCCGGGCTTGGCGGTGATGATGGCGACCACGTGTATCATGCTGCTTTCCTTCCCCTCGGGTCCGCATCGGACCGCTTGTGCCCATCCGGACGGAGAATGGAACCAAGCGCGCAGCGCAGGCGCAAGCCCCTCGCGCATCGCCCTTCGAGCGGTAACTGGTAAATCGGCGGATGAATGGGTACGGTGCGGGCTGCGGAATGCGCTCGTCCGGCGGATTGGCGCCGCACCGATCAGTGCCGCGGGAGTGTGCTGAATGCTGATCGCCGGGGATATCGGCGGGACCAAGACGCTGATCGGGCTCTACACCCAGGAGAGCGGCGCGCGTCGGCCCCAGGTGCAAAAAAGCTATCGCAGCGCCGACTACCCCGATCTCGCGACGATCGTGCGGCAGTTCCTCGACGAGATCGACGCCGCGCCCAAGGTCGCGTGTTTTGACGTGGCCGGGCCGGTGGTCGACGGTCGGGCAAACGTGACCAACCTGCCCTGGGTGATCGAGGAGGCAAGTCTGTGTCGCGAGGTCGGGCTCGATCGCGTGGTGCTGCTCAACGACCTCAAGGCGGTCGCCCACGCGATCCCTCGGCTTGAGCCCGGCGAATGGCATGTGTTGAACCAGGGCCGCCCTGACCCCGAGGGGGCGGTCGCCGTGGTGGCGCCCGGCACCGGGCTCGGCGAGGCGTTCCTGGTGCGCAGCGGCGGCGAATACCTCGCTTGTCCGTCCGAGGGCGGACACGCTGATTTCGCCCCCGCCGACGAGATGCAGGCCGAGCTGTATCGCTACCTAGCCAAGCGGTATGGCCATGTCGCCTACGAACGGGTCTGCTCGGGCAGCGGCATCCCCAACCTTTATGAGTTTCTGCGCGACACGAGACGCGCGCCCGAGCGGCCGGATTTCGCGCGGCAACTCGCCGAGAAGGCCGACCGCACGCCGCCGATCGTCGAGGCTGGCATGGACGATGCGGCCGGCAACCCGCTCTGCGCCGCCACGCTCGATCTGTTCATCGCCATCCTCGCCGCCGAGGCCGGCAATCTCGCGTTGAGAGTGCTCGCCAGCGGTGGCGTGTATCTCGCCGGCGGCATGCCGCCTCGGGTGCTCGGGCGGCTGGACCGGGACCGGTTCATGGCCAGCTTCACCGCCAAGGGCCGGTTCCAGGCGATGCTTGCCGACATCCCGGTGCGGGTCGTCACCGCCGATGCGGCGCTGATCGGCGCGGCGCTCTACGGCCTCGACCAGCTCGACATGGGCTGACCGACCCGTCCGGATTACATTGTGTCGCCTCTGGCGGCCTGACAGGGAAGAACGGAATGCAGCTCGGCATGATCGGCTTGGGACGGATGGGCGCCAACATGGTGGCGCGGCTGATCAAGGCGGGCCATGATTGCCACGTCTACGACGCGCATCGCGAGCCGGTGCAGGACCTCGTCTCCAAGGGCGCGACCGGCAGCACCAGCCTGGCCGAGTTCATCAAGGGTCTCGCCACGCCGCGCGCGGTCTGGCTGATGGTGCCGGCCGGCGCGGTCGATGGGGTGATCGCCGCCGTCGCCCCGTTGCTGGAATCGGGCGACATCCTGATCGACGGCGGCAACTCGTATTATCATGACGACGTGCGTCGCGCCGGCGAGCTCAAGCCCAAAGGGCTGCATTACGTCGATGTCGGCGTGAGCGGCGGCGTGTGGGGCCTCGAACGCGGCTACTGCCTGATGATCGGCGGCGAGAACGAGGTGGTGCGGCGACTGGAGCCGATCTTTTCCGCTCTCGCGCCTGGGTTGGAAGCGGCGCCACGCACCAACGGGGCCGATGGCCAGCCGAGCCAGGCCGAGCATGGCTATCTGCATTGCGGCCCGAACGGCGCCGGCCACTTCGTGAAGATGGTGCATAACGGCATCGAATACGGGCTGATGGCGGCCTATGCCGAGGGGTTCAACATCATCCACCACGCCGGGGTCGGGCTGGGCAAGCGGGACACCGACGCCGAGACCACGCCACTGCGTCATCCCGAGCTCTACAGCTATCAGATTGACGTGGAGCAGGTCGCCGAGGTGTGGCGACGCGGCAGCGTGATCGGCTCCTGGCTGCTCGACCTGACCGCGAGCGCGCTGCGCAAGAGCCCAAGCTTGGAGAACTTCGCCGGGCGCGTCTCCGATTCCGGCGAGGGCCGCTGGACCCTGCTCGCCGCGATCGACGAGGGTGTCCCGGCGCCGGTGATCAGCTCGGCGCTGTTCTCGCGCTTCAGCTCGCGCGGCGAGACCGAGTTCGCCGACAAGCTGCTCTCGGCGCTGCGTTTCGAGTTCGGCGGCCACGTGGAGAAGCCCAAGGAATGAGCGGCCGCGCGCCGAGCCCCGCCGCGACCGGCCCGGCCGGTGGTCGCTCCTCTGGGGCGCACGACCTCGTGTTCCTGTTCGACGTCGACAACACGCTGCTCGACAACGACGCGGTGCAGGACGATCTACGCCAATACATCACCGAGACGTATGGCCCGCTGGCGCGCGATCGCTACTGGGCGATCTTCGAGGAGTTGCGCGGCGAGCTTGGCTACGCCGACTATCTCGGCGCGCTGGAGCGCTACCGGGTCGAGCAGATCCACGACCCGACCGTGCTGCGCATGTCGAGCTGGCTGGTCGACTATCCGTTCGCCAGCCGGCTGTATCCGGGCGCGCTGGAGGTGCTGCGGCACACCCAGCAATGGGCGCCGGCGGTGGTGCTGTCGGACGGCGACGCGGTGTTCCAGCCGCGCAAGGTCGACAAATCGGGCATTTGGGAAGCGGTGCACGACCGGGTGCTGATCTACATCCACAAGGAGCAGGAGCTCGCCGACGTGGAGCGCCTCTACCCGGCGCGGCACTATGTGCTGATCGACGACAAGATACGCATCCTCGACGCGGTGAAGCGGCTCTGGAACGATCGCGTCACGACGGTGTTTCCCAAGCAGGGGCACTACGCGCACGATCCCAAGGAGCTCGCCGCGCATCCGCCGGCCGACATCGCGATCGACCGGATTGGCGACTTGCTGAATTTCGACGTGTCCGCGTTCCACAAGCGATAGCGGCAGGAGATCATCAACATGGCAAGACCGAACGCAATCCTCCACCAGCTCGGCCAGAGCATCTGGATCGACGACATCACCCGCGACATGCTCGATGGCGGCACGCTCAAGCGCTACATCGCCGAGCTCTCGGTGACCGGCCTGACGTCGAACCCGTCGATCTTCCAGGCGGCGATCGCCAACAGCAAGGCCTATGACGACGAGATCGGCGGCCTGCTGGAGCGCGGCCGTGCCGGCGAGGATCTGTTCTTCGAGCTGGCGATCGAGGACCTGTCGCGCGCCGCCGAGCTGTTCCTGCCGATCCATCGCAGGACCTCCAGCGTGGACGGCTGGGTTTCTCTCGAAGTATCGCCACTGCTCGCCCACGACACCAAGAAGACGATCACGCAGGCGGCCGAGCTGCACAAGAAGGCGAATCTGCCCAACCTGTTCATAAAAATTCCCGGCACGCCCGAGGGTCTGCCGGCGATCGAGGAAGCGGTGGCGTCCGGCGTGCACATCAACGTCACCTTGCTGTTCTCGCGGGCGCACTACACGGCGGCGGCGAACGCCTACATGGCCGGGCTCGAGCGCCGCGCCGCTGCCGGACAGTCGCTGGACGTGCATTCGGTGGCGTCGGTGTTCATCAGCCGTTGGGACCGCGCGGCCAACGACAAGCTGCCGGGTGAGCTGCAAAACAAGCTTGGCGTCGCGATCGGGCAGCAGACCTACAAGGCGTATCGCGACCTGCTCGACAGCGATCGCTGGCAGCGCCTGGCCAATCTCGGCGCGCGGCCGCAACGGCTGCTGTTCGGCAGCACCAGCATGAAGGACCCGAAGGCGCCCGACACGCTCTACGTGAAGTCGCTGGCAGCACCCAACACGGTCAACACCATGCCGGACGCGACATTGAAGGCGCTCGCTGATCACGGCGAGATCGGCGCCGTGATGCCGCGCGACGGCGGCGATTGCGAATGGGTGCTGGGTGACATCGCCAAGGTCGGCGTCGACATCCCGGGCCTGGCGTCGCAGTTGCAGAGCGACGGCGCCAAGGCGTTCGTCAAGTCGTGGCAGGATCTGCTGCAAGGCATCGAGCAGAAATCCAAGGCGCTGGCCTGAAGGCGCAGGCGATGGGCGAGCAGTCGGGCAACGGCGAGAGCGGGGCGTGGAGCGCGCTGCGCGACCACCACGCCCGCATCGAGAGCCGACACCTGCGCCAGTTGTTCGCCGACGATCCCGGTCGGGCGGCGCGCTTCACCGTCGAAGCGTGCGGCCTGACGCTCGATTACTCGAAGAACCGCATCACCGAGGAGACGGTGCGGCTCCTGGTCAAGCTGGCCGAGGCGCGCGGCGTCACCAAACGTCGCGACGCCATGTTTCGCGGCGACAAGATCAACACCACCGAGCGCCGCGCGGTGTTGCACGTCGCCCTGCGCGCTCCACGTGATACGCGCATCGAGGTCGACGGCCACGACGTGGTGCCCGACGTGCACGAGGTGCTGGACCGCATGGCGCGGTTCGCCGATGCGCTGCGCGGCGGCAGGTGGACCGGGCAGACCGGCAAGCGTATTCGCACGATCGTCAATATCGGCATCGGCGGCTCGTATCTCGGGCCGGAGATGGCGTATCTGGCGCTGCGCCCGTACAGCGACCGCGACCTCGCCTTGCGTTTCGTTTCCAACGTTGACGGCGCGAATTTCGCCGAGGCGGCGTTGGGGCTCGATCCCGCCGAGACCCTGTTCATCATCTCGTCGAAGACGTTCACGACTCTGGAGACGATGACCAACGCCGCCACCGCCCGGCAATGGGTGGTCGGCGCCCTCGGCGAGGCGTCGGTCGCCAAGCACTTCGTCGCCGTGTCGACCAACATTCCGGCGGTGGAGAAATTCGGCATCGACCCGACGAACACGTTCGGGTTCTGGGATTGGGTCGGCGGTCGCTACTCGATGGACAGCGCGATCGGCCTGTCCACCATGATCGCGATCGGGCCGGAGAACTTTCGCGCCATGCTCGACGGCTTCCACGCCATGGACGAGCATTTCCGCACGACCCCGCTCGAACGCAACCTGCCAGCGCTGCTGGGCCTGCTGACCGTCTGGTACAACAACTTCTTCGGCGCGCAGACACTCGGCGTGATGCCGTACGCAGCGCATCTCGGGCGCTTCCCCGCCTACCTGCAGCAGTTGCAGATGGAGAGCAACGGCAAGCACGTCGCGCTCGGCGGCAACGCGGTGTCGTGGCAGACCGGGCCGATCATCTGGGGCGAGCCGGGTACCGACGGGCAGCACTCGTTCTATCAGCTCATCCACCAGGGCACCAAGCTGATCCCCTGCGACCTGATCGGCTTCCTCCAGCCTTTGAGCCAATACGCCGAGCACCACGATCTGCTGATGGCGAACCTGTTCGCCCAGGCCGAAGCGTTCGCCTTCGGCAAGACCGCCGACGAGCTGAAGACGGAGGGCTCGCCGGACTTCCAGACGCCGTTCCGCGTCACCGAGGGCAACCGGCCGACCAACATGATCCTCGCCGAGCGGCTCGACCCGCGAACGCTCGGGGCGCTGATCGCCCTCTACGAGCACAGCGTGTTCACCCAGGGCGTGGTGTGGGACATCGATTCGTTCGACCAGTGGGGCGTCGAGCTTGGAAAAGTGCTGGCCAACCGCATCATCCCCGAGCTGCGCGACGCGGCCGAGCCGACGCTCACCCATGACAGCTCGACCAACGCGCTGATCCGACGCTACCGCCAAAGCCGACGATGAGATCGTCGCGCCGATAGCCGCGGGGGCCGTTCTGATCTAAACAGCTTTTACATGAGGTTCGAGCGAGCGCGCGGGCAGGGGCGGGAAAGCTACCACCACGGCAATCTCCGCGAGGCGCTGATCGAGGCCGCGCGGCAGCTCATCGGCGAGCGCGGACCGGCCGGCTTTGCCTTCGCCGAGCTGGCGCGCGCCGCCGGAGTAAGCCCGGCCGCGCCGTATCGGCATTTTCGCGACCGCAACGCGCTGCTGGCGGAAATCGCCCGGCGCGGGTTCGAGCGCTTCGCCGACGACCTGGCGGCGGCGTGGAACACCGGCCGGCCCGACCCGGTCACCGCGGTGGAGAATTGCGGCAAGGCGTATCTCCGCTTCGCCCGGCGCGACCCCGCCTCGTACGCCGCGATGTTCGACCCCGATCTGTCCTCCGACGAGACGCCCGAGCTGCGCGCCGCCTCGGACCGCGCCTTCGCCATCTTGCGCCAGGCCGCCGAACTCGCTTGCGGCTTGCAGGTGAAAGGCGTTCGGCCGCCGCCGCTGATGGTTGCGCTGCATATCTGGGCGATGGCGCATGGCGTGGCCTCGCTGTTCATCGGTCGCGCCGACACCGCGCGCCAGCGCCTGCCGATGTCGCCCGAGGAACTGCTGGAAGCCGGGCTGCTGATTTATTTGCAGTCCCTCGGCCTTGAACAAGGTTAGCGGTCGGCGTATCTATGTGAATGTGTTTTACATTCACGGAGGCTGACAATGGCCCTCGCGGCAAAAATGGACGAGTTCGGCGGCAAGGGTGGCTGGATCGCCGCGATGGTCCTCGGCTTCGTTCTCTACTGGCCGATCGGACTGGCGTTCCTGCTCTACCTGATCTTCAGCGGCCGGTTCCGCGCCTGGAAGCACGAAGGTCCGGGCCAGTGGTATAACCAGGGCCAGCGAATGGCAGGCTGCGCCTGGAACTGGGGCGGCGGTGGCGGCGGGCGCGCAGCGGCAACCGGGCGTCGCGAATGTAATATCGAGCGGCAACCGGGCGTTCGACGAATATCGTGCCGAGACGCTGCGCCGGCTCGAGGAGGAGCAGAAGGAGTTCGTCGACTATCTCGAGCGGCTGCGTCAGGCGAAGGACAAGTCCGAGTTTGACCAGTTCATGGCCGAGCGCCGCCGTCGGACCGGCCCACCGGACGTGACCAGCGAAGCTGGCTGATCGCGGGCTCCCTCGCAGACTTGAAATCAGGATCTCGCTCCCGCCGGTTCGGGTTGGGGAGCGAGATCTTGCTGCGTGTGTGAACACGATCTAGCCTGGCCAACGCGAATCCAGACATCGTGATCTGACGCGTCGGAGGCGGCGTATGTCCCCGAGCCAAGTCCCGGCCCCGGCGCGGCCCCAACGTGATGGGATCGTGGATTTCCTGCGTGGTCTGGCGCTGCTCACCATCTTCGTCGACCACGTGCCCGGAAACTTTCTCGGCACCCTGACCCTGCGCAATTTCGGCTTCTCCGATGCCGCCGAGCTGTTCGTGCTGCTCGCTGGCTTCTCGTCCATGCTCGCCTATGGCGGCAAGTTCGCCACCGCCGGCACCCGACAGGCGCTGCTTCGCGTCGCGGGTCGGGTGCTGCGTATCTATCTGTTCCAGATCGGTCTGCTGATCGTCACCCTCGTGGTGGTGCGCATCTGGCTGACGCATTACGGCATGCAGCCGCGAACGATCGCGCCGATGCTGAACAGCGGCACGGTCGGCCTGCGACACGGCCTGCTGCTGCACGCCTTGCCCAGCAACTTGAACATCCTGCCGCTCTACATCCTGCTGCTGGCGCTGTTCCCGCTGATCTATATCGGCATGCGGCTGAACGCGCTGCCGACCGTGCTGCTGTCGGCCGGAGTGTGGATCGCCGCCAATCTCGACGCCGATCTCAACCTGACCAACTGGATGGACGGCCGGGGATGGTTCTTCAATCCGTTTGCTTGGCAGTTCCTGTTCACCATTGGCGTGCTCGCCGCCCGCTTCTATCGCAGCTGGGGCGGGGTTATTCCCTATCGCCGGGGCGTGGCGCTGGCCTGCTGGGTGTATCTCGCCTTCGCCTTGCTGGCGGCCGCGCCGTGGAGCAATTGGGGCTGGGCCTGGAAGCCGCTCGAGATCGCCACCGACAAGACCGCGCTGGCGCCGCTGCGCTTGGTCAACGTGCTGGCTTTCACCTACGTGCTCGCCTCGGCGGAGTGGTTCCGCCGGTTCGTCGAGCAGCGCTGGCTCGGCTTCGTGGCGATGTGCGGGCGGCATTCGCTGGAGGTGTTCGCGGCCGGCACGATCGTGTCGTTGTTCGGCAGGCTGCTGTTCCGGACCTTTGGCACTCCGTGGGAGCTGCAAGCGCTGGTGAACGGTGTCGGCTTCGCCTGCATGATCGGTCTCGCGCTGTGGCTCGACCGCGCGAGGCGCGCCGCCCGACGGCCCCCTGCCTTGCCACCGCTGGCTTGGCACCCCCCGGGCGGGCATTCTCACGAATAGGGTCGGCTTGCTTTGGCGCCGGGGCCGCTTGTTTCACTCGCAATCTTGTGACATTTGTCCTACATGCCACGCCTCGCGCCAAGCTTGCGCCGATTTGCTGCCGCTTGCTGTCTCGCCGTGCTGATGAGCAGCCCCGGCCTGGCCGGCGGCGCGAACCCGTCGCGGCATGCTACACTGCCACACGTCGCTGACCTGCTCGCGGCCGAAGCCCCGGTGCGGGTGATCGCGTTTGGCTCCTCCTCGACCGAAGGGGTGGGGGCCAGCGCGCAGCGCGCGACTTATCCGAGCCGGCTGGAGCGACAGCTCGCGACGCTGCTGCCGCGCAACAAGGTGGTGGTGCTCAATCGCGGCATTGGCGGCGAGGATGCGGCTGACATGCTCCGCCGCCTGCCGAGCATTCTGGCCGAACGCCCCGATCTGGTGATCTGGCAGACCGGCAGCAATGACGCGTTGCGCGACGTCCCGCTCGACCGGTTCATCCGCGAGACCCGCCAGGGCATCACCGCGATGCGCGAAGCGGGGGCGGACGTGATGTTGATGGGGCCGCAGCTCTGCCCTCGCTTGGCCGACCGACCGGGGGCCGACCATTATCGCCTGGCTCTGCGCCAGATCGGTCGGGACATGGGCGCGCCGGTAATCCGCCGCTTCGATCTGATGCGAAGCTGGCTTCAGAAGGGCGTCCTCACCATGCGCCAGATGCTCTCGGGCGATGGTTTGCACATGGCCGACGCGGGCTACGCCCTGCTCGCCACCGAGGTGGCGCGGGCGATCCTCAGCGACACGGCGTTGCCGCTCGCCGGGCCGACCAAGAGCGCCGCCACGGGTTCGCACTAGCCCAGCCGTGCTGCCACCGCGCGACTGCGGCAACAGTAATCGCCCCGGTCGACGCCCAAACGAGTTCTTGCGCGCTTTCCGGCGATAGCGGCCCGATCGCGGCGGTTCGCATCCTGCTCCGAGAGTGGACGGTGCCGGGCACCTGTCGGGACCGACGCATCGGCGTAGCCCTGCCTCATATGAATACAAAAGCACTCAGGCTCTCTATTATTGGCGACCGTGTCATCCGACTGATGTGAACGGACCAAGTCAGTAAAGCGGTCGACGAAAGCCGGTCGAAGTCTGGTCGAATTCGCTTGACGCGATCTTGCGTGCGGCTCGGTTTGCCGCTTTATCGTATTCCTGCCCGACGCGGCCAATTCGAGTCCATAATCGGGACAACAACCATGGAACGCAGCGTGATGAGCGAGGATCAGGAGCGATCGAAGCTGCTGGCGCTAAGTGCCCAGATCGTCTCGGCGCATGTATCGAAGAACGCGGTCGCGGCGCAGGAGCTTCCGCCGTTGATCGAGCAAGTCTTTCAAGCACTGAAAGGCGCGGGAGCGCAGCCGGAACCAGTTCCGTCCCAGCCAGAGCCCGCCGTGCCGATCAAGAAATCAGTGTTCTCCGAGTATCTGATTTGTCTTGAGGACGGCAAGAAGCTGAAGATGCTGAAGCGGCATCTCAAGAGTGCGTACAATATGACCCCCGACGAGTATCGCAAGCGCTGGGGCTTGTCGCCGGACTATCCGATGGTGGCGCCGAACTACGCCAAGCATCGCTCGGCCTTGGCCAAGCAGATCGGGCTTGGCACCAAGCGACCCGTCCCGGAGCAGGCCGAAGCGGAACGTGTGCCGCCGAAGGCGCGCGCCCAAGGCGGGGCGGGGCGCAAGGCGCCGAGTGCCGCGCGACGGCGAGGCCGCGCCGCGGGCGGCTGACCCGGCATGCCAAGCCGGCGGCTTCGCGTCGGTGGCCGCGGCAGAGACATGTCGGTAATCTGAGCGGATGCACCCTGGGGCATCCCCGCGATGACCGGCGATGTAGCCGAGAAGCAACTCGCGGCGAACATGAAGGCAGCGCAACACGGCGATGCGGCCGCGTACCGTTCGGTGCTGCGCGACGTGGTGCCGATCGTCGCCGCCATCGTTCGCGGACAGGGGATCAAGGGGGATCGGGTAGACGACGTGATCCAGGACACGCTTCTGACCTTGCATCGGGCTCGGGCGACCTACGACCCGGGCCGCCCGTTCATGCCGTGGCTGCGCGCCATCGCCCAGCGACGTGCGATCGACGCTATGCGGCGGCACGGTCGCAGCGGCGCGCGCGAGGTGCACGATCCGCACGCCTACGAGAACGAGGTCGACGCCGGTCGTTCGGCCGTCCATACGCTGGCGCAATCCGATGATGCCAGGCGCCTGAGGGAGGCGATCGCCACGCTCCCCCCCGGCCAGCGGCAGGCAGTGGAGCATCTCGCGCTTGGGGAACAATCGCTCGACGAGCTCGCGCAGCTGACCGGCCGCAGCAAGGGTGCGCTGAAGGTGAACCTGCATCGTGCGTTGAAGACGCTGCGTGCGCGACTGCCCGGCAAGGCGTCCGACGATGTCTGACCTCGCGCGCCATGAGCGGCTGATAGACGAACTCGTCCGCGCCGCGCGTCCGGTTCGCCGGCTGCAACCACCCCTGGTCAAGGCCGGCTTGTGGCTCACCGGGGTGATCGCGGCCGGTCTGCTGGTCGCCCCGTTCACCGATTTCGACCAGCTCAGCCGCCGGCTCAGTGCGGTGCCCGATATGTGGTTGGCCGTGCTCGGCTCCAGCCTGACGGCGATCCTCGCGGCGGTGGCGACCTTCCAGACCAGCCGGCCGGACCGTAGCCCGCGCTGGGCGCTGCTGCCGCTTCCTGCGGCCCTGCTGTGGATCGGTGCGAGCGGTCTCGGCTGCATGCGGAGCTGGACCATTCCCGGCACGCAGCCGATGTCGATGAAAGCGACGGAGAACTGCCTGATCTTCATCGTCGGCCTCTCGCTGCCGCTCTCGCTGCTGATGGTGACGATGTTGCGCCGGAGCTACGCTTTGCGGCCGAGCCTCACCGCCGCACTCGGCGGCCTTGCGGCGGCGGCGGCAGCGGCGACGCTGCTCCACATGATCCACCCCTATGACGCGAGCGCCGAGGATCTGGCGGTGCATGTCTTCTCGGTGGGCGCGGTGGTGCTCGGCAACCGCCTGCTCACCGGCCGCGCGCTGGGTCGCGGGTAACCCCTCGCCACGAACGCGCGAACAGGGGGCAAACCGCAGCCCGGCCCGCCATGACACACCAGCCCCCGAATCCCACCCACACAGCATCGCGGCCGAGCCGGCGCCACCTGTTTCGCCTGCCGCTGCTCGCTGCCGGCACGCTCGCTTTCGCCGGCACCCGAGCGCGCGCGGCGGGAGCGACGGGCGAGGCGCCGAGCGGCCGGGCGGCGATCCCTGATCTGACCATCTCCTGTGATCCGACCCTGCAATCGGCGATCAGGCGGGTCGGCGCCCGGTTCACCGCCGAGACCGGCGCGCCGGTCCACGTCTTCTCCGCGCCGCCGCCGCTGCTGGTCGCGCAACTGGAGCGGGACGTCCAGATCGACATCCTGCTCACCTTGGCCGCGACGCTCGACGAGGCAGCGCGGCGCGGGGTGGTGCAGCCGGCGACCCGCGTGGTCGGGTGGACCAACCGTCTAGTCGTGGCGAGCCTTGCCGAGCACGCGCCGGGCAGCGCGTTGACTGACGCTTCGGGCGTCGCCGACCTGCTCGGCAGCGGGCGCTTCGCCGCCACCGATCCGACCATTGCCGCGACGATCGACGGCCCGGCGGTGCTCGACCGGCTGGGGCTGCGGGCGAAACTGGCCGGGCGGCTGATTGGCGCGGCCAACGCCGACGAAGTGAGCTTCCTGCTCACCAGCCGCGCGGCAAGGTTCGGCCTGGTGCATCTGACAGACGTGCGCGCCGATCCGCGCCTGCAGGTGGTCGCGACGGTGCCGCTCTCCGCCCACGCGCCGATCAACTACGCCGCGGCGGCGACCTCGGTGATGAAAAGCCCGAACACCGACAATTTTCTCGACTTCATCGTTAGCGCGCCGGCCGGACAGGCGCTGGTCGACGCGGGGCTGGTGCGCACATGAGCGAGATCGCCGCCAAGCCGGTCGCGTCCTCGCCGGAGCGAGACGTGCAGCGTCACCCGCCCATCGTCCGCGTCGCGCATTGGCTGTTGGCGCTGTCGATCATCGTCATGATCCTGAGCGGCTGGCGCATCTACAACGCCTCGCCGATCTTCCCCTTCAGCTTCCCGGTGGCGATCACGCTCGGCGGCGACGTCGCCGAGGCGTTGGCGCGCCACAACGATCCGGGTGTCGCCACGGCGATCGCCTGGCATCTGGCGGGCATCTGGCTGCTCGTCGCCAGCTTCGCGCTGTATCTGCTCTACGGCGTGATCTCGGGCCATTTCCGGCGCGATTTTCTGCCCGTTGGCCCGCGCTCGTTCCTGCGCGACTTTATCGCGGCGGCGCGGTTTCGGCTGGAGCATCGGCTCGGTCACTACAACGCGGTGCAAAAGGCGTTCTACTGGGGCGTGCTCGCCGCCATCACCGTAATGGTGCTCTCCGGCCTGGCGATCTGGAAGCCGGTGCAACTGCATCCGCTGGAGCTGCTGTTCGGCGGCTTTCAGGGCGCCCGGCTGGTGCATTTCCTGTTCATGAGCGCGATCACCTTGTTCCTGCTGGTGCACGTCGTGCTGGTGATCCTGGTGCCGAAGACGTTCGTCGCGATGGTGCTGGGCCGCGCCTCCGCGCCACGCCCCAGGAGAGCGCGCCGCCGCGCCACGTCACGGGGAGAAGAGCTAGATGTCGCGTATCGACCCGGCGCTGGTCGCCGCCTTGCAACGGCGCGGCCTGCTGCGTGGCGGAATGAGCCTGGGCGCGCTCACCCTGCTGACCGGCTGCGATGTGAGCAATCACGACGCCGTGCAACGTGTGCTCGCCGCGTTCTCCCACTGGAATGATCGCGTGCAGGCGGCACTGTTCGATCCGAACAAGCTCGCCCCCACGTTCCCCGAAAGCGAGGCGGTGAAGGATTTCCGCTACAATGCCTGGTATCCGCCCAAGAAAGCGCCGCGTTTGGACCCGGTGGACTATCGGCTGCAACTGGCGGGGCTGATCGACGACAAGCGGCCCTGGACGGTCGAGCAGCTCTACGCGCTGCCGCAGGCGAGCCAGGTGACGCGCCATGTCTGCGTCGAGGGCTGGAGCATGATCGGCAAATGGAGCGGGGCGCCATTCCGCGACTTCCTGCAGCGTGTCGGCGCCGATACCACGGCGAAGTATGTCGGGTTCGAGTGCGCCGACGGCTACTACGAAGGCATGGACATGGCGACCGCCTTGCATCCGCAGACCTTGATGGCGTTCCGCCTTTCGGATGAAGTGCTGCCGGTGAAATACGGCTACCCTTTCAAAGTCCGCATTCCGACCAAGCTGGGGTTCAAGAACCCGAAATGGGTGGTCGCCCTGTTCGTGACGAACAAGCGACCCGCCGGGTTCTGGACCGACCGGGGATACAACTGGTTTAGCGGGATCTGATGACGGGAACAGAGGCGGGGCAGTGCGCCATCGCGGTGATGGCCAAGGCGCCGCAGGTGGGGCGTTCGAAAACGCGGCTGGTGCCGCCGCTCACCCACGAGGGCGCCGCCGCGCTCAGTGCCGCGTTCCTGCGTGACGTGACCGAGAACATCGTCCGCGCTGCCGGAGCGGCGTCCATCCGCCCATATGTCGCCTACGCGCCGGCGGGGCTGGAGCCGCTGTTCGCCGGCCACCTCGCGGCGGGGACGCGCCTCGTGCTGGCCGACGGCGGCATCGATGCGCCGGCCGGGGTGGAGGGGTTCGGTCGTTGCCTGCTGCACGCGGTGCAATCGCTGCTGGAGCGTGACCACGGCGCGGCGTGCGTGCTCAATTCGGACAGCCCGACCCTGCCCACCGAGCTGCTTGGCCGCACCGCCGATGTGCTGGCCGCGCCTGGCGACCGCGTCGTGCTAGGGCCGGCGGAGGATGGCGGCTACTATCTCCTCGGCGTGAAGCGGCCGCACGCGCATTTGTTCGAGGACATCGCCTGGAGCACCGACCAGGTCGCCGAGCAGACCCGCGCCCGCGCCGGCGCGCTCGGCCTGGAGCTGGTCGAGCTCGACACCTGGTATGACGTCGACGACCGCGCCGCACTCAACCGGCTGGTGGCGGAGCTGGACGGGCAGGCGTTCGGCGCGCTCCAAGCCTATCCGGCCCCCGCCACCGCCGCCTGCGTCGATCGGCTCGGCCTGCGTCGGCTGCTCGGGATGGCGGCTTGAGGAATTACGCGGCCGGATCGCCATTCTTCCTGGCCGCCGCCGGTATTATCTTGCTGCTGCTGATCGGCGCCGGGCTGGCCTTGCATGTGCCGGGTGCTACCAGCGTCGGCTCGATCGCCTTGACCAACCGCTTCGTCGCCCTGCTGGCGGCGGCCGGTGCGGTCTACCTGGTCGCGGTCTGGCTGGTGCTGCGGCGAGCCGTGCCGCGCGGCGCGGTGTGGCTGGTGCTCGGGGTCGGGCTGGCGATGCGCCTGACGGTGCTCGGCACCCCGCCGTTCCTGTCGAGCGATCTGTATCGTTACGTCTGGGACGGCCGGGTGCAGAACGCCGGCATCAACCCGTATCGCTACATCCCCGACGATCCGGCGCTGGTGGGTTTCCGCGATGCTGCGATCTATCCGCATGTCAATCGGCGGGAATACGCGCCCACCATCTATCCGCCGGCGGCGCAGCTCGTGTTTAGCGCCATCGCCCATGTCAGCCAGACCCCGCTGGCGGTGAAAGCGACGATGCTGGGCTTCGAGTGCCTGGCCGTCGGCTGCCTGCTGCGCTTGCTGGCGCTGGCCGGCCTGCCGCCCGCACGGGTGCTGATCTACGCGTGGAACCCGCTGGCGGTGTGGTGCTTCGCCGGCAACGGCCATGTCGATGCGGTCGCCATCGGGCTGATCGGGCTGGCGCTGCTGGCGCGGGTGTCAGGGCGGCACAGCTGGGCGGGGGCCGCGCTGGGTGCGGCGGCGCTGGTGAAAGTCCTCCCCCTGGTGCTCGCCCCGGCACTGTGGCGGCGCTGGAGCTGGCGTTTCGTCGCCGCCTTCGCCGGGACGATTGTCGTGCTCTACGCCTGCTACATCGACGCCGGTTGGTCGATCCTCGGCTTCGCGTCCGGCTACGGGGCGGAGGAGGGATTTGTCAGGGGCGAGGGGTTCTGGCCACTGGCCGGCCTCGCTTATCTCGTGCCGCTGCCGGCAATGGCGGGACGTTTCTATCTTGCCCTGGCGGCGTTGGCGCTGCTGGCGCTCGGCGGCTGGATCGGCTTGCGCACGCGCTGGCCGGAGCGGGTGCGCGATGACGCGTTCGCGGTGTGCGCGGCCAGCGCGGTGCTCGCTGGCTGCATGATGACCGCGCTCAGCCCGCACTATCCCTGGTATTTCGTGTGGCTCGCCTTGCCTGCCTGCTTGGCGCCGTATTCGTCGGTTATCTGGCTTTCGGTGGCGCCGTTGCTGCTCTACGTCGACCCGCTGCACGAGAGGTTTTTCTGGGCATCCCTGGTCTACGCGCCGGCATTCGTGCTGGTCTGGCGGGACCTGGGGCGCGCCCGCGCTGCTCGAAGGAGTTCGTCATGACCGCTACTGCGCTGAAAAACCCGCGCCGCTACTTCGAGGAGGTCGGGCCGGCACGCGGCTCGGTCACCGAGACACCGCCAGTGTGCCTGTACCTGGAGACCACCAACCGCTGCAATCTGCTGTGCGAGACCTGCCCGCGCACCTTCGAGGCGCTCGAGCCGCCGGCGGACATGAGCTGGGAGCTGTTCACCCGCATCGTCGACCAGGTGCCGAACCTGGCGCGTGCGGTGCTGCACGGCGTCGGCGAGCCGATGCTGGTGCGCGAGCTGCCGCGCATGATCCGCTATCTCAAGGCACGCGACGTGTATGTGCTGTTCAACACCAACGGCACGTTGATGAACCCGAAGAAGTTCCAGGAGCTTGTCGATAGCGGACTCGACGAGCTGCGCGTCTCGGTCGATGCCGCCGACGCCAAGACGTATCTGCAAGTGCGCGGCAAGAATTTCTTCCACCGCATCGTCCGCGATGTGCGCAAGTTCACCGAGTTCCAGCGCGCCACCGGGGCGACGACGCCGCGTGTGTCGCTCTGGCTCACCGGTCTGAAGGAGACGGTGCAGCAACTGCCCGACTTCGTGCGCATGGCCGCCGAGATGGGCGTGCGCGAGGTGTACTTGCAGCGCCTGGTGTTCGACGAAGCCGGCTTCGGCATGGCGCGGCCGGAGAGCTCGCTGTTCGAGCAGACCCGCGCCGAGGAGCAGGCGGCGATCGAGGCAGCGCAGGCGGTGGGCGAGACTTTAGGCGTGCGGCTCGACGCCTCGGGCGCGACCGAGCCCGGTCTCAGCCTGAAGAAGCAGACCGAGGACCAGCCCTGGTCGACCTGCCGGCGGCCGTGGTCGCTGATGTATTTCACCGCGCATGGCCGGGCGCTGCCCTGCTGCATCGCACCGTTCTCCGCCCGCGGCTACGAGAACTACACTTTGGGCAACGCCGCCGAGCAGAGCCTTGACGAGATCTGGAACGGCCCGGCGTATCAGGAATTCCGCGCCGGACTGCTGAGCGACGCGCCGCCCAAGCCGTGCCAGAATTGCGGGATGCGCTGGAGCCTCTAGCGGCGTGGCGCGCGTCTGCGCGGTGATACCGGTGCTGAACGAGGCCGGCGCGATCGGCCCGACCATTGCCAGCCTGCCGCGCGACGAGGTGGACGCGATCATTGTGGTCGATGGCGGCAGCCGCGACGCGACGGTGGCGGAGGCGCGCGCGGCAGGCGCCGAGGTGCTGGTCGAGCCACGTCCCGGCTACGGTCGGGCCTGTGCGCTTGGCGCCGAGCGGGCGCGCGAACTCGGGGCGGAGGTGGTGCTGTTCCTGGATGGCGATGGCGCCGATCCCGGCGAGGCGGCCGGGCTGCTGATCGGCCCGGTGCTCGACGGCAGCGCCGATTTTGTCCTGGCATCGCGCACACGCGGCGCTCGCGAGGCGGGCAGCATGGGCGCGCATCAGGTGCTGGCGGGGCGGCTGATCGGCGGCGCGGCGGGATTGCTCGGCGGGGTGCGTTACAGCGACATGTCGGCGTTCCGCGCCATCCGCCTCGACGCGTTGCGCCGGCTTGGCATGCGCGAGCTGACCTATGGCTGGAACCTGGAGATGCAGATGCGCGCCGCCCATGCCGGCTTGCGGGTGCGCGAGGTGCCACTGCCGTATCGCCGCCGGATCGCCGGCAAGTCCAAGGTCGCCGGCAACCTGCGCGGCACCCTGCGCGCGGCAACCCGCATCACCAGCACGCTGCTGCGGGTAGCGATCGAGATGCGGCGATCGCAGCGCGGTGGTCGGTAGCGACGTTACGCCAGCCGATGCCGCTCGACCATGTCCCAGTCGAGCTTGATATCGAAGCCCGGCCCCTGCGGCACCAACAGCATGCCGTCCTGGATCGCCGGGCGATTGGCGAACAAACGTTGCCAGATCGGGTCGCGCGCCGGGTCGGGGAAGCACTCCACGTAGGTGCCGTGCGGCACGCCGGCCAGCAGGTGGGCGGCGATCTGCGGTTCCTCGTGATGCGCCATGCGCACGCCGGCCAGCGCGCAAGCGGCGGCGGCGCGGCGCCATTCGGTGATGCCGCCGGCTTCCGAGGCGTCGAAGTTGACCAGGTCGACCGCTTCGGCGTCGAGCAGCCGGCGCACGCCGAAAGCCGAGATCTCGCTCTGCCCGGCGTTGATCGGGATTGAGGTGCGACGCCGCACCTCCGCCATCGCGCGGGCGTCGTCCTGCCAATGGCAGGGCTCCTCGAACCACTCGATGTCGAGCGGCTCGACCAGGCGGGCGAACTGCACCGCTTCGGCGACCGACCAGCCCCGGTTCGAATCGACCGCGATGAGGAACCCCTCGCTGCCACCCTCGCGGCAGGCGCGCACTCGCTCGGCATCCTGCTCCGGCGACAAGCCGCCGACCTTCACCTTGCATCCGGCCATGCCCCATTCGCGCAGCCGCTCCATTTCGCGCGACAGATCGGCCAGCGTCTTGCCGGGCTCGTAATAGGCGGCGATGCCGATGATCGGCAGCTCGCTGCGGGTGCCGCCGAGCAACGTGCAGACGTTCACCCCGAGCGACTTGCCGAGCAGGTCCCACACCGCCGTGTCGACGCAGGCGATCGCCATCATGCGCAGATGCTGGTTGCCGTGCGGGATGGTGATCCGCGCCATCTTCTGCCAGATCCGCTCCCAGGCATGGACCGGCTCGCCGACGATCAGCGGGGCGATCTCGGCCTCGATGATGCGCTTGATCTCGCGCCCGTTGCTGCGGTCGTCGTTGTTGTAGACCTCGCTCACCAGGCCGCCGGCATGGATGCGCGTGATAACCGTGGCGCGGCTGCTGACGTGGTAGCCGCTGCCGGAAAAGGTTTTCTCCAGCGGGATGCTGACCGGGATAGCCTCGATGCGTTCGATCCGCATTTCAGTTGGCCCGGTTCTCGCCAATCCGGGTCAGCGCCGCGCCGTCCACCGGCAGGGCCACGCCGCTGACAAAGCCGGCCTCGTCGGAGGCGAGGAACAGCGCGGCGTTGGCAATGTCCCAGCCGGTCGGGCGATAGCCCTTCAGCGGCACGCGGGCGGCGCGCTCGGCGACGATCTGCTCGCGCGCCGTGTTGGTCAGCCGCGCGCGCGTATCGACGCCCATCGGGGTTTCCATCAGCCCCGGCAGGATGGCGTTGGCGCGGATGCCGTATTCCGCGTTGTTGATCGCGAGCTGCTGGGTGAAGGCGATCATCGCCGCCTTGCTCGCCTTGTAGGTGACGAACGGATAGATCTCGTAGGCGGAAATCGACGAGATCATCAGGATCACGCCTGCCCGCTGCGCCCGCATGATCGGCAGGGCGTGCTTGCACGCCATCACCGCGCCGCGCAGGTTGACCGCGAAGATGCGATCGAACGCTTCCTCGGTGATCTCGGTCACCGGCGCGTCACCGCCCTCGATGCTGATGCCGACGTTGTAGTGCAGCACGTCGATGCGACCCCACCGACGCTGCGCCTCCGCCATCGCCGCCTGCAAGCTCGCCTCGCGGGTTACGTCGGCCTCGAACGGCTCACAAACCGCCCCCTCGGCGCGAGCCAGCTTCGCGGTCTCCTCGGCCAGATCGGGGCGCCGGTCGACCGCGAAAATCTTGGCGCCTTCTTGCGCGAAGCGCAGCGCGGTAGCCCGGCCGTTGCCGATGGTCTCGCCAAGGTTCTGCCCGGCACCGATGATGACGGCGACCTTGTCCTTCAGGCGCATGGTCGCTGAACCTCGTCTCGTTTCCTGTTGCTTGTTGCCGCGGACGCTTGCATAGAGGCTACCCACGGTCAAGCAGGGTGCCCGGCGACGAATGGACGGCGTTTACGCCGCGATGACGATTGCCGAGGCATAATGCGGACATGTGGCAAGTTCAGCTAGCTAAGGACCTCGTCAAGACGGGGTTGCCGTTCCAGGACGATCTCCGCCGACTCAAGCGGCGGCTCGTGCCGTATGCGGACACCGAGTCGAACGGCATGATGGCGGTGCGGGTCGGCTTGCACCAGATCGGCCTGTTGCGGGCGGCGGGCGCCAACCTCAGGGGCGACGTGCTGGAGATCGGCTCCGGGTGGATGCCCATAGTGCCGCTGCTGTTCCATGCGGCGGGCGCGCGCAAGCTGATATTGACTGACGTGCGCCGACTGCTCGATGACGCAACCGTGGTTCGTGCCACCGCGCTGGTGCGCAAGCACGCCGCCATGGTCGCGTCGGAACTCGGCCTGTCGGAAGCGGCCTTGTCCTCGCGCCTCGACGAGCCGCTGAACTACGAGTATCGCGTGCCGTGGGAACCGTCGGCGCTGCCCGACGCCAGCATCGACGTGGTCGTCTCGCGCACTGTGCTCGAACACATCCCCGCCGCGCTGCTGCAGCGCTACATGGGCGAGTTCGCGCGAATCATCCGCCCCGGCGGCGCAATGTGTCATAACATCGACAACAGCGACCACTGGGAACACATCGACAAGCGCATCGGCCGGCTCAATTTCCTGCGTTATGATGACGGCTGGTTCTGGCGGGCGGCCAATGTCGGGCTGTACCAGAACCGCTTGCGACACAGCGACTACCAGCGCCTGTTCGAGCGTGCCGGCTGGGTGTCGCTGATCGCCGAGGGCGAGCCCGACGAGCGGGCGCTGCAAAGCTTGCGAGAACTTCCCTTGTCGGACGTCTTCGCCCGGCATGACCGCCGCGACCTCGCGATCCTGTCGTCGAACTTCGTCCTGGGTCGCCGCCCTGCGGATGGCTGAACCGCTCCCCGAGCTGGCGCAGGAGCATCCCGCGCCGCGGGTCGCGCGCAGCGTGGCCGTCGCGTCGGTGGCGATGATCGGCCTGCGTTTCGCGTTCCGCATCCTCGGGCTGCTGAGCACGCTGATCCTGGTCCGCTTGTTGGCGCCGAGCGATTTCGGGCTGGTCGGGCTGGCAACGGCGGTGTTCGGCGTGCTCGATCAGTTGACCGAGATGTCCCTGGCGATGGCGCTGATCCGCTCGTCGGAGCTGGATCGGGCGCAGCTCGACACCGCGTGGACCCTCGGCATCCTGCGCGGGCTGCTGGTGGGCGGCGCGATGGCGCTCTCGGCGGGCGTCTCGGCCCGCTGGCTCGGCGACCCGCGCGTCGCGCCGATCGTCTGGGTGATGGCTTTCACCACCTTGCTGCAAAGCTTCGAGAATGTCGGCACCGTGTACTGGCGGCGCAACCTGCGCTTCGATCGGGTTTTTACCTATCGCATGGCGGGACGGCTGACCGGCTTCTTCACCACGCTCGCGCTGGCCTGGTTGTTCCGTTCGTACTGGGCACTGGTGGCCGGGATCGTCTCCAGCAGGCTGCTGCTGGTGCCGCTCAGCTACGCGATGCATGACTATCGGCCGCGCCTGTCGCTCAGCCGCTTCAACGACATGTTCCATTTCTCGAAATGGCTGACGATCAGCAACTTTCTCGGTGTGCTCGACGCCTACTCGGCGACCCTGCTGTTCGGCAAGATCGGCGGCGCGCGCGCGGTCGGCCTGTGGCAGGTGGCGTGGCAGATCGCCAGCCTGCCGATCAGCGAGATCGCGGCACCGGTGCGCGAGCCGATCTATTCGGGTTACGCCAAGCTGCTGAATGATCTGCCACGGATGCGCCAGCATTTCGCCGACGGGTTCGGGCTGACCTGGATCATCGTCACACCGCTCACCATCGGCCTGTTCCTGACTGCGAACTTCGCGACCGCCTTGGCGCTCGGCCCGCAATGGGCGGATGCCGCAGCGCTGATCCGCCCGAGCGCGCTCTACGCGCTGTTCGACTCGATCGGCCATTTCACCCACAACGTGTTCATCGTGAAGAACCGGCAGCGCGGCTACGTCGCGATCCAGGCGGTGTCGCTGCTGGTGCGCTTTCCCCTGTTCATCTTTGCCGGCGAGACCTGGGGGATCGAGGCGGCGCTGTGGACCCTGACCGCGACGGCCGGGTTCAACGCGGTGCTGTGGACCGGATTCGTGTTTCCTGTGCTGGAGATGCGGCCGTGGCAATTGATCCGCCAGTGCTGGCGCACGGTGGTTGCCGCCGCCGCGATGGCCGCGGTGGTCTACGCCAGCTTCGACCTGCACGCCGGCAGCGATCCATTCAACGTTTTGCTGCCGCGTACGCTGCTGGTGGCGAGCGTCGGCGCGCTGGTCCATGTGAGCGTGCAGATCGCTTTGTGGGCGGCGTGCGGACTGCCGGCCGGGCCGGAGGCGCGGCTCGCCTCCCTGGTCCGCTCGGTGTATCGACGCGGGCTCGCGCTCACCTTGCGACGGCGGATCGCGGCCGGGTAGTTCCGATCTCTCACCGAGGGGTTTTGTGAGAAGTCCGGGTCACACGCAGGCCACCTCGCTATGTGCCTGACGTGGCAGCTGAGGCTGATGATCGGGTATTGGGCCTTGCCGGCATGATCCAGGTCCTAGAAGAGTGGGAAGTCTGCGGAATGGAACGAATCGAGCTATGATCATGAACGCTGTTCCTAATCCCGGGGCGGATCTTCTCACGGCAATCAACAGTGATAGCTTCGGGTGTATCTTGGCTGATCCGCCGTGGCAGTTTGCTAATCGCACGGGCAAGATGGCCCCGGAACACAAGCGATTGAGCCGCTATGGAACAATGGACGTGGCCGCAATCTCGGCGCTACCTGAAGAAAAGGTTAGTACCCCAGTATCACACCTGTACCTCTGGATACCCAACGCCCTATTGCCAGAGGGCTTGCGTGTCATGCGAGCTTGGGGCTTCACCTACAAGTCCAACATTGTGTGGCACAAGCTGCGCAAGGATGGCGGCAGCGATGGCCGGGGTGTCGGCTTCTACTTTCGCAACGTGACTGAGCTTGTCCTGTTCGGGGTGCGTGGCAAAAACGACCCTACAACCGGGTCGGACACAGGTAAACTACCTTGGAACGCGGAAGCGCGAGCACTCCCGTAAGCCAGACGAACTTTATGACATCATTGAAGCGTGTAGCCCTGGGCCACGACTGGAGCTGTTTGCGCGCGGCGCTCGGCCCGGCTGGACCGTCTGGGGCAACCAAGCCACCGACACCTACGAACCGACGTGGAAAACCTACGGGCATAATAGCGCTACTCAGCGCGGGGGGAATTCGCCTCCCTCGTTTCCTAGCGACTTGAACGGCTCGGAGGTGCAGCGTCGACATGCGTAACCCAAGCTGGCCCATCTCCCCGATCCTTGATCGTTGCGCTGATGGAATTGCTTGAATCAGGGCAAGGGGGAAGTGCGGAGCGTTACTTATAACATCGTCAGGCGGCAAGCCTGGTCTGCTGCATGAAGGCGCGGATCTCCTCGCGTCCGCGAGCGGCGAAGAAGTCCTCGTCGAAGCGGAACCGGCCGATGAAGTGCAGGCACTTCGCGTCCAAACGCGGACCGCCCGGATGGAAGCTGGCATAGGCCGGGTAGGGCAGCAGCGCCGCCCCCGGCGAGTTGGCGATGGTGAAGTTGGAGCCGTTCTGCTCGGTGCCCCACTCGGTCCAGCGCGGGCCGATCAGCGCCGCCATCTTCTGGTGGAAATCCTCGATGCCGGCACGCGACAGGCCGCCCTGGGAGAACCCGGCGAACCCCGACGAGCCGCGCACGTAACGCATCTCGTCGCAGCCGGGATATTGGTCGAACACCCGCTCGGCGACGATGCCGATATAGTTCTCCTCGGGCGGGATCGCTTGCGCCGCGTGCGCCGCCTCGCGCATCGAGACGATGCGGGCGTTGTCGGCCATGGTGAACGGCACGTCGTTCCTTGCGTATTGCAGCACCTCGCTCAAGTCCGCGCCGTATGCCAACACGTCGGAATCGAGCTGGATGACGTAGCCGTCCCGCTTGGCCCGGTCGATGCAGTAGAGCAGCCGCTCCCAGGTGCCGCCGCGTTGGCAGGCGCCGGTCGGGATGTTCTCGAGGATCTCGAGCTCGATGCCCTCGACATGCCGGCGAAGCAAGCTGCGGCTGCTTTCGGGCAGGTCGGCGTCGATGATGCCGACGATCCGCCCGCCGCCCATGCGCCGGTAGAACGCCTTGATGCTCAGCAGATACATCGGCAGGTCGCGCTGCACGACCATGCTGACGATGGTCCACGGCGCGTCGGTTACCCGGATCGGCGGCGTGTGCAGCACGTCCTTGATCTCCTGGTCGAAGCGCCAGGTCCGGTATTTGCGTTGCAGTCGATAGAACATGGGGTCTCCGCGCCCGGAGAACCCGGGCCGATCCAGCTTGTTGCAGAAAACGCTTGCCATGATGTGAACGCCGGGTCCACCCACCCGGCTCGCGGCGATTTCAGTTGCTCCTAAAAACGTTTGGCCAAGTCCGAGCTGGCCGATCACCTCGCGACCGCGCGCGGCAAAATACCCATTATCGAAACGATGGCTGCCAATGAAGTGCAGGAACTTCGCCTGCGCGGTGGGCACCCCGGGCAGGAAGCTGGCGTACGACGGGTAGGGCAGCACCACCGCCCCCGGCGAGTTGGCGATGGCGAAGTTCGAGCCGACCTGCTCGGTGCCCCAGTCGCGCCAACGCGCACCGAGCAAGGTCTCCATGTTGCGGTGGAATTGCTCGACCCTGGCGCGATCGAAGCCGCCGCGCGCGAAGCCGGCGAATCCCGACGAGCCACGCACGTAACGCAGGCCGTCGCAGCCGGGGTAGCGATCGAACAGCCGCTCGGCGACATCGCCGATATAATCGCCGTCCTCCGCCTGCGCCTGCGCCGCGGCCTCGCGCATCGACAGCAGACGCGAGCCGTCGCCGAGGGTGAACGGGACGTTGTCGCGGGCGCAATCCAGCACCTCGCCGAGGTCGTCGCCGAGCGCCAGCACGTCCGCGTCCACCTGGATGACGTAGTCGCTCGCGGCGCGGTCGAGCACGTGGACCAGCCGCTCCCAGGTGCCGCCGCGCTGGCAGGCGCCGCTATCGAGCGTGTCGCGCGACAGCATCTCGATCCCCGCGAAATGGTGTTCGAGCAGCGCGCGCGACCGGGCAGGCAGGTCGGCGTGCACGATGGCGACCAGCCGGCCGCCGCCGAGGCGCGTGTAGAAGGATTTCATGCCCAGCAAGTACATCGGCACGTCCCGATTGGCGACCATGCTGACGATCGTCCACGGCGCGCGGCGCACCCTGAGCGGCGGCGTGCGCAGCACACCGCGAATCTGGTGGTTGAAGCGCCTGACCTTGACCATGCGGCGCAGATTGTAGAGCACGCGGCCTCTCCCGTCCGAGCGGAGTTCCCCCTGCTTGGCGCGCGCTTCCTTGCCACACGGTAAACGCGATCGCCAGCGGGCTACCGCCCTGGCGCCATCACCCCCACATTGGCGAGCCGGTTGGCGACGATCACCACCACCGCCGTGACCGCCATCAGCACCAACCCAAGCACCGCGATGCCGCCGAGCTGCCCGCCCTCGTTAAGGTCGTAGATCAGCACCGAGACCAGCTTGGTGTTCGACGTGGTGAGCAGGATCGTTGCCGACAGCTCGCGGATCGCGCCGATGAACACGAAGCACCACGTCGCCGCCACCGAGGATTTCAGCAACGGCGCCACCACGCTGACCAAGGACCGCAGCCGCCCAGCGCCGAGGATGCGCGAGGCATCCTCCAGCTCCGGGTTCAGGCCACGAAACGCGGCCTGCATCTGCTGATAGGCGGGCGGCATCTCGATGGTGAGGAACGCCAGCAGCAAAATCCACAACGTGCCGTAGAGCTGGAACGGCGGGCGTGTGTAGGCGATGAACAACCCCACACCCAGCACGATGCCCGGCACCGCCGCCGGCGCGGTCGCCAGGAAGCCGAGGAAGCGATGCCCCGGCACTGCCCGCCGCGCCGTCAGATAGGCGATCAGCACCGAGAACGCCGCCCCCAGCGTGGCGGCGGCGATACCAACGACCAGCGTGTTCCACAGTACGTCGACGGTGTGGCCCAGGCCGAACACCAGCGGCACGTTCGACCAGGTGATCGTGTCCAGATTCCAGGGATCGGACACCGTGCGCAACATGCTGGCGCGGATCAGCACCAGGTTTGGCAGCAACACGGTCACCAACAGCACGAACAACGCGGCCAGCAGCGCGGGCCAGCGCCATAGGCCGAGCCGCGTCAGTTGCGGCGCGCCGGTCTTGCCGCCGATCATGGTGTAGCCGCGTCGGCCGAGCAGGAATCGCTCGCCGCGCAGCAACAGGATGGTGACCAGCAGCAAGGGCATCGCGCAGGCGGCGGCGAGGTGAGTTTTTGGCGGGAACTGGAACAGACTCCAGATCTTGGTGGTCAGCACGTGGAACCCGGCGGGCAGCGCCAGGATCGCCGGCGTGCCGAACTGGACCATCGCCTGCAGGAATGCGATCAGGAACCCCGCCAGCAACGCCGGCAGCACCATCGGCAAGGTGACCCGGCGGAACGTGTGCCAACGCCCGCCGCCGAGGATGGCGCTGGCTTCCTCCAGATCGAACGGCATGCGGTCCAACGTGTTGGCCGCCAGCACGAACACGTAGGGGAAGGCGTAGGAGCCCATCACGAAGATGATGCCGGTGGCCGAGAAGATGTTGAACAGATGGTCGAACGGCCCGGCCCCGAAGATCCAGCGGTAATACTGGTTGAGCAGCCCGCTGTTCGGCGCCGCCAGCAGCACCCAGGCGATGGCGCCGACGAAGGGCGGGGTGATGAACGAGACCAGGACCAGGCCGCGCAGGGTGCGCCGACCCGGCACGTCGGTCCGCGCCACCAGCCAGGCCAACGGCACAGCGATCAGGCAGGCCAGGCTGGCGACGCCGATCGCGATGCCCAACGTCGCGAGGAATGGCCGCAGGAACAGCGAGGGATCGGCGAGTGCGGCGAAATTGGCCCAGCTCGGCGCTCCGCTTTCGTCGGTCAAGCTATACGCCAGCAGCCAGCCAAGCGGCAGCAGCACCAGGAACGCCAGAAACAACCCGGCGAGGCCGAGCGGCACCAGGGACGAGTCGAAGTGCCCCGCCCGGACGCGCGCCGCTCGAACGATCGACAGGCTCATACGCCAAAGATTTTGGAGTAACGCTTCTTGACCTCCTCCGCCTCGTGCGCCAGGTCGGCGGGGTCGTTGAACAGCAGCTTGATCTGCGACAGCGGCGTCCAGCTCGCGGGCTCCGGCACGCCGGTGTCAAAGCTGCGCGCGCCGTTCTCCATGTTGAGCTTCTGGCACTCGTCGGATGCGAGATAGTGCATGAACAACCGCGCCGCGTTCGGCCGTGGTGCCTTCTCCATCAGCACGCTGCCGACGCCCACCACCGGCACCCCCTCCGTCGCATAGACCAGCACCAGCGGCGCGCCCTCGCCGATCAGGCGCAACGCGGTGACCTCCGCCGCGTCGGCCATCACCGCCCGCTCGCCCTGCGCGCAGCGCATCGGCGGGTCGGTCGCCGACTGGACCTGCAACACGTTCTGTTTCGCCAGCTTCTCGTAAAATTCCCAGCCCAGCAGGTGGCTCAGCGCGTACGTTTCGTTGGTGATGGCGCCGGAATAGCCGGGATGCGCCTTTACCAGCTTGCCCTTCCATTTCGGGTCCAGGAGGTCAGCCCAGGATTTCGGCGCGTTCTCGGCTTTGACCAGGCGGGAATTGTAGCCGCAGATCACCAGCGTGAACTTGTCGACGAGATAGAGCCCGTCGGGGCCGATCGCTCGCTGGTTCCAATGCGCCGTCTCGGCCGGGATGAACGGCGCCAGCCACCCCGACGCGCGCCACGACACGGTGTGCCCGAGGTCGGACGTGGTCGCCACGTCGACCGCGTGTATGTCGGAGCTGTATTCCTGGGCGATGCGCTGGTAGATCCGCTCGGCCCCCGACCGCTCGAGCTGCACGTTGAGGCCGTATTTTGCCTCGAACGCCTTCGACACCCGGGTCGCGAGCACGAGATCGTCGGCGGTGTACCAGGCGATCTTGCCCTCCTTCTTTGCCGCCTCGATCCGCTCCGGCGTCAGCACCGTCGGCTCCGGCGGCGCCGCGCGGGCGGTTCGGGCGAGCGCCAACCCGGCGGCGGCGGTGAGCACGGTACGGCGGCTGATCGGCATGACGATCTCCCGTTCGTTTCTGGTTCAGCGCACCAGAGCGCGGCAATGCGTTGGTGGCAAGGCCAGGCCGACCCGCTCGCCCACGCCGGCCCGCGTGTCGGCCGATGTCAGGACCTGGAGCTTCGTCCCGGAGTCCAGGGCGACGATGTAGTGCCGCTGCGCGCCCAGATAGACCGCGCGTTCCACGGTGCCTTCGGCAGCGTCCGGCGTAGGCGCGCCAAGCGCGATGCGGTGTGGTCGGATAGAGATGATGGCGCCGCCGTCCGACGGGAACTCGCCGGTCTCGCAGGTCAGCCGCAACCCGTCGCAATCGGCCTCCCGCGCGCCGATGCGACGGCCGCGCAGGATGTTGGTGCTGCCGATGAAGCGGGCGACGAATTCGGTCTCCGGTCGTTCGTAGATGTCCTCGGGCGCGCCCGACTGCTCGATCCTGCCGTCGCGCATCACCGCGATCAGGTCGGACGTGGTCATCGCCTCCGCCTGGTCGTGCGTCACGTAGATGGTGGTGTAGTGGAACCGGTCGTGCAGGCGGCGGATCTCGTGGCGCATGTCCTCGCGCAGATTGGCGTCGAGATTGGACAACGGCTCGTCCAGCAGCAGAATCTTCGGCTCCACCACCAGCGCCCGGGCGAGGCCAACGCGTTGCTGCTGCCCGCCGGACAGCTCGGCCGGATAGCGCCCCTCGTACGGCCACAACTGCATTGTCTCCAGCATTGTGCGCACCCGCCGCTCGATCTCGGCACGGGGCTGGCGGCGAAGCTTCAGGCCGTAGGCGACGTTCTCCGCGACGGTCAAATGCGGCCAGAGCGCGTAGCTCTGGAAGATCATCGACATCTCCCGCCGTTCGGGCGGGATGACGCGGCCGGCGGACGACAGCGTCTGGCCGGCGACCTGGATGCTGCCGCCATCCGGCACGGCGAAACCGGAGACCAGGCGCAAGGTCGTGGTCTTGCCGCAGCCGGACGGGCCGAGCAGGGAGACCAGGCTGCCGCTTTCCACCGTGAGGTCGAGCGCGTCCAAGGCGGTGTGCCCGCCGAAGCGCTTGGTGAGGCCGGCGAGCTCCAGCCTGGACATCAGCCGCGCACCGTCCCGTCCGCCACCAGCTCGGCGATCTCGGCCGCATCGAGCCCGGCCTCGGCAAGCACCGCTTGGCTGTGCGCGCCGAGTGCAGCGCCCGGGGCGGTGATCTCGCCGGGGGTGGCGGAGAACCAAGCCGGGATGCCCGGATAGCGCAGCCGTCCCGCCTCGGTCTCGACCGGCTCGAAAAACCCGACGGCGCGCAGATGCGGGTCCTCCAGCAGCTCCTCCGGCGTGTTGAGCCGAACCGCCGGCACCCCCGCCGCCTGCATCGCCGGCAGCCACTCGTCGGTGCGTCGGGTGAGCAGCGTCTCGGCAGTACGCCGATATACCTCGTCGATATTGGCCGAGCGGCCGTTGAACGTGGCGAAGCGCGGGTCGCGCGCCCATTCCGGGTCGCCCGCCACGCGACGGAAATTCTCGAACTGGCGATCGTTGTAGATCATCGCGCTGATGTAGCCGTCCTTGGTGCGGAACGGCCGCCGGTCCTTCGAGACGGTGCGCTGGTAGACCGGCGGCCCGATCGGCGGATCGTACAGCGCGCCCTCCATGTGCTCGGCCATGGTGAAGGCGGCCATCGCCTCGAACATGCCAACCTCGACCTCCTGCCCGGCGCCGCAACGCGCCCGGTGGAACAGCGCCATCAGCACGGTGTAGAGCACGGTCAGCCCGGTCACCTTGTCGGCCACCACGCTGGCCACATAGCCGGGCGTGCCGGTGAGCCGCGCTTGCAGCATCGCCATGCCGGACTCGCCCTGGATCACGTCGTCATAGGCCGGGCGACCCGCGTACGGCCCGCGCCGGCTGTAGCCGTAGGCGTTGGCGTAGACGATGTCGGGCTTCACCGCGACGAGGTCGGCGTAGGTCAGGCCGAGCCGGGCGATGGCGTCGGCGCGCATCGCGTGGATGAACACGTCGGCGGTGGCCGCGACCCGCAGCAGCGCGGCGCGCCCCGTTGGCCGCTTGAGGTCGATGCACAGGCTGCGCTTGCCGCGATTGATGTTGAGGTGCGAGGCGCTCATGCCGGGTTCTTTGCCGACGGCGAGATGCCGCGTCGTGTCGCCGGCCGCGCTCTCCACCTTGATCACGTCGGCACCGTGATCGGCCATGATCTGCGTCGCCAGCGGCCCCATCATCACCGAGGTGAGATCAACCACCCGCACACCACAAAGCGAGCCTTTCCGCATCAGAACCCGCGCTGGAACAGCGCGTGCGCCTCGCGTTCGAGCGGCTCGCGGTGGTCGGGATGGGCGATGGCGATCAGCTGGCGGGCGCGCTCGCGCAAGGTGCGGGCGCGCAGCTCGGCGGCACCGAACTCGGTGACCACGATGTCCACGTCGGAGCGCGCCGTGGTCACGCTGCCGCCGGACAGGCGCGCGCGGATGCGGCTGAGCCCGCGAGCGGTCGCCGGCAGCGCCAGGATCGCGTGGCCGAGCGGCGCGCGATGGCCGACCCGCATGTAGTCCGCCTGGCCGCCGATGCCACCGATATACTCGCTCTCGGTGTGCTCGGCGTTCACCTGGCCGGTCAGGTCCACCTCCATGGCCGAGTTCACCGTCACCAGATTGGGCAGCAGCGCCAGCACCTTGTCGCCGTGGGTATAACGCGAGTCGCGGATGCCGACGGCGCGGTTCATGTGCGCGAAGTCGTACAGCCGCTTGGTGCCGGCCAGCGCGCCGGTGACCGAGATGCCGGGGTCGATCGGCTTGCGGGTGTTGGTCACCGCACCGGCCTCGACCAGATCGACCAGCACGTCGCTGACGATGCCGGTGTGCACGCCGAGATCGCGCCGGTCCACGAGGCCCGCCAGCACCGCGTCGGGGATCGCACCAACGCCCATCTGCAAGGTGGCGCCGTCGCCGATGAACCTCCCGGCATGGTTGGCGATCGCCTGTTCGACCGGTCCGATCCTGCCCGGCGGCACCTCCACCACCGGGCGCGAGGTCGGCACCAGGGCGGCGATCCGCTCGGGCGGGATCGTCGTGTCGCCGTAGGTATAGGGCACCTGGTCGTTGACCTCGGCGATCACGGTGCGCGCGGTGCGCACCGCGGCGGGAATGAAATCGCCGGTCACGCCAAAGCTGTAGACGCCGTCCGGCCCCGGCGGGCTCACCTGCACGAAGGCGACGTCGCATTTGATGTCGCCCGCCTCGATATAGGCGGCGATCTGGCCGACATGGCAGGGCACGATCTCGACCACTTGCGCGCGGGTCAGCCGCCGCAAGGTGCCGATCCCGCCCATGCCGAGCATGCGGATATGGTCGGCGTGCTCGGGTTGGAGGGTGGACGAGAAGCCAGCACCGAGAAAAATCGACACGCCGCCGAGGGCCGCGCGCTGCGCCACCAGCGCCTCGGTCAAGGTCTGCGGCTCGCCAGCCGCCTCGCCCCAGATGATCTGGTCGCCGGGACGCACGAACTCGCGCAGGTCGAGCGCTGCCGGGTCTATCGTGCGGGGCATCGTCCGGCCGCCTAGTACGACTTGGGCAGGCCCAGCACCCGCTCGGCGATGAAGCTCAGGATCAGCTCCGGGCTGATCGGCGCGATGCGCGGGATCAGGCTTTCGCGAAAATACCGTTCGACATGATATTCCTGCGCGTAGCCCATGCCGCCATGCGTCATCACCGCGCGTTCGGCGGCGCGGAAGCCGGCCTCGGCGCCGAGGTATTTCGCCGCGTTGGCTTCGGGGCCGCAGTCGAGGCCGGTGTCGTAGAGCTGCGCCGCCTTCAGCATCATCAGGTTGGCCGCCTCGAGCTCCGCCCAGCAGGCGGCAAGCGGATGCTGGATGCCCTGGTTCTGGCCGATCGGCCGGCCGAACACCACCCGTTCGCGAGCGTATTGCGTCGCTCGGGCGAGGGCGGCCCGGCCAATCCCCACCGCTTCGGCGGCGATCAGGATGCGCTCGGGGTTCATCCCGTGCAGGATGGCGCGAAAGCCCTGGCCCTCCTCGCCGATGCGGTCCTCGAGCGGGATCTCCAGGTCGTCGATGAACAGCATGTTCGAATCGACCGCGTGCCGGCCCATCTTGTCGATCAGCCGCACCTCGACGCGGGAGCGGTCGAGGTCGGTGTAGAACAGGGTCAGCCCATCGGTCTTCTTGCGCACCTCGTCGAGCGGGGTGGTGCGGGTCAGCAGCAGCACCTTGTTCGCCACCTGCGCCGTCGAGGTCCAGATTTTCTGGCCGTTGACGACGTAACGATCGCCGCGTCGCTCGGCGCGGGTGCGCAACTGCGTCGTGTTGAGGCCGACATTCGGCTCGGTGACAGCGAAGCACGCCTTGTGCTGGCCCCGGATCAGCGGCGGCAGCATGCGCCGCTTCTGCTCGGCGGTGCCAAATACGACCACCGGGTTGAGCCCGAAGATGTTCATGTGGATCGCCGAGGCGCCGCTGAGGCAGGCGCCCGATTCGGCCACCGCCTGCATCATCACGGAGGCTTCGGCGATGCCGAGCCCAGCGCCGCCGAACTCCTCCGGCATGGCGATGCCGAGCCAGCCCGTCTCCACCATCGCGTTATAGAACTCTTCCGGGAAGCTCGCCTCGCGTTCCTTGCGCAGCCAGTACTCGTCACCGAACTTGGCGCATTGACGCAGCACCTCCTCGCGGATCTGCTCCTGCGCGGGCGAGAGCGCGAAATCCATGATGCCTCTCCCTATATCGGAGACCGAGTGTGTTGGTGCGCGTCGGGAGCGTCAACCGGCCGTCGAGACCGCTCAGGCCGCCAGCTTGCAGCCGCCTTCGGACAGCGGGCGCCAAGCGTTCTCCACCGGGATCGTCGCGAGCACCCGGTAGTAGTCCCACGGGTGCTTGCTTTCCTCCGGCGTCTTGACCTCGCACAGATAGCCGGGGCTGACGGTGAGCCCGTCCGGCCGAATGGTCGCCTCGCCGTAAGCCTCGTCCTCGATCGTGTTGGCCTTCATCCACTTGATCGCGGCCAGCCCCGATTGCTTCGCAGCCGGCACGCCGATCGCCGCGACCGCCTTCAGGTAGTGCAGCACGGCCGTGTAGTTCGCCGCCTGGGACATGTTCGGTGGTCCGCCGATCGCCTCGCGAACCCGGGAGGTGAACTTGCGGGTCCGGTCGTTGAGATCCCAGTAGAAGGTGTTGGATAGCGCCAGTCCCTGCACCGCCGGCAGCCCCAGCGCGTGGACGTCGTTGATGAACATCAGAAGCGCCGCGAGTTTCTGGCCCCTCTTGGTGACGCCGAACTCGGAGGCCTGCTTGAGGCAGTTCACGAGGTCGGCTCCGGCTTCGGCCAGTCCGATCACCTTGGCGCCGGACGACTGGGCTTCGATCAGCGCCGCCGAAAAATCCGTGTTCGGGAACGGCACGGCGATGCTGCCCACCACCTTGCCGCCGTTGCGCTCGATCACCCTCGTCGTGTCGCTCTGCAGCGACTTGCCGAAGGCGTAGTCGGGCCGGATGAAGAACCAGGTGTCGCCGCCCTGCTTGACCACGGCTGAGCCGGTGGCACTCCCCACCATGTAGGTATCGTAAGCAAAATGGATTGTGTTGGGCGAGCAAGCCTTGCCGGTCAGGTCGGAGGTGCCGACGTTGCAGGCCAGCATCACCTTGTTCTTGTCACGCACCACGCTGTTCAGCGCCAGGGCGACCGACGAGCCCTGGATGTCGGTGATAACGTCCACACCCTCCGCGAACCAGCGCCGCGCGATGCTGACGGCGATATCGGGCTTGTCCTGGTGATCGGCGACGAGAACCTCCACCTTCAGGCCGTGCTGGCTCGCGAACTCCGCGACCGCCTGCTTCACGCAAGCGACCGAACCAGGGCCGCCGACATCGCGATAGACGCCCGACTCGTCGTTGAGCACGCCGACGCGGATCGTGGCGTCGCCCTGCGCCCGGGCTGGGCGGATGCCGCCGGCCGCGGTGAGCGCGGCGGCGCCGGCGAGCGTGGCTCGTCTGGTCAGCATCATCCGACGTGTCCTCCACAGGACGCCGGCTCAGGCCGCGCGTCGCCTACATTCTCACGACAGCAACTCGTCCAACGCAACTGGACACACCGCCGGCACCGGCAGCGGTGGTTGGCCGTCAACCACCGCGGGCATGACCCGCAGCGCCTTGGCGTAGAGGTCGGCAATATCGAGCCGCTGGCGCATGGCGGGCGAGAACGCGTCAGCCGCGTCGATGCGAAAGCGCCGTGCTGCCGCGCGCCAGTGTTCCACGTCACGCGCCAGCGGCCACGCGGCAGCCTTGAGATCGTGCACCAGGGCTTGGATCAGCAGCGAGCGGACGGCATGAAGCTGGCTGCGCCCTAAGCACTCGATCTCCTCGATGATGTTGGGCCAGTCCGGGCGGGCATCATTCTGCCGCTCGCCGGCCGCGACCCGGCGCAGCAACATTGCCTGCTCCTCGCTCCAGGCGAGGAAATCGCTATCGTAGAGGTCGCTCATGCCATTATTCGAAATACTCCGGAAGCAGCGGGACGGGAACGCCGATGCCCACGCCGCACCTCGTCGTCTGGTATAACACGCGCTGCCCGGTGTGCGACGCCGGCATTGCTCGCCAGCGCGGCAAGGCGATGCGCAGCGGAGAAATCCGGTTCCGCGACATCAACCGCGAGCCGAATGCTCTCGCGGCCTGGGGCGTGTCGCTGGACGATGTCCGTCGCCGCCTGCATGCCACAGACGCGGCCGGCCGCCTGCTGGTCGGCGCCGACGTGGCGATCGCGATGTGGCGGTTGACGCCTGGCGAGCACTGGCTGGCGACCCTCGCCGGCAACGCGGTGACGCGGCCGATCACGCGGCTGGTCTACGACCGCTTCGCCGACCTGCTGTTCGCCTGGAACCGGCGCAAGGGTCGCTGGTAGAGCCGGCGCGCCGCGACTTGACCGCCGTGGCCGCGCCGTCCAGCGTTCGCAGCCGGATCGCGCAGCGCGGGGAGGAAGGTGGATCATGAAGGCTGTCCTCTGCCGCGCCTTTGGTCCGCCGGACACGCTCAGCGTCGAGGAGGTCGCGCCGCCACGTGTCGGCCCCGGCGAGGTCCGCGTTCGCATCCGCGCCGCCGGGCTCAACTTCGCCGACACGCTGATGGTCGGCGGCCAATATCAGGTCAAGCCGCCCTTTCCCTTCATTCCCGGCATCGAGATGGCCGGCGAGGTGATGGAGGTGGGCGAGGGCGTGACCAGCATCGCCGCCAGCGAGCGGGTGATCGCCTACCTGCGCGCCGCCGGCGGGTTCGCCGAGGAGATCGTGATCGGCGCCGAGCGGGTCGTGCCGATCCCCGACGCGATGGATTTCGTCACCGCCGCGGCGTTCCCGGTGACCTACGGCACCTCGCACCTGGCGCTCACCCATCGCGGCCACCTGCGCGCCGGCGAGACCTTGCTCGTGCTCGGCGCCGCCGGCGGGGTCGGACTGACCGCAGTGGAGATCGGCAAGCACCTCGGCGCGCGGGTGATCGCCGCCGCCGGCGGAGCGGAGAAATGCGCCGTGGCCCGCGCGCAGGGTGCGGACGAGGTGATCGACTACACCAGCGAGAGCATCCGCGATCGGGTTCGTGAGATGACCGGCGGCGCCGGGGCCGACGTGGTGTACGACCCGGTGGGCGGCGACGCGTTCGACCAGGCGCTGCGGGCGGTGAACTGGGAGGGGCGGATGCTGATCATCGGCTTTGCCTCCGGCCGCGTGCCGTCGGTGCCGGCCAACCTCGTGCTGGTGAAGAATGTGTCGGTGATCGGCGTGGTGTGGGGCGCGCAGTATGATCGCGACCCGGCGTTCTCGACGGCGAACATGAAGGAGCTGTTGCGCTGGTGGCAGGCCGGCACCTTGCGCCCGCGCGTCGCGACCAGCTTCCCACTGGATCAGGTGACCGAGGCAATGGGCGAGCTTTTGTCGCGTCGGCACGCCGGAAAGATCGTGCTGACGACCTGAAAGAGCGCGTCGCGCTGGGGGCGAGTTTTCCCTCACCCGAAGGGCGGATAGGGTCGCCGTCGGGAGAGTTCACGGGAGGTAGCAATGCGGCTCGAAGGCAAGATCGGGATCGTCACGGCGGCGGCGTCGGGCATGGGGCGGGCCGGGGTGCAACGTTTCGCCCGGGAAGGGGCGGCGGTGGCGGTGGTCGATCTCGACCCGGCGGGCGCCGAAGCGGTCGCGGCGGAGGTACGCGAAGCCGGCGGCCGGGCGCTGGCGCTGGCCGGCGACCTCACCGATGACGCGTTCGCGCGCGAGATCGTCGGTCGCACCGTCGCCGAGTTCGGCCAGCTCGACTTCGTCTGGAACCACGTCGGCCACCCTGGTCCGGCGTCGGTCGAAGGGATCGACATGGCGGATTTCGACCTCGCCATGAACCTCAACTGTCGCAGCGTGCTGGTGACCACCGAAGCGGCGATCCCGAAGCTGCGCGGCCGGCGAGGTGCTGCGCTGCTGTTCACCGCGTCGATCTCCGGCCTGCTGGGCTCGCCGGGCAGCCCGGTGTATTCGATGGCCAAGTTCGGCGTGGTCGGGTTCGTCCGCTCGCTGGCCAAGCGGCTGGCGGCCGACCGCATCCGGGTGAACGTGATCTGCCCCGGCCCGATCGACACGCCCATGCTGCGCACCTTCGTGTTGCGTCCCGACCAGCAGGCGCCCGCCGGCAAGGACGCCGAGGCGCTGGTGCAGGCGCGGGCCTCGCTGGTGCCCTTCGGCCGGCCGGGCCGCCCGGAGGAGATCGCCAACGCGGCGCTGTTCCTGCTGTCGGACGAAGCTTCCTACATCTCCGGGGCGGCCTTGCCGGTCGACGGCGGCGCGAGCGCGTGACGCGCGTCGGGAATCGTGCTTGGTGAGCGACTTTGCCCCTTAAAACCAGGGGGCACCCTACGGCGAGCATTTGAGTGATGGCATTGCGCAGAATCCCCCGCTGGCTGATCGCGCTGGGCACCCTCGTGGCGATCGTGCTCCTGGTCGTCGTTTTCTGGCGCTGGGACTGGTTCATCCCGCTGGTCGAGGCGCGCGCCTCGGCCGCCCTTGGTCGCCCGGTCACCATAGCGCATCTGCACGTCCAGCTCGGCCGCGTGACGCGACTGATCGCCGACGATGTCGAGGTGGCCAACCCCAAGGAGTTCCCCCCGGATTCGCGCTTCGCCAAGCTCGATCACCTGGCGGTCGACCTCGACGTGGCGGGGCTGCTGCACGATCGCTCGACGATCCGAATCCCGCGTATCGGCGTGCAGCATCCGGTGGTCGAGGTCGCCACCGGACCGAGCGGGGAGCCGAACTGGAAGCTGGCCACCGGGTCGGGCTCGAGCTCGGGCGGGCCGTCGGTGAAGATCGGCGATCTGGTGATCGAGGACGGTCACGCGCATGTCGACATCCCGAAGTTGAAGTCCAACTTCGAGCTCGCGATCGCCACGCGCGAACCGGGTGCGCAAAGTTCTGAAACGGCGCCCGCCCCCGTCAAGGAAGCACCCGCCGAGGGCAAGTCCGGGGAGGCGCCCGCTCAAGGTGAGCCCGGTCAGGCCGAGCCTGGCGCGGCCGAGCCTGGCGCGGCCGAGCCTGGCGCGGCGCAGATCGTCGTCGACGCCCACGGCACCTACGCCGACCAGCCGATCAGCGGCCGGTTCATCGGCGGCGCGCTGCTGTCGCTGCGCGACGCCGCGCATCCCTATCCGATCGACCTGCACGCGGCGAACGGGCAGACCAAGGTCGCGATCACCGGCACCGTGGAGGACCCGCTCGCCTTCAAGGGCGCCAAGATCAAGCTCGATCTGGCGGGGCCGGACATGGAGCAGCTGTATCACCTCACCGGCATTCCGATCCCGCAGACGCCGCCGTATGAGCTGAGCGGCAATCTCGATTATGCCGCCGGCAAGTACCACTTCACCAATTTCGCCGGCCGCCTCGGGCACAGCGACCTGGAAGGTTCGATCGCGGTCGATCCCGGCGCCGATCGTCCGATGGTCACCGCCGACCTCGCCTCGCGCCGGGTGGACCTGACCGATCTCGGCGGCTTCATCGGCACCACGCCGGGCCGGGCGGGCAAGGGCCAGACGCCGGAACAGCGACGCGAAAAGGCGCGCGAGGAAAAGAGCCCGAACCTGCTACCCGACCAGCCGCTCAACCTGCCGAAGTTGCAGGCCGCCGATGTCGACCTGCGTTACCGTGGCGCGAAGATCGAGGGACGCTCGATCCCGTTCGATACGCTGGCGGTCGACGCGACGATCCGGAACGGAGCGGTGCGCCTGCACCCGATCAGCCTCGGCGTCGGCAAGGGCAAGATCACCGGCACGGTCGACCTGGACCCGACCGGCAAGGCGCTGGCGCTGAAGGCCGATGTCGAGTTCCGACAGGTCGACGTCGCGCGGATCATGTCGGCGACGCATGCATTTGGCGGCGCGGGCACGATCGGCGGTCGCGCCGTGGTGAGCGGCACCGGCGATTCGCTCGCGCAGATACTCGGCCGCGGCAATGGCGATCTGAAGCTGTTCATGACCGGCGGCGATCTCAGCGCGTTGCTGGTCGATCTCGCGGGCCTCGACTTCGGCAATTCGCTGCTCTCGGCGCTCGGCGTCCCCAAGCGCGCCGAGGTGCGCTGCATGGTCGTCCACATGCCGCTGGAGCAGGGCGTGCTGAACACGCAAATCCTGCTGATCGACACGACCGAGGCCAATATCATCGGCTCGGGGACAGTGAACCTGCGCAACGAGACCGTCGACTACCAGGTCAAGACCGATCCCAAGCATTTCAGCATCGGCTCGATACCGGCACCGATCGACATCCGCGGTCCGCTAAAATCGCCCAGCATCCTGCCGGACCCCAAGGAGCTGGCAACGCGCGGCGGGATCGCCGCGGCGCTCGGAGTGGTGCTGACCCCGCTCGCGGCCTTGATCCCGACGATCCAGCTTGGTCTCGGCGAGGATACCGATTGCAGCCGGACCATTGCCTCGGTCGGCGAGCAGGGTAAGGAAAACCATCTATCCCCAGCCGGTGTGCACCGCCGGACTGGTCACCGTCCTGCATCCAGGTCACAATCCCGCCAGTAGAGAGCGTATGGTGGTTCATCAATCTTGGATCAGGATGATGCGGGCGAGGCGGCCCTGAGCGGTTCCGCGTCCGACTTTGTAAACGATAGTCTCGCCGAGTTGCTGCAACGCTGCGGAGCCGGCGATCGCGGCGCGTTCCGGCGGCTGTACGACTTGCAGGCGGCGCGTCTGCACGGGATTGCGTTGCGCATCACCCGGCGCGCCGCGCTGGCCGCCGACGCGGTACACGATACGTTCGTCAGCGTGTGGCAATACGCCAACCGGTTTGATCCGGCGCGTGGCTCGGCCGAGGCCTGGCTCACCAGCATCCTGCGTTACCGCGCGCTCGACATCGCTCGCCGCGAGGCGCGCGAGGTCACCGGCATCGAGCTGCCCGAGCCGGCCGACGAGGAGCCCGATCCGCTGGTGCAGCTGATGGGCACCGCCGAGGGCGAGGAGCTGCGGCGCTGCCTCGACCAGCTCGACACCGAGCGGCGCGCGCTGATCACCCGCGCCTTCATGGACGGGCTGACCCATAGCGATCTCGCGGTGCGGCTCGGCATGCCGCTGGGGACGGTGAAGTCGCTGATCCGGCGCGGGCTGGCGGTGTTGCGAAAGTGCCTCGAGCGATGAGCGGGGAGGGCGAGGATTTCGACCTGCTGGCCGGCATCTACGTGCTCGGCGCGCTGGAGTCCGACGAGGCGCGCTCGGTCGAGGACCTGGCGGCCCGCGACCCCGAGGTCGCGCTGGCGATCGAGGCCTGGCAGAACCGCCTGGCACCACTGGCCGACGCCGTGCTTCCGGTTCTGGTGCCGCCCGAGCTGTGGGCGCGCATCGAGACCAGCATCGGCCTGATGGCGGCGCAGCCGGAAGCCCAGCCGGCAACCGACGCGGCACAACCCGCAATCGTCCACACCCCGACGCAACCGAGCGCGACGGCGGTCTGGTGGCGTGGCGCGTGGGAGAGCGTGGCGCTATGGCGGGCCGCGGCCGCCGCCTTCGCCGTGGCCGCGATCTTTGCCGGGTTCAGCATCCTCTCGCGCCCCGAGCCGGTTCCCTACGCCGCGGCGCTGGCCCCGACCGGCAGCCCGGCGCCGGAGTTCCTGGCCCAGCTCGCCTCCGACGGCTCGTTGACCGTCCGGCCCCTGGCACCGGTGCAGCTGCCCAACGGCCGGGACATGGAGCTGTGGGCATTGCCGGAGGGTGCCAAGCAACCCGTCTCGCTCGGCGTGTTGCCGTCGATCGGCCGAACCATCCCGCCGCAGAAGCTGCCCCGGCCGCCGGTGCAGTTGCTGGTCAGCCTGGAGCCGATCGGTGGTTCCCCGACCGGTCAGCCGACCGGCCCGGTGATCCTCGGGGGCACGCTGAAGCGGCTGTAGAGCGGCTTCAGGCAAGCTGCAACCGCGCTGGCGTTTTGTTTCACGCGGCTACTCGGCAGACTGGATCGCCTTGGCGATTCCAGCGAGCGGCGGCGTCGTGCCCCCGGGCGGCCGCGCTCGGCGCGGCGTTATGACAACAGCAGAATAACAACTGTTGACACCAGTAGTAACAGAAGCGTATAAACTCCGCCCATGTCCCCAGCCCCCTCCACCCCAACCGGCTTGATGTGCCGCTTCGGCCTGCTCGTCGAGCGGCTGAGGTGGACGCTCGCCGATTGGGTCGACCGGAACCCCCGGAACCGCGACGTGCTGGGGCCGCTTGCCTTGCTGCTGTGGAAGTACTTGCAGCGCACGACGCGGAAACTCGCCGCGCTGCATGCGCAGTTCGCCGCCGGGACGCTTGCGCCGCGCAAGGACCGGGCGCCGCGCCGGGCAGCCGAGCCGGCCGAGTCGACCTCGCGAGGGACGAAGCTGCCGGGCGGCCCGGTGCTGGCGCGGTTCGGCGCCGGGTATCTCGGCGCCTGGCTGCTGGCGCTGGTCGATGATCCGGAGATGCAGGCGCTGCTCGCGGCGTCGCCGCAAGCGGGTCGGCTGCTGCGCCCGCTGTGGCGGCGACTGACCAACGACCCGCTGCCCGCGCCGCTGCGGCTGCCGCCAAAGCCGCCGCGTTCGGAGCAACCGCTCGCTCCGGCGGCGCTCGCCGCAGCGCCGGGCGAGGTGTCGCCCCACGCTCCACCCCAAATCCCACCCCACGCCCCGGCCCAAGTCCCACCGGGGCCTCGCCGGGCCGCTTCCGCCAAGCGTCCCGTCTCCCTGCCACCCTGGCCACCGCCGCTTTTCCGGGCCTGACGCGGCAGGGCTTTCGTGTGCCGATAACGTTACGATACCAAAACAAAAGACGCCTTTTGCGGCCCGGACGTGAGTAGAGCCGTGGATGCTCGACCTTCGCCGAGCACGGCGCGAGCGGGTAGCGATTTGCGGCGACTGGTATGACGGCGGCTGGTATCAAACGCAAACAACCCCGCCAATTGGCGGGGTTGTTCTTTTGTCCGAGCGCTCGCGTCAGGAGGTCGGCATCAGCACTTGGTCGATCGAGTAGATCTCGCCGTTGGATTGCGCAACGTCGTAGACCACGATGTTGGCGACGTCGCCCTTCTCGTCCTTGACGACGATGTTGTCGCTGCCGTTCATCATCAAGGTGAGCGTGCCGCCGCTGACGGTCTTGAGCATCGCCCTGCCGTGGCCGGCGAGGATCATCGAACGCAGCTTGTTCGAATCGTAACGTCCGGGCACCACGTGATAGGTGAGGATCTTGGTCAGCTCCGGCTTCTCGTCGGGCTTCAGCAACGTCTGCACCGTGCCTGGCGGCAGCTTGCTGAATGCAGCGTTGGTCGGCGCGAACACGGTGAACGGACCTTTAGATTCCAGCGTGTCGACCAGGCCGGCGGCCTTCACCGCGGCAACCAAGGTCGTGTGATCCTTCGAATTGACGGCGTTCTGCACGATGTTCTTGCTCGGATACATCGGCGCCCCGCCGACCATCACCGTCTGCTCGGCCAGCGCCGGGCCGGCCAGAATAGTGCTGATCGCAAGCGCCGCGAACATACGTTTCATAGGAAACTCCTGCCTGTTGTCCAACACGATCGATCGTGATCGCTGTCAGTCATACTCGGCAGGGGGTCGCACGGATGCAGTCCGCGCGGCGGATTACGGCGTTGCCGCTTCCGCCCGAATGCTGTCGGCGAGCTGCATCGCCTTGCGCAGGTCGGCAACGAAGGCGCGGTACTCGCGCGCCTTGCTGTCCGCATCCGGCAAGCGGAGCAGGAACGACGGATGCACCGTCACGAACCCCGCCTGCCCGCCTTCGAGCGGAATGCGCTGGCCGCGTTCGCGCCCGATGGTGACGGCGCGGCCGAGGATCGCGCGCGCGGCGGTGGCGCCGAGCAGCACCAGCAGATCGGGCCGTACCTCGCGCATCTCGGCATCGAGCCAGGGCTTGCACGCGACGATCTCCGTCGTGTCGGGCTTCTGGTGGATGCGGCGCTTGCCGCGCGGGATGAACTTGAAGTGTTTCACCGCATTGGTGACGTAGACCGAGCGCCGGTCGATCTCGGCCTCCTCCAGCGCGCGGTCGAGCAACTGCCCGGCGGGGCCGACGAACGGGCGGCCGACCAAATCCTCCTGATCGCCCGGCTGCTCGCCGATGAACATGATGCGCGCCTCGGCCGGCCCCTCGCCGAACACGGTCTGCGTCGCCGGCTCCCAAAGCGGGCAGCTTCGGCAGCTCTCCGCCTCGTGCGCGGCGCGCGCCAGCGGCGAGGCATCGGCCGCCGGGCCGCTCTCGCGCGAGCGGGCGCGGACCGGGCCGAGCGGCAGCTTGTCGGGTGTGCGCAATTCCTGCTCCAGCATCTCGTCGGTGCGGGCCGCCGCCTGGCGGATCAGTTCCGGAATCGCCTCAGCCTCGGGCAAGTTGCGCCAGTATTTCTTCGGCATCTCCGACGTCATCGCCGCGACCTTCAGCCGCGCCGGGTTGAAGATCGCGGCGAAATAGGTGCGCCAGTAGGCTTCCAGCGCGTCGTCGTCGGGCACTTGGGCGGGGTCGGCGCCGGGCCCGAGACGCAAGGTCTCGCCGTCCCAATGCGCGCTGCGCTCGGGGGTCAGGATCGACCACGCCATGGTGGCGAAGCGGCGGACGAAGAACCCGGCATTGGCGGCGACGATGTGGTGCTCCGGCTCGAACCAGCCGACGTAGCGAGTGCCCTCCGGCTCGGCGACGGCGCGGAAACGCAGAAACGCGCGCATCTTGTGCACGTCCCGACGCACCGCTTGTGCGAGGCGTTGCGCGCGCCGCATTTCCGGGTCGGTGGTCTGCTCCAGCAACTGCCGCTCGCCGCCATGCGCGCGCCAGACCAGGCGATACAGCAGGGCGAAGCGCTCGGGTTCGCGCGCCAGCAGCGCGGTCTCCGCCAGGTTCACCAGGGAGCGCGGAAGGTTGAACGTGCCCGCCGCCTCGGGTGGCGGATCGCCGGCGAACAGGTCGGCCTCGGCGCCGACCGACCAGACGACCTGCTCGGGCGGCACTCCGGCGAGCACCAGGGCGCGGGTCGCGCGCCGCCAGCCGTCCCAGTCGGTCTCGTCAGCCAGCACGACGCCATGCATCAGCCGAACAGCTCGCCCTGAGATGAAGGCGGCAATGCGATGAGCCGGGCGCGCAGGTCGGCGCGATCGAGGGTTTTCGGCCGATGGTCCTCGGCGACCAGGAAAGGAGCGAGCTTGCGCAATGGCAGGCGCAACCGCGCCAGATCGTCCAGACGCAGCCGTCGGTGCCGACGCGCGACTAGCAGCCGATCCACCGAACGCACCCCGAGGCCGGGGACGCGCAGCAGCTGCTCGCGACTCGCGCGGTTCACATCCATCGGGAAACTCTCGCGGTTGGCCAGCGCCCAGGCAAGCTTGGGATCGACTGCGAGGTCCAGCATGTCCGCCGGATCGGTGGCGAGCTCGTCGACCGCGAAGCCGTAGAACCGCATCAGCCAGTCGGCCTGGTAGAGCCGGTGCTCGCGGATCAGCGGCGCGCGGGTCGGCGGCAACGCGGCGGCGGCGTCGGGGATCGGGCTGAACGCCGAGTAGTAGACGCGGCGCAGCCCGTAGGCGCCGTACAGGTTGGTGCTCATCCGCAAGATCGCGCGGTCATTGGTCTCGTCGGCGCCGACGATCACCTGCGTGCTCTGCCCGGCCGGCGCGAAACGCGGGGCGCCCTTGTTGCGGGCGGCATCGATGCGGGCGCGCATCCGCCCCATCGAGCGGCGAATGCTCGCGGAATCTTTCTCCGGGGCGAGGCGCGCCAGGCTCGATTGCGCCGGCAGCTCGACATTGATGCTGAGCCGGTCGGCGTAGCGGCCGGCCTCGGCGAGCAGCGCCGGATCGGCGTCGGGGATGGTTTTTAGGTGGATGTAGCCGCGAAACCCGTGCGTCTCGCGCAGGATGCGGGCGACGCGCACCACCTGCTCCATCGTGTAGTCGGGATCACGGATGATGCCCGAGCTGAGGAACAGGCCCTCGATGCAGTTGCGCCGATAGAAGCCGAGCGTGAGGGTGACCACCTCGTCGACAGTGAACCGCGCGCGCCGCACGTTCGAGGAACGCCGGTTGATGCAATACAAGCAGTCGTAGACGCAGGAATTGGTCAGCAGGATTTTCAGCAGGCTGATGCAGCGCCCGTCGGGGGCGTAGGCGTGGCAGATGCCCATGCCCTCGGTCGAGCCCACGCCGTCGCGCCGGCCGCGCGAGTCGCGCTTGTCGGTGCCGCTGGAGGCGCAGGACGCGTCGTATTTGGCGGCATCGGCCAGGATGCGCAGCTTGTCCAGCAACTCCATCGTATATCCTCGGTTTCCGCTTTGTTCTAGGGTGGCCCGGCCGGACGTCAACCCCGCGTTAACCAATGTTTCGCCATCGTCGCTGCGCACCTACTGTGGGTCCGCAAAATGTGGAGTGTCGCGGTGCAGGATTCTTTCGCGAGAAGCCATCGGCCCCTGATCATGGGACGACGGGGCGCGGTGGGCGCCAACCATCCGTTGGCCGCGTTGGCCGGACTCGAAGTGCTGCGCGGCGGCGGCAACGCGGTGGACGCGGCGGTGGCGGTAGCAACCACGTTGGCGGTGGTCGAGCCGCACATGTCGGGGCTCGGCGGTGACGCGCTGTATCACGTGTTCCTCGCCCGAACCGGTGGCTCGGAGGTGTTCAACGGCACCGGCGCGGCGCCCGCTTCGGCCTCGGCCGAGCGTTTCGCCGACGGCATCGCGGTGCGCGGGCCGCGCAGCGTCTCGGTGCCGGGGGCCCTGGCCGGGCTCGCGGCGCTGCACACGGCGCACGGCACGCGGCCCTGGTCAGCACTGTTCGGCGCCGCGATCGAAGCCGCCCGCGACGGGTTCGCCGTCACCCATGCCTACCGGCATTTCAGCGCCGACACCCGGGCCGTGCTCGCGGCCGATGCGCGCAGTCGCGCGGTGTTCCTCGACGATGGCGCGCCGCCCCCGGTCGGCGCGCTGGTGCGGCAGGAGGCGCTGGCCCGCACCCTCGAGGAGGTGGCCGCCGAGGGCGCGGAGACGTTGTATCGCGGTCCGCTGGCACGCCGGCTGGTGGCGGCGATGGCGGAGGCGGGGGTGCCGATCGAGGCGGCCGATCTCGCCGCCTGTAGCGCCGAACGGGTGGCGCCGATCAAGGTCCGCTATCGCGGCTTCGACGTGGCGCAGACGCCGCCCAATTCGACCGGCTTCACGTTCCTGCAGATGCTGCGCACCGCCGAGCGCTTCGACCTGGCCCGGCTCGACCCCGCCTCGCGCATTCACTTCCTGGTGGAGGCGAAGAAGCTTGCTTTCCTCGATCGCGAGCGCTTCGGCGGTGATCCGCGCTTCGGCCAGGTGCCGCTCGACGAACTGCTGTCCGATGCCCAAGCCGATGCTTGCGCCGAGCGGATCGATCCGAGGCGGGCGGCCGAGCTGCCGCTCGACACCCCGCAGCGTGACGGCGACACCACCTATTTCTGCGTGGTCGACGCGGCGGCCAACGCCGTCTCCGGCATTCAGAGCCTGAACTCCGCCTTCGGATCGGGCGTCACCGCCGGGGAGACCGGCGTGTTGCTGAACAACCGCATGGCCTACTGGCACCTCGCGCCGGGCCACGCCAACCGTCTCGCGCCCGGCAAGCGGGTGCGGCACACGATGAACGCGCCGATCGTCACCCGCGACGGCCGCTTGTGGGCGGTGTTCGGCACGCCGGGCGCGGACCATCAGGTGCAGGTCAACCTGCAAGTCCTCACCGCCTTGGTTGATCTTGGTGCCGACCCGCAGCAGGCAGTCGAGGCGCCGCGCTGGACCAGCGCCCAGCCGGGGCAGGGGGCGAACTGGCCGCATGAGGGGGACGGGCGGCTCACCGTCGAACCGGGCTTTGGTGCTGAAACCTTGCGCGAGCTGGAGGCGCGCGGCCACCGGCTCGACCGCGTCGGACCGCTCGAAGGCCCGTGCAGCGTCCAGGCGATCCGGCTCGCGGAGAATGGGATGCGCATCGCCGGTTCGGACCCGCGGCGCGACGGCTGGGCCGCCGCGTGGTGAGGCGGGGATTGACGCTGCGAGGAGGCGTGCTGCTGGTCACGCTCGCTCTGTTGGGCGCCGCCGAGCCGGCGCCGGTGCAGCAGGTGCCACCCGAGGCGGCGATGGCTATCCTCGGCCACAAGGTCGACGGGCCGGACGGCAAGGAGATCGCCCGCATCATCGACGTGCTGGTCAACGACAACGGCGAGCCGGTGGCGGCGGTGATCGATTTCGGCGGGTTCCTCGGCGTCGGCATCCGCACCGTCGCGGTGGACTGGAAGACCCTGAAATTCACTCCCGCCGACAAGGCGCACCCGGTCGTGCTCGAGATGAGCATGGACAAGATCCGCGCCGCTCCCGCGTACAAGGAGGAGAAGGTCGCGCCCGTGGTGACCCCGGCGGCCGCGCCGGCCGCTCCCGTCGCGCCACCGGCCGCGCCGGCCGCTCCCGTCGCGCCACCGGCCGCGCCGGCGCCCATACAAGTGCCAGCCGCCCCTTCCTCGCCGGCCGCTCCCGTCGCGCCACCGGCCGCGCCGGCGCCCATACAAGTGCCAGCCGCCCCTTCCTCGCCGGCCGCTCCCACCCCCACGGTGGTGGCACCCGTCGCCCCGGTCGTCCCGGCGCCCCCCTCGCCGAGCCCCACCAGGCCGAGCCCCACCAGGCCGGCCCCGGCACCCGACGCGGCTCCCGCGCCGGCGGGCCAGCAGGGCACCGCGCCCGGCAAGTCGCCCTGACCCGCTCCCCGGTTGATGGCCCCCGCCCGTAGCCTGCGCGCGCTCGACTTCGTCGTCTTCTTCGTGGCCGACGTGCAGACCGGCTTCGGGCCGTTCATCGCCGTCTACCTGACCGCCAACAAGTGGACGCAAGGTGAGATCGGCGTCGCGCTCACCCTCGGCACGATGGCGGCGCTGATCGGCCAAGTGCCGGCAGGCGCGCTGGTCGACGCGTTGCGCAACAAGCGGCTCGCCGCGATGGTCGGCGTCGTCGCGGTGAGCGCCAGCGCGCTGTTGCTCGCGCTGTTCCCGTTTTTGCTGCCGGTCTACCTGGCCGAGCTGCTGCACGGCGTGGCGAGTTGCGTGCTGACCCCGGCGATCTCGGCGGTCAGCCTCGCCCTGGTGGGCCACGCCGCGTTCGGCGAGCGGCTCGGCCGCAACGCGCGCTTCGCTTCGATCGGCAACGGCATCGCCGCCGGGATCATGGGACTGATCGGCAGCTACTTCTCCTCAGCGGCGGTGTTCTGGCTCACCGCCTTGCTCGGCTTCCCGGCGCTCGTAGCACTGGTGATGATCGGCCACGTGGAGGCGGTGGAGCGGTCGCGCACCACCAACCCGTTTGACTGGCACGGGCTGCGCGACCTCTTGGCCGATCGGCGGGTGCTCGCATTCGGTGGCTGCGCGCTGCTGTTCCACCTGGCCAACGCCGCGATGCTGCCGCTGGCCGCCGCCTCGATCACCCAGTCAGCCGGCCGGCTCGCCAACCTGATCGTGGGTGCTTGCATCGTGGTGCCGCAGATCGTCGTGGCGCTGCTGTCACCCTGGGTCGGTGATCGGGCGGAGCGCTGGGGCCGCCGGCCGGTGATGGTGTTCGGCTGGGCGTCGCTCGCGTTGCGCGGCATGCTGATCGCGATCATGCCCAATCCGTGGCTGCTGATCGCGTTGCAGGCGCTGAGCGGCGTGAGCGGCGCGGTGTTCGGCGTGATGTTCCCGCTGGTCTCGGCCGATCTGACGATCCAGAGCGGCCGGTTCAACCTGTGCATGGGCGTGCTCGGCCTCGCGGTGTTCGTCGGCGCTTCGCTGAGCACGAGCCTCGCCGGCTGGACCGCCGACCAGTTCGGCGACACCGTGGCGTTTCTCGCCTTGGCGTTGGCCGGCCTCGCGGGCACCCTGATGTGCCGCTTCGCGATGCCCGAGACCAGGCCCGACCTGCCCCCGGAGCCGCGCCCGGCCTAGGCTCCGGCTTTCCCGTCGGGCTCGGTGCGTAGCTCGTAGGCCGACGCCTCGATCTCGGTGCGTTCCTCTGCCGTCGGCGAGGCGCAGAAGATCACGACCCGATCACCGATCTCCTGCGGCAGCCGGGTTCGCGCGTACATGACCGCGTCGGGGACGCTCGCGAACGGCTTCGGGCCATCCTTCAGCGCGCCGCTATCGGGATCGAAGACCCTGACCACCGCCCGTGGGCTTCCGCTCATGCGTCCAATCCTCCAACCTGCCTGCCACTTGTTGCCCCGGCGTCCATCCGATCTTCAATCGTGCTCGCGTCCGAGTGGCCGGCGTCAAGCCCAAGCCGCCTCCGGCGGGTGCTTCGCAGGGATTGACCCCGGCCACTCGGACGAAGCATGGCTTGGGATCGGATTTGGGCACGGGTGTGGCCGCGTGGCGAATGAGACGGCGCTGCCGGACCTGCGCCTATCGTACCGCCGCCACCGCCCGGCGCTGCGCGACGCTGTCGCCCGGATGCGCAGCTGGGCGCCGAAGCGCATCATCCTCGCGCACGGCCGGTGGTATCCAACCGACGGAGCGCGCGAGCTGGAGCGCGCGTTTTGCTGGGTCGAAGTCGGATCGGCGTCCTCCGCGCGATCGGCGCGGCCGTGATCACGGGCTGAGCGGCAGCCCCATCGCCTGGCGCATGAACATGCGCTTCAGCCGGGGCAGGCGGTGCACCGCGCCGATGCCGAGGTCGCGGGCGAGGCGCAGGAGAGGGTTGTCGGTGCTGAACAGCCGGTCCAGCCCGTCGGTCGCCGCCAGCATCAGCAGATTGTCCGGGCGGCGCGCGCGCTGGTAGCGGACAAGCAGCCCGGGCGCGCCGGGATCGGCGCCGCTGGATACCGCCTCGATCAGCAGATCGGCCAGCGCGGCCGCGTCGCGAAAGCCAAGGTTGAGGCCCTGGCCGGCGATCGGGTGGATGCCGTGCGCGGCGTCGCCCACCAGCGCCAGCCGGGTGTCGAAGTAGCGGTGCGCGTGCAGCGCCCCGAGCGGATAGCGCCAACGTCGGCCGATCGGGCGCACGGTGCCCAGATGGGCGCCGAGCCGGCGGCCGATCTCGCGACCGAACCCGCCGTCATCCATCGCCAGCACGTGCTCGGCGATCGCGGTGCGCTCGGTCCACACGATTGCGGAGACGTGCGGCGCGTCGGGCAGGCCGCACATCGGCAACTGGGCGAACGGGCCGGACGGCAGGAAGTGCTCGAGGGCGAGGTTGTGGTGCGGCCGCGCATGGGCGATCGCCGAGACGATGCCGGTCTGATCGTACGGCAGCCGGGTGACCGGGATGCCGGCGGCGCGACGCAGCGGCGATTCGCGCCCCTCGGCCGCGACCACCAGCCGGCAGGCGATGGCGGGTCCGCCGGCGACCCGAACCGTCGCACCCGCAGCGCCGCGTTCGACCGTGGCAGTGGCCGGCGCGAAGCAACGCAGCGTCGGCAGCGCGTGCAGATGGGCGTTGATCGCCACCCGTAGGCTGCGCGCCTCCACCATCCAGCCGAACGCGTCGGCGTCGGGGCCGGCCTCGCGATGGTCAAAATGCAGGAACAGCCGCGACGCGGGACGGCCGAGCCGCCCGTCTGAGACGCGGATGTCGCGGATCGGGCAGACCGGCTCGGGCAGCTTGTCCCATAGCCCCGCAGCCTCCAGCAGCCGGCGCGAGCCGGCGGCGATCGCGTAGGCCCGGCCGTCGAAATCCGGATGCTCCATCGGCGGCAGCGCAGCGCGGTCGACCACCACGGTCGACACGCCGGCAGCGGCGAGCCGACAGGCAAGCGCGCCGCCCACCGGCCCGGCGCCGACGACACACACATCCGCGGCCAGGGGCTCGGTCATGGCCCGGAAGGTGAGGCCGAGCGCACGGTTCGGCAAGCCGGGATTCGGGTTCTGTCCCGGATGGTTCGGCGGTATAGCTGAGCCGCGATCTCAACCCCGCGTTTCGCGACTCCGACGAATGGAACTGCCCCCGATGGCCGCTGCCGCCCAGGCCCGCCGACTTGCCTCGCCCGCCGTTCGTACCTTGGTCCGCCGCCGCCTGTCCGAACTGGGCGGGCTGGTGCTCGGCCTGGTCGCGCTGGCGCTGCTGGTGGCATTGGTCAGCTACGACGCGCGCGACCCGTCCTTGAACACGGCGACGGGACGCGCCGCGGTCAATCTCGCCGGACCGGCGGGTGCCGCGCTAGCGGACGTGCTGCTGCAAGGTTTCGGCGTGGCGGGGGCGCTGCCCGGCCTGGCGATGCTGGCCTGGGCGTGGCGGCTCGCCTCGCATCGCGGCCTCGGCAGCGTGGCGGCGCGCCTGGCCACAACCCTGGCGGCACTTCCGGTGGCGGCCGCCGTGCTCGCGGCCTTGCCGATGGCGGCGGGGCGCCTCGCTTGGCCGACACCGGCCGGTCTCGGCGGTGCCATCGGCAGCCTGCTCAGCGGGGGCGCCCTGGCGGCGGGGCGTGACGTGCTCGGCCCGGTTGGCACCCTGTTCGTGGCGGTGATCGGGCTTGGCCTGGCCGTGACCCTGATCCTGCTCGCCTTCGGGCTGAGCACCGGCGAATGGCGCTCGGCCGGTCGCGGGTCCGCCACGGTGGCGCGTGCCTCCCTGGCGCGCGGCTGGGGTGCCGCGACGTTGGTTGGTCGGGTGGGCGCCCGCCTCACCTCTCCGCTGGCCCCCCTGGTCGCGCCGTTGTGGCGTCGCCTCGATCCGCGCCGGCCGGGACGACGGGCGCCGGCGGCGGCCAGCCTCGTCCGCCCTGAACCACGCCCGGAATGGCCCGCGGAATGGCGTCGAGATGTGGGCCCGGACGCTGCGCTGGAGGCGGAGCAGCCGGCGCCGTCCCCCGCACCCCCGGCCGATCAGCGCCCGCCAGCCTTGGCGAAGCTGCGGCCGCCGCTCCCCGCACGGCCCGCCGCGCCGAAGCAGGAGAGCCTGAAGCTGGCTGATGGCGAGTGGCGCTTCCCCGGCCTGGCGTTGCTGAAACCCGCGCCGCAGCGGGCCGGGACCGGGCCGAGCCCCGATGCGTTGCAAGCCAACGCGCGATTGCTCGAGACGGTGTTGGGCGATTACGGCGTGCAAGGCAGCATCGTCGAGATCCGCCCGGGGCCGGTGGTCACGCTCTACGAGCTCGAACCCGCGCCGGGCATCCGCAGCGCGCGGGTGATCGGGCTGGCCGACGACGTGGCACGCAGCCTCTCGGTCACCGCCGTTCGCATCGCCACCGTGCCGGGGCGCAACGTCATCGGCATCGAGGTGCCGAACGCCAGGCGTGAGACGGTTTTCCTGAGCGAGCTGCTGGCCACCGAGGACTGGCACAAGCATCCGGGCCGCCTGGCTCTCGCGCTCGGCAAGGAAATTAGCGGCGCGCCGGTGATCGCCGACCTCGCTCGGATGCCGCATCTGATGATTGCCGGCACCACCGGGTCGGGCAAGTCGGTCGGGGTCAACGCGATGATCCTGAGCCTGCTCTACCGGCTCTCGCCCGACCAGTGCCGGCTGATTCTGATCGACCCGAAAATGCTCGAATTGTCGGTCTACGAAGGCATCCCGCATCTGATGGCGCCGGTGGTGACCGAGCCGAAGAAGGCGGTGACGGCGTTGAAATGGACGGTGCGCGAGATGGAGAGGCGCTACCGCGCGATGAGCCAGCTCGGGGTGCGCAACATCGGTGGCTACAACGAGCGGGTGGCGGAGGCGCGCGCGCGTGGCGAGGTGGTGACCCGCCGGGTGCAGACCGGCTTCGATCCCGACACCCATCGCCCGATCTTCGAGGAGCAGCCGCTGGTGCTCGAGGTGCTGCCGCTCATCGTGGTGGTGGTGGACGAGATGGCCGACCTGATGATGGTCGCCGGCAAGGAGATCGAGGCGGCGGTGCAGCGGCTGGCGCAGATGGCGCGGGCGGCGGGCATCCACGTCATCATGGCGACGCAACGCCCGTCGGTGGACGTGATCACCGGCACGATCAAGGCCAACTTCCCGACCCGCATCAGCTTCCAGGTGATCAGCAAGTTCGACAGCCGCACCATCCTGGGCGAGCAGGGGGCGGAGCAGCTGCTCGGCCAGGGCGACATGCTGTTCATGGTCGGCGGCGGGCGCATCATGCGGGTGCACGGGCCGCTGGTCTCCGACCGGGAGGTGGAGGACGTGGTCAAGTTCCTGCGCGCGCAGGGCGAGCCGACCTACGTCGAGGAGGTCACCGAGGTGGTCGAGGACGACGAGGCAGGCGCGCTGACCGGCATGGTGTCGAGCGCGGATGGCGAGGCCGGCCTGTTCGATCAGGCGGTGGCAGCCGTCGCCCGGGAGGGCAAGGCATCGACCTCGTTCATCCAGCGTCGGTTGTCGATCGGCTACAATCGGGCGGCCAAGCTGATGGAGCAGATGGAGCAGGAGGGCATCGTCGGTCCGGCGAACCATGTCGGGCGGCGCGAGGTTCTGGTGCGCCGAACCGAGGAGGACTGAATCGCACTCCACAGGCTCTCACGATATCCGGAGGGCGGGCTCAGCCGGCGCGTCGCCGCCGCAGCAGGCCGAGACCCAGCACCATGGGCGCGAGCAGGGTCATGGATGCGGCTCCGGCACCTGGAGATAGCCCAAGGTCTGGCTGCCAGGGCTCCAAAGCGTCGCGACCTTGCTGAACGGCGTCGGCGACCACACCGGTTGCGCGCCGCTGACGTTGGCGAGGTATGTGGTTACCAGGAGATCCACTTGGTGATCGTCGGACTTGAACGTGTAGCTGCTGCCGAGCTCGGCCGACCAGATGGCGATCTGGATAGCGGAGCTGACCTCGTTCTTGCTGTAACCCCTGGTGCGCGCTTCGGTGCCGGCCAGCATCGCGTCGCCATGGGTGATCAGCGCGTTGACCTGGTTGATCTGCGTGTCGGAGAGGGCGTGGCCGTTGCCGTTGCCGTCGGTGCTGAGGCTGCCGCCGGTCGTGTAGACGGCGGGGGTGCGCAGCCAGTCGAACAGGTCGACGCACCAGACCAACATGTCCGAAACCGGGCCGTTGCTGGTCTGGGCGACCTTCAGGTCGATCTGACCTGCGGAGCTATATTCGCCGTGGATGCCGGCGGACGGATCGTAGCTGTGAACGCTTACGTTGTGCGGCACGCTGAAGCTGTTGACAGTGATGGTTCCGGCGTTCGCGTTGCTCGCGACGGCGCCGAACATGCAGGCCGCCAGCGCCACCGGACCCAAGACCTTGCCCAAGTTAAACATGGCGCGCTCTCCTGAGATGTTGTCTCGTGTGGAGAGACGTTCTACATGTTCACGGGACCGTAATCAATAGGGAACGTCTAAATTGTGAGACGAAGCGTTGACTAAAGTGCGCCTCCCTTGCGGCCTACGGCAGCGGCCAAGCGCAAACGCAGCGCGGTCAGCTTGATGAACCCCTGCGCGTCCACCTGATCATACGCGCCCTGATCGTCCTCGAACGTGACCACCGAGGTTGAATAGAGGCTGTGCGGCGACTGCCGCCCGGTGACCGTCGCGTTGCCCTTGTACAGCTTGAGCTGCACCCGGCCGCTGACCGAGTGCTGGCTTTCGTCGATCAGCGCCTGCAACATGCGGCGCTCGGGGCTGAACCACAATCCGTTGTAGATCAGCTCGGCGTATCGAGGCATCAGGCTGTCCTTGAGGTGCGCCGCCTCGCGATCGAGCGTGAGGCTTTCGATGCCGCGATGTGCCGCCAGCAGAATGGTTCCGCCCGGGGTCTCGTAGACGCCGCGCGACTTCATGCCGACGAAGCGGTTCTCCACCAGGTCGAGCCGGCCGATGCCGTTGTCCCGGCCGAGCTCGTTCAGTCGGGTGAGCAAGGCCGCCGGCGAGAGCCGTTCCTCGTCGATCGCAACCGGATCGCCGGATTGGAAATCAATGTTGATCACCGTCGATCGGTCAGGTGCGTCTTCCGGGCGAATGGTACGCTGGTAGACGATCTCGTCCGGCGCCACCGCGGGGTCCTCGAGGATTTTCCCCTCGGAGGAGGAGTGCAGCAGGTTGGCGTCGACGCTGAACGGCGCCTCGCCGCGTTTGTCCTTGGCGATCGGGATCTGATTCGCCTCGGCGAATTCGAGCAGCTTGGTGCGGCTGGTCAGCGCCCACTCGCGCCACGGCGCGATCACCTTCACGTCGGGCTTCAGCGCGTAGTAGGCGAGCTCGAACCGCACCTGGTCGTTGCCCTTGCCGGTGGCGCCGTGCGCGACCGCGTCCGCTCCCACCTCCGCGGCGATGGCGATCTGGTGCTGGGCGATCAGCGGCCGGGCGATCGCGGTGCCGAGCAGATACTGACCCTCGTACAGCGCGTTGGCTCGGAACATCGGGAACACGAAGTCGCGCACGAACTCCTCGCGCAGGTCGCGGACGAAGATCTGCCTGACACCGAACATCTCCGCCTTGCGACGCGCCGGCTCCAGCTCCTCGCCCTGCCCGAGGTCGGCGGTGAAGGTGACGACCTCGCAGCCATACTCGGTCTGCAACCATTTCAGGATCACGCTGGTGTCCAGACCACCGGAATAGGCGAGCACCACCTTCTTGACGTCCTTGACGGGCAACATGGCCTCCTTCCGGCAGTTGGAGCGCGCGGCGGGAGCAACCGCCGGCCCCGGGTCGCGCACGCCGACAGGATGCGCCGGAATTGCCGGGTTGCGATACCTACTGGCCCGAGCGCCTACTTGCCCGACTCCACGACCAGCCCGGCTGCGCCCGCCGGGTGCTGACCGGAGCGGTGGATGAAAGCCGCCAGCCACAGGGTCAGCAGCACGATGCCGGCGGCATCGCCGAGGAACGCCCAGCGGTAGCCCACGAGGTCGATCGCCCGCCCGAAGCCGAGCGCGCCGATCGCCTGACCTAGGAACAGCAGGAACACGAAGGTCGAGACCGCGGTCGAGCGCGCGTCGGGCAGCAGCTCGGTCGCCCGCGTCTGCATCACCGTGTGCAGGGTGAAGTAGCCGAGCCCGATGCCGGCCTGCACCAGGATAAAGGTGGGCCAAGTGCCGCTGAGCATGCCGAGCACGAGCACCCCGGCGATGAGCAGGCCGCCGAACAGCACCTGACCGGCCTCGCCGAGTCGTTCGATGAAACACCCTGCCCAGCGCGTGTAGCAAAACGCCCCGATCCCGAACGCGGCGAGCACCAGGCCGACCGTCCCGTATGACAGGTTGAACGCGTGGTTCAGATACGGCGCGATGAACGGGAAGCAGCCGGGCAGCAACGCTCCCTCGGCAACGGTCGCGAGCAACAGGCACCGTGCGACCGGCACGCGTGCCATTGTCGCGTAGATGGCGGGGCGGAACGTGGCCGTGCCGGTCCGGTCGGGCAGGGTGCGAATCCGCGCCGCGAGACCCACGGCGACCATTGCGCCCGCCGCTGCCAGCAACACGAAGGCGCCGCGCCAGCCGATGGTCTCGCCGAACAGACCGCCGATCGGCCCAGCCAGGCTCTGCGCCAGCACGACACCGGTGAGAAAGCGGCTCAAGGTGCGCTGACGCTGCCTATAAGGCACCGCGTCGCCGATATAGGCGAGGCAGATCGGGATCAACCCCGCACTCGACGCCCCGGCGCAGGCGCGCAGCACCGTGAGCCAGGCAAGATTGCTGGCGAGCGCACAGGCGCCGGTGAACAGGGTGTAGCCGATCAGCGCGGCCTGCATCACCTTGAGCTTGCCGTAACGGTCCCCCACCGGGCCGAGGAACATCTGGTTGAGACCGTACGGCAGCACGAAGGCGGCGATCACCACCGAGACCGTCGCGACATCGGTGTGGAAGTCGTGCGCGATCGGCGCGAGCAGCGGGTCGACGATGCGGGCGCCGGCCGCCGAGAGGAACCCGGCGGCGGCGAGCAAGGTGAGCGGGAGCGCAGCGGTCCCGGGCGATGGCTCGGAAAGGGGCAAGCGGATCCCTGCAGTTTGGCGCGGGTTGCTGCGGCGTTTTTGCCGCGTCAGGCGGTCGGGCGGACCCGTCTGCTCTCGGTGCGTAGCTGACCACAGGCGGCCAGGATGTCTTGCCCACGCGGGCTCCGCACCGGCGAGGAGAAGCCGGCATCCATCACGATTCGAGCGAAGCGGTCGATCGCCGCACCGCCACTGCTCTCGAACTGGCTTCCCGGCCAAGAGTTGAATGGGATCAGGTTCACTTTCGCGGGAATGCCGGTGATCAACCGCACCAGCTCCCGCGCATCCGCCGGCGTGTCGTTGATTCCACGCAACATAACGTACTCGAAAGTGATCCGCCGGGCGTTCGAGGCGGCCGGGTAGCGCCGGCACGCGGCGATCAGCTCGGCGATCGGATACTTGCGGTTCAGCGGCACCAGTTCGTCGCGCAGCTCGTCGCGCACCGCGTGCAACGAGACCGCGAGATTGACACCGAGCTCGGCGCCGCAGCGCTCGATCATCGGCACGACACCGGAGGTGGACAAGGTGATCCGCCGCCGCGACAGCGCGATCCCCTCGTGGTCCATCACGATGGTCATGGCGCGGGCGACATTCTCGTAGTTGTAGAGCGGCTCGCCCATGCCCATCAGCACGATGGTGGACAGCAGCCGGGGTGTCTCCCCCTTCGGGCTCGGCCACTCGCCGTAGGTGTCGCGCGCGGCCATGAACTGGCCGACGATCTCGGCCGCACCGAGATTGCGCGCCAGCGGCTGGGTGCCGGTGTGGCAGAACCGGCAGGAGAGGGTGCAACCCACCTGCGACGAGATGCAGACGGCGCCGCGATCTGCTTCGGGATCGGGGATGTAGACCGTCTCGGCTTGCTGCCCATCGCGAAATTGCAGCAGGAACTTGCGCGTCCCGTCGGTGCTGGTCTGCAGGGTGCTGACCACCGGCCGGCCGATCACGAAGCGCTCGGCCAGCCGCTGCTGCAATGGCCGCGCGATCGACGACATGGCGGCGAACTCGGTGGCGCCCTGGTGATAGATCCAATGCCAGAGCTGCTTGGCGCGGAACGGCTTCTCGCCCGCTTCGGCGAGCGCGGCCGCGAGCTCGGCGCGCGACAGGCCGACCAGATCGCGCCGACCATCGGCGAGCACGGCGGCGGGTGGCGCGAACAAGGCGGATTTCGCCAGGATGCGGGTGCGTTCCGCCTCGCTCAAATCCTCCTTGGGCGGCTCTGCGATGACAAATCCGGTCATTGCGCGGGGCAAGCCTTGACCACGGCGCCATACGCCTGGTCGAAGCCGCGCAGGCTGAACGTGTCGGCGACTTGCACACCGCGTGGCCCGGGTGATCGCATAACCCCCTGCCGCCCCCGACGCAGCGCGGTGACCACAGCCTCGCCGTCGCGGGCGAAGGCGAAGCGGCCGGCGGTGTAGAAGCCCAGGCTGGCCTGCTCGACCTGCAGGCTGGTCTCGGCCTTCGGCGCAAAGGAAAGCCCGGCGCTGAATGCGACCGCGTCGCGCCCCGACGGCCGTTCCGTCACCGTCAACACCGGCTGGCCCCGGCTCGCGAGAGTGGGGACCGAGGCGGTCGGGTAGGTGAAGGCGTAGCAGATCGTCTGGCCGCCCTCCTCACGCGTGACCGCGGTCCAGTCCTCGAACTTGCCGAGTTGCTGCGCTCCGGACGAACGTGGCGCCTCCCGCGCGGGACGGTGTTTCGGGGCGGCGGCGACCGGCAGCGCGGTGATCGCGGCGAGGAACGTGGTGGCGAGAAGGCGCATGGGCGGACAGATACGGCCCGCCGCTCCGGCCGACAAGCAGATGTGGATGCGAGCGTGCCGTGCGTCCTGGTCTCTGCCATGCCAGCGGTCTATGCCTGCCGCCCATGATCGACCCCACCGATACCGACGCGGCGGATCGGCAGCTCGCTGCCCAATACGAGTCGTATCCCTACCCGAAGCGCGACCCACGCGAGGAGGCCAAGCGGCTGGTGGTCGGCAGCCCGGGCCATTTGCGCGAGGTGGATTACTGGGTTTTTGGCGCGCATCGGCCGGCGAGCCGTCCGCTCCGCGCGCTGATCGCCGGCGGCGGCACCGGCGATGCCGCGATCATGCTGGCCCAGCAGATGGCGCGCGCCGACCGGCCTGGCGAGGTCACCTGGCTCGACCGCTCGGCGGCGGCGCAGGCGATTGCGCGCGGCCGGGTCGAGGCGCGCGGACTGACCAACGTCACGTGGGAGCTTCGCTCGCTGCTCGACCTGCCTGGCTCCGGCCTCGGCCCGTTCGACTACGTCGATTGCTGCGGCGTGCTGCACCATCTGCCCGACCCGGCGGCGGGGCTGCGCGCGTTGCTGTCGGTGCTGGCGCCGGGCGGCGGCCTCGGGCTGATGGTCTACGCGCCGCATGGCCGCACCGGAGTGTACATGGTGCAGGACGCGCTGCGCCTGCTGGCACCCGCCGACGAAGCGCCGTCGGCACGACTCGACATCGCGCGCCGCGTGATGCGTCATCTGCCGGAAAGCGCCTGGCTGCACGTCAACCGCAATTTCGCCGACCACATCAGCGGCGGCGATGCCGGGCTCTACGATTTGCTGCTCAATCCGCGCGACCGGGCGTTCGCCGTGCCCGATCTCGCTGGCCTGCTCGCGGCGGCGGGCCTGCGGCCGACCTGCTGGGTCGAGCCGATGCGTTACGACCCCGCCACCTGGCTGCCGGACCCGCGACTGCGCGAGCGGGCGGCCGGCCTCGATCCGGTAAGGCGCGCCGCGCTGGCCGAAGCACTCGTCGGCAACATGAGCACCCATGTCGTGTATTGCGTGCGCGCCGAGGAGTATCGCGCGCCGGCCGATCCGCTGCGTCCCGAGGCGGTGCCGATCGCTCGCGAGATGCCGGCCGAGGAGCTGGCCCACGCCATCCGCCCCGACGGCACCTTGCCGTTCCTGTTTGACGGCTTGCGCGCGCTGGTGCCGCTGCCTTCGCTCGCCGCACCGATCCTGCGGCTGATCGACGGCAAGCGGAATGTGGCCGAGATCGGCGCGGCGCTGGCGCAGCGCGGCACGAGCCAGGAGAGTTTCGCCCGCGCCTGGAAGGCGACATTCGTGGGCCTCGAACGGGTCAACCGCCTCCTGCTCGCCCCACCGCCGTGAACCATGCGGCGGAGCTTCGGAAGATTCTGTCAAGCGACTCGCAGCGTTGGCGCGTTCTCGCGACGGTTCGCTCGTTGGCGCTGCCCGATTGCTGGATCGGGGCTGGCTTCGTCAGGAACGCCGTCTGGGACCGCCTGCATGGTCGCCCGCCCGGCGGTCTGTCGGGTGACGTCGATGTGCTGTGGTTTTGCCCTGATCGGGCGCACGCGTCCGCAGACGAGAGACTGCAAGCCGAACTGAGCGAGTTGCAGCCGCGTATCGCCTGGTCGGTGAAGAACCAGGCCAGGATGCACCTGCGCAATGACGACGCGCCGTACGCTTCGACCGCTGATGCGATGCGTTATTGGCCCGAGACCGCCACCGCCATCGCGGCGCGCTTGACGCGGCGCGGTGAGTGCGAGATCGCCGCGCCGTTCGGCCTCGACGATCTGTTCGGCCTCGTTCTCAGGCCCACGCCGCGATTCGCGGGCGGAAAACATCAAACCTACGTCGATCGCGTCCGCACCAAAGGCTGGTTGACGGCTTGGCCACTCTTACGGTCGGCGTGAAGGGGCATAGAATGGCTCGTTCCGAGGAGGACGATCATGTCTGAAGGCACGACCGTACTCGGGAACTGGTTCCCGCCAGGCTCGGCAGCGCGCGCGTAGCCCGTTTGACGCAGCCAAGGTCCAGACCTCTCCTGCGCACGGAGTTGATCAACCCAGCCCTCGCCTACGCCGCCGCGCTGACCTGCGGCGTCGCGCTCGTGTTCGTCCTCATGCCGCCCGAGGCGATCACCGGCGCGGGCGGGATCTGGCGCTCGCCGGCGGGCGACATGGCGCAGGGGCTCACCGGTCATCTCGCGTTCCAGCTCGACGCTTGGCGCTGGCCGCTCCTGTTCGCCAAGAATCTGTTCTGGCCGCACGGCGTTACCATCGCGCTCACCGACAGCAACCCGCTTTTTTCCTTGGTCGCCAAGCTGCTCGGCACCGTCTCGCCCGGGCCGCCGCGAAACCTGCTCGGCGTCTGGCTGGCGCTCTGCTGGCTGTTGCAGCCCGTCGCCGCCGTGTTCGCCTTGCGCGCGCTATGCCGCAGCCTCGCCGGCGCGGTCGCCGTCGCCGTGCTCGCCGGGCTGTTCCCGGCGCTGCTGATCCGGCTCGGCCACGTCAATCTCTGCGGCCACTTCCTGATCCTGCTCGCACTCGGCCTCACCCTGCGCCTCTTGCAGGAGAAAACCACCCGCCGATGGATCGCGGCCGGGCTCGTCCTCACGATCGCGATCCTGAGCCACCCCTACCTGTTCATGGCCGCCGGCTCGACCTTCGGCCGCGGTGCCGCTGCAGGCGACGATCCGCCGCCGCGACCGGAGTTGGTGGCGAGCCTGGCCGCCCTTCCTCGCCGTGACCGGAGCTTGCCGGTGCTGCTGTTCGCGTTGCTCGCCGGCACCTTGGGCGGCGGCGACAAGGGGTTCGTCGTCTACTCGATGAACCTGCTGTCGCCGTTCTGGCCGCAGCGCTCGGGGCTGTTCGGCGCGGACCTGCCGATCATCGACGCGACCGGCGGCCAATACGAGGGGTTCTGCTACCTCGGCGCCGGCAGCCTGCTGCTGCTGCTCGCCGCGCTGCCCCGTATCGGCAGGCTGCGGCGCTGGCCCGGCCTCGTGATCGTGCTCGCCGGCCTGACCCTGATCGCGCTCAGCAGCCGGGTCTACCTGGGGCAGATCAAGCTGCTCGATCTCGGCGTAAAGCCCTGGGAGGATATCTTCGCGGTGTTCCGCGCCTCCGGCCGGGCGTTCTGGCCGGTGGGCTACGCCCTGGTGATCGGCGCCGTCGCCGCCGCGTGCCGGCTGCCAGTTGCCGCGCGCCTGCCGCTGCTGGCAGCGGCGATCGTGCTGCAGGTGCTCGATACCGCGCCGCTGCGCCTCGCCGCCGAGCACACCATGCGGGGCATGGATGGCTTCGCCGAGCCGCTACCCGCCCTGCCGGCGGCGGCCGATCTGCTCACCACCTTGCCGACGCCGGGCTGCAGCGCCGCCCCGGAAGCGCGCGCGCTCAGCAACCCCGTCCTGCTGGCGGGGGTGCGCGCGGGGATGCGTCTGGGCGATGTCGGCGTCGGCCGCTCGCCGGTTTGGTTCAACTGCGAAAAAGTGCTCTCGGACGGGCTGGAACTGCCGCTGCTGCCGCGCGAGATCCGCCTCTACACCGATCCCGCCACCCAGGCGGCGCTGCGCCCTGTGCTGCTCGGCCCCGATGCGATCTGCCGCCGCGACTCGGGGGTGACGCTGTGTGGCCGTGACGTCGGTCTCCCTGAGGCGGGGCGGCTGCTTGCGGGCGAGCCGGTCGCGGCGCCGGAACTACCCGCCATCGGTTTGGCCGGCGCCGCCTTGCAGCCGCTGCTTGGCGCTCGTTGGCGGGCCGGCGACAAGGGTTTCTGGTCCGAGGGACCCCGCGCCACCCTGCTGTTCGCCGCCAGACCCGGCTTGGCGCTCAGGGTCGTGCTGCACCTGGAGGGCATCGCCACGCGCGCCGGCGGCGTCCGGCAGGTCAGCATCAGCGCCGGCCGCTCGCCGCTCGGCACGTTCGACCTGCCAGAAGGTGCCGAGCGCACCATCACCATCGAAATGCCCCAAGCCGCGACCGAGACAGGGATCGTGCGGCTCGCTTTCGACGTGTTCAGGCCGGTGGACCCGCAACGCAGAAACCTCCAAGCACCCGTGGAACGTGCGTCCTTGCGGCTCTATGCACTCGATCTACGTGTCGCTCACAACCCCTGATCGGGATTGACAGCCAGCGCGTGTGGGGCTGCCATCATGGTCCGGCGGTCAGGAGCCAAATTTCGGTGCCTCAGCTCTCGCTCCATTCTCCGATCGGCGATCTCACTGTGTCCGAGGAGGATGGTGCCATCGTCGCCATCGACTGGGGCTGGGGTCGCGATCAGATCGAGACCCCCGTCCTGCAACGGGCGCGTGACCAGCTCGAAGCCTATTTTGACGGCGCCCGCGACACGTTCGACCTGCCGCTCGCCCCGTATGGCACGGCCTATCGCCAGCGTGTCTGGCAGGCGCTGTGCGACATCTCGTTCGGCCAGACCCGCACCTATCGGCAGATCGCCGCTGTCGCCGGTGGCAGCGCGCGCTCGGTCGGTCAGGCGAACGGGCACAACCCAATCCCGATCGTGATCCCGTGCCACCGCGTCGTTGCAACCGGCGGCCTGGGCGGCTACTCGGGCGGCGAGGGGCTGGACACGAAGCGCTATCTGCTGGCTCTCGAGACTCCCCAGATCCTGGCAACCGCCCGGCGCTTGGCAACCTCCAAGACTGCCGCGTGACACGCGCTCCACGGAGAGAACGATGAGCAAGGCTATCCGCATCCACGCCTATGGCGGTCCCGAGGCGATGCAATGGGAGGATGTGCCAACCCCCGAGCCCGGCGCCGGCGAGGCGCTGGTGCGTCACGAGGCGGTGGGCGTCAACTACATCGACGTGTATTTCCGCACCGGCCTCTACAAGGCGGCGGGCATGCCGGCGACACTCGGCATGGAGGGGGCCGGGGTGGTCCGGGCCGTCGGTCCCGACGTGACCACCGTCAAGCCGGGCGACCGCGTGGCCTATGCCGGCGCGATCGGCGCCTACGCCACCGAGCGGGTGATCGCGGCCGACCGGCTGGTCCAGTTGCCCGACGGCATCGACGCCAAGACCGGGGCGGCGATGATGCTGCAGGGGATGACCGCGCAATACCTGATCCGCCGCACCTATCGGGTGAAGTCGGGCGAGACCATCCTGGTGCATGCGGCGGCGGGCGGGGTCGGGCTGATCCTGTGCCAGTGGGCCAAGCATCTCGGCGTCACCGTGATCGGTGTTGTCTCGACCGAGGCGAAGGCCGAGCTGGCCCGCTCGCATGGCGCGGCGCACGTCATCCTCGGCCACGCCAACCTGGCGGCCGAAGTCAAGCGCATCACCGGCGGCGCCATGGTGCCCGTGGTCTATGACAGCGTCGGGCGCGACACCTTCCTGCCCAGCCTCGACTGCCTCGCCCCGCTTGGCATGATGGTGAGCTACGGCAATTCCTCGGGGCCGGTCGGGCCAGTCGACCTGTCGATCCTCTCGGCCAAGGGCAGTCTGTTCCTCACCCGCCCGACGCTCGCCACCTACACCGCGACCCAGGCCGACCTTCAGACCACCGCCAACGACCTGTTCGACGTGGTCCGCTCCGGCGCGGTGAAGATCGAGGTCAACCAGACCTTCCCGCTCAAGGACGCCGCCGCCGCCCACACCGCCTTGGAGGCGCGCCAGACCACCGGCAGCACCGTGCTGCTGCCGTAAATGCTGTCAGCTTGCCCGAGGCGGCGCTTCTACGTCGCGAGCGGGTGTCTTAAGCCCTGCGACAGTTTGACATTTCGGATAGGGAAACGTTTGACGCAGGGTGAGTAGTTGGGCTGACAGAGCGGTCAACGCTCGACGGCCTCTGTTTGCATGAAGACCCGGTGATCAAGCGGGAAGTTCTCACCGGGGATGAACTTTGCCTTCAGCGGCATAAACAGATTGGTCGAGTCGGGTGGAAAGCGCACACCGACAAAGTCGTGCGCAATGGCTATGGAGAACGGAAACTGGTAGTGCCTCTTGCGTATGAATTCGCGAGCTTTTCGTGCCACGGGAGGACTGGAGAGAACCGGATCATAGGTCGACCACGGCTCCGAATGCATCCTGATAGGAAGGTCAGTCACTACGATCCAGACAATCGCGGCATTCTTCCTTGATATCTGGCTGAACGCTTTATCGAGCTCACGTCCGATCCCTCGGGCCAGCTTCGATGTGAATGAGCAAGTCTTGATCTCCACTTCCAGCCTTTCAGGACCGGAGAAAACGTCGAATTCATACCGCGAGGGGTTTGCCTTGTTGGCGTCCACGGGAATGACCCTGCACCCGTAGCTCGTGTAAGAAAAGGCCACGGCCAGTTCGGAGTGGAACGGCCGAATATCACGTCCCGGGCTAAGCCCATCTCGCAAAGATCCCCACAAGATTTTCCGGTGATCTTGGTCAGCTTCCCGGAACATTCTTGAGTGATACTTCAGGAGGAACACGGCTCCAGGCCAGTCGGCGAGTTGTTCGGGCTTGAGTCGGCCCTGATGCACCTCAACGGCCAATTCCAAGCCCAAGTCGATTGACACCGCCAGAATGGCTTCGGGCGACGTCAGACCAGTCGTGCGCAAGGATGCGACCTTTCTCTTTGTCAATCCGGCTATGATGGCGCCATCTGCGACAGCAAAGAAGTCGTCAACGATACGGCCGATCTCTGCTACCGAGATCATGAAGCCATCGCCTCGTGTAGTCTCCAAGCCTGTCAAGGTCCTGTGCTCCCAGATTTTTTGGCAGAGCCTCACTTTAACCTGCAGGATGTAACAATCGGGCAACAACTGACGCTATCAGAGCCGAATCCGAGACAGCCGGGAGTCAGGTTTGCCCCAAGGAACTTGATCACACCTGTCCTCCGTTCACGGGGGCTTTTCCCGGCCCCGGTCCGGCGCGACACTGACGGGAATGCCCCGATTAGCCCTGCCCAAGACCTCGCGCCGTACCCGCCTGACCGCGCTGATCGTCGCCTGCGCGCTGCTGATGCAGAACCTCGATTCCACCATCCTCGCCACCGCGCTGCCGGTGATGGCGCGCGCGTTCGACGCCGAGCCGGTGCGCATGAACGTCGCCCTCACCGCCTATCTGCTGGCGCTCGCCGTGTTCATCCCGGCGAGCGGCTGGATGGCGGACCGGTTCGGCGCGCGCGGCGTGTTTCGTGCCGCGATCGCCGTGTTCACCGTGGGCTCGGTGCTGTGCGGTCGGGCCGACAGCCTCCCCTTCCTTGTCGCCGCCCGGGTGTTGCAGGGGATGGGCGGGGCGATGATGGTGCCGGTGGGTCGGCTGCTGCTGCTGCGTGCCACGCCGAAGACCGAGATGGTCGCGGCGATGGCGTGGCTCACGATGCCGGCGATGATCGGCCCGGTGCTCGGCCCGCCGATCGGCGGCTTGATTGTGACCTACGCATCCTGGCGCTGGATTTTCGACATCAACGTGCCGATCGGCCTGCTCGGCATCCTGCTGGTGACACTCTACGTCGAGGATGTGCGCGAGCCCGGTGCCGGACGGCTCGACGTGCGCGGGCTGGTGTTGAGCGGCCTCGGCTTCGCGGCGGTGCTGTTCGGGCTCGAGACGGTCGGGCGCGGCGTGGTCGACCCCACGGTGAGCTTCGGCATGATCGGCGCCGGCGTGTTGGCCTGGGCGCTCTACTGGCTGCACGCCCGCCGCCACCCGCGCCCCTTGTTGGACCTCAGCCTGACCCGCGAGCCGACCTTCGCCGTGTCGGTGTTCGCCGGCTCGCTGTTCCGCGTCGGCATCGGCGCGCTGCCGTTCCTGCTGCCGATGATGTTCCAGCTCGGCTTCGGCGACACCGCGGCCGAAAGCGGGGCGATCACCTTTGCCAGCTCGGCGGGCGCGCTGGTGATGAAGCCGGTGGCGCAGCGCGCGCTGCACTGGTTCGGCTTTCGCGACACCTTGGTTTGCAACAGCGTGCTGTGCGCCGTGCTGATGGCGGTCACCGCCGGTTTTCGTCCAACCTGGCCGGCGGCGGCGATCTACGCCGTGCTGCTGGTCAGCGGCTTCTTCCGCTCGTTGCAGTTCACCGCTTACAGCACGCTCGCCTATGCCGAGATCCCGCGCGCCCGGATGAGTGCCGCGACCAGCCTCTACAGCACCACGCAGTACCTCTGTCAGGTGGTCGGCATCGCTGGCGGCGCGCTCGTGTTGGAAATCGCGATGCGGCTGCGTGGGCACGCCGCCCCCGAGCTCGGCGATTTCAGCCTCGCCTTCTTGGCGATCGCGGCCCTGGTGCTGCTCGCCGCGCCCGCCTCGGCGGCGATGCCGCGCACCGCCGGCGACGAGATCGCCGGGCGCGCGACGCCGCGCGAGGGCTGATCGGGGCGGGAACTACGACCGCACCAGCGGGCAGTGCCCCTCGCTCAGCGGGCGCCACGCCTGGTCCGGCGGGATCGTCGCCACCTCCTTGCAGAAATCGTATTCGTGTTTCGATTCCGACGCCGGCTTGACCTGCCAGAGATGCATCACGTGCATCACCCGGCCGTCCTCGCGGATCTTGACGTCGTGGTTATACATGTCGTTCACCGGCATGGCTTTCATCTTCGCCACCACCTGGTCGGCATCGGTGGTGCCGGCGGCCTTCACCGCCTTCAGCCAATGCAGTGCCGCAGCGTAGCTGCCGGCGTGCAGGATGCCGGGCGGGGTGGTCATCTTCGCCATGTAGCGCTTCGACCAGGCCCGCGTGCTGTCGCTCATGTCCCAGTAGAACGAGTCGGTGTAGATCAGCCCCGCACAGGTCTTCTGGCCGAGCGAGATGACGTCGGAGATCTGCATCAGCAGGGTGGCGATCCGCGTGCCGCTCTGGGTCACGCCGAACTCCGCCGATTGCTTGATGCAGTTCTGCAAATCCGTCCCCGCGTTGGCGAGGCCGATCACCTTGGCCCCGGACGCCTGCGCCTGAATCAGGTAGCTGGAGAAATCCGCCGTCGCCAGCGGCGCCCGCACCGCGCCGAGGACCTTGCCGCCAGCGGCCTTTACCGCCGCCATGGTGTCGCGCTCCAGCGCGTGGCCGAAGGCGTAGTCGGCGGTGATGAAGAACCAAGTGTCGCCGCCGGATTTGGTCAGCGCCGTGCCGGTGCTGTGCGCCAGCGCGTAGGTGTCGTAGCTCCAGTGGACGCCGTAGGGTGAGCACTGCTTGCCGGTCATGTCCGAGGTCGCCGGGCCGGTGATCAGGTAGATCCGCTTCTTCTGGCGCCCGATCTGCTGGATCGCCAAGCCCGACGAGCTCGCCGCGCCGTCGGCCAGCACGTCGACCCCTTGCGCGTCGATCCATTCGCGCGCGATGGCGGTGGCGACATCGGGCTTGTTCTGGTCGTCGGCCTGCAGCACCTCGATCGGCCGGTCGAGCACCGAGCCGCCGAAATCGGCGACCGCCAGCTCGGTCGCGACCCGGTTGCCAGGACCGCCGACATCGCGATACGGCCCGCTCATGTCGCTGAGCAGCCCAATCTTCACCGGTTTCGACGAGCTCTGCGCCCGCACGATCGCCGGCATCGCCAGCGGCGTGACCGCCAGCCCGGTCAGTCCGGCCAGCGCGGTGCGCCGGGTGATGGTTCGCATTTTGGAGAATCCTCGTTGAGATTGATCCGATTGCGGGTCAACTTGCCCGGATCGCTCCGTGGGGTGAAGCTTTTTCGGGTTCAGCCGCGCGCTGGCGGCCGATCGAGCCCCTGCACCAGCGCCACCGTCTCGCCGAGGCTGCTGGCCATGTCGGTCGGGATCAGCACGGTGGTGCCGCGATCCTTGTTCATCTCATAGAGAAGATTCATCTGCCGCAGCTTCAACGCCGCCGGCTCGCTGGCGTAGAGCCGCGCCGCTTCCAGCACCTGCTCGGCGATCGCCAGCTCGGCCGACGCGAGCGTGACGCGCGCGGTCTTCTCCCGCTCCGCCTGCGCTTGCCGGCTCATCGCATCCTGCAGCTCGCGCGGGATCACCACGTCCTTGATCTCCACCGTGACCACGCCGACGCCCCACGTCGCCGTCTTCTCGCCGATCGTGGCACGCAGTTGCGCGTCGGCGGCGCGTCGGTCGGAGAGCAGGCGCGAGAGGTCCGAGGCGCCGATCATCTCGCGCAGGCTGGTCTGCGCCACCCGCTCGATCGCCTCGCGGTAATTGGCGATGCGCACCGCCGCCTGCTCGGCATCCTTCACCTGCCAGAACACGATCGCATCCACGCCCACCGCCACCGTGTCGCGGGTCAGCGCCTGCTCGGCGGTGATCGTGGTGGTCTCGATGCGCATGTCGATCACCGCCGCGACCGCGTCGATGAATGGGTAGACCAGATACAGGCCCGGTCCCTTCACCGCGTGGAAGCGGCCGAGCCGCAGCACCACCGCGCGCTGCCACTCCGAGGCGATCCGCACGCTGCGCGCCAGGATCAGCAGGACGATGACCGCGAGGATGATCAGCGCCACGCTGGCGACCGAGCCGAACATGAGAGTTTCCAGTGGTTGAACCTTGGGCGCAGTCTACCGTTTTCCCGCTGGAGGACCACAATGGCCGCAACCCGCAAGCTCGACCCGCACGACCCGATCCCCGAGACCGGCCGCCAGGTGGTGCTGCTACGTCGCTTCGAGGAGGACGACCCGCGCCGGGTGATGCTGGAGCTGCTGGTCTCGCGCGGCCACGACGCGCCCGAGATCACCCAGCCGATGCGCGCCGACGGCACCGCGATGGGCGTGCGGGAAGCGTTGCAGCTCGCCCGCGACATCGCCGACCGCGAGCAGCTCCCGACCGTCTACGTGATCGACCGCCTGGCCGGCGCGCGCGAGCGCGACATCCTGCGCCACGGCGGCGACCATACAGTCCATATGGGCGAGCTGGACGATTTCGACCTCGAGGAGGGCGAGCGCGGCTCCGACATGCGCGACCGCCAGCCCTGACCGCCCGTGCCGTGCTTGGCCCACGGCTTGGGCCGGAGGCCGAGGACAGGCTACGGCCGAGCTACGGCCGAGGATCCACGGTTCCGCTCAAGCTCGGACTGAAGAAGACACGGACAGCCCGCCTTCCAGGCTGCGTGATACCAGCCGCCGTAAGCTCCTACCCGACCGTGCCTTGCTCGGCGAGGGCCGAACATCCACGGCTTGACGTAGGCTCGAACTGCGCAAGACGTGGACGGTTCCGTCTGGACGGAGCATGGCGGCGGGCTCGGCCCAGGACGGTTCGCCGGCCGAGCGGGCGTCGGGAAGTCGGAACGGCGGGAGCAGCCCGTCGGCGGGCGGCGTTTCGGCAGGAAGTTGCGTCCCGGCGGAACTTCGCTCGGGCGCGACGACGCGGGAGCGGCGCGTCGCGTGTGTCGTCCCCGCCGAACTTCGCTCGGGCGGGACGGCGCCAGCGGGCGAGGCCGCCTCGCGCAAACGCGGCGTGTGTTGCAAGAGAGGGTGCTCGGATAGCCTGATGCCCAGCATCTGGCAGAGCGGGCGCAGCAATCGTCCCATCTGCGGCGCGGCTTCCAGCAGCGCCACCATCTCCGGGTCGGACAAAAGATGATTCAGCTGGGTATCATAGGCTCCCGCTTCCGGCACCAGCCGAAACAGCCAGGCAAAGCTGCGCGGCAGACGCTCAGTCCGACGCTCCGCGGGGTCATCCGACTTGCGCCGCTTCGCTTGGCGGGCGGCGCGGGAACCCGCCGTTTGGTCGGACACGAGCGATGCGGGCACCGATGATGCAGCCGGGAGCGCGCCCGACTGGACCCGGGCGGCAAGCGCCGCGAACCGCTCGCCAGTACGTCGCACCCGGCCCCAGACCAAGCGAATGATGGGCCCGAAAACGCCGGCCTTGGGACCACGCGCGGCAATGGCTTGGCACAGAGCCTCAATTCGGCACAGAGCCTCAATAATGATGCCGAAGCGGTCGATGGTAGGGGGAAGGACGTATGTCACTAATCAGAACACAATTGGAACACGGCCAGGTAGGCAAGCGAAAAACGCCAGGCGCTTGCAGCAGACGCCCTATTCCGGACCGTTCTCGGTCAACGGGTGGTCGCCAGGCATGGCCCTCAGATATCAGGACGCCTCGCGCAGGAAGCGCTGCACCAGGGCGTCGGCCACGCTCCGATCGGCGCGCATTTGCGCCCCCATCTGGTTGCGCGCGCCGGAGGTGAGATAGAAGCGCTCGTATTGCTCGTTGCGGCTGGCGAGCGCGCTGCCGACGAAATCCCAGCCGAGGCGGAAGATGCGCGCGCGCTGCTCGGCGCTGACCTCGCCGGCGCCGCGCAGATAGAAATCGATCAGCGGCCGCAACGCCGGATCGGCGAATTGCGCCGCCGTGGGCGTTGCCAGCATGTTGTGCGAGCCGATCAGCCGGATGATCTCGGCCACGCGCGGGAACCAGAACGGCAGCACGGCGCGCAACGCCCCCAGCGGCCGCTCGTCGAGGAACCACGCGCCGTTGCCGTACTCGCGGGCACCCTGCTCACCGGCGAACACCGCCGCGCGGGTCAGTTCGGCGTAGCTCCAGATCTCGCCGAGCATCTGCAAGGTGGTCGGATCGACGGCGCCGATCGCCTCCGCCATCCGGTTGGCCAGACCCCAGGCGAACTCCAGCTTGGTGTGCGCCCGCACCATCGTCTGGTGCATCGCGTTGCCGCGCCAGCTCGCCGACATGACGCTGTTGTAGACTGGCAGATTGCCGTCGATGAACACCCGCTCGCGCGGCACCTCGACATCGTCGAAAATGACGAACGCGTCCTGCTCGTCGAAGCGGCCCGACATCGGGTGGTCGAAATCCTCGCGCGGCAGCGAGAAACTGTCGCGGCAGAGGAATTTCAGACCGGGCGTGTTCATCGGGATCGAGAACGATAGCGCGTGCGCCGCCGCCGCGTTCGGCATCGGCGCGCTCGGATACACCGCGATGTCGTCGGCGAACGGCGCCAAGGTCGCCAGCACGCGCGCGCCGCGCACCAGGATGCCGTGTCCGGTGTCCCCGACCTTGTGCAACTGCGTCGGATCGAGACCGGTCGGCACGTTGCCCTTCGACTTGTCGACCGTGGCGTGGATGAGCGTATGGGTCAGGCTCAGGTCGCGCCGCGCCATCTCCTTCTGGTAAGCCACCAGATTGAAGGCGCCCCGCTCGTTGCCATTCGCCCCCCATTCGTCGGCGCGGCCGGCGAACCCGGCATAGGTGACGTTCATGTAGTCGGGCGTGCGGCCCATCAGCCCGACGGTGAACTCCGCCACCTTGCGCAGCGCGGCATGACGCCGTTGCAGGTCGGCGCGCGAGCGCGGGATCATGTGGCTGGCGCCGATCGGCTCTCCGGTCTCGGGGTCCGGGATCAGGCAGATGTCGGCGTGCTCATGTTGCAGGTCGAAGATGGCGGCGAGCGCGTGCGCCGCACCGCGTGTCGCCGGATGCTCGGCCGGGTCGGTCACTCGGTCGCGACCGATCCAAAGCTCGCGATCGTCGCGCAGGCCACGCAGGAAGGCGGCACCCGTTCGCGCTGGCATTGGTCCCCCCCAAACCTGACCGACGTGGCAACCATATCCAGATGCCGCTGCCGGCGCGAGCCTCGCCGCAACCCGGGCGGCGCGCTACAGTCGCTGCCGGTTGCCAGAAGAAGCCGGGAGGAAAACATGCCGAGCGAGCACGTGACGCAGGCCATGCCAGGATCGCAGCCGACGCGGCACTGGCCCGCCGGCCTGACCCGGGTGCCGTACTGGCTTTACCAGGACGACGAGGTGCGCCGCGCCGAGCAGGCGAGGCTGTTCCAGGGGCGGACCTGGAACTTTCTTTGTCTCGAGCACGAGGTCGCCAATCCGGGCGACTATCGCACCGCCTTCATCGGCGAGATGCCGGTGATCGTGGCGCGCGCCGAGAACGGCGAGCTGGTCGGCTTCGAGAACCGCTGCGCCCATCGCGGCGCGCTGATCGCCTTCGAGGATGGCGGCACGGTGCAGGATTTCACCTGCGTCTATCACGCCTGGCGCTACGATCTGCGCGGCAACCTCAAATCGGTCGCGTTCAGCCGGGGCGTGAACGGCAAGGGCGGCATGCCGGCCACGTTCTGCATCGAGCAGCACGGGCCGCGCAAGCTGCGCGTCGAGAGTTTTTGCGGGCTGGTGTTCGGCACCTTGGCAGGGGACGCGCCGACGCTCGCCGACTATATCGGTGACGAGGTCGGCGCGCGCATCCGCCGCGTGTTGTGCAAGCCGGTGGAGATCATCGGCCGCTTCACCCAGCCGCTGCCCAACAACTGGAAGCTTTACGCCGAGAACGTGAAGGACACCTACCACGCCAGCCTGCTGCACCTGTTCTTCACCACGTTTCGCATCACCCGGTTCAGCCAGGCCGGCGGCATCACCGTGAGCGATGACGGCGCGCATCACGCCAGCGCCACGATCGGCCGGCTGGAGGCGGCGGACAGCGTCTACAAGGACCAGGCGATCCGCTCCGACAGCGACAGCTTTCGCCTGGCCGATCCCTCGATGCTCGATCCGGTTGACGAGTTTAACGACGGCATCCAGCTGCAAATTCTCACGTTGTTTCCGACCTTCGTGTTGCAGCAGACGCACAACTCGATCGCGGTGCGCCACTTCGTCCCACGCGGCGTCGATGCGATGGACCTGCACTGGATCTTTCTCGGTTTCACCGACGACACGCCACAGATGCGCACGCGCCGGCTGAAGCAGGCCAATCTGGTTGGTCCGGCCGGCTTCGTCTCGATGGAGGATGGTTGCATCGGCAACTTCGTGCAGCGCGGCGCGGCGGCGGCGGCGGAGCAAACCTCCATCGTCGAGATGGGCGGGGCGACGGCGGAGAGCCAGGACACCCGTGCGACCGAGGCGGCAGTACGCGGCTTCTGGCAGGTGTATCGCGCGCATCTGGGGATTTAAGCGATGCCGAACCCGGAGCTGCTGTTCCGCCTGGCCGCGCTCAACGGCGAGTACGCGCGCTGCCTCGACGCCGACCGGCTGGAGGCGTGGCCGGAGTTCTTCCTCGAACGTTGTCTCTACAAGGTCACCTCGGCCGACAACCACAAGCGCGGCTACGCGGCGGGCGTGATCTACGCCGACTCGCGCGCGATGCTGCGCGACCGCATCGCGGCACTGCGCGAGGCGAACATCTACGAGCGCCAGAGCTACCGCCACATCATCGGCCTGCCCTCGATCACCGACGAGGGGGGTGGTCACGTCACTGCCGAGACGCCGTTCCTGGTGGTGCGCACGATGCGCGACGGGCGAATGGATTTGTTCGCCACCGGCCTCTATCTCGACCGCGTGGCGACGGACGAGATGTGTTTCGCCGAGCGCCTGGTGGTGTGCGACAGCTCCCGCTTCGACACCTTGGTCGCCATTCCGCTGTGAGGCTGGGGACGGTAGGGCTTACTGATTGCGGACCTAGCTAGTGAGCACCAGGGACGGGTAGAGCTCGGGGAGCCGCATGGGCGCATCAGCGGCTTACCGAGCGGGCTGAGCGTGGCGTGCAAGGTTAGCGAAGGTTAGCATCACATTCATCACCATGCGCTAAAGTAAGCAGGCCGGTGGTAGCTAGTTTGGGCCGTTAAACTTGGAGGTTGCCCTATGCGTGGCATATTACTACTTGTCGCGTGCCTGTTGGCCTTATTGGAGACAGCTCAGGCCGGCTCCCAATCCTGCTCTGTGGAGCAGGCGACGAACCAAGTTCAGATCGACGATATGCTCCGTCGAGGTAAGGTAGCCCAAGTCACGATACCGCTCCTGACTGAGCTTCAGACTATCGCCGGGAAGGCACCCGACCCGCACCGTCCGCTTGCAGAGCAGCTGGATTCCCACGCAGTGGCGCGGTTTGCCGAGATCGGTCAGCAGCTGAAGCAGATGAAGTTATCCGCATACGTGGAGAGCGCGCATGCTCGCGATGCGAATGTGGTCGCCACCGCAGCCATGATTGCCGGCATGCGTGGAAGTCGTACGCCGATCCAGCCTACGTTCCAGAGGCGGGCGACGTGCCAGCAGCGGCCGTCATGCTCATGCGACTCACACTGAAGAATCAGACACCTTGGTCGCCGCCAATGGGAACGGGATGCTCAGTAGACGCGGCAATCGCTCATCAGCAGCAGGCAAATTTTGCTCGCATCAACGCGATCACACCGATGCTAAACCGGGATGTGTCAGTCATTCAACGGTTGCGTGCTCATTATGGAGTAGGGCAGGACGATACACTAGACCCTGAAAAAATGGACCCGGATGACGCACGGATGCTCAGGACTATTCAGGTAGAAATGCAACCAGCATTTCGACGAACAAACCATTTTGCTCGATCTTCAGCATATCAGGGCTTGGTGGGTGATCTCGGATCTGGTTTACCGGACGCGAACCGAGGATGTTGCCACCTACGCCAGCGTCGACCACCTCGGCGACACCTTGCAGCCACAGCTGAACGCCATGTCTCAGGAACAGCAATTTTTACTCGGCGTGTGGAAAAAACATCGAGGAACGTGTGCGAAGCGAAGAACAAAAGCAGCTAGAGCAGACTTCCAAGGCGCTTCAGGCTGTTCAAAACGGCATTGAGTCTCACATCAGCGTTATCACAGCAGCGGAATCGAGAAATACCACAGCTACACGGTCATCGCGAGGCCGATGCCGGCTTTCGGCTGCATTGTCCCGGGCGGAGCCGATGAATCTGGGCAGCCTGACCCGCGACGCCGAGATTACGCTTGCCGACTTGCACGGGAAGAAAACTCGCGCTGATCTCGCACCATGAGCGAGACGCAACGCGAAACCAGGCCGAACCTGCCGCTTGCCGGGGTCACCGTGATCGACCTCGGCCAGATCTACCAAGGCCCTTACGCCACCATGCTGATGGCCAAGGCGGGCGCCGATGTCATCAAGGTGGAGCCGCCGCAAGGCGAGCCGATTCGGGCGCGCACCAAGCTCGGCCGTCACGCCGCCATCCCGCTGGCGATGCTCAACACCAACAAGCGCGCCGTCACCCTGAACCTCAAGGCCGAACGCGGCCGCGACGTGCTCAAGCGCATGGTCACGCGCGCCGACGTGCTGCTGGAGAATTTTGCTCCCGGCGTGATGGACCGGCTCGGCGTCGGCTGGGACGTGCTGCACGAGGTCAACCCGCGCCTGGTCTACGCCTCGGGCTCCGGCTACGGGCTGTCCGGCCCGGATCGCGACAATCTGGCGATGGACCTCACGGTGCAGGCGACCTCCGGCATCATGAGCGTCACCGGTTTTCCCGACGGGCCACCGACCAAGGCCGGGCCGGCGCTGGTCGACTTCCTCGGCGGCATCCATCTCTACGCCGGAGTGCTGACCGCGCTCTACGAACGCCATTTCACCGGCCACGGCCGGCTGGTCGAGGTGGCGATGCAGGACACCGTCTACCCGTCGCTCGCCTCCAGCCTGGGCTACGTGTTCAAGACCGGCGGTGACGCGCCGCCGCGCACCGGCAACCGGCACGGCGGCCTCGCCAGCGCGCCGTACAACGTCTACCGCGCGCAAGACGGCCATGTCGCCATCACCTGCGTGGTGGAGGCGCACTGGCTCGGCCTGCTCGACGCGATGGGACGGCCGGAGAAACGCGACGACCCGCGCTTCCAGGACATGCCGAGCCGTGTCGCGCATATCGACGAGACCGACGCGCTGGTCGAATCGTGGACCGAGACATTGCCCAAGCAGGCGGTGTTCGAGATCACTCAGCGTCACCGCGTGCCTTGCGCGCCGGTGCGCGGACTGGTCGAGATCATGAACGACCCGCACATGCACGCGCGCGGCATGCTGGAATGGATCGACCATCCCGAGTTCGGCCGTCTGGTTGTGCCGAACTCCCCGCTTCGCCTGCACGGCGCCGACACTGTGCCGACCCAGCCGAGCCCGCGCCTCGGCGAGCACAATCAGACGGTGTTCGGCGACTGGCTCGGCTTGTCCGACGCGGAGATCGAGGCGCTGCGACGTGAGGGGGTCATTACCTGAAATCCTCGTCGCGCCACACCCGCACCGGCGGCTGGCTGAACCCAAGATTGCTCCGCCTCGGGGCTTGCCAGTCATAGGGCAGCGCGGGCGGCGGCTCGGACTGGGAGGTGCGCAGATCGGGCTGGCTGAACTCGGGCAAGGTCGACGGCGGCTCCGATCGCCGCGGCTGCCTCTCGCGCCGCAAGCGGCTCAACGCGTTGTCCACCGACTCCGCTCGCTCAGCGCGACGCGGCGAGGCGGCGCGATCCGGGCGTGCCGGATGCGTCGGTGGTGCCTCCGCCTCGGGCGCGGTCGCCTGCGCTGCCGCGGGCGGGGACTCCGGCGCCGGCTTTTTGGCGGGAGCAGCGACAGGGGAGGCTGGCTCGGCGGCAGGTGCGGCGGCGACTGGTGCGGCGGCGACCGGGGCTGGCTCGCTGGGGACCGCCGGCTCAACCGGCGTTGGCGCAGGCGCAGGCGAGGCGGCAAGCGGCGCGATGGGTGCCGGCTCCACCGACGACGGCGCGGCGGGGACTGGCTCAGCGGGCGTGGGCTGCGGCTGCCGGATGGCGGGAGCCGTGGCGACGGCGGCGGCCGTGGCGACGGCGGCGGGTGCTTCGGCCTTGGGCGCGGGCGGGTGCCTCGGCGGTCCGAGCGCCTGAAGCACAACGGCGCCGCACGTGATGCCCACCGCGAGGGTCACCCAAAAGCGGATCAGCGGGCGGGATCGGGCGGCGTGCCCGGGTCTGGTGCGCGGCCATCGCGCCTGGTCGGTCTTCGCGGTCATCTCAAGCATGGTTCCCAATACTCGCCGTGGAATGCGGCCAAGCTGCGGCATCGCGAGCCAATATAAGCACCCAGCGGACCAGGTTCAGCGACTTGCCGCACAGCGGGGCGGCTCCTACGCTTTGGCATAGCAAGGAGCTGGGGGAGGTTGGCATGAGCGGCACGACCATCGAACGACAGGCGTATCCGCATCCGCACGTGCGCAACGATTGGCTCGACACGGTGCGCGAGGACATCATCGAGCCAGCGCTGCCGATCGTCGATCCGCACCATCATCTCTGGCACGATCGACCGTCCGGCCGCTACCTGATCGAGGAGCTCGTCGCCGATCTCACCAGCGGTCACAACATCGTGGCCACCGTGTTCATGCAATGCGGCTGGCAGCATCGCCAGGACGGGCCGGAGGATTTCCGCCCGGTGCACGAGACCGAGGTGGTCAATGCCGTGGCGGTGCTGTCGGAAAGCGGCGCCTATGGCAAGCCGCGCGCATGCGCCGGCATCGTCGGCTTCGCCGATCTGCGCAGCAACCAGCTCGACGCCGTGCTGGACGCGCATGTCGCGGCGGGCAGCGGACGGTTTCGCGGCATCCGGCACATCACCGCCTGGGACGACGGGATCGTGCCGACCACCTCGGTGGTGCCGCCGCCCGGCCTGCTGCAAGACGCGAGCTTCGTGCGCGGCGTGAAGCGCCTGGGCGAGCGCGGCCTCACCTTCGATGCCTGGCAGTATCATCCGCAACTGCCGGACCTGCTGGAGGTGGTGCGCGCCGCGCCCGATACGCGCGTCGTGATCGATCATGTCGGCGGCCCGCTCGGTGGTGGTCGGTTCCGCGGCAAGCGCGACGAGGTTTTCAGCGCCTGGTCGGCCAGCATGAGAAACCTCGCCGGCTGCCCCAACGTGTTCGTCAAGCTCGGTGGCCTGGCGATGCCGGTCAACGGCTTCGACTACCACAACGAGCCGTCGCCACCGAGCTCGGCCCGCATGGAAGAGGACTGGAAGCCGTGGATGCAGACCTGCATCGAGCTGTTCGGCGCGCAACGCTGCATGTTCGAAAGCAATTTCCCGGTCGACAAGGGGATGTGCAGCTACCCCGTGCTGTGGAACGCGTTCAAGCGCATCGCCGCTGACGCCTCGGCGCAGGACAAGGCGGCGCTATTCCACGACACCGCCGCGCGATTCTACAAGCTGTCGATCGCCTGAACGCTGCCGGGGGCTTCGGCTACGCCCCCAGCGCCTCGGCCAGCGCCGGAAAATCCGGCACCACGAGGTCGATCTCCGGCTTGGGCTCGGGGTCGGGCGGGCCGGCCTCGCCCCACTCGTCGGGACGGCGCACGAAAGCGGTGCGATACCCCTCGCGCCTCGCCGCCACCAAGTCGAAGTTGTGACACGCCACCATCAGGATCGCGCTGGTGGGAAGCTGGAGCAGCTTGGCCGCGCGTTGATACGCCTCCGGCTTGGTCTTGTAGACGTCGAGCATCTCGCAGGAGATCACGCAGTCCCAGTCGATGCGGTTGCGGCGCGACACGTCCACCACCAAGGCCACGCTCAGGATGGTGAACGACACGACCACGTAGCGTTGCCGCAGCCGCGCCAGCGCCGGCGCGAAGTCGGGCCAGACGTCGAGCGCGTGCCAGGTGTCGCGAATGCCGGCGCGGTCCTCTGCCGTCAGCGCGCCGAGATCGTGCTCGCCAGCGAGCTCGTCGAGCACGTCGCGATGCACGTCGTCGATGTTGAAGCCGGGCTTGACCGAGTTCACCATCCGCCGCAGCGAGCGCCGACGGTATTCATTGGTGATCGCCTTCCAGTCGCGGCTGAGGCCACGCCGTTCGCCGCACGCGGCCAGCGCCGCGCTGATCCCCGAGTGCCAGTCGAGTATGGTGCCGCCGGTGTCGAAGGTCAGCGCCTTGATGCCCTGCATGACCGATCCTCTCGCTGTGGTTGATAAACTCGGGTCCGCCAACCTAGCAGCGGTGGTTTGCGTTCTTCAACGCAGGCTCTAACATCGCTCCTGGAATGGCACGATCACGGGAATTCGACCAGCCGCAATCAACGGGCGCGGCATGACCGGCGCAGCGCTCGCTCTCCCCGACGAGTTGCGTGCGGACTGGCCGTACACGCCGCGTTGCGCGCGGGTGAACGGCTGGCGCATGCACTACATCGACGAGGGCGCGGGCGATCCGGTCGTGCTGCTGCACGGCAACCCGACCTGGGGCTTTCTGTGGCGCGAGGTGATCCCGCCGCTGCTCGCCGCCGGGCATCGGGTCATCGTGCCGGACATGATCGGCTTCGGCCTGTCGGAGAAGCCAACGCGCGAGCAGGCGCACTCGCTCGACGGCCACATCGCCAACCTCGTCGCCCTGCTGCGCGGCCTGAATGTTGCCAACGCAACTATCGTGTGCCACGACTGGGGCGGCCCCACCGGCCTCGGCTTCGCGCTGGCCAATCCCGAGCGGGTCCGTGCGCTGGTGGTGATGAGCACCTGGGGCTGGGCGTCGCCGCCGGGCGAGTTCCACACACGCCGCTTCCCCTGGCGGCTGATGCACGCGCCGCTGGTCGGCCCGTATCTGCTCGGCCGCCACAACGTGCTCGCCTCGCGCGGGGTGTATCTCTCGGTTGTCGATCGCGCCCGGTTCCGCGCCCGCGCGCAGGCCGCGTACGAGGCGGTGCTGCCCGACACCGCCTCGCGGCTGCTGACCTGGACCTGGCCGCGCTGGATTCCGCTCGATGCGCAGGCCCGCGCGGTCCCGCGTTTCGATTGGATCGAGCAGGGATTGCGTGCCTGGCGCAAGCCGGTGCAGATCATCTGGGGCCGCGAGGACGACGTGTTCGACCACGCCACATTCGCCAGCCGCTTCAAGGCGCTGCTGCCCCACGCCGAGGGACCGCATTTGGTCACCGGCCGCCACTTCCTGCAGGAGGATTCCGGCCCCGAAATCGGCGCGCTGATCGCCGACTTCCTCACCCGTCACGCCGGACCGCCGGCATGACCGCGGTGCGGCCGATCGCCGCGCCGACGCTGGAGGGCACCCGCCGCGAGTTGCTGCTGGTCGAGGACCGGCTCGGCCACTACCCCGAGTTCCGCGACTTCCTGGCGCGCAGCTTCAATCTCGATCGCGTCGGCCTGGCCGATCCGGGCTATGTCACCGCGCCCTCCGGCGGCGCCTACGCGCTGGTGTTCATTGGCCGCAGCGGCGAGGCGTTCCCATCCGGTGTGGAAATCCACGCCATCGTCGCGGCGCTCGAGCCGCTCGACGACGCGGTAGCCGACCGCGACCTGTGGGCGATCCTGCGCTGGCTGGTCGCCGGCACCGGCGGCGAATGGCGCCTCGAGGACCTCGACGCCACCGGCCGTCTGTATCGCATCCCGGCCGCGTCCCTACCTGAAAAGGAGACCCCTGATGGCCCGCGTTGAGGACATCCCCGAACCGACGCGCACGGCGGTGCAGAACGCTCCGTGCCCAAGCTTCGAGGCCACGCCCTGGGTGTCGGGGCCGCCACTGGCACAGCGCCGGGTGGCGATCATCAGCTCGGCGCCCTGTTCCGCCGGGGCGAGCGCCCGTTCCATTTCGGCAGCGCCGAGTTTCGCAGCCTGCCGGCGGCGCTGCCGGCGAGCGAGATCCTGCTCAGCCACGTGTCGATCAACTTCGACCGATCGGGCGTGCAGCGCGACATCAACGTGGTCTACCCGATCGACCGGCTGCGCGAGCTGGCGGCGGACGGCACGATCGGCGCGGTGGCGGAGACACACTACTCCATCCTCGGCTCGACCGAGCCGGACGGCATGCAAGCCACCGCCGATGCGATCGGCGCCGGGCTGCGCCGCGAGCAGGTCGATACCGTGGTGCTGAGCCCGGTCTGACCGGTCTGCACGCGCGCCGTGAGCGCGCTGGCACACAGGTTGGAAGCGTTGGGCTTCGCCACGACGGCACTCGGTCTGGTGCGGGTGCAGATGGAGAAGGTACGGCCGCCACGCGGTCTGTGGGTGCCGTTCGAGCTCGGCCGCCCGCTCGGCGAGCCGGAGGACAAGGCGTTCCAGCGCCGCGTGCTGCTCCACGCGCTCGGTCTGCTCGAACGCACCGACGGGCCGGTCATCCTGGAGGATTACCCCGAGGACGCGCCAGGCTGGCAGGCGCGGCCGGGTTGGCAGCCGCCCGACACCAGCGCGCCATCACCGCCGCTGCCCGACAGTGGGGCAGGGTGGGCGGCGCTGGTCGGCGCGGAGATCGCCGGGTTGCGACCACGCTGGGACGCGGCGCAAGCGCGGTTCGGGCGAACCATGGTCGGGCTGTGCGACCTGCCGCCCGAAAAGTGGCCCGAGGTGATGGGCCAGTTCCTCGACGGCGCGCTGCCGCTCATCCCGCCGCACGAGACGCCGGCGCTGTCACTGCGCTTCCTGGCCGACGATCTCAAGGCATACTACTCGGAGGCGGCGCAAGCCGAGGGAGCGGCGCCCTCGAGCCGACAGATTGACGGCTGGTTCTGGCGCCACACCGCGGCCGGGGCGTTGCTGATCGCGCTGCGCAGCATGGCGGCGCGGAGCGAGAACAACGCGTTGAAGACGGTGGGCACAAGGTTCTTCGTCCCGACCCCGTTCGTCCCGCCGGACTGATCAGGCGATCAGCCGAGGCGGTCAGGCGAACAGGAAGCGCACCGTCTCGGCTTCGAGCACAACGCAGGTCAGCGGCCCGCCGAGCACGGCGCCGGTGTCGATGCCGATGCGGTTCGACTTCACCACCGGGCCCTCGGTCGGCGTGTGGCCATGCACCACGACAACGCCGAACGAACCCGGCGAGGACAGGAACGGCTCGCGCATCCACATCAGGTCGTGGCGCGACTGCCGCTCGAACGCCACACCGGGCCGGATGCCGGCATGGACGAACGCATACCCGCCGGCCCGATGCCAGGGTGCCAGCTCGCGGATGAAGTGGAGGTGCTCGTCGGGGATGCGCTTGCGGATCGCGTCCGCCTCGATCGGCTCCTCCACCCCCCAGCTGCGCAGCGACGCCCGACCGCCATTGGCGAGCCAGTGGCCGATCGCGTCGGGATGGTCGCCGTCGAGCGCCTCGATCATCATCAGCTCGTGGTTGCCCATCAGATTCACCGTGGGCGCGCCCGCAAACCCGCGTTGCAGGTGACGGATCACCCCGGCGCTGTCCGGCCCGCGATCGATGTAGTCGCCGATATGCAGCACCAGCGGCTCGGCGATCGGCCGCTCGGCGAGATCGCGTGCGATGCGTTCATGCAGGGTGACCAGCCGATCGAGGCAGCCGTGGACGTCGCCGATCGCGTACACCCGCTGCCCCGGCGGGAGCGTCGCCGGTGCCAGAAGTCCGGTGCTCACCATGCAACCACGGTAGCGGTGTCGGCGCGTGGCGACCACAGCGGAATCACGCGGCGACAACCCTGTCCCGCACCGTCCGACCCTTGGCGGGTGCCAGGTGAGCCGGCATATGCGCGAGATGGAGGCGATCCAGGTCGATACCCTGACCAAGCGCTACGGCGCCACCCTGGCGGTCGACGGCATCAGCTTCGTCGCCCCGACCGGTAGCACGATCGGCCTGCTCGGCGGCAACGGCGCCGGCAAGACGACGACGATCGCCATGCTGCTCGGGCTGCTGATCCCGACCGCCGGCTCGATCCGGGTGCTCGGACACGACATGGCGCGCGACCGCTTCGCCGCGTTGGCGCGGATGAATTTTTCTTCGCCCTACATCGCGCTGCCGCACCGGCTGACAGTGATGGAGAACCTGCGGGTCTACGGCCATCTCTACGACGTGCCGCATCTCGGGCGGCGCATCGAGCAGCTTGCGGCCGACCTCGATCTCGGCGCGCTGCTGCATCGACCGGCGGGGCAGCTTTCGGCCGGGCAGAAGACGCGCGTCGCGCTGGCCAAATCGCTGATCAACCGCCCCGAGCTGCTGCTGCTCGACGAGCCCACCGCCAGCCTCGACCCCGATACCGGCGACCTCGTGCGCGGCTGGCTGGAGCGCTATCGGCGCGAGAGCGGCTGCACGATGCTGCTGGCCTCGCACAACATGGCCGAGGTGGAGCGGCTTTGCAGCCACGTGCTGATGATGAAGCAGGGCCGTATCGTCGATCGCGGCAGTCCCGACGATCTGCTGGCGCGTTACGGGCGAGAGGATCTGGAGGAGGTGTTTCTCGATATCGCCCGTGACCGCCAACGCGAGATCGAGCGGGTGCAGGGATGAAATCGCCGGCGAGCGCCCGGCGCGTCTGGGCCATGATGTATCGGCATCTGGCGCTGTATCGCCGCTCCTGGCCGCGCCTGCTGGAGCTGGCCTACTGGCCCATCCTGCAGATGTGCATCTGGGGCTTTACCGCCTCGTTCCTCGCCGCCCGCGCCGGCAACGGCGTGCTGTTCACCGCCGGCATCCTGCTCGGCGGCGTGCTGTTGTGGGAGGTCGCGCTGCGCAGCCAGATGGGGGTGGCGATCTCCTTCATGGAGGAGGTCTGGTCGCGCAACCTCGGCCACGTCTTCGTCAGCCCGCTGCGGCCGAGCGAGCTGGTCGCGGCGCTGATCGGCATCTCGATCATCCGCACCGCGCTCGGCCTGGCGCCGGCGATCCTGCTCGCCTGGCTGCTCTACGCGTTCAACCTGTTCGCGCTGGGGCCGATCCTGGTGCTGTTCTTTGTCAACCTGATGGTGATGGGCTGGTGGGTGGCGCTCGGCGTGGTGTCCTTGATCCTGCGGCACGGCGCCGGGGCGGAAGCGCTCGCCTGGTCGGTGCTGTTCGGCCTGACGCCATTCTCGGCGGTGTTCTATCCGATCGCCGTGCTGCCGGCGGTGGTGCAGCCGATCGCGCTCGCACTACCGTCCTCGCACGTGTTCGAGGGCATGCGCGCGGTAATCCAGTCGGGCGTGATCCGCTGGGACCATCTGGCCGCCGCCTTCGCGCTGAACGCGGCTTGGATGATCGCCGCCGCCGTGCTGTTCGCCCGCCAGCTCCGCGTGGCTCGCGAGCGCGGCGCGCTGCTCAACATCGGCGAGTAGCGGCGTGAGCAGTATTTTGAGCACCACCCCGGGCGGCACCGGCTTCTGGCTGATCCGCCACGCGATCGTCGACGAGAACGCGCGAGCGGTGCTGTACGGCACGATGGATGTCGAGCTGTGCCCGGCGAGCCTGATCGAGCAGCAGCCGATGTATGCCGCCCTGGCGCGACGCCTGCCGCGTCCGGCCGAGTGGATCGTCACGCCGCTGTCACGCACACGCCGCACCGCCGAGGCAATCTTCGCCGCCGGCTACCCGCGCGCGGCGCTCGCGGCGGAGCCCGATCTGGTGGAGCAGTCGCTCGGCGAGTGGCAGGGCCTGGCCCATGCCGAGCTCCCCGCCCGACTGGCTTTGCCGGCCCACCCGTTCTGGCCGCACGCCGGCACCGAGCGGCCGCCGGGCGGGGAGAGCATGGTGGAGGTGATCGGGCGGGTCGGCAGCGCACTCGAGCGCATCGCGGCGGAACATCGGGAGGGTGATCTCGTGGTGGTCACTCATGGCGGCGCGATCCGTGCGGCGGTGGCGCACGCGCTGCGCATCGAGGCGGACAGTGCGCTGCACCTCACCGTGCAGAACCTGTCATTGACACGAATCGAGCGCACTGATCAGGGATGGCGGGTCGTGTGCGTCAACGAGCTGCCGGGATATTGAGCGCCAGGCCAGGCGCTCGGCCCAGGCGTCGCGACCACGGGGAGAGCCAAATGGTGCGCATCGTCCGAGGTTTGGTATTGGCGGGCTTGCTGGCGCTGGCGCCGGTTGTCGCGCATGCGCAACTCGAGCAACAGGCGCTGGTCGATCGCGCCACGCTCACGGTGCAGAACCTGATGAGCAAGTCGGACGGCCGCGACGCGCCGTCGCTGCTGCGCCGCGCCAAAGCCGTGATGGTCTGTCCGCAAGTGTTGCGCGTCGCCTTCATCTTCGGTGGTTCCGGCGCGGATTGCGTGCTGGTCGCGCGCGATGCGGCCGGCGGCTGGTCCTACCCTGCCTTCTATGGCCTGGGCAGCGGCAGCGCCGGCTTGCAGATCGGCATCGAGGACAGCGAGATCATGATGATGATCTTGACCGACAAGGGCCTCGCTGCGGTGATGGACAGCCAGTTCAAGCTCGGCGCCGGCGCCTCGGTGGCCTTCATTTCGATCGGCGCCGGCGTCGAAGGTGCGACCACCGCCAATTTCGGCGCCGATATCGTGGTCGCCGGCTCCTCGCGCGGGCTCTTCGCCGGCTTGTCGCTACAGGGCAGCGTCATCCACACCCGCACCAACTATAATCGCGCGTATTACGGGCAGGACCTGGCGGCGCGGCAGATCGTGCTGCAGATGCAAGCGCGCAATCCGGGCGCCGATCCGCTGCGCGAGATCCTCTCCCGTTACGGCAGCGCCCGGTCGGCTACGACGACGGCGCAGGTGCCCCCGCCCGCCTACGGCTCGCAAGGGTCGAACGGCTCACAAGGGCCGGTGCAGCTCGCCCCGCCGGCGACGGCGCAGCCGCTTGGGCCGGTGCAGTCGCAGCCGTTGCCGCCGCCGCGCAGCTGAAACCGGCGATTTCATCGTTGTTTCACACAAACCGCGCTCCGGCGGAGTAGCCGCTTCCGGCTCGGCTGCTAAAACCCCGAGACCACTATCACGGGGTTGCACCATGCGTTTGAACGTCGCTTGCGTTCTTGCCGCCACCGCGCTTGGCGCCTTGGCGCTTGCTCCGGCAAGCAGCGTGGCGCAGACGCGGCCGCACAACGTGGTGCTGTTCGTCGCCGACGGAATGCGACCCGGCGTGGTGAACGCGCAGACCGCGCCGGCGATGATGGCGCTGATGCAGCGCGGCGTGCGGTTCGCCAATTCGCACTCGCTGTTCCCGACCTTCACCACGGCGAACGCGGCGAGCATGGCGACCGGACACATGCCAGGCGATACCGGCGATTTCAGCAACACGATCTATGTCGGGTTCCCGGTGCCGAATGCTCACGACAGCCTCACGCCATTTCTGGAGGCCGATCCCGTGCTCGGCGATGTCGACGAGCACTTTTCCGGCGACTACCTGAACCAGGAGACGATCCTGCGCGCAGCCCGGCAAGCCGGCCTGTCCACCGCCACGATCGGCAAACTCGGCCCGGCCCTGATCTTCGATCACACCGCGCGCGACGGCAGGACGACGATCGTGGTGGACGACAGCACCGGCCGTGCCGGCGGCATAACGCTTTCCGACGAGGTCCGGCAGGCAATGGCCAAGGCCGAGCTGCCAGAACAGACGCCGACCCGTGGCGACAACCGCCTTGCCGGCACCAACACCACCCCGGGCACCACCCAGGCGAACGTGCAGCAGCAGGACTACTTCGTCGCATTGGCGACCAACGTCGTCCTGCCGTTGTTCAAGCAGCGCGGCAAGCCGTTCGTCATGGTGTACTGGTCGCGCGACCCGGACGGCACGCAGCACAATCAGGGTGACAGTCTCGGGCGCCTGGTGCCGGGCATCAATGGACCGACCTCGCTCGCCTCTATCCGCAACGCCGACGATGACCTCGCCAAGCTGCTCGCCGCGCTGCATGCGCAAGGGCTGGACACGGACACCGACGTGATCATCACGTCCGACCACGGCTTCTCGACGATCTCCAAGGAGAGCGCCACGAGCTGGGCCGCGACGCAGAGCTATCCGGGCGTGACCGCGAACCAGCTCCCGTCCGGCTTCGTCGCCATCGACCTCGCCCATGCGCTGGGGATGGACCTCTATGACCCCGACGCCGAGAGCGCACCGTTGAAGGGCAAGGACTCGGACGCCAAGAACGCGGATGCCAAGGGCGTGGAGAACGAAACCAAGCCCGCGCCGGTGGGCGCCGGAGCTTTCCCCCGCCGTGGCAACGGGCTGATCGGGTCGGCCCCCTCGAAGCCCGAGGTGGTTGTCGCCGCCAATGGCGGCTCCGATCTGATCTACCTGCCGAGTGGCGACAAGGCGCTGGCGGCGAAAGTGGTCGCGGCGCTGTCGAAGCAGGACTACGTCAGCGGTCTGTTCGTCGACGATGCGTTGGGGCCGATCCCCGGCACATTGCCGCTTTCGGCGATCGCGCTGAAGGGCACCGCCATCACCCCGATGCCCGCCATCGCGGTGAACTTCCGCACCTTCTCGCTCGGCTGCGCCGATACCACCACGTGCGGCGTCGAGGTCGCCGATACCGCTTTGCAGCAAGGTCAGGGCATGCACGGCAGCTTCTCGCGCGCCGACACGCGCAACGTCATGGGCGCCGCCGGCCCGAGCTTCCGGCAGCATTTTGTCGACCCGGCACCGGCCAGCAACGCCGACCTTGGCAAGACCATCGCGCGGCTGCTGCAGTTGCGCATCAAGGATGAGGGCAAGCTGGTCGGGCGCGTGTTGACCGAGGCGATGCCGAACGGTGCCGTGCCGCAAGCCAAGCCCAGCGTCATGCGCTCCAAGCCCGACGCGGACGGGCATGTCACGACGCTGCTGATGCAGACCGTCGGCAACACCCGCTACTTCGACGCGGCGGGTTATCCCGGCCGCACGCTCGGGCTGCCCGCCGAGCCGGCGAAGTAGCCAACGCGAAACACGTCGGGCGCATCCGCGCGTCGGCGGCCGGCGCGGGTGATGCTGGCAAGCACCCTCACGGCCTATTGTCCCACAGGCCGAAACCCAGCTACAAAACAAGCAAGACACAGAAAAATGACTTGTGGGGGGTACGATGCGTCGTCGAGACGTGTTGGTTGGCGCTGCGGCCTCGGTGCTTGCACCGATCGCTGCGCGGGCGGCGGCGGATGCCATCAGGATCGGCATGCCGATGGCGCTGTCGGGGCCGGGCGCGTTGTACGGTCAGCCCATCGCTAAGGGCGCCGAGATGTACGTGGCGGAGATCAATGCCGCCGGTGGCGTGCTTGGTCGCAAGCTCGAGCTGCTGCCCCGCGACAGCAAGGGCAGCGCCGACGAGTCGGTTCGCGTGGCGCGGGAACTGATCCTGAAGGACGGTGTCGACTTCATCGTCGGCACCTTTACATCCGCCGAATCACCCGCGGTTTCGACCATCGCCAAGGAGAACAAGATCCTCATGGTCGCGCCAACGGCCAAGACGATCCAGCTCACCGACGCCGCGCATCTCCACCCCTACATTTTCCGCACCGCCTCCACGACCGACATCGAGGGCCGGACCGCAGCCTCGTTGATGGCGAAGTGGGACGTGAAGCGCGTTGCGACAATCGCGCCTGATTACGCGTACGGCCGCGACATCATGACGGCCTTCTCGGTGCTGCTGAAACGGCTCAAGCCGGAGGTGGAGATCGTCGATCAGCAGTGGCCCAAGCTCGGCCAGGCCGATTTCGCGCCGTTTATTACCGCTCAGCTTAGCAAGCAGCCAGATGCGGTGTTCAGCGCGGTCTACGCCGGGGATTTCGCCAGCATGATCAAGCAGGGCAAGCCGCTGGGGTATTTCGACGCGATCAAATACAAATTTATCGGCGCCGGAGAGACCGGGTCGCTTGAAATGACCCGCTCGCTCGGCGCGGACTACCCGGTCGGCATCGTCGCCAATACGTACGATCCGGTAATCTGGCCCGATGCCCCGGAGGTGCACAAGAAGTTCACCGCCGCAATCCGGGCCTATCTCAACGACGAGTACGGCTCCTCTTGGGCGATCATGGGCTATACCGGCGTCGAGGCTCTGGTGGCTGGCATCAGAAAGGCGAACAGCATCAAGGCCGATGCGGTGTCGAAAGCCATGACCGGCATGACGTTCGAAACGCCGATCGGCCCGCAGACCATCCGCGCCAAGGACCACACCGCCAATCGTGGTCAGTTCTGGGGCAAGCTGGTCAAGACCTCGGCCTACCCGTTCGCGGTCATGGAGAATGTGCATTATACCGACCCGACCCCGTTCATGGACTGAAGCGTCGCGTAGCAGCGCCAGCCCGAGACGGAAGGCCGATCCGCCATGGCAACGGAGTTCCTGTTCAGCCAATTCTTGAGCGGCCTCACCACGGCGATATTCTTGTTCCTGGTCGCCTCGGGTCTGTCGCTCGTGTTCGGCGTGCTACGCGTGCTCAATTTCGCGCACGGAACCTTTTACATGCTCGGCGCCTACACCGCTTGGCAGGTGGTCGAGTGGCTGAGCCCGAGCCAGCTAGGCTTCTGGCCGGCAGTTCTGATCGCCGCTCTCGCGATCGCGCTGCTGGGCGGCGTCATCGAGCGCGTGATGTTCCGCTATCTCTACGATAAGGAGGAACTGTACCAGCTTCTGTTCACCTATGCGCTCGTGCTGATCCTGGGCGACGTCGCCAGAATCACCTGGGGTACACAGCAGCTCTCGGTTTCCCGGCCGTCGGTTCTGGACGGCAGCATCACCGTTCTCGGCACATTGCTACCGGTGTACAATCTGTTTGTAATGGTTGTCGGCAGCGCGATCGCGGTCGGCGTGTGGCTCATTCTGACCCGCACCTGGGTCGGCCGCATGATCCGTGCCGCCGCGATGGATCGGGAGATGCTGGGGGCGCTCGGCGCCAATGTCGGTTGGCTCTACACCGGCGTCTTCGTCGTCAGTTGCTTCCTCGCCGGCTTGGCGGGCGCGCTGGTCACGCCGATCAAGAGCATCGTGCCCGGCATGGACGTGGAGATCATCGTCGAAGCCTTCATCGTCGTGGTGATTGGCGGCCTAGGCTCCTTCTGGGGCACGTTCCTGGGCGCACTGATCTACGGTCAGGTGTTGTCCTTCGGCATCCTGATCTTCCCCCGCTTCTCGATCTTCTCGGTCTTCGCGCTGATGGCGGTGATCCTGATCGTCCGACCCTGGGGCCTGCTCGGGAGGCCCCTGCGATGACCCGCCGTATTCCATGGACCTTGATCGTCTTGCTGATCGCTTTGGCCATCCCGTGGATCGGCTCTCGATACGACACGTTCGTCGCGACCCAGATCATCATCCTGTCGCTGTTCGCAACGAGCTATAACCTGCTGCTGGGTACCACCGGCTTGGCATCGTTCGGTCATGCCGCCTATTTCGGCCTCGGTTCCTACGGCTGCGGCCTGCTGATGAAGGAACTCGGCGTTCCCTTCGTGATTGCGCTGCCCGCGTGCGGTCTGATCGCCGCCGGATTCGCGATGGTGTTCGGCTTCTTTTGCGTGCGCCTGACGAAGATCTATTTCTCGATGCTAACCTTGGCGTTTGCCCAGATCGTCTGGGCAATATGCTTTCAGTGGAATGAACTGACTGGCGGCGACCAGGGCATCTCCGGCATCCCGTATCCCGAGCTCGACTGGATGTCCGCGATCCCGGGCCTCAATGGTTTCCGCATCGGCGATTATTTCTACATGGTGGCGCTGGCGGTCGTCGCTTTGTGCATCGCCGCGCTGCACCGGATCACCGTGTCGCCCTTTGGGCGCATGCTCACGACGATCCGGGAAAACCCGGAGCGTGCCGCGTTCATCGGCGTCAACGTTCGGGCCTACCAGTTGGCGGCCTTCGTCATCTCGGGCGGTTTCGCCGGTATCGCCGGTGGACTGTTCGGCATCTTCAATCGCGGTGTCTTCGCCGACTTCCTGTTCTGGCCGAAATCCGCCGAGGTGCTGATCATGACCATCCTGGGTGGCATGGGCCACTTCTGGGGGCCGGCGGTCGGCACCGCGATGCTGGTGATCCTGAACCAGCAGATCACGTCCTACACCCAATATTGGCCGCTGGTGCTGGGGAGCATTCTTCTGGTGTTGCTGTTCGCGTTTCCGGGCGGTCTGGTCGGCGCGCTCGATGCCGGTCTGACGAGATTGCGCGCACGACCGGGAGGCCGAGGCGGTGCTCGACGTCGATAACGTCAGCAAGACATTCTCCGGATTCGCGGCGGTTTCCGCTGTCAGCCTTACAATCGAACGTCGGCAGATCGCCGCGGTCATTGGCCCCAACGGCGCCGGCAAATCCACCTTCTTCAATCTGATCACCGGCCATCTGCGCCCTGATACCGGCCGCATTCTGCTGCAGGGCAACGACATCACCGGCATCGCGCCGCACAAGATCTGCGGTGCCGGAATGGGACGTTCCTTCCAGCGTACGAATATCTTCCCGAAGCTCACGGTGTTCGAGAACGTGCAGGCGGCCTACCTTGCTCACCGTGGTCGCGGTGCGAATTTCTGGTCGCGGTCGGACCGGTTCTACCGGAGCGAGACGGAAGCCCTGCTGCAGTCGATCGGGCTGCTGGATCAGCGCACCTCGATCGGCGGCACTATGTCCTACGGCAACCAGAAGCAGCTCGAGCTTGGCCTCGCCCTGGCATCGGACCCCGCATTGCTGCTGCTGGATGAACCCACCGCCGGCATGTCGGCCGTCGAGACGCACGAAGCGATCAGCTTGCTGGAGCGCATCGCCGGAGAGCGCGAACTGACCCTGCTGTTCACCGAGCACGATATGGAGGTCGTCTTCTCCATCGCGCAAAAGATCGCGGTGCTGCACCAGGGCCGCAAGATCGCGGAGGGCACGCCAGCCGAGATGCGCGCGGACCCCGAGGTCCGCCGCATCTATCTGGGAGCCGACCGATGACCGCGCTGCTGGCGGTGGAAAACATCCACACCGCTTACGGGCTCAGCAAGGTGCTGTTCGGCATCACCGCGCAAATCAATGCCGGCGAGTGTGTCGGCCTGCTCGGCCGGAACGGTGTTGGGAAATCCACCACGATCCGCTCGATCATGGGGCTGGTGGCGCCGCAACAAGGTCGGATCGTCTGGAAGGACAAGGACATCACCGGCTGGCCGCCGTACCGCATCGCGCGCGCCGGCATCGGCCTAGTGCCGGAGGATCGGCGCATCTTCGCCGAACTCACCGTCTGGGAGAACCTCGACGTCGCCGGCCGTGCCGCTGGCCGTAGAGGCCACTGGACGATCGAGGCGGCGTTCGACCTGTTTCCCCAGCTTGCCAGCATGCGCACCCGCATGGGCGGTTATCTGTCTGGCGGCGAGCAGCAGATGCTTGCGATCGCAAGAACCCTGCTGTCCAACCCGGACCTGCTGCTACTGGACGAGCCGTCCGAGGGCTTGGCGCCGCTGGTCGTCGAAATGCTGCTGGACAAGATCGGCGAACTCAAGCGAGGCGGCCTCACCATCCTGCTGGCCGAACAAGGCGTCGAGTTCTCCCTCGCACTTGCAGACCGCGTCTACGTGCTGGAGAAGGGAACCGTCCGTCACTCGGGTCCATCGCGCGAGCTACGCGAGAACAAGGCGCTGGCCGACAAGCTGCTGGCGCTGTGAGCGTCCGGGCTCATTGGCAGCCAGTGCCGACGAGCACGTCGTTGAACCGATCGTCGCCTGTCGCCAGATACGGCGTCAGGTTCAGGATGCACCCCGGCTGATACGCGTACACGTTCGATCGCGTCATGATCGGAACGTTGGCGACATCTTCGATGACGACCCGCGAGAGTTCATGCAGGGTTTTGAGACGCTTCGGATTGTCGGGCGCCAAACGTGCGGCTTCGGCGATCAGGGTGTCGATCCGAGGTGAGGCAACACCGACCGGATTGTAGGCTGCCCCGGTTGCAACCAGCTCCTGGAACACCTGTAGCGGATCGGGCCGGCCACCCCATCGCGCCATCAGGATATCGCCGCGCCCGGGCGGCCGGCGGAACAGCGGGAATTGCGAGGCGTCGACCGTGTCGAATTTCAAGGTGATACCAACTTCGCCCAGCATCGCCTGCAGCGCCTCGGCAAGCCGGCGGTATTCGGAGGTGTTCAGCAGCAGCTGGGTAATCTCGATGCCGTTCTTGAAGCCGGCTTCGGCCAGCAGGCTGCGCGCCTTGGCCTGGTCGAATGGGAAGATCGTGTCGAGCTCCTTGTCGTAGACCGGCGAGGCGCTGGAAAACAGTTGCAGGGTGGGTTTGGAAGCGCCGTAGGTCAGCGCGTCCGCCAAGGCTTTCCGATCGATCGCGTACATCAGCGCCCGACGCACCCGCACATCCGAGATCCCCTTGCGCGACAGGTTGAGGTAGATGTCCCAGACGCCGTTCTTCTCGTTGATCTGCACCTGCAACCCCGCCGACTTCGCCTCGGGGATCTGGCTGGGATCGATCAGCACGACGTTGGCCTGACCGGATCGCAACGCGTTGATCCGCGCGCGTCCGTCCGGGACGTAGTGGTGATCGAATCCGGCGGCGCGGCCTTTCGTGCCGCCCCAATACGCATCGAAGCGGACAGTCTTGGTCCTCACGTTCGATTCGAACGACGCCACCTTGAACGGTCCGGCGCCAACCGGCTTCAAGCTCACGCCAAAGGCGCCTTCGGTCAGCGAGTTGGGGCTGATCATCAGGCCGCCGACGAAGCCGAGCCAGTATTCCAGCTGGCCGTTTGGCCGCTTCAGCTTCAGTTTGACGACATTGTCGCCGACGGCCTCGACCGAGTCGATCAGCTTGACCGTCTCGATGATCGACGTGCCCGCGCGATTGCCCAGTGCGATGCTCCGCTCCAGGTTCCGCTTGACCGCATCCGCTGTCAGCTTGGCCCCGTCGTGGAACACCACGCCCTTGCGCAAAGTCATGGTGAATTCGGTGAGATCGGCGTTGTAGCTCCACGATTCCGCCAAGCCCGGCGTGGGCTCGCCGCGATCGTTGAGCCGGATCAGCGGGTCGTAGATCGCCAGCAGGACGTCTTGCGCGAAACTGCTGTTGCTTTGCGGGTGCGCCGGATCGAGCGTTTCGTTTCCCACCGCGTCATAGAACACGATCGTGGCGTTCGGATTGCCCTCCGCCGCCCAGCCCGGGTTCGGCACCGTCAGAACGGCGAGGAATGCCCCGGCCACCATGCTCAATCTGCGTGTCGCGCGGTTGCGCATGTCGTTCGTTTCTCCCACCTGGCCAGATTTCTTCTGTGCACGTTCGCAGAAGACGCGCGCCTCGGATAGATCGGATGCACAGGATTGTGGACAGGAACGGCCAGTCACGGCACCCTCTCCTCCGGGCAACGGAAGTGGCCCAGGGGGGAAACCGAATGCAGGCGGGAATGAAATCCTGGCTGGTAATGCTCGCCTTCGCCGTGATCGGTCTCAGTGGCGTAACGGCCAAGGCGGCCGAGCAGGCGTACAACACCAGCGGAACAATCGTCTATTTCGACTCATCCGGCAACGCGACGCTCGACCCGGCGGAGCCGCAGAACGGCAGCAGCTACTCACATGAATCGTTGCTGGCGATCTACGACACGCTGATCCGCTACGATCAGGCCGGCAATCTCACGCCGGGCCTGGCGGAATCGTGGGAGGTCGCGCCCGACCTGAAGGGCCTCACCCTCAAACTCCGCCACGGCGTGACGTTTCATGACGGCACGCCGTTCAATGCCGCCGCCGTCAAGCGCAACTTCGAACGCAGCGCCTCGCTCGGCGGTCGTGCGGGCAACACCATGGCCGACACGTTCAGGCGGATCACCGCGGTCGAGACGATCGGCGATGACGTCGTGAAGCTCACCTTCAACGAACCCAACGGACAGATCCCGTTCCGCCTCGCGTACAACGCCGGGATGATGATCAGTCCCGCGGTTCTTAGCGAAGGTGTGTTCGGCTCGAACCTCAAGCCGATCGGCGCCGGTCCTTACAAGGTCATGAACTTCGAGGCCAACATCAAGACTCAGATGGTCCGCTTCGACAGTTATTGGGGCGGCATCGAGGGGCGGCCGGCCGGGTTCGACAATCATTACGTCCCCGACTCCCGCGCGCGGTTCAACGCGGTGGCCTCGGGGCAGGCCACCATCGCCTTGATCGAACCGCGGCAGATCGCGGAGGCGAAATCGAAGGGCCTCACGGTTCAGGTCATCGAAAAGAACGCGCTGTGGGACATCTACCTCAACGTGTCCCGTCCGGGCTTGAAGGATGTCCGGGTGCGGCAGGCGATGATGCACGCGATCGATCGCGAAGCGATCGCCGAGGCGATGAGCTACGGCACCGCCCGCCCGACCGAGCAGCTCTGGGCCACCACCTCGCCGTTCTACATTCCCGAACTCGACAAACGCTACCCGTTCGACCAGGCCAAGGCGCGCAAGCTGCTCGCCGAGGCCGGTTTCAAGGATGGTCTCGATGTCACCATCCTGCTGCTCAATACAACGGAATACCGGCAGCTCGCGGAGGCGATCCAGGGCATGTGGGCCGAAATCGGCATCCGGCTGAAATACGACGTGATCGACGTGTCGCAATACACCCAGTTCTCGCGGCCGACGCCGCGCGGCGACATCATGATGGGGCGCAACGGCGGTCGCGGCGACGCGGTCGAGGGCTTGGCCCAGATCGTCGGCACCGGCGGCACCGTCAATCCCGGTGGCGTGGTCAGCCCACGCATCGACGAGCTGCTCGGCGTCGCCAAGCGTCTGAGCCCGACCGACCCGAAGCGTCTCGAAGCCTTGCTCGCGGTTTCGCGCGAGATCTCCGAGGGGGTCGCCAATATCCCCGTCATCACGCGCGCGACCGTCTACGCCTATCGGCCGGACTGCATCAAGAACCTGCAAGGCTACATGCCCGCCGGCGACGAGCGCTTCAACGACGTCCGTATCGGGGCGAATTGCAAGTGAACACGCTGACCTTCATCGGCCGGCGGATGCTGAGCACGGTGCCGATGCTGGTGTTGGTCGGGCTCATCACCTTCCTGATGATCCACCTCACGCCGGGCGACCCGGCGGCGGTGGTCGCGGGCGAGAACGCATCCAACGAAGCGATCGAGGCGACGCGCGAACGGCTCGGCCTCAATGCGCCGCTGCCGGTACAGTTCTGGCATTGGGCTGTCGCGGTGGTGCAGGGCGATCTCGGCAAGTCCTTCACCAGCGGCCGTCCGGTCACGACCTTGATTCTCGAGCGGCTGCCGATCACGCTTTCGCTCGCCTCGGGTGCCACCCTGGTCGGGCTCGTCATCGCCATCCCGCTCGGGATGCTCGCCGCCGTGCAGCGCGACAGCTGGATCGACCGTCTCACGGTGTTCACCACCTCGCTCGGCATCGCGGCACCGGAGTTCTTCATCGGCCTGTTGCTGGTGCTGGTCTTCGCGCTCGAACTCGGCTTGCTGCCGGCGACCGGCTACGTGCCGTTCTTCAACGATCCGCTGGAATGGGCGGTGCGACTGATCCTGCCTTCGCTGGCACTCGGCCTCGGTGTTGCGGCCGAACTCACCCGCCAGGTGCGCGGCGCCCTGCGCGACGTGCTCGCCCGCGACTACATCCAGACCGCGCGCGCCAAGGGACTTTCGACCCTCACCGTCATTTTCAAGCACGGGCTGAAGAACGCCGCCATCCCGGTGGTGACCGTGCTCGGCCTGCAGATCCGTCGTCTGCTCGGCGGCACTGTCATCATCGAACAGATCTTCAACATCAACGGCGTCGGCCAGCTCGCCGTCCGCGCGGTGTTCCTGCGCGACGTGCCGCTGCTGCTCGGCATCGCCCTCATCACCGCCGTCGTCGTGCTGATCGTCAACATGCTGGTCGACATGTCCTACGGCTACTTCGATCCCAAGGTGCGCGCCACATGAGCCAGGCAGCAATCGGCCATCCGATCGGCGTTCCCGCGCCAGCGATCACCCTGCCACCGCCGAGCGGCTTCCTGCGTCGTTTCGCGCGCAACCGCGTCGCCCTGGTCTCGCTGATCGTGCTGCTGATGATCGTGTTGACGGCGGTGTTCGCGTCCCAACTGGCGCCGCATGATCCGGCGCGCAGCTCGCTGCGCAACATCCTCAAGCCGCCGAACGCCAACTACCTGCTCGGCAGCGACGATCTCGGGCGCGATGTGCTGAGCCGGCTGATGTTCGCCGGCCGCCTCTCGCTGCTGGCAAGCGTGCAGGCAGTGTCCATCGCACTTGCCATCGGCTTGCCGCTCGGCCTGATCAGCGGCTATGTCGGTGGCTGGGTCGACACAATCATCATGCGCTTCAACGATGCGCTGATGAGTTTCCCCGCGCTGATCCTGGCGGTGGTGATCGTCGGCCTGCTCGGCCCGAGCCTGACCAACGCGATGACCGCGATCGGGCTGGTCTACGCGCCGCGCATCATGCGCGTGGTGCGCGGCTCCACGCTCTCGGTGCGCGAGGAGGTCTACGTGCAGGCAGCGCGTGCCACCGGATGCTCGGATGCGCGCATCATCACGCGTCATGTGTTGCCCAACATCACCGGTCCGCTGGTGGTGCAAGCCACGGTGCTGATGGGCCATGCGCTACTGGCCGAGGCCGGACTGAGCTTCCTCGGCCTCGGCACGCAACCGCCGCAGGCGAGCTGGGGCGCGATGCTCGGCACCGCGTTCCCCTATCTTGCGCAATCGCCGGTGCCGACCATCGCCGCCGGCGTGATCATCTCGGTCACCGTGTTGTGCTTCAACCTGATCGGCGACGGGCTGCGCGACAGCGTCGGCCGCGTCCGCCGCGCGGGCAGCTGACGCATGGAGGAACCGGTCCTCGCCATCCGCGACCTGGTCGTGCAGTTCCCCACGCCCGGCGGCGATCTCACTGTCGTCGACCACGTTTCGCTCGATGTCGGCCGCAACGAGCTGGTCTGCGTCGTCGGCGAGAGCGGCTCGGGCAAGAGCGTGACGATGCAGGCCGCTGTCGGGCTGGTGCAAGCCAAGGGCGGGCGAATTCGCTCGGGCAGCGTGCGTTTCGATGGCAACGAGCTGGTCGGTCTCTCCACGCGGCGACTGAACCGTATCCGCGGCAACCAGATCGGCTTCATCTTCCAGGAGCCGATGTCGAGCCTCAATCCCGCCTACACGGTGGGCGAGCAGATCGCTGAGGTGGTCCGCCGTCATCGTGGCGCGTCGCACCAGGCGGCCCGGGAACGCGCCGTGGAGATGCTCGACCGCGTCGGCATCGCGTCGGCGGCGACCCGCGCCGACGAATACCCGCATCAGTTCTCCGGCGGGATGCGGCAGCGCGTGATGATGGCGATCGCGCTCGCCTGTGACCCCAAACTGCTGATCGCCGATGAGCCGACCACGGCGCTCGACGTCACGATCCAGGCGCGCATGTTGCGATTGATGAAGGACCTGCGGCGTGACAGCGCGATGTCGGTGCTGTTCATCACGCACGACCTTGGCGTGGTGGCCGAGATCGCCGACCGCGTGGTGGTGATGTACGCGGCACAAGCGGTCGAGGCCGCGCCGGTCGCGGAGCTGTTTCGCAATCCGCGCCATCCCTACACGTCGGGCCTGCTCGAAGCGATGCCGCAGGTGGCGCTCGCGCGTGGGCAGCCGCCGTTCGCGATTCCCGGCGCCGTCGCTCAGGCGCACGCCTGGCCGCAGGGGTGCCGCTTCCATCCGCGCTGCGGTTTCGCCGTGCCCGATCTGTGCGCCGCCGAGTCGGTGCCGCTGCGTGCGAACGGGCCGGCGCTCGTGCGATGCGCCCGCAGCGAGGCGGTGCAGCCGGCGTTGCTGCATCTCAGTACGGAGCGCCGCGTGGCATGACGACGCCCTGCCTCACCGTCAAGGACCTGCACGTCACCTACGCGGTCGGCAGGCGGCGCAAGTTGCACGCGGTCGGCGGCGTGTCCTTCACCATCCCGGCCGGGGAGACCCTGGGCCTCGTCGGCGAATCCGGCAGCGGCAAGTCGACCACCGGCCTCGCCGTGCTGCGGCTGATCCCGCACGAATCGGGTTCGATACGGCTCGGCGATGTCGAGCTCACCACCTTCGGGCGACGCGAGCTGCGCGCGTTGCGGCGTCGGATGCAGATGGTGTTCCAGGATCCGTACTCGTCGCTGAACCCCTCGATGACCATCGGCCAGCTGCTCGAGGAGCCGCTGATCGTCCACACCGACGTTGGCCGCGACGAGCGGCGCGGGCAGGTCGAGCGGATGCTGGATCAGGTCGGCCTCAACACGCGCTTCATCCCGCGTTATCCGCACGAATTCTCCGGCGGTCAGCGCCAGCGCATTGCCATCGCCCGCGCCATGATGGTGCATCCCGATCTGCTGGTGCTCGACGAGCCCGTGAGCGCGCTCGACGTCTCCACGCAGAGCCAGATCCTCAACCTGCTCACCCGCACGCAGGCGGAATCCGGCACCGCCTTCCTGTTCATCGCGCACGACCTCGCGGTGGTGCGGCTGATGAGCCCGAACGTCGCGGTGATGTATCTCGGCGAGATCATCGAGCAGGGTCCGAGCGCCCGCGTCTACGACGAGCCTGGCCATCCGTACTCGGCCGCGCTGGTCGCGGCGGTGCCGTTCCCCGATCCCGACCGTCAGCAAGCGGACGAGCGGCTGATCCTCGGCGGCGACCTGCCGAGCCCGCTCGCGCCACCGAGCGGCTGCCGCTTTCGCACGCGCTGTCCCTTCGCAATGGATATCTGCGCTCGCGAGCCGCCGCCGCTGATACCGATCGCCGGCGGAGGCATCGCCGCCTGCCACCTGCACACCCACGGTCCGCGCCTCGGCGGCGCCTCGCTCCGCCCATTCCTGCGGGAACATGAACGTCGCCAGGCGGCGTAGGATCGGGGGCCGGATTGAGCGTCGCGCAATTCCACTTTGCCTGACGCTGCTCTAGGCTGGCGGCCATGTCCAAGCGCACGCCGTTCTGGAAGACCAAGCCGCTCGAAGCGATGAGCCGCGACGAGTGGGAGTCGCTGTGCGACGGCTGTGGTCGCTGCTGCCTGCACAAGCTGCGCGATGACGAGACCGAGGCGATCGCCTTCACCAATGTCGCGTGCCGGCTGCTCCACCTTGGAAGCTGCCGCTGCTCCGACTATGCCAATCGCGCGCGCCGCATTCCCGATTGCGTGAACCTGACCGCCGAGGAAGTGCGCGAGATCGACTGGCTGCCGCCCACCTGCGGCTATCGCCGCGTCGCCGAAGGCAAGGGGCTGGCGTGGTGGCACCCGCTCGTCTCCGGCGACCCGAACACGGTACACGCGGCCGGAATATCGGTGCGCGGCCGCGCCGTCAGCGAGCGACTCGCGGGGCCGCTGGAATACTACATCGTCGACTGGCCGGGCCGCGCCTCGCGGGCTCGTCGGTCGTCCAAGGGGAGCAAGCGATGATGCGGGACGCTTTGTTCGGCGGGATCAACGCCGCTGTGCTGACGCCGCTGGGCGACGACCTCACGCCGGATCTAGCGCGTTTGACGACGCATTGCCGCTGGCTGCTGGCGAATGGCTGTCACGGGCTCGGCGTGCTTGGCACTACCGGCGAGGCGAACAGCCTCGGCGTTGGCGAGCGGATCGCGGTGCTGGAGGGGCTGATCGAGCGCGGCGTCGAGGCGGCTCGCTTGCTGCCAGGCACCGGCACGCCGGCGCTCACCGACACGGTATTGCTCACCCGGCGCGCCGCCGAGCTCGGCTGCCGCGCCGTGCTGGTGCTGCCGCCGTTTTTCTACAAGAACCCGAGCGACGACGGATTGTTCGCCTATTTCAGCGAGCTGGTGCAGCGCACCGGCGGCGAGGCGCGCATTTATCTTTATCATTTTCCGCAACAATCGGCGGTGCCGTTCGGCCTCGATCTGATCGCGCGGCTGCTGCGGGCGTTCCCGGGCGTGATCAAGGGTGCCAAGGACAGCAGCGGCGATTTCGCCAACAGCCTCGCCATGGTGCGCGAGTTCGCCGCCGACGGGTTCGAGGTCTATGTCGGGTATGACGATGGGCTGCACGAGATTTTGAAAGCGGGCGGTGCCGGCTGCATCACCGCGGCGGCCAATGTCAGCAGCACGGTTGGCGCGCTGGTCTATGGCGGCTGGGACCAGCCCTCCGGCGCCGACGCGCAGACCAGGCTGAGCGCGGTTCGCCGTGCGGTGACCACGGTGCCGCTGATCCCCGGTTTGAAAGCGCTCGTGGCGCGCCACACTGGTGATGCGATCTGGCACAACATCCGTCCACCGCATCTGCCGTTGAGCGCGGCCGATCAGGACCGGCTGTTCAGCGCGTTCGACGCCTCGGGGGTGGTGCTTCCCAAGGTGGCGTAGGTGGGGACTGGCGACGCCATCGCTTCGGGGAACAGCACCCGCTGAAACAGCAGCGCCGTTGCCGCGACGAACACCACCGCCGAGAGCGCAGTCACCGCGCGGCGTTCCCAGGCGAAACGACCGAGCCAGAACAGGGCCGGGAACAGCAAGGCGACGATCACCGCTTGACCAGCTTCGACGCCGAGATTGAAGAACAACAGCGAGCTCACCAGCCCTCCCTTCGGCAAGCCGAGTTCCAGCAGCGCCCCGGCGAAGCCGAAACCGTGCACCAGGCCGAACACGAAGCTCACCACCCAGCGGCGCGAGGCAGCGCGCTTTCGGAAGATGTTCTCGAGCGCGACATAGGCGATGGAAAGCGCGATCACCGGCTCGACGATCCGCGAGGGGACAACAACAACGCCGAGCACGGCGCAGGCGAGCGTGATGCTGTGCGCGATGGTGAAGGCGGTGACGATGCCGAGCAGGGAACCGAGGCGTCCGCCGCGCAAGACCAGTGCGAACAGGAACAGGATGTGATCGTATCCGGTGAGAATATGTTCGACGCCGAGATGGAAGAACGCCACCGGGCCGCTTTGCGCCGTCCCACTCTCGGGCGCGCCCTCCGTTGGCCCAGCCAGTGCCAGGCGCGCTTGCCGGTGATCCGGCTCAAACACCAACTGCTCGCGGCCGTTCGGCCACTCGATGGTGGCGAGGGTGTGGTGATCGCGGCCAAGCACGTCGAACAAGTTGTCGGTCAGCGCCAACGTGCGTATTGGACCAGCACAAGCATAATCGACCGTGACCACGATTGTTGGCCGGGTGGGCGAGGGCGGCTGGACGGCGCCCGGCACCGGGGCGCACTGCGTGTCGTTGGCACTCACCACAACCTGCCGCGCAACCATCCCGTCGAGGGCATTGAAATCGCCGATCGGTTTGGTCGAAGCGGCTTGCAGCGCCTCGATGCTGAGTGTCAGGGCGTAGCGGACGGTCTGTCCCTGCACCGTTATCGCGGCAAAGCCGGTCGTGCCCGAGGTGTGCGCGTGCGCTCCCCCGATCAACCCGGTCAGGACAAGCACGAGAGCGATGGCCGCGCGCTTCATCGTTGCAGGCTTCCATCAAATGCGCCCGCCCACGCCTCACCGATGAAGCGGGACATCAGATAGAGATGATCGTCGCCGTCGATCCGCATGTATTGCAGGAACTCGTCGGGATTGCGTCCGCCGAACTGGACGGAGAGCACTGGATCGGTGCTTGACTCATAGAACCTGGCAGTCACGCGCGGCCGATCGAGCCCGAACGCGGCGGGATCGGCGCCTTGCAGCTCGCCGGGCGGGATATCGCGCACCGGGCCGGAGTTGTGCATCATTTCGACAGCCATACTGATACGTTTAGCCATCGCTGTGTCGATCTCGCCGCCACCGGGCATGGTCCAGCCATTCTCGCCTCGCCGGCGCAAGGACACGCGCCTATCCGCCCGGACCAGCTCAACCCTGCGAATCCGCTCGGGCGGCGTCTTCAGCGGACCCTTGGCTTCGAATGCGACGAACTGGCGCTGCACCGGCTGCGCGCCGCTCACCACCATCGCCCCGAGATAGCCGAGCGCGAGCATTGCGGCGATCGGAGCGGCGAGACGCCGCCAGTCGCTCATCGACGCCGCCACCACACCAGCCCGCCAAGTGCGATCACCGAGAGCGGCAGCAGACCGACGACCAGGGCGAACACGCCGCGCGCCTGTGCTTGTGTCAGCAGCAGCAGCGGCGGGACCGGAATACGTGTGGCAACGGCGGTGGTGCGCTCCTCGCGCGCGAGCCAGCGGACCGCCGACAGCAGCAGGTCGCTATTCGCCATGTAGGGAAAGAACGAATTGCTGGCGAAGTCGCCGTCGCCGATCACCACGGCGCGAAGCGGTCGATCGCCGCTTGCAAGAACGCCTTCGACGGCGACGCCGAGCACGCGCGGCCCAACCGATGGCAGCAAGGCCGCCGAAGTCGTGCTCGCCAACGCTAGCTGGCCACCGGGTTCGCGGCTCGCGACCGGCTCGACCTCGCGGGTGTAGCTGTCGCGGCTGCTCAACAGCAACGGTGTCGCGTGGACATCGCTCGCTTGCTTGGTGAGGCTCAGCGGCCGGACACCCGGATAGAAGGTGAGCGAGGTGGAGCGAGTGATGGGATGCGGATCGTAGCCGGTGACCGCCACCATTTCAGGATCGGTCATGTAATGGCTCAGCGGGTCGACCACGACCTGTTGCTCGGGGCGGACACCGAGATCTTCGATCAGTCGTGCCAGTCCCGGCTCCAGCACGAAGCCGAGATCGAACAGAAACAACGCGGCCCCGCCGTGCTGCAAGTAGGTCCGCAACGCCGTGCTTTCCGCCGGCAGGAACGTCGTGCGTGGGCTCGCCGTGATGAGCAGCGTGCAATCGGCGGGGACCTCGGCGCTTGTGGCGAGGATGAGCTGGCGGGTCTCGTAACCCTGCGCTTCGAGCGCGCGGCGAAACCGCCCGACACCGTGGCCCGCCATCTGCACCAGCTTCGATGCGGCGTCATCGTGGCTATGGCCCGCCACGCCCTCGAGATGGGTGTGGAACTCGAAATTGTTCATCGGCAATTCGCCGTGGCCCTCGACGAAGCAGACGCTGATCACTCGCTGACGCAGCACGCGTTGGATTCCCAGCGCGATCTCGGCCTCGTCGGTGCTCTGCACCAGCACGCGCCGACCCTCGGCCTCGATCATCGCGGCGTTGTAGATGCGGATACCGTTGGTCCGCGCGAGCGTCGGCTCCTTGTCGGGATCGATCGCGGTCAAACGGAACAGCGGATTGCGTCGCTGCATCACTTCGAGGATGTCGCGCGTGCGTCGCGCGGCCGGGTCCTGCGAGTGATAGAAATATGTGACCCCGACCGGTCGATCGAGCCGCTCCACCACGCGCATCGCGGCGGCCGAGGGGGTGTAGATCTTCTCGCGCGTGAGGTCGATGTGAGTGTCATGCAAGGTGAGCGCGACAGTGGCGAGCACGCAGACAACAACGCCGACGATGACCACCCCGCCGGTGTAGAGCCAGTGCTGCCAACGACCGAGCCAGGTTTGCAGCGGCAGCCGAAGTCCCGCCCAGAACAGCGCCAGCATCGCGGCGAGCCAGCCGGCGGCCCAGAGCAGCGGTTCGAGCTCGATCTGGTGCTCGTCCATGGTTCAGCGCCTTGCCAGGGCACGCACGGTGAGGAAGAGGCCAAGCAGGATGAGGGCGACGAAGAAACCGAAATCGGAGGTGTACATCGCGCCCACCGCGAAGGGCGTGAAGCGTGCGAGCAGGGAGAGGCCGAGAAACCAGTTGTCGGTGGGCGGCGGCAGCAGCGCGGCGAGCGAGTCGATCGCCCAGAGGATGCCGAACAGACCCAAGGACGTCACCGCCGCCACGATCTGGTTGGTGGTGAGCGCGGAGACCGCGAGCCCAAGCGAGACCAGCGCGCCGCCAAGCAGGATCAACCCGAGATAGCCGCTATAGACCGGCCCCCAATCGGGCTGGCCGTAGAGGCCGAGCACCAACGCGTAGGTGGAGGTAAGGCCGATCATCGCCAGCAGCACGGTCATCGCGGCGGCGAATTTCGCCAGCACGATGTCGATCTCGCGCGCCGGCGAGGTCAGCAGCAGCTCCAAGGTGCCGCTACGCCGCTCCTCGGCGAACAGCCGCATGGTCAGCACCGGTACCAGCAGCACGAGTTCCATCGCCGCCTGGAAGAAGATGTGCACCAAGCTTGCCTGCTTGGCGACGATCAACGTGACGGCGAAACTGTAGCCGCTGAGCAGCAGGAACACGGCGAGGATCGCGTAGGCGACGGGCGAGACGAACAATGCGCGGATTTCCTTGACCACCAGCGCGCGCAGAATCATCAGGCGTTTCCCGCTCCGGCCGTCAGCTCCAGGAATGCGCCTTCGAGATCAGCGCCGGACGCGGCGAGGTCGCGCATGCCGATCACGGCGAGGAGGCGGCCGTCGAGCAGGATCACCACGCGGTCGGCGATCCGCTCGATCTCGCTCAGGATGTGCGACGTGACGATGACGGCGCAGTGCTCGGCGAGGCCGCGGATCACGCCGCGAAGCTGGATGATTTGGCTTGGATCGAGTCCGTTGGTCGGTTCATCGAGCACCAGGAGCTCGGGCTCGTGCAGAATGGCTTGTGCGATGGCTACACGCTGGCGATAGCCGCGCGAGAGCCGCTCGATGATGGTGGATCGCACGCCGTCGAGCGCCACGCGCTCGCGCGCCACGTCCATGCGGTGTCGCAGCTTTTCGCCGTCCAGGCCGCGCAGCCGGCCCATGAAGGCGAGGAACTCGTCGACCCGCATGTGCGGATAGATCGGCGCGTCCTCCGGCACGTAGCCGATCCGCCCGCGCGCCGCGCGCCCCTGTCGCACGAGGTCGAAGCCGCCGGCCTGGCTGGTTCCCTCGCTCGGGCGGAGATAGCCGGTGAGGACACGCAGGATGGTGGTCTTGCCCGAACCATTCGGTCCGAGCAGGCCCACCACCTCGCGTTGTCCCACCTCGAACGAGACGCCGTCTACCGCGAGATGCGCGCCGTAGCGTTTGGTTAGACGATCGAGCGCGGCAGCCGCCACGACGGGCTCGGCACGGCGTCCGTTCACGGCACGGCAGCTCAGTCGTAGAACTCAGGCGCCTTCTTCATCGCCTTGTAAGCGTCGGGGTCGTGGGCGGTCATGTAGTCCGCCTTGTCGGTCGCCATCTCGTAGCGGATCCACTCATAGGCGCGCATGATGCCGCTCGGCGAATAGGCAAGTGCCACACCCGGCAGGATGTTCTTCTCGACGTTCTCGCGCAGATACACGTTATCCCCGGTCAGGATCGTCGGGCCCTTGTTCTTCAACTTTACCATCATCATCTGGCTGCCCGGCGTGTGCCCGACCCACCGCTTCACGACCAGGGTGCCGTCGCCGAAGATGTCGAGATCGCCGTCGAGTTGGATCATCTTGAACGCGTTCGGCATGTCGGTGTTCGGGGATCGTAGCGGCATGACATCGCCTATCATGTACGGGGCGCCGGTTCCGGGTTCGGGCCAGAACGCGTTCTGGATCTCGGATTTCTGCGCGACGATGATCGAGTTCGGGAACTTGCCGACATTGCCACCATGATCGAGATGCATATGGCTGACCACGACGTATTTGATGTCATCCGGCCTAAGGCCGATCTTCTGTAGTTGGGTCTCGATCACGACATCCGCCGTGTTGACCGGCTTAAGCGCGGTGAAAGAGCCACCCCAGTAGGACGGATCGGTGACGATCTTGTCGTTGTTGCCGGTATCGAAGAGCACGTTGCCCTTCGGATGCTTGATCACGAAGAAGCCGACCGGCACCTGGATCGGTGGTGTCATCGGTGCGGTGTTCTGGATCGCGCCCTTGCCGAGCGTGAGCGCGCCGGAGCTGAAGACATATAGTCTGATGTCTTGCGAATTGGTGTCCTGGGTTTGCGACTTGCTAGCTTGGGCCGGTGAACTGGTACTTTGAGCCTGCGACGTGGCGCCGAAGCCGGCACTCAGTAGCAGGGCAGCCGCCACCATCGCGGATTTGCGTGCCATCATGGATCCCTCCCGTGCGGGTTTGTCGCGCTCGCCGCTCTCATGGCGGATTGCGTAGTTGTGGCGTAGCTTTGTCTCTCCATCACATCATTGCGTTCGAGTTCTGTCAACGGTCCGCACCAACCCGCGCGACGACAACGGCGGCCTCGACAACCGGACGGGGTGGCGCAACCCTGCACCGGACGAGCAAGGGAGAGAGAAGCCATGGCGAGGACGGTCGACTACAGCAGCTACCAAGATGTCCTGGTGGAGAAGCGTGACCGAGTGATGACCATCACCCTGAACGCGCCCGAAAGACTCAACGCCTTCACCGGGCCGATGCACAACGCGCTCTCGCGCATCTGGGACGACGTCAACGACGACCCGGAGGTGCATGTGGTGGTCCTCACGGGCGCGGGGCGCGCCTTCTCGGCCGGCGGCAACGTGATCGCCATGCAGCAGAAGATCGACGACCTCGACGCCTGGGATGCCGGGATGCCCGAGGCCAAGCGCATCGTGTTCCGCATGCTGGAATGCGACAAGCCGATCATTGCGCGCGTCAACGGCCATGCCGTCGGGCTGGGTGCCACCGTCGCGCTGCTCTGCGACATCATCATCGCCGCCGACCACGCCAAGATCGGTGACCCGCACGTCAATGCCGGGCTGGTTGCCGGTGATGGCGGCGCGCTGATCTGGCCGCAGCTCGTCGGCTTTGCGCGCGCCAAGGAGTATCTGCTCACGGGTGATCTCATGAGTGCGGCCGAGGCCGAGCGGATCGGGCTGATCAATCATGCGGTTCCCGCCGACCAGCTCGACGAGAAGGTCTACGGGCTGGCCCAGCGGCTGGCGGCGGGTGCTATGAGTTCGATCCGCTGGACCAAGCAAACCATCAACATTCCCTTACGCCAGCTCGCGCACTCGATGATGGACCTCAGCATCAGCCTGGAGACGCAATCCAATCGGACCAAGGATCACCAGGAGGCGGTGTGGGCGTTCGGAGAGAAGCGTCGGCCGAATTTCACCGGCGGCTGATCATACCAGCCTGAGGCATGGCGGGTGCGCGGTCGGGTCGATCTCGACCATCGCACCGTCCGGCACGACCGCGGTGATGTCCACGTCGAAGCCCGAGATCATGGTGAAATCGGCGAACGCCGCACCTTGCACCATGATCGGGTTGACCGTGTTCAGCACCAGCGCGGCCGGCGCCACGCCGCGCGCCGCCATCTCGTGCAGCATCCAGGCGGTCGCGACGCCACCTTTCGCCACGTCGAGCACCAGGATGCGTCCGACATAGCTGCGACCAGCGAGCAGGTGATCGGGGCGGGAGAACACGCCGGTGACACGATCGAGGTCGTAACGGGCGGAGAACCCGTCCTTTGCGACGAGCGCCGAGCCGCGCACCAGGGCACCCATTGCCGCTCGGGCGGTGAAGACGCGCGCGGCCATCAGCCGATCCGCCCGGTGCAAGCGGCCTCGACGCAGGCTTGCATCGACAGCAGCACCGGACGGTAGCCGTAGCCGCCGAGGATGTTGGTCAGCTTGGCGGAGTTGGTTGCGAGGTTGCGCCAGCCATTCGCATCGCCCATCTCGCGCGCGTAGCTCTGGTAGAAACACATGCCCGACAGCACGAGGCCGCCCGCCGCCTCGATGCGCGCCGTGAGGCCCAGCCGGTCCGCGTCGGGCTTGACCTGCGGCGCGGTGACCGCCAGCAGCGGCACTCGTGCCTGCCGCCCGTCCAGGCAGTCCGCCAACTGTTGCAACTCGATCAGGCTGAGTTGCGGCGCGGAGAACACCACCACGTCGACGCTGTCGATCCCATCCGCGTAGCTCGTCTGGAAGGCGCGGATATCCGCCTCGGCGATGGTTGCCAACGGACGCAGGCCGGGACCGGCGATATCTTGCAGCCGCGTCGCCTCCGGCGTGATCCCGTCGACGTGGAACAGCGCCACCGAGCCGTAGCTCGCCAGCGCGGCGCCGAAATGCTTGAGCTCGTCGGAGCTCGGCACGCGGTCGATCCCGGTGAGCACGGGCACCCGCGCGTACCCGCCGGCGAGCCGGCCGACGATGCCGCCAAGCGACCCCCAATCATGCAACGCGCGTGGCGTCCAGGCGACGCGCACCATCAGGTTCGCTTGCCGGTGTTCGTCGAGGTGGAAGCCGTAGCGCGGCGTGCGCCCGGTCAGCCCGGCACTCAGCGCCGACGGGCCGCCCTCGAAGTTGGAGCGCGCGCCGAGCACGCTGTTGCTGTAGATCACCACGCCGGTGTCGCCATACGCCATGTGCTCGCCGCGCACCGCCGGCATGATCGTCTGGTAGTTGATGCAGGTGTCGGTCATCAGCACACCGAGTGCTTCGAACGCGGCGATCGCCCGCCGCTCCAGCGCCAGCATCCACGGCGCTTGCCGCAATCGCGCCGCCGCGCCGAAATCGGTGCCGCGCGGATCGGTGATCGTCGGGATGCGCACGCGTCGTTCCGACTCCGGCAGCGTCGCCGTGCGTTCGAGCCAAGCGACACCCGCCTCGCCGAGCGATTCCGTGTCGGCCATGATGTGCGCTTGTGTCACCGGCACGAAATCCGCGGCACCCAGGTAGCTGCCGACGCGGATCTGGTGGTCGATCGCCCATTGTCGCGCCGGCCCTTCGGCACCGGCTTGCATCGCTTGCTCCGCTTCGGTCAGCCGCATTCGTTCACCCCTTCACCGCGCCGGCGGTCAGCCCGCTGACCAGGAAGCGGCGCACCGCGAGCGAGAACAGCAACACCGGCAGCATCACCAGCACGCCGCCGGCGGCGATGCGGCCCCACTCCCAGCCCATGTAGTTCATGAAATTCACCACCGCGACCGGTGCGGTCTGCGCCTCCGAGCGGGTCAGGATCAATGCAAAGAAGAAATCGTTCCATGAGTAGACGAAGCAGAGGATCGCGGTCGCCGCGAGGCCGGGGGCGGCGGTCGGCAGCACGATCCGCAGCAAGGTCTGCCACGGACCCGCGCCGTCGATCAGCGCGGCTTCCTCGAGCGCGCGCGGCGCGTTCTCGAAGAACGATCGCATCAGCCAGATCACCAGTGAGAGATTGAAGGTGAGATAGATGATGATGAGGCCGGTGCGGGTGTCGAGCAGGCTCAGGTCGCGATACACCAGGAAGTACGGGATCGCGAACGCGGTCGGCGGCGCCAGGCGGCTGGCGATCACCCACAAGCTGATCGTGTCCGAGCGCCGTTTCATCCGCGCCAGCGCATAGGCGGCGGGAACCCCAGCAAGCATCGCGATCAACGTGGAGGCGCCGCTCGCCACGGCGCTGTTGGCGAAGGAGGAGCGGAACTCGCCCTCCCACAACGCGCCGTAGTTGTCGAGGGTGGGTGCAAACCACAGGTGCGGCGGGAAGGCGAAGATGTCGGCGTTGGTCTCGAACGACATCCGCACCAGCCACAGGAACGGCGCCAGCACCAGCACGGCGAGCCCGATTGCCAGCCCGTGCGCGATCGCCCGGTTCATGTCTCGGCACCCCAGCCGGTCAGACGCACGACGACCCAGCTCAGCACCAGGGTGGCCGCCACCAGCACCACGGCGATGGCGCTGGAGTAGCCGAGATAGGAGAAGTTGAACGCCTGCTGGAATGCGTAATAGTTGGTCACCTCGGTCACCGAGCCCGGCCCGCCGTCGGTCAACAGGTAAATGAGCGGGAACGCCTTGATGCTGTCGATCAGGCGGAACAGGCCCGCCACCATCAAGGTGCCACGGATATACGGCAGCACCACATACCAGGTCGCTTGCCAGCGCCGGGCGCCGTCCACCTTGGCCGCGTCCAGCAGCTCCTCGGGCAAGGTCTGCAAGGCGGCCAGCACCATCAGCATGGTGAGCGGCGACCACTCCCAGGTGTCGGCCAGGATGATCGCGGGCAGCGCGCCGACCGGGTCGGTGATGGGCGTCGGCACGGTCCAGCCAAACGCCTTGAACACCCACCAGGCGGGGCTGATGTCGGGTGTGTACAGCACCTTCCAGATGATCGCGACGACGATCGGCGGCAACACCATCGGAATCAGGAACACGGTGCGCAACGCTTGCATCAGGCCGGAGCGCAAGTTCAGCAGCAGCGCGAAGCCGATGCCGGTGCCGAGTTGCAGCAGCACCGTCCAGAACGACAGTTTCAATTGCACCCAAAGCGAGTTGTGGAACCGACCGTCGCTCAACAGCAGCGCGTAATTGGCCAACGGATGGGCAAAATTCCAGGCGGTCGCCGGGTTGGTCAGGTTGAGCGGCGTGAGGCTGACGAGCAGCATGTAGGCGGTCGGCGCCAAGGTGATCACGGTCAACGCCGCGAGCGACGGGGCGAGGCAGAACACCAGGAACCAGCGCCGCTGCCGCGCTTGGCTGCCGACGCGCACCCGCGCGCGCGTCGGAGTTTCGGCAGCGACGGCGAGGCTCATAGGTCGAGCTTGTAGCCGCCCATGCGGATCGCCTCGACCGATTGCGATTGCGCCTCGTGCATCGCCTGGGCCGCCGACATCTGCTTGGTGGCGATCGCCTCGATGGCCCGGTTGATCTTGTCGCCGACCTGCGGATACACCGGCACGACACGGTATCGCATGTAACCGGTCTTGCCGCCGAGCTCGAGCACCTTCAGGAACAGCGCCGCGACGTCCTGGCCGTTCAAGGTCAGCGCCTCCTTGAACGCGGCGCTGTCGATCACCGAGCGGCGGCAGACCGAGGGATAGCCGTGCTCCTTGACCATGCGGAGCAGCATCTCCTTCGACAACGCCCACTTGATGAACTCCCACGCCGCGCCCTTCTTGCGCGAGCCGGCGGGGATGCTGAAGCCGTGGCAGTTGGAGCCGGGAAACTCGCCGGCGGGGCCGCTCGGCACCATGCCGTAGCGCACGGTGTCGCGCACCTTGCTGGAGGGGTCCTTGGCGAGCGGCAGGCCCCAGGTGAGCGACTGTGAGCGCAGGTTGGAGCGCCCGACGAGCTGCGCCTGCATCGCCTGGTCGTCGGTGTAGGAGAGCACGCCCGGCGGGCCGAACCGGGTGATGAGGTCGGCGTACCACTGCGCGGACTGGGCGGCGACCGGTGTGTCGAGCGTCGGTGTCAGGTTGTTCGGCGGCGCCTTGAACACGCCGCCGCCGGCGCCCATCAGGTATGGTGGCCAGTTCCAGTGATGCAGCTTGTCGGCGACCCAGGCGGTGGTGCCGTCCTTGCCGTGGATCGCCTCGCACACCGCGACGGTCTCGTCGAATGTCGTTGGCAACTGCTTGCCGGCTTTCTCGATCAGGTCGCCGCGCGCCGCGTAGAGCAGCATCGCACCGGCCTCGACGCCGTAGCCGTAGGTATGGCCCTTGGCGTCGCGCATCGTCGACTGCACGCCGGCGACGAAGTCGGCGGGGTCCCACTCGGGCGGGGTGGCGTTCGGGTCGGAGGTGAACTCGTCGAGATCGCTCACCCAATGCGCGCCGATCCAGCGGCCCTGATAGATGAAGGTGAGGTTGATCACGTCGTAGCTGGAGCCACCGGTGGACAGCTCCAGGTCCATGCGCTGGTTGTAGACCGGGAACGCCTGGACATCGAACGCCACCTTGATGCCGGTCTGCGCCTCGAACTCCGGAAAATACGGTTTGAGGTAGGTGTGGAACGGCAGCGAGAAGGCGGCGCCGCGGATCGTGGTTCCGGCGTAACGCGATTTCGCCTTTTCCTGGCCGAGCAGCGCTGGGGCGTGCAGTGCCACGCCGGCGCCGGCAACCCCCGCCAGCAGCCCGCGTCGTGGCAACATCGGATTGGTCATCGTGCGTCCCCTCGCGTTCGCCGGTCCCTGTCCCGGAACCTACCGTGTGGCCAAGCTTGCCGGTGGAGTGCCCACGCACGCAAGCACCGGCGGGCGCAAGCGCCGGCGACCGCGTTGTGGTTGGTTGCACATAGCCGCCATCCTCGCCCATGCTCGGCCGCACGGGTTCGCAGAGACCGCGGGGAGGGACACATGAGCCGGCTGGCGACACGGGTGGGCGAACTCGCGCTGGTCAACCCCGTCATCTGCGGCTCGGGCGAGCACGTGATGACCGCATCGGGCATACGCGCCGCGTTGGCGGCCGGCGCGGCCGGCGTGGTGGCGAAGTCGACCAATGAATCAGCGTTGGCGGCGCGCCAGCTCGATATCGCCGACTACGCGCTGGTCCGCCCCGACAACACGGCGGCCGGATGGCACGATGGCGGCGCCGACCTGTCGTTGTTCTGCCGCTCCGGGCTGACCCAGGCATCGGCGGAGGCGTGGATTGCCACGATCGGCGAGCTGGATCGCGAGGCGATGGCCGATCAGCGCTTCGTCGCTGCCAGCATCATCCCCGCTGGGCTCGACGCGGCCGTGGCGCTGGCGCGGCACGCCGGTGAGGCGGGCATCCGAGTGTTGGAGCTCAATATCGGCTCGCCGCAATCGCTCGAAGCCGCGCCCGGAACGATCCTGCTCGAATCCGACGAGGCGCGGCTGGCGCACCTGGTTGGGCGGGTGCGGGCGGCGTTCGACGGGCAGCTCTGGGTGAAGCTGCCGGGGCTGGGCACCAATCTCGCCGAGCTCGGCAAGGCGGCGCGCGATGCCGGCGCCGACGCGGTCGGCATGGTCGGACGTTTCATGGCGATGCTGCCCGATGTCGAGACGCTCGCCCCGGTGCTGGGCACCTCCGCCGGCTACAGCGGCGGCTGGGCGCTGCCGATCACCTGCCGCTGGCTGGCCACCGCCCGGCAGGTGACGGGGCCGGCGACGCCGCTGGTCGGCACCAACGGCGCGCGAAGCGGGCTCGACGTGGCGCGCCTCATGCTGGCCGGCGCCTCGGCGGCGGAGCTGACCTCGGTGGTGCTGCAATCGGGCTTCGGCGCGCTCACCCACGTGATCGCCGAGCTCGACGCCTATCTCGCCCGCAAGGGTTTAACCGCGACCGAGCTCGTCGGCCGCGCGGCCGACGCGCTACAGACTTATCAGCAACAGCCGCCGCAGCCCGGGCGGTGGCGCGACTTCGTGCCGCCGGAAACGCTCGGCCGGCACGACGAGGGGGAATGAAACCGATGCTCGGCTGGTTCGCCGAATTGACGCCGCGCGAGCGCCGCACGATGGGCGCCTGCTTCGGCGGCTGGTCGCTCGATGCGATGGACGTGCAAATCTTCAGCTTCGTCATCCCGACCTTGCTGTCGCTCTGGCACATCTCGACGGGCCAGGCCGGCCTGCTCGGCACCGTGACGTTGCTGGTCTCGGCCTTCGGCGGCTGGATCGCCGGCACGGCGGCCGACCGGTACGGCCGCACCAAGGTCTTGCAAGTCACCGTCCTGTGGTACGCCTTTTTCACTTTCCTCTGCGGCTTCGCGCAGGATGCGACACAGCTTTTCGTGCTGCGTGCCTTGCAGGGTTTCGGCTTCGGCGGCGAGTGGGCGGCGGGCGCGGTGCTGATCGGCGAGGTGATCCGCGATCGCTATCGCGGTCGCGCGGTGGGGATTGTGCAGACCGGCTGGGCGATCGGCTGGGGTGCGGCGGCCCTGCTTTACACCGGGTTCTTCGCATTCCTGCCCGAGACGCTGGCTTGGCGGGCGCTGTTCTGGGTCGGCATCCTCCCCGCCGGCCTGGTGTTCTTCATCCGCCGCTATGTCGAGGAACCGAAGATCGCCCGCGAGAGCAACACCTCCGTTGTCGGGGTTGGCCATCTCTTTTCGCCGCTGCGGCCACCGCATGTCTGGACCGTGGCGAAGCTGGTGCTGATGGTCACCGGCGCGCAAGGCGGCAGCTACGCCGTGGCGGTCTGGCTGCCGACCTACCTCAAGACCGAGCGTCACCTTACGGCGGTCGGCACCGGCAGCTACCTGTTGGTGCTGATCCTGGGCTCGCTGTGCGGCTTCATCTGCGGCGCCTATCTGGCGGACGGCATCGGACGCAAGGCCACCTTCCTGATCTCCGCCCTCGGCTCGATCGCGCTGACCGTCGTCTATCTGTTCGCGCCGCTCAGCAACGACATGATCCTGCTGGTCGGCTTCCCGCTGGGCTTCATCAGCCTGATGATGTTCTCGCCGATGGGCTCGTTCATGACCGAGCTGTTCCCCACCGTGGTGCGCGGGGCCGCGCAAGGGTTTTGCTACAATGCCGGGCGCGGCATCGGGGCGCTATTCCCGGCGCTGGTGGGTTTTCTGGCGCAGCGGCTCGGGCTTGCCGGGGCAATCGCGCTGTTCAGTGTGCTCGGCTACGGGCTGATGATCGTCGGGGTTCTCATGCTGCCGGAGACGCGCGGGCGGTCCCTCGCCGAGATCGACGCCGCGTACCGGGCCACCGCGCCTTGACCACACGCCAACAGGAGCGAGCCATGCGGTTCGGACTGATGCTGCCGAGTTTCTCGTTCGCCGATCTCGACTATGCGCGCAGCGGCCGATTGCGCGAGTTCGCCGTGCGCGCCGAGGCGATGGGGTTCGAGGCGCTCTGGGCGGCCGAGCATCTGCTTACCGCGCCCGGCCTCTACGGCACCGGCTGGCTGTCGCCGTTGGAGACGATGGCCTTTGTCGCGGGCTGCACGCAACGCATCAAGCTGGCGACCGGCATTCTCATCCTGCCGATCCGCAACCCGGTGTTCATGGCGAAAGAGATCGCCAGCCTGCAATACCTCACCGGTGGCCGCTTCGAGCTTGGCGTCGGCGCGGGATGGGACGCGCACGAGTTCGCCGTCGCCGGCGTCAAGCTCAGCCAGCGCGGCGGGCGCACCGACGAGTGCCTCGACATTTTTGAGCGGCTGTGGACCGGCGCGCCGATGACGCATCACGGCAAGTATTACGAGTTCGAGGGCGTCACGATCGAGCCTCGACTGCCGCAGCGGCCGTTCTTGTGGGTCGCGGGCGGCGCCAAGGCGAAGACCTCGCTCTCGCCCGATCCGGAGACGATCGCGCCATCCGTGCTCGAACGCATCTCTCGCCGCGCCGATGGCTGGATCGCCCGCGCCGCCGGGTCGAACCAGAGCGTAATCGACGATTGGCGGATCATCACAAGCAGGCTCGACGAGATCGGTCGCTCGCGCGCGAGCCTCACCTTCGGTCATCTCAACTTCGCGCACGTCGTGCCGACCGACGATGATGCCGTGGCACATCGCGAGCAGCGGCCGCTGATCGAGCGTGTGATGGGGACGCATCGTTCGTTCCAGCACTTGCAAAGCTGCTATTTCCTCGGCAGCCCGAAAACTGTTCGCGCGCGGATCGCCGAGCTTGCCGAGGCGGGCATGGAATACCTGGTGCTATCTTCGCTCGACTATGATGTCGGGCAACTCGCGCTATGGGAGGAGGAGATCCTTCGTCACTTCCGCTGACGAAATCGGGGCCGGCTCGGCGGATTTCACCCTCACCGGGGCAGCGTATGGATCGCCACGGCGCTGCGCGCCTCGCGATGACCGGGCGGGGTCGGCTCCAGTTCTGCCGGGAGTCTACCGGGAGCGCTATTAACAAATGTGTTGACATCTTTGCTAACTGACCCTATAACGCCGCCCATGTCCCCGAGCGCTTCCACCTCAACCAGCGTCATGCACCGCTTCGGTCTCTTCATCGAGAGGCTGAAGTGGACGCTGCTCGATGGCGCCGATCGGCACCGCGATACCTTGGGGCCGCTCGCCGTCGTGCTGTGGAACTACATCGGGCGCACCACGCGGCTGTTCGTCGCGCTGCATGCGCGGTTCGTCGCCGGCAAGCTGGCCGCGCCGCGCCCTGATGCGACGACCGGGCCTTCGTGTGTCCATATCGTTACGTTAACAAAATAAATGCTCGGTCCGCGGCCCGGATATGCGCGACGGGCCGCCGCGTGTTCGCTCTTGTGACCGAATGAGCCTCGGTTCGAAGGCGCTGGACAGCAGCCGCCGGACTCGCAACTCTTCTGGACGCGCCGTCGGGGCACGACGGCGGACAAGAATGGCGGAGATGATCCGTCGCACGGGGGAAACGGCGATGCGGCTTGGTTGGGATCGGCGGATCGGCCGTGTGGCGCGCGGAATGGCGGCGGCCCTTGCGGTTGCCGTGTTCGCGGCGCCGGCACAGGCGCAGAAGCAGGGCGGCAGCATCACCGTCGGCCTCGAGCTCGACATCCCCGGCTTCGACCCGCTGAAGGTCGGCGTGTTCGACACCGCCGCCGAGTCCGCCGCCGTCCTGATCTTCGACACGCTCACCACGCTCGGCGATGACGGCAACGCGTTGCCGAAGCTCGCCCTTTCCTGGTCCAGCAGCAGCGACTTCAAGACCTGGATGTTCAAGCTCCGCCCCGGCGTCACCTTCTCCGACGGCACGCCGCTCAACGCTCAGGCGGTCGCGTGGAATTACGCCCGGCAGAAGGACCCGAAGAACCACTGCCGCTGCGCCTTCTACGTGGAGAATATCGAGCGCGTCGAAGCCGCCGACGACCTCACCGTCGTGTTCCACCTGCGCAATCCCGCGGTGCGGCTGCCGGCGCTGCTGTCGCTCCCCTCCTCGAACAACGTCGTGCAGTCGCCGGCGGCGATTGAGAAGCTGGGCGCTGACTACAACCGCAATCCGGTTGGCACCGGGCCCTTCATCGTGAAGTCCTGGAACGCCGGAGACCGGATGGTGCTGGAGCGCAACCCGAGCTACTGGAACAAGGGCCACCCCTATCTCGATCGCGTGGTGCTGCGGCCGCTGCCCGATTCGCAGGCGCGCTTCGCAAGCCTGCTGTCCGGCGAGAGCGACCTCGTCTGGGCCGACCAGTACGAGGCCGACAACATCCAGCGGGCCAAGCGCGAGCCGAGCTTGAAGGTGCTCTCCTATGTCGGCTCGGGCGCGGCGGTCGATGCGTTCAACACCAAGGTCGCGCCGCTGGACGATGTGCGCATCCGCCGCGCGTTGGTGATGGCGCTCGACCGCAAGCTGATGTCCGAAGTGCTCACCAACGGGCTGGCGCGGCCGGCGACGAACCCGTACGGCGAGGGCTCCTGGGTGAAGTGCGAGGATGATGGCGCGCTGCCGTACGATCCGGCGCAGGCGAAAAAGCTGATCGCCGAATACGGCAAGCCGGTGCAGTTCAAGATGCTGTTCACCGCCACGCCGCGCGGCCGGGCAATCGGGCAGGTGTTGCAGCAGCTGTGGAAGCGCGTCGGCGCCGACATGCAGATCGACCAGGTCGATCAGGCTTCGTTCGTGCCACGTGCCTTCGCCCGTCAGTTCGACGTGATCGGCTGGCGCATCATCGACCTGGCCGATCCGGACCCGCAGATGTACGCCAACTTCCACACCGGCAGCCCGGCCAACCTGGCGCAATACTCCAACCCGGAGCTCGACAAATTGCTGGAAGACGCCCGCGCCAGCGCCGATCAGAGCAAGCGCAACGACGATTACTGCGCCATCAGCCGACTGATCAACAAGGAGGCGACCTGGTTCTGGACGTTCCAGAACACCTACTACGCGATGGCCAAGGTGAAGCTGAGGGGTGTGCCAAAAATGTATAGCGGCGTGATCGACGTCTCGAACGCCTGGCTCCAGTAGGCGCGTGGCCGGCTTCATCGGCAAGCGGCTGCTGCACCTGCTGCCGGTGCTGCTCGCCGTCACCATGCTGACCTTCCTGATCGCCTCGCTGCTGCCGGGTGACCTCGCCTACATCATGCTCGGCGACCAGGCGACGCCTGAAAAAGTCGCCGGGCTGCGCCACGCCATGGGGCTCGACCTGCCGATCTGGCAGCGCTACCTGCACTGGCTGGCGGGTGTGTCGCAGGGCGATTTCGGCCGCTCGTTCCGCACCGGGCAAGCGGTGCTGTCCGCCATCGCCGAGCGACTGCCGGTCTCGCTCGAACTGATGGTGCTGGCCCAGGTGATCGGCCTCGCCGTGGGAATCCCGCTCGCCATCTTCTGCGCGGTACGCGCCGGCGGCGCGGTCGATCGCGCGCTCACCGCGATCGCGTTCGGCGGATTGTCGCTGCCCTCCTTCATGGTGGCGATCGTGCTGATCTACATTTTCGCGGTCGATCTGCGCTGGCTGCCGTCGACCGGCTACGTGCCGCTGCTCGAAGACCCGCTCGGCAATCTGCGTTGCTTCGTGTTGCCGGCCGCGACCTTGGCGCTCGGCGAGTGGCCGGTGCTGATGCGGGTGCTGCGCTCCGACATGATCGTGACCTTGCAGGAGGACTACATCGCGATGGCGCGCGCGAAAGGGCTGCGGCCGGCGCGCATCCTGCTGGTCCACGCGCTGAAACCCTCGTCGCTCACCCTGGTCACCGTGGCCGGCATCAATATCGGCCGGCTGATCGGCGGCGCGCTGATCGTGGAGACGATTTTCGCGTTGCCCGGCATTGGCCGGCTGCTGGTGGGTGCGATCTATGCTCGCGACTTCATCATCCTGCAGGGCTGCGTGCTGTTCGTCGCCGCCGGCTTCGTGCTGGTGAACTTTGTCGTCGACCTGCTCTACGCGGTGCTCGACCCACGGATCCGCCATGGACGCGCTTGAGGTCGCCGACCCCGTCGCCGTCGCGATCGAGACGCCGCGCCGGCGCGCCTGGCGCGGGCCCGGCTTCGGCGTGCTGCTCGCTGGCGGGTGGATCGCGCTGGTCGCGGTACTGGCGATCGGCGCGCCCTGGCTGCCGGTGCAGAGCCCGACCTATATCGACTTTCTCGCCAAGCGCGCCCCGCCCAGCGCCGAGCATTGGCTGGGCACCGACAATCTCGGTCGCGACGAGCTGGCCCGGCTGATCTGGGGTGCGCGCATCTCGCTCACCGTCGGCCTGCTTGCGCCGGTCATCGGGGTGAGCATCGGCGGCTGCCTCGGCATGCTCGCCGGCTACCTTCGCGGACGGTTCGAAACGCTCGTGGTCGGCGGTGTCGACGTGCTGCTCGCTTTCCCGCCCCTCGTGCTGGCACTCGCCGTCACCGCCTATCTTGGCCAGACGGTGCCGAACCTGATTTTGGTGCTGGGCGTGCTCGGCATTCCCGCCTTCACCCGAGTCGCGCGTGCCGCCACGCTCGCGTTGGCGCAGCGGGATTTCGTTGTCGCCGCCCGCGCGCTGGGCGCGACCCACGCGCGTATCCTGTTGCGGGAACTGCTGCCCAACGTGGCGTTGCCGCTGCTGGCCTACTTCCTGCTCGGCGTTGCGGTGACCATCGTGGTGGAGGGGGCGCTGAGCTTTCTCGGTCTCGGCGTGCCGCCGCCGGCGCCGAGCTGGGGCATCATGATCGGCGAGGGACGCGAGACGCTCGACATCACGCCGCGGCTCGCCTTCATGCCCTGCGCGGTGATGTTCGCCACCGTGCTCGCGTTCAACCTGGTGGGCGACGCGTTGCGCGCGCTGACTGATCCGCGTCCGGGTCGGCTGTGACGCCGCTGCTCTCCGTCGAGGCGCTCTCGGTCGAGCTGCCGACGCCGCGCGGCGCGTTGCGTGCGGTCGACGGCGTCGACCTCGACCTCGCCGCCGGGCGGACGCTCGGCATCGTGGGCGAGTCCGGCTGCGGCAAGACGATGCTTGCGCGCACGGTTTTGCAACTCCTGCCGAAACGCGCGCGCGTCGGCGGACGGGTGCTGTTCGACGGCCAGGACCTCGCGCGCCTCGGCTCCGCGGCACTCCGCCGGCTGCGCGGCCCGGCGCTCGCCGTGGTGTTCCAGGACCCGATGAGCGCGCTCAATCCGGTGCTGACGCTCGGCAGCCAGCTCGGCGAGGGTTTGCGCGAGCATCTCGGCATGGACACCGCCGCTGCTGCCGCGCGCAGCATCGAACTGCTGGCCTCGGTCGGCATCCCCGCACCCGAGCAGCGGCTCAACCAATATCCGCACCAGCTCTCGGGCGGGATGCGCCAGCGGGTGGCGATCGCCATCGCCCTGTCCTGCGAGCCGCGCCTGCTGATCGCCGACGAGCCGACCACGGCGCTCGACGTGACGGTGCAGGCGCAGATCCTCGACCTGCTGGCCCGCGAGCAGCGCCGCCGCAAGATGGCGATGATCCTCGTCACCCACGATCTCGGCGTGGTCGCTGGTCGCACCGACGAAGTGGCGGTGATGTATGCCGGCCGGATTGTCGAGCGCGCGCCCACGGCGGCGCTGTTCGCCTCGATGCGGATGCCCTACACGCAGGCGCTGCTGGCGGCGATCCCACGGCTCGACGCCAAGCCGCACAGCCGTCTGCCCGCCATCGCCGGACGCCTGCCCGATCCGACGCGCCCGCTGGTCGGCTGTTCGTTCGCCCCGCGCTGCCCCCGCGCCCAGCCCGACTGTCGCGCCACCAAGCCGCCGCTGGCCGGCGGGTCGCATGCCTTCGCGTGTTGGCACCCGTTACCCGACCCCTCACCCCGACCCTCTCCCCAAAAGCGAGAGGGAGGAGCAAGCGCCTTGCGGGAGGGGGTCGGGGGAGGTGTGGTGTAGCCGATGCCGCTCCTGAGCGTGAACGACCTCGTCGTCGAGTACCCGACCAGCCGCGGCACGGTCCACGCGGTCTCCAATGTCAGCCTCGCGGTCGAGAAGGGCGAGACGCTGGGCCTCGTCGGCGAATCCGGCTGCGGCAAGTCGACCCTCGGCCGCGCCATCCTGCAGCTTCGCCCACCAACGGCCGGCCGGGTGACTTTTGATGGAGTTGAACTCACCACCCTCGCGCCGGCCGCGATGCGCCGGATGCGCCGCCGCTTGCAGCTCGTCTTCCAGGACCCGATCGCCTCGCTGAACCCGCGCCGCCGCGTCGGCGACATCGTGGCCGAGCCGCTGGTGATCGCCGGCCTGGCTGACCGCAACGCGCGGGCGCAGCGCGTCCACGACACGCTCGCCGCCGTTGGCCTCGACCCCGACCTCGTGCTCGACCGTCGCCCGCACGAGTTCTCCGGCGGCCAGTGCCAGCGCATTTGCGTCGCCCGCGCGTTGATCCTCGAACCCGAGCTGATCGTCTGCGACGAGCCGGTCTCCGCGCTGGACGTGTCGATCCGGGCGCAGATCATCAACCTGCTCGAGGACATGAAGGCGCGCTACGGGCTTACCCTGTTGTTCATCGCCCACGACCTCGCCGTGGTGAAGGCGGTGAGCGATCGGGTCGCCGTGATGTATCTCGGCCGCATCTGCGAGGTCGGTCCGGCGGAGACGTTGTTCGCGGACCCGGCGCACCCCTACACGCGGCTGCTGCTCGACGCGATCCCGGTGCCCGATCCGTCGGTGCGACCGGCCGAGAACGTGACCGTCGGCGAGCCGCCGTCGCCGATCGCGCCGCCCTCGGGCTGCCGCTACCGCACTCGCTGCCCGCGCGCCGACGCTCGCTGCGCCGCCGAAGTGCCGCCGTTGCGCCAGGTCGCACCGGGGCGGTTGGTCGCCTGCCATCACGACCTGCTGCACGGGTAAAGGTGACGCTTCGGCGCGACGCGTTCACTCCGACTTGAATGATCCGACCGACGACAGCGCTATGCGGGCGCCCCCTGCGCGCCGCGCACCAGTCGGCCGGGGAGCGCGCCCGTTGGTTCGCCGTTGCGATGCACCACCGCGCCGGAGACGATCGTCGCATCGTAGCCGTTGGTGCGCTGGACCATGCGGCGGCCGCCGGCGGGCAGGTCGTAGACCACCTCGGGCGCGTGCAGGCGCAGGCGGTCGTAGTCGATCACGTTGAGGTCCGCCTTGTAGCCCGGCGCGATCCGGCCGCGATCCGCCAGGCCGAGTGCCCGCGCATTGTCGCTGGTCAGCCGCTTCACCGCCCACGCGACGGGGAAGCGGCCGGTCGCGCGGTCGCGCGTCCAGTGGGTGAGCAGGTAGGTGGGCGCGCTGGCGTCGCACAGCACGCCGACATGCGCGCCGCCGTCGCCGAGACTGACCAGGGTGTTCGGGTGCGTCATCATCTGGCGCACGGTGTCCAGATTGCCGTGCGCGTAGTTGCTCAGCGGACGGTAGAGAATCTTCTTGCCGCCATCCTCGAGCAGCAGGTCGTAGGCGAGTGCTGCCGGGTCGACGCCCATGCGCTTGGCGCGCGCCGCGACGCTCTGCTCGACCGTCGGCTCGTAGTTCGGCGGGTCGCCAAGCTCGAAGATGCGCGCCCACGTCGCCACCCGCTTGCCGAGCGCGGCGTCCTCGTTGGTCTCGGACAGCAGGCGCGCGCGTAGCTCGGGATTGCGCAGCGCCGCGACCCTTTCCGCGAACGGCAGATGCGCGATCGCCTCGAAGCTGGGGCAGGACATGAACGGGTTCTGCGAGATTTCGAAGCCGAGCATGATCCCGGTCGGCCGGTCGAGCACCTGGCCGAGCATCGACAGCCCGTCGGCGTTGGCCTGCTCGATGCGGTCGAGCAGATGGCGCCATTCCAGCGGCTTGGAATCGCGCTCCAGCACCGTGATGCTGACCGGGCGGCGCGAGCGCTCGGCCAGGCGGCGCAGCATGGCGAATTCCGGCTCCAGTTCATCGTCGAAATCGGCGATCACCTGCATCCAGCCCTTGCCGAGCTTGCCGATCGCGCCGGCGATGGTCGCCAGCTCGCTTTCGGCGGCGGTGAGGGTCGGGATCGGCCGACCGTCGAGCGTGCGGTGGTTCAAGGTGCGCGAGGTGGAGAAGCCGAGCGCGCCGGCGGTGATGCCCTCGGCGGCGAGGTGCGCCATGCGTTGACGGTCATTTTCGGTCGCGTCCTCGCGGTTGGCGCCGCGCTCGCCCATGACATAGACGCGCAGCGCCGCATGCGGCACCTGCGTCGCCACGTCGAGATCGTAGCGGCGCGCATCCAGGGCGTTGAGGAATTCGGGAAACGTCTGCCAGTTCCACGGCAGTCCCTCGGTGAGCACGACCTCGGGAATGTCCTCGACACCCTCCATGAGCTTGACCAGCATGTCGCGCTGGTTCGGCAGGCAGGGCGCGAAGCCGACGCCGCAACTGCCGATCAGCACCGTGGTGACGCCGTTCCACGACGACGGGTTCATGTGGTTGCCCCACGTCACCTGCGCGTCGTAGTGCGTGTGCGGATCGATGAAGCCGGGCGTGACGATCCGGCCCTTGGCGTCGATCTCCTCCTCGCCGCGCGCCGTAACCTTGCCCACCTCGGCAATCCGGCCGCCGACCACGCGGATATCGGCCTCGAAAGGCTCACCGCCGCCGCCGTCGATGACGGTGCCGTTGCGGATGACGAGCGTTGCGTCAGTCATGGGCAAGTCTCCTCCGAGGGGCGGCACGAGCATGGTCGCCTCCGTGGCGGCCGAGTCAAGCGGCGGCAAGCGGGCGATCAGCGGCGCAGCTCGGCGAGGCTTTCGAGCGCTGTGCCGTCGGGGGCGAAGTTCGCCGGATCGAGCCATCGCTGCAGGGCGGCGCGGCAACGCGGCCACTCATCGTCGAGCAGGCTATAGAAGGCGGAATCGCGGCGTCGCCCCTTCACCACCATGTGCGCGCGCAACGTGCCCTCGTAGGCAAAACCCAGCCGCTCCGCCGCGCGCCGCGAGGGCGCGTTGAGCGCGTTGCACTTCCACACCAGGCGACGGTAGCCGAGATCGTCGGCGGCGAGCTTCAGCAGCAGGAACATCGCCTCGGTGGCCGCGCGGGTTCGCTGCAAACGCGGCGCGAACCAGATGTGGCCGAGCTCGATCGCGGCGTTCCTCGGCTGCATGTCCATCAAGGTCAGCCAACCTGAAGCGACGCCGGTGCCGACCGGGCGCACCGCCCAGGCCATCGGATCGTGCTGCGCGGCGAGATCAACCACGTGGTTCGTCAGCGCGGCGAGCGAGGGAAACGGGCCATAGCCGAGGTAGGCCCAGCTATCCTCCGCGCCTTGTGCTGCCTGCCACAGTTCCTCGACGTGGCGCCGGTGCAGCGGCTCCAGCACGGCGTATTGACCGCGGATCGTCACCCGCGCCGGCAGCGGGCGGGGCGTCGTGTCGACCTCGGGTCCGATCGGAGGCGCTGTCATGTCTTCATCCTTTAGCGAAGCCGTGGCATCACCTCGGCGCAGAGCAGCTGCAACGCGGCTTTTACCTCCGCGTGCGGCGCGCGGCCGCCGGCGTTGAGCTCCATCAGGATGCCGGCAAGCCCGAGCTCGTCACGCAGCTCGCGCAGCCGGCCGGCGACGTGCTCGGGCGTGCCGACCAGGACCATGCCGCGCACCGCCTCGTCGAACGTCATGTCCTCGAGACGCTGCGCCTGTCCGGCGCGAACGGCGGCGGCCTTGGCGTCGATGCGGCTGGCGGAGTCCCGCAGCAACGCGGCCTGCGCGCGATAATAGTGCAGCAAGGTGGGCTCCGCCGCTTCCCGCGCCCGCTGTGCGGTCTCCGCGACGAAGCCGGGAAACCGTAGAAAGACCTGGCCCTCGCCGGGATGGCCCGCCGCCTGATACGCCTCGCGATACGCGCGGATATTCGCCGCCACCGCCGAGGACGGCTCGTGGCGGATGGCGACGAAGATCGGCAATCCCATCGCGCCGATGGCGGGAAAGGTGTCCGCGCTGGTCGCCGCCATGCGGATCGGCGGCATCGGCTGCTGGAACGGGCGCGGCGTCGTGGTCACATCTTCGAAATGGTGGAACTTGCCGCGATAGGAAAAAACCGGCTCACGCCAGGCTTGGCGGATGATGTCGAGGGCCTCGGTGAAGCGGTCGCGGCTTTCGGCGTAGGGCACCCCGTATGATTCGTAGGTGCGCGCGACCCCGCTGCGTCCGACGCCGAGGATCAGTCGGCCACGGCTGATCTGATCGACCGTCGCCGCCTCCTCGGCCAGCCGCAGCGGATGGCACAGCGGCAGCACCTGGACGCCGATGCCGATGCGGATGCGGCTGGTGCGCGCGGCGATGGCGCTGGCGACGCAGAGCGGCGAGGAGAGCACCGAGCGATCCGGATCGAAATGCAGCTCGGCGAGCCAAAGCGCGTCGAGACCGCCGCGCTCCGCGGTGTCGACCAGCTCGAACGCCTGCTCGAACGCGTCCGCGTCGGGCTGCCCCGGCAGTGAAGGAAACTCCTGGAAAACCCCGAACTCCATTGCGGCGCACTCCCTCGTTCTCGGGGCGGCGCCCGCGCCTGGACCAGCGCCGACGTCGATCGAGAGCGATGCTGAAGCAGAACCGCGCACCTGAGAAGCGGCGCCGGCTCAGGGTTCGAAGACGATCTGCACGCGGGGTGTCGGGTAGATCGCGGTGCCGAACTCCACCACGGCGCCGTCGCTGTCGACATTGACGTTCTCGGCGACCAGCACCGGCCGGTTACGCGCCATGCGCAGCAGTTCGGCTTCCTCCGCGCTCGGCAGCCGCGCCGAGACCCGGGTGCTGAGCCGCATGTAGTCGGGCACGCCCACCAAACGCAACGCGTCGGTGATGGTCGGCGCGTCGCGCAACGCGGTCAGCAGACCGGGGCAGCGCGCCGACGAGAAATGATGGCGACCCAGGCTGACCGGGCGGTCATCGGCCAGACCCAGGCGCTCGAAGCGGATCACCGGGGCGCCCTCCCGGAGGGCCAGTCCCGCCGCGACCCGCGCATCGGCCGCGACCTCGCCGAGCCGCAGCACCCGGCCCGACGGCTCCTTGTTGTGCCGCCGAATCCACTCGGAGAACCGGGTGCGGGGCTCGACCATGTAGTCGATCACGTCCTCGGCGACGAACGCGCCCCGCCCTTGCTCGACTCGTATAAGGCCGGCGCGCGAAAGTTCCTCGAGCGCGCGGCGGACCGTGTGCCGGTTGACCCGGAAGCGCTGTGACAGCTCCGCCTCGGTGGGCAGGCGTCCGGCGGGCGGGTAGGTGCCGTTGCCGATCTCGTCGCGCAGCGATCCGGCGATCTGCCGCCACAACGCGATCCCCGGCTGCCGCGACACGGAAGGGTCCGCCCCGATTGTCGCTGGACTGTCACCCATGAACGCGGCTCGCCGTGAGAGAGGGTGTTGACCATAAAAGCGGATTTACCTAGCTGTCTAGACAACCATGGAAGTGCAGCGATGAACGACCGGCCCTCGGCCGAACCGCACGCCCCGCGCCGCCGCTGGATGGCGATCCTGGCGCGCGCGTCCGCCGCCGATATCGAGGCGCGGCTCGCGCAGGTGCCGCCGCTGCCCGAGTATCGCTTCCTGCGCCGGCCGGAGACCGGGCTGGTGATGCTGCGCGGGCGCGCCGGGGGGGATGGCGCCGGGTTCAATTGCGGCGAGCTGCCGGTCACCCGTTGCTCGGTGCACACCGCCAGCGGCTTGGTGGGCCACGCCTATGTCACCGGCCGCGACCCGCGGCAGGCCGAGTTGGCCGCCGTGCTGGATGCCGTCCTGCAGGACCCGGAGCGGGCCGGTTCCGTGCAACAGGAAGTCATCGCCCCGCTCGCCGAGGCGCAGCAGGCACGACGCGACACGATCGCGCGCAAGGCTGCCGCGACGCGAGTGCAGTTCTTCACCATGGCGACCATGCGCTGATGGCAAGCCTCGACCTGCCCGGCTTCGCCGATCCGCCAACCGAGGCGCAAGCCTGCTTTCGCGCGGTGCTGGACGCAATGGCGAGACCCGGCCGGGTGGTCGAATGCGGCGCCGGCCTCGCCTCCCCCGCGCCGCTGGGCGCCGCGATGGCCGTCACCTTGCTGACCCTGGCCGATGCCGAGACGCCGCTCTGGCTGGCGCCGACGGCCGACGCGGCGACCGACTGGCTGCGGTTTCATTGCGGCGCCCCGCTGGTCGAGGCTTTGCCAGCCGCCAGCCTGGTGGTCGCGCTGACCATGCCGTCGCTCGCCACTCTGGCACTCGGCACCGATGAAGCACCCGAGCACGGCGCCACCTTGCTGTTGCAGGTTGCCGCACTCGGAGAGGGGCGCGGCTATCGGCTGGCCGGCCCCGGCCTGCGCGAGCCGGCGACGTTGCGCGTGGCCGGGCTGCCCGACGACTTCGCCGCCCAGTGGCGCGCCAATCACGCGCTGTTCCCGCGCGGCGTCGACCTCGTGTTGTGCAGCGGCACCCGGCTCGCCGCCCTGCCTCGCAGCGTCCAGGTCGAGGAGGTCTGAGATGGCTTATGTCGCGGTCAAGGGCGGCGAGCAGGCGATCGACAATGCACACGCCTGGCTCGCCGAGACGCGGCGCGGCGATCCGGCGTCCCCGGACCTCGGGCTCGACCAGATCACCGGCCAGCTCGGCCGCGCGGTGGCCAGGGTGATGGGCGAGGGCTCGGTGTACGACCCGGAGCTGGCCGCGCTGGCGATCAAGCAGGCGCAGGGCGATCTGGTCGAGGCCGCCTTCCTGCTGCGCGCCTACCGCACCACCCTGCCTCGCTTCGGCCGCGCCCTGCCGCTCGACACGGCGGCGATGCGCGTGGCGCGGCGCATCTCGGCGATCTTCAAGGACCTGCCGGGCGGCCAGGTGCTGGGGCCGACCACCGACTACACCCACCGGCTGCTCGACTTCGCGCTCGCCGCTGGTGGCGCGGCGCCACAAGCCCCGCAGGCAACCGCCGAGGCGGCGCCGGCGACGCGCGCCGCCGACATCCTCGGCGACGAGGCGCTGATCGAGCGCGAGGATGCGGCCGAAGCCGCGCCGGCCGATCTCACCCGCGAACCGCTCGCCTTTCCCGCCGGGCGCGATCTCCGGCTGCAAGCGCTGGCGCGTGGCGACGAGGGATTCCTGTTGGCCCTCGGCTACTCGACGCAGCGCGGCTGGGGCGGCACCCATCCGTTCGTGGGCGAGATCCGCATGGGCGAGGTGTCGGTCGAGATCGTCCCGCCCGAGCTCGGTTTCGCCATCGACATCGGCGACATCACCGTCACCGAATGCCAGATGGTCAATCAGTTCACCGGCTCGCGGACGGTGCCGCCGCAATTCACCCGTGGCTACGGCCTCGCCTTCGGCCAAGCCGACCGCAAGGCGATGGCGATGGCGCTGGTCGACCGGGCGATGCGCGCCGCCGAGCTCGGCGAGGATGTCACCGCGCCGGCGCAGGATGTCGAGTTCGTGCTGTCGCATTGCGACAATGTCGAGGCGACCGGCTTCGTCGAGCACCTCAAGCTGCCGCACTACGTCGATTTCCAGAGCGAACTGGAAGCGGTGCGGCGGATGCGGCAAGCCGCCACCGAGCAGCCCCGCAACCAACAGCCGAACGCTGAGCAGCCGCAAGCCAAGGCAGCCGAGTGATGCAGGGCTACAACTTCGCCTATCTCGACGAGCAGACCAAGCGGATGATCCGCCGCGCGATCCTCAAAGCGGTGGCGATCCCCGGCCACCAGGTGCCGTTCGGCTCGCGCGAGATGCCGCTGCCGTATGGCTGGGGCACCGGCGGCATCCAGGTGACGGCCGCCGTGCTCGGCGCCGGCGACACGCTAAAAGTGATCGACCAGGGGGCTGACGACACCACCAACGCGGTCTCGATCCGCCGCTTCTTCGCGCGCACCGCCGGGGTGCGGACGACGACGCACACCAAGGAGGCAAGCGTCATCCAGACCCGCCATCGCATCCCCGAGCAGGGGCTCGGCGAGCACCAGATCCTGGTCTACCAGGTGCCGCAGCCGGAGCCGCTGTATCGGCTGGAACCGAGCCGCGCCGAGACGCGCCGGCTGCACGCGCTGGCCGATTACGGGCTGATGCAGGTGAAGCTCTACGAGGACATCGCCCGGCTCGGCCAGGTGTCGATCAGCTACGACTACCCGGTGATGGTGAACCACCGCTATCTCACCTCGCCGAGCCCGATCCCCGCTTTCGACAATCCGAAGATGCACATGATGCCGGCGTTGCAGTTGTTCGGCGCGGGGCGCGAGAAGCGGATCTACGCCATCCCGCCCTACACCGATGTCCGCTCGCTCGATTTCGACGACCATCCGTTCCGCGCCGGCCGCGCGCCGCATCGCTGCGGGCTGTGCGGCGCGGATGCGAGCTATCTCGACGAGGTGGTGGTGGACGATCGCGGCGGCCGGCTGTTCGTCTGCTCCGACACCGACCACTGCGCCAGCCGCCGCGCGGCGCAACCGAGCGCGGCCACCGCATGAGCGAGCCGACCTTGCTCGCCGCGCGCGGCCTGGCGCATCGCTTCGGCCCGATCACGGCGCTGGACGGGGTGGACCTCGACCTGTGGCCGGGCGAGGTGCTGGCGATCGTCGGCGAATCCGGCTCGGGCAAGACCACCTTGCTGAACGTGGTCTCCGGACGGCTGCGACCGGATCACGGCACCGTCTGGTATCGCGATCCCGAGCGAACCTCGCACGACCTCTACGCGATGGCCGAGCCCGCGCTGCGCCGGCTGCACCGCTCGGACTGGGGGTTCGTGCAGCAGGACCCGCGCGCCAATCTGCGTCTGGGTGTCACCGCCGGCGGCAATGTCGGCGAGCGGCTGATGGCGCGCGGGACGCGGCACTACGGCGACATCCGCGCCGCCGCGATCGACTGGCTGACCCAGGTCGAGATCGATCCGGCGCGGGTCGATGACCTGCCGCGCACCTTCAGCGGCGGCATGTTGCAACGGCTGCAGATCGCCCGCACCCTGGTCACTCATCCGCGCCTGGTGTTCATGGACGAGCCGACCGGCGGCCTCGACGTGTCGGTGCAGGCGCGGCTGCTCGACCTGATCCGCAGCCTGGTGGCTCGGCTGGGCATCGCCGTGGTGCTGGTGACGCACGACATCGCGGTGGCGCGGCTGCTGGCCCACCGCATCATGGTGATGCAGGGCGGGCGTGTGGTGGAGGCCGGCCTCACCGACCAGGTGCTCGACGACCCGCATCACCGCTACACCCAGCTCCTGGTCAGCTCGGTGTTGCAGGCATGATCATGCTGGCGGTGGAGGGGCTTGCAAAAGGGTTCACCCTGCACTTGCAAGGCGGCGTGCGCATCCCGGTGCTCGCCGACCTCGATCTGACGGTCGCGGCGGGCGAGTGCGTGGCTTTGGTCGGCACGTCGGGGGCGGGCAAGTCGACCCTGATGCGTTGCATCCACGGCAACTATCGGCCGGACACGGGGCGGGTCCTGGTGCGCCATCGCGGCGAGCTGGTCGACATGGCTGGCGCCGAGCCACGCCGCGTGCTGGCGGTGCGCGCCGAGACGCTGGGCTATGTCAGCCAGTTCCTGCGCGTCGTGCCACGGGTGCCCGCCTTGCAGATCGTCGCCGAGGCAGCCCGCGACGCCTCGCCCGACGCGGCGCGCGTGGCGGCGGCGGAAGTGCTACTGCGGCTCAACATCCCGAGCCGGCTGCATGCGTTACCACCGGCCACCTTCTCGGGCGGCGAGCAACAAAGAGTTAACCTTGCGCGTGGCTTCATCGCCGATCATCCGGTGCTGCTGCTGGACGAGCCGACCGCCTCGCTCGACGCGGGCAATCGGGACGTGGTCATCGGCATGATCCGGCAAGCCAAGGCGCGCGGGAGGGCAATCCTTGGTATTTTTCACGACGCGGCGGTCCGGGGGGCTGTCGTCGACCGCCACTTCGAAGTCTCGCCGCTGCAGGATGCCGCATGAGCCATGACGAGCTGACACTGACCAACGCCAAGCTGGTGCTGCCGGATGCGGTGGTCCCTGGCACGGTGACGGTGCGGGACGGCGTGATCACTTTGGTCGAAAGCGGCCGCGTGACGCATCCGGGCGCGCTCGATCTGGACGGGGACTACCTGATCCCGGGCGTGGTCGATCTGCACACCGACAATCTCGAGCGGCAGGTGCAGCCACGGACCAACGCGCGCTGGCCGTCCCGCTCGGCGCTGGTCGCGCATGACGCGCAATGCGCCGCCGCCGGGGTGACGACGGTGCTGGACGCGCTCTGTCTCGGCAATCTCGGCTTTGAGAAGGACCGGGTGCGCACCTTCCGCGAGGGCGTCGCCGATCTCGACGCGCTGGAGGACACCGGCCTGCTGAAGGCCGAGCACTTCCTGCACCTACGCTGCGAGCTGCCGGCCCCCGACATGCTCGAACTGATCGAGCCGGTGGCGCGGCACGGGCGGGCACGCATGGTCAGCTTGATGGACCACAGCCCGGGGGTGGGCCAATACGCCGATCTGGTGCGCTACCGCGCGTTGCGGCTTAAGGAGGGAACGTCGGAGGAGCATGTCGACCGCCACATCGTCTTTCTGCAAGAGCAGCGCGAGCGGCTGCGTCAGCCCAACCGCCGCGCCCTGCTCGATCTCGTCGCCGGGCTCGGCATCGCGCTCGCGAGCCATGACGACCGCACGGCGGAGGAAATCGCCGAGAACGCGGCCGACGGCATCCGGATCAGCGAGTTCCCGGTGACGATGCTCGCCGCCCGCGCCGCCAAGGCGGTTGGCATGGAGGTGATCGCCGGGGCACCCAACATCGTTCGCGGCGGCTCGCATTCCGGCAATGTCTCAGCCGCCGAGCTGGTGCGGGCCGAGGCGGTGGACGCGTTCGCCTCCGACTACGTCCCGGCGAGCCTGGTCGAGGCCACCTTTCAGTGCGTGCGCGAGACCGGCATCACCTTGCCGCACGCCGTCGCCTTGGTGACCGACCATCCCGCGCGGATGGCCGGCCTCGCCGATCGCGGGCGCATCGCCGAGGGTTTGCGGGCCGATCTCGTCCGGGTGCGCCTGCACGAGGAGCTGCCCATCGTGCGGCAGGTCTGGCGCGCCGGCGAGCGCGTGGCCTGATGCCGCTGGAGGCGCGCGTCGCGATCTATTACGCGCCGCCTCTCGATGACCCGCTGTTCGCGGCCGGCGCCACCTGGCTCGGCCGCGACCCGGAGAGCGGCGCGCCCGCACCACAGCCGGAGCTGCCCGATATCGCGGCGGTCACCGCCGAGCCGCGCCGCTACGGCCTGCACGCCACGCTCAAGCCGCCGATGCGGCTGGCGGCGGGACGCAGCTGGCACGAGCTGGTGGATGCGGCGCGGCGGCTCGCATCCGGCATCGCGCCGTTCGCCTTGCCGCGTCTTGAGGTCGCCGACGTGCACGGCTTTCTCGCCTTGCGCGAGACCACGCCGTGTCCGCCGTTGCAGGGCCTCGCTGACGCGATGGTTGCCGAGCTGGACGAGTTCCGCGCTCCCGCGTCCGAGGCCGAGCTCACGCGTCGCCGCGGCGCCGGGTTGAGCGAGCGCGAGGGCGCGATGCTGGCCCGTTGGGGTTATCCCTACGTATTCGAGACCTGGTTCTTCCATATGACGTTGACGCGCCGGCTCGACGCTGCGGAAAGACCGCGTTGGACGGCGGCGGCGCAAGCGCATTTCGCCCCTCTCCTGGCGCTGCCCCGACGCGTCGCCGATATCTGCCTGTTCACCCAGCCCGAGCCGGCCGCACCGTTCGTCATCGCCGAGCGTCTAGAGCTGGGATAGTGACGCCTGGGCGCGCAACAATGGCGCGTCACGGGAAGGAAACGGCAATGCCACTGACCGGCATCAAGGTGATCGAGGCTTGCTCCAATCTGGCGGGGCCGGTCGCGGGAACCATTTTCGGCGATCTCGGCGCCGAAGTGATCAAGATCGAGAAGCCCAACGGCGGCGATGACGCGCGCGGCTGGGCGCCGCCGGTCTGGCACGGGCTCGGCGCCAGCTTCCAGGCGATCAACCGCAACAAGCGCTCGGTGACGCTCGACTTTCGGCGCGAGGCGGACGTCGCGACCCTGAAGCAATTGGTCACCGAGGCGGATGTGTTCTTGCACAACATGCGCCCCGGCGTCGTCGAGTCGCTCGGCCTGTCGGGGGCGGACGCGCTCACGCTCAACCCGCGCCTCGTCTATTGCGCGATCGGCGCTTACGGCGCGCGCGGGCCGTGGCGGAGCTGGAGCGCCTACGACGCCCTGGCCCAGGCGCTGTCCGGCCAGATGAACGGCAACGGCGAGCCCGATGGCGAGCCGCTGCTGGTCCCTGGCGGGATCGTCGACAAGGGTGCCGGCATGTGGGCCGCCATCGCCACGTTGGGGGCGTTGCTGCGTCGGGCCGCGAACGGCAAGGGCGGCGTGGTCGAGACCTCGCTGCTGGAGACATCGTTGTTCTGGCGGGACCTGGGTTTCGCCAATTACCAGGCGACCGGCCGGACGGCGCCGCGCTCCGGCAACACCGCGCCGACCATCGTGCCGTACGGCGTGTTCGCCGCCGCCGACGACAAGCTGATGCTCGCCTGCGCTGGTGACGGGCTGTTCGCGAGCTTGGCGAAGCTGCTCGGCCACCCCGAATGGCTCGACAACCCGCGCTTCGCCACCAATCCGGCCCGCGTCGCCAATCGCGACGAGCTGGAACCGCTGATCGAGGCGGCGCTTGCCCATCGCACCCGCGACGAGTGGGTCGATCTGCTCGGCTCCAACCGCATCCCATGCGCGCCGATCCTGGACACCGCCGAAGCGCTCGCCCATCCGCAGATACAAGCGCTCGGCATCCTGCAATCGCCGCCGGGGGCCGACATGCCCCTGATCTCGGCCGCCTGGACCTTGGACGGCGTTCGACCGCCCATTCGGCGCGGCGCGCCGCAGCTTGGCGAAGACAACGAAGCGGTGTTCGGTTGAGCGCACGTGTTTCGGCGATCTCAAGGTTGAAATTCGCACTTTCGTGCCAGACAAAAGCCGCTCTCTCTGCTGCGGGAGTGACCAAGCGAGCTAATCGATCTGTCGGGCGAGGAATTGGCATCGACCCAACAGTGTCATTTACGGACGGCCCTCTTTAGGCAAGAAGCTCTTGGCGTTGTCGGCGCACGATCTGGAGCGGTCATGTATCCGGCCTGTTGATGCGGTCGGGTGAGATGACCGCTGGCCCCGATGGGATCGGCTTCCTTGTTGCTTCAGCAAGGGTCCGGGCAGTTACGCCCGGAATTATGCGTGCGATCGACTTTTTCCCTGCCGTCCTGACAGTTTTGGCTTCAATGAGGTCCGCGCAGTTACGCCCGGAATTATAACTCCACGCTTGAGCAGCGTATCGCGGCGGTCGCGGCAGCTTCAATGAGGTCCGGGCAGTTACGCCCGGAATTATGGCCGGGCGGTTCCTTGAGCATGACGGGTGGAACCGCGTGCTTCAATGAGGTCCGGGCAGTTACGCCCGGAATTATCCGGATCAAGGCGACATCCTCTCAATGGTGCCGTCCTCCCGCTTCAATGAGGTCCGGGCAGTTACGCCCGGAATTATGTGGACTGTCCGTATACATAATGGCGGGTATGCAGACGCTTCAATGAGGTCCGGGCAGTTACGCCCGGAATTATGGGCCGAACAGCCGACACAAAGGTGGCTGATTGCGAGCTTCAATGAGGTCCGGGCAGTTACGCCCGGAATTATGTCCCAGCCGTCGATCGCCACCGTGTCCTTCTCGCGATCGACGCTTCAATGAGGTCCGGGCAGTTACGCCCGGAATTATATGTAGAGCAGCTTGCTCGACGCGTGCGGGTAGCCGGTGCTTCAATGAGGTCCGGGCAGTTACGCCCGGAATTATGGCCGGGCGGTTCCTTGAGCATGACGGGTGGAACCGCGTGCTTCAATGAGGTCCGGGCAGTTACGCCCGGAATTATCCAGTCATTTCGTCGACATCATCGTAACCAGGCGCCGGGCTTCAATGAGGTCCGGGCAGTTACGCCCGGAATTATGACTCGTCTGGCGCCCGGACGTGGCGCAGCGGGCGATGCTTCAATGAGGTCCGGGCAGTTACGCCCGGAATTATGCCGACGAGGTGTGGGCCGCGATGTCCTCGGAGGACCGGCTTCAATGAGGTCCGGGCAGTTACGCCCGGAATTATGGCTGGGTTGCAGAGCGTTGATTTGGCAGCCGATTCGGCACCCTTTGCGAGGACCGGCAAGCGAACATCCCCGCCAGCGCGTTCTGAGACATCGCAAAACCCTCTCCTATTGTCAAACATCCCCGCCTAATGCCGGTTTTGGCCGGCGCGAGCGGTCCAGGGGATTCCCCGAGTGCCAAAGCCCTCGCGCTGTCGGTCGGCAGCGGACCCTTATACCAGAAATCCTATTCGCTGACCCCGTTCTCAGCCATGGTCGGCGCAGGCCCCGGCGAGGCCCGCGCCAATACGCATCAATTTCGCCGTCCAAACGCATGCGACCTAGCAGCAATAATAACTATTATGTTGACGCGTCCGCTAACAATCTCCTATAACTCCGCCTATGTCCCCAGCCCCCTCCACCCCAACCGGCCTGATGTGCCGCTTCGGCTTGCTCGTCGAGCGGCTGAGGTGGACGCTTGCCGATTGGGTCGACCGGAATCCCCGGAACCGCGACGTGCTGGGGCCGCTCGCCTTGCTGCTGTGGAAGTACTTGCAGCGCACGACGCGCAAACTCGCCGCGCTGCATGCGCAGTTCGCCGCCGGGACGCTTGCGCCGCGCAAGGACCGGGCGCCGCGCCGGGCAGCCGAGCCGGCCGAGTCGACACCACCCGAGCGGTCGAAGCTGCCGGGCGGTCCGGTGCTGGCGCGGTTCGGCGCCGGGTATCTCGGCGCCTGGCTGCTGGCGCTGGTGGATGATGCGGAGATGCAGGCGCTGCTCGCGGCGTCGCCGCAAGCGGGTCGGCTGCTGCGCCCGCTGTGGCGGCGACTGACCAACGATCCGCTGCCCGCGCCGCTGCGGTTGCCGCCAAAGCCGCCGCGTTCGGAGCAACCGCTCGCCGCGGCGGCGCTCGCCGCAGCGCCGGGCGAGGCAACGCCCCACGCCTCACCCCAATCCCCACCCCATGCCCCATTGGGGCGTCACCCGGCCAAGTCCGCCAAGCCGCCCGCTTCCCTGTCACCCTGGCCACCACCGCTGTTTCGGGCCTGAAACGGCACTCCCTTATTGCGTCCTAAACGTTACGATATCAAAACGTACAAGTTCCGCAGCAGCCTTCGCCCCCTTTGCCGCACATCGTCGCGGGTTTTCACTCGGCCTGCTTCGCCGAGCACCGCACAGACGGAACTCGCGGCGGCCGATCATATCACGATAGCCTCGCGCCGGATCGGCTCGAAGCGGCGGCCCAGGCTTTCCACCGCCAGCGCGACCGCGTCAGCCGGGCCCACGTCGATCAGCACGACATGGTCTTCCTCGCGCTTGATCACCGCCTCCAACGCCGCCGCGAGCTCGGCCCGGCGGCGCGCCGTCAGCCGGCACTGGAACACCGAAAGCTGCAACCATCGCCCATACCCGCCCATGAGCTTGAAGACGCGCCGCCACCGCTTCGCATCGCCGATGTCGTAGGCGACGATGAACACCCGCTCGTTCGCTCCGGACCGCGCCATCGCCCGCCCCCTTATCGCGGCACGTAGTGCGGGTAGGCGGCGAGCTCGCCCGACAGGTGCTTGGCCAGCAGCCGCGCCTGGACGTGCAGCATGCGTCGCATCGACACCTGGTAGCCGAACAGCGGATGCGCCTGCTCCTGCTCGAGCCGTCGCTCGAAGGCGCCGATCAGCTTGCGCCGACCCGCGGGCTTCAACGCGCAGCCGCCGGCGGCGCGGACGAAATCATCCGCGTCCAGCTCGCCGTTGTTGATCGCGGTCAGCACCGCGCTGTCGGCGAGGATCGGGCGCAACGGCTCCATCAGGTCGAGGGCCAGGGCCGGGCGGCCGGGGCGCTCGACGTGGAACAGCCCGACCCACGGGTCGAGGCCGGCGATCTCCAGCGCCGTCGCCACCACGCGCACCAGCAGCGCGTATGCCAGCGAGAGGCACGCGTTAAGCGGATCGGCCGGCGGCCGGCGCGTGCGGCGGGTCCAGTCGAACGCGCCGAGCGCCCGGGCGGCATCGGTGAAGGTTTCGGGCAAGCCGGCGAAATACAGGCTCGCCGCCTCGCCCTCGAGACCGAGCAAGGTGGCGCGGTCGGGCGCGTGCGCCGCGCGGTCGGCGAGGCGGCGGAGGCGGTCGATCGCGGCGTCGCGCGCCTCGGCCGCACCGCGCCAGTTGCGCCGCAGCAAGGTGCGCTGGTTGCGGATCTTCGCGTCGATCAGCGCGCGGGCGAAACGCAGCGCAGCGGCGGGGTCGGTGGCGGCGGCATACTGCGCCCGACGCGCGCCCGCGCTGCGCGGGCCGCGCGCGCCGGTGGTCGCGATGAACCAGAAGCCGCTGCTCATCCAGGCAACGGGGATGTCGCGCCGCGCCGCCTCGTGCAGCGCCGGCGTGGTGAGGCCCACCGGCCCGGCGAGCACCAGCTCGCTGACCTCGCCGATCGGCACGCGCCGCTCCGGCTCCCCTTCGGTGGTGACGACGAACGCCTCGCCGGATCGACCGATCCGCGCGCCCGGCGTCTGCACGTAGAGCGGCAGGGCGGCATCGGCCGCCGGCGGCGGCGTGCGCGGGGCGGTGCCGTGGCGCAGCAGGTTGACCTCGTCGGGCAGGCAGATCGGCAGCAGCGAGCAGCGGGTGCATTTCGGGCTGTTGTCGAGCGGTGGCGGAATGCGGCGCGCGGCGGCGGCAAGGCGCAGCTCCGAGGCGGCGGCGAGCGCGGTCGCCACCAGCTCCTCGCTCAGCGGCACCCGCACCCGCTCACGGCTGCCGGCGAATCACAGCGCGCCCTCGGCGCAGGCGTAGCCGAAAGGGTTAGGAACCCTGGAAGTAGGATCACTTTTGGGGAAGTCGTTGCTCGTCGAGGTGTGTTGGCCCGGAGATTTCCCGGTCCGGTAAAACTTTGAAGCTGGTTGACGGCTGCGGGCCAGGATTGCTCGGGTAGGTGAACGACGTGCTGCGTCGGGTAAACCCCGTCCGTAAGGAGGACGATAGCAGGACCTTTAGTGTAACTTCGAATTCGAGAAGGAACTGCCATTCGTGACATTCAATCTTGCGCACCGGCGTCTCAGCCATCTGTGGCCCCATGCTTCCAATGCTCGGGCAGATGCAGGGCGGACCTTCCGGGCAGGGCGCCCGGACCTCATTGAAGCGAGCTCAAAGTTGCGAAGCGTGCAACCTGGTGAAAACCCCGCCCTGCAGCCGCCGGCAGTGGACGTGGCGGACTTGTATCGGCGGGAGTGCGGCGCGCTGATCACTCTCACCGGCCTCGGCAAGGCGGCGGCGATGACCTTGAGATGTTCGTGGCGACGGTGACCCAGGCGCGCGACCTGCTCGATCACGTTTGGTCTGGCCGTGAGCCCTATGGCTGGCAGCGGCGCCTTCTCGAATCCTGGTTCGTCGCCGGCCGCACGCCTGCGGCGCTCGACGTGCCCACCGGGCTTGGCAAAACCAGCGTCGTGGCGCTCTGGTTGGCGGCGCGGGCCACAGGTGCGGCGCTGCCCAGGCGACTCGTCTACGTCGTCGATCGTCGCGCCGTGGTGGATCAGGCTACCGCCGAGGCCGAAGCACTGGTCGCAGCGCTCCGTGCCGTGCTCGACGACGCACGCATCGACACGGCCTTGCGGGCAAGCTGGCGACGCAATCTCGGGCTCGCGCCGGACGAGCTGATGCCGATCTCCACATTGCGCGGCGCGCACCGCGACAATCGCGAAGCGCTCGAGCGGCCGGGCTCGGCGGCGATCCTGATTGGCACCGTTGACATGATTGGCTCGCGGCTGCTGTTCGAGGGATATGGCGTATCGGCGCGCATGCGCCCTGCGCATGCGGCGCTCGTCGGCGTCGACGCCCTGATCGTGCTCGACGAGGCACATTTGGCGCGTCCGTTTCATGCGCTGCTGGAGGGCGTAGCGGCAATGCGCATGGGGGAGGCCGCGTCGCCGGTGCCGGGGCTGCGCGTGATGACGCTCTCCGCCACGCCAGCGAAGGACAGCATGGACGCGTTCCAGATGACAGAGGCCGATGCGGCGGAGCTCGCTGTCGGCGCCCGACTGCGAGCTTCCAAACGGATCAAGCTCTTCGACATCGACGCGGGGAGGCTCGCCGAGGAGGTGACCGAACGCGCCATAGAGCGCGCGCGAGGCGGCGCCGGGAGCAGTCGGGTGGCGATCTTCTGCGACAGCCGCAAGGTCGCGCAGGACGTATCCGCTCGGCTGGCCACGCGTTGCAAGAAGGAGGGGTGGGCAGCGCCTGTGTTGCTGGTCGGCGCGCGCCGCGTGTTCGAGCGCGAACAGGTGGTCGGCGATCTCGTGTTCCAGCGTTTTGCGCCGGGCGCCACGAACGATCCCGATCCAGCCTTCCTGGTTGCCACCTCCGCCGGCGAGGTTGGGGTTGACCTCGACGCCGACCACATCGTCTGCGACCTCGTGCCCTGGGAACGCATGGTGCAGCGGCTCGGCCGGGTGAACCGCCGTCCCGTGCCGGGCCACTCGCTTGTCGATGTCTTCGTCGCCCCGTCCGAGAAGCTGAGAGACGCGGAGGCGCGGAGCGATGCGGCTCGCCTGGCGACGCTGCGCGCACCGTTCGAGCTATCTGCGTGGACGCCGGACTCCGAGGGCAGGCGCGAGGCGAGCCCCGTCGCCCTCGCGGCTTTGCGCGCGATGGCGGATGTGGCCGCGACATTGCAGGCCGCATCGAGTGCCGACGTACTGCGACCCGCGCTGACCGGTCCGCTGGTCGAGGCGTGGGCGATGACCTCGCTCGACGAACATCCCGGGCGGCCGCTGGTTGCGCCGTGGATACGCGGCTGGGTGGAAGAGGAGGCGTCGACCGCCCTGGTGTGGCGTCGCCATCTTCCACTCGCCGCGGCGCGAACCGATCGCGAGCGGCTGCGCGAGCTGGAGCGCTTCCTTGAGGCGGCCGCGCCGCATGCGAGCGAGACGTTGGACATACCGTCGTTCCAGGCGGCGGCGATGCTCAGGAAGCGCGGCGCGGCCTGGCGCATGCCGGGCGAGGCCGTGGCGGTTGTGCTCGATCCGCGCGGTGTCGTTCAACAGGTGCTGACGGCCGGTGATCTTGCGAACGGACGTGCTGAGCGGAGCGTGGCCGGTCGAACGGTGATCCTCGACGCACGGCTCGGTGGACTGGGTGCATCCGGTCTGCTCGATGAGGCGGAGGACAAGACTCCGCTCACGCTTGACGCGCCGGAGGCGGAGGATTGGGCAAGCCGCGTCGGCTATCGCGCGCTCACGGTTTTGACGGATGCGGTGCACGAGGGTTGGAAAGTGATCTATCGCTGGCCGCTGTCCGACGCGGACAAGGACGCGGAGGTGGAGGAACTGCGGGTCGAGCGCCGCGACGATATGCCCGCCGCCGAGCGGCCGGCGCTTGCGCGGAGGGCACAGACATTGCGTGATCACACGGATCGGATCGTCGCCGCGGCGCGCGGGCTGGCGGACCGGTTGGGGTTGCCGGCCGAGCACGCGGCGGTGCTGGAAGCCGCCGCCGCGGCGCACGATCTGGGCAAGGCGCGGCCCGAATGGCAACGTGCGATGGGTGCGCCGCTCGCTGGCGGTCCCTATGCGAAGACCAGCGGCGGCGGCGATCCGCGCACCATGCTGCTCGGCTATCGCCACGAGTTCGGCTCGCTCGCCGACATGGCGCTGGAGCCAGCGGTGCAAGCATTGCCGGATGAGATGCGCGACCTCGCGCTGCACCTCGTCGCCGCCCATCACGGCCACGCCCGTCCCGTCATCGCGCCGGTCGATCCCGACGCACCGCCATCCGTCTCCGCCGCGCGGGCGCGCGAAGCGGCGCTGCGCTTCGTGCGGCTGCAGCGGCGCTGGGGCATCTGGGGGCTTGCTTGGTGGGAGGCGTTGCTCCGCGCCGCCGACTGGGAAGCCTCCCGCGACCTCGGCGGGGAGGGCGCCTGATGGCCGAGGCACGGGTGCCGGTCGACCTGCTCAACCCCGGCCAGGTCTTCGCCTGCCTCGGATTGATGGAGGCGGCGGAAATACTGTGCGGTCCTTGCGAGGGTAGCTTTGGCTATATGGCCGGAGAGACGCGGACGGTCTTTACGCTCCGGGTCGAGGGCGATGCCGATCCGGTACACGAGACCATCGCATTCCTCTCTCGTGCGGAGGCCGTCGCCGTCGCACCGCGCGGCTCCGCCTTGTCCGCCGGAAAATGGGAAGTGCGGACCATCGAGGCCGAGGATGCGACCTCCCCATCACCGCAGCCTGACACGCCGGCGACTTTGCCCGCGATCCTGACCGATGGCGGCGCTCGCTGGCTCCGCCTCGATCACTGGGCCGATGGCTCGTCAGGTCGCGACGCCGTCAAGTTCTGGGCGGGTTCCGGAGGCTATCCCGGCGTGGCGCTGGCGCGGGATGGCCTCGCCTTCATCGCCAAGCTTGGGGACAACTCGCTGACGGACGCATGCGTCGACCCCTTCGCGTTGTCGTCGCGCCAATCCAGCAGCTTCCGCTTCGATTGGCGGCGCGACTACGTGGCGCTCGACGCCGGTTTTTCCCCAAACGACCACGGCGGCATCGCTATGATGGGTTTTCCGCTGGTCGAGATGCTCGCGGCGATTGGTCTGCAGAACGCCCGACCGGCGCGTCCCAATCCCCGCGACAAGCTTGCCTACATCTACGGCGCGTCGAACGCGATGCTGCCGACGGTGCTCGCTCGCGCCGTGCTCGGCGGGGAGGGAATGGGATTTCCCATCCGCCACTTTCGCATGCGCCTCGGCTGGCCCGGGCAGGAAGGCCAGGCCCGCTGCATCATTGATGCCCAGGAGGAGATCGTTCATTGAGCGCCGTCAATCAAAGCACCATCGATTTGTGGGCCGACGATTTGCGCGCCCCGGTCGCACTGCACCTTCGGCAGAAGCTGCTGCCGGTCGAGGGCGAAGGCGGCGTATTTTTTCCACCCACCTACGCGCACGGCGACAAGGCGTCTCCCTACGTCATCGATACGCTTTCGGACGGCACCAAGGTCGCGCAAGTCGATAGCGTCGGCTCACAGGCCAATCGCATGGAACCACTGTTCCGCAAGAGTCGAGACGGCCAATCCGCCAACCCGCTTGCCTCGCTTGTGCCGCAAGTCGAGATCGACATTGGCAACGCGCGTCCGGTGAGCATACTTGAAGCGGGCCACCGCCTCGGCGATGCGATTGTTCGTTCGTCCGAACTGCATCAGGCTGCCCGGGACGCCTTCGTGCTGTTCCAATCCACAGGCGACGCAAGCGCCATCGCCAAGCTCGCGCCGACGACACTCGTTTTTGGTGCTTGGGACAGCCGCGATACGCAAGCCAAGCTACCGCGCATCGTCCAGGCCGTGATCCGTGCGTGGGACGTGGACGATCTCACGCGATCGGCGCAGTACAATCCGCCGGCGGATTATGCGGCTCTCGACGTGTTCTCGGAAGAGGACAAGCAGAAAGCGGAAGGCAATACAAAATCGCCGCTTGCCCAGCAGGGTTTTGTCCATGTGCCGGCGGTCGGTGCGCATGGCGGGATCGTGGCGCGCGGCGGCATCTTCCGCGATGTCACCGTCAATCTGATAGCGCTGCGCCAGATCGGCGGCGAGCAGGGCGAACTGCTGCGCCGCTACGTGCTCGGTCTCGCGCTGGTCGCGGCCGTGGAGGAGCAAGACGGCTTCCTGCGGCAAGGCTGCCTGCTGACGCTCGATCCGGCCTCCCCGGGCGAGTGGCAGAGCGTCGAACGCAGTGGCCGGCGCTCCACTATCGCATTGGAACCGGCGACGGTCCGGTCCTACGCCGGCGCCGCCGCCAGCGCCTTCGGTGTGGGCAAAGACCGCTGCGTCAAGTTCTCGAAGGAGCGTGCTCGCGCGGACGTCAAGAAGAAGTAGGGGGACGCGTCCGATGACGATGCGTGCGCTGGTGATATCCGTCCGTCTGCTCGCCGGGCGCTTTCACGGCAACGGTGATTGGCCGCCTTCGCCCTTTCGGCTGTTCCAGGCCCTCGTCGCCGGCGCCTATGGAGGACGGTGGCAAGATGAAGAACGGGCGGCCAAGGATCGCGCCTTCAGATGGCTAGAGTGCCTCCCAGCACCACTGATCGCCGCCCCCGCCCGTGTGCAGTCGTGCTCCGCCACCTACTATGTGCCCAACAACGACGTTGACACTGTGGGCGGCGATCCGTCGCGTATCGCGAAAATCCGCGTTGCCAAGACGATACGCGCTAGCTTGTTTGATCCAGTTGAACCGTTGCTTTACGCGTGGCCGTTCGATGCAGGCCAGGAGCATGCGCAGCAGCTCGCGGAATTGGCGAGCCGACTGCACACTCTTGGTCATGGCGTCGACGCGGCAGCCGCGGAGGCGGAGATACTTGACTGGCCGGACGCCGAGCGTCGGCTCGCGGCGCGTGCTGCCTTGGCGCGACCGACCGAGCGTCTCGGCGCCGTTCCATGCACCGTTCCGGGATCGCTTGAGAGCCTGCAGACGCGTAACACCGCTTTTCGCGGACGCTTCATCGACCCGAGCGCCCGGGGTGCCCCGGTGCTCTTCCGTCAGCCGCCGAAACCATTGTTCCGCGGCGTTGCCTACGACCGCCCACCGACACGCCGCCTGTTCGACCTCCTCTCTGCGGAGGACGGGCGTCGCTTTGCGCTGGTGCCGCAGGTGCGTGCGGCCGCGGTCGCCGCGGCGATTCGCGATCTCGCCCGAGGTCAGCTTGAACGCGCGATGCCGGGGCGTGCGAGCGAGATCGCGCGCGTGATCTCCGGCATCGGCGCCGGCCCGGCCGATCTCGCCCGGCGCGTGCGCTTCATTCCCCTGCCGACGATCGGCTTCGACCGAGCCGACCCAGCCATCCGACGCGTGCTGGTCGAGATTCCGCCGGACTGCCCGGTCGTGCCGGAGGACCTCGATTGGGCACTCGCCGGTCGGGCGCTGCCGGGGTTCGCGGCCGTGGTCGTCACCGCCGCCCGGAGCAATGGCATGCTCCGCCACTATGGTGTAGATGCCGAGTTGGCACGGCGATGGCGCAGCGTGACACCTGTTGCGTTGCCGCTCGCTCGGCCGTCCGGTCGCAGTGGGGGCGCTTCCCGAGTTGCGTCCGAGCAGCATGGCGTGACTGCGGTTCTCACCGCTCTGCGCCACGCCGGATATGACGGTCGAGGCGTGACGGTGCGGCTGCAGCGAGAGCCGCTTCATCTCAAGGGCGAGCGCGCCGAAGAGTTCGAGGCCGCCCGATTCGATCCCGCACGTTTGCACCATGTGGAGCTCTGCTTTCCCTGGCCCATCCAAGGACCGCTGGTGCTCGGGGATGGAAGGTGGCTGGGGCTCGGTCTCATGCGGCCGGTGCGCGACGTGGTCCCGGCGCTACAAGTCTTCGCGCTCGCGGAAGGGGAGCGAAACCCGCCGCTCGCCAAGGCGGAACTTGTCACCCGCGCGCTCCGTCGTGCGGTGATGGCACGTGTGGCACGAGACGCGCGCAGCGGCGAGCGGTTGCCTTCTTTCTTCACGGGCCATGACGCAAATGGCAGGCCGCTTCGTAATGGCATGCACCAGCATCTCTTCTTCGCAGCCGAAGACGCTGACGGCGATGGCCGGATCGACCGCGTCTTGGTTGTTGCGCCACATCTCGCAGACCGCACCACCGATCAGGACACAGCAGCGTTGCAGCGCCTCCAGGTGGCGTTGGAGCGCTTCGACCACGTTCGAGTGGGTCCGGCGGAATGCTTGCGCCTTCACCGGCTTGTCGCAGAGCCAATTCGACAAACTGCGCGTGTTTGGCACTCACACGTGCCTTACCGAGCGACGCGCCACCCTAACGGAGGCGCTGCTGATCGTGATGGTCTCGTCGCCCAGGACATTGCAAACGAGTGCTCCAGGCGGGGTTTGCCGCGCCCCGAGATTACCGTGGATGCGGTGCTCACTGGTCCCCGCGGAGGCCTCTTGGTTCGCGCGACTCTTACTTTCAGGCGCCTCGTCACCGGTCCGATGCTGCTCGGGAGACGCAGTCATTTTGGCCAAGGGCTCTTCCGTGCCGGTCTCTTCCCGCCTGACGGGCCTGTCCGATCGTGCTAAGAACGTGATCCGGGCGCCCGTCCCGACCCGTTAGGGTTTCCAGCAGCCTGCGAAGCACCAGTTGGGCAGCATGCCTCAGCCTATTCGCTCCCGCCCGACCCCATGGAAGACCATTATCCTCCTGTGCGGGAAATGTGCCCGGAAGCTCGACGGCGGGTTCGGGCCGAAAGGCGAGGACACGTTGCGGAGTGCGTTGCGCGCGGAGCTGAAGCAGCGCGGCCACGGGCGCGAGGTGCGCATCGTCGAGACGCGGTGCATGGGGCTGTGCCCCAAGAAGGCCGTGACCGCGCTGAGCGCCAGCCGTCCGGACATCATCCTGACGTGCCCGGTCGGCACACACACCGACGAGGTGTTGGCGCGGCTGATCGGCGGGAGCTGAGCGCGCCGCGTCCGTTGACGCCCGCAACCCTCTCCGCCTAGCGTCGAGCGAACACGCGCAAGGCGAGGGCGAGGCGGCAACCTATGCTTGATAGCACCACGGTCGACACCATCGCGCGGGCCTACCATGCCGCCGAGCAGCAGCGCGAGCGGATCCGACCGCCATCCGTGCAATATAGCGGCTTCACCATCGAGGACGCCTACGCGGTGCAGCGCCGCTGGGTGGACATCAAGGTGTCCGAGGGCAACGTCATCAAGGGCCACAAGATCGGCCTCACCTCGCGGGCGATGCAGCGCGCGTCGAACATCAACGAGCCCGATTACGGCGCGCTGATGGCCGACATGTTCTACGGCGACGGGGCGGAAATCCCGGTCGATCGCTTCATCACGCCGCGGCTGGAATGCGAGATCGGCTTCGTCATCGGTCGGCGACTGGAAGGCCCGGACTGCACGATCTTCGACGTGCTGAGTGCCACCGACTACGTGGTGCCGACGGCGGAGATCGTCGACGGGCGGACCCATCGGATCGACCCGGACACCAACCAGCCGCGTTGCGTTCTGGACAGCATCGCCGACAATGCCGGCAACGCCGCGTTGATCATCGGCGGCCGTCCCATGCGGCCGATGGATGTCGATCTGCGTTGGGTGGCGGCACTCTGCTATCGCAACAACATCATCGAGGAATCCGGCGTCGCGGCGGCGGTGCTCAATCATCCGGCGAACGGCGTCGCCTGGCTCGCCAACAAGCTGGCGCCGTTTGATATCGCACTGGAGCCCGGTCAGTTCGTGCTGGGTGGCTCGTTCACCAGCGTGGTGGAAGCGCGTGCCGGCGACACGTTCCATATCGATTACGGTCCGTTCGGCTCGATTTCCTGTCGGTTCGTCTGACCGATGGACGGTATCGTGCAGGATCAAGCGACGATGAAGTTCGGCGTCGGCCAGCCGGTCCGGCGCTTCGAGGACAGCCGACTGCTGACCGGACGGGGACGCTACCAGGACGACGTCACCTTGCCGCGTCAGTGCCACGCGGTGTTTGTCCGCTCACCCCACGCGCACGCGCGCATTCGCGCGATCGACACCGAGGCGGCGTCCCGCGCGCCGGGTGTCGTCGCGATCTACACCGGCGCCGATTACGCGGCGGACGGGCTCGGGATGCCGAAAGCCAACATGCCGCGCAAGAAGGCGGATGGCTCGCCGATGTTCGCGCCACAGCGACCCGCGCTCGTGGTCGATCGCGCGCGCTATGTCGGCGATCCCGTCGCGATGGTGATCGCGGAGACGCTAGAGCAGGCCAAGGACGCCGCGGAACTGGTTGCGGTGGATTACGAGGCGCTGCCTTCCACCACCTCGACGGCGGACGCGGCCGAACCTGGCGCGCCGCGCGTCTGGGACGAGAATCCCGACAACATCTCGCACACGCTGGAGCGCGGCGATCGCGCGTCGACCGACGCCGCCTTCGCCCGCGCGGCGTTTGTCGTGCGCCGTCGCTACGTCATCACCCGGGTCCATGCGCAATACATGGAACCGCGCGGCGCTCTCGGCTCCTATGACGCATTCGAGGACCGCTATACGCTCCACGCCGACGTCAACTACCCGCACCGCGTGCGCAACATGCTGGCGAACACGGTCTTCAAGGTGCCGGAGAGCAAGGTGCGTGTCGTCTGCAACGACGTCGGCGGTGGGTTCGGCGCGAAGGGCTGGCAGTATGTCGATCACCGGCTGACCTTGTGGGCCGCGCGCAAGCTCGGTCGGCCGGTGAAGTGGAAATGCGAGCGCTCCGAAGTGATCCTCGCCGACGAGCACGGGCGCGACAATATCGGCGAGATCGAGCTGGCACTCGACGAGGACGGACAATTCCTCGGCGTGCGGCTGCACATGCTGGCCAGCATCGGTGCCTACATCGCCTCCGACCGCCAATTGCTCACGCCGTTCGGGCAGATCATCACTCTCACCGGGGTCTACGACATTCCGGCGGCGCATGTGACGATCGACGCGGTGCTGTCGAACACCAACCCGACGGCGCCGTATCGCGGCGCCGGACGGCCGGAGGCGATCTACCTGATCGAGCGCATCATCGAGGCCGCCGCGTCTGAACTCGGGATCGATCCAGTCGAGCTGCGCCGGCGCAACGTCATCCAGCCGCAAGCGATGCCGTACAAGGCGGCGCTCGGCCCGGTGTACGATTGCGGCGAGTTCGCCAGGAACATGGCGATCGGGCTGGAGGCGTCGGATTATGCCGGTTTCGCCGCACGGCGGGAGGCATCGCGCGCGGCGGGCAAGCAACGCGGCATCGCGCTGGTCAACGCCATCGAGCAGGCGGCGGGGCCGGTGCCGGAATACGCCGAAATCCGCTTCCAGCCGAGCGGCAGCGCGATCCTGCTGCTGGGGACCAAGACGCACGGGCAGGGGCACGAGACCTCGTTCAAGCAGATCCTGTTCGAGAAACTCGGGGTCGATCCGGCCGATGTGCATTTCATCGACGGTGACACGGATCGGGTCGCTTTCGGCATGGGTTCGAACGGCTCGCGCTCAATGGTGACCGGCGGCACGGCGCTGGTGCTCGCCGCCGACAAGGTGATCGAGAAGGGCAAGAAGATCGCCGCGCAGATGCTGGAGGCGGCGGTCGATGACATCGCTTTCGCCGATAACGCGTTCAGCGTCGTCGGCACCGACCGCTCCGTCGGTCTCAAGCAGGTCGCGATGGCGGCGTTCCAGCCGGCGCGACTGCCAAAAGGGGTGGAACCCGGCCTGATAGAAAGTGCGACCTACGCCCCGGAGCGCGCGACCTACCCGAACGGCTGCCATGTCTGCGAGGTCGAGGTCGATCCGGAGACCGGCAAGGTCGAGCTGCTTGCCTATCTCGTGGTCGACGATGTCGGCACGGTGATCAACCCGCTCACCTTGGCGGGACAGATTCACGGCGGCGTCGCGCAGGGTGTCGGCCAGGTGCTGATGGAGCAGGTGGTGTATCAGCCGGAATCCGGCCAGTTGCTAACCGCGAGCTTCATGGATTACGCCATGCCGCGCGCTGATACCATGTGCAACGTTGCCATACGCGGCAACCCGGTGCCGACCGCGACCAACCTGCTTGGCGTCAAGGGCGCCGGCGAGGCGGGCTGCGTCGGCGCGCTGCCGGCGGTGATGATCGCGGTGATGCACGCGCTGGCCCCGCTCGGGGTGCGCGAGCTCGACATGCCGGCGACGAGCGAGCGCGTGTGGCAGGCGATCCAGGATGCGCGAGCGTCACCGGCGAGCGATCGCCAAGCCGATCTCGCTGAACAGTCGCGCCGGTAGACTGCCGCCGGTCACGCCTCGCATCGGCTTGTTGTCGTCGTTGCCGAGCCAGATCCCGATGATATTGCCCTTCACGCAGCCGACGAACCAGGCGTCGCGATAATCCTGCGTCGTGCCGGTTTTGCCGGCGGCGCTTGCGCCGGGCACGGCGGCGGCGCGGCCACTGCCCTCGGTCACGACGGCGGTCAGCATTCGTCGCATCATCGCCGCCTCCTCGGGGTCGATGGCGCGTGCCGGCATGGCGTGGCCGGTGGCGACGAGCCTGCGCTTGCTGCGAAACGAGTCGACGGCATACGGCGTCACATGCACGCCGCCGTTGAAGAACGCGGCATAGGCGCCGGCGAGTTCAAGCAACCCCACTTCCGAGGTGCCAAGCGCCAGCGAGGCGTTGTTTGGGAAGCTTTCCGGCAAGCCGAGCCGATGCGCGACGGCGGCGACCGCGCGCGGGCCGCCCGCGTGCTGCATCAGACGCACCGCGGCGGTGTTGATCGACAAGGCGAGCGCGGTTTCCACGCTGATCTCGCCGAGGTAGCGGCGCTCGAAATTGGCCGGGCTGTAGCCGCCGATGCGGATCGGCGCGTCGAGCACGGTGTCGTCGGGACGCGCCCCGGCATCGAGCGCGGCAAGCCAGACGAACGGCTTGAACGCGGAGCCGGGCTGTCGGCGAGCCTGCACCGCCCGGTTGAACCCGCTTGCGCGCGCATCGCGACCGCCCACCATCGCGCGCACCGCGCCGCTTGCAGCGTCGAGCACCACGACGGCGCCCTCGCCGACATTCGCCGCCGCACCTGCCCCGTCCAGCAGCGCCGCGAGGCGCGCCGTGGCGATGCTCTGGAGCCGGCTGTCGAGCGTGGTTCGCAAGGTGGCGTCGAGGTCCTGCGGCAGTACCTGAGTGGCCTGATCGGCGGCCCAGTCGGCGAACCAGCCGGAGGTGGTCGGCGGGCGGGGCGGGATTTTTATCTGCGCCTCGGCACGCTGCGCCTCGGCGGCGGTGATCGCGCCGTTCTCGACCATCGCCGCGAGCACCTCGCGGGTGCGGGCGATGGCGGCGGCGGGATTGACCCGGGGGTTGAACCGCGAGGGCGCGCGCGGCAAGCCGGCGATCATCGCCGCCTGCCACAGCGAAATCCGGCGCGCGGACACGCCGAAATACAACCGCGCGGCGGCGTCGACGCCCCATGCGCCGGAGCCGAGATAGACCCGGTTCAACCAGATCTCGAGGATCTCACGCTTGCTGAAGCTGCGCTCCAGCCAGACCGAGAGCAGCAACTCCTGGACCTTTCGCCGCATCGTGCGGGCGTTGGTCAGGAACAGCGTCTTGGCGACTTGCTGGGTGATGGTGGAGCCGCCCTGCACCACGCGCCTCGCTCGCAGGTTGACCGCGGCGGCGCGCAGCATGCCGATCAGGTCGATGCCGGGATGCGACCAGAAGCGTCGGTCCTCGACCGCGACCGCCGCCTTGGGCAAGTAGGCCGGCATGTCGCGCAGGCGCAGCGGGTCGCCGACCAGATCGCCGAAGGTGGCGAACACGCGCCCGGACCGGTCCTCCAGGGTCAGTCCGGGCCGGCGCGCCGCGTCGAGTGCCGCTTCCGGGCGGGGCAGGTCCCAGGCGAACCACAGCAGCAGCAGCGCGAGCGTCAGCGCGCCCCAGATTGCCGCCAGCATCGCCCAGCGCGTCAGTCGCCACCCGGCGCGCCGGCGACGCGCGAGCGGTGTCGGCGCCGAGCGTGGCGGCGGGGGATTGGGCACGAGCAGACGGGTGGCACGGGGCATCGCCCTCCTCATATCGCACGCGCGCGACCCGGTGCGGTATCTCTTCCCCTAATTTGCCCGGCGGGGGAGGATGGCTGGCGGGTTCACACGGAGGCCGCGACCGGCCTCGCCCCAGGCTGCGAAGGAGGCTGCATGAAGGGTCTGTTCATCGACGCGAGCGAGGAGCTGGCCAGCGTGTTCGCCGCCGTGTCTCGCCCGGGTGACCCGCCGGTGACGGTGAACCACGGCGACACCATCGCGGCCGAGGCGCTGCCGGACTTGCTCGCCGGCTACGACTTCATGCTCAACGACCACACCTTCCTGCCGACCGAGACGATGCGGCGCTGCGACGGCCTCAAGCACGTGATCTTCCTCGGCACCGGCGCGCGCAGCTACATGAATCCGGACGAGCTCGCCGCAGCCGGCATCACCGTCCACACCATCAAGGGCTACGGCGACACCGCCGTCGGCGAGCACGCGATCGCCCTGATGTGGGCGGCGGCGCGCGGCATCGCCGCGATGGATGGCGGCATGCGGCGCGGTGAGTGGCTGCGTTGCGAGGGCGTGCAGCTCACCGGCAAGACGATCGGGCTGCTCGGCTTCGGCGGGATCGCGGCCGAAGTCGCGCGCATTGCGTTGGGCGGCGGCATGCGGGTGATCGCCTGGAACCGGACACCAAGAACCGCGCCCGGCGTGGAATTCGTCGAACTCGATACGCTGCTCGCCGAAAGCCACGTGCTGTCGCTGCATTTGCTGCTGACCGACGAAACACGTGGCTTCCTCAGCGCCGAGCGCATGGCGCGGCTGCGTCCTGGCGTGATCCTGGTGAACACCGCCCGTGGCGCGCTCATCGAGGAGGCGGCATTGCTGGCAGCGCTGGCATCCGGCCAGATCGCCCATGCCGGTCTGGATGTATTCGACATCGAGCCGCTGCCTGGGGATCATCCGCTGACCCGCTTGCCGAACGTAACCCTGTCCGCGCACAGCGCATTTCGCACGCCCGAGGCGAGCGAGATCCTGATCCGACGCGCGCTGGACATCGCCTGCGCCATCGCGCAAGCCTGAGCCGTGTGACGATGCCCGCCTGGCGGAACGGTAGACGCAGCGGACTTAAAATCCGCAGCCCATTGGCGTGGGGGTTCGAATCCCCCGGCGGGCATGGACGCCCCTTGCCTTCGCTGTAGATTTACGTCGCGCCGGGCGCGATAGTCGCATGGCGAGGGACGCGCCCTCGCTTAACTAAACGAAGGCCCCGCTGCAATCGGGCCACTCTAGGGAGAACACTTCATGGAAGCTTTGCGCCGGGTCACCCGACGTCATGCCCTGCAGCTTACCGCCGGCGCCGCCGCGCTGCCGCTGGTCCACATACGCACCGCCGGCGCGGCCGGCCGATTGGCAGTCGCTTTCGAGGATCACTGGGTGCCCTCCGGCAGCGCGAAGACGCGTGAGCAGGTCGAGGAATGGGGCCGCAAGAACAAGGTCGACGTGACCGTCGATTTCATCACCTCGATCGGCAACAAGATCCAGCTCACCATGGCCGCCGAGGCGCAGGCAAGGGCCGGACACGACGCGATGGCGTTCGATATGTGGAACGTGCAGAACCACGCCCAGGCGCTCGAGCCGGTGGATGAGGTCGTCAAGGACCTGATCGGCAAATACGGCGCGGTCAGCGATGGCACGCGCTATCTCGGCATGACGGACGGCAAGTGGATGGCGGTGCCGTGGAGCAACGGCCATGCGCTGCTCGTCCCGTGCGCGCGCATCAGCATGATGAAGCAGTACGCCGGCCTCGACGTGCAAGCGATGTATCCCGCGCATCCCGGCGAGACGGACGCGGCGCGGAACTGGACCTATGACACCTTCCTGCGGGCGGCCTCGGCTTGCCATGAGGCCGGCTACCCGTTCGGCCTCGGCATGGGCGGCACGACCGATTCGGTGCAGACCTGGGGCACCATCTTCGCCGCGTTCGGCGCCCAGCTCGTGGACCGCGAAGGTAACCCGACCGTCGACTCGGACGGCGTGCGCGCCGCACTCGACTACGCCAAACGGCTGATCCCGTATCTGCCGCCGGATTCGGTGAGCTACGATGACGCGTCGAACAACCGGGCGCTGGTCTCGGGCAAGAGTGCGATGATCTGGAACCCGCCATCGGCCTGGGCCGTCGCCAAGCGCGACGCGCCGAAGATCGCCGCTGATTGCTGGACGTTCCCCAATCCGGCCGGGCCAAAGGGCCGCTTCATCCCCGATCGGCCGTATTTCTGGGGCGTGTGGAACTTCAGCCAGAACAAATCGGCCGCCAAGGACCTGATCCACTACCTGATGGAACGACCGCAGGTGGAAGCGCGGGACATCGCGGTCTCCGGCTACGATATCCCGCCCTTCGCCAGCATGACCGACTTCAAAATTTGGGAGGAGGTCGAGCCGCCCAAGGGCACCGTCTACAACTATCCGGTCCGGCCTTGGCACAACTCCACCGCCTGGATTGCCGGCGACCCGGCACCGCAATCGATCGCGGTGCAGATATACAATCGCGGGACGATGCCGGGAATGGTGGCGAAGCTGTACTCGGGCCAATCGATCAAACAGGTGATCGCCTGGGCACAGGAGGAGCTGGAAGGCTTCTCGCGCTAAACCGGGTGTCCGGCTCCTCGCGCGATGCGAGGCCGATACCCTCCCGCAGTTCCTAGCCGCCCGTGCCGTGCTCGGCGCAGCGCGCCGGGCATCTTCTGTGACCCTGGTCAAGCGAGAACCTGTGGAGTTGTGGACAGCGAAGCCGCTGCCCACAACTCCACAGGCGCATCTGCCAGGCCCAGTATATTTTCATCGGATTGCGTGGTGCCAACGCTTCTGCTCCAGCTCTTCGTTTCACGCGATGGCATTGAGTGTGACGAGCCTTTTGCGCATCACGGCGGTGAGCGCTCAAGGCGTCAATTGAAGTTCTCGCGCTGATTGATCGCCGCGGTGTGAGCGCCCAGTTTCTGTCTAGGCGCAGGAACCCCGCCTATGGCTTGAGGTGGTTGCGGTCGCCCATCAGGCGCGACAGGGTCGGCTCCATCGCCGCCGCCAAACGCGCTTGCCCTTCGGCGGAGGGGTGCAGCGGGGCGGCGGGCGGGGTCAGCTTCGGATCGAGGAACAGGTCGCGGGCAAGCTTGCCGTCGCGTTTGAACACGTCGGTGACGTCGAGATAGGTCACGTCGTCGCGGCCGCCGCCGAAACGGCTCGCCAGCATTTGGTTGATCTCCACCGTCCTGGCACTCACCCAGGCCGACCGAGCGCTCGGCAGCACGCTGAGCAGCAGCAGCTTGGTTCGCGGCAGGCGATGGCGCAGCTCGGCGACGATCGCCTCTATGCCGGCAACCGTGTCCGCAGCCGACCAATGCACGCGGCCCAGATTGTTGGCGCCGATCAGAATGACCGCGAGTTTCGGCGTGATGCCGCTGATCTCGCCGTTTTCGATGCGCCACAGCAGGCTGGCGGTGGTGTCGCCGACGAAGCCGAGATTGATCGCGTTGCGGTCGCCATAGAATCGCTGCCACACCGGCTGGAAGTCGGCCCAGTCCGGCGGTCCGTGGCGCTCCCAATCCTGGGTGATCGAATCGCCGAGAAACACCAGATCGACGTTGCCCTGCCGCACCCGTCGCAGCGCCGCCTCGTGCCGGGCACGCCACCAAGGCAGGTCCAGCCGCGCGATCGGCGTCGCGGCGAGCGGGACGCGGCGGTGGTGGTGCGCGCTCGGCGCGGCGGCCGGCAAGACCGACGCGGTGCCCAGCGTAAGCGCGACAACGAGCGCGCCGAGGCGGGCCAGGCGACGCGGCATCGTCATGCGCCCTTGATCGCGGTGATCTCCCGCTGGCTGTAGCCGACCTCGGCCAGCACCTCCTCGGTATGCTCGCCGAGAGCGGGGGGCAAGCGGCGGATCGAGGGCGGCGAGGCGGAGAAGGCGGCCGGAACCGCGGTCAGCACCATGCGCCCGCCGGTCGGGTGCTCCATCTCCTGGAAAAAGCCGGTCTCACGCAGATACGCGTTGTCGAGCAGGTCGGGCAGGGTGCCGGCCTCGCCGCAGGGAATGTCGGCCGCGCGCAGGATCGCCAGCCACTCGGCGGTGGTGCGGGTCTTCATGCCTTCGGTCAGCACGCCGTACACCGCGTCGACATTGTCGGAACGCGCGCGGATGCTGGCGAAGCGCGGGTCCGTGATCAGCTCGGCGCGGCCCATCGCCTCGAAGATGCGCGCCCACTGCACGTCGCTCACCGCGATCACCGAGACGTAGCCGTCCTTGGTCTGATACGGGCGCCGATGCGGCGTCAGCATGCGAGGGTAGCCCATGCCGCGCTCGGGCTCGCCGAGCGTGGCGCCCCACATGTGCTCGACCAGCATGAAGTTGAGCATCGTCTCCATCATCGGCACGTGGACTTCCTGGCCCTCGCCGGTGCGTTGGCGATGGAACAGCGCCATGCCGATCATCGAGGCGAGCATGTGCCCGCTTACCTTGTCGGCGGCGACGGTGGGGAAGTAGCGCGGCGCGCCGTCCGGCCCGGCGTTGAGCGAGGCGGTGCCGGTCAGGCCCTGGATCAGGTCGTCATAGGCCGGGCTGTCCTGCATCGCGCTGCCTTTGCGGAAGCCGCTGGCGCAGGCCAGGATGATGTCCGAGTTGCGCGCGCGCAGGCTGGCGTAATCGAGGCCGAGCCGCTCCGCCGCGCCGAGCCGCATGTTGTGCACCAACACGTCCGCCGAGTCGATCAGCCGTCCGAGCGCGGCGCGCGGCCCGGCCTGCTTGAGATCCAGCACGACGCTGCGCTTGTTGCGGTTCAAGGTCACGAAATAGGAGCCCAGGTCGGGCGCGCGCGACGGCCCGATCTGCCGGCAAGTGTCGCCCGCCGGGGTCTCCACCTTGATCACGTCGGCACCCATGTCGCCGAGGATCTGGGTGGCGAACGGGCCGAGCACCACGGTGGTGAGGTCGACCACCCGGATGCCGGCGAGCGGGCCTCGCTTGATTTCCTGCTTTTCGGTGTCGCTCATCGCCCCAGCCAGAGCAGCGCCAAGCTGCCCAATCCGAAGACGAGACAGTAATACGCGAACGGGTTGAGTGCCCAGGCGTCGTGCTGGCGGAAATAGCGCATCAGGAAGGCGGTGCTGGCGAACGCGGTGACGCCGGCGATCACCGCGGCCACCGCGGCGAGCTCGAACACCCCGGCCGGGACGCTCGCGTGCAGCAGATGCGGCACCTCGAGCACGGTCGCGCCGATGATGATCGGGGTGGCGATGAGGAAGGAGAAATGCGCCGACCCGGCATGGTCGATGCCGCGCAGCAGGCCGCCGACGATGGTCGAGCCGGAGCGCGAGATGCCCGGGATCAGCGCGGCGCATTGCCAGCAGCCGATCACCAGCGCGTCCAGCATGGTCAGGCTCGACAGCGCCCGGGTCGAGGTCCGGCCGCGCAACCGTTCGCCGAACAGCAGCAGCAGCCCGTTGACGACGAGGAACGTCGCCGCGACGGCTGGCGCGCCGAACAGGCCGCGCACGAATTTCTCCAGCAGGAAGCCGACGATCACCGCCGGGATCGTGGCGACGACAATCAGGAAAAAAACCCGCCGGCTCTCCTGCACCTGATGCCGCGAGCCGATGCCCAGCACACCGGTCAGCAACGCCCACCAATCCTTCCAGAAATACAGCAGCAACGCCGCGGCGGTGCCGAGATGCAGCATCACCAGGAACGGCAGGAACGCGGCGGAATGCTGGTCGAGGTCCCATCCGAGCAACGACGGCAATACCACCGCATGGCCGAGGCTGCTGACCGGAAACAGCTCGGTCGCCCCTTGCAGGACGGCGATGAACACGGCCTGGAGCGCGCTCACGCCGCCGGCCCTCGCGGGTCGCGAAAGGCGACGGACACCCGGTTGCTGGCCATGCGACGCGATTCCCTTGCTGCGAATTCCGGTCCGGCCGCCGCGCGGCTGGTGGCCGCGGCGTTCCTGACCGAAACCTCGGCGGTTTGCAACCGAAGGTCGCGCGGCTCAGTCGTTGATTGGATAGCTCGCCATGAGCCGCTTCTGCCGCCGCCACAGATGGTACATCGCGCTGAGACCGACGGGAGAATGGCCGCGTGCCCGGTTCGCCGCACCGATGCGGAACGCCCAGCCGTAATGCGCGAGCTGGGCCCGCCAGGCGTCGCGCAAGGTGGTCCTCGGGTCCCACACATGGGTCGCCTCCGAGCCGGCGCCGTTGATCTCGATGATCCGCAGCCCATGGCCGAGCCGGAACGCGGCCAGCGAGGCGAAGCGAACATCGAGCCGGCCGAAATGGAACTCCGGCAACGCGGCGACGATGCGCTCGATCGCGTCCGCCAGCGCCGGGGTCGCCTCGTCGGTCGCGTCCTCGAACACCGCGCCCTTGCAGTGATTGCCGACGAAGACCAGGCGGACGGACTCGCCTTGCGCCGGCACCTGCTCAAGCCGGTCCGCCAGCCGCCCGAGATAGAGGTGCGGCACCACTCCGGCGCGCGGGTCGGCAAGGATGAGCTGGCGCAAGGTCGAGCGGCCGTCGCCGGTGACGCTGGGCGCGTGCTTGAAGGTGATCGAGGTGATCCGTCCACGCGCCTGCCCCGGGTCGCGCACGTAGAAAATGCCCGCCTCGCCGGGCTCCGGGGCGAACGCCTGCAGCATGACCCGGCAGTCGCGCGGAAACGCGGCGAGATAGCGGGCCAGATCGGCGCGGGCCTCGATCAGCCGCACACCGGTGCCGTTGCAGCCGACATCCGGCTTGGCAACCAGGGGATAGCCGATCCCCGCTTGTCGCAGCGCCCGCTCGGCGGTGGCGAGGTCGCCCTCCGGGGCGGCCCCGGTCTGCATGCTGGTGTAGGGCAGGAGGCAGTCCCGTGCTGCCGCGCCGACCTGGTCGAGGATGGAGACCTTGGATTCGCCGCACAGTCCGCCGGCGGTGATGCGCGGGTTGGCGGCGGTCGGCAGGCTCATGTCGCCGTAACGCAGGCCGAGCGCGATCCACTGGGCGACGATCGGGGCGTAGAACAGCCAGCCTGGCCAGAACTCGAAGTGCGATACCATGCGGGCGCGCGACGGCGCGGCGGCGGTTGTCCTGATCGCGGTCTCGAAGGTCACGCGCGGGCTGCCCCCTGTCAGGAGATACGTGTCACGACGCCGCGCTCTGCCGCCGCGCGGCACAGCGGGCGATGATCAGCAAGGCCGCCGCGAACCCGACGGCGCCGGCCCAGCGCCAGGCGCCGAAATGGTCGATCAGGAACTGCCCGACCCGCAGCGAGACGCCGAACAGCAAGGTGGTCCAGATCAGGGTCGCGACGATCGCCGCCAGGGTGAACTGCCGCAGGTCGGCCCCCAGGAAGCCGCAGGCGGTGTAGGCTGGCAGCCGCATGCCCGGCAGGAAGCGGCTGACCAGCACCACCCGGAACACCCGTGGGCAAACCCAGGCGCCGAGCGCCTCGGAGCGCGCCGGCGGAATCCGCCGGGCGATCCAGCTTACGCGGCGTGACAGGGCGCCGAGGCCGTACAGTCCGAGATCGCCCAGGATCACGCCGATATACAGCGCGCCGAGCGCCAGCCAGTCTGGGATCCCGCCCTCGGCGGCGCGCATCGCGGCCAGCACCGTCGCGGCATCCTCGAGGACGAACGTCCCGCCGATGATCGCCAACGCTTGCAGCGCGGGCTGCGCGCCGGCGAGCTTGATGGAGAGGAGCAAGGAATTGCCGACCATGTGCGCGCGGACCGCCCGGAACCTTGCTACAAGTTGCCCGAGGCCGCGTGGTTCGGCAAAACTCCTTCAGCACCGCGTGATGGCGCGTTTGCGGGAAGGCGAGACGGAGCGACCCGAGATGGACCTCCAGTTGCGGGACAAGGCGGCCCTGGTGACCGGGGCCAGCATGGGCATCGGCCGGGCGATCGCCGCCGGGCTGGCCGCGGAGGGCGTCCGGGTGGCTGTGGTGGCTCGTCGCGGCGCGCGGCTGCGCACGTTGGCCGACGAGATCGTCGCGGCGGGCGGTCCGGCGCCGGCGGTGATCGAGCAGGACATCATGGAAGCGGACGCCGCGCCCCGGCTGCGCGACGCCGCGCTGGCGGCGCTTGGCGGGGTCGACATCCTGGTCAATTGCGCCGGCGGCAGCCGGGTGTTGCCGGTGGACGCGCCGGAGGAGCAGTGGACCGAGGCGATCACGCTGAACTTCACCCGCCAGCGACAGATCGCGCACGCCGTGCTGCCCGGCATGATCGAGCAACGCTGGGGCCGCATCATCAACATTACCGGAAAGTCCGAGCCCGAGCACCTCAACGCCGCCTTCGCCGCCAAGGCGGCGGTGCATGCCTGGGCAAAAGGGCTGTCGCGCGAGGTCGGGCGGTTCGGGATCACCGTGAACTCGATTCCGCCGGGGCGGATCATGAGCGAGCAGATCCGGCGCAACTACCCCGAGGACTACCGCAAGCACTTCGCCGAGACCGAGATCCCGGTGCGCTACTGGGGCGAGCCCGAGGACCTGGCGGTGGTGGCGGTGTTCCTGGCCTCGCCGCTGGCGCGCTACGTAACCGGCGCGGTCATCCCGGTCGATGGCGGGCTGCGGCGATATCAGTTTTGACGGGTTGCATCTGGCGAAGTGTATAAACGTCCCCGCGCGGTCAGAGGCAAACTCGACCGACGGACACAGTGAGGAGTAAGCGAGTGATAAAGAAGTCGGCTGCCTGCGGCCTGTCCATGCTGATCCTGATCGGCGCCGCATCCTTGTTGGCCGGGTGCAACACGACAGCCGGCGCCGGGAAGGACATTTCCAATACGGGCAAGGCAATCCACGACTCGGCTGAGAAGAACAAGCCCTAGTGTGCCGGTTTCGAAGTCCGCCGGCTGTGCCGGCGTATTTCGAAGCGGTCGGCACACCGCGATATCAATAAGCTAGTGTCCACTTTGGATCTGAGGTTCGGATGACGAACTTCAGATCCGGGGCACTAGTCGCAAGGCCCGCCGTTCTGGTCTAGGCTGCCCGCCGACGGGCGCGCCGGATGGCTCCGCTCGCGGCGGGCACGCGGCGGTGTGATGGGGATGGGCATGGAACTCGGCCGGCTGGGCGTCTGGTACTCGATCGATCGTCTGAAGGCGGATCAGATCCCGCCGTTCCTCGCCACCGTCGAGGAGCTGGGCTACGACACGCTTTGGTATCCCGAGTCGCGCGGCTTCGAATCGCTGTCGATCGGCGGCTACATGCTGGGCCGTACCAAGCGGCTGAAGCTGGGCAGCTCGATTGCCAACATTTACGCCCGCGATGCCTTCACCGCGCAACGCGGCGTGGTGAGCCTGCGCGATCTCTATGGCGACCGTTTCATCCTCGGGCTCGGCGTCAGTCACGTGCCGATGGTGGAAGGCGTCCGCGGTCACCAATACACCAAGCCGATCCCCGCCATGCGGGCCTATCTCGACGGCATCGCGGATGGCCAGACGTCCGAGTTGCCGGTCGCGATCGCCGCACTTGGACCGAAGATGCTGGCTTTGTCGGGCGAGCGCAGCCGGGGCGCGTTGCCCTACAACGTCACTCCCGAGCACACCGCGCGAGCCAAGGCGATTCTCGGACCGGGGAAATGGCTCGCGGTCGAGCAGAAGGTCTGTCTCGAAACCGATCCGGCGCGGGCGCGCGCGCTCGGGAGGGCTGAGCTGCAACGTTACATCGGCCTCGATAACTACCGCAACAATTGGCTGCGCATCGGCTTCTCGGAAGCCGAGCTCGCTGATGGCGGCAGCGACCGGTTCATTGACGCGATGGTCGCCTGGGGCGACGCAGCCGCGATCAAGGGCAAGCTGCGCGCCCATTTCGAAGCCGGGGCGACCCATGTGTGCCTACAGCCGGTGCACGAAGCAGGCGACTTCGCCGCCCGTGACACCACCTTGCGCGCCCTGGCCGAAACCTAGCGACCGGCGTATTCGTCGTGGCGGCGCACGAAATCCATGGTAGTTGTCTCGTTGCGTCCCTTCGACGCCCGATCGAGGATCATCAGAGTGCCGATCAGCTCCTCGTGCCCGCGAGCGTATGATGAATAAGTATGGAAGACCGCGCCGGAATCGTCCCTGACAAAGGCGCTTAGGCCCGGCAACTCGTCGTTCGCCTGCTCGGCGGCGATCTCGGCGAAATTGTAGAACACGCTGCCCTTCGCCAGCTCGTCCTCCTTGAAGGACACATGGTAGTCGAAATTGAAGTCGCAGCCGTTCGACGAGACCCACGGGAAGCGCCATCCCATGCGGGTCTTGTACGCCTCAATCTTGGCGAGCGGCGCGCGGGAGACCGCCATCAGCGTGACGTCGTGGTGTTCCAGGTGGGGTAGCATGCCGTCGAGATGATCGGCCAGGAACGAGCAACCTGTGCAGCCCGCCGTCCAGTCCGGGCCCAGCATGAAGTGGTAGACGATGAGCTGGCTGCGGCCGGCGAACAGTTCGGCGAGGCGCTTCGGCCCTTCTTGCGTGTCGAACTCGTAGTCCTTCGCGACGCGAACCCAGGGCAGCGCCATGCGCTCGGCGTTGATGCTGTCCCGCAGCCGCGTCGCCTCCTTCTCTCGCGTGAGCAGTGCCCGGCGCGCGATTAGCCACTGCTCCTGCGAGACGACCTCATGCTTGGTCATGCGGACCTCCTTCCGAGAGTTCGAGAAAGTGACGTTCAAGCTTGTCGAGCGCGCCGTTCCAGCCCTCCGCGTGGCTGTCGCGGGTCGCCGCGTCGTGCAGACGCGAGTGGGTGAAGGTGAGCTCGGTGCCTTCCGCTATGGGGCGAAGCGTCATCTCGACCAGCGATTCGCCGGGATCGCCGCCGCCCTCCACCCACCGCCAGCGCATCGCCAGCCGTTCAGGCCGCACGACTTCGAGATATTCGCCGCTGCTCTCGTGCTCGCTGCCGTCGAGCATGCGGAAGCGGACCCGGTAGCGCCCGCCGACGCGCACATCGCTCTGCGCCAGCAGCACGGGGCCAGGGTCGGGACCCCACCAGCAGGCGATGCCCTCCGGCGTGGTGAGTGCGTCGAACACGATCGACGGACGCGCCGCGATCCAACGCACCAGAGTGAGACTGGTCATCGACGGCCCTTCCTCGCCTCGGCTTCCCGCGCCTCGGCGTAGGCCGCGAGCCGATCGAGGCTGCCCGACCAGAAGCGCTCGTAGTGCGCGAGCCAAGCCGCCGCGTCTCGCAAGCTCGCGGCCTCCAACCGGCAGGTCACGACCCGTCCGCGTTTCTGGCGACGGACCAGGCCGGCTGCCTCCAGAACGCGCAGATGCTTGGCGACCGCGGTCAACGACATCGCCAACGGTTCCGCCAATTCGCTGACCGAGCAATCGCGGTCGCCGAGCTTGGCAAGGATGCCGCGTCGGGTCGGGTCGGAGAGGGCCCCGAAGGTCGCATCCAGGGCGGCGGGTTGATGCTGAACCATACGGTTCACTTTAGCCTGAGCGGTGACTGTGTCAAGCCCGTGTTGGATCACGTTCAAGTCGTGCCTGGACCGGCTTCAGCCGCATCGTATGATGCGCCACGGGCCCGCCTCGAGGCGGGGTAGGAAGGAGACCCAAGATGGCCGATGCCAAGCTCGCTCCCAATCTGCCGGGCTGGATGGTGGAGCATACCAATCGCTACCTCGCCAGCGGCGGCACGGACGGGCACATGTACACCATCAAGCAACCCGGCCAGCCGGACATGACGGTGCCGTCGTTGCTGCTGACCACGGCTGGCCGGAAGTCCGGCGAGAAGTACATCTTTCCCCTGTTTTACGGGGAAGCCGGCGACGGCTATTTCGTGGTCGCGTCGAAGGGTGGAGCGCCTGAGCATCCCGGCTGGTATCGCAACATCCTGGCCAATCCCGATGTGGAAGTTCAGGTCGGGACCGCGAAGCTGCGGGCGCGGGCGCGGACGGCCACCGGCGAAGAGCGCGCCCGGTTGTGGGAAAAGGGCCTGGACGTCTGGCCGCCCTACGCCGACTACCAACGCAAGACCGAGCGCGAAATACCCGTGGTTGTGCTCGATCCGGTCAGCTGAGCTGGGCCGCCCGTCGACCGGGGGCGCGGTTGCGGCGGCCGGCGTTCCCGTGTCTGATTGCCGCCACGGGAAAACCGTCCGCGGAGGGGAACCATCATCATGAACGACAGCGCGTTACCCAATCGCTTCGACCGAACCCAAGAGGATCTCGGCAATGTCGTCGAGCTCGGGCACGTGAACGTCACCGTGCCCGACCAGCGCGTGGCAACCCTGTTCTACATCAGCGGCTTGGGGCTGACGCGCGACCCCTATCTGATGACCGGGGTCGACAACATGTGGGCCAATGTCGGCCGCGCGCAGTTCCACCTGCCGTCACGTCCGGCGCAGGTCGTGCGCGGTGTCACCGGCCTGGTGCTGAACGATGCCGAGGCGCTGCTCAACCGGCTCGCCGCCGTGAGAAAACCGCTCGAGGGGACCAAGTTCGCGTTCGAGGAGACCGATGACGGCATCGAGGTGACCTGCCCCTGGGGCAACCGCATCCGCTGCCACGGCCCGGACCCGCAGCGGTTCGGTTCGATGCGGGTCGGCATGCCGTATGTCGAGTTCAACGTCGAACCTGGCACGTTGGACGGCATCGTGCGGTTCTATCGCGAGATCCTGGCGGGCACCGCCGAGATCGCCACCGACAAGAAGGGTCGCCATGCCCGCGCGGTGGTGGGCGATGGCAACGCGCTGCTGTTCCGCGAAGGCGAGGTGACACTTCCGCCGTTCGACGGCCACCACATCCAGATCAGCCTGGTCGATTTCTCCGGCCCGCACCAACGCCTGCTGGAGCGCGGCCTGATCACCGAGGAGAGCGACCAGCATCAGTATCGCTTCCAGGACATCATCGACCCGGCTGATGGCAAGGTCATCTTCACGGTTGAGCACGAGGTGCGCAGCACCAAGCACCCGATGTTCATGCGGCCGCTGGTCAACCGCGATCCGACCATCAACAACCGCAATTACAAGCCGGGCCACGAGGTGCTGCCCTGGTCGATCTCGCATTTGAACTAGTGGCCGGGCTGGGCGCTAGTTCAACGCTCGCGCCAACCCGCTCGGCGGGAGCACGTCGTAACATGGCTGCGTCGCCGGCGGTGGCGGAGCGGGCCGCAATGTGACAGTCCGACCGTCTGCCGGGGTCAGCCGTGCCATGGAAAGAGGAACGACCGATGTCGTCGTCTGAGCTCGACCAGCTCTGCATCAACACGATGCGGACCCTTGCGATGGATGCCGTACAGAAGGCCAAGTCCGGCCATCCCGGCACCCCGATGGGACTCGCGCCAGTCGCCTACACGCTGTGGAATGAGCGGCTGGTGTACGATCCGGCCGACCCGATCTGGCCCAACCGCGACCGCTTCGTGCTCTCGGTCGGGCACGCCTCGATGCTGCTCTACTCCCTGCTGCATCTCACGCAGGTGCAGGCGGTGGACAAGGACTACAACAAGCTGGGACGGCCGAGCGTCACGCTCGACGACCTCAAGCAGTTCCGCCAGATCGACAGCAACACGCCGGGTCATCCCGAGTATCACATGACCACCGGCGTCGAATGCACCACCGGCCCGCTCGGCCAGGGTGTGGCGAACAGCGTCGGCATGGCGATCGCCGAGCGCTGGCTCGCGGCCTACTTCAACCGGCCCGACTTCCCGCTGATCGGCTACAACGTGTACTCGCTGTGCGGCGACGGCGACATGATGGAGGGCGTGTCCAGCGAGGCCGCCTCGCTCGCCGGGCATCTGCGTCTGTCCAACCTGTGCTGGATCTACGATTCCAACCAGATCAGCATCGAGGGCTCGACCGCGCTCGCCTTCAGCGAGGACGTGGGCACGCGCTTCCTGGCCTATGGCTGGAACGTGCTGCGCGTGCGCGACGCCAACGACACCAAGGCGATGCGTGGCGCACTGGACGAGTTCGAGCGCGAGACCGGCCGGCCGACGATGATCATCGTCGAGAGCCACATCGCCTACGGCGCGCCGCACAAGCAGGACACCAGGGAAGCGCACGGCGATCCGCTCGGCGAGGAGGAGGTCAAGCTCGCCAAGCGGGCTTATGGCTGGCCGGAGGACGCGAAGTTCCTCGTCCCCGACGGCGTGTACGAGCATTTCCGCTTAGGCATCGGCGAGCGCGGCGCCGGCGCGCGCGACGCCTGGACCGCGATGTTCGAGCGCTATCGACAGGCGCATCCCGATCTGGCGCGTCAGTTCGAGCAGATGGAGCGGCGCGAGCTGCCGGAAGCCTGGGAGCAGGCGCTGCCGAGCTTCCCGGCCGACGCGAAGGGTGCGGCCAGCCGCGATTCGTCGGGCAAGGTGCTGAACGCGTTGGCCGAGCGCATTCCCTGGCTGCTCGGCGGCGCGGCGGACCTGGCACCCTCGACCAAGACCAATCTCAGCTTTGGCGGCGCCGGCGATTTCGAGGCCACCAACTATCTTGGCCGCAACTTCCACTTCGGCGTGCGCGAGCACGCGATGGGTGCGATCTGCAACGGCATGTCGCTGTCGAAGCTGCGCGCGTTCGGCTCCGGCTTCCTGATCTTCTCGGACTACATGCGCGCCGCGATCCGGCTTTCGTCGATCTCGGAGCTGCCGGTGGTGTGGATCTTCACCCACGACTCCATCGGCGTCGGCGAGGACGGACCGACGCACCAGCCGATCGAGCAGCTCGCCTCGCTGCGCGGCATCCCCGGCATCCACACCATCCGCCCGTGCGATGCCAACGAGGTGGCCGAGGCGTGGCGCGTGATTCTGCACGACAAGCACGGGCCGAGCATCCTGGTGCTGAGCCGCCAGCCGCTGCCGACGCTCGACCGAGAGAAATACGCCGCCGCCTCCGGGCTGGCGCGCGGTGCCTACGTGCTGGCCGACCCGCCGGACGGCGCTCGGCCCGACGTGATCCTGATGGCGACCGGCAGCGAGGTCTCGCTGTGCATCGGCGCCTACGAGCAGCTCACCCAGGAAGGCGTGCGAGCGCGCGTCGTCAGCATGCCGTGCTGGGACATTTTCGAGCAGCAGGACGAAGCGTATCGGCGTTCCGTGCTGCCCGATGACGTGCTTGCCCGAGTGGCGGTGGAGCAGGCGGCGACGCTCGGCTGGGATCGCTATGCCGGGCTGCATGGCAAGATCATCGGCATGCACACCTTCGGTGCCTCGGCGCCGCTCGCGGCGTTGCTGAAGAAATTCGGGTTCACCCCCGAGGGCGTGCTCAGCGCCGCAAAGGAGCAGCTTGCCCAGCACGGCCGCATGCAGAAGGCCGCCGAGTAAGGTCGCCCGACCGGCCCGAGCGTTGACCAGAGGGGAATCGAATGCCCGACCAGCAGGGATCAGAGACGCGCGTGCTCGCCACCCCGCCGCGCAAGGAAGCACACCCGCCGGGACCATGCGCGATCGTGATCTTCGGCGCCGGGGGCGACCTGACCAAGCGGCTGCTGTTCCCGGCCTTGTTCAATCTTTCCAGCACGCGGCTGATCCCGGAGAAATTCGCGATCGTCGGGGTCGATCTCGCTGACGAAATCGTCGACCAGTGGCGCGACAGCCTGCTCGAGATGCTGAAGAGCTTCGTCGGCAATCAGGCGAGCGAGGACAACATCTCGCATGTGGACCAGGGTGCCTGGCAGCGGCTGACAGCCAACATGTCGTATCTCAGGGGGGACCTGAACGACGCGACCTTCTACGATCGGCTCAGCGATCATCTCGACGAAGTCGCGACCAAGCACGGCACTGGCGGCAACGTGCTGTTCTACCTCGCGGTCGCGGATCGGTTCTTCGGGACGGTGATCGACAATCTCGGCCAGGCCGGTCTCGCCCACCAGGACGGGCACGGCTGGCGCCGCGTCGTGATCGAGAAGCCGTTCGGCCACAGCCTGGCATCGGCGAAGGACCTCAACATCCGCATCCTGCGTGTGCTCGACGAGAGCCAGATCTATCGGATCGATCACTTCCTGGGGAAAGAGACGGTCCAGAACATCATGTCGTTCAGGTTCGCGAACGGACTGTTCGAGCCGATCTGGAATCGCGACCGCATCGACAACGTGCAGATCACGGTCGCGGAGACGGTCGGGGTCGAGCGTCGTGGGCGTTTCTACGAGCACACCGGCGCGCTGCGCGACATGGTGCCGAACCACGTGTTTCAGCTGCTGGCGATGGTCGCGATGGAGCCGCCGGTCGGCTTCGACGAGAACGCCATCCGCACCAAGAAGGCCGACGTGTTCGCCGCCATCAAGCCGGCGGGCAAGGACGACGTGGTTCGTGGCCAATACGCCGCGGGCAGCGTGCTGGGACAGTCGGTCAAATCGTATCGCGAGGAGCCCGACGTCGCGTCGGATTCGAATGTCGAAACCTATGTCGCGATGCGGCTGTTCATCGACAACTGGCGCTGGGCCGGCGTGCCGTTCTACCTGCGCACCGGCAAGCATCTGGCGTGCCGCACGACGGAGATCGCCATCCGTTTCAAGCAGGCGCCGTACGCGCCGTTCGAGGACACGCCGGTCGATGATCTCAGGCCCAACTGGCTGGTGCTGCAGATCCAGCCAAACGAGGGGATCTCATTGCAGTTCGAGGTCAAGCGGCCCGGGCCGCTGGCGCAGCTCGCGCCGGTGCGGATGAATTTTCGCTACAGCGACTGGTTTCCGCCGGAGCCGAATGTCGGCTACGAGACGCTGATCTACGACGTGATGCTCGGCGACGCCACGTTGTTCCAGCGAGCCGACATGGTCGAGGCGACGTGGCGCGTGGTGCAGCCGGTGCTGGATCACTGGGAGGTCACGTCGCCGAAGCAGTTCCCGAACTACGCTTCGGGCTCGGACGGGCCGACAGCGGCGGACGAGCTCATCCGTGCGCACGGCGAGCACCGCGGCTGGCGGCCGATCGCACCGCCCGATGACGGACATCACTAAGCATCCTGGAGGGGCGATGGAACCCGCGCACGGCACGCTTCGCGTATTCGACGACGCGCGCGCACTGGCTGAGGGGGGCGCGCAGTTCGTGTTCGATCGCGCCCGGGCAAGCTCCGGCATCTTTCTCGTCGCACTCTCGGGCGGCTCGACGCCGAAGCCGCTGTATCAGATGCTCGCGCAGCCGCCGATCCGCGACGCCTTTCCTTGGGATCGCGCGCAATGGGTGCTGGGTGACGAGCGCTTCGTCGCCGCCGGAGATCCGGCGAGCAATTTCGGCATGGCGTGCGACACCTTCCTGGCGCACGTGCCGGCCGCCACCGCCAACATCCACCCGGTTCCGTTCGACGGGCTGACCGCGCAGGAGGGGGCGGCGCAATACGAGAAGCTGCTGCAAGGTCTCTATGGCAGCGACACACTGGACCCATCGCGCCCGCTGCTCGACGTCAACCTGCTCGGATTGGGCGATGACGGGCACACCGCCTCGCTGCTGCCCGGCCAGCCGGTGCTGGAGGAACGCCGGCACTGGGTCGCCGCGGTGCTGCACGGACGCTCCGAACCGCGCGTGACCTTGACCTACCCGGCGCTCGAAAGCAGCCGTGCGGCGGTGTTCCTGGTCGCCGGCGAGGGCAAGCGCGCCATGCTGGACCGGGTGCTGTCGGGCGACAGCACGGTGCCGGCGGGTCGACTGCGCCCGTCGGGCGAGCTGTTCTGGTTCGTCGACCGCGCCGCCGCCGGTCGCTGGGCCGACTGAGCCGGTGAGCGAGCACGACACCGAAAAGCGCGCGGCGGCGGAGGCGGCGGTCGCGCTGGTCGAGGATGACATGCTGCTCGGCCTCGGCACCGGATCGACGGCCTGGTTCGCCGTCGAGGCGCTGGCGCAACGCATGAAGCAGGGGCTGCGCGTGCGCGCGGTGCCGACCTCGGTGGAGACGCAGCAGCACGCCGCCTCGCTGGGCATCCCGCTGGTCGATCTGGCCGACGTGTCCGGCCTCGACCTCGCCATCGACGGCGCCGACGAGATCGAGCAAGGGACATTGCGGCTGATCAAGGGCCTCGGCGGCGCCTTGGTGCGGGAGAAGATCATCGCCCAGGCGGCGCGGCGTTTCGTCGTGATCGGCGACCCGGCCAAGCTGGTCGATCGCCTCGGCGTGCATGTCCCGCTGCCGGTCGAGGTGACCCGGTTCGCCCATCAGGTGATCGGTCGTCGCCTGCCGGGACGTGCGGTGTTGCGGCGAGGTGCGGACGGCGCGCCGTTCGTCACCGACAACGGCAACGTGATCTACGACTGCCACGCCGCGCTTCCGGCCGGACTCGATCCCGCCGTGCTGGACGAGGAGCTGCGTGGCGTCGCCGGCGTGGTCGGTCACGGGCTCTTCCTCGACTGCACCGAAGCGGCGATGATCGGCCGAGGGGACGGGACGGTGCAGCAGCTGCGCCCGACCCGACTATAACGACCGGGAGAGTGTGCCGTGGCCGATCACGCGGCTGCGCCGCCGCTGGCGCTGATCGTCATGGGCGTGTCCGGCTCCGGCAAGACCACCGTCGCGCGGGAGCTTGCCGCGCGCCTCGGCTGGGCGTTCGCGGAAGGCGACGACCTGCACCCGGCGGCCAACGTCGCCAAGATGACCGCCGGTGTGCCGTTGACCGACGAGGATCGCTGGCCGTGGCTGGACGCGATTGCCGCCGTGATCGACGAATGGCGCGCGTTGGGCGAGCACGGCGTGCTGACCTGTTCGGCGCTGAAGCGCGCGTATCGAGACCGGCTGGTCGGTGGGCGGCGCGACGTGGCGCTGATCTATCTGCGCGGCGCGCCCGAACTGCTCGCCAGCCGAATGACAAGGCGGCACGGCCACTTCATGCCGTCCACCCTGCTCGGCAGCCAGCTCGCCACTCTAAAGAAGCCCGGCGCGGATGAGCAGCCGATCACCGTGGATGTGGACGCCACGCCCGAGGCGATCGTCGACGCGGTCATCGCCGCGCTGAGCTCGCGCGGTGTATTCCCCGCCGGGCGTCACGCGGGGTGACGTAGCCGGTCGCGCCGAGTACGATCCGCGGAAACATCAATCGGGGAACGTCCATGTGGCAGCCGAGCCTGCAATACCCGGACCCGGCGGTCCGCATCCTCGATCCGAGCTTCGCGCAATACCGCCTGCCGCTCGCCTCGGTGGAACGGCTGGCCGAGGGCTGCCGCTGGTCGGAGGGGCCGGTCTACTTCGGTGACGCGCGCTGCGTGTTGTGGAGCGATATTCCGAACAACCGCATTCTGCGTTGGGACGAAGTGACCGGCGCGATCACCGCGTATCGCCAGCCCTCGAACAACGCCAACGGCAACACGCGCGACCAGCAGGGGCGGCTGATCACTTGCGAGCACGATGCTCGGCGCGTGACCCGCACGGAGTACGACGGCAGCGTCACCGTGCTCGCCGACCGGTTCGAGGGCAAGCGGCTGAACTCGCCGAACGATGTCGTGGTCAAGTCCGATGGCTCGATCTGGTTCACCGACCCGCCGTTCGGCATCCTCGGCTACTACGAAGGCCACAAGGCGGAGTCAGAGGTCACGCCGAGTGTCTATCGCCTTGACGGCGCGACCGGGCAGCTCACGATCGTTGCCGACGACGTCGAGGGGCCGAACGGGCTGGCCTTCTCGCCCGACGAGAGCGTTCTCTACGTCGTCGCCTCGCGGGCCAACCCGCGCAAGCTGGTCGCCTACGATGTGGTGGCGGACGGCGTGAAGCTTGCCAACGGTCGGGTGTTCATCGACGCCGGACCGGGCACGCCGGATGGGTTCCGCGTCGATGTCGACGGCAATCTGTGGTGCGGCTGGGGCATGGGCGAGGCGGAGCTCGACGGCGTGCGCGTGTTCAACAAAGCGGGCGCGCCGATCGGCCATGTCGGCTTGCCCGAGCGCTGCGCCAATGTCTGCTTCGGCGGGCGCTACCGCAACCGGCTGTTCATGGCGGCGAGCCACTCGCTCTATGCGCTCTACGTGAACACGCAGGGCGCCCCGGGCGGCTGATCGGCTTCCCGCGCCGCCGGGTTCGGGGGTAAACCGGCCTCCGGTTGTTGGAGGTGGCGGTGGAGACGGTCGATTGCGTGATTGTCGGCGCGGGCGTGGTCGGGCTTGCCGTGGCCCGGGCGCTTGCCCAAGCCGGGCGCGAGGTGATCGTGCTGGAGGCGGCCGAGGCGATCGGCACCGAGACCTCGTCGCGCAACAGCGAGGTGATCCACGCCGGCATCTACTATCCGGCCGGCAGCCTGATGGCGCGGTTCTGCGTCGCGGGCCGGCGGGCGCTGTATCGCTACTGCGCCGAGCACGGTGTGCCGTTCAGCAATTGCGGCAAGCTGATCGTCGCCACCTCCGAGGTCGAGGACGGCATGCTCGCCTCGATCAAGCGGCGGGCGGAGGTCAACGCCGTCGAGGGCATGCGGGTGCTCAGCGGCGACGAGGCGCGCGCGATGGAGCCCAACCTCGCCTGCTCCAGCGCGCTGCTGTCACCGAGCACGGGCATCATCGACAGCCACGCCTACATGCTGGCGCTGCAAGGCGACGCCGAGAACGCCGGCGCGGCGATGGTGTTCCTCAGTCCCGTAGAGGCGGCGCGGGCCCGGCCAAGCGGGATCGAGATCGACGTCGGCGGCGCCGATCCGGTGACGTTGCGCTGTCGCCTGCTGGTGAACTCCGCCGGACTGCACGCGCCCGCCTTGGCCGGCCGGATCGTCGGGATGCCACGGGATCGCGTGCCGACGGCCTATTTCGCCAAGGGCAACTATTTCACCCTGTCGGGCCGCTCGCCGTTCTCGCGGCTGATCTATCCGGTGCCGGTGCCGGGCGGGCTCGGGGTGCATCTGACGATCGACCTCGGCGGTCAGGCGCGCTTCGGTCCCGATGTCGAGTGGATCGAGGCGATCGAGTATGGCGTCGACCCGGCGCGCTCGGAGTCGTTCTACGCCGCGGTGCGCCGCTACTGGCCGGGGCTGCGGGACGACGCGTTGCAGCCGGGCTACTCGGGCATCCGGCCGAAGATCGTGCCGCCCGGCGCGGCCGGCCAGGATTTCGTGGTCCAGGGGCCGCAGACGCACGGGGTGCCGGGACTGATCAACCTGTTCGGCATCGAAAGTCCGGGACTCACCGCCTCCCTGGCGTTGGCCGACCACGTGGTCGAGGTTTCGCGCACGGGGTGAGGGGTTCTCGGTTAAAGCACGCCCTTGCCGCGCTCGATCGCCGCCGCGATCATCTGCCGGGCCTCGGCGGCGTCGCCCCAGCCGGCGATCTTGACCCACTTGCCGGGCTCCAGATCCTTGTAGTGCTCGAAGAAGTGCTGGATCTGATGCAAGGTGATGTCGGGCAGGTCGGTGTAGTTCACCACCTTCTCGTAGCGCCTGGTCAGCCGCGAGACCGGCACCGCGATGATCTTCTCGTCGCCGCCGCCATCGTCGTGCATTTGCAGCACACCCACCGGCCGCACATTGATCACAGCACCTGGGATGATCGGCCGGGTGTTGGCAATCAGCACGTCGAGCGGATCGCCATCCTCGGACAAGGTGTGCGGGACGAAGCCATAATTGCCGGGATAGCGCATCGGCGTGTAGAGAAACCGGTCTACGAACAGCGTCCCGGCCGCCTTGTCCATCTCGTATTTGACCGGCTCGCCGCCGATGCCGACCTCGACGATGACGTTGATGTCGTCGGGGGGGTTATCGCCGATCGGGATCGCGTCGAGGCGCATGAGCTGTTCCGTGCCGTGTTGCTTTGGGCGCCCTTCTATCACGCATCGCGCCGCGCATCCGGCCAGAACCGCACGCCGCTCCGGGCGTATCCGCCGCCGAGTCCCACCGGCGTGCCGTCGGCGCGCCAGCAGGCAGCGCCGGTGAGCATTCCGTCGGGCGCGAAACCCACCGCGCACATGCCGCCGCCGACATGCGGCACCGGCACCACCGTGTGGCCCCGCTCGGCGAGGGCGGCGCGCACCGCGTCGGGAAAGCCGGTCTCCATCTCCACGCCGAAACCCTGCGTCCACAGGCGCGGCGCCTCCACCGCCTCCTGCAGCGACATGCCGTGATCGATCAGGTTGAGCACCGCCTGCATCGCCGAGCCGAAGATGCGCAACCCGCCGGGCAGCCCGAGCGCGAAAGCGGACGCGCCCTCGCGCAAGGCGATCAGCGGCGCCATCGAGGTGGTGATCCGCTTGCCTGGCGCCACCGAAAGCGCCCGGCCCGGCCTGGGGTCGAACAGATGCATGTAGTTGTTCGGGATCATGCCGGTGCCCGGCACGATGAAGCGGGCGCCGAACAGGCTGTTGATCGTCTGCGTGCTGGCGACGATGTTGCCCGCGCCGTCGGCGACCGTGAGGTGGGTGGTGTGCGCCGACTCCGCGCTGGGCGCCGCGACGCCGGGCTGCCATTGCCGGGCGCGTGCCATGTCGATTTCGGCGCGGCGCTCGTCCGCGTAGGCGGGGTCGATCAGGCGGGCGACCGGCACGTCGACGAAGGCCGGGTCGGCGGTCGCGGCCTGGCGATCGGCGAAAGCGATGTTCAGCGTCTCGGCCACCAGATGCAGCGCGTCCGGCGAGCCGAAGCCCATGCCGCGCAGGTCAAAGCCCTGCAGGATGTTGAGCATCTGCACCACGTGCACGCCGCTGGAGGCGGGCGGCGGCGGGCCGATGATCTCGTGGTTGCGATACCGGCCACGGATCACCTCGCGGTCGAGCACGCGAAAGCCGGTAAGGTCGTCCATCGTGATGAAGCCGCCGGCCTCGGCCATGTGGTCGGTGAGCGCCCGGCCGAGCGCGCCGCCATACAGCAGCCCTGGCCCTTCGCGCGCGATGGTGCGCAGCGTGTCGGCGTAGGCACCCTGGACCAGCCTTGCCCCGGTCGCGATCGGCGCGCCGTCGGGCAGGTAGAGGCGGGCGATTTCGGCGTCGCGAGCGAGGTCGATCGCGGCCTCGCTGGCGCATTCATTCAGGTACGCGGTCACCCGGAAGCCACGACTGGCGTGGCGGATCGCGGGTTCCAGCACGTCGGCGAGGGACAAGCTGCCGAACCGCGCCAAGGTCTCGCACCAGGCTTTCAGCGTTCCGGGCACTGCCACGGCGGTCGGTCCGAGCGCGTTGCGGCGGCCGAGCGCGTCCATTGTGCCGGGGAGCGCTGCCGGGTCCGGCTTGAACGTTGTCGGTCCGGTGGCGCGTGGCGCCGTGCTCAGCCCGTCGATCACCAGGTGGCGTCCGTCCGCGAGCCGCAGATGGGCGATGCCGCCGCCGATGATCCCGACCATCATCGGCTCGACCACGGTGAGGGTGAACAGTGCCGCAACCGCCGCGTCGATCGCATTGCCGCCCGCCGCCAGCATCTCGGCGCCAGCGGCCGAGGCGAGCGGATGGTTGGTGACCACCATGCCGCGCGCGCCATGGGCCGGCTGCTTCTCGCAGGTGAATCGCGTTCCCGCTCGGCTACGCCAGTCCGCGTTGCTCATGCGCCGGATCCCCCGAGGTGGCCAAGTGGGCTAGCCTGCACGACAATCGTTCGATCGGAAACCGGCAGGAGACCCCATGCAGCTGAACGAACAGGCCGCGATCGTCACCGGCGGCGCGTCGGGGCTGGGGGCGGCGACCGCGACCGCGTTGGCGCAAGCCGGCTGCCGGGTCACGGTGGTCGATCTCAACGAGGCCGCCGCGCTGGCTATGGCCGAGCGCATCGGCGGGCTGGCCGCCGCCTGCGACGTGGCGGACAGCGCTTCGGCCGAGGCGGCGTTCGCCAAGGCACGCGAGACGCACGGCCCGGCGCGGCTGGTGGTCAACTGCGCCGGCATCGGCGTGGCCGGCCGCATAGTCGGCCGCGACGGGCCGATGAAGCTTGCCGACTTCGAGCGGGTGATCCGCATCAATCTCACCGGCACGTTCAACATGCTGCGGCTGGCGGCAGCCGAGATGTCTGCGCTCGAAGCCGGCGCCGACGGCGAGCGCGGGCTCATCGTCAACACCGCCTCGATCGCCGGCTACGAGGGGCAGGTCGGGCAGGCGGCCTACGCCGCGTCCAAGGCCGGGGTGATCGGGCTGACCATCCAGGCCGCGCGCGAGCTGGCGCGCGCCGGGGTGCGGGTGATGACGATCGCGCCCGGGCTGATCCAGACGCCGATGTTCAACGGGTTGCCCGACGAGGTGCGCGACGGGCTCGCGGCCTCGGTGCCGTTCCCCTCGCGGCTCGGGCTGCCGGAGGAGTATGCGGCGTTGGTGCTGCACCTCGCGCAGAACCGGTTTCTCAACGGCGAGACGATCCGCCTCGATGGCGCGCTCCGCATGGCGCCGCGGTAGTCAGCGTAAGCACCTTCGTTCCGCCACCGCCCTGCTACGACGGCAACGGAACGAAGGTCTCGTGCAGCCGAGCTGGCCGCGACCGGTCGAGATCAGACAATGTGTCCACCGTCGACGCCCGTGGCCTCGCTGGCCACGCGGTAGCCGACGTCTACGCCAGTCTGCTCGCTCGCGGTGCTGTAGCTGGTCTCCACGCCGGTCTGCTCGCTCGCGAGGCGATAGCCGGTCTCGACCCCGGTCTGCTCGCTTGCCACGCGGACCACGGACGGAAGGTCGATCGTTGTGCCGCCCTGGTACTGCCAGCCGAGCACGCCGGACAGCGTCACCGCGGCCAGTATGATTTTGCGCATTGGAACCTCCTCTTGTTCCTGGATGACCATCATCCAATGCGTGCCGTATGCGGGCTTTGCTGCGACGCAGCGGTGATCCGCATCACAACACTTGCGAAATCATCAATTTTTTCCCGAGCGCCTCACCCGCCCCCTCGCCTCGCGTCAGCGGCTGTGCAGGATGAACCCGGTGTAATTGTTGGGCTGCGCGGGGCGGGAGGACTGATACTGCAGATGGCAATCGTGATTGAAAGTCTCCGGGCTGGCGCGGAGAACGCCGCGGGTCGTGTGGCGATCATCGACGTGTTCCGGGCCTTTACGACAGCGGCCGTCGCATTGGCGAACGGGGCAGCTCGGATCGTCATGGTGAGCACCGTCGAGGAAGCCCTCGACCTGCGACAGCGCGGATTGGCGCAGCTGTGCATGGGCGAGGTCGGGGGCCGCGCGCCAGCCGGGTTCGACTTCGGCAACTCGCCGTTCGCAATCTCGTCGCTCGACTTCACTGGGAAGACGATCGCGCAACGAACGGGTGCAGGCACGCAGGGGGTTGCCGCAGCGACCAACGCGGAATCGCTGTATGCCGCGTCGTTGGTGACTGCGAGCGCCACGGCGCGGGCGCTTCTTGCAGGCAGTCCCGACCGTGTCACCCTCGTCGCGATGGGTAACAACGCCGTTGAGCGGACGGACGAGGATGAGCTGTGTGCCCTGCATCTGCGCAACCTTCTGCAAGGCAGGCCAGGAAATCCAGGCGCCGTTCGCGACGTCATCCTGGCCGGCGGCGAGATCGGTCACTTCCATGACCCGTCGCGGCCGCACCTGCATCCGAAGGATCTGGAGATCGCGCTCGATATCGATCGCTACGATTTCGCGATCAGGATCGGCTCGGAGGATGGGCGCCGCGTTGCCCGCATGGAACGGCCTACGCGCCCTTCGCCTCGCGTCGGCGGCTGTGCAGGATGAACTCGGTGTAGCCGTTCGGTTGTTCGCGACCCTGAAAAATCAGGTCGCGGGCGGCGGCAAAGGCCGGGCCCTCGAACGAAGGCGCCATCGGGCGGTAGGCGCTGTCGCCCTCGTTCTGCCGGTCCACCACCGCCGCCATGCGTTGCAGCGTGCTCATCACCTGCTCCTCGGTGACCACGCCGTGATGCAGCCAATTGGCGATGTGCTGGCTCGAAATGCGCAAGGTGGCGCGGTCCTCCATCAGCCCGACATCATGGACGTCCGGCACCTTCGAGCAGCCGACGCCCTGGTCGATCCAGCGCACCACGTAGCCGAGAATGCCCTGGCAGTTGTTGTCGAGCTCCTGCGCCAGATCGTCCGGCGACCAGTTAGGCCGATCGGCCACCGGAATGGTCAGCAGGTCGGACAGCGGCGCGCGCGCGCGCGAGGCGATTTCGCTCTGCCGCGCGGCGACGTCGATCTCGTGGTAGTGCAGCGCGTGCAAGGTCGCCGCGGTGGGCGACGGCACCCAGGCAGTGTTGGCCCCCGCCTTCGGATGGCCGATCTTCTGCGCGACCATGTCCGCCATGCGGTCGGGGGCCGCCCACATGCCCTTGCCGATCTGCGCCCGACCGCGCAGGCCGCAGGCGAGGCCGATATCGACGTTCTGGTCCTCGTAGGCGCGAATCCAGGCGGTGTTGCGCATCTCGTTCTTGCGCACCATCGGTCCGGCTTCGATCGAGGTGTGCATCTCGTCGCCGGTGCGGTCGAGGAAGCCGGTGTTGATGAACACCACGCGATCCTTCGCCGCGTGGATGCACGCCTTGAGGTTGGCCGAGGTGCGTCGCTCCTCGTCCATGATGCCCATCTTCACGGTGTAGCGCGGCAGGCTCAGCATGTCCTCGACGCGATCGAACAGCGCGCCGGCGAATTCGACCTCGTCGGGTCCGTGCATCTTCGGCTTGACGATGTAGACCGAGCCCGTGCGGCTGTTGTGGATCGGGCCGCCGCCGCGAATGTCGTGCAGCGCGATCAGCGACGTGACGGCGGCGTCGAGCATTCCCTCCGGGATTTCCGCGCCGTCGCGGTCGCGCACCGCGTCGGTGTACATGTGGTGGCCGACATTGCGCACCAGCATCAGGCTGCGACCGGGCAGGGTCAGGCCGCCGCCGCCGGGTGCAGTGTAGCGGCGGTCGGTGTGCAATCGGCGCGTGACCTGCTCGCCGCCCTTCTCGAACGTGTCCTCCAGCGTGCCCTTCATCAAGCCGAGCCAGTTGCGATAGGCAACCACCTTGTCGGCGGCGTCCACCGTGGCGACAGAATCCTCGCAGTCCTGGATCGTGGTGATAGCGGCTTCCATGATCACGTCGGCGAGCCCGGCGGGATCGTCCTTGCCGATCGGATGCGCGCGATCGATCTTCAACTCCACGTGCAATCCATTGTGCTTCAGCAACACCGTGGCGAGCTGCGTCGCGTCGCCGACATAGCCGACGAACTGTGCCGGGTCGGCGAGCCCGGTCTTGCCGCCGTCCTTGAGCTCGACCCGCAATGCGTCGCCGTCCAGCGCGTAACGGGTGGTGTCGGCATGGCTGCCGCTGGCGAGCGGTGCGATCTGGTCGAGTACCGCGCGGGCGCGGGCGATCACCCGCTCGCCGCGCTGCTTGTTGTAGCCGCCGGCCCGCGTCGCGCCGCCCTCCTCGGGGATGACATCAGTGCCGTAGAACGCGTCGTACAAGCTGCCCCAGCGCGCATTGGCGGCGTTCAGCGCGTAGCGGGCGTTGGTCACCGGCACCACGAGCTGCGGCCCGGCGATGCTGGCGATCTCCGGGTCGACGTTCATCGTGCTGACGGCGAAATCCGCCGGCTCGGGCTGGAGATAGCCGATGTCGCGCAGGAACTGAGTGTACTCCGCCTGGTCGAGCGGTTTGCCGCGATTGGCGCGGTGCCACTCGTCGATCTGGGCCTGCAACGCGTCACGCCTGGCGAGCAGCGCCTTGTTGCGCGGCGCGAGCTCGTGGATCAGCGCGGCGAATTTCGGCCAGAACTCGCCGGGGTTGAGGCCGCTGCCGGGGATCGCCTCGTGGACGACGAAATCGTGCAGGGTCTTGGCGATCGTCAGGCCGCCGGCTTCGATGGTTTCCATGCGCGCGTGTCCTCCAGTCAAAAGCGGGCAGTCAGGGGTGGGCAGTCAGGGCGGGGAACTGTCTGCCCCAAGCGCCGCCGGTTGGCGAGGGGGTGGGCGACCCGCGCGGCGGCTCAGCCGTCGGCGAATTTCGCCAGCAGACGCACGTGCGAGCGGATGCCGTGGTGGAAGCACCGCAGCTCGAATTTCTCGTTCGGACTGTGGATCTGGTCGTCCTCCAGGCCGAAGCCCATCAGCAGCGAGTCGATGCCGAGATGGCGGCGCAGCGCCTCGACCACCGGGATCGAGCCGCCGCTGCCGGTCAGCACTGCCGGCTTGCCGAATTCTTCCGCGAGCGCCGCCGCCGCCGCCGCGACCCAGGGTGAGTCGGTCGGAACCTCGATCCCCGGCGAGGCGCCGTGCACCTGCACCTCGACCTGCGCCCCCGGCGGGGTACGCTCGGCCAGGAAGCGTTGCAGCCCGTCGATCACCGCCGACGGCTCCTGGCCGGGCACCAGCCGGAACGACAGCTTCGCCGAGGCCTGCGCCGCGATCACCGTCTTGCTGCCCGGCCCGGCATAGCCGCCCCAGATACCGTTGATGTCGGCGGTCGGCCGCGCCCACAGCCGCTCAAGCGCCGGGCGATCGGTTTCGCCCGAGGGCGCGCTCAGCCCGATCTCGGCGAGGAACGCCGTCTCGTCGAAGCCCAGCGCCGCCCACTGACGCGCCTGCTCGGCCGCGAGCGGCTTAACCCCGTCGTAGAAGCCCGGGATTTGCACGCGTCCCTCCGCGTCGTGCAAGTCGCCGAGCATGCGGGTGAGGACGTTGATCGGGTTGAGCGCCGAGCCGCCGAACAGGCCGGAATGCAAGTCTCGGCCCGGCCCGCGCAAGGTGATCTCCGTATAGACCAGGCCGCGCAGCCGGGTGGTGAGCGCCGGCGTATCGATGTCCCACATGTTGGTGTCGCTGATCAGGGCGAGGTCGCAGCCCAGCGAGGCCTTGTTCGCCGTCAGGAACGGTTCGAGGTTGACGCTGCCGACCTCCTCCTCGCCTTCGATCAGCACGGTGAGGCGCGCCGGGATGCCGCCGCCCGCCATGTGCCAGGCGCGCAGTGCTTCGAGGAACATCATCACCTGGCCTTTGTCGTCGACCGCGCCACGCCCGACAATGCGCTTGCCGCGTGGTCCGTCGCTGAGGTGCGGCTCGAACGGCGGGCTGGTCCACAGATCGAGCGGCTCCGGCGGCTGCACGTCGTAATGGCCGTAGAACAGCACATGCGGCCCGCGATAGTCGGCGGGTCCGGGATGGTGCGCCAGCACCACCGGGTGCCCCGGGGTCGAACGCAGTCCGGCCACGAAGCCGAGGCCGGTGAACTGGTCGCGCAACCACTCGGCCGCCCGCAGGCAGTCTTGCGTGTGGTCGGGCTGGGCGCTGATGCTCGGGATGCGCAGCAACGCGAACAGGTTTTCCCGAGACCGATCGAGTTCCGCATCGACGTGTTGGAGGATCTGGTCGACCTGTGGCATGGGGCTCTCCGATCGGGGACGCGGGGAAGCACACCTTGCAACCCGCAGCGGCCTGGTCAACCGCCGGCGCGCTCGGCGAGGATTTCGCGATACAGCGCCGCGTAGTGCTCGGCCGGACGACGCCAGGACACGTCCGTCGCCATCGCGTTGCGTTGCATCTGCCGCCACGCCGCCGGTTGGCGCCACAGCTTGTCGGCGCGCCGGATCGCGCTCGCCAGCATCTCGCGCGTGGTCGGCGCGAATTGCAGCCCGGTGCCGAGACCGGCGGCGAGCGCCATCGCGTTGGCGTCGATCACGCTGTCGGCCAGGCCGCCGACCCGGGCCACGATTGGCAGGGCGCCATAACGCAGGGCGCAAAGCTGGGTCAGCCCGCACGGCTCGAAGCGCGACGGCACCAGCACCGCGTCGGCGCCGGCCTGCACCAGATGCGCCAGCGCCTCGTCATAGCCGATCAGCGCGCCGACCCGGCCGGGATGGGCGCGCACGGCAGCCGCGAAGCCGCGCTCGATCGCCGGCTCGCCGGTGCCCAGCAGGGCGAGCTGCGCCCCGCTGGCCAGCAGGTCCGGCAACACGTCGAGCAGCAGGTCCAGCCCCTTCTGCCAGGTGAGCCGACTAACCACGCCGAACAGCAGCGCGCCGGCATCCTGGGTCAGGCCGAGCCGGGCTTGCAGCGCCGCCTTGTTGCGCCCGCGCGATTCCAGGTCGGCGGCGCTGAACGGCGCGGCGATCAGTGGGTCGGTGGCGGAATTCCAGACGTCGGTGTCGATGCCGTTGAGGATGCCGCGCAGATGCTCGGCGCGGGCGCGCAGCAGCCCGTCCATGCCCATGCCGGCTTCCGGCGTGCGGATCTCGACAGCGTAGGTCGGCGAGACCGTGGTGATCCGGTCGGCCAAGCGCAGCCCAGCTTTCAGGTAGCCGATCGAACGGTAGTACTCGACGCCGTCAATACCGTACGCCGAAGGCGGCAGGCCGAGCCTGGCCAGCAGGCCGGCGGGAACCTGGCCCTGGAACGCCAGATTGTGCACGGTCATCACCGTGCCGGGGCGCGGCCCGCCCTGATAGTGCAGGTAGGCCGGCGCCAACCCCGCCGGCCAGTCATGCGCGTGCACGATGTCGGACGGCGGCAAGCCCGGTGCGTGGCCGAGGCCGAGATCGTTGGCGACCGCGGCGAGGGCAGCGAAGCGGATCGGGTTGTCCGGCCAGTCGTTGCCGTCCGGCCCGACATAGGGGTTGCCCGGCCGGTGGTAGAGATGCGGCGCCTCGATCGCGAGCAGGCGTTGGCCGGCCGCCTCTCCCTCCAGCACCCGAGCCGGGCCGCCGAACAGATCGGGGTAGGTGCGGCGTTGCTCGGTCGTGCCCAGGGCGGCGAGCACGGCGGGGTACCCCGGCACGAGGGTGGCAACCTCGACCCCGAGTGGCGCCAACGCGCCCGGTAGCGCGCCCACGACATCGGCGAGGCCGCCGGTCTTGACCACCGGGTAGACCTCCGAGGCGACCGCGAGGACGCGCACCGGCGCTAGCGGCTCAGTCGGTCGATCATCGGCTGGGTGACGAGCGAAATACCTTTCGGCGTGCGCCGGAAGCGCGCGGCGTCGTTTTCGGCATCCTCGCCGATCACCAGGCCCGGCGGGATGCGCACGCCCTGGTCGACCACCACGTTGGTCAGCCTCGCCCCCTGGCCGACATCCACGCCCGGCAGGATCACCGCGTTCTCCACCTGGGCGAAGGAATGGACGTGAACGCCGGTGAACAGCAGCGAGCGTTTCAGGCTGCCGCCGGAGACGATGCAGCCGCCGGAGACCAGCGACGAGAGCGCCATCCCGCGTCGCCCCGGCGCGTCATGCACGAACTTGGCGGGCGGCGTGATCTCGGCATAGGTCCAGATCGGCCAGGCGCGGTCGAACAGATCGAGCGCGGGAACCACGTCGGTGAGGTCGATATTGGCTTCCCAGTAGGCATCGACCGTGCCGACGTCGCGCCAATAAGCCGTCGATTCGGCCGACGAGCGAACGCAGGAGTCGGCGAACCGGTGCGCCACCGCGCGGCCGTGATAGACCAGATGCGGAATGATGTCCTTGCCGAAGTCGCGGCTGGAATTGGGATCGGCCGCATCGCGCTTGAGCTGGTCGATGAGGAAGCGCGTGGCGAACACGTAGATGCCCATGCTGGCGAGTGCCGTGTCCGGATTGTCCGGCATCGGCGGCGGGTCCGCCGGCTTCTCGACGAAGGCCAGGATGCGATCCTCGTTGTCGATGTGCATCACACCGAAGGCGGATGCGTCTGCGCGCGGCACCTCAATGCAGCCCACGGTCACGTCGGCACCCTGCTCGACATGCTGCTGCAGCATGAATTCGTAGTCCATCTTGTAGACGTGATCGCCGGCCAGCACGACGATGTATTCCGGCGCGTAGCTCTCGATGATGTCGATGTTCTGATAGATTGCGTCAGCGGTGCCGGCGTACCAGTCGGCGCTGTTGCCGCGCTGGCTGGCGGGCAGGATATCGAAGCTCTCATTGCGTTGCGGATGAAAGAAGTTCCAGCCGCGTTGCAGATGGCGGATCAGGCTGTGCGCCTTGTATTGCGTGGCAACGCCGATGCGGCGGATGCCGGAGTTCAGCGCGTTGGACAGCGCGAAGTCGATGATGCGCGACTTGCCACCGAAATACACCGCCGGCTTGGCGCGTCGGTCGGTCAGGTCCTCGAGCCTCGTGCCGCGTCCGCCGGCAAGCACGTAAGCCATGGCCGACCGTGCGATCGGGCCGCTCAGGGTCGGCTTGGGTGGCATGGTCGGGCGCGTCTCCCTTAACAGCAGCGGGTCATGTGTTGGGCCAGGTCGGCACCTTCCATAACTCGTGGGCGTAGTCGCGGATGCTGCGGTCGGATGAGAACCAGGCAACGCGCGCGGTGTTGATGATCGCCGAGCGCCACCATGAGGCCGGATCGCGCCACCGACCGTCAACCTTGCGCTGCGTCTCGAAATAGGACGCGAAATCGGCGCATAGCATGAACACGTCGTGATGCCGCAGCCCGTGTACCAGACCGTGATAGCGGGTGCGTTCGTCCGGCGAGAACACGCCGCTCTCCACCGCGAGCAACGCCTCGGCCAGCGCCCCATCGGCGGCAATGAACGGGGTGCTGTCGTTGCCGCTGGCCCGACGTTCCTGCACCTCGGCCGCGTTGAGGCCGAAGATGAACATGTGCTCCGCGCCGACGCGCTCGCGTATCTCGATGTTGGCCCCGTCGAGCGTGCCGATGGTCAAGGCGCCGTTCAGCGCCAGCTTCATGTTGCCGGTGCCCGACGCTTCCAAGCCGGCGGTGGAGATCTGCTCCGAAAGATCGGCCGCCGGGATGATCACCTCGGCGAGGCTGACGCAGTAATTCGGCAGGAACGCCACCTTCAGCCGATCGCCGACGGCGGGGTCGGTGTTGATCACCCGGGCGACATCGTGGGCGAGCTTGATGATCAGCTTGGCCGAGTGATAGCCGGCGGCGGCCTTGCCAGCGAAAATTTTCACCCGCGGGGCCCATTCGAGCATCGGGTAAGCGCGGATCGAATCGTACAGCGCGATCGTCTCCAGGATGTTCAGCAACTGGCGCTTGTATTCGTGGATGCGCTTGATCTGCACGTCGAACAGCGCCGAGGGATCGACCGCGATCTCGAGCTGATCCCGGATCAACCCGGCCAAAGCGATCTTGTTGTCTCGCTTGACGGCGGCGAAACGATCGCGGAACCCGGCGTCCTCCGCCAATGGTGCGAGCGCTTCGAGCGCGGTCTCATCGTCGAGCACGCGTGGCCCGACCGTGTCGACCGCGAGCTTCAGCAGCCCCGGGTTCGCCTGATGCAGCCAGCGACGAAAGGTGATCCCGTTGGTCTTGTTGACGATGCGCTCGGGGAACAACACGTGCATGTCGCGAAACACCGTCCGCTTCATCAAGGCGGTGTGCAGTTCCGAGACGCCATTCACGCCGTGCGAGCCGAGGAAGGCGAGGTGACCCATGCGCACCGCGCGCCCGTGCTGCTCGTCGATCAACGAGACGCTGGACAGCAGCACGTCATCGCCAGGATGGGCGGCGCGGACCTGTGAAAGGTGCCGTGCGTTGATCAGGTAGATGATCTGCATGTGGCGCGGGAATAGCCGCTCCATCAGCGACACCGGCCAACGCTCCAGCGCTTCCGGCAGCAGGGTGTGGTTGGTGTAGCAGAACGTTGCCTGGGTGATCCGCCACGCCGTGTCCCAGGGAACGTGGTATTGGTCGACCAGGATGCGCATCAGCTCGGTGACCGCGATCGCCGGGTGCGTGTCGTTGAGCTGCACCGCCGCCTTGTCGGACAGGGTGGCGATGTCGCCAAACCGCTTGATGTGGCGACGCACCAGGTCCTGCAGCGAGGCCGAGGCGAAGAAGTATTCCTGGCGCAGCCGCAACTCCTGGCCGGCCGGGGTGGCGTCGCTCGGGTAGAGCACTTTTGTGATGGTCTCGGCCCGCACCCGATCGGCCAGCGCGCCGGCGTGGTCGCCGAGATTGAACGTGTCGAGCCGCAGCGGATCGGCCGGCCGGGCGGACCACAAACGCAGCGTGTTCACCCGCCGGCCGCGCCAGCCGACCACCGGGATGTCGAACGCGACGGCCTCAATGATCTCGGCCGGGCGCCAGACGTGGGATACCGCGCCCTCCGGGGTTCGCGCCTCCTCCACCGAGCCGCCGAAGCCGACGTCGAAATACAGCTCCGACCGCTCGAACTCCCAGGGATTGCCGGAGGACAGCCATTCCTCGGGATATTCCTGCTGCCAGCCGTTCTTCACCAGTTGCTGAAACAGGCCGTGGTCGTAGCGGATGCCGTAACCGTGCGCGGGCACGTCGAGCGAGGCCATGCTCTCCATGTAGCAGGCGGCGAGCCGGCCGAGGCCGCCATTGCCGAGGGCGGCGTCGGGCTCCACCGTGCGTAGCCGGTCGAGGTCGAAATCGAGCTCGCCGAGGGCGGTGCGGACCGTATCGGTGAGGCCGAGATTGTTCAGCGCGTCGAACAGCAGTCGGCCGATGAGGAACTCGAGCGACAGGTAATAGACCCGCTTGGAGCCCTGCTGGTAGGTCTTCTCGTTGCTCGCGAGCCAGCGATCCACCACCCGGTCGCGCACCGCCAACGCGGTCGCCACGAACCAGTCCCGGTCGGTTGCGACGACGCGCGCCTTGCCGACATGATAGGTGAGCTTGTCGAGGATGCTGGCGCGGAGCGAGGCGACGTCCCCCGGGCGCGCCGGCAGCGGCGCCTCGGCCTCGGCGGCATCATGCGACGTGACGATCTTGAGAACTGGATCCACCACCGGCTGGCCCTTCTCGGAAAACCCGCTCAGTTGCGCGGGCGTGTCGGTCATAGAGGCCGGACCTCGCAACCTGCAAGCGAAGTCTGCCCGACGCTCTGATCTCGATAATCGGCCAGCGGCCGCGTGGTGGCGTCGGGGTCGCGATTATGGCATCAGCCAGCTCTGCCTTGCGGTTGCCCCCTTGCGTTGGCTGCCGTTCGAGCCGAGCGCTGAGTGTCACCGAATGTCGACGTTGACCGATCTGTCCCGCAGCAAGCCATCGGTGGCGGCCGACCTCGTCGCCGTGCTGGTGGCTGTCACCGCCGGCGAGCCGCTGGTGCTCACCATCGCCGACGGGCGGGCCTTGCCCTCCGGTCCGTTCGAGCCAGGCCATCGCTCGCTGCAGGCTGGCGTGCGCGCCTGGGTCGAACGCCAGACGCATCACCCGCTCGGCTATGTCGAGCAACTCTACACCTTCGCCGACCCCGACCGGACCGGCTCGGGCCAGCACGTGGTCTCGGTCAGCTATCTTGGACTGACCCGCCAGGCGCCGCGGTCCGCCGCCGAGGCCGTGGTGTGGCGGAGCTGGTATCGCTACTTCCCCTGGGAGGACCATCGCGCCGGCATGCCGGGCGTGATCGAGCGGCTGATCGCGCCGCACTTGCGGGCTTGGGCGAGGTCGGCCGAGCCAGGGGCGGTGCGACGCGAGCGCCGCCAACGCATCGCGATCAATTTCGCGCTCGACGGGCATGGCTGGAACGAGGAGCTCGTGCTGCCGCGCTACGAGTTGCTGTACGAGGTTGGGGTGGTGCCGGAGGCCAGGCGCGGGGCCGACCTGCCCAGCGACGCGGCGGTTCCAGGCGAGCCGATGCTGCACGACCACCGCCGCATCCTCGCCACCGGCATCGCGCGGCTGCGGGCGAAGATCAAGTATCGCCCGGTGGTGTTCGAGCTGATGCCGCCGACCTTCACCCTGCTGCAGCTCCAGCACTGCGTCGAGGCGCTGGCCGGGCTGCGGATGCACAAGCAGAATTTCCGTCGCTTGATCGAGCAGCAGGAGCTGGTCGAGGAGACCGGGCGGGTGACCAGCGAAACCGGCGGCCGGCCGGCCAAGCTGTTCCGCTTCAGCCGCGCGGTGCAACAGGAGCGTGCCTTCGCCGGCACCAAGCTGCCGGTGACGCGCAGTTCATAACGACGTGATCCGCCTGAGCTAGAAGATCAGCCAAGTCACGGTGGCCCAGAAGGGGAGCACGAGCAGAAGGCCGTTGAGGATGCCGCGACCGAGCCCGCTGTCTTCCGAGTAATCGATGGCTTTGTCCGTCATTGCAACACGCTAAGGCGGAGAGCTTGCCAAACCGTTAACCAGCTTCCCTCGGCTAGGTCCGCCCGCCGCCCGCCGCCCGCCGCCTGCCGCCCGTCCGGCGCGGCGCAAATTCGACCCGGGCGAGCCTTGACATCGGCCGCCATATACTCAAACTCAGCATATCAAAGGCGGGCGCATCCGCCTTTTGTCGGGGCCATGTAATACTCCGATTGAGCATAACGGGAGTGGAGGACGCCAGCATGTCGATTTCGCAAGCCGGGGCGGGCGCGGCCGAGCTGTACGGGCGGGTCAGCCGCTTCATCCCGCCGATGGAGTGGCCGGTGTTCGCCGAGGACATCGACGCGATCCTGCAACTCAAGCGGGAACGCAACGCCGTCATCCTGGCGCACAACTATCAGACGCCGGAGATTTTCAACTGCGTCGCCGACATCGTGGGCGACAGCCTCAGCCTGGCGCGCGAGGCGATGCGGGTCGATGCCGACGTGATCGTGTTGGCCGGTGTGCACTTCATGGCGGAGACGGCGAAGCTGCTGAACCCGAGCAAGACGGTGCTGATCCCGGACACGCGCGCGGGTTGCTCGCTGGCGGAATCGATCACCGCCGAGGACGTGCGGCTGCTGCGCACGCGTTATCCCGGGGTGCCGATCGTGACCTATGTCAACACCTCGGCGGCGGTGAAGGCGGAGAGCGACATCTGCTGCACCTCGGGCAATGCTCGCAAGATCGTTGAGTCGCTCGGCGTCGAACGCGTGATCATGCTGCCCGACGAGTATCTGGCGCAAAACATCGCCGCCGAAACCGGGGTGAAGATCATCACCTGGGCGGGGCATTGCGAGGTGCATGAGCGTTTCACCGCGGGCGAGTTGCGCCAATTTCGTGCCGAGCATCCCGGCATCATCGTGCTGGCGCATCCCGAGTGCCCGCCCGACGTGGTGGCGGAAGCGGATTTCGCCGGCTCCACCGCGGCAATGGCGGACTACGTGACGCAACGCAAGCCGCCGCGCGTGGTGCTGCTCACCGAGTGCTCGATGAGCGACAACGTGGCGATCCAGAATCCCGACGTTGACTTCGTGCGGCCGTGCAACCTGTGCCCGCACATGAAGCGCATCACGCTGGCCAACATACGAGCCGCACTCGAGACCATGCAGCACGAGGTGACGATCGACCCGGCGATCGCGTCGCGGGCGCGCCGCGCCGTCGAGCGCATGTTGGTGGCGTGAGATGAACGCACTGAGCGGCCGGCCGGTCATCATCGGGGGCGGCCTCGCCGGATTGCTGGTGGCGCTGCACCTCGCACCCGAGCCGGTCGTGGTGCTGAGCAAGGCACCGCTCGGCATGGCGGCGTCGAGCGCCTGGGCGCAAGGCGGCATCGCCGCCGCGATCGGCGCCGATGACAGCCCGGCGCAACACCTGGCCGACACCTTGGCGGCCGGCAACGGGCTGTGCGATGTCGAGATCGCTCGGCGTATCGTCGAAGCCGCGCCCGGCGCGATCGCGGACCTGCTGCGGCGTGGGGTGCGCTTCGACCGCGCGGCGGATGGCGCGCTGGCGCTCGGCCGCGAGGCGGCGCATTCCAGGCGGCGCATCGTCCACGCCGACGGCGATGGCACTGGCCGTGAGATCATGCGCGCCTTGGTGGAAGCGGTGCGCGCGACGCCCTCGATTACCGTGCTCCAAGGCGTGGAAGCGCGCCGGCTGCTGGTGGCCGATGGCGCGGTGCGTGGCGTGCTCGCTTGTGGCGGCGGTGGCGCGATCGTGCTGCCGACCGGGCGGGTGACGATTGCCAGCGGCGGCGTCGGCGGGCTGTTCCAGCACACCACCAATCCAACCGGCTCGTTTGGCCAGGGGCTAATTCTGGCAGCGCGGGCCGGCGCGGCCTTGGCCGATCTCGAATTCGTGCAGTTCCACCCGACCGCGCTCGCGACCGATCAGGACCCGCTCGATCTGGTCAGCGAGGCGGTGCGCGGCGAGGGCGCGGTGCTGATCGACGAGCGCGGCGAGCGCTTCATGGCGACGGTCGAGGGCGCGGAGCTGGCGCCTCGCGACGTGGTGGCGCGGGCGATCTGGCGCCACCGCGTTTCCGGCCACCGCACGTTTCTCGACGCGCGCGCGGCGCTCGGCGAACGGTTCGCCGAGCGTTTCCCCACCATCGCCGCGCGTTGCGCCGCCGCCGGTATCGATCCCGCGACGCGGCCGATCCCGGTGCTGCCGGCGGCGCATTACCACATGGGCGGCATCGCGGTGGACGGCGCGGGGCGTAGTAGCGTGCCCGGGCTGTGGGCCTGCGGCGAGGCGGCCAACACCGGCCTGCACGGCGCCAACCGGCTGGCCAGCAACTCGCTGCTGGAAGCGGCGGTGTGCGCGCGCTGGGTCGCCGAGAGCATGGCGGCGGCTGGTCACGCCATGATCGGCCCGCCGAGCTCGGCCACGCTGCCGCCCGCACCTGATCCAGCCGAAGTGCGCCCGATCCTGTCGCGCGCCGCCGGTGTGCTGCGAGACGCCAGCGGGCTCGCCGAGGCGATCGCCGCGCTGCTGCCGCTGGCGACCGGGACGAGCGCCTCGGCCGACCCGGCCGCGCTCGGCTTGATGATCGCGGTCGCGGCGCTACACCGGACCGAGAGCCGTGGCGCGCATGCGCGCGAGGACGCGCCCGAGCAGCGCGAGGCGTGGTCGCACCGGGTCTCCTGGCGGCTCGACCAGGCGCTCGACGCGGCAAGCATCGAACGCGTCTTGCTGCGAAAGGCTTGAGCGATGTCGCACACTGCGAGAGTGCCGCCGCTGCCGGCGATCATGCTGGAACCGCTGGTTCGCGCGGCACTGCTGGAGGATCTCGGCCGCGCCGGCGACATCACCACCGACGCGATCGTGCCCGCCGAGCGACGCACCAGCACCGCCCTGGTGGCGCGCCAGCCCGGTGTCGTCGCCGGCCTTGATCTCGCGGCGATGGCGTTCCGGCTGATCGACCCCGCGATCGAGCTCGCCATCCAGCGTCCCGACGGCAGCGCGCTGGAGCCAGGTGACCTGATCGCCGAAGTCAGCGGCCCGGCGCGCGGCGTGCTGACGGCGGAGCGGGTGGCGCTCAATTTCATGTGCCATCTCAGCGGCATCGCCTCGGCGACATCGCGCATCGTCGCCGCCGTCCGGCCGTACAAGGCGCGGATCACCTGCACGCGCAAAACCATGCCGGGGATGCGCGCGCTGCAGAAATACGCCTTGCGGGTGGGCGGTGGCAGCAATCACCGCTTCGGCCTCGATGACGCGGTGTTGATCAAGGACAACCATGTCGCCATCGCCGGCGGTGTTCGCGCGGCGCTGGAGCGGGCGCGGGCGGCGGTCGGCCATCTGGTGAAAATCGAGCTCGAGGTGGACACCTTGGCGCAACTCGACGAGGCGCTGTCGGTCGGCATCGACGCGGTGCTGCTCGACAACATGGGCCCCGACATGCTGCGCCAGGCGGTCGGCATGGTCGCCGGTCGCGCCATCACCGAAGCCTCCGGTCGCATCACGCCAGAGACCGCGCCGGCGATCGCGGCGGCGGGTGTGGACCTGATCTCGATCGGCTGGCTGACGCATAGCGTGGCGGTGCTGGATATCGGCCTCGATCACCACGCGTGAATACAGCGGCCTGACGCTGCGGCCGTGCTTGACGCCGGCCGCTTCGTGGGCACGTTTGCCGCCATGCACAAACCTTGGGCCTCCATCGGATCGCCAACCGGCATCGCCAGGCCCGCAGCGCTCGCGGCATCCCTGGCGGGAGCACTGGCGCTGACCGGATGCACCGTCGGGCCGAACTTCAAGTCGCCGCCCTGGTATTCCCCGGCATCCTGGTTCGGACCGGATCGCCCGCCAACGCAAGCCGAGCGCAGCGTCGCCGTGGTTGCACCGGTGGACCCGCGCTGGTGGAACCTGTTCGCCGACCCCGAGCTGACCTCGCTGATGGAGCGGGTGGCCGGCGCCAACCTCGACGTGCGGGTCACCACGATCCAGCTCGTTCAATCGCGTGCTCAACGCGGGGTTACCGCGTCGAGCCTCTATCCATCGATCACCGGCACCGCGTCCTACGAGCGGGAAAAGCCGAGCAATCGTGGCATTTTCAGTGCTTTCGGCAGCGGTGGTGGTGGGAGTGCTGGTAGCGTCGGCGGCGCCAGTGCGACTGGGGCCGGTGGCAGTGGAGCCAGCGCCGGCGGCTTTCCGACTTCCGGCTCGATCCCGCCCTTCGACGTGTACCAGTATGGCTTCGACGCGTCCTGGGAGCTCGATTTCTGGGGCAGGGTGCGACGTTCGATCGAGGCGGCGGATGCGACGGTGGTTTCGTCGGCCGAGGCGCGGCGGAACGCCCTGGTCAGCAGCCTCGCCGAGGTTGCGCGCGACTACATGCAATTGCGCGGCGTGCAGCGGCAGATCGAGATTGCCCGCGCGAACGTGAAGACGGCGCAGCAAAGCGTGCAGCTGACCCGTGAGCGCGCGGAAGGTGGTCTGGGGACCGATCTCGACGTGGCGAACGCCACGGCGCAGTTGCGTTCGACCACCGCCCAGCTCCCGCAGCTGGAGCAGCAGGAGGCGCAACTGATCAACGCGCTGAGCCTGCTGCTCGGGCAGCAGCCAAACGCGTTGCGGGGCGAGCTGCGGCAACCCCGGCCGGTGCCGCCGGTCCCCCCGCGCGTGCCGATCGGCGTGCCGTCCGAGCTCGCGCGGCGTCGGCCGGATATTCGGCGTGCCGAGGCCCAGCTGCATGTCGCCACCGCCGATGTCGGCGTTGCGGTCGCGGATTTCTATCCACGCGTCACCTTGTCGGGGAGCCTCGGCATCCAGGCGATACAACCAAAGAACCTGTTCACCTGGGATGCGCGGCAATATGGCTTGGGGCCGACCCTCTCCTTGCCGATCTTCCAGGGGGGCCAGCTCAAGGCGACGCTCGCACTGCGCAAGGCGCAGCAGCAGGAGGCCGCCGTCAACTATGAGCGAACCGTGCTCAATGCCTGGCACGAGGTGGACAACGCGCTCACCGCCTTTGGCACCGAGCAGCGCCGGCGTGACGAGCTGGTCGGGGCTGTGGAGCAGAATCGCCGCGCGCTTGGCTTGGCGCGGACGCGTTACGTGCAGGGTCTGATCGACTTCCTGACTGTGCTGGACGCGGAACGCAGCGTCCTGCAAAGCGAGCAGAGCCTAGCTACCAGCGAGACCACGGTGTCGAGCAACGTGGTGGCGCTCTACAAGGCGCTTGGCGGCGGTTGGGACACCGAGTTCCCGGTCACCGCCAAGAAAGCGAGGAAAGCGAGGGTAAGAAGGTCGGCTCTGTAGTATAGCCCGTCAGATCACGTAGTCGGGCATCCAGTCACGCACCGTGTGGTCCATCGTCAACGCGGCCATGTCGGTGTGCCGGCCGACCGGTCGGGCAGGGACGCCGACCACCGTGGTGTAAGGCTCGACATTGGTGAGCACGATGCTGCCGGCGCCGACCTTGGCGCCCTCGCCAACCTCGATGCTGCCGAGGATTTTCGCGCCGGCGCCGATCAGCACGCCGCGCCGCACCTTCGGGTGCCGGTCGCCGTCATCCTTGCCGGTGCCGCCCAGGGTGACGTCCTGCAGGATGGAAACGTCGTCGTCCACGATGGCGGTCTCGCCGATGACGATGCCGGTGGCGTGGTCGAGCATGATCCGCCGGCCGAGCCGCGCGGCAGGATGGATGTCGATGCCGAACACCTCGGAGACGCGGCTTTGCAGGTGCTTGGCGAGGTGCGGACGATCGTGCAGCCACAGATAGTGCGCCACCCGATGCGCCTGCAGCGCTTGGAAGCCCTTGAAGTGCAACAAGGGTGTCAGCAGGTCGGGGCAGGCAGCGTCGCGATCGCGCACGGCTTGGAGGTCGGCGGCCGACGCCTCGACGATATCGGGTTCCGCGTCGAAGGCGTGGCCGAGCACGTCGATCAGCGCGTTCACCTCCAGATCGGGCGACGCCAGCTTGACCGCCAGCCGATTGCCGATCGCGGCGGCGAAGCAGTCGTGCTGCAAAATCGCCTGCTCGATCATCCGCCCGAGAGTGGGCTCCTTGCGCATCAGCGCGGTGGCTTCGAGCTGGATGGTCGACCAGGCGAGCTGGACAATGGGGGAGCTGTCCCGGCCGGGGCGGCAGAGGACCAGATGAGGCTGTGGCATGGGTTTCCTGTCCGTCGCCCTCACGCCCGCACGGGGCGGTTCACGCCAAGATGGGATGTGTCCCCGAGTTCAGCAACCGTCCATCGGCTCACGCCTGCTCCGCTCGCGCGTGCTGGATCGCCTCCCACACGCGCAACGGGGTGGCGGGCATGTCGATGTGGTGGATGCCGAACTCCCCGAGCGCGTCGGTCAGCGCGTTCATCACCGAAGGCAGCGCGCCGGCGCAGCCCGCCTCGCCGCAGCCCTTGGCGCCGAGCAGGTTGGTTTTCGCCGGAACCGGGTGGCTGCCGTAGGCGAACATCGGCGCGTGCCCGGCACGCGGCAGCGCGTAGTCCATGTAGGAGCCGGTCATGAACTGCCCGCTCTCGTCGTAACGGGCGGCCTCCATCAGCGCCTGGCCGATGCCCTGGACAATGCCGCCATGCGCCTGGCCCTCGACCAGCATCGGATTGATCACCACGCCGAAATCATTGACCATCGCATAGCGCACCACCTCGACCTCGCCGGTCTCCGGGTCGACCTCGACCTCGCAGACATGGCAGCCGTTCGGGTAGGCGCTCGGCGCGCCCTTGTGGACCAGCCGCGCGTCGAGCGAGGCGGGCACGCCCTGCGGCAGGGTGAGGCCGCCACGCACCTGGTCGGCCAGCTCCATGATGCCGACGCTGCGGTCGGTGCCGGCGATGGTGAATTGCCCGGCGGAGAACTCGATGTCGGCGACGGCGGCCTCCAGCGCCTGCGCGGCGATCTGCCTGCCGTTCTCGATCACCTGCTCGCCGGCCTCGATCACCGCCGCCCCGCTGGCCATGATCGACTTCGAGCCGCCAGTGCCGCCGCCGGCGATCAGCTCATCGCTGTCGCCTTGCAACAGGGTGATCCGCTCGAACGGGATGCCGAGGCGCGAGGATAGGATCTGCGCCAGCGGCGAGGCGTGGCCTTGGCCGTAGTCAAGGGTGCCGGTGATGATCGTGACCGTTCCGTCCTTCTCGAAGCGGATGCCGCCCATCTCGTTCTGCGGCGGCGCGGTGACTTCGAGATACTGGCCGATGCCGCGACCGCGCAGCTTGCCGCGCGCTTGGCTCTCCGCCCGACGGGTGGAGAAATTGTCCCAGTCGGCGAGGCCGAGCGCCTGGTCGAGCACGGCGGGGAAATCGCCGCTGTCGTACTCCGTGCCACCCGGCGTCTTGAACGGCATCTCCTCGGGGCGGATGTGGTTCCGCCTGCGTATCTCCACTCGGTCGATGCCGAGCTCCCCGGCGGCGAGGTCGAGCAGCCGCTCGATGTAGTAGTTGCCCTCGGGTCGGCCGGCGCCGCGATACGGCCCCACCGGCGTGGTGTTGGTGAACATCGCGCGGGTCTTCACCACCTGCGCCGGGGTGCGATAGACGCCGATGCTGTTCTTCACCGCGTTCATCGTCGAGGGCTGCACGGTGGCGTTGCTGAGATAGGCACCGAGATTGCCGTAGCCTTCCACGCGCAGGCCCAGGATGTGGCCCTCGGCGTCGAAGGCGAGGGTGACGGTCCGGTCGTGATCGCGACCGTGGCTGTCGGACAGGAAGCTTTCGGAGCGTTCGTCGGTCCATTTCACCGGCCGGCCGAGCGCGCGGGCGGCGTGCAGGAGGCAGATATATTCGGGGTAGCAGGACGCCTTCATCCCGAACGAGCCGCCGACCTTGCCGGTGAGCACGCGCACTTTCTCGACCGGCACGCCGAGCACGTTTTTCAGCATGTTGCGCATGGCGAACACGCCCTGGCAGCCGAGCCGCAAGGTCCAGCGCTCGCCGTCATACTCGCCGATCGCCGAGCGCGGCTCCATCGGCGAGACGACGATCCGGTTGTTGCGGAGCCGCAGGCTGGTGACATGCGCTGCCTTGGCGAACGCGGCGTCGACCTTCTCCGGGTCGCCCCACTGGAAATCGAGCACCAGGTTGCCGGGCACCTCGTCATGCACCAGCGGGGCGTCCGGCGCGTCGGCCTCGCTTGGGGTGATCACCGCCGGGAGCTGGTCGATGTCGACCAACACCGCCTCGGCGGCGTCGCGGGCCTGCTTGGCCGTCTCCGCCACGACGAACGCCACCGGGTCGCCGACGAAGCGCACCTTGTCCAAGGTGAGCGGCGACTGCACCGGCTGCTGCATCGGCGAGCCGTCCTTGTTCGGCAGCACGATGCCGACCGGCATCTTGCCGTAGCCCGCCTCGGCGAGGTCGGCGCCGGTGTAGACCCCGAGCACGCCCGGCATGGAGCGCGCCGCTTCGGTGTCGATGCCGAGCAGCCTGCCGTGCGCGATGCCGCTGCGCACGATCGCCGCGTAGGCTTGGCCTTGCAGGTTGAGGTCGTCGGAGTAGCGACCCTCGCCGCGCAGCAGGGTGGGGTCCTCCTTGCGGCTCACCGGCTGGCCGACGGCGAATTTCTCCGAGCCCAGCAGGTCGAGGGTCGTGTCCACGGGTGCGTTCATTCTGTCGCCTTCCAGTCCGTTCGTCCGATCTCCCCCGGCAAATGGGGGCGCCGCGCACAAAAAAAGCGGCTCATCCGCTCGGGCGTGGCTCGCGACTGTAAGGATGGCGCGGCCGGGCATGGCCGACAAGGCTCGCGGGTGCTGCGACGGGGCCGCCCCGCGAGGGTTACATGTCGGTTTGCCTCGGGGCTATTCGGCGGGCTCGAAGATGGCCAGTTCCGCCGTGAGGTGCTTGCTCCTGGTTTCCGGCCCGAGCAGGACGGCGATAACGACGACGACCAGGAACACGATCGTACTGATCATCATCGGCATGGCGAAACCTATGTTCATCTGCATCGCCATGTAGGTCAGCACCGGCGCCACCAGACTGCCCCAGATGGCGCCCTGGTGGTACACAAAGCCCGAGGCGGTGGCGCGCACCTCGGTCGGGAACCGCTCGGATAGGTAGCTCGGGTTCTGGCTATAGATCCCACCGCCAAAGATGCCCTGGGCGATGAAGCCGCTGATGATCCAGAGCGGGTCCCGGGTCCAGAGGTACATGGGCGTGATGAGGATAGCGATCAGCGCGGGCACGATGATCGCCGAGCGCCTGCCCCACTTGTCCGCCACGATGCCCCACAGGCCGCTGCCGGAGAACGCCACGATGTTGGCCCAGAACAGCGGCGTGGCCACCATCAGCGGCGTCCAGTGCAGCTCGCGTCATCAGCGGCGTCTTGCGGCCAATCCGATCCGCCAACCAGCCCGACGCCGTGGCGCCGACCAGGCGCATCCACAATGTGATGGTGAACACCGCCGTCACCGCGGTGAGCGGCACGTCGAATTCCTTGGCGATCGGCACCATGGTCAGCAGGAAGATGGTGAAATCGAATGCGTCCAGCACCCAGCCCAGCCAGGCGGCGGTATAGGCATACCACTGGTCCTTGGTTGGTTCGTTCCACCACGGACCATTGGCCGCCGCTATTGCTCCGCGACGCTGCATTCGTGACCTCCCCGGTTTTTTGAGCGCAACGCTTATGCAATCGCAGCGCTCTTGAGGTGCAGCATACTCCCTGACCGTTTTCGCCCTTTAAGTGTCCATCTCTACGAAGAAGTTGAGTCGAGGGAATCGATTGTGATTCCATGGCCTACGAGCCGATTCGCAGGGGCCATGGGATGTGGACGACAGAGAACCGCAGCAAGTATGACGGTCGTGTCCCCGATGGTGGTGTAGCAGCGGTGGGTAAGTCGCCCGCCGCAGCGACCGGCGCGAGTCTGGCGTAGGCGGGCGACTTATCCACAGCGGTGGCCACCGCAGCGGTGCTGGGTAGGGTTGAGCTGCGACACGCAACTCCGACCCGAGGACCACCACGATGACCGACGACAAGATCGCCCTTCACGCGCTGCTGGAGAAGTCTTCTGACGCGAGCATGCTGCGCGAGATGATTGGCTTTGCTGCCGAGCGCCTGATGGCGTTGGAGACCGAGACGCTGTGCGGCGCCGCGCCCGGCGAGCGAAGCGCCGAGCGGACCAACCAGCGCAACGGCTATCGCGACCGGGATTGGCATACCCGGGCCGGAACCGTCGAGTTGTGGATCCCAAAGCTCCGGCGCGGTAGCTACTTCCCCGGCTTCCTCGAGCCGCGCCGGATGTCGGAGAAGGCGCTGACCGCCGTGATCCAGGGGGCCTACATCCAAGGCATCTCGACCCGCTCGGTCGACGACCTGGTCAAGGCGCTCGGCATGGAGGGCATCAGCAAGAGCCAGGTGTCGCGCCTGTGCGAGGAGATCGACGATCGCGTCCATGCCTTCCTCGACCGCCCGATCGAGGGCGACTGGCCCTACGTCTGGCTTGATGCGACTTACGTGAAGGCGCGCCGCGACCACCACATCGTCTCCGTTGCCATCATCGTCGCCGTCGGCGGATTCAATTGGTCGTCGCAACACCAAGGAATGTTGCGATGGCGGGGCGACGGCGGTCGGATCGAGCGCTTCGGGACAAGTTGCCGTCGCCCGGGCGACCGGGGGTGGCGCGGCGTGAGGATCGGCAGCACTTTTGGGCGTTGATCGCGACCGGTTTGTCGAGCGAGGACGCGGCGATCGGCGCGGGCGTGTCGCCGCCGGTTGGATCCCGTTGGTCCCGCGAGGCTGGTGGCATGCCCTCTTCGACGTTTGCACCATCGTCGAAGCCGCTGTCAGGGCGCTATCTGACGTTCGCCGAGGGGGAAGAGATCGCGTTGGATCGTGCACAGGGCTTTGGCGTGCGAGATATCGCCCGCAGACTTGGGCGAGCAGCGTCGACTATATCGCGAGAATTGAGGCGCAACGCGGCGACGCGAAGCGGCGGTCTTGAGTATCGGGCCAGCATGGCGCAATGGCACGCCGGCCAAAGCGTGCAAAGCTTGCAATCAACATAGCGCTGCGGGCGTATGTATAGGATCGGCTGGCGGGCCAAGTCGTCGCCCAGGACGGAGCTGCGGTTGACGGGCCGATCGTGCGGTGGAAGGGGCGTCGGCATGGACCGCGGCAGAAACGGCGATGGGGCATGGCGTGGAGCCCCGAGCAGATTGCCCGGCGCTTGCGGCACGACTTTCCTGGCGATAAGACGATGCAGATCAGCCATGAGGCGATCTACCAGGCGCTGTATGTGCAAGGCCGCGGCGCGCTGCGGCGCAAGTTGACCGCCTGCCTGCGCACTGGGCGAGCGCTCCACGTTCCTCGGGCGCGCGCACGCGGTCGGGGCAAATCCTTCGTTGGTCCCGAGGTGATAATCAGCGAGCGCCCTGCAGAAGCGGATGACCGTGCAGTGCCGGGGCACTGGGAAGGCGACCTCATCCTTGGGCTCCAAAGTTCGGCGATAGGAACTCTCGTGGAGCGCACGACACGGTTCACGATGCTGCTGCACCTACCTCCCATGGATGGCCACGGTCCTGGCGCTCGCGTCAAGAACGGCCCGGCACTCGCCGGCCACGGTGCCGCGGCTGTACGCGACGCCATCACGCGCACGATCACGACCCTGCCTGAGCAGCTGCGGCGATCATTGACGTGGGACCAAGGAGCAGAGCTGAGCCAGCACGCGCAGCTGCGGATCGATACTGGCGTGCAGATCTACTTCTGCGATCCGCATAGTCCTTGGCAGCGAGGGACAAACGAGAACACCAATGGGCTGCTGCGACAGTACTTCCGGAAGGGCACGGACCTGAGCCTACACAGTGCCGGGGCGCTTGCCGCCGTGGCGACAACGCTCAATGGTCGCCCGCGTAAGACGCTTGGATGGAGAACACCTGCGGAGGCTTTGAACGAGCAAATGAAATCGGCGCACACCGACGTTGCGACGACCGGTTGAACCCAAGCAATACGCGTCGGAGGCATATCGCGAGCTGCTGGCCACCCATGGCCTGCCCGGCTCGATGAGCCGGCGCGGCAACCCCCATGACAACGCCAAAGCGGAGAGCTTCATGAAGACGCTCAAGGTCGAGGCCGTCTGCCTGGCCGCCTATGAGACGTTCGAAGACCTCACCGCCGATCTCCCCCGCTTCATCGACGAAGTCTATAACTCAAAACGACTACACTCGGCCCTGGGCTATCTCAGCCCGGTACAATTCGAGGATCAACACGCTCAGCAGACGGTCAAACCTGCCGCTTGATTCTGTCCACCCGCAGGGGCGCACTCCAATTGGGGGTTCCCTTGCCGCGCCGATTGACAGAATTCGGCAAAGCCGTCGCTGGCAACCGTCGTCCGTCCTCTTTCGTCAAGCAGAGTGCGGTATTTACCAATTCGCCTACGGACTGACACACGCCCATGTGCCGCGCCGCCGTGTACTCGGTGCATTTGATCATCAGAGGAGCGCCCACCCATGCCTCCGTTGTGCGCATCGTCGCCGCCTGCGATCGACTTGGAACTTCAGCTCCTTGGGAGTCCCCCCGGGGAGAGTCGCCTTCAACGCGGACTGGCACTATATCTGACACGAACATTTCACGGGTCTCTACATCGTTACGATCGCCATTGATCAGCAGCTCGATGCCGGCTGCCTGATATTGCCCGATCAGGTCGATGGCCTCGGCGCGCGCCACAAGCATTGCATGCTCGACCGCCTCATCCCGCGCCGCGCGCGGGCAGGTGCTCACGATACCATGCCACGGTCGGGACCATCACCTGGCGGAAGCACTCTCCGGTGTAGACCTCGTAGTGGCCCCAGCCCGGCAGCACGACCAGCTTCTTCGGCTCGCTGGCCAAGCGATACATTGCCTCGCTCTCCTCCGGCGGCACCAGCCGGTCGTCGCTGGTGGTGATGAACAGCACCGGGCGCGGCGCGATCTTGTCCACCACCCATTCCGCGTTGAAGCCGAGCGTGTCGTCGATGAATTCGAGCGGGATCTGGCTGACAGCACCCGGCGTGTCGCGCCGCGCCGTCGCCGCCAGCTCGGCGGATTGACGGTCGGGCAGCAGGATGTCGCTGCGCTCGACGAACTCCGACTCTCCGGCCATCGCGCGCCGGGTCCGGTCGGCGGCCGAGCGCTGCAGCAGGTCGTGATACTCGTCGGGGCGGCGCACGCTGCGCATCCAGCGCTGGCCGTTGCCGACGCCGACCACCGAGACCACGCACTTGACACGCGGATCGACGGCGGCGGTCCACACCACCGTCGCACCGCCATAGCTGGTGCCGTAGATGCCGATCCGCTCGGGCGCGACCATTGGTTGCTCTTGTAAGAAAGTGATCGCGGCCTGCACGTCGGCGACGCGGCTGTACGGCGCCAGCCGGTTCTTCGGCCCGTCGCTGTCGCCCCAGCCCTTGTAGTCGAAGCTCAGCACGACGTAGCCCGCCTCGGTGAGCACGCGGGCGATATCGGGGAGATAGAGCGCGCGCACGCCGGTATAGCCGTGGCACAGCACCACACCGGCGCGACGCTCATCGGCGGCCAACCCGTCGGGCAGGAACAGGTCGCCGACCAGCTTGACGCCCTCGCTGTAGAAGCTGATGGTTTCATTGAGCATGATTTCTCTCCGGCTCGCTCAGCCGACCGCGGAACGCAACGCGCCGAGCGCGGGTCGCGCCAGGCCCAGGTTCTCGCGCAAGGTGCGGCCTTCGTATTCGTGATGATACAGGCCCCGGCGCTGCAGCTCGGGCACCACGAGGCGGACGAAATCCTCGTAGCTGCCCGGAATGTGGGTCGCCGAGATCACGAACCCGTCGCAGGCGGGTGCGGTGAACCATTCCTCCATGAAGTCGGCGATGTCGCGCGCGCTGCCGACCACGGCATGGCTCGGCTTGCCGCGTTGGGTGACGTCGAGGAAGTCGCGCACGGTCGGGTTCGGCTTGCCGCTGACCTCCAGCACGCGATCGCGCATGGCGCGCATTCCGGTCATGCTGGCCAGCTCGGCGTCGCTGAACGCCTCGTCAATCGCCTTGGTGGCGAAGTCGAAGTTCAGCGCCTCGGACAGCAGCGACAGCCCGTCCACGTCGCGATAGCCCTGCTCGACCACCGCCATCTTGTCCTCGGCCTCGGCGCGGGTCTCGCCGACGACGGGCCAGATCAGGGTGGTGATCTTCACCGCGTCCGGGTCGCGACCCAGGCGGGCGATCGCGGCCTTCTGCTCGGCGTAGGCTTGCCGCCCGCCGGCGAGGCCGGAATAGGCGACGAAGATCAGCTCCGCCCAACGCGCGGCAAAGGCGCGCCCGCGCCCGCTCGAGCCGGCCTGGATAACCACCGGATGACCCTGCGCCGAACGCGGCACGGTGAACGGGCCGCGCGAGCGGAAGAATTTTCCCTCGAAGTCGAGCCGGTGCACCTTGTCGGGCTCGGCGAACACGTCGCGCGCGCGGTCGCCGACGATGGCGCCGTCGTCCCAGGTGTCCCAATGACCGAGCACCACCTCCATGAACTCGTCGGCGCGGTCGTAGCGCAGGTCGTGGGCGAGGTGCTGCATCTGACCCATGTTGTGCGCCTCGCCGTCATTCACCGAGGTGACGACGTTCCAGGCGGCGCGCCCCTGGGTCATGAGGTCGAGGGTGGCGAACACGCGGGCGACGTGGAACGGCTCGTAGTAGGTGGTGGAGTAGGTGGCGCCGAGGCCGAGCCGCTCGGTCGCCATGCCCATCGCCATCAGGATGGTGACCGGGTCCATTTTCACGCACCGTATGCCGTTCTGCACGATCAGGCCGTGATCGAGCCCGTACATGTCCGGCATCGCCAGGCGGTCGTCGAAGAAGCCGAGCTGGAACTTGCCCGCCTCCAGGGTGCGGGCGATGTGCTGGAAGTAGCCGGCATCGAGGAAGTCGAGCCGCGCCTCGGGGTGCCGCCAGGAGCTGGCGAGCTGGGTGCAGTTCTGCGCCTGCAGGAAGCCGACCATCACCATCTGCCGCATCATGGACCCCCGCCTCGGTTCGTCGCCCATCTAAGCGCCGGAGCCGGGGGCGGGTCCAGGTGGCGCGCGCTCGATCAGGGCAGCGCGAGCACGCGGATCGCCTGCCCCGATTGCGCCGGCAGCATCACCGCGAGCCGCCCGCGCGGCGGGATGGCAACGCGTGGCGGGACGGGAACGCCCCAGGCGGCGAGCACCCGGCGCTGATAGGCCTCGGCGAGCCCCGGAGTGGCGGAATGATACAGCGCCGCTGCACTCGGCCAGTCGCGCGTCTGGGCAAACAGCCTGGTGAGAAAACGGGCGGCATAGGCAGCGTTCCGCCCGGGGTCGAACGCCTGGTCGAGCGAGGCGAAGGCAAGCGGATGGTGCATCAGGTTGACCTGCATGCACCCCACATCGATCGAAGTCGCACCCCGTGCTTGCAGCGCCGACACGGCGGCGACCGCCGCGGCCTTGCTGGCGAAAAACGCCGGCTGGCCCTCGGCGTTGATCGTCCAGGGCCACGGTCGCACCGCGCCGCTGACTGGATCGGCGCGTCCGCTCTCGACTTGGCCGATCGCGCCCAGCAGCCCGCGCGGCAGCTTGGTCGAGCTCTGCGCCGCCAAGATCGCGGACAAGCAGAGCTGGCCCGGCGCGGGCTCGGCGCGGCTTGGGAACGCGGGGAGCAGCAGCAGCGCGAGCAGCCCGATCCAGCGGTGACGCCGCCTCACCGCAGCGCCACGGCGAAGCCGATGGTGCCGAGCGCCCGGTCGATCGAGCGGCTCAGCACGGCGTCGGCCACCCGGTCGAGCGCCGCCGGGGAGCCGAGCTCGAAATTGTCGATCGCGAGATAGTTGTAGCCGCGGCTCTCGGCGTAGGTGCGATCGCTGTACACCACCCGCCCGGTCGCACGCTCGACCAGCCGCACCAGCAGATCGGCCCGGCCCTGCCGCTCGGCCCATTGCTCGGCGTCGAGATGCAGGATGGTCACGTCGAGGTCGTAGCGGCCAAGCCCGGCCGGTGCCAGATCGCCCCGGGCGGCAAGCGCATTGCGGAACGCGCGTGCGACCTCGTCGGCGACCGGCTTGGGCGTCTCGAGGCGGCGGAACGGTCGGCCGTAGCTGCCCATCACCGCCCCCGCGTAGTCGGGGTCGGCAACCCAGCGCTGGTCGACAACCCGGACGGTCGCGATCACCGGGTGCGGTGCGGCGAGCAGCGGCCGGGTCGGCGTATAGGTGAGATCCGCTCGCGAGGCGCAGCCGGCGGCGAGCAGCACGGCGGCCAAAACCAGGGCGCGCATCAGTAGGTCAACACGGTGCGGATCGACTCGCCCGCTCGCAGCAGCGCAAAACCCTGGTTGATCTGCTCGAACGGCAGGACATGGGTGATCAGGTCGTCGATGTTGATCCGCCGATCCATGTACCAATCGACGATGCGCGGCACGTCGGTACGCCCGCGCGCGCCGCCGAACGCGGTCCCCATCCAGGTCCGCCCGGTGACGAGCTGGAACGGCCGGGTGGCGATCTCCTGCCCGGCGCCGGCGACGCCGATGATCACCGACTTGCCCCAGCCGCGATGGGCAGATTCCAGCGCCTGGCGCATCACTTCGACGTTGCCGATGCACTCGAACGTGTAATCGGCGCCGCCCTTGGTGAGGTTGACCAGGTAGGGCACCAAGTCGCCGCCCACCTCGCTCGGGTTGACGAAATCGGTCATGCCGAATTTTTCTCCGGCCGCTCGCCGCGCCGGGTTGAGGTCGACGCCGACGATCTGCTCGGCGCCCACCAGACGCAGGCCCTGGATCACGTTGAGCCCGATGCCGCCGAGGCCGAACACCACCGCGCGGGCACCCGCCTCCACCTTCGCCGTGTTGATCACCGCGCCGATGCCGGTGGTCACCCCGCAGCCGATGTAGCAAATTTTTTCAAATGGCGCGTCCTCGCGGACCTTGGCCACCGCGATCTCCGGCAGCACGGTGAAGTTGCTGAAGGTCGAGGTGCCCATGTAGTGGAACACCTTCTCGCCGCCCGCCGAGAACCGGCTGCTGCCGTCCGGCATAACGCCCTTGCCCTGGGTCGCGCGGATCGCCACGCACAGATTGCTCTTGCGCGACAGGCAGTATTCGCATTGCCGGCATTCCGGCGTGTAGAGCGGGATGACGTGGTCGCCCTTGCGCACGCTGGTCACGTTGGCGCCGACATCCACCACCACGCCGGCGCCCTCATGGCCGAGAATGGCGGGGAACAACCCCTCCGGATCGGCGCCCGAGAGGGTGAATTCGTCGGTGTGGCAGATCCCCGTTGCCTTGATCTCCACCAGCACCTCGCCCTCGCGCGGACCGGCGAGCTCGACCGTCTCCAGGCTCAGTGGGTCGCCGGGCTGGCGGGCCACGGCGGCGCGGGTCTGCATCCCGTCATCTCCTCAGTGCGCGCCGATGGTGCGTTCAGGCCGCCACGGGATCAAGCGCGGACGCGTAGCCGAAGTTCGCCATCCAGCTTCCCAGCCGCCGATCAATCTCGGCGATCTGCGCCGCCGACAGTTCGCGCCGCCAGCGGCCGACCTCCCCGGTTCGACCGGCGTGATGCTGGTGCCACTGCGTCGCCGGGTCGAACCGATCGCCGGTGCCTCGGCCGTCGGGTAGCTCGCTGAGCTGGGCGATCAGTTTCTCCACGGCGTCCCGGCGCGTCTCGGCGACGATACGTTCCCGATCACGAGAACACAGTGTCTCGCCGAACCGCGACGCCACGAGGTCGATCGTCGCCGGATCGTCGGCGAAGCCGTCCTCATAGCGCAGCAGGAGCGATCTCGGATGGGCGGCGTACCGCGCGCAGAACCGCGCCGACGCATCCAGCCGCTGCAGGGCTGACGCGAAACTGGCGTCGTGATGCTGCATGAGCGACACGACCGAATCGCGCGGGTCGCGAACCGACAGAAAGATCGCCTGCGAGCGGGCGGCGGTCATCGCGGCGGGGATCGCTGGCATCCAATGCGACTTGATCACCCGGACGCTGGGCGGTGATCGGAAGCGCCAACGGGGGCCCGCGTAGCCGAGCGCCAAGGTTCGCTCCGGCATCAGGCATTCGGCTACCTTGAGCACGACGTTGTAGATCCACGTCGACGCGCTGCCATAGGTGCCGATGCACCAGAACGTGGCGTGTGGATTCTGGCTCGACAGCACGGGGAAGGGACCAGGAATGCGGGGGTACCCTCTCAGCATGGGTGGGATGAATTCGTTGTGATCCATGCATCGGCGAGTGTCGAGGGTGTACTTTGGCGCGACGCGGATTAGCTGCGGAACCGACCAAACGCGAGGAACCAAGGCCGGCTTTAGGCTAACTCTATGTTAAACTTAGCAGAATAGGCTCACCGGTTTATTGTCGCCAGAGTTAGCGTAAGCATGGCGACGGTGTCCGTCACCGAGAGGCGATCTTGGATGCTACGATCGGTTGGGATTGCAGCGCTCGTGGGGGACTCCTTCTCGCGGGGGGTGCTGCTCGCGCAGAAAATTATCGCCCTGGCTTCTCCTGCCCGCGTCCAGAGGGAGATGACCCGCTTACCGTAGCTATCTGCGGTGATCCTACGATCGCGCGTGCTGAACTAGCTAGCACGACCTTGGCACTTAACGACCACGGAAGCACTTTGTATCGGGCTGGGATTCAGCGGAGCATGTGCTGTGTCCCGATCGGTGGCGCTTGGAGAGGACTTCGATCATTGGCTGACACCGTTCGTCGCGGTGATGGGCCGCAGCACGCGGCGTCGCTGGGGGCCGCTATATGTGCGCGGGCTGCTGGGACCGGATGGGCTGAAGAGCGTCCAACCGCTGGCCGCACGTCTCGGCTTGCCAGGGCACGACCAGCTGCACCACTTCGTCAGCAGCCCGGCCCTGGGATGATGCGCCGCTTTGGCGCGTGCTGGCGGACGCCGGATACGGCAGCAGCGGACGCTTTCGTCAGGGGCTGAGCGAGCGCGGTCTCACCTGGTCGGTGGGCATCGCGCGCACCCAGAAGGTCTACACGACCGATGTCGAATTGCAGTGGCCCAATGCAGGCTCTGGCCGACCGCGCACGCGCCCGGTGCCGAGCGAGCTGCCGTTGGGATGCCGTTGGATGCCGCTGGCGTGCTGGCCGGGCAGACCTGGCGCCGGATAGCATGGCGGCAAGGCACCAAGGGCGTGCTGGCCGCGCGCTTCACCGCCCGGCGCGTGCGTGTAGCCGATGGTCCGATCACCCGGCCGAGCCGTCCCCTGCCCGGCGCACGGCCCCGTTGCCGCGGCTCTCGGCACTGCCCGCAGGATCGGCCTCGACCGTGTTCTCGGCCCCGACGGCAATCGTTGCCGTGATCTCGTCCTTGCCCTCCTGGTCGGCCGGATCCTCGAACCCGCGTCCAAGCTCGCCGCTGCCCGCGAGCGTGTTCGGCGATGCCAAGATCACAACCGCTCTCCTCAATCGCCTCATACCAGGACTCTCTGATCATTACCGGTGCGCCCAGTCTCGCAGGCCGAGAGGGACATGATCCTCCAAGGTTGATCGGCGAGCTTGTTCCAGGCGTCGCAGCAATGGTCGACCAGATTGTCGTAGCAGGTGAACACCCGGTTCGAGAGCCAGTTGTCGCGCATGAACTCCCACACGTTCTCCTGCGGGTTCAGCTCTGGATATTTGGCGGGCAGCGGCACGATCGTGATGTTGTCGGGCACGGCGAGCTTGTCGGACAGAGCCACCCGGCCTGATGAACCAGCAGCGCCCCTTGCCCGCCGGCGGCGATCTTGGCCGAGATGGCCGCCAGGTGCAGGCTGATCGCCTCGGTGTTGCACCAGGGCAGGATCAGGCCGGCGCATTTGCCTTCCTGGGGGCAAATGGCCCCGAAAATGTAGGTCGACGCGGTGCGCTGATCCCGCGGCGCCGACGGACGGGTTCCCCGCCGCGCCCAGCGCCTTGTGATCTTGTTCTTTTGGCCGATGCGGGATTCGTCGCCAAACCAGACCTCTATGTCGGCCGGATCGACGCCGTTGCGCCGCGCGATCTCGTGTACAAGGAGCTATAATCCCTGGCTGTTTTCAGCCATGCCCGGCGCAGACCATCGCGGCGGTCGGTATGAATGGCCGCCAGATGGGGCCGCCGGTATCAGTCGATAGAAAAACCAGTCGAATACAATCCCCGGATGTGTTAGTATGAATGACTAAACCTTATGGACTCATCTAACTCATGCCCCCCCGTCTCCTCCGGCTCCTGCTTGTTGCCGTGCTTGCATGGACGGTCAACGGCACCGGCCTCGCCCAGACCCGACTCGAACAGCTCGACGGGTTGGCGCAACGCAACGACGCGATCAGGCTGCTGCTGATCCTTTCCGGCGTGTTCGCCGTGACCAGCGCCACGGTCCTCGTCTTCCTCGCAAGCCAAGTGCAGAAGACTTTCTGGAACGACGCCGCGAGGGTGCCGGACGCGGCTTGGCGCACCTATCTGATGCAGTTACCGCTCGGCGCGCCAGAGGGCTCGATCCGCGCGCTCATCTCGATCTACGTCATCGTGTTCGGATTGCTGGTGCTGGTGATGCAGAAGCAGCTCGGCCTCGACAATGTCGAGGCAATGAGCGGTTTCGTTGGCATCGTCATTACCTTCTATTTCACCACGCGATCGGGCGAACAGACGACCAAGGCGGTCGGCACGGCAGTCGACGCGGCCGAGAAGGTCACCAACCAGACGGAAGCGGCCGTCGCCAGATCGCAAGGCCAGATCGGCGACGCAGTCGCGGCAACGCAGCAAGCAACGGCGGCGGTGCAGAGTGCTGCCACCGCCGTGCAGCAGATCGGTGGCGCCGGCGCCGGCGGCCCGGCCGATGCGGCGATCGCTCAGGGGCAATCGGGCCTGCAGCGGGTCAAGGCCGACCTGCAGATCACGACGCAGGTGCTGGATACACTCGGCGGCATCGACAAGGGGGCGGGGATCATTGGTAACGTCGCGACCCTGACCAGGACCGCCGGTGGGGTCGTCGATATGATCGACCCGCTGCTCAGCGGCAAGCCCGACAGCCGTAAGATCGGCGAGGTATTGAACAAGGCGCAAGACGTGCTCGGCACCTTGCAGGGCGCCGGTCTGCCCGGCGTGCTCGGCGACGCGGTGGCCGGCATCGGCGGCACGTTGGGCGCGCTGGCGCCGATCGTCAGCGGTCTGACTGGCGGACCGGCCGGGCTGGTCGGCGGGATCATCGTCTCGGGGATCAAGCTGTATCAGCAAAGCGAGCAGTTCGAGGCGTGGAAGACCGCGCTGCTGCGCAAGCCGTTCTCCCGCTCGGTGATGCCACCCGCGGTCGACGGCACGGCGGCACTCGCGGCACTCGACCCGACGCTTGCGCCGCTGATGGCGGCACGGGTCGGCGTCGACGATCCGGCCCTGGCGACCGGCCTGATGCGCGAGATGCTGCGCACCGATGATGCCGGAGAGCCGCTGTCGTCGGTGAGGCTCGCGGCCGAGCTTTTCGCACCCGAGCAGGAACTCGGGCTGCACGACGAATTCCATTCGCAGCAGGAGCTAACCGAGGCGATCGCGCAGTATCGTGGCGGGCTGGCCTTCGTTCACGCGCGCGCGCGGTTGCAAGGCAGCATCGACGTCCCGGTGATCGGCGATCAGCCGGCACGCAGGATCGACCTCGCCGAGCTGGTCACCGCCGGCGCCCAACTCGCCGTCGACCCGCGCGCCGGGGGGGAGATCGAGCGCCTGGTCTACATCGTCGAGGCGCTCGGCAAGCTGGGGTTCGGTCCGGATCGGCTGCTTGGCCTGGCCACCGGAGCACTCGACAAGGCCGCCAACCTAGCCACCCAGGACCGCGAACAGACGGATCATCGGCAATGAGATCAGTGCCATACCTCCTCGTCGTCTTGCTCGCGGCCTGCGGGCATCCGGACAGCGCCGACCTCAAGCAGTTGCAGGCCTTTGAGGGCGCCGATGACCGTGTCGTTGCGACCGCAACAGTGTCATGCGACGCGGCGGACCCGGTCTGTGCTCGGCTTTGGCTGGAGCAAGGAGCGGCGTGCGCGCGGTTCACCGAAGCCCGCAGCGGCACCGAGCGAGCCGCGATGCGGAGCTGCGCCGTCCAGGCATTTCAACAGGCGGTGGTGCTGACGCCGCGGAATGCCAGCGCGGGCGATCGGTTGGATGCCACCCGTGGGCTCGCCAACGCGCTGAAGATCGCGCGCGACAATGCAGCGATGGGCTCCGATGCACGGCAACGGGCCGAGCGCAATCTCGACGCGATCCTGCCGCGACTGGCGGCGCTGCCGGGCGGCACGCCCTATCGCGACTACTTCGCGGCCGATGCCGCGCTCAACCGCGCGCTGGTCGGCAAAACATCGGATAAACGAATCTGCCTCGACTTGCAGCAAGCCGCTGGCTCGCTGCCGACGACCGGGATGCCCGCCGAACTCAGCGCGCGTGTCGCCGAACTGCGTCGGCTGATCGACGCGAAGATGCAACATCGGAGCTGTGCGTGATGGCCGATCTCAATCGCCAAATATGGCTTACGTCACCGATGATGCGCGGCGACGACGTGCTCGCCTTGCAGTTGAGGCTGCGCGCATGCGGCTTCACCGTCGAAGCCGACGGGCTCTACGGCCGCGCCACCCAGGCGGCGGCCATCGCGTTCCAGCGGCGATCGGGATTGGCGGCGGACGGCGTCGTCGGCGCGGCGACCTGGGGACGACTCTTTCAGGCAGACGGGGTCGCGCCCATCGCCTCGGTACCTGATCTCGGCGCCGAGGCCATCCTGTCGGCCGCCACCTTGGGGGAGCTCGAGGCGGTGCACGATCGCTACAAGGATGGCTGCCGCTGGGGCCTGACCGGCGCGGGCGTGCGAGTGCAACGTCGTGACGGCGGCCCCACGGAGGATACGCCCTCCGATGCCGAACGCACCCTGGCGGCTAAGGTGCTGCGCGACTTCGCCCAGCCGCTCGCCTCGGCCTTGTCGCACCAGAAGGCGGCGGTGCCGATCGAGCTGGTGGTCGCCTGCATCTGCACCGAAAGCAGCGGCAACGCGCAAGCACTGCGGCGCGAGCCCGGCTGCGATCTGCAGCAACCCGCGCGCACGCCGTTTCGGGTTTCGTTCGGGCTCATGCAGACCTTGCTCAGCACGGCGCGCGAGACGCTCGGCACGCCGGACCTGCCGCTCGACGCGCTCGGCAATCCGCAGAAATCCATCGAAGCGGGTGCGTCCTACATGTATCTTCAGGCGCGGCAGACCCGTTTCGATCCGCCGCTGGTCGCGGCCGCCTACAACGCCGGCGGCATCTACTACCAGAACTCGGCGGCCAACGCCTGGCGACTGCGCCAGTACCCGATCGGCACCGGCCAGCACGTCGATCGCTTCATCCGCTACTTCAACAGCGCGATGCAGGTTGTCGACCCCGCCACCCTGGCCGCGACGGTACCGAGCTTCAAGCGCCTCCTGGGCTAGCACTACAGTTGCGCTAGTGCCTGAACTTGTTGCCAGCGCTTGAAATAGCGGTTGACCGTGCTGCGCGGCGGCGGGTGTTTCGGCAACGCGGCCCCTTTAGCAACCCGTGCCCAGGATATAGATCAGCCCGTTGACGATCTCGCGTAGATTGACCGTGCGCTTGTTTCCGCCATGCTTGGCCGGCGGGATCAGTGGCGCGATGATTGCCCATTCATCGTCGGTCAGGTCGCCAAGGTAGCGGAGCTGGCTTCGGTGCTTGCTGCGGTTCTCTGTCGTCCACATCCCATGGCCCTGCAAATCGGCTCGTGGGCCATGCCCCCCAGGCCGACGCACCCGCCCGGGGGCCAGCACGTCGGTCGCGACCAACTCCTTCAAGCCGCGGCCGCAGCAAAGGGGAATTCGACAAAGTCACTACCCGATTCGATAATCCGCGGCGGCCCACTCATATTTGGGTCAGATGATAAGTCCCTCCGGGCAATGGAGCATCCCGGTGTCGATGGTGGCCTATGAGTCGAAGAATCGTGTGCGCGGGGGTAATCTCATTGGCAGCGATCCATTCGACTCCTGATCGGCCCGTTCGCTGATCGCCTTCTGCTCGTGGGCGATGCGTCAGGTCGAGATCTGCCGCAAACTCGGCATCGGCCTCCGTGTGCCGTTCGGCTTCTCGACCGCTATCCTGGCCTACTTCATGGGTGCGTGGAGCTATCGCTTTCCCTCCATCGGCTCGCTTGGCATTCACCGCCTCGACTACTCTTCCTCGCGCTAAACGCCGGGATCTGGAGCGCCATAGGCATACTCATCGCCGCCGCGCAGCTGGCCGCGTTTCCAGTAGTCAGCCCTACCAAATCGAAGGAAGCCGCTGCAGCACAAGGGTTTCCTCGCACCTAAAGAGTGCAAACTTCGGATTAGCTAATCCGCATGGGGTGCGCGCAAGGCATGTTCGGCGGCTATCACTGGAGCGCTGCCGGCGATGGAGGTCGGGTGGCTCGGCGACCCGGACCCGGTGATCGGCCCGCTCGGCAACCGCGGCATCGGCGAGCTCGGGGCGGTCGGGGTGAGTGCCGCGATCGCCAACGCAATCCATCACGCGACGGCAAGCGCCTGCGGAGCCTGCCGATGACGCCCGAGCTGCTCATGTCGGCGTGAGTTCGGGCAACCCCTACCCCTCCTCCCGACCCTGGGCCGCGGAGCGGATCAAGGCAGGGGGGGAGTGTCGTGGGAGGGGGCAAAGCGAGGGACGCCCGTGAACCGCGCCACCAGATCCGACACATGGCCGACCTCATCCAGCCGCAACCCATCCGGTGCGGCGAGCGGGCGGTTGCCGCGCGCCACGCGTCGCGGCAGACACGCGGCATCGAAGCCGAGCTTGGCCGCCTCCTTGAGCCGGGCCTCCGCCTGCGCCACCTGCCGCACCTCGCCGGAAAGCCCGATCTCGCCGAAATACACCATCCCCGGACTGGTCGGCCGGTCGCTTACCGCCGAGGCCAGCGCCGCCGCCACCGCAAGGTCGGCCGCCGGCTCGGTTACCCGCAGGCCGCCGGCGATGTTGAGGTAGATGTCGGCACTGCCGAGCCGCAGCCCGCAGCGCGTTTCCAGCACCGCGAGCAGCATCGACAGCCGCCCGCCATCCCAGCCCACCACCGAGCGACGCGGCGCCCCGCCCGGATTGGACGACAGCAGCGCCTGCACCTCGACCAGCACCGGGCGGCTGCCTTCCAGCCCGGCGAACACCGCGCTGCCCGAGATGTTGCCGCGTCGCTCGGCGAGGAACAGCGCCGAGGGGTTGGGCACCTCGGCAAGCCCCGCTTCGGTCATCTCGAACACGCCAATCTCGTCGGTGGCGCCGAACCGGTTCTTCACCGCCCGCAGGATGCGGAACTGGTGGCCGCGATCGCCCTCGAAATAGAGCACCGCGTCGACCATGTGCTCGAGCACACGCGGCCCGGCGATGGCGCCCTCCTTGGTGACGTGGCCGACCAGCACCAGGGCGAATTCGCGCGACTTGGCCAGCCGGATCAGCTCGAAGCTGCACGCTCGCACCTGCGCCACCGTGCCCGGCGCGCTCTCGATGCTCTCCAGCCACATGGTCTGGATGCTGTCGATCACCACCATCGCGACACGGGCCTCCTGCTCCAGGCTGGCGGCGATGTCACGCAGATTGATCGCCGCGGCGAGGTCGAGCGCGGCGTCAGTCACCCCGAGCCGGCGCGCCCGCATGCGTATCTGCTCGATCGATTCCTCGCCGGTGAAGTACAGCACCCGCCGCCCGGCGCGGGCCAGCGAGGCGGCGGCTTGCAGCAGCAAGGTGGACTTGCCGATCCCCGGATCGCCGCCGACCAGGACCGCCGAGGCCGGCACCAGCCCGCCGCCTAGCACTCGGTCGAGCTCGGCGATGCCGCTGGCGCTGCGTGGCGGCGGATCGGCGGTGCCGGCCAAGCCGACGAAGCCGAGCTTGCGCCGGGCGGACGGCTTGCTCGCGGCGACGCCGGGGCGGGCCTCCACCGGCTCCTCGAGGATGGTGTTCCACTCGCCGCAGCTCTCGCAGCGTCCGGCCCATTTCGCCGTCACCGCGCCGCAAGCCTGGCAGACATAGCGCGCGGTCGGCCTAGCCATGCGCGGCCCTCATTCGGGGATCGCCGTGAGCATAGGAGGCACGCCGGAGTCGGGGCTGCCGGTGCCGAGGATCAGGCGCCAGGCGCGGGGTCCCTTGCGCGCCTGGTATTCGCGGTAGTGCAGCGCCGGCTCCTGCGTGTCACTGCGCTCGGTGGGAGCCGAGACGCCGATCGCGGCCTCGGCCAACGAGCGCTCCAGCACGCTGGCCAGCCGCGCTGCTTGCCCGTGCTCGGCGATGACCGAGCAGGTGCCGACGTCGCCCGACACCAGCACGAGTTTGCCCAGCGTGTTGCTGGCGTCGAAGGCGATGCCCGGCTGGTCGTGCAGGAAAGCCGCCTGTCCGCCCGGCGGCAGCGTTTTCAGGCCAGTCTGAACCGCCCACTCGCGCAACCCGGCGGTGTCGCCAGCGAACCGCACGCAGACTTGCATGAACAGCCCGACCGCCTGGTCGGCCTCGTCGGCCCGCGCGGGCGCCGTCGCCAGGAGTGCCAGCGCCGTCAGCCAACACGCGGCGGCGTGGTTCAGCGGCGCAGCTCCATCTGGATCGGCCCCTCGCGCCGGCCGTGGGTGAACTGGTCCACTTCCGGGTTGCCGCTGTCCATCAGTGCCGTCGCTGGTCCGCTCCAGATGATGCGGCCGCGATGGATCATCGCCGCCTGGTCGCCAATGCGCCGCGCCGAGGGCATGTCGTGGGTGATCGCCACCGCGGTGCTGCCGAGGCGGCGGACGCAGTCGACCAGCAGCCCGTCGATCACCGCGCCCATGATCGGGTCGAGACCAGTGGTCGGCTCGTCGAAAAACATGATGTCGGGCTGCGCCGCAATGGCGCGGGCGAGGGCGACGCGCTTCTGCATCCCGCCCGACAGCTCGGCCGGAGACAGATCGACGACACTAGGACCGAGGCCGACCTGGGTGAGGAATTCCGCCGCCTTGTCGCGCCCGGCCCGGCGCGAAAGCCGCCGCTGGGCGAGAAGTCCGAAAACCACGTTCTCCCAGACCGGTAAACTGTCGAACAGGGCGCCATTCTGGAACAACATGCCGATGCGTGAGCGCACCGCCTCGGCGTCGCTTTGCCCCATCTGCAGCACGTCGCGTCCGTCGATCTCGATCACCCCGGCATCGGGCTGGATCAGGCCGAGCACGCATTTCAGCAGCACCGACTTGCCGGACCCCGAGCCGCCGATCACCACCGTCGAGGTCTGCGGCATCACGTCGAGGTCGATGCCGTCCAGCACGAGCTTGTCGCCGAACGACTTGCGCAGGCCGCGGATGCGGATCTTTGGCACCGCATTGCTCATCGGGCGAAAAACATCTCGGTCAGCACGTAGTCGAAGGCGAGGATGAGGATCGAGGCAGCCACCACCGCCGAGGTGGTCGCGGCACCAACGCCTTGCGCGCCGCCCCGGCTGTTGTAGCCGCGAAAGCAGCCCAGCAGGGCGATGAGGAAGCCGAACACCGCCGCCTTCACCAGGCCGGAGACCACGTCGTCGATGTGCAGCGAGTTCAGCGTGTTCTGCAGATAGTTCGCCTCGTTGAAGCCGAGCTTGAAGGCGGCGATGATGTAGCCGCCGAGCACGCCCAGTATGTCGGCGACCACCACCAGCAGCGGCAACGCGATGACGGCGGCCAGCAAGCGGGGGGTTACCAGGTATTTCATCGGGTTGGTCGAAAGCGTGGAAAGCGCGTCGATCTGGTCGGTGACCCGCATGGTGCCGAGCTCGGCGGCCATCGCGGCGCCGACCCGTCCCGCGACCATCAGCCCGGCCAGCACCGGGCCGAGCTCGCGGGTGACCGACAGCACGACCACGGTGGCGATCGCGCCCTCGGCCGAGAAGCGGGAGAACCCGGTGTAGGATTGCAGCGCCAGCACCATGCCGGTGAACACCGCCGTGAGCGACACCACGGGTAGGCTGAAATAGCCGATCTCGAGCAATGCCCGACCGAACATGCGCCAGTAGAACGGCGGCCGCACCAGGTGCGACAGGCCGGATAGCGCGAACAGCGCCAGCTCGCCGGCGGAGCGGCAGACGCCCAGCACGGCGCGCCCGAGCCCGGCGAGCAGATCGAGCAGGGTGTTCACGCGCCGCGATAGACCCGCGCGAACCGCCGCCCGAGGTTGGTCAGCACCTCGTAGCCGTTGGTGCCGGCGTCACGCGCCACCGTGCCGACCGGCACGGCCGGGCCGATCAGGTCGAGCCAGTCGCCGGCGCCGATGGCCGGTCGATCGGTCACGTCGTACGTCGTCAGGTCCATGGAGACACGGCCTACCAGCGGGACCGGCCCGCCGTCAAAGATCGCCGCCCCGCGCCCGGAGCGGCTGCGGTGCCAGCCATCGGCGTAGCCCACACCCACCGTTGCGATGCGGCTCGGCCGTGTGGCGCGCCAGGTGCCGTTGTAGCCGACGGTCTCGCCGGCCGGGATGTGACGCACCTGCAGCACGCGGGCTCGTAGCCGCAACACCGGTTGCATCGGGTTGGGGTTTTGCGGGGTCGGGTTGATGCCATACAGCGCCGCGCCGGGCCGGGCGAGGTCGGAGCCGAACGCCGGGCCCAGGAAGATGCCGGAGGAGTTGGCGAGGCAACGCGGCATCGGCGGCAGCCCGGCGCAGGCGGCGGCGAAGCGATCGAGCTGGCGCTGGTTGGCCGGGTCGTCCGGCACCTCGGAGGCGACCAGGTGGGTCATGAGAAAGCCGGGCGCGATGCCGGCGAGGCGGGCGTGATCGCTTTGCAGGATGGCCAGTTCGCGCGCGTCGAGGCCGAGCCGGGACATGCCAGTGTCCACGTGCAGCAGCGCCGGCAAGGTGCGGCAGGCACGGTGGGCCTGCTCGCCCCAGCGCTCGATCGCGGCGAGCGAGCCGAGCACCGGCCAGATGCCGCGCGCCGCGTACTCGGGCTCGCTGCCCGGGATCGGTTCGTTGAGCACGGCGAGCATCGCCTCGGGCGCCGCGCCGGTGAGCGCCAATGCTTCGTCGAGCTGTGCGACGAAAAAGTGCCGGCAGCCCTCGCGGTGCAGCCGGGCGACGACGGGCCGGGCGCCGAGGCCGTAGCCGTCGGCCTTGACCACCCCGGCCACCGCGCCGGAGGGGTGGCGCGCGCGCAGCAGGCGCCAGTTGGCGGCGATGGCGTCGAGGTCGATTTCAAGGAGGGCGTTTGCCCGCGGGTCGATCAATCCGCCTCGTGATGGGTGTCGAGATCGGCGAAGCGGGTGAACTCGCCCTCGAAGAACAACTGGATGGTGCCGGTCGGTCCATGACGCTGCTTGGCGATGATCAGATCGGCCTGGTTGTGCACCTTGGCGATCTTCTGATGCCACTCATCCATCGCGGCGTGGAACTTGTCGCCGCTGCCCTCGAAGGCGACCTCCTTCGGCATGCGCTGCTCCAGGTAGTATTCATCGCGATAAATGAACATCACCGCGTCGGCGTCCTGCTCGATGGTGCCGGATTCGCGCAGATCGGCGAGCTGCGGCCGCTTGTCCTCTCGGTTCTCGACCGCGCGCGAGAGCTGCGACAAGGCGAGCACCGGCACCGCCAGCTCCTTGGCGATCGCCTTCAGCCCCTGGGTGATCTGGCTGATCTCCAGCACCCGGTTCTCCGGTCGCGTGCCGGCCGAGGGACGCATGAGCTGCAAATAGTCGACGATCACCAGATCGAGCCCGCGCGTGCGCTTGAGCCGCCGGCACCGCGTGCGCATCGCCGAGAGCGTGAGCGCCGGTGTGTCGTCGATCTGGATCGGCAGCGCGGCGATGTCGCGGCTCACCTGGACGAACTTGTCGAACTCGCGCTGGCCGATATCGCCGCGACGGATGCGATCGCCGGAAATCCGCGCCTCCTCGCTGAGCAGCCTGGTGGCGAGCTGCTCGGCGCTCATCTCCAGCGAGAACAACGCGACGCTGCTCTTCGGCACCGCGTTCGGGTCTTCGAGCCGCGCGTCCTCGAGCAGCGCGCGGGCGGCACCGTAGGCGATCTTGGTCGCCAGCGCGCTCTTGCCCATGCCTGGGCGTCCGGCGAGGATCACCAGATCAGACGGATGCAGCCCGCCCATTTTCTTGTCGAGATCGCGCAGCCCGGTGGTCAGGCCGGAGACGTGGCCGGCGCGCCGAAACGACCGCTCGGCGCCGAGGATCGCCTCGGTGAGCGCGTCCTTGAAGCTGATGAAGCCGCCGGTCGCGCCGCCGTCGCTGGCGAGCTCGAACAGCGACTGCTCGGCGGCCTCGATCTGTCGCGGCCCGTCGAGCTCGGGTTCGGCGCCGAACGCGTTGTTGACCACGGTTTCGCCGACATCGATGAGCTGACGGCGCAGCCAGGCGTCGTGGATCGCGCGGCCATACTCGCCGGCATTGATGATGCCGACCATCGCGGTGAGGAGTTGCGCCAGGTATGCGGTGCCGCCGACCTCCGCCAGCACGCCGGCGTGCTCGAACTCGGCTTTCAGGGTAACGGCGTCGGCGAGCTGCCCCGCTTCGATCCGGCGGGCGATCGCCTGGTAGATGCGGCCGTGGATCGGATCGGCGAAGTGGGTGTCGACCAGGAACTCGCTGACCCGCTCATAGGCGCGATTGTTGGCCAGCAGCGCGCCGAGCAGCGCCTGCTCCGCCTGCACATTGGACGGCGGCAGGCGCTGCGACAATCCGAGCAGGGGCGAATCGATGGTGTTCATCCTGCGATCGACGATACGCTGCTCTCTCGTCTACCGGCAGTCACCTCAGCCTGTGGATGAGTGTGGAAGACGGGGGTTGCTCGCCGCTACTCCGCCGCCATGCGTGGGGGGTCGACCATTTCGCCGGCGGTTTGCAGGTCGACCGAGAGCAGGCGGGAGACGCCGCGTTCCTGCATCGTCACCCCATACAGCCGGTCCATCCGCGCCATCGTCAGGTGATGGTGGGTGACCACCATGAAGCGTGTGCCGGTCTCGCGCACCATGTCGTCGAGCAGGCTGCAGAACCGCTCGACATTGGCGTCGTCGAGCGGCGCGTCGACCTCGTCGAGCACACAGATCGGCGCGGGGTTGCAGCGGAACACGGCGAAGATCAGCGACAGCGCGGTCAGCGCCTGCTCGCCGCCCGACAGCAGCGACAGGGTGGCGAGCTTCTTGCCGGGCGGCTGGGCGTAGATCTCCAGCCCCGCCTCCAACGCGTCGTCCGAGCCGACCATGCCGAGATGCGCCCGCCCGCCGCCGAACATGCGGGTGAACAGCGCCTGAAAATTGCGGTCGACCTCCTGGAACACCGCGTTGAGCCGCTCGCGCCCCTCGCGATTGAGATAGCCGATTGAGCCGCGCAGCTTGGCGAGCCGCTCCAGGATGCGCTCGGCCATCACGCCCCAGGCGTGCTCGGCCTGAGTCGCGGCGCCTTCCGCGCGGACAGCGGCTTCGCGCGCGGCGGCGAGTGCTCCCTCGGCGGCGCGGGCGGCACCGGCTTCGCGCGCTCCTGAATATCTTTCATTGATGTCTTAGTTTGCGTGATTAGAGTTAATTTGCAAATCAAAGAAAAAAAATTAGTGATGATATTTGAAACACAATCGAAATGAGTGTAATCTACAATTATAAAGTGCCCCGGCGCAGGGGCATCGCGCATCAACGAGTCGGAGCGCGATTTGCCGCTCGCTCGAAACCTCGTAATCTTCCAGTTGACTCATTTACCCCAGGAATAACAACATGACTTCCAACCTCCGCAAAACCCGCAAGACGATCCAAACCAAAATTCCAGCATTCACGTTGATCGAGTTGCTCGTCGTCATCGCGATTATCGCCATTCTCGCGGCGATTCTGTTTCCCGTCTTCGCCCGTGCG
>CBDCJX010000007.1:0-196048 GCA_965218045.1 Acetobacteraceae bacterium | reverse complement strand
AAGGCGGCGGCGACGCACTCGCTGGTGATGTCGTCATGCGTCGGTCCGATGCCGCCGGTGGTGAAGACGTGATCGAACCGGGCACGCACCTCGTTGACGGTGGTGATGATCGTCTCCGGCACGTCGGGGATGATGCGCACCTCCCGCACCGGGATACCGATCTCGCCGAGCCGGATCGCCAGGAACCGGATGTTGGCGTCCTGGGTGCGGCCCGAGAGCACCTCGTTGCCGATCACCAGGATGCAGGCAGTCGGGTTGCGCGGCGGCATCGCGGTCTCCGTCACAGGAAATCCCGCAGCAGGGGAACGATCGGGCGATCTGCCGGAGGCATCGGATAGTCGGCGAGCCGCTCGGGCCGAACCCAAACAAGGGTCTGGCCTTCGCGCGCCACCGGCCGGCCGCGCCAGCGCCGGCACAAATACAGCGGCATCAGCAGATGGAAACGCTCATAGGCGTGCGAGGCGAAGGCGAACGGGGCGAGGCAGGCGCTGGCGACATCGATGCCCAGTTCCTCCCTGAGCTCGCGGATCAGCGCCGCCTCGGGCGTCTCGCCGGGCGCCAGCTTGCCACCGGGAAACTCCCATAGCCCGGCCATCGGCTTGCCCTCGGGCCGGCGCGTCAGCAGAACGCGACCGTCGCTGTCGATCAGGGCGCAGGCGGCGACGAGGATCAGCGGCGCGGCGCTCGCCGGGGTCGCTGCGGGCTCGCTGGCCGCCTCGGGCGCGCCGAACAGGTCGTCCCGCGTGGCCTCGAAGATGGTGACGGAACGCTGGCCACCACGCGCCGGAGCGTTCTCCACCCGCTCGTCCGTGTGGCGAAAGCCGATCCGGCGGAGCACCGCGCCGGACGCGGGATTGTCCGTCGCCACCACGGCTTGCAGCCGGTCGAGATCGAGATTGGCCAAACCCCAGCGCGCCAGCCGGCCGGCCGCCTCGGTCGCGACGCCGTGCCCCCAGAAGCGTCGCCCGACCCAGTAGCCGAGCGTGCCGACCCGCGTGGCGGCGACCAGGCGTAGCCCGACCACGCCGACCAGCACCTCCTCCTTGCCCTCGCGCCCGGTCACCGCAAGGTGATAGGCGTCGCCGCGCGACAACTCCTCCCGGGTCGAGGCGATCCACTCGTCGGCAAGCTCGCGCGGATAGGGAAACGGCACCGATGCGAGCGTGTGCGCGTGACTTCCCAATCATTCACCAGAGCCGGTGCAAGGCGCTGGCATCCGACGGCTCGATCGGCCGCAAGGTCAGGCGCTCGGTGCGCAGCGGAGCGAAACCGAGCGCGGCCACCTTCTTCCGTCGCGTCGCAGCCTTCCGACGCCGGCCGCCTTCGACAGGCTGTGCGGCAGCAACATTGGCGAGAGACTTGGCGAGAGGCTGGGTCATGCGGACATCGGCGAGGAATCCGATCCATCTGGTCTCGGCCTTTGCCACCACCAGCCGCCTCGTGCTCGGCCAAGAAGCCGTGGCCGACAAATCCAACGAGCTGACCGCGATCCCGGTGCTGCTGGCACGCCTGGCCGAGAATGACGGGCTGCGGCTACCGGCCACCAACGCGGCCAGGGTGGCGCAGCTTCCCGCCCGCACGCAAGGCGGTTACGGGGGCGGGCCAACGCGTCCTCCGGCAGGAGTGGCACCAGCGCCGCGATCAGCGCCAACTCGGATTCGCGGACGCCCCCCTCCTGCCGCTCCACGTATTTGGCGTACCGGTCCAGCACCGCCTCCCACCCATCCTGCAGCCAGGCCAGCCGGTCGACCCCCTCCCGGAGGTGCCGCCGCTGGTCGGCCCCGGCGTCGGTTACTGTGGTCAGCATGCGCGTGATCGCGCCATCCAACTTGCGCAGCCATGCGGTCGAGCAGCCCAGCGTCTCGACGGCGGCGCGCGCCATCCTCTGGTGGTAGCCCCGCGCCTCGACCGGTGCCGCCTCGGCGCGTCGCTGCAGGTCTCTGACGAATGTGGTCAGTTCCCATTGCAGCCGGCGCAGCGGTCCGGGAGCGGTTGGCGTCCCGACCGGCAGCAGGTCCCTCGCCAGGCACTCGGTGGTGCTGAACAATTCGCTGGCTTTGCGTCCGGTCCGCGCAGCGGTGTCCCGCAGCAGCCGCGCCAGTCGCTCGGCCCCGGTTCCGTTCGGCGCGCCGGCACCGTCCGGCCCCGTGCCGTCGGGCGCGGCGGGGCGGCGTCGCTCCTGCAGGATCTCAGCCAGCAGCGTGAGATGGATTTCGGTCAACAGCCGCGCCTCGCCCGGCAACCCGGCACCCGGCTGTGCGCCAGGCCGTTCCCGTGCCGCCACGACCTGCCGCACCGCTGCGCGAACCGCCAGCGGGGTGGTCGCCGTCGTCTCGCTGATCGCGCCATGCAGCGCCCGATCGAACGACGTGACCGGAACGCAGTCCGGCACATTCCGCCACGGCAACACGTAGACCGACCCGTTTGCGGCGAAGTTGCGCATCAGCACGACCATGCCGTCGCGCTGATCGGCGCGGACCCGAGCCGCGAACAATGCCGGGCTTTCGAACGGCACCACGCAGCCATGCTCGCCGAATGACGCCGCCGATGGCTCCGGGACGCCAGTTTCACTGCCAACATGATACACCCGCCCACGGTCATACCGAAATGAGACCAAAGATCAGAAAAACTACCTCTGGATCATTTAACGAGACAAACGTGAACGAGGCCCTAACGTGCCGGTGAACCGCTCGTGGTGAGCGCGGGCGGTTAGCTCCGGTAGCTGCCGTTGATGTCGATGTAGCCGTGCGTCAGATCGCAGGTCCAGGCGGTCGCCTTGCCCCGCCCGAGACCGAGGTCAACGGCGATCTCGACCTCGCGGCCCCTCATATGGGCGACGACGGGGGTCTCGTCGTAATCGGCCACCACGGCGCCGTCGCGCGCCATCCAGACCCCGCCGACACCGACCGAGAGGCGATCCCGGTCGGCGGGCTCGCCGGCCTTGCCGACCGCCATAACGATGCGCCCCCAATTGGCGTCCTCGCCGGCGATCGCCGTCTTGACCAGCGGCGAGTTCGCCACCGCCAAAGCCACGCGCTTGGCCGACTTGGCGGAAACCGCGCCGCTCACGTCGATGCGCACCAGCTTCTGCGCCCCCTCCCCGTCGCGCACCACCTGCAACGCAAGATCGAGCAGCACCTCATCCAGCCTGGCGGCGAAATCGCGCAGCTTGCGGCCTGCCGCATTGTCGCCGTCGCGCCCCGGCACTCGGGCGTGCTTGGCCTGTCCGGTGGCGAACAGCAGGACCGTGTCCGAGGTCGAGGTGTCGGAATCGACCGTGGTGCAATTGAAGCTGCGCTCCACGCCGCGTCGCAGCATGGTGTCGAGCAGGTCGGCGGGAAGCTTGGCGTCGGTGAACACGAAGGACAGCATGGTCGCCATGTCGGGCGCGATCATGCCGCTCCCCTTGGCAAACCCGACAATACGCACCTCGTCGTCGCCGATCCGCGCCGTCCGCGCTGCCGTCTTCGGGAAGGTATCGGTGGTCATGATGCCGCGAGCAGCAAGTTCCCAGCCGTCCTCGGCCAGGCCATCGTGCAGCGCGGCGAGCGAAGCGATCAGGCGCTCGTGCGGCAGCACCTCGCCGATCACCCCGGTGGAGGCGATGAACACCTCACGCGGCTTGCAGCCGATCAGCTTGGCCGCCGCCGCCGCCGTTGCCGCGCAAGCGTCGTGACCGGCGCGGCCGGTGAAAACGTTGGCGTTGCCCGCGTTCACCACCAGCGCGCGCGCCTTGCCGCCGCGCAGCGCCGCGCGGCACCAGTCGACCGGCGCGCCGGGGCAGCGGTTGCGGGTGAACACGCCGCCGACCGTGGTGCCGGGGGCGAACTCCGCCAGCACGACGTCGGTCCGTCCCTGGTAGCGGATGCCGGCCGCCGCCGCCCCGAGACGCACCCCGGCCAGCGGCGGGAGCTCCGTCATCGCCACGGCGAGCGGCGAAACCTGCATGTCCATCGGGCGGCTCCCTCGGGCTACGGCTTGGGCTTGGGCTTGGGCGCGGCGGGCGGCGGCTGGGCCGCGTCCGTCGCCGCCCCTGGCGAGCCGTCCATGTTGAACTTCTCGACCGTCACATCCTTGCGGGCTTGCTGCACCGCCTTCTGCACGCCCTCCTGGATCATCTTCTGGCGCAATCCGGCGCGCGCCTGGTCGAAGCTTGGCGGCTCGGCGCGTCGCTTTCCCTCCACCTGGATGACGTGCCAGCCGAATTCGGTCTTGATCGGCGTGTCGGAGACCTGGCCGGGCTGCAACGAGAAGGCCGCCGCGGCGAACGCCGGCACCATCTCGTCCTTCTTGAACCAGCCGAGATCGCCACCCTGCGCCGCACCCGGGTCCTTGCTATACTGCTTGGCGAGTGCCGCGAAGTCGCCGCCCTTCTTGAGCTCGGCGATGATCTTCTTGGCCTCCTCCTCGCTCGGCACCAGGATGTGCCGCGCGTGCACCTCCTCCGCACCCGGCTGGCCGGCGATCTCCTTGTCGTAGCGCGCGCGCACCGCCTCATCGGTGATGCTCGGCCCGACCTCCCGCGACAGCAGGGCGTTCTGCAGCGCCGCGTCCTCCGCGAGCTCCATCTGCCGTTTGACGGCCGGATCCTTCTCGAGCCCGATCTTGCGTGCCTCGGCGACCAGCGCCTTGCGATCGATCTGCTGGTCCAGCAGCATCGGATACAGGGTCTGCGGCGGGATCTTGCGCAACTCCGGCGGCAGCGACTGGGCCGCCTGGTTGAGATCGCCTAGGTGGATCGGCTGCCCGTTCACCTTGGCGACAACGGTGTCAGCCGGCGCACCGGCGGTCGGCGCACCGGCGGTCGGCGCAGCGGGAGCCGGCGCAGCGGGGGCCGGCGCCGACATCCCCGGTTTCGCGGCAGGCGCTGGCGTGGACGGCTTCGCCGGCTGCGCGAGCGCCGGGCCGCAGGCGAGTGCCGCGCCCGCCAGGCAAATAACAAAGCGGCCGCCAGGACCCGGAAAAGACGACATTGCAACCCCTATTCGACGCAGTTGGATGATGGCCGAAGCATCTCGGTGCCACAAGGACACGACAGCGGACCACTGGTTCCTTCATGCCGTCGTAATTGACCGGAAACCACCCCGGTCCTATCTGAGCCGTCTCTGAGCCTCCGCTCGACGTGCGTATACTCGACCACGTCGGCTGTTCCAGAAGGTCTGCATGTTCGCCAGCATCGCCCGCTCCATTTTCGGCACCGCCAACGATCGCTCGCTCAAGGGCTACCAGCGCCGGGTGCCACAGATCAACGCGCTGGAACCGGCGATGGCGGCGCTGTCCGACGCGGCGCTGCGTGCCAAGACCGCCGAGTTCAAGCAGCAACTGGCCGGGGGCGCGAGCCTCGACGACCTGCTGCCGGAAGCGTTCGCGGTGGTCCGCGAGGCCGGCAAGCGCACGCTGGGGCAACGGCATTTCGACGTCCAGCTCATCGGCGGCATGGTGTTGCACGACGGCAAGATCGCCGAGATGAAGACTGGCGAGGGCAAGACCCTCGTCGCCACCCTGCCGGTCTACCTCAACGCCCTGACCGGACGCGGCGTGCACGTCGTCACCGTCAACGACTACCTGGCCCGTCGCGACGCCGAGTGGATGGGGCAGATCTACGGCTTCCTCGACCTCTCCGTCGGCATCATCGTCCACGGCCTCGACGATTTGCAGCGGCGCGACGCTTACGCCGCCGACGTCACCTACGGCACCAATAACGAGTTCGGCTTCGACTACCTGCGCGACAACATGAAGTATCGGCTGGAGGACATGGTCCAGCGGGACTTCGCATTCGGCATCGTCGACGAGGTCGACAGCATCCTAATCGACGAGGCGCGCACCCCGCTCATCATCTCCGGGCCGGCGGAGGATTCGTCGGACCTCTACCGCCAGGTCGACACTGTCGTGCATGAGCTGGTGAGAGACGTGGAGACCTACGAGAAGGACGAGAAGCTGCGAACGGTCTCGTTGACCGAGCCAGGGTCCGAGCGGGTCGAGGAGATGCTGCGCGAGGCAGGCATCATCACCGAAGGTAACCTCTACGATATCTTCAATGTCTCGGTGGTGCACCACGTGCAGCAGAGCCTGCGCGCCCACACGCTGTTCGCCCGCGACGTCGACTACATCGTGCGCCAGGACAAGGTGGTCATCATCGACGAGTTCACCGGCCGCATGATGGAGGGCAGGCGCTACTCGGAGGGGCTGCATCAGGCGCTGGAGGCCAAGGAACACGTCACCGTCCAGGCCGAGAACCAGACCCTCGCCTCCATCACCTTCCAGAACTATTTCCGCCTCTACCCTAAGCTTGCCGGGATGACCGGCACGGCGATGACCGAGGCCGACGAGTTTGCCGAGATCTACAAGCTCGATTCGATGGAGATCCCGACCAACGTGCCGGTCACCCGCGCCGATGGTGACGACGAGGTCTACCGCACCGCCGGCGAGAAATACGAAGCGGTCGCCAAGCTGATCGACGAGAGCCGCAAGCAGGGCCAGCCCGTGCTGGTCGGCACGACCAGCATCGAGAAGAGCGAGGAGATCAGCCGCATCCTCAAGCACAAGCGCGTCCCGCATGAAGTGCTGAACGCGCGCATGCATGAGCGAGAGGCGGAGATCGTGGCGCAGGCCGGCGCGCCCGGCGCGGTCACCATCGCCACCAACATGGCCGGCCGTGGCACCGACATCAAGCTCGGCGGCAATCCCGAGATGCTGATCAAGACCGAGCTCGCCAAGATCGAGGACCCCAACCTGCGCGCCGCGCGCGAGGCGGAGATCAGCGACGAGGTCGCGCGTGCCCACGAGCAGGTCAAGCAGGCGGGCGGGCTGTTCGTGATCGGCACCGAACGCCACGAGAGCCGGCGCGTCGACAATCAGCTGCGCGGTCGCTCCGGCCGGCAGGGCGATCCCGGCAAGTCGCGTTTCTTTCTCTCGCTCGAAGACGATCTGATGCGCATCTTCGGCTCCGATCGCATGGGCGGGATGCTGCAACGCCTCGGTCTGAAAGAGGGTGAGGCGATCGTCCATCCGTGGATCAACAAGGCGCTGGAGAAGGCGCAGAAGAAGGTTGAGGCGCGCAACTTCGACACCCGCAAGAACGTCCTGAAATACGACGACGTGATGAACGATCAGCGCCGCGAGGTCTACGCGCAGCGCCGCGAGTTCATGCGGGCCGCCGATGTCGCGGAGACGGTGGCCGAGATGCGGGCCGAGATCATCCACACGATGGTGGCGCGCCGCATTCCGGAAAGGGCATTCGTCGAGCAATGGGAGCTGGCCGAGCTCGCCGAGGATGTGCGCCGCACGCTCAATCTCGACTTGCCGGTCCAGGAATGGGGACGCGAGGAGGGCATCGACGAGAGCGAGCTGCGCGAGCGCATCGAGCGCGCGGCCGATTCGATGATGGCGGCGAAGGCGGCCAATCTCGGCCCCGAGCTGATGCGCATGATCGAGAAGTCGCTGTTGCTGCAGGTGTTCGATGCGGTGTGGAAGGAGCACCTCTATGCGCTCGATCACCTGCGGCAAGGCATTGGGCTGCGCGCCTACGGCCAGCGCGACCCGCTGAATGAGTACAAGAGCGAGGCGTTCGCGCTGTTCAACGCGATGCTGGATGAACTCAAGGATCGCGTCACCGGCATGCTCTCCCGCGTCGAGTTGCAGCCCGAGCAGCCGCCCGAGCCGTTGTTCATGCCGCACCCGCAGATGATGTTCGAGAGCCACCCCGAGCCTCAATCCGTCATGGCGGAGGGATCCGAGATGGCGCTGGAGCTGGCGCCTGGACCTGCGCCGGCGCAGGTGCTCACCCGCTCGACGCGCAGCGACGTGGTCGACCCCGACGACCCGGCGACCTGGAGCAACACGCCACGCAACGCGCCCTGCCCGTGCGGGTCAGGCAAGAAGTTCAAGCACTGCCACGGCCGGCTGAACTAGCCAGGCACGCGGCGTCACCGAAGCGGCACTTTCGGCGCCGCCTCGGTGTTGAGGCAGGCGCAGACCAGCACCGCCGTCCAGATCACCAGCGACACGCCGCCGGCCAGCTTGGCGCTCACCGGCATGGTGCTCTCGCTAGCCAGCGCTCGCAGGTAGCTGGTGCGATGGAATAGTGCGGCATTGACCAAGCCTAGCCCGATCAGCGCAAGCTTGGGCGTGAAATAGGCGTGGCTGCCGACATGCACGGGATCGTAGAGAAACAACGCCACGCCGGTCGCCATGGCGACACCGAAGGTCACGTAGAGCCAGGGCAGGACGTGTCCGGCGAAGGGGCGCAGGGGCACCGCGGCGCGCCAGCCGAGCAGCCGGAAATCGAGCAACCCGATGCCGCCGAAGAAGGCCGCCATCGAGATGATGTGGACCATGCGGATCAGATGGTGGAACGGCTGCATCTGGAAGTGCAGCTCGCGGCTGTCCAGCGCGATCAGCGTGTCGAACGGGATGCGCAGGTAGGAAAGCGAGTGGCCGTCCATTGTCTCAGATCTGTCCGCCGGTTGAGGTCCCGTCGCCTTGCTAATGCGAACCACTCGCGGTAACAACCACTCATGACACGGCAAAGACGTCTCCCCGGCCAATATGCGTTGCCGGCCGCCGCGTGTATGGCGATGCTGATCGGCGCGGGGCGCGTGGCCGCAGCCGCGGACCCGCCGGTCACGCTTACCCTCAAGGACCATCGCTTCGCGCCGGATCGCGTGGAGGTTCCGGCCGGCGAGCGGTTCGAGATTGTCGTGATCAATCAGGATGACACGGCGGCGGAGTTCGAGAGCTCGGACATGCGGGTCGAGAAGATTCTCGCGCCGGGGGCGAAGGTCACTGTGCGCGCCGGTCCGCTGCGTCCCGGAACCTACAAGTTCTTCGATGATTATCACCCCGATACTGCCAAAGGCACCGCGACGGCGGTCGCCGGGAACAAGGGTTAGACGATGCTCGCCAGCTTCCTGATCGTGTTTCGAGAAGTGATCGAGGCCGGGCTGGTCGTCGGGATCGTGCTGGCGGCGACACGCGGCGTGCGACAGCGCGGATGGTGGATCGCCGGCGGCCTCGGCGCGGGCGTGCTGGGGGCGGCGCTGCTGGCGGTCTTCGCCGGCGCTATCTCGAATGCGCTGCTCGGCAACGGGCAGGAGGTGTTCAACGCCTGCGTGCTGATCGTCGCGGCGCTGATGCTCGCCTGGCACAATCTCTGGATGGCCAGCCACGGCAGGGAGATCGCCGGGCAGGTCTGGGAGGTGGGCCGCGCAGTGTCGGCGGGCGAGCGCTCGCTGGTTGCCATGGCCGTTGTCGTCGCGGTCGCGGTCCTGCGCGAGGGCTCTGAGATCGTGCTGTTTCTTTATGGGATCGTCGCCTCGGCGCAGGTCGGGGCCGCCGGGCTGCTCGCCGGCGGCGTGCTCGGCACGCTGGGCGGTGCGGTGCTGTCCTGGCTGCTCTATCGCGGCCTGGTCGCGATTCCGCTCAAACGGCTGTTCGCCGTGACGAGCTGGCTGATCGCCTTGCTCGCCGCCGGGATGGCCGGGCAGGCCGCCGCGATCCTGGCGGGAGCCGATCTGATCCCGGCCTGGGGGTATCAGCTCTGGGACACATCCTGGCTGCTCGACCAACGCAGCCTCGTCGGTCGGGCCATGCACGCCTTGGTCGGTTATGCCGACCGCCCGATGGGCGTGCAGCTCGCGGTATATCTTCTCACTTTGGCGTTCATTCTCGGCGCCGGCCAGCTCATCCGCCAGCCTGCGGCGAGCCGGCGGCAAGCGGCCATCCAGCACTAGGAGACACACGGCTTATGCGACACGCAGTTCGGCTCGGGGCGGCCGTGGCGTGGCTGGCGCTTGCCCAGTTTGGTTTCGCATCCGCGCAGACGGCGGCGGCACGCGAGTATCCGATCGGCGGCCCGGTGCACGCGCACGACATGGAGATCGCCGCGGCCTATCTCGTGGGGATCAAGATGGAACCGATGCCGCCCGACGCGCCGCCAATGGGGCCGGACACGGTGCATTTGGAAACCGATGTCCACGCCACGGCGGACAACGTCTACGGCTTCGGCGATGGCGCATGGATTCCCTACCTGACAATCGACTACACGCTCGAAAAGCTCGGCACCGATTGGCGTAAGTCGGGCACGTTGCTGGCGATGACCGCCAAGGACGGGCCGCACTACGCCAACAACGTGACGATGGACGGCCCCGGCAAATACAAGGTGACGTTCACCTACGCCTCGCCGGAGACCAACGGGTTCCGCCACCACGTCGACAAGGAGACCGGGGTGCCCGGCTGGTGGCAGCCCTTCACCCAGCAGTTCACCTTCACCTACCCGCAGAAATAGCCCGCTTTCCTCAGCTCAGCGTCTCGTGTCCCATGGCGAGGTATTTCTCGGCTCGCCGCGCCTTGAGGGTCGGCGCGTCCAGGGCGAGGAGCGGCTGTAGCGCGTCGTTAATCGCCTGGCCGACCACGGCGAGTGTCGTCGCGTGGTCCCGGTGCGCCCCGCCCAGCGGCTCGGGGATGATCGCGTCGATCAGGCGCAGGTGCGCGAGGTCGTCGGCGGTGAGCCGTAGCGCCTGCGCCGCGAGCTCGGCCTGGGCGGCGTCGCGCCACAGGATCGAGGCACAGCCCTCGGGCGAGATCACCGAATAGATCGCGTGCTCCAGCATGAGCACCTTGTCTGCCGCGGCGATCGCCATGGCGCCGCCGGACATGCCTTCGCCGACAATGGTGGCGACGAGCGGCACCGGCGCCTCCAGGCAGGCCTCGATCGAGCGGGCGATCGCCTCGGCCTGCCCCCGTGCCTCGGCCTCGATCCCGGGAAAGGCGCCAGCGGTGTCGACGAAGGTCAGCACCGGCAGCGCGAACCGGCCGGCGAGCTCGATTAGCCGGCGCGCCTTGCGGTAGCCCTCCGGCCGGGCCATGCCGAAATTGTGCTTGATGCGGCTTTCCGTGTCGGCGCCCTTCTCGGTGCCGATCACCATCACCGAGCGGCCACGAAACCGCCCCATCCCGCCCAGCATCGCGGCGTCATCGCTGAACGAGCGGTCCCCGGCCAGCGGGGTGAAGTCGGTGATCAGGGCGGCGATGTAGTCCGCCGTTTGCGGCCGCTCCGGGTGGCGCGCCACCTGGGTCTTCTGCCACGGCGTGAGCTTGGCGTAGATCGCCCGCAGCTGACGATCGGCCTTTTCCGTCAGCCTGGCGACCTCCTCGCCGATATTCAGCCCGTCCGGCTCGGAGATCCGGCGGAGTTCGCCGATCTTGCTCTCCAGTTCGGCGACGGGCTTCTCGAATTCCAGGAAGTGACGCATGACGCGGCTCTAGCACAGGCCGCGATGGTGCTGCAGTGCGCCCTCGACAGCCGCGGCGATGGCGAAAAGGCGCGCGTCGCCCATGGTTTCGCCCATCAGCATCAGCCCGACCGGCGCCTCCCCAGGCGTATGACAGGGCAGGCTGATCGCGCAGCGGTCGAGGAAGTTGCCCAGCGCGGTGTTGCGCAGCAGCAGCAGGTTGATGCGGTTGTAGTCCCGCTCGTCCTCCAGCTCCGCCACGCGCGGCGGCACGATCGGGCAGGTCGGCAGCATCAGCGCGTCGAACGCGCTTGTCTGGTCATCGAACGCGGCGATCAGCCGATCCCGCGCCGCGCGCAGCGCCAGGTACTCGGCGGCCGTCATCGCCGCGCCACGTTGAATACGCATCCGGATGCGCGGATCGTACAGCCTGGCCTGCTCCGCCAGCAGCGCCTGGTGCCAGGCAAACGCCTCGACGGCGGCGAAGCCACCCTTGGCATTGACCGTCGGCATCTCGTCGAACACCGGGAAGCTCGCGTCGACGATGCGCGCGCCGGCTCCCGCGAGGCGCGCGACCGCCCGACCGAACGCCGCCGCGACCGTCGCGTCCATCCCGTCGAGCACCACGTTCTGCGGCACGGCGAGGCGCAGCCCGGCAAGCGAGGCGGGCGCCGTTCGCGTCGGCGTCGCGCCGGCGAGCACGGCGTCGAGCACGGCGCAGCAATCGACGGAGCGGGCCAGCGGACCGACCGAGTCGAGGCTGGGAGCGAGCGGCAGCACGCCGCCCAAGGGGACGCGGCGGGCGGTCGGCTTGTAGCCGGTCACGCCGCAGAGTGCTGCCGGAATGCGACACGAGCCGCCGGTATCGGTGCCGAGCGCGCCGAGCGCCATGTCGTCGGCCACCGACACCGCCGCACCGGACGAGCTGCCGCCGGGGATGCGCGCGGCGGCCCGATCCCACGGGCTCAGCGGGGTGCCGTGATGCGGGTTGACGCCGAGGCCGGAGAAGGCGAACTCGGTCATGTTGGTCCGGCCGACCGGCACGAAACCCGCCGCCAGCATGCGGGCCACCACGGGCGCGTGCGCGACGGCCGGCGTCGCGTCGTCCAGCGCGGCGGAGCCGGCACGGGTGCTCTCGCCGGCCACGTCGAACAGGTCTTTCAGGCTGATCGGGATGCCGGCGAAGCGGCTCGGCGCCCGGCCGAGGCGACGCAGCGTGTCCATCGCATCCGCCATGCTGCGGGCCTGCTCGTCATACACGGCAACAAAGGCACGCGCCCCTTCCCCGGCCGGATCGGCGATCCGCCCGAGGCACTGCTCGACCAGTTCGCGAGCGGTGGTACGCCCGGCTTCGAGCGCGTCGGCATGGTCCTGGATGGTTCGCATGGCCGGAGCCTGCCGCGCCGCCGGTCGGGCTGCAAGCGGATCGGTGCTATACGGGGGCGTCGCACAGGGGAGGATTGCGGATGGGCACGACCAACGCGCAGCGGCCGGTGCTGCTCACGGGAGCCTCGGGCGCGCTGGGCCGTCAGCTCGCCGGCGCGCTAGGGGAAGCAGGCTGGACCTTGCGCCTGACCGACATCGCCCCGTTCCCCGACACCTTGCCGCCGCGCGCCACGTTCACCGGCGCCGACTTGAACGACGGGCCGGCCATCCTGCGCCTTGCCGAGGGCTGCGGCGCGATCCTGCATTTCGGCGGTATTTCAGCCGAGCAGCCGTTCGAGACGGTGCTCGGCCCGAACATCCGTGGCCTCTACCACGTCTACGAGGCGGCCAGGCGCGAGTGCGCACGAGTTGTATTCGCCTCATCCAACCACGCGATCGGCTTTCACGAGCGCAGCGAGGCGATCGGCGCCGATTGCGCGTTCCTGCCGGACGGATATTACGGGCTGTCGAAGGCGTATGGCGAGCTGATGGGTCGGCTCTACTGGTTCAAGCATGGCGTCGAGAGCGTGTTCGTTCGTATCGGCTCCTGCTTCGCGGAGCCGGCCGATGCCCGGATGCTGGCGACATGGCTTTCCTACGGCGATCTGACGCGGCTGATGCAACGCTGCCTGCAAGCCGAGCAGGTCGGTTGCTCGGTCGTCTGGGGTGCCTCGAATAATGCCCGAATGACCTGGTGGCGGGACGATGCGCGGCACGAACTCGGCTGGACACCGCAAGACAGCGCCGACGCGTTCGCCAACTCGCTCGCGGACAAAACCAGCGGCGACCCGATCGCGGAGCGCTACCAGGGCGGCGGCTTCACGGCACGCGAGTATTCGCGCGCCACGCCGGCGACAAAGTGGCCGCGCCTGCCAAAAAACTAGCCCTGTCGCCGCAGGCGGCGGGGGTCATTCGACCTTCGCCAGTTGGTCCAGCCGCACCGCACCGTTTTGACTGGCGAAGCTCAACGTCCGTCCGCCGCCCTGCTGCTGCGATACACCGCTGATGCGATGATCGCCGCTGTCGTAGACGGTGACCCGCTCCTCCTGTTCGATGACGAGCCGGTGAGCATCCGGAAAGAACGCGTAGCGCATGGCGTTCTGCGAGCCGCTCGTCCCCGGCTCGCCCAGCTCCTCCGGCCACCATCGCGGTCCGCTGTCCAACGGCTTCATCGGTTCCATCGGCTTCATCGGTTCCATGCGGCGTCGGTCTCCTTGCGTGTTGCAGCATTATCGAACGCGTCGGCACGCCGCTGGATCGGCCGGGCGGCGACCATCGGCGGCCGCCGGGTCTCGGCTGCCGCGCTACGGACGGACAGCGCGCATCGTCGCATAGAACGAGAGCGGCCCGGCAGCGCCGCTCTTGCCCGACACGATCGCGACGGTGATCTGACCCGGATACGTGAGCGGCGTCGCCTTCGCCGGCTCGATCGGCAAGCTGCCGACCAACGGTTCCAGCAGGCGCTGCATGTCCTCCGCGGTCACCCGATCTTCGGCGAAATAGAAGCGGATCGCGGGGTGATCGAGGCGGCTGCTGCTGGCAACCGGGTCGCTCACCACGATCCCCCTGGCCCGCAGTTGCGCAGCGAGGGTCCGGGCCAATGTCGCGCCGGAACGGTCGCCTCGCAGGTAGCGTAGCGACACCTCGGCCGTCGCGGCGGTCGGCAGGACGGGCGCTGGTTCCTGCGGCTCCGGCTCGGGCGGGAGCGGTTCCGGCGGGGAAGCTGGTGCTGGCGCAGTGTCCGCGGCGGGGGCCTGATCTGCCTGTAGCGGCGGTTTCGTCGGTGTCGGAGGCGATGGCGAGACGGTGGCGTTGTCCACGGGAACGCTCTGCGGCGGCGGCTGTATCGGACGATGCGGCGACCGGTCCAGCGGCATCAGGGCGAGGACGGCCAAGACCGCACCTCCGATCACGGCACCTCCCGCCCAGAGCCATCTTCGGCCACTGGTGCGTTCCGTCGACGGCGCGACTGACGGCGGTCCCGTTCGCCGGGGCAGATGGACCACCGAAGGCGGGCACGAGAGGAGCTGGAGCCGATCGGCGAGCTCCGCGCTGCCCGCCAGGACGCAGAACAGCTCCTTATGTTCGACCAGCTTGTGCAGTACCCCGTCAGGCATGCGGGTGGCGTGGTCGACCAGCAGGATGGCCGGCCCGGCCGGTATCGCGAACTCCCCATCGGGTTCGACCACTCGAACTGATTGTCCGGCGCCGCGCAGGCTTGTGGCGAGGTCTTGCAGGAATGGTGTCGCTTCGCGTTCCGGCGGGCCGACAAGCGCCACCACGCGCCGTCCGGCGGCCCAGTCCGACAGGATGCGCGCCCTCGCATCGCGCCACGAGGGCAGCGCGATCGCCGGATGCGCGAGCGGCCGGGTGGAGGGCCGGTCCTCGGTGTCAACGCCGAGGTGAGGGCGATCGAGCATGCTGTCAGCCGTTCTGCGGCGACCGCCGGCTGATCTCAAAGCGCGTCCAACCGCTTGCCGCGTAGCGTCCCGCCGCGGCGCTGGTGGCATAGACCCGCCAGGCGTAGCTGCCGGGCGCATCGACCGTGGCGACAACGGCCGACTGGTCGACCATGCCGCTGAACACCCGGCGTGGCAGCGGGGTATCCAGCGCGAGGACCTCGACGAAGAACCGAACGCGGAGCGGCTGTCGCGGGGCGGTCCAGACCAGCTCGATCGTGCCCGGCTGCGCCGCCTCCGTTTGCGTCGCTCGGTCGGCCGGACTGATCCCGCTTGGAGGCACCAAGGCGATGTCCGTGGCGCCGGCGGTCGGCCTCGCCGGCGGCAGTGCCGAAAGCTCGGCGAGCTTGCGGGCAGCAGCCGGCAGCGGCGCGGCGGTCTTGTACCAGGCGGCGGCGACGTCCGGATTGCGCGGCACCCCCTCACCGGCGGCGTAGAGTTGCCCCAGATCGTAGGCCGCGCGGTCGTGGCCCCGCGCCGCCGCCTTGGCATACCAAACGGCGGCTTTGGCCGTGTCGCGAGCCACGCCCCGACCACCATCAAGCATGGCGGCCACGTTGAATTCGGCCGAAGGCAGCCCGGCCTCCGCGGCGGCACGGTACCAGCGGAACGCCGCCGCCGGGTCCGCCGGCTTGCCACCCCCGAGATCGGCGAGAATGCCGAGCTGGTACTCGGCCTCCGGATCTCCGGCCTGCGCTAGTGGCTCCAGGATCGCGCGCGCGGCCTCGTACCGCCCGGCCGTGAGTGCCTCGACCCCCTCCTTGAGCGAGGCGGCCCCTACCGGTGACGCCAGCAAAACCAGCCCGAGCAGGGCCGAGGCCGCCGCCGTTCGGACCACCGGACTTGGCGCCAATCCAGACCTCACTAGGTCAGCGCCAGGTGATCTCGGCGCGGCGATTGCGCGGCTCCGCGACACCATTGGCGGTTGGCACGGCCAATTCCGTCTCACCCTTGCCGACGATCTGGAACCGCTCCGCGGGGATACCGCGCGCGATGAGTTCGCGCACCACCGCGTCGGCCCGAAGCTGGGAGAGCCGGAGGTTGGCGACCGCTGTGCCGGTCGAATCCGTGGAGCCGCTGACGATCATTACGATCGGCTTGCCGTCGCGATACAGCCGGGAGGCCTGGTCCAAGGTCGCCATGTCGGATTGGCGAACGGTGGCGCTGCCAGTGTCGAAGTAGATCGATAAAGCGTCCGGCTGCTTCGCGGCCGGCGCGGCGGGGGTGGTGGAAGCTGGCGCGTCCGCAGTCGGGGTTGTGGCGGCCGGTGCATTGGTCGCTGGCTGCGAGGTTGCCGGTGCCGCCGCAGGCGGAGTGACCGGTTCATCGGCCGCCCGCACGCCAGGGGACGCGAGCACCGCCACCCCCAGTGCCGCAACCGCGATGATTAGCCTAGGATGCTGCATGCCCGTTCTCCTGTCTCATCTCGTGAGTTTACGCGTATAAAGAATTGGGCGACGATCAAGTTTCAGTGCCCATGCCAGCACTCTGCCGGTGCCAGCGAGGCGATGCAACGGATCGATCACCGAGGCTTTGTTCGCGTAGGGGAACCAACCGGGCGAGAACCGCATGAACCCGTCACATCTTGGGCCGCCGTCGCTCCTCGTCCAACTTCGGCTCGGCCTAGCCGTGCTCCCGCTGGCACAAGGCGAGCGGGAGGCGCGCCTGGCGGGGCTGATGGCGACCTTCGCCGCGCTGCGGGACGGACTGGCGGCGGTGTCCGCCGCGGCACAATCGGCGCTGGATGCGGGAGAGTTCGCCGAGGTCGAGCAAACCCTGCAAGAAGCGGAGGCGCGTGCCGCCGGCGCTGCCGGTGCCGCCGAGTGTCGTCGGCTGCGCGCCGAGCTGGCCGTGCTCCGCTGCGATGACGCGCTCGCCGCCGGGCATTTCGCGGCGGCGGCCGGTCTTGCGGCGGAGGATCACGCGGCAGCGTGGAGTGTTCGGATCGCCCAGGCCGACGCGCTGCGCCGCCATGGCGAGACCTGGTCGGATGTGACATCCCTCGACGCCGCCATCGTCGCCAATCGCGCGGCCCTCGAACTGGTGCCGCGTGCGAGCCGCACCACCAACTGGGCACTCACCCAAGGTCACCTCGCGGCCGCGCTACGGGTCCGCGCGCTGGCGGACGGAAGCACGGACGCCCTGGCCCAGTCGCTCGCCGCGTGTCGCGCCGCGCTGGAGGTGTACACGCCGGAGGCGACGCCGCTCGACTGGGCCAGGACGCAGGCCCTGCTCGGCGCCGCGATCGCGATCCTGGGTGAGCGGCAGGGCGATGCCGACCGGCTGCGGCAGGCGGCCGACTGCTATCAGGCGGCGAGACGCGGCTACACGCGCGCGGCGGCGCCGATCGAGTGGGCCCGGATGCAGCGCAACCAGGGCGCGGTGCTGGCGATCCTCGGCGAGCAGACCGGCGACGCGCCGGCGCTGGCCGAGGCCGCTGCTTGCTACCGCGCGGCCCTGGAAGAATACGACCGCGCCAGGACGCCGCTCGACTGGGCGCTGACACAAAGCAATCTCGGCCATGCGCTGCGTGTGCTGGGCGAGCGGCGCGACGATCTGACAATGCTCGAAGGCGCGGTGACCGCGTGCCGAGCCGCGCTCGAGGAATACACGCAGACGCGTATGCCGCATGACTGGGCGATGACTCAGACCAATCTGGCCAACGCCCTGGCCGCGCTCGGCGCTCGTGAAGCGACCGCGGATCGGCTGCGGGAGGCGATCGAGGTCTACCGCGCGGCACGCGACGGCTTTACCGGATCGCGGGCGGCGGATTATCGCGCCGTGGTCGAGTTCAACCTCGATCTCGCCGAGCGAAGGCTGCGCGAGCGCGGTGCGCCTGTCGCGCAAGGGTGAGCCGCGTCCAGCCCGCTTCTCGGCACCGGGAACGAGCCCCATTTCCTGTCGCAGCCGACGGGCACTGCCTGCCCGCTTCAGGAGCCAAAGAGATGATCGAACGCAGGCCGTTCTCCGCGTTGGGCGGCGCCAGCCACGGCTGGCTGAACGCCAAGCACCATTTCTCGTTCGCCAGCTACCATGACCCCGACCGGATGGGCTGGGGCAATCTGCGGGTCTGGAATGACGACGAGATCGCCGCCCGTGCCGGCTTTCCGCCGCACCCGCATGCCGACATGGAGATCATCACCTACGTCCGGGAGGGAGCGATCACTCACCAGGACTCGATGGGCAATACCGGCCGCACCGAAGCCGGCGACGTTCAGGTGATGTCAGCCGGCTCGGGCGTGCGTCATTCCGAGTACAACCAGGAAGACGGCACCACGCGCCTGTTCCAGATCTGGATCGAGCCAAGCACCCGGGGCGGCGCCCCTTCGTGGGGCGCCAAGCCGTTTCCCAAGGCGAAACGCTCGGCTCGGTTCGTGACCTTGGCCAGCGGCTTCGGCGAGGCGGACGCGCTGCCGATCCGAGCAGACGCACGCGTGATGGGCGCCACGATCAAGGCCGGCGATCGCGTCACCTTGAGCCTCGAACCGAAGCGGCACGCCTACCTGGTGCTGGCGAGCGGCGTCGTCGAAGTCGGCGGAGTGCGGATCGAGGCGCGTGATGGCGCCGCGATCACCGACGCCGCCAATGTCGAGATCGTCGGCATCGCGGACGCGGAAATCGTGCTGGTCGACGCCGCTTGAACCGATCCGTCCGGCGATGGCGGGGGTGGCGGGGCTGGCGGGAGCCGCAGCGATCACCAGGTCTCGCCGAACGGACGGAGCTCGACGTTGAACGACCAGGCGCTGCGATCCTGGTGGACGACATGCCAGATCTCCTCGGCGATGGCGGCCGGCTTGATGAAGAAATCATCCGACTTGTCGGGCCACCGCTGACGCGTCCATGCCAGGTCGATCACGGCGTCGATCACCACGTAGGCGACGTGAACGCCCTTCGGCCCGACATCGCGGGCGATCGCTTCGGCGAGCACGCGCTGCGCCGCCTTGGTCGGCGCGAACCCCGCGAAACTGGCCCGGCCGCGCAACGCGGAGGTGTTGCCGGTCGCGATGATGGCACCCTTGCCGGCGGCGATCATCGCGGGCGCCAGCCGGCGCGCCAGGTGAAGCAGCGCCATTGTGTTGACCTGAAAGTTCCGGTTCAGGATTTCCGGCTCGATCTCGAGAAAACTGCCCCAGGCGCCGCCGACCGCGTTGTGGATCAACACGGACGGTGCGCCGAACCTCTCCCGCACCGAGCCGAGCGCGGCGTCGAGCTGAGCCTCGTCGGTAACGTCGCACGGAAAGCCGTGCGCGTTGGCGATCTCGCCGGCGAGTGCGGCAAGCCGTTCGCCGTTGCGCGCCAGCATCGCGACATCGTATCCGCCGCTGGCGAACCGACGCACGATCGCGGCACCGGTGCCGGGGCCAACTCCGGTCGCCAGCGCGAGCGGGCGATTCACGCGCGCGCTCCTGTCGCCGTGATGGCCGCCTCGACGTCGGGCAGCCGGTCCTTGCCGAAGAAGCTGTCGTCGCCCACGAAAAAGGTCGGCGAGCCGAACGTGCCGCGCTCGACCGAAAGCTGCGTGTTGGCTTGCAGCTCGTTCTTCACCTCTTGGGTCTGCGCGCGCGCCAGCAGCTCCGCGCCGTCTATGTCCGACTCGGCGAGCGCGGCGCGCAGCACCTCCGGGTCGTCCATCTTCTTCGGCTCGGCCCACATGTGGCGATACATCGCGTCGACGTAGCGGGCCAATATGCCGAGCCGCTGGGCGGCGACGGCGCCGCGCATCAGCACCAGCGTGTTGACCGGGAAGAACGGGTTGGCGCGAAAGTTGGTGATGCCGTGTTGCTCGATGAAGCGCTGCATCTCCAGCCGCGCGTATTCCGGCTTGTTCCTGATGCCGGCGAAACTTTCCATCGGCGAGCGGTTGCCGGTGAGCTTGAACACGCCGCCGAGCAGCACCGGCACGTAGTCGAATTGGGCACCGGTCCGGCGCTCGATATCCGGGATCACCAGATGACTCAGATACGCATTGGGACTGCCGAAATCGAAGTGGAACTCCACCTTGCTCATGGCATCACCATTTCTCGCCGGAGGGCCGAATCTCGAGCTCGAAGGTCCAGGCGTCGCGCGGCTGCTGATAGAGCCGCCAATACGTCTCCGCCACCGCCTCCGGCCGCATCAGGCGATCAGGATCGAGGTTTCGCAGCGCGTCCTCGCCTTCCCGCTGCTTGATCCGCTCGCGTACCCAAGCGGTATCGACGCCGGAATCGATGACAAGATGGGCGACGTGGATGTTCCTGGGTCCAAGCTCGCGCGCGGCACTTTGCGCCATCGCCCGCAAGCCGAACTTGGCGGAGGCGAACGCGGCATAGCCGACGCCGCCGCGCTGGCTCGCGGTCGCACCGGTGAAGAACAGCGCGCCGCGACCGTGCGGCAGCATCAGCCGCGCGGCTTCGCGTGCTGTCAGGAAGCCGGAGTAGCACGCCATCTCCCACACCTTGCGGAACACGCGCTCGGTGGTGTCGAGCAGCGGAAAGTTCACGTTGGCGCCGATGTTGAAGATGCACACTTCGAGTGGCGCCGCGTGATCGGCCTCCTGCAGGAACGCAGTGATGTCCGCCTCCTTGCGCGCATCCAGCGAACGCGCAACGATCTGGCCGCCCGCCGCCTCGATCTCCGCGACTAGCGGCAACAGCTTGTCGCCGTTCCGCCGCCCCGCGAACACCGTGAAACCTTCGGCGGCGAACCGCTTGGCGATAGCGCCGCCGATGAAGTCACCGGCACCGACAATCGCGGCCGTTGCGTGTCTGGGTTCCACGATTCCTCCGCAGCCTGTTCCGGTGAGCAACTTGCGGCTTTAAGGCAGCAACCGCCATTGACAAAGGCAAGTCAGAGCGGCGCGTTCCTGCCCATCTTACTCGGCACGGGCGACACGTCCATCATCTCCGGCCTACGCAAGAAGCGGTCGAGTGTAGCTGTGCGGATCGTGGAACTACGGCGCGAGCTGGACCGGGCAAGCAGACCTGTTCCACATAGACGCTGTGCTGCGGCTCTGCGGGGTGGAGCCCGCCAACATTCCCACCCAGGGCCGGGTGCCGGCGCGCTCGGCCTATTTCGACCGCAAGGAGATCACGGGGCGTATCTATGACGCGCTGCGGCAAGCAGCGGTTGGCGTTCTCGCAGCGGTTTCCTCATGTCACTCCACGACCTACGGAAGGCCGGGACGGTTGAGCGGATTGCGCGGCAACCGGGTGTGGTGGCGGCCAAATGGCGGATGCGAGCAAGGCATTGCGGAGGAGCGACTGATGAATAAGCGCGTTCGGCTCGAAGGATTTCGGCCGGCGATCGCCGTTGCGAAGCCGGCGCGGCTTCGTTACGGTTCATTCTATGCGCTTTGTTGCTCTCTTATTGTTCGCATTGTGTGTGCTTGGTGGCTGCGCCGACCAGCGCCGAGTCGTGGCTCAAGCGAGGCTACAGCAGCAGATCGCAAGTTGCCGGGTGCGATATCCAGAGGGTTCGCATTTCCTCGACAAGGCACGGTGCGACGAATCGGCTAGGCGGGATTTCCTTCTAGCTAGCGGCTCTCCGCCAGATCTAGCCGAAGTATATCTCGCCACGAGAGCTGACTTAGCGGCTCGAACAGACCGGAGAGAGATCACTACGGAGCAAGCCAATCTAGCTCTGGCAAAAACGCAAAGTGATCTGGCGGAAACCGATCTCGCTCGCCGTCGTGCTGCGCTCGCAGTGATCGCGAGTATGCCCCCGCCTGCGCCTTATCAGCTACCTGCGCCCTATCAAATGTCCGCGCCGCAAAGCCGTCCGACGATGCTGAATACTAATTGCAGTCGGAACGGTAACTTCGTGAACTGTACCACCAACTAGTGTCAGCCATCTGAACTTCTGTGTCTCTGTACCCTCGGATTTTCCCGCCAGCCTTAGTTCTCGGCTATGTAGCCGGAGCTCGCTTCCAATAGCGCGAAGATCCACGCTCGACCGTGCGCGTGGCGGGAGAACCATTGGCGTAACCCCATCGGGTTTCAGGTCCGGCTTGCGGTTGGGCTGGCACTTAAGGCACGGCCGAGCATGGATTTCTGCGGTTACTTGCAAAGGAATAATTAGCGGATACGCGACACGTTATGTGCAACTGCAATTGCGAATGATCGGATGGCGCAAACTGAGGCTTACAAACTACCAAGTCGATCATAACGATTATACAGCGCGGCCTAATTGATTTGATTGATCGCCCCCATGCCGCCAATTTACGGATGGCTCTGGTGAGAAATCCCTTGTGAGAGTCCGCCACGAGGCGGACTGCGTTTGCCGGATGCCACCAACAGGTGGAAGCCTCGCTCCCTAAAGAGTGAGGCTTCCAGTGGAGGCGGGGGAAGTCGAACCCGAGGGGGGAGCTCGCAGTCAACGAGTCCCTGGCCCGGCCAATACCGCCTCCACAAGCGCCCCGGCCCTGGAAAGCCGGGGTGTTCCTTTTCAAGCCGCGTGGCGTGGTCCCGCAAACTGCTTTAGCCGATATCGCTCGCCGTCGAAGAACATTACGCCATCGTTCTTTAGACGGCTCAAAAGGCTGGACACTGAAGTCTGGATCAGCTCGATATCTTTAGTCTTTCGGGCCAACGTCACACATTCCTCAGCTGTTAAGCCCTTATCACCGACCTGTTGGGCTAGATCCAACACCGTCTCCTTCAAGTTCCCTCGGCGCGTTCGCTTGCGCGGCTGCTCTGCGAGGATGCTCTCAGAGGAGTCGTCCCCTGTTTGTAGGCGGAGGGCTTCACGTAAGCCCTCGATCCTACCCTCGATCCGAGCCCGCTCTGCCTCAAGCCGCGCAATCGCCTCCTGTATGGCCTTCATCCTGCGCCCCAATGTCATCCTTGCCTCCTTGACTGCTGGCGGGATGGACGCGGCGGGACTCGAACCCGCACACCCTTGTAAGATAACCGGTTGGAAGCCGGTCGCGTCTGCCGTTTCGCCACGCGTCCATGGGGTAGCTGTATTGCTTACCGCCATCTGCCGAGTCAACGGCAATGTACGCAATGGGTTTAGCAATGCGGTTGGGGAGCGCGCGCTTTTACGATGACCACCACTACACTGCGCTCAGGTTACGCCTGAGCCTCGCCCTGCGCCTGTCGGTCATTCCTCACGACCTGAGATGAGCCTCCCCCGCACGCCCCCGCCAATCCGTTCCACCGTCCCCGCCTTACGCAGATCGTGCAGCGACGTAAGGAGCCGCTTGGAGAACGCCATCCGCTGCTTCCGATCTGCCACGGGATCGAGCCCCTTATCCCGCATTGCCTAGGCGGCAATGTCCACGGCGGACACCTCCCCGCTCTCCCGCAGCGCATGATAGATACGTCGGGTGATCTCCTTGCGGCCGGAGTAGGCCGCCCGCACCGGCACCCAGCCTTTCGGGATATCAGCAGGTTCCACATCGTAGAGCCGCAGCACCGCGTCTATGTGGAACAGGTCGGCTTGCAGCCGGTCAACCTCGCGCCGCAGCCCGACTATCATGCCGCCGTAGCGGATCGCTTCTCGCGAAGGCCGGAGATGATGAATGTGTCGCCCATGCCGTGTTAAGAGGGGCATAAGCAAGCCAACCCAATTACGTCGCCGGTGGTGGCGGTTGCTACATAATATGGGAGCATTGCGGTATTATGTAGCAACCGCCACAGCGGCGGGGCTGCATACGATGGTGCCCCGACTACGCAGGAGACCAGCGGGTAGCGGGTCGGTGCGTGCCTTGAGCGTGCTATACCCCACCGCCCCGCTTGACGCTGCGCGACAGAGGCGGGCGAAATCCTGTCCATGTCAGAGCCCCAGCGCGAAACGAAGAAATCGCATCCGGTTGGAAGTCTCGTGCGAGACGCCGGTGCCGCACTATTCGTTGCTATGTTGCTTGCTTCACTCACGGCGGCCGGCATCATAAACATGATGCTGGCTTATATCCTGCTGACAGTGGCATGGGTTGTGGGGGTCGTCTCCGTAGTGGCCCGGGAATCGGTCCATGAACGATCACGGTGGGTCAAAATCCGCGCTGGCTCAGCTGCGGGTCTGGCTTTGGCGGTGCTCTTAGCTGGGGTTGGCTGGTATGAGACCGAGAAGAGCCCCAAAGAGACTGCGCCGTTTGAAACGGCAGGCCTGTCCTTGATGCCGAAGGGCGCGACCAGCACTCATTCTGCTCCAAAGAATCAGAATGGCAAGACTCCCAAAACACTGTCTGATTTATACGAGTCAGATTTTCCCAACTCCATGCGCTTAAGCAAAACGATCACGATCCTTTTTAAGAAACAGAACCAAACCTTCGATATTATTGCTAAGGAATACGTCGATTTCGACGCAAACAACAAATATCTAGGCTTTCTTTTGCCAGCGGCCATTGTATTTGGATGGGATTACACCACCGCTGTATGTCAATATTTAGCAGACAATTCAAAGAGTATCATATCTGATATTGAAAATGGGATTGGCATTGCCGTAAGTGTCCCAGGTAACTCTAATCTAATTCGTATTAGAGACCTTACATTTTCCGGAAGGGTCTACGTATACTATGAAGGCACTCTTGACTTGCAACAGAAGGCCGGTATCGACAGCTTTTACAGAAAACGCGGTCTTATGTTGCAGTTGAGGGGCATGGACTATCTTGCAAGCCGCCTCTCTTCTATTCCGAATTCTCACTAAATGTCCTCAACTCGCAGCCCTTCTATCTCTAAGGCCGCCAAGGTGGCTATTAAGAACGTTGCTGCAAACGTACCACGCGCTAGCTTGCTGCTGATCGACGCCTCCGTTTCCTCCAAACCATGTTCCTTGAGGCGGCGCGCCAGCTCGCTATAGGTCACGCCTGCCCGCTTGAGTTCCGCCTTGAGGAAGCGAGCCGCCTTACCGGCCAATTCCTTCTCCGTTGCCGCCAGCCCCATACGGTCTCCTATCAGAAACGCTTGGAGGCCATCATATATGAAGACTTCCTGTTGACAATGCCAACTCATTCCGTCATATTCGCAAGGTTCATGGCGAATGTGATCGATGCGCTCTCACTTCCTCCTCTCAGCAAAGGCCCGGACGCTCTCGCTAGCGTCGGTCCTGCGCATGGGTAGCGAGGATGCCGAGCGGCTGTTCGCCTTGCTGCGGTGGCCGCAGACGGATGGCAAGCCGGTTTGCCCGGCGTGTGAGTGCGAGACCTGCTACGAGTGCCGCCGGCCGAGTGGCGCGCTGCGGTTCCGCTGCAAGGCGTGCCGCAAGGACTTCTCCCTGACCTCGGGCACACTGTTCGCCTCTCACAAGCTGCCGCTACAGACCTACCTCGCCGCCGTGGTGATCTTCTGCAATGAGGTGAAGGGCAAGAGCGCGCTGGCGCTCTCCCGCGATCTGGACGTGCAATACAAGACGGCCTTTGTCCTGGCGCACAAAATCCGCGAAGCCCTGGCGAGCGAGATGAAGGGCGAGCGGCTAGGCGGCGAGGGCGCCGAGGTCGAGATCGACGCGGCCTATTTCGGCGGCTACGTGAAACCGGCCAACCTCAAGGAGAACCGGCGCGATCTACGGCTCAAGGCGAACCAGAGCAGCAAGCGCAAGGCTGTCATCGTGATGCGTGAGCGCGCCGGCCTCACGCTCCCCGCCGTGTTCCCATCCGAGACCGCCGCGCTGCCCTTCATCCGCAGCCACATCGCCAGGGGCACCGAGATCAGCGCCGACGATTCGAGCGGCTGGGATATGCTGGCCGCCCGCTACGCCATGAAGCGGATCAACCATCAGCTCGCCTACAGCCTTGATGGCGCGACGACGAACTTGGCCGAGAGCTTCTTCTCCCGGATGCGCCGGGCCGAGATCGGGCACCATCACCACCTGGCCGGGGCCTACATCGTCCGCTACGCCCAAGAGAGCGCGTGGCGGGAGAACCACCGGCGCGATCCCAATGGGTTCCAGGTGCGGCTTGCGACCGGGCTGGCGCTCAAGGCGCGGCCGAGCGTGGACTTCTGCGGGTATTGGCAGCGGGCAAATTCCGGGAAACCTGCCGCTACTCAGGGTTGACGATTTAGAAAACCGAGATTAGCATTTCGGTATGAGGGTAGAGGACCTAGTCGACGACTTGATGCAGGACTTGCAGGATATGCAAGCCAAGTTGCAGGGTATCCTCACTGTCATACGGAACGAAACCGGTAGGATAGGGCAGTCTCCCGAGATCAAGCGAGAAAATGGGCGCTTGACCGATGCAGGTGTTCAGTTCCTACGGAACATGATTGAGCGGAATGTAGCCGACTCGGAGATTGCCCGAACCTTAGACATTACGCCAAGCGCAGTTCACCACCAGAAGCACAAGTATCTCGCCGAAAAGGGGAGAGTGTGATTTTGGAAGAATAGAAGGTGCCGCCGAGCGTTGGCGGCACCTTCCAGGCATCGGGGCGTAGCTCAACTGGATAGAGCCCTCGGGAACTATCGTAGGCTTCCCTGCCGGCGACCCGAGGAGGGTGGAGGTTCGAGTCCTCCCGTCCCGCCACCTTATAGGCAACACTCTGGAATCGCAAGGTTCTGGCGGAATCCGTCGGGCTACTAGCTGTTTTGCGCCTGCCGCTCGCTTTCCCTGCCATCTACCGGCCCATCGTTGGTAGTCAGTCTCCAACGCACCCCCTTGCCGCTCCCAATCCGCTCGACCGTCCTCGCCTTCCGCAGATCATGCAGCGACGTGAGAAACCGCTGGGAGAACGCCACCCGCTGCTTCTTGTCGGCCACTGGATCGAGCCCCTTGTCCCGCATCGCCTGGGCGGCAATGTCCACGGCGGATACCTCCCCATTCTCCCGCAGGGCGTCATAGATACGGCGGGTGATCTCCTTGCGCCCGAAGTAGGCCGAGCGCACCGGCACACGGCCCTTGGTCGGGATATCGGCGGGCTCCACCTCGTAGAGCCGCAGCACCGCGTCTATGTGGAACAGGTCAGCTTGCAGCCGGTCAACCTCACGCCGCAGCTCGACAATCCTACCGGCGGTAGCTGACCGCTTCTCGTGGAGACCGGAGATGATGAATGTGTCGCCCATCCCTGATAAGGTGGGCATGAGGAAGCTAACCTACTTACCTCAGTTGGTGGCGGTTGCTACATAATACCGGAGCATTGGCGGACCCGACACGATTCGAACGTGCGACCTTCGCCTTCGGAGGGCGACGCTCTATCCAGCTGAGCTACGGGTCCGAGAGAGCCTGGATAGCGCGAATCGCGCGGCTGCGAAAGACCGCTCAGTGTTCCCGCTGCGCCAGCCACGCGCTCGCCGCCCGATCCGCCCCGGATGGCAGGGGCGCCCGAGGGTCGCGCATCCACGCGAGCACGTCGCCGAGCGGCTTGGCGCGGTCGGTGTCGCGCAGGAGCAAGTGATAACCGCCCGGATAGAACGCCGTGCGCAGACCGGGCCGCAGGGCCTCCCAGGTGGCGGCCGTCGCGCGGTCGGGCACCAGCTCGTCCTTGCCGCCGTAGAGGAACAGGGTGGGAGCGCCGACCCGAGGCGCGGCGGCGAGTGCTGCATCCATCAGGTCGACCAGGCCGCGCACCGAGGAGACCCGCGTCCGGCGCAGGGTAAGCGGATCACGCGCCAAGCGGATCAGCGCGTCGCGGTTGCTGCTCGCGGTGACCTTCATCGGCGCCCCGCTCAGCTCCATCTCGGGCACCAGGTTCGAAGCGAGCCAGAGCAGCGATCGCAGAAAAACATTCATCTCCGCGCGGCCCCACACCGCAGGCGCCACCAGCACGTAGCCAGCGGCGGGGGGCGGATTGGGGGCGGTCTCCAGACACATCAGCACCGCCGCGCCCATGCTCTCGCCCAGCAGGATCAGTTTGGCATGCGGGTAGCGGGCGTGCAGCGCACGGGCCATCCGGTCGGCATCCGCCACCAGCAAGCCCCCGCTCGGCCAAAAGCCCCGCGTCGGCGTGGCGCCGAAGCCGCGCTGATCCGGCGCGAACACCGCGATCCCGGAAGCCGCCATGTCGGGGGCCGGGATCTCCCAGGCATCCCGACTGTCGTTCATCCCGTGCAACGCCAGCACCACCGCCCACGGTTCCCCGCCGGCAGGCAGCCACTGGCGATACGGCAGGGAGGTGCCGTCCCGCATGGTGAACGCGCCGGCAACCGGCCCCGGTCGGCCCGTGACGAGCGCGGGGTCGATCGGCCGACCGACGCAGCCGCTCAGCAGCAGGCCGACGACCAGGGCGGCCGCGAGACGCAGGCGGGAGCGGGTCGGAGCAGCACGGCCGGTTGAAAGCACCACCCACATCGCTATCATCCGGGCGGATTTTCCGCCATAGAGGAAAACATGCCGGACGGCGCCCCCACCCTCTCCCCGACCGAGACCATCCACGTGGACCAGCGCACGGTGGCCTGCGACGGCGGCGGCGGCGCGCTCGGGCACCCGCGGGTGTATCTGCGCATCCTTACCCAACAGGTGATGTGCCCGTATTGCTCGCGGCTCTACGTGCTCAACCCGGGAGCGGGTCACGACGACGGGCACTGAGCTGGAAGACGCGCCGGCACAAGCTGGAACAACCGAGCCGGTCCGACTGATCCTGATCGACGGATCGGGGTTCGTGTTCCGCGCCTTTCACGCGCTGCCGCCGATGACGCGGCCCGATGGCGTCCCGGTCAACGCGGTGTTCGGCTTCACCAACATGCTCGCCAAGCTGCTGCGCGACCATGTCGGGACCCACATCGCGGTGATCTTCGACGCCGGCAGCGTGACGTTCCGCAACGCGATGTACGACGCCTACAAGGCGAACCGGACCGAGCCGCCGGACGAGCTCAAGCCGCAATTCGCCCTGATACGGCAGGCGACCGACGCGTTCGGCGTGCCCGCGATCGAGCTCGATGGCTGGGAGGCGGACGACCTGATCGCCGCCTACTGCCGCGAGGTCGTCGGCCGCGACGGTGCCGCGGTGATCGTCTCCTCCGACAAGGACATGATGCAGCTCATCCGCCCGGGCGTGGAGATGCTCGACCCGATCAAGCAGAAGCCGATCGGTCCGGCCGAGGTGATGGAGAAGTTCGGCGTCACACCCGACAAGCTGATCGACGTGCAGGCGCTGATGGGCGATTCGGTGGACAACGTGCCGGGCGTTCCTGGCATCGGCCCAAAGACGGCGGCACAGCTCCTCGTCGAGTTCGGCGACCTCGAGACCGTGCTCGCGGCGGCTCCGGCGATGAAGCCATCCAAGCGCCGCGACGCGCTCATCGAGCACGCCGAGGCCGCGCGCCTCTCGCGCCAGCTCGTCACCTTGCGCGACGACGCGCCCCTGCCGCTACCGATCGAGGCACTGCAAGCGCGCCAGCCGGATCGCGCCAAGCTCGGCGGCTGGCTCGCTTCGATGGGGTTTCGCAGCATCATCTCCCGCATGGGGCTGGAGGATGCCGGCACCCCGGTCGCGGTCGCGCTGCAGGTGGACCGCCGGCCGCGTCCCCTCAATACCGACAAGCCGCCGGAGATCGAGGTCGAGCGTCCGACCGGCGCGTTCGGCCCCTATGCCACCATCTTCAGCGCCGAGGGTCTCGCACCCTGGCTCGCCGAGGCGTCGCGCGGTGGCATCCTCGCGATCAAAGCGGTCACGGATGCCGCGGATGGGATGCGCGCCCGGCTGCTCGGCCTCGCGTTCGCCACCGCGCCGGGCCGCGCCTGCTATCTGCCGCTGCTGCACGAGGCAGCCGGCGAGCAGGTCGCGCTCGCCGATGCCATCGCGCTGACCGGCGCGCTGCTCACCGATCCCGGCGTGCTGAAAATCTACCAGGACGCCAAGCGCGACATGCTGGTGATGGCGCGCGCCGGTTTCCCGGTCGCCGCACCGGTCGATGATGCGACCCTGATCTCCTACGCGATGGAAGCCGGGCTGCATGGCCACGCGCTGGACGAGCTCGCGCCGCTGCATCTCGGTCACACCGCGATCATCCTCGACGACGTCACCGGCACCGGTCGCAACCGCGTGGGTTTCGCCGCGGTGCCGATCGAACGCGCCACCGCCTACGCCGCCGAGCACGCCGACCTCGTGCTCCGGCTCTGGCTCACCCTGCGCCCGCGCCTGCCCGCCTCCGGCGCGCTGGCACTCTACGAGCAGATCGAGCGGCGGCTCACCCACGTGCTGCTCGACATGGAGCGCGCCGGGGTCAAGGTCGACGCCGACGACCTGCGGCGCATGTCGAGCGACTTCGAGCAGCGCATGGCGGGGATGGAGCACGAGATTCACCGGCTCGCCGGGCGCGCGTTCAACCTCGGCAGCGCCAAGCAGCTCGGCGAGGTGCTGTTCGACGAGATGAAGCTCGGCGGCGGCAAGCGGATGAAGACCGGCGCCTGGGGCACCGACGCCTCGGTGTTGCAAAGCCTCGCCGAGCAGGGACACGAGCTGCCCGCGCACATCCTGGAATGGCGCCAGCTCGCAAAGCTCAAATCGACCTACGCCGACGCGCTGGTCGACGAGATCCATCCCGATACCGGCCGCATTCACACCCGCTTCGCGATGGCGGTGGCCAGCACCGGGCGGCTGTCGTCGATCGACCCCAACCTGCAGAACATCCCGATCCGCACCGACGAGGGTAGCCGCATCCGCCGCGCCTTCATCGCCGAGCCCGGGCACGTGCTGGTGAGCTGCGACTACTCGCAGATCGAGCTCCGGCTGCTCGCCCACGTCGCCGACATCCCGCAGCTGCGCGAGAGTTTTTCCCAGGGCGAGGACATCCACGCGCGCACCGCCGCCGAGGTTTTTGGGCTGCCGATCGAGGGCATGGACCCGATGACGCGGCGGCGCGCCAAGGCGATCAATTTCGGCATCATCTACGGCATCAGCGCGTTCGGCCTGGCGCGCCAGCTCGGCATCGCTCCGGGCGAGGCGCGCGGCTACATCGAAGCGTATTTCGCCCGCTATCCCGGCATTCGCGCCTACATGGAGCGCACCAAGGAGGAGGCGCGGATCGCCGGCTACGTCCTCACGCCGTTCGGCCGACGCTGCTGGATCCCCGGGATCGCCGACCGCAACCCGGCGCGCCGCGCCTATGCCGAGCGGCAGGCGATCAACGCGCCCTTGCAGGGCGGTGCCGCGGACGTCATCAAGCGCGCCATGGTGCGGCTGCCGCGCGCCTTGCGCGACGCCGGGCTCCGCTCACGCCTGCTGCTGCAAGTGCATGACGAATTGCTGTTCGAGGCGCCGGAGGACGAGGCCGACGCCCTCGCCGAGCTCGCGCGCGAGGTCATGGAACGGGCCGCGGAACTGGCGGTGCCGCTGGTCGTCGAGACCGGACGCGGCAGGACCTGGGCAGCGGCGCACTAAGGCTGCGAAGGGACCAGCACGGATCGAATTGGCCTCGGACGCGTTAGGCACCGCATTGTACATCCAAGGAGGATCTTCCGATGCCTTCAAAAACCTTATTGCCCGTCGTCGCGTTCGGCGTAGCCCTCGTTGTAGCCGCGCTCCCGGGTCAGGCCGCCGCGCATTACGCGTCGGACAACGCGCCGGCCCGGATCGTCATGGCGGCGAATGCCGACAACCCGTACGGCAACATCGATCGCCGCAACGACAAGGGCAATGACACCGGCGACAGCAAGGTGGACCAGCTCAACGCGGGTCAGCTCAATCGGAACTACACCGGCCCGGACACGGATCGCCCCGCCAACGCGACGCCGGAGGCGCCTGCCGTCACACGCGGCCGACCCGCCCAGTGAGACCACCGCCCCAAGTCCCTCCCCGCTCGGCCTGGCTCGGCGAAGGCCGAACTTGGACGGCTTGGCCCACGCTCGAGCTGCCAGGGACGTGGACCGAACCATGGCGGCCGGCGTGACGCCGGGCCGTCGCTGGCGGCGGGTGTTACGTTGTAAAGGTGGAACGATTGAGTCACGCCTCGGCGCGATGCGTTCATCCCGGTTCGAAAAGTCCGCCCGGCGGGCCGCGGACGACCCACGGCAGCTGGTCGACCCGCCGGGCGGCACGACGACGGCGGGAACGGCGCGTCGATTGCATCGTCTCGGCGAAGGAACTTCGCGCGGGCGCCACGACGTCAGCGGGCGCACCATCGTCGGCGGGCGCGCCGAGGGGCGAGGCCGCGGCGCGCAGACGCGGCGTGTGTTGCAAGAGGGGGTGTTCGGATAGCCTGATGCCCAGCATCTGACAGAGCGGGCGCAGCAGCCGCCCCATCTGCGGCGCGGCTTGCAGCAGCGCCACCATCTCCGGGTCGGACAGCAGATGGTTCAGCTGACTGCCATAGACCGCCGCCTCCGGCACCAGCCGAAGCAGCCAGGCAAAGCCGCGCGGCAAGCGCTTGGCCAGACGATCCGCTGGATCATCCGACTTGCGCCGCTTCGCTTGCCGCTCGGCGCGGGACTCCGCCGACTGGTCGGACGCACCCGACGCGGACGTCCGCGCGGCGGCCGGGAGCTTGCCGGACTGGACCCGGGCGGCCAGCTTGGCGAACCGCACGCCGGCGCGTCGCAGCCGGAGCCAGATCAGGTTGGCAATGGCCACCGCAATCCAGCGCCTGGCGCTGCGCGCGGCAGCGGCCTGGCACAACGCCTCGATAATGAAGGCGAAGCGTTCGACTGGGGTTGGGAGGACGTAGGTCACGAGCGAAATAGAACACAACGCGAACAAGGTGCGCAAGAAATATCTCAGGCACTTACACCAAAACACCCTATTCCCAACCGTTTCCGGTCAGCGGCAGGTCGTCGGACAAAGCGGCTGGCATAAGGCTCAGCTGCCAACCAGCATCGCCGTGATGCGTCGGGCGAAAGCGGCCGGATCGCGCGGCAGGTCGCCTTCCTGCACCCGTGCCAGATCCAGCAAGGTGCCGGCGATCTCGGCAAAGCCCTCCGCCTCGGTCGCGGCGGCGAGCTGCTGGATCAGCGGGTGCCGGGGGTTGATCTCTAAAACCGGCGGGGCCGCGAACGGCGCCCGGCCGGAGCGACGCAGCAGGCGCTGCATCTGCAAGTCCGGCCCCGAGGTGCCGGCGGCGAGCACGACGGCGCTGTCCACCAGCCGGTCGGTCGGCCGCACATCGGACACGTCGTCCTTCAGCGCCTGCTTGAGCGCGAGCGCGAGCGCCGAGACATCCGGCGCGGGCTCGGCGTGCTCGCGCCGCAGGTCGGGCGGGGCTTTGGTGATGCTGCGCAGATGCTTGCCCTCGTAGCCGTCGAATCGGTCGGGCCAGAACGCGTCAATCGGATCGGCCATCAGCAGCACTTCGATGCCTTTGGCCCGAAAACCCTCGAGCTGCGGCGAGTTCCGCAGTGCGGCGATGTCGTCCCCGGCGAGATAATAGATCGCCTCCTGGCCCGGCTGCATGCGCTTGAGATACGCCTCGAGCGAGGTCCAGCCCTCCTCGGAGGATGAGCGGAAGCGGAGCAGCTCGCCGAGCTCCTTGCGATGCTCGGTCTCCTCCCAGATCCCCTCCTTGAGCACGCCGCCAAAATTGCCCCAGAACGTGGCGTAGCCCGCCTCGTCGGTCTTGGCGCGGGTCTTCAGCTCGGACAGCACCCGCCCCGTCACCGCCTTACGAATGCGCGCCAGGACCGGCGTGGTCTGGAGCATTTCGCGCGAGACATTGAGCGGCAGATCCTCGGTGTCGACCACGCCCTGAATGAAACGCAGCCACGGCGGCAGCAGCTCCGCCTCGTCGGTGATGAACATGCGCCGCACGTGCAGCCGCACGCGGGATTTGCGCTCGGCCTCGACCGGGTCGAATGGCTTGCTGCCGGGGATGAACAGGAGGGCGAAGAACTCCAGCATGCCCTCGGCCTTCCAGTGCAACGTCGCCCAGGGCGTGTCGAACAGGTTGCCGAGATGGCGGTAGAAAGTGGTCGCGGACTCCTCGGACATCTCCGCGCGCGACTTGCGCCACAGCGCGGTGCCCTCGTTGGCCGGCTGATCCGCGCCGTCGCGGGCCAGCGTGATCGGCACGGTGATGTGGTCGGCCCATTTGCGGATGATCGCCTCGAGCCGCACCGGGTCGAGGAACTCGTCGGCATCCGGCTTGACGTGCAGCAGCACCTCGGTGCCCGCGATCTCCCTTGTCGCGGGGGAGAGGGTGAACTCGCCGGAGCCGTCGGAGGCCCAGGTCCAAGCCTCCGCCGCGCCCACCTTGCGCGAGGTGACCTCGACCCGATCGGCGACCATGAAAGCGGAGTAGAAGCCCACGCCGAACTGGCCGATCAGGCTTGGCCGCTCCTCGGGCTTGGCCTGCTCCAGGGTCTCGCCGAACGCACGGGTGCCGGAGCGGGCGATGGTGCCCAGGTTCTGCATCAGCTCGTCATGCGACATGCCGATGCCTTGGTCGGCGATCAGCAGGGTGCGCCCCGGCTTGTCGGGCACGATGCGGATCTTCGCGTCATCCGGCAGCGCCAGGGCGGGGTCGGTGAGCGCCTCGAACCGCCGGCGATCCATCGCATCGGCGGCGTTGGCGACGAGCTCGCGCAGGAAGATCTCGCGATCCGAGTACAGCGAGTGGACCACCAGATCGAGCAGCCGCCCGACCTCGGCGCCAAATCCGTGCCGTTCCGTCCGCGGTTCCGCCGTCTCGCTCATCTCTCGCCTCCTGTCGCGCCGGCCATATGAGCCGCGAAACCCGAGGTTTCAATCGCGCTGGACGCGGATTTGTCATCTCACCGTCAGGAGCGGACCAGCGGACAGCCGCCCTCGTTCAACGGCCGGAACGCCCTGTCGCCCGGGATCGTGTCCTTCAACGTGAGAAGATCCCATGGCGACTTCGATTGCGCCGGCTGCTTGGCCTCGAACAGATACATCGGATGCGTCACCCGCCCGTCGATGCGGATATCGCTATGGCCAAAAATCGGGTCCTCGACGGGGATTTCGCGCATCTTGGCAATGGTGGCGCGACCGCTCGCCTTGGCCGCCGCCGGCCCCATCGCGGCGACCGCCTTGAGGTAGTGCGACACCGCCGAGTATTCCCCGGCCTGCGCCGAGTTGGGCATCGGCGCGCCGGTCATGCGGGCGGCGAACCGGTGGGCGAATGCGCGCGTGCCGTCGTTCATGTCCCAGTAATACGGTTCGGCGAGCAGCACGCCCTGCGCCGCCTGCAAGCCGATGCTCTGGATGCCGTTGATCAGCAGCCCGACACCGACAACCTTCTGGCCGCCGCGCTGGATGCCGAATTCGGCGGCCTGCTTGATGCAGTTCTCCGCGTCGGAACCGCCATTGGCCAGACCAATGACCTTCGCCCCACTCGCCTTGGCCCGCAGCAGATAGGACGAGAAATCGGTGTTGCCGGGGAAGGGGTGTGCGACGGAGCCGAGCACCTTGCCGCCATCCTGGATGACGAACGCCGCTGCGTCCTTTTCCAAGGTCTGGCCATAGGTGTAGTCGGCGTAGATGAAAAACCACGTGTCACCGCCGGCCTTGACCGTAGCCTTGACGATGCCGTGCGGGATGGACCAGGTGTCATAGACCCAATGCAGGTGGTTCGGGCCGCACCTTGCCCCGGTGAGGATGGCGGACGCGCCACCGGTGAAGATCGCCATCTTGTCTTGCGCCTTGGCCCGCTCGCCGATCGCGATCGCGGCGGAGGACAGCGGCACGTCGGTGAGCAGGTCGACACCCGCGTTGTTGAACCAATCCCCTGCGATGGCGAGCGCCACGTCCGGCTTGAGCTGTAGGTCGGCCGACAACAGCTCGACCTTGATCTCGGGATGGCGCTTGGCGAAGTCCTCGATCGCGAGTTGCGCCGCCACAACAGACCCCGGGCCGGTCTGCGACGCGTAGGCGCCCGCCATGTCGGTCAGCACGCCGATCCTGATGACCGGCTCGTCGGCGGCGCGGCTTCGCTTCACCGAGGCGAGCCCAGTTGCGGCCGCGACGCCGCCCGCCAGTATCGACCTCCGCGTTGCTGTCCTGCCGTTCATCGGTCCGTTCTCCCTCCCCGCGCCGCTCTGTAGTCGGCATCGCAGCGGAGTGTGGCGGGGTTCGCGCCCGGAGGCCAACGGCTTTTCGGGCCCGAGTCGGCCGGTTCGGCGGACTTTCCACGCCCAAGCAGAGGGCCCTATGTGATTGGGATCGCGGCGCCGGGCGTCCGCGACGGCAGCCAGTGCTTGCATTCCCCGGACCGAGGACCAAACATCCTCCCATGTCGGGTTTCGCTCCGCGCGTGAAGGCCGTGCTCGGCCCCACCAACACGGGCAAGACGCATCTCGCGATCGAACGGATGCTCGCGCACGCCTCCGGCATCATCGGTTTCCCGCTGCGGCTGCTCGCCCGGGAGAACTACGATCGCATGGTGGCGCAAAAGGGTGTGCGCAACGTCGCCCTGATCACCGGCGAGGAGAAGATTGTCCCGCCCGGCGCGCGCTGGTTCTCCTGCACGGTCGAGGCGATGCCGCTCGATCGACTGACCGAGTTCGTCGCCGTCGACGAGATCCAGCTTTGCGCCGACCCGGATCGGGGCCACGTGTTCACCGACCGTCTGCTTCACGCGCGCGGCCTGGTGGAGACCATGTTCCTCGGCGCCGAGACGATCCGCCCGCTGCTGCATATGTTGGTGCCCACCGCGATCATCGAGTCGCGGCCGCGCCTGTCGCAGCTCCACCATGCCGGGGCCGCCAAGCTCTCCAAGCTGCCGCCGCGCAGCGCCGTGGTCGCGTTCAGCGCCGGCGAGGTGTACGCCATCGCCGAGCTGATCCGCCGCCGCCGGGGCGGCTGCGCCGTGGTGATGGGACGGCTCTCGCCGCGCACCCGCAATGCGCAGGTGGCACTCTACCAGGACAAGGAGGTCGACTTCCTGGTCGCCACCGACGCCATCGGCATGGGCCTCAACATGGATGTCGATCATGTCGCCTTCGCCGGCCTCGGCAAGTTCGACGGGCATCGTCCGCGCCGGCTGACCGCGTCGGAGGTGGCGCAGATCGCCGGTCGGGCCGGTCGTGGCATGCGCGACGGCACGTTCGGCACCACCGCACAGTGCCCGAAGCTGCCGGACGAGATCGTCCACGCGGTGGAGAACCACGCTTTCGACGCACTCACCCAGCTCTGCTGGCGCAACAGCGATCTCGATTTCAGCCATGTCGACGACTTGCTCGACAGCCTGACCCAGCCGCCGCCGGCGCCAGGGCTGATCCGTGGCAACGACGCCTCCGACCTGGAGACGATCGCGGCCTTGGCGCGCGAGCCGGAGATCCGCGACCTCGCGCGCGGTCGGTCACGGGTGCGGCTGCTGTGGGAAGCCTGCCAGATCCCGGACTTCCGCAAGCTTGCCGACGAGACCCACACCCGACTCTGCGCCCGGGTGTTCGGCCACATCGTGCGCGACGGCGGCTTGCCGACCGACTGGCTGGCCGGCCAGATCGCCGCGCTGGCCCGACCGGAGGGCGACATCGACACCTTGATGCAGCGCCTGGCCGGGGTGCGCGTGTGGTCCTATATCGCCGCGCGCGGCGACTGGGTGCGCGATGCCACGCATTGGCAGGGAAAGGCCCGCGAGGTCGAGGACCTGCTCTCCGATGCGTTGCACGAGCGGCTAACCAGCCGCTTCGTCGACCGGCGCGCCGCCCATCTGATGCGTCGGCTCGAAGCCGGCGAGGGCGAGGCGCTGCTCTCCGCCGTGACCCGGCGTGGCGACGTGGTGGTCGAGGGGCACGCGGTCGGCCGGGTCGGCGGCTTCAGCTTCTTCCCCGACCCGCTCGCCGAGGGCGAGGAGCGCAAGCTGGTGCTGCGCGCCGCCCGCCGAGCGCTGCGCGAGGAGATGCCCCGCCGGGTCACCCGGCTCGAAGCCGCCGAGGATGCGGCCTTCACGTGGGATGACGATCAGCGGGTGAGCTGGGATGGCGTGGCGGTCGCGCGCGTCCGTCGCGGCCCGTCGACCCTGCGTCCGATGGTCGACGTGCTCGGCAGCGAGTTCCTCGACGGCGCCCAGCGCGAACGGGTGCGGCAACGTGTGCAGCTTTTCGTCGACGCGATGGTCGAAGGCGAGCTGTCGCCGCTGTTCCAGGCCGCCGAGCGAGCACGCAACGACCCGGCGCTGCGCGGCGCACTTCATCGGCTGACCGAGACACTGGGGGTGGTGCCCGGCGCCACCGAGGCGACCATCGCGCCGGTGCTGCGGGCGCCGTTCAAGGCTTTGGGGGTGCGCGCCGGGCGCTTTGCCTTGTTCCTGCCGAGCCTGCTGAAGCCCCGCGCGCTGACCATGCGGGCGCGGCTCTGGGCATTGCAGCATTCGGTCAGGCAACCCGCCCTGCCCGCCCCCGGACTGGTCTCGATAGCGCCGCCGCCGGACTGGCCCGCGGGCTTTGCCGAGGCGATCGGCTGGATCGTGGCCGGGCCGGTGCTGATCCGGCTCGACATCGCCGAGCGGGTCAGCGCCGAGCTCGCCTGGAGCGCGCGGCGCGGTCCGGCCGCGTTGCCGGCCGGACTTCCATCGCGCTTCTCGGTGCGGCCGGACCTGCTGCCCGTCGTGCTCCGCCGGCTCGGCTTCCGGGTGATCCCCGCTGGCAGCCTGCCGCCCGAGCAGTTCGGACCGCCGGCGCCGGCGACGATCACGCCGATCCGCCGCAAGCGACAAGCGGACCTCATCGCCGCCGAGGTGGCGCCGCTGGCCGGCCCATTCGCCGCCTTGGCGGCGTTGCGCCGCTGAGCCATGCCACCGCCAGAGCAGGAGGACCGTGACTGGCAGCGGCTCGACAAGTGGCTCTGGTGCGCTCGCTTCATGAAGGCGCGAAGCGACTGCGCCAAGCTGGTGGCCGGGGGGCTGGTTCGGATCAATCGCCAACCGACCGACAAGCCGCACGCGCGGGTACGAATAAGCGACGTGCTGACCCTGCCTCTGCGTGGCAGCGTCCGGGTGCTCCGGGTGCGAGCGCTGGCGGCTCGACGGGGCCCGGCACCCGAGGCGCGCCTGCTCTACGACGAGGTCGAGGACGTGTCCTCGCTCTCTTGCGCCGCACAAGAATCATCGGCATACCGCCGACCCTGAGTCGGGTTGCCGGCCGCGTGCCGCCAGCCCGCCGCGACCCCTAGGAGCTGCCGATGACCTATGTGGTCACCGAAACCTGCATCCGCTGCAAATACATGGACTGCATCGAGGTTTGCCCCGTCGACTGCTTCTATGTCGGCGAGAACATGCTGGTGATCCATCCGGACGAGTGCATCGATTGCGGCGTCTGCGAACCCGAGTGCCCGGTGGAGGCGATCGTTCCGGACAGCGACGACCGGGCGGCGGCGTGGGCCGAGCAGAACCGGACCTTTTCCGGTGTCTGGCCGAACATCACGCGCAAGGGCGAGCCGCCGGCGGATGCCGACGAGTGGAAGGACAAGCCCGACAAGGCCGACCTGTTCTCCCCGGAACCCGGGCAGCCCTGAGCCACGAGCAGGTCGGCTGATTTCCGTCCCTGCTTGCAGGCCATGACGGGGCACCTATTTCGTGCTATATATCCTGAAGGGAAATAGCTGGCCGAATAGCGGCCGCTTTTTCCAATCTCAGGAGCAGATCCTGCGAGCCGAGGACGCACCGGGTGCAGCCGATTGTACCCGGATCGGCCTGCGTGTCGGGATCATGACGAAAGGCACGAGACGAACATGAAGGCATCCCCAGCAACCGCAGTTGCAGACCGAGGGGACCAGACAGTCGCAGCGTCGAGCAAGAAGGCGGCGAGCGCCGCCAAGCCCCGCGCCAAGGCGGCTCCCGACCTCGCCCACCCCCCTAAACTCAAGCAAGCGAGCAATACAACGGACCACTCCGAAAGCGACGCCGAGACCTCCCGGCTGGAGACCACCAGCCCTGAGCCGAAGACGGCGGCGGTGCCTGCTTCCGATACTACGACGGCGACACCGCTGCGCGTGACCTCCCCCGCGGCTCCGCGGGAGCCAGCACCGCCGGCGCAGAAGCCGCCCGCCCCATCGACGGATCCGCAAGCACCGCCCGTGGCGCCGGCGCGGATCGCGATCAAGAACGAGACCTTCGTCGAGGGTGACCATGTCGTTTACCCGACGCATGGGGTTGGCAAGGTCGAGCGGATCGCCACCGAGGACATCGCCGGCCATCGGCTGGAGTTGATCCACATTACCTTCGAGGAAAACCGGATGACCTTGCGTGTCCCGGTCGCGAAGGCACGCACCGCCGGGCTGCGCAAGCTCGCCACCCGCAAGTTGTTCGATGATGCCCTCAACGTGCTGCGGGGCAAGGCGCGGATCAAGCGAACCATGTGGTCGCGTCGGGCCCAGGAATATGAGGCGAAGATAAATTCCGGAGATCCGCTGGCGATCGCCGAGGTGGTGCGCGACCTGCACCGCAACGCCGGTCAGCCCGACCAGAGCTTTTCCGAGCGGCAGATCTATGAGGCGGCGATGGACCGTCTGGCCGCCGAACTGGGCGCGCTCGACAAGACCGACAAACCGACCGCCGCCGTTAAGCTGGCGGAGTTCCTCAAGACGGTCTGATTCCTGCCGCCGCTAGCGCGACGACTCGGCCCATCGACCCACAAGACAAGGGCTCCGGCTGTCGCCGGAGCCCTTTCAGCAGTTGGCCGGGTGGTCTCTGCTTAATTGCTGCTGCTGCGATTGCCGAAGAGTTGCAGCATCAGCATGAACAGGTTGATGAAGTTCAGGTAGAGGCTCAGCGCGTCATACACGCTGCGCTTCGCCGCGACATCAGTGCCCGCCGCATGGGCAAACTGCACGTAGTCCGCCTTGATCCTCTGCGTGTCGTAGGCGGTCAGACCGACGAACACGAGCACGCCGACGATGCTGATCAGGAATTGCAGGCCGGAACTGCCGACGAACATGTTCACCACGCTCGCTATGATGACGCCGATCAGGCCCATCATCAGGAAGCTGCCCATGCCGCTGAGATTCCTGCGCGTCGTGTAGCCATAGATGCTCATCGCCGCGAAGGTGCCCGCCGAGATGAAGAACACCCGAGCGATCGAGCCGTGCGTGTAGATCAGGAAGATGTTGGCCAGGCTGGCCCCCATCGCCGCGGCGAACGCCCAGTAGAGGAGCTGCGCCGTGCTGCGCGACAATCGGTTCACGCCCAGGCTCAGCACCATGACGAACACCAGCGGCGCGAAGATCGACGCCATCGCCAGGATCGTCGGCTGCATCACCATGCCGCGCGCGGTCTCCACCGGCTGGTAGAACAGCGACAGCAGGCTGGTGTTGGCGATGCCGTAGGCGACGACACCGGTCAGCAGCAGGCCAGACGTCATCCAGTTGTAGACACGCAGCATGTAGGCCCGCAGACCTGCGTCCAGTTCTGCCGCGGAAGCGGAGACGCCCGGCTGCTGGGCGCTTGGGTACGTCCGGTAGTCGGGACTGTAAGCCATCGTTGTGCTTTTCCCTCAATGGGCGAAAGTGCCCACGTCCAACATTTGTGAACAAGCAGAACCCGTTCAAGCGGGATTAGGGCGGATGGAATGTTATTCATTCCGTAGCAGCGGCGCCGCCTTCGCCCGCAACGCGCTGGCCGTTCCGGCGTAGCCGAACATCAGCATCAGAGCGACGCACAAACCGATTGTAGCAGCAAGTCGGCCGGGCAGGAAGACCCAGTCGCTGTCCATCAGGAAATGCACCACGCCGTAGCTTGCCGCAGTGCCGACCGCGACGGCGATGAGCCCGGCGGCCAAGCCGAGCACGCCGAACTCGACCAGCCAGGCGGCACGGATCTGGCGCCGGGTCGCGCCCAGCGTCTTGAGCACCACCGCCTCGCGGATCCGCCGCCGCTGCCCGGCCCCGACCGCGCCAGCCAGCACCAACCCGCCCGCGAGCAGGGTTACCGAGCCGGTCGCGGCCAGCACGGTGGCGAGCTTGTCGAGCAGGTCGGCCACGGCGCGCAGGATGTCCTCGACCCGGATGCCGGTGACGTTGGGCAGCGCGTCCGTCACCGTGCGCAGCAACGCACCCTGCCCCGCCGGATCGACCCGGACCGTCGCGATATGGCTGTGCGGCGCGTGCTGCAGCAGGCCAGGGCTCGCCACCATGGTGAAGTTGAGCGCCAGGCTGCGCCACGCGATGTCGCGCAAGTTGGCGATCGTGAGGTCGATGTCGCGGCCCAGCACGTTGACCCGGATCACGTCGCCGATCGAGAGGCCCCAGCCACGGGCCAGGTTGGCATCGAACGAGAGCAGCGGCGGTCCGTGGTAGTCCGCCGGCCACCAGTTGCCCTCGACCACGTGCGTCCCCTCGGGTGGCGTCGCGGCGTAGGTCAGGCCACGGTCGCCCCGCAGCGCCCAGCGGGTCTCGGGCGTCACCTTGACCTGCTCGACCGGCACACCCTTCACCGCCACCACCCGAGCGCGCAGAGTGGGCATCTGCTCGATGTCGCGCACGCCCGGCTGCGCCCGCGCCAGCGCCTCGAAGCGGGCAAGCTGGTCGTTCTGAATGTCGACGAAGAAGAACGACGGCGCGTTCGCCGGCACCTGCTCCAGCACCTGGTGGCGAACATTGCCCTGGATCAGCGCCACCGTCGCAAGCGTGGACAGGCCGAGCCCGATCGAGACCAGCATCAGCGGCGTCGCGGCACCAGGGCGGTGCAGATTGGCCAGGCCGAGCCGCGCCCAGGGTCGCGCCAGCAGACCGGACCGCCGCCGCGAGGCCGGCCGCGCCAGCGCCATCAGCGCCGTTCCCGCCAGGCGGAACAGCAACAAGGTGAGCGCGGCGGCAACGCAGAACCAGACCGCGAAGCGCCGATCGGGTGCCGCGACCACGGTGAGCCCAACCAGCGTCAGGCCGAGCGCCGCATTGACCAGGATCACCCGCCTGGACGGCCAGGCGGACCCGGGGAGCAGGGCGTCGCGGAACAGGGCGGCGCCGGAGATGTGCCGCGCCCGGCCCAGCGGCCAGAGCGAGAACGACAGCGACGTGAGCACACCAAACGCCGCCGCCTCGGCCAGCGGCACCGGATACAATCCGAGACGCGGCGGCACCGGGAGCGAGTCGGCGAACAGCCAGGTCAGCACGCCGGGCAACGCGGCGCCAACGACCAGCCCGGCGGCGATCCCGAGCAGGGTCAGCACGATGACCTGAAGCAGGTAGACCTGGAACACCAGCCCGCCGGACGCGCCGAGGCAGCGCAGGGTCGCGATGCTCGTGGCCCGCGCCTCGATCCACGCCCGCACCCCGTTCGCCACCCCGATGCCGCCAACCAGCAGCGAGGTCAGCCCAACCAGGGCGAGGAACAGCCCGGTCCGCTCGACGAAGCGCGTCACCCCGGGTGCGGCGTGGCGCGCGTCGCGCAGCCGCCAGCCCTGATCGGGGAAGGCGCGGCGCAGCGCCGCCATCGTCGCCATCGGGTCGGTGCCCGGCGGCAGCGCGGCGCGCAGTTTGTATTCCACCAGTGACCCAGGCGCGATCAGCCCGGTGGACGGCAGCGCCGCCATCGCGATCAGCACCCGAGGGCCAAGCATGACCGTCCCAACGACGCGATCCGGCTCGGCGGCGAGCGGTTCCTGCAACGAGAACGTCGCATTGCCCAGCCGTGCCGCGTCACCCGGATGCAGGCCGAGCCGGTCGAGCACCACCGGCTCGGCCACGAGACCGAACCGGCCGTCGCGCTCCGCCAGAACCGACGGCGCCGGTCGCGCGGCGCCGACCAGCGGCCACGCCCGGTCCACCGCCTTGAGCGAGACGAGCTGACGCTCGCCGGACGGGGCGACCAGCATCGAACGCATCGTGACCACGTCCGATATCCGTGCGCCCCGGTCGCGAAACCAGACGCGCAGCGTGTCGGGCAGCGGTTGCGCGCCACTCTCCACCTCGAGGTCGCCGCCGAGGATCTGCCGCCCGTCGGCGTCGAGACCGCGCGTGATGGCAACGCGCAGGCTGCCGACCCCGGCGATCACCGCCACCCCCAACGCCAGACAGGCCAGCACGACACGCAGGCCGCGCACCCCGCCGCGCAGGTCGCGCAGCGCCAGCCGGACCGCCAGCCTCATGCGACCGCCGGCTCGGCGATGCGCCCGTCGGCGAGGTGGATGCGCCGGCCGCAGCGCGCCGCCAACGCAGTATCGTGAGTGATCAGCAGCAGGGTGGTGCCGATCCGCTCGCGCAGCGCGAACAGCAGGTCCATCACCGCATCACCGGTCGCATGGTCGAGGTTGCCGGTGGGCTCGTCGGCCAGCAGCAGGCGCGGCTCGGGGGCGAAGGCGCGGGCCAGGGCAACGCGCTGCTGCTCACCGCCCGAAAGCTGGCCCGGCAGGTGGGTGAGGCGATGGCCCAGTCCGACCGCGCGCAAGCTGGCGCTCGCCCGCTCGGCCGCGTCCCGACGGCCCGCCAGCTCGAGCGGCACCGCGACGTTCTCCAGCGCGGTCATCGTCGGGATGAGATGGAATGCCTGGAAGATGATGCCAATCGCGTCGCGGCGCAGGCGGGCGAGCGCGTCCTCGCCCATGCCGGCCAGCTCCTCGCCGGCGACCCGGACACTTCCCGTGGTCGGCCGCTCCAGCCCGGCCAGCACCATCAGCAGGCTGGTCTTGCCCGATCCCGACGGGCCGACGATGCCCACCGCCTCGCCCGCCGCCACCTCAAGATCGACGCCCCGGAGGATATTGACCGGCCCGGCGGCCGAGGGCAGGGTCAGATGCAAATCCCTTACCCGTATGAGCGGTCCGTCGCAGTTTGACAGGGGAACCGGAGGCGTGGGGGTGGCATCCATCGCGGCAAAATATGGTCCTCGTGGCGCGCTACGAAAGGCCGCTGTGCTGCTGCTCCTTGCCGTCGCGACGCTGGCATGGACGGGGGCATGGGCGGGGGCATGGGCGGGCGAGGCCGGCGCCGCCGGCCAGCGGCTTCTGGTGCTCGGCGATTCGCTGGCGGCGGGATACGGGCTTGCCCACCAGGACGGGTTCGAGGCGCAGCTCGAGGCAGCGCTGCGGGCGCGTGGCCACGACGTGCGGATCATCGACGGCGCGGTATCGGGCGACACCACCGCGGGCGGCCGCGCCCGGCTCGAATGGGCGCTCGGCGATGGCGCGGACGCGGCGCTGGTCGAGCTCGGCGGCAATGACGGGCTGCGCGGGATCGACCCGACCAGCACCGAGGCCAACCTCGCGGCGATTCTGGACAAGCTCGCCGCGCGCCACATCCCGGTCCTGCTGTCGGGCATGTACGCGCCGCCCAATCTCGGGCCGCAATACGGCGAGCAGTTCCGCGTCGTCTTCGAGCGGCTTGGCCGGCGACCGGGTGTGCTATTCGACCCGTTCTTCCTCGAGGGCGTGGCCGCCGATCGCGCGCTGAACCAGGCCGACGGCATCCATCCCAATGCCGAGGGCGTAAAGCGGATCGTGACGCGGCTCCTGCCGTTGGTGGAGAAACTGCTCGCGGAGGCGAAAGGCGCATGAGGCTGTTCGTGGCGCTCGACCTGCCCTGGTCGCTGAAGCAGCGGTTGGCGATGCTGGCCGGCGGCATCCCGGGCGCCCGCTGGGTGCCGACGGAGAACTACCACCTCACCCTGCGCTTCATCGGCGAGACCCAGAAGTATCGCGCCGAAGAGATCGACGCCGCGTTGTTCGCGCTGCGGGCACGCGGCTTTCCTCTCACCCTCGCCGGCATCGGCACCTTCGCCAAGGGTGGCCGCGCGGTCTCGCTGTGGGCCGGGGTGGAGCGCACCGCCGAACTCGACCACCTGCAGAACAAGATCGAGACCGCCTTGCAGCGGGCCGGGCTGGAGCCGGAGCGACGCCGCTTCGCGCCGCACGTGACCCTCGCCCGGCTCGACGCGGTGGCGGAGGCGAGGCTTGCCGGCTTCGTGCAGGCGCATAACCTGTTTCGTGCCGAGCCCGTCGCGGTCGAGCATTTCACGCTGTTCAGCTCCCGGCTGGGCAAGGAGCAGGCGGTCTACACGCCGGAAGTCGAATACGAGCTGGCCTGAGGAGGCCGCGAGAAAGAGGAAACCAGATGCCCGTCGATCCGCAAATCCAGGTGCTGCTGGACGCCATGGCCGGCCTGCCGCCGGCGCACACGCTCAGCGTGGCCGACGCCCGGCTACGCATGGAGCAGCGCCCGCGCGAGGGGCTGCGGGTGCCGCCAGTGGCCTCGGTCGCCGAGCGGACCATCGACGGCCCCAGCGGTGATCCGCTGCGCCTGCGCATCTACACGCCGCACGGTGTCCCCGGCGCAAACGGCGTGGGGCCGTTCCCGCTGCTCGTGTTCTTCCACGGCAGCGGCTTCGTGGTGTGCAGTCTCGACACGCACGACATCATGTGCCGCAATCTCTGCGCCGGCGCCGGCTGCGTGGTCGTCTCGGTCGACTATCGGCTCGCTCCCGAGCACAAGTTCCCTTCCGGCGTCGATGACTGCCTGCACGCCACGCGCTGGGCCGCGAGTCAGGCGCGCGATCTCAACGTCGACCCGCGCCGTATCGCCATCGGCGGCGACAGCGCCGGCGGCAACATGGCGGCGGTTACCGCGATCCGCGTGCGCGACGAGGGCGGCCCACATCTGTGCGCGCAACTGCTGATCTATCCGGTGACCGATCACTACCAGCCCGGCACGCCGTCGTATGGCGAGAACGCCGAGGGCTACGGCCTCACGGCACAGGGGATGGCGTGGTATTTCGACCACTACCTCGCCGAGCGGGCACAGGCCACAAATCCGCACGTCTCGCCGCTGCGAGCCGAGAGCTTGCGCGAGCTGCCGCCGGCGCTGGTCTACACCGCCGAATACGACGTGCTGCGCGATGAGGGCGAGCGCTACGCCGATCGGCTGCGCGACGCCGGAGTGCTGGTCACGTTCAAGCGCTGGCACGGCATGAACCACGGGTTCTTTCAATGGGTCGGGCGGGTTGATCGTGCGACGGCGGCGAATGACGAGGCCGCTTCCTGGCTGCACGACGCGTTCGCCCGCGCGTGACTGAAACGCTCGAGCGGGCCGCCGAGGCGGCACGGCGTTGCACCGCCTGCGCCGACCTGCCGCTCGGCCCTCGCCCGATGTTTCGGGTTTCATCCACCGCGCGGCTGTTGATCGCCAGCCAAGCGCCGGGGACCCGAGCACACGAGACCGGCGTGCCGTTCAACGACGCCTCCGGCGACCGCCTGCGCAACTGGCTCGGCATCAACCGGGAGACGTTCTATGACACCGCGCGCGTGGCGATCCTGCCGATGGGGCTGTGCTACCCCGGCCGCCTGCCACGGGGTGGCGACGCCCCGCCGCGAGCCCACTGCGCCGAGCGCTGGCACCCGCGCCTGCTGCCGCTGATGCCGGGGCTACGACTGACCCTGCTGATCGGCGGGTATGCGCAAGCCTACGTGATCGGGCCGGGAACGGTGAGCACGCGGGTGCGCGATTTCGCCGGCTACCTGCCGCGCTATCTGCCGCTGCCGCATCCGTCCTGGCGCACCATCGGATGGGAGATGCGGAATCCGTGGTTCGGCGCCGAGCTGCTGCCGGTTTTGCGGCGGATGGTGAGCGAGACGCTGGCTGAGGAGAATCAATCCATCTCCGCCTCGATCGCCTCGATGTCATCATCGCTGAAACCGAAATGATGAGCGATCTCGTGGACCAGCACGGCGCGGACCAGCCGATACAGATCCTCGTTGGTCTCCACCCATTCGAGCAGGATCGGCTGGCGATAGAGGAAAATCAGATTGGGCGAACGGGCGATGTCGCTGACGCTGCGCTGGGTCAGCGGCGTGCCCGAATACAGCCCCGTCAAGCCCCAGGGCGAACCGATGCCAAGCTCACGCAAGGTTTCGTCGTCCGCCATGTCCTCGACCACGACACCGACATCGCCGGCATGGCTGGACAGACGCGGCGGGATCGCGGCAAAGGCGCGCTCGGCCAGGGCGGCGATATCTTCGGCGCTCGGCGGCAGCCCAAGGCGCGCGTCGCCATCGTTCATGCGGCGGTCGTCGCTCGGTCCGGCCGGCACGGCGCCACGGCCGCACAGGCAGGAGCACTCGCATGGTCAAGCAACTGACGGACGCCGAGCGGAGCCAGCTCGGCGCGACATTGCCGCGCTGGAACGTCGTCAGCGGCCGTGACGCGATCAGCCGGAGCCTGCGCTTCAAGGATTTCAGCGCGGCATGGGGGTTCATGTGCCGCGTGGCGCTGCTGGCCGAGAAGCATGATCATCATCCCGAATGGTCGAACGTGTGGAACCGCGTCGAAATCATGCTGACGACGCATGACGCCGGCGGGCTTAGCGGCAAGGATGTCGCACTGGCCCAGGCAATCGACAAGCTGGCGCCCGAATAGTTGGTGCCGCTCTCCCCGATCAGCTTTCCCGAAATCGCCCTCGTGGTGCGCCGTAGCGCGGCGCGGCTGTGCGGCGCGATGACCTGGGCGGCGCTGCACGAGGTGCCGCTGCCGAACGGCAGACGAGCGGATATCCTCGCCCTGCGCGCCGATGGCAGCTTCGCCTGCATCGAGGTGAAATCCGGACCGCGCGACTTCCTCACCGATCACAAATGGCCGGCCTATCGCGATTACTGCGACGCGCTGTATTTCGCCGTGGACGCCGGCTTCCCCCAGGAATTGCTGCCGGTATCCGCCGGGCTGATCGTCGCCGATGCCGCCGACGCGCTGATCCTTCGCGAAGCACCGACGCATCCGCTTGCCCCCGCGCGGCGGCGCGCGCTGCTGCAGCGCTTCGCCACCTTGGCCGCCGAACGGCTCGCCGCGATGGAGGACCCGCTGGGCTTCGCCGCCCGCCGCGCAGCACTCAAGGTGGAGTAGCCGAGACGGATCAGCCGCGCAGTCGCGCGACGGTCGCGGTGGTGGAATGGCCCGGCAGCAGCTCGGCGAGCATCACCCGCCCGCCCCAGCCCTGCACGAGGTCGGCGCCGACGACGGTCTCCACCGAGTAGTCAGCACCCTTGACCAGCAGCTCCGGCCGGATCGCCTCGATCAGCTCGATCGGCGTCTCCTCGTCGAACACCACCACGAGGTCCACCGAGGCCAGGCTGGCGAGCACCGCCGCGCGCGCGGCCTCGGGCTGCACCGGGCGGGTCGGTCCCTTGAGCCGGCGCACGCTGGCGTCGCTGTTGAGCCCGACCACCAGCCGATCGCAGGCGGCGCGGGCCTGCTCGAGAAGATGGACGTGGCCGGGATGCAGCAGGTCGAAGCAGCCATTGGTAAAGCCGGTGCGATAGTTCTTGCGCCGCCAGCGCTCGACCTGCTCGGCCGCTTCCTCGCGGGTCATCACCTTGCGCAACGCGCCGCCTTGCGGGCTGATCGCCGCGAGCAGCTCCGTCTCGCGCGCGATTGCCGTGCCGATCTTGCCGACCACCACGCCGGCGGCGACGTTGGCCAGCCGCACCGCCACCGGCAGCGCCAGCCCGCCGGCGAGCCCGGCCGCAAGGGTCGCCACCACCGTGTCGCCAGCACCCGATACGTCGAACACTTCCTTGGCTTCGGCCGGAAAATGGTGCGCGCCGTGCTCGTCGAGCAGGGTCATCCCGTCCTCGGAGCGCGTCACCAGCACCGCGCCGAACCCGTGCGCCGATTGCAGCACCCGCGCGGCCGCGACGATCTCGGCCTCGGTCCCGATCGGCATGCCGGTGGCCTCGGACAGCTCGCGCCGGTTCGGCGTGATAATGTCGGCGCCGGCGTAGCGCGAGTAGTCGAGGCCCTTGGGATCGACGATGACCTGGCGGCCGGTCTGGTGCGCCGCCTCGATCAATTGCGCGGCAACATTCCCCGACAGCAGCCCTTTGCCGTAATCCGACAGCACCGTGATGCTGGTGGCAGCAATGCCGTCACGCGCGATCCGCAGCAGCCGCTCGGCGAGCTTCGGCTGGATCGGACGGATATCCTCCTGGTCCGCCCGCATCAACTGCTGGCCGGAAGCGATGTAGCGGGTCTTGACCGTGGTGGCGCGTCCGCTCTGCACCAGCAGCCAGGGCTCCACGCCCGGCTGCCCGCCGACCAGCCCCGTGAGGTCGGACCCCGCCTGGTCATCACCGACGATCGCGATGAAGGCCACGGCGGCGCTGACCGCGGTGAGGTTGCGCACCACGTTGCCCGCCCCGCCGGGCATCGCCGTCTCGCGCGCGACCTTCAGGATCGGCACCGGCGCTTCCGGGCTGATCCGCTCGACCTCGCCATAGGCGTAGCGGTCGAGCATCACGTCGCCGATCACCAGGACGCTCGTCTTGGACAGCCGATGGACGGCCGCCACAAGGTCCGACGGATCCTGCGCGGGCGAAGCGTCGCCGCCGATCGGGACTACTGTCATGAAGCTGCCGTAACCGCTCGCCCGCGACGTTGCAAGCGTCACATGCAGTCCGTGCCACAACCTAGACAATGTAATGCGCCCGACGTTTTCAATCGAAGCGTCTGTTGGTTACCACTGATTAACCAGTTCGTATGGGCAGCAAAATTGCTTGCAGCAGCGGTGCGACTGGCCTAAGTAAGTTCTTCACGCGATTGTGATATGTCATTTCTATTGCGAGATTGTCGTCCATGACCGGCGCGCCCGCCAGTAAAGGCAACATCATCCCCTTCCCCCTCGAACTCTGGACGTCGCGTCGCCTCACGGCGCAAGACCGGGCGGAGGCGTTCGCCTGGGAGCGGGCGATGTGTCGCGCCGGCTACGCCCAGATCACCTTCGAGGCGGCGCCGAGCGAGCGGCAGACGGACCGGCTGCTCGCCTACCACAGCGGGGAGCTTTGGGTGGTTCGAGGCACGCCACCACCCGGACGTCAATTCGGCCTTTGGCACCGCGCAAGCGGCATCAAGCTAGGCGACTTTCCTTCGGTGTGGGCGACGCTCGAGGCAATCCCCGCCTGCATGACCCGCAGCGAGCCGGGCCTGCATGGCGACGGCTGGACATTCGACTTGATGCTCTCGCCCTAGGCTCCGCGAGGCAAGAGCCCGACGCTTGCACGGAACGACCATTCTTTGTTGGCGTTCTCCTCGAAGGCGTCGCTCACAGCGCCGTCTTCGAACGGAGGACGATTGATGAAGAATAAGTTGATTCAGTTTGGCGCGACTGCCGCTCTGGCGGCAGTGATCGCCATCCCGGTATTCGCAGCCTCACCCGACGAGACGAGCAAGGACGAGGTGCGGTCGAGCAAGCTGGTGGGCTCGACCATATACAATGAGCAGAACCAGTCGGTCGGCACGCTCGACGACATTCTGCTGTCGCACGACAACAAGCAGCCGGTGCAAGCGGTGATTTCCGTCGGCGGCTTCCTGGGTATCGGCAGCAAACTGGTGGAGGTGCCGTACGATCGCTTGAAGTTCGAGGCGAACAACAAGGTCGTCATGCCGAATGCCAGCAGCGACGAGCTGAAGGGCATGAAGAGCTTCAGCTACACCGAGCTGGAGCATAGCGGCACGACGAACGCCTCGACCACGAGCGCGACGAGCACTGCTGTTCCCCCGGTCGGAGCCCCCGTGGGCACGGCGACCGGTGTGCCGGGGGCTCCACCCAGGGCCGGAACGACGACGCCCGGAGCTACCACGACGCCCGGAGCCACCACGACGCCCGGAGCTACCACGACGCCTGGAACGACGGGAACTGGCACCAATCGCTGAACTGCACATCCAGGAATATCATTGCGGGGCCGGGCACTTGTCCGGCCCCTTTTTGATGGTCGACCCGATGTCGACCAGCATGTTTGACTAAGGCCAACGGAGCGGCCAATCATGAACGCCCGTCGGAACCGACCGCGACAGGTCGCGGTTCGGTAATCCGGCGGAGTTCAAGGACCACCAGTTTCCATGATCCCTGCCCTGATGCCGAACTACAACCGCGCCGACCTCGCTTTCGAGCGGGGCGAGGGCGCTTGGCTGTGGACGGTCGATGGGCGACGATTCCTCGATTTCGGCGCCGGTATCGCGACCTCGTCGATCGGTCACAACAATCCGCACCTGGTGGCCGCGATCGCCGAGCAGGCTGCCAAGGTGATGCACGTCTCGAACCTGTATCGCATTCCGCAAGCCGAACGGCTCGCGCAACGGCTTGTCGAGCAGTCCTTCGCCGAAAGTGTCTTCTTCTGTAACTCGGGCGCCGAGGCGAACGAGGGCATGATCAAGATGATCCGCCGCACGATGGCAGTGACTGGCAAGCCCGAGCGGGTACGCATCATCTGCTTCGAGGGCGCGTTCCATGGCCGCACGCTCGCGACTTTGGCGGCCACCGGCAACGCGCACTACCTGGAAGGCTTCGGCCCCGTCGTCGAAGGGTTCGACCACGTTCCCTTCAACAACCTCAACGCGCTGCGTGACGCGATCGGCCCGACCACGGCCGGCATCGTGGTCGAGCCAGTGCAGGGCGAGGGTGGCATACGCCCGGCCGATCCCGAATTCCTGCGCGGCCTGCGCGCCGCCTGCGACGAGTTTGGCCTGATCTTCGGCATGGACGAGGTGCAGTCCGGCATGGGCCGCACCGGCAAGCTGTTTGCGCATGAATGGGCCGGCATCACGCCCGATGTCATGTCGGCCGCTAAAGGCATCGGCGGCGGGTTTCCACTCGGCGCCGTGCTGGCCAAGGAGTTTGTCGCCAAGCACCTCGTCCCCGGCACGCATGGGACGACGTATGGCGGCAACCCGCTGGCCTGTGCCGCCGGCAATGCCGTGCTCGATGTGATGCTCGAACCCGGCTTCCTCGATGCCGTGGTGGCCAAGGGCAAGCGACTGCGCGCCGGACTGGACGCGATCGTACGGGAGGGCCCGTCCGTGTTCGACGAAGCGCGCGGTCAGGGACTGCTGCTCGGCCTAAAATGTGCGATTCCGGTCGGCGAAGTATTGGCGGCTTGTATCGCCGAGGGGCTGCTGCCGATCACCGCGGGCGAGAACGTGCTGCGTCTGGCACCGCCGCTCGTGCTGACCGAGGGCGAGTGCGACGAGGCGATCGACATGTTGCGACGCGCGGCCCGCCGGTCGCAGCCGAGTGCGGCCAAGGCCGCGGCGAAGTGAGCACGTCGCTGCGCCGGTCGGACCAGACCGCGCACAGCCAGCCAGCGGGGCCTCGGCACTTCCTCGATCTGCGCGACTTCGAGACGGCGACCCTGCGGCAGATGCTCGACATCGCCGCCGGGTTCAAGCGCGCACACGGTGTGAGCTCCCGCCCGCTCGGCGGGAAAACCCTGGCGATGATCTTCGAGAAGCCGAGCACGCGCACGCGGGTCAGCTTCGAGGTGGCGATGCGCCAGCTCGGCGGCGATGTGGTGATGCTTTCGGCCAAGGAGATGCAGCTCGGGCGCGGCGAGACGGTCGGCGACACCGCGCGCGTGCTGTCCCGCTACGTCGACGCGATCATGCTGCGAACGGATCGGGTCGCCAAGCTGCACGAACTGGCCGAGCACGCGACGGTGCCGGTGATCAACGGCCTCACCGAGGCATCGCACCCGTGCCAGCTCATGGCCGACGTGCTGACCTTCGAGGAGCATCGCGGGCCGATCACGGGGCAGATCGTCACCTGGGTCGGCGATGGCAACAACGTGGCCCGAAGCTGGATCGAGGCCGCCGCGCGCTTCGAGTTCACGCTGCGCCTGGCGGTTCCCGACGCACTGCGTCCGCCGGACGACGTGCTGGCCTGGGCGGCGGCACAGGGTGCAACGGTCGAGATCGTTAACGATCCCGCAGCGGCTGTTGCTGGCGCGCGCTGCGTGGTGACCGACACCTGGGTCAGCATGGCCGACGATCCGAACGAGAACCGCCATAACATGCTGGCGCCTTATCAGGTGTCCGCCGCGCTGATGGCGAAGGCGGCGCCGGATGCGATCTTCATGCACTGCCTGCCGGCGCATCGCGGCGAGGAGGTCGCCGCCGAGGTGCTCGACGGCCCGCAATCGGTGGTGCTCGACGAAGCGGAGAACCGCCTGCACGCGCAGAAAGGCGTGCTCGCCTGGGCGCTTGGGGTGGCGCGGTAGCTAGCAAGGGCGCCCGGCGGCTGTTAGCTAAGCACTACTTTAGCACTTGTACGACGCGGACCGAGCTTTGTATCGGGCTGGGATTCAGCGGAGCATGTGCTGTGTCCCGATCGGTGGCGCTTGGAGAGGACTTCGATCATTGGCTCACGTAAGTCGCATCGAGCCAGACGTAGGGCCAGTCGCCCTCGATCGGGCGGTCCAGAAAGGCGTGGACGCGATCGTCGACTTCCTCGCACAGGCGTGACACCTGGCTTTTGCTGATGCCCTCCATACCGAGCGCCTTGACCAGGTCGTCGACCGAGCGGGTCGAGATGCCTTGGATGTAGGCCTCCTGGATCACGGCGGTCAGCGCCTTCAGCAGCGCGTGAAGGGCGATCTTGTCGTCGGTCATCGTGGTGGTCCTCGGGTCGGAGTTGCGTGTCGCAGCTCAACCCTACCCAGCACCGCTGCGGCGGCCACCGCTGTGGATAAGTCGCCCGCCTACGCCAGACTCGCGCCGGTCGCTGCGGCGGGCGACTTACCCACCGCTGCTACACCACCATCGGGGACACGACCTTCGCTGGCGTCCGTCCAATTCTGGTCGGAGACTGCCTACCGTGAATCTGTGTCCGAGTAATGCACAGGGGCCTCTTGGTATGACCTCGTTCGCCCGGCCTTTGCCCGACCGGCACAATCCGGCAAGCTGCGTTGCGAGGAGACAGGCCAATGGACCAGATTTCCGCCGACCGCGAGCGCCTGCTCGAGGCACGATACGGCTTTGTGCCGCTCGAAACGGCCATCCCCGATGCCGTTTCGGCGCTGCTCGACCGGCGGGTAGTGCGCCGCTATCGCGCGGAACCGGTGACCGATGAGCTGCTTGACGGCCTGCTCGCGGTCGCGCAATCCGCGCCGAGCAAGTCCGACTTGCAGCAATACTCGGTCGTGGTGATGCGCGATCCGGCACGGATCAAGCGCATCGCCGACTGGATCGGCACCATGCCCTGGATCGCCTCGGCACCGGTGTTCCTCGTCTGGTGCGCCGATATGCGACGCGGCCAGCGCCTCTGCGCCATGCACGGCATGCCGCACGCCAACAGCAACCTCGACACCTTCCTCAACACCGCCGTCGACTGCGCGCTGGCAATGGGCCAGTTCATCGCGGCGGCCGAGCTGGCCGGGCTCGGCACCTGTCCGATCAGCTACGTGCGCAGCCATATCGAGCGGGTCACGCCGCTGCTGGCGCTGCCGGCAGGCGTGTTTCCGGTGGCCGGCCTGACCGTAGGCTGGCCCGATGGGCGGCGCCCCGCCTCGATGCGACTGCCGCCATCGGTGGTGGTGCATCGCGAGCGTTACGACGACACCGCAATGGAGAACGAGGTGCGCGGCTACGACGAGCGGCGGCACGCGCGCGAGCCGATCGCGCCGGGCAGCCTCAAGAACAACGACGTCCACCCGCCGCGCGAGGGAGTCGGCTGGAGCGAGAACGCCGCGCGCCAGCTCTCGGTGCCGGAGCGGTTCGGTTTCGCCGCCTATCTCAGGACGCGAGGCTTCGATCTTGCCTGACGCAACCCCGCTTGACCTTCTCGCCCCGAAAGCCCGGCAGCGGCGCATCCGCCCGCGCCACGCCGCCAGCTTGATCGTGCTGCGTCATGATCCCGATGGGCTCGCGCTGCTGATGGGCACGCGTGGCTCGAAAGCGCGGTTCATGCCGAACCGGCTGGTGTTTCCCGGCGGCGCGGTGGATCGGGGCGATTACCGCGCCAAAGCGGCGACACCGCTCAGCCCGCAGACCCGCGATCACATCGAGCGGGGTGCCGCGCCGCGCCTGGCGCACGCGATCGGCATCGCGGCGGCGCGGGAACTCGAGGAGGAGACCGGGCTGACACTCGGCCGACCGCCGCATCTCGACGGGCTGCACTATCTCTGCCGCGCCATCACCCCGCCCGACTCGCCGATCCGGTTCAGCGCCCGCTTCCTGGTGGTCGACGCTGATCGGCTCTCCGGCTCCTTGGCCGGGTCCGGCGAGCTCGGCAATCTGCGCTTCTACGGCTTGCAGGAAGCGCTTGCGATGGACCTGGTCAGCATTACCCGCGAGGTGCTGGGCGAGTTGCAGGAGTGGCTCGCGCTTGGCGAACCGGAGCGGCTTGCGCGCCCGCAGGTGCGCATCCGGCGCACGGCGCGTTGGCACCTGGAATAACGCAGCTCACGTTGCGCGCCAGAGGTCTCCCTCCCGCGTCACGCGCCCTTCCTGCTCCAGCTTGAGCAGGTGCGCGAGCACGTTGCGCTCGGCGGCGCGACGCAGACGCGGGTCGACCTGCGAATAGAGCTCGCTCATTAGGGTGAAGGTATCGGCACGCCTGCCGCCCGCCAGCGCCGCGGCGAGCGCCCGCTCGCGTTCCTGCCGATGATGCAGCAACTCCCGCACCAACGTGCGTGGCTCGGATAGCGGCGGGCCGTGGCCGGGAAGATAGATGTCATCGGCGCGGTCGAGCAGCTTCTTCAGGCTCTGGAAGTAGGCCAGCATGTTGCCGCCGGGCGGGCTCACCACGGTGCTCGACCACGACATCACGTGATCGGCGCTGAACAAGACGCGGGTGCCGTCGCGCCCGGCGAGCTCGAAGCACAGATGATCGCTGGCGTGGCCCGGCGTGTGCAACGCGGTCATGCCGGCGATCGTGCCGCCGTCGTCAATCTTGATCTGCGGCTCGAACTCCGGGATGGCCTGCTCGCGAAACCCGGCGGTCGGCGCGCCGGTTTCCGCCTGCAGCGCCGGGATAGCGCCGATATGGTCGTGATGGTGATGACTGACCAGGATCAGGCTCACCGTCTCGCCGGCGGCGCGCTTGATCGCGTCGACATGCTCCGGGTGATCGGCCGGGCCGGGGTCGAGCACCACGAGACCGTCCGGCGTGTCGATCAGGTAGGTGTTGGTGCCGCGATAGGTCATCGGGCCGGGATTGGCCGCCACGATCCGGCGCACCCCCGGCATCACGGGCAACGCGGCGCCCCGCTCGGGCTCCGCTTCGGTGAGAAAGGGCATTTCGCTTCCGTCCTGTTTGTCGGTGTCGACTTTACTCAGCCGGTGAACGTGTCGAACACCTCCTGCAAGGCGCGCATCTGGTTGCCGGCCGCCGAGGACGGAACGAGAATTGGCGTCCGCACGCCGACCGCGTACCACTGCTCGAGCTCGTCGCGCACCCGCGCCGGTGGACCGAACAGCGACACATCGGCGAGCCAGCGGTCCGTGATGTAGTTCGGCACATCGTCGCGCCGATCCTCCGCGACCGCGCGCTCGACCGCCTCCATCTCCTCGACGTAGCCGCACTCCTTCCAGTAATTCCGGTAGTTCGGCAGCAGCACGTAATTGGTCAAAGTCCGCCGGTTCACCGCCTTCGCCGCCTCCAGATCGTCGGAGATGCAGGTCGGGATCATGTCGCCGATGAAGAAGTCGGGATCGTTGCGCTGTGTCTCCGGCAGGTTGGCGAGCGAGCCAGCCATCGCCGAGCGGCTGGCATTGGCAAACACCACGCCGTCACTGATCTCGGCGGACAGCGCGACCATTCGCTTGCGAAGTGCCGCAAGGATGATCGGTGGCAGCGGACCCAATCCCTGCTGCGCCTTGAAGCGCACGACGAAATCCCGCGTGTCGCTGATCGGCTTGCCGACGGTCACTCCCATGCGCTCGTGGCTGGGCGGGTGCGCCACACCGATGCCGAAGCGGAACCGGCCCCCCGAGACTTCGTGGAGAAATGCCGCCGCCTGGGCGAAATCCGGCACGGTGCGGGCGTAGATCGGCGCGATCGCGGTGCCGAACACGATCCGCTCGGTGTTCCACGCCAGCGCCTCGCACAGCGACATGTTGCTGAACAGGCTCGGGACGTAGATCCCGGCGAAGCCACGGCGCTCGATCTCGCGCGCCACCTCGACGGTCGCGCGACGACGGCCGGGCACCGCGATCAGGCTGAGGGCAGGCAGCTTCTGAGGCATGACAACTCCGCTCGCTCGGACGCCGGAACGCTAGTCCGGATTGGCTGCCGGCGACAGAGCACGTGGTCAGGTGGGGCGGATCGGCCGCGATCCCCTGGTCTCCGCCCCGCTGGTCATCTGGATCATTTCGCGCACGCGCGGATAGATCTCGTTCGCCCAGCGCTTGCCGCTGAAAACCCCGTAATGTCCGACGCCGGCTTGCAGGTGATGCCGCTTCAGCGCCGGCCGAATGCCGACGCACAACTCCTGCGCCGCAAGAGTCTGGCCGACGGAACAGATATCGTCCCGCTCGCCCTCGACGGTGAACAACGCGGTTCGCCGGATCGCCGCCGGGTCCACCTTGTGCCCGTGCCAGGTCATCCGGCCGGTTGCCAGCTCGTGGCCCTGGAAAGTGCGCTGCACGGTTTGCAGGTAGAACTCGGCCGGCAGGTCCATCACGGCGCCATACTCGTCGTAGAACCGCTTGTGCGCGAGGGCGCTGGCGCTGTCGCCGCCGACGAGATCGCGAAACTGCTTGAAATGCGCGCTGACGTGCCGATCGAGGTTCATCAGCATGAAGGCGGAGAGCTGCAGGAACCCAGGATAGACCCGGCGCCCCGCGCCATGAAAACGCCACGGCACGGTGCCGATCAGGTTACGCTCGAACCACTCGATCGGGCGTGATGTCGCGAGTTCGTTCACCTTGGTCGGATTGATCCTGGTGTCGATCGGCCCGGCCATGAGCGTGATGCTGCGCGGCTGGGCATGGTTGCCGTCCTGCGCCATCACCGCGGCTGCCACCAAGGCGGGCACCGTCGGCTGGCACACGGCGATGACGTGGCTGTCGCGTCCCATCGCCTCGACGAAGCGGATGATGTGATCGACGAACTCATCGAGCCCGAAGCAACCACGATCGGCCGCGATGTCGCGGGCGTTCTTCCAGTCGGTGACGTAGATGTCGTGTTCCGGCAGCAGCACCTGGATGGTGCCGCGCAGCAAGGTGGCGAAATGGCCCGACATCGGCGCGACAACGAGCACGCGCGGCTGCACGACGGCGGAATCCTTGCGAAAGTGCAGCAGAGTGGCGAACGGCGTGTCGTCCGCCACTTCCTCGATGATCTGCACGTCGCGGTTGCCCAAGCGGACGTGTTCGATCCCGAACGCCGGGCGCTGATGCGTCAGGCCGGCGCCGAGCAGCACTTCGCAAAGCGCGCCCATGTGGCGCAGATAGGCCGGCGTGTGGGGGCCGATTTCCAGCTGGCGGGCAAACCCGGCGCCGGCGCGGGCGAACAGACGCATCGGCGTCAGCGCGTCGGCTTGGGCTTGATAGAGTTGATACATCATCCGCGCATGAGCCTACCTCTTGAAGCGCCGAAAAGTGCCGCTCGCGTGTAACGGTTTGCGTTCCGGCATGAAGGCTGCATGTGTTACCATCGCTTGTCGAGGCCAGAAGCGCGGAAAAGGTGCAGGTGATGGCGAATGCGACACTGCTGATCAGCAGCAAGAATTATTCCTCTTGGTGTTTGCGCGGCTTCCTCCTGGCGCGGCTGTCCGGCTTGCATTTCGATGAGAAGGTCGTCGCCGCCGACGATCCTGCGGCCCGGGCCGAATTGCTGCTGCGTTCATCGTCCATCCTGCTGCCTTGCCTGATGCATGACGGGCTGTCCATCTGGGACACGCTGGCTATCGCCGAGTATCTCAACGAGATCAGGCCAGAGGCCCAGATGTATCCATCGGATCGCGAAACACGTGCGCGCTGTCGTTCGATCTCCGGGGAGATGCACTCGGGATTTTCGGCCCTGCGCTCATCGCTGCCGATGAACCTGCGCAGCCATCGGCCCGGTTTCACCGTATGGTCCTCGGCGCAGGCGGACATCGACCGCATCGTCGAGATATGGCGCGACTGCCTGACGCAGTCGAACGGCCCTTGGCTATTCGGCGCGCGACCAACGGTGGCCGACGCGATGTACGCGCCGGTGGTGACACGCTTCGGCACCTACGACGTGCATGTCGATACGCTCTGCTCGGAGTACTGCGCCCAGATCATGCGGTGGCCCGACATGCAGGAGTGGCTTGAAGCGGCGAAGCACGAGCCGGAACAGATCGAGGAGCTGGAGGTGGAGTTCTAAGCAGCGATTCGTTGATGGTGGCACATTTGATGCTGCCGTTCGTGGTTGAGTTCGGTGATCGCTTGGTGGATCGCGGTTTCGAGGTGTTCGGCGGACCGGAAGGTGCGGTGAGCGAGGAAGTGACGCTTCAAGTCTCGCCAGGATCGCTCGATGTCGTTCAGTTCGGGTGCGTATTTCGGCAACCACTCGATGGTCAGCCAGGGCCGCGCGGCAACCGCTGTACGGGTCAGCTTGCTGATGTGGATCGGGCCGTTGTCGAGCACCAGCACGACCGGAGCCGCCTCGCGTCCCCGCCTGGGTCCATAGCGGAGGTCAAGCGTCTCCAACAGAGCGATGAAATCGGTGCTGCGCTTGCTGGCACTGACATGTACGACCAGTTCGCCACTTCCATAGTCGAGCACGCCAAGCAGCGCCCGCTTGCGCGCCTGACCCGGCGCCGGGACGCGCAGGTCGACACCTCGCTTGGCCCAGGCATGAGCCAGATACGGATGGGTCAACGCTTCCGATTCGTCGCCGAACAGCAGCACGATGTCGCCCGCTTCGGCCTGCTGACGCAGCAGGCGCAGCCTCAGTCCCGACCAGTCGACCGCCTGGGCATCCTGTCGGCCGTGCAGGCAATGGCGGGGGCGCCGCCAACGGAACCGGTCGATCGCTCATACACGCCTCCACGCATTGTCTGCTGCGAGTGTGTCCCGCGCGTGGCTGCTTCTCAAGCCACGCGCGAGGCATGAGTAGGGGCCGAGCCGCGTGGCGAGGCGCGGCCCGACGTGGTATTGCGGGCGAACTGGATGGAGGATTCCTTAGTCATGGCAGCCGAGCACAAGCCCCTCGCCTTCGACCGTCCACTGCGCGGGCGGATCTACGACAGCATCGCCGAAACCATCGGCAACACGCCGCTGGTCCGCATCCCGCGCATCTCCAGCGAGGAGGGAATCTCGGCGGATATCTGCCTGAAGCTCGAATTCTTCAATCCGATCGCCAGCGTCAAGGACCGCATCGGCGTCAACATGATCCTGGCGATGGAGCGCGACGGCAAGCTCACGCCGGACGCGACCATCATCGAGCCGACCTCCGGCAATACCGGGATCGGGCTGGCCTTCATGTGCGCCGCGCGCGGCTACAAGCTGATCCTCACCATGCCGGAATCCGTGTCCGTCGAACGGCGCAAGATGCTGCGTTATCTCGGCGCCCAGGTGGAGCTCACGCCGCGCGAGAAGGGCATGGGCGGCGCGATCGGTCGCGCCAACGAGCTGGTCGAGAGCACACCGGGCGCGGTGATGCCCAACCAATTCGGCAACCCCGCCAACCCGGAGATCCACCGCCAGACCACCGCCGAGGAGATCTGGCACGATACCGAGGGCCGAGTGGACGCGATCGTCTCCGGCGTCGGCACCGGCGGGACGCTGACCGGCTGCGCCCAGGCGCTCAAGCCGCGCAAGCCGGAATTGCGGATGATCGCGGTCGAGCCGGAAGCCAGCCCGGTGCTCTCCGGCGGCAAGCCGGGGCCGCACCCGCTGCAGGGGCTCGGCGCCGGCTTCGTTCCCGAAATCCTCGACACCAGCCTGATCGACGAGGTGGTGAAAGTGTCGAACGAGGAGAGTTTCGCGGCCGCGAAGCGTCTGGCGCAGACGGAGGGCATCCCCGGCGGCATCTCCTCCGGCACGGCGCTGGCGGCGGCCCTCAAAGTAGCCCGTCGCCCAGAATTCGCCGGCAAGCTGATCGTGACGATCATCCCATCCTTCGCCGAACGCTATCTCAGCACTCCGCTGTTCGACGGGCTCGACTGACCATCACGTCCCGGGCTGGTGCCAGGCGCCGATCGCCGGGCGGGGGAGACCCAAATTCTGGCGCAGCGTCGTGCCTTCGTACTCCGCGTGGAATAGGCCGCGACGTTGCAGCTCGGGAACCACAAGCCGGACGAAATCCTGGTAGGCGCCCGGCACGTGTGAGGCGGCCACCACGAAGCCGTCGCAGGCCGGCGCGGTGAACCACTCCTCGAGCTGATCGGCGACATCCTTCACGCTGCCCCAGACGCGCGGATGGTCGTGAAATGTGCCGCGACCGCTGATCTCGATGAACTCGCGCACCGTGGGATTGCGGTTGCCGGTCTCGCGGATCACCCGGTTGCGTATCCCCTGCGCGCCGGTCATCGCGGCGAATTCCTCGTCGGTGAACTGCTCGTCGAGGCTTTTGGTCGCGAAGTCGAAATTCAGCACCTCCGATAGCAGCGAAAGCCGGTCGGCATCGCGCGGCAGGGTGTCAATGAGGGCAAGCTGGTCCTCCGCCTCGGCGCGGGTCTCGGCGACGACGCAGTAGATCTCGGGGGTCACCTTCACGCTGTCGGGGTCGCGGCCGTTGCGCGCGATCATGTCCTTGAAGGCGGCGTATTCCTGCTTGCCGTGTTCGAGCGTGTGATAGACGACGAACACGATCTCGGCCCAGCGCGCCGCGAACCGCCGTCCGCGATCGCTTTGCCCGGCCTGGATCAGCACCGGATGACCCTGCGCCGAGCGCGGCACGGTGAACGGCCCGCGCGATGTGAGGAATTTTCCTCGGTAGTCCAGCCGCCGCACCTTTTCGGGATGCGCGAACAAGCCCGATGCCTTGTCAAGCACGATAGCGTCGTCGTCCCAAGAGTCCCAGTGACCAAGCACGACTTCGAGAAACTCGTCGGCGCGGTCGTAACGCAGATCGTGCTCGCCATGCGTCGCGATGCCCATGTTGAGGGCTTCGCCGTCGTTCATCGAGGTGACAATGTTCCACGCCGCGCGGCCGTCGGTCATCAGATCGAGGGTTTGGAACACACGCGCGACGTGGAACGGCTCGTAGTAGGTGGTGGTGTAGGTCGAGCCGAGCCCCAGCCGCTCGGTCGCCATCCCCATCACGGTGAGGATCGTCACCGGGTCCATCTTCACGCAGCGTATGCCGTTGGCGACGGTGTGGGCGTGATCGCCGCCGAACCGGTCGGGCATGGCCAGGCGATCGTCAAAAAACCCCAGGTGGAACTTGCCGGCTTCGAGAATACGCCCGATGCGACGGAAATACTCGGCCGAGGTGAAGTCGGGGGCCGCCTCGGGGTGCCGCCAGGAGCCCACGAAATTGCTGCAATTCTGCGCCTGCAGGAAGGCGACCAGGGTCATCTGCCGCATCGTGCTCTCCCATGATGACGCCCGCAGTTGACCGCTATTCGGCAGGTCGAACAACCCTCGGCGCCGGCGTGGTCGATTTGCGTCATGGCACCGATCATGGCTCGATGAAGGTTGTTTTCGGGAGGTGAGCGATGAGTGAGACGCCGCAGGACGCGAGCCACGTGCTCGCCGAGGTGAAGGACGGGATCGGCTGGATCACGCTGAACCGTCCGGAAGTGCTCAACACGCTTTCGCCCGAGATGAGCCGCCGCCTGTTCGAGATCACCGGCGCGTTCGAGCGCGACCCGGCGGTTCGCGCGGTGGTGATCCGGGGTCGCGGCCAGCACTTCATGGCAGGCGGCAACATCAAGTCCTTCGACGAGGAGCTGCGTTCCAACCGCGAGGCGCATGTGCGCGGTTTCGAGGCCCGCGTGGTGAGCGCGCACCAGACGATCTACCAGCTTCGCCGGATGCCCAAGCCGGTGCTGGCGTCGATCCACGGCGCCGTCGCGGGTTTCGGCGTCAGCCTGCTGCTCGCCGCCGACCTCGCCATCGCCAGTGACGACGCGATCTTCACCCTCGCCTATCGCCATATCGGCTTCTCGACCGATGGCGGGGCGAGCTATTTCCTGCCGCGTGTCGTCGGCGAACGACGCGCCCTCGAGATGGGCTTGCTGGGCGATCGCTTCCCCGCCGAAAAGGCGCGCGAGTTCGGGCTGCTGAACTGGGTGGTGCCACGCGCGGAGCTGGCGGAGCGGACCGACCACCTGGCGCGCCGGCTCGCCGATGGCCCGACCGTGGCGCTCGGTCAAATCAAGCGGCTGATGCGAAACTCGCTCGACAATAGCTGGGACGAGCAATCGCACCGCGAGGCCGAGGCGATGGCGTTGACGGTGCAGACCGAGGATCACGCCGAGGGACTCCGCGCCTTCATCGAAAAACGGTCGCCGCAGTTCAAGGGGCGCTGATCGTTGCCCCTCGCGCGTTTGCTCATCGCCAATCGCGGCGAGATCGCGATCCGCATCGCGCGGAGTTGCGCCGAGCTGGGCATCGCCTCGGTCGCGGTGTTCTCGGAAGATGACGAACGCTCGCTGCACGTGCGATGCACCGACACCGCCCAGCCGTTGCGCGGGTCCGGCGCTCGGGAGGCCGGTTGCGACGCTGTGCATCCGGGCTACGGCTTCCTGAGCGAAGACCCGGCTTTCGCACGGGCTTGCGCGGATGCCGACTTGGTATTCGTCGGTCCATCGCCGGAAACGCTGGCGCTGTTCGGCGACAAGACGCGAGCGCTAGCCTTGGCGCGGAGCTGTGGCGTGTCGATCGCGCGCGGCACGTCGGAGCCGACCAGCATCGATACAGCGCGCGACTTCCTCGCCGAGCTGGGTCCGAACGGGGCGCTAATGGTCAAGGCGCTCAACGGTGGCGGCGGGCGCGGCATGCGGGCGGTCACCGCTGCCGCCGAGCTGGAGGATGCCTTTGCCCGCTGCCGCTCCGAGGCGCGCGCCGCGTTCGGGCGCGACGAGCTCTATGTCGAGGAGCTGATCAAGCACGCGCGGCACATCGAGGTGCAGATCGTCGGCGATGGCGAAGGCGGCGTCGCCCATCTCGGCGAGCGCGAATGCACCATCCAGCGGCGCCATCAGAAGCTGGTCGAGATCGCGCCGAGCCCAAACCTCACCCCTCCGCAACGCGGCGCCATCGCCGAGGCGGCGGTGCGTATGGCGGAAAGCGTGCGTTATCGCGGGCTGGGCACGTTCGAGTTCCTGCTCGATGCCGACGACCCGGAGCGCTTCGTGTTCATCGAGGCGAACCCGCGCCTGCAGGTCGAGCACACCGTCACCGAGGAGGTCACCGGCGTCGACCTGGTGGCAACGCAGCTTCGTCTTGCGGCCGGAGCGACGCTGGCCTCGTTGGGTTTGCGACAGGCGGATATTCCCCCGCCACGCGGCAACGCGATTCAGCTTCGGGTCAACATGGAGGTCATGCAAGCCGATGGCGGCGCGCTGCCGTCCGGCGGAACGATCACCCGCTACGACCCGCCCTCCGGCCCCGGCGTGCGGGTCGATGGGTTCGGCTATGCCGGATACCGAACGGTAGGGAGCTTCGACTCGCTGCTGGCCAAGCTGATCGTCCACGTCGCCACGCCCGACTACGCCGCCGCGCTCGCCCGCGCGCGACGCGCGCTGAGCGAGTTCCGCATCGAGGGCGTGCAAACCAATCTCGGCTTCCTCGCGGCCTTGCTGCGCCACGGTGACGTCGCCGCTGGCGCGGTGACAACGCGCTGGCTCGATGCCCATGCGGCGGCGCTGGTGCAAGACGCCGCCGCTCAGCCCGCCGATCCGTTCTTCGTTGCAAGCGAAACCGCCGTCGTGGCGATGAGCGGGAGGGCAGCCGCGCCGGCGGGAACCGTCGCTGTGGTGGCGCCGATGCAAGGCTCGGTCGTTTCGCTCGACGTCGCCGCCGGCGATCTGGTTCGCGTCGGCCAGCCGGTGGCGGTGCTCGAGGCGATGAAGATGGAGCACCTGATCCCGGCCGGCACCGCGGGCAAGGTGCACCAGGTCGTCGCGACGCGTGGCGACGTGTTGTATTCCGGCCAGCCGTTGCTGTTCATCGAGCCGGGCGAAGTCGATCTCGTGCAGGCGGCGGAGAGCGAGACGGTCGATCTCGACGCGATCCGTCCCGATCTGGCGGAGAGCATCGCCCGCCACGCGCTCACGCTCGATCCGGCGCGCACCGAGGCGATCGCGCGACGCCGGCGGAACGGCGGACGCACGGTGCGCGAGAATGTTGACGACCTGTGCGATCCCGGCAGCTTCGTCGAGTATGGCGGCCTCACCGTCGCGGCGCAGCGCAGCCGACGCACGCCAGAGGAACTGTTGCGCGCCACACCCGCCGATGGCGTGGTCGCCGGCATCGGCACGGTGAACGCGGCGCAGTTCGGCGAGGAACGCGCATCGACCATTATCGTTGCTTACGACTACATGGTGCTCGCCGGCACCCAGGGCACGATGAACCACAAGAAGCAGGATCGCGTTTTCCGGCTGGCTCACGAGATGCGGCGCCCGCTGGTGCTGTTCGCCGAGGGCGGCGGCGGTCGGCCGGGCGATACCGACAAGCAGCTCACCACCGCCGCGAGCCTCGACGTGCCAACGTTTCGCAGCTTTGCCGGCCTGTCGGGGCTGATCCCGCTGATTGGAATAGTGCATGGCCGCTGCTTCGCCGGCAACGCGGCGCTGCTCGGGTGTTGCGACGTGATCATCGCGACCGAAAGCACCAGCCTCGGCATGGGCGGTCCCGCGATGATCGAGGGCGGCGGTCTCGGCGTGTTCAAGCCGGAGGAGGTCGGGCCGGTCAGCGTGCAGGCGCCGAACGGGGTGATCGACGTGCTGGTTCCCGACGAGGCGGCAGCGGTGGCGGCCGCCAAGCAATACCTGTCCTATTTTCAGGGTCCCATCGAGCAGTGGAGCTGCGCCGACCAGCGCGCGCTGCGGCAAGCGATCCCGGAGAACCGGCTGCGCGTCTACGACATCCGCGCGGTCATCCATACCCTCGCCGACACCGGCTCGGTGCTGGAGCTGCGCCCAAGCTTTGGCCTCGGCATGATCACCGCCTTCATCCGCATCGAGGGCAGGCCGCTCGGTCTGGTCGCCAACAACCCGATGCACCTTGCCGGCGCGATCGACGCCGAGGCGGCGGACAAGGCGGCGCGTTTCATTCAACTGTGCGACGCCTACGACATCCCGGTGCTGTCGTTGTGCGACACGCCGGGCTTCATGGTGGGACCGGAGGCGGAGAAATCGGCTCAGGTGCGGCGCGTGTGCCGCATGTTCGTGATCGGAGCCGGCATCACCGTGCCGTTCTTCACCGTGGTGTTGCGCAAGGGCTATGGCCTGGGAGCACAGGCGATGGCGGCGGGTTCGTTCCACGCGCCCTGGTTCAACATCTCCTGGCCGACCGGCGAGTTCGGCGGCATGGGCCTCGAAGGCGCGGTGCGCCTCGCCTATCGCAACGAGCTCGCCGCCATCGTCGATGATGCCGAGCGGGACGCCGAGTATCGCCGCCGCGTCGACGAGCTTTACACCCGCGGCAAGGCGCTCGCGGTTGCGCAGATGCTGGAGATTGACGACGTGGTCGATCCGGCGGACACCCGGCGCTGGATCAAGCGCGGCCTGCACACCGCGCCGACGCCGATCCCGCGCGCGGGCAAGAAGCGCCCGCATGTGGATACGTGGTGAAGCCGCGATTTGCCCCGATGGCGCCGGGCCGATAGGATGGGCTACTGACCGGTAGGGGAGTGGCGCGCATGGATGTCGGCCTGATGATGATCTTTTCCAGCTACGGCTGGGAAAATGTTTCCGACGACCAGGTGTGGGAGGAAGATGTCAAGCTCGCGTTGCAGGCGCCGGCGCTCGGCTTCGATGCGTTGTGGTCGGCCGAGCACCACTTCTTCGATTATTCGTTCTGTCCCGACAACCTCCAGCTCATGACGTATCTGACGGCGAAGTGCCCAGACATCGATGTCGGCACCGCCGCCGTGATCGTCCCCTGGCACGATCCGCTGCGCGTGGCCGAGCAGGCCGCGATGCTCGATCATCTCAGCAACGGACGGCTCAGGCTCGGCCTCGGGCGCGGCCTGGCGCGGCGCGAGTTCGCCGCTTTCCGGGGCACGATGAACGAAAGCCGCGAGCGGTTCGACGAGGCGGCGCCCATGATCGTCGAGGCGCTGCGCACTGGCTGGATCGAGGGCGACGGCAAGCACTATAAGCAGCCGCGCGTGGAAATTCGCCCGCGTCCGTCGCGGAGCTTCGATGGCCGCATCTACGCCGTGGCGTCGAGCGAGGACTCGGTGATGAGCTGCGCCAAGCTCGGCGCGCACATGGTGATGTTCTCCGATCGGCCGTGGCCGATGCGGCTGCCGGCGATCGAGCAGAACCGCAAGCTCCAGCTTCAGTATCACGGCAGGCCGGCACCCTCGATGATGATCACCGATTTCGTGCTGTGCGCGCCGAACAACGATGTCGCCGAGGAACGCGCGCGCAAATACATGGGCAAGTTCGTCGAGAGCAACTTCCACCATTACGAGTTGCTCGGCGAGCACTTCAAGACGGTGAAGGGCTATGACGCGTATGCGCAGAAAGCCGAGATTGCGCGCAAGGGTGGGCTTGAGGGCGCGGTGGACGGCTTCATGCAAGCGGCGACCTGGGGCACGCCTGACCGCATGCTGCGCGAGATCGAGAAGCGGCGCGAGCTAATTGGCGACTACGAGATCAACGCATCGTTCCGTTTTGGCGGCATCCCGTTCGACACGGCGCAGGAATCGCTCAGCCTGTTCGCCAAAGAGGTGCTGCCGGTGCTGAAAAGCTGGCAGAAGCAGCAAGCATCGGCGCAGGCTGCCGAGTAGCGCGGTCTAGCTGGAGGTCGCCAGCAGCACCACACCGAGCGAGATCAGCGCGATCGCCGCGACATGGGTGGTGCCCATCGGCTCGGCGAAAGCGTAGTGGCCGATCAGCACCGCCGCGATATACGACGCGGCGGTGCAGGGCAGCGCCACCGACATCGGGATGCGCCGCAAGGCGACGATGTAGAGCAGCGCCGCCCCGCCATACAGGCCGAGGCCGAGTAACGTCCGCCAGTCCAGCAGCTGGGCGGCAAAGCTCGCCGCGTGAGCGCCCGCCTTCAGCAGGGTCTGCCCGAGCAGGCTGGTGACGATCGCCGCCGCCAGCAGCAGCCACGAGGCGCTCATGCTCGATCCTGTGAGACGGGCACTGAGCTGTGTTCTACCATACGCACGGTTCCCTGGGGCTTGCCGTTCGCCGAGAGGAAGGTGCGACCGACATATTCGCCCATCACACCAAGGATCATGGATTGCACGCCGGAGACGATCAGCAGGACGACCATGGTGGAAGCCCATCCCGACGGCGCCGCGTCGCTGAACAGCGCTTGGGCGAATATGATGACAGCGCCGCCGCCGCCGATCAGCGCCAGCAGAATGCCGGCGAGGGTCGCGATACGCAGCGGCGCCAGCGAGAAGCTGGTCGCGAGACTGAGCCAGAGCCGCACCAGCCGGCGCAGATTGTAGTTCGATAGTCCCTCCTCTCGGGGAAGATGTCGCACCTCGATGCTGTCGATCCGTCGGGTTACCTGCAAGATCAGCCCGTCCACATAAGGGTATGGCCCGCGGTACCGGGTCACGGCGCCCACCACTAGCGCCGACATGCAACGAAAAGATGAAAGATACAGCCCTTTGGGCTTCTGAATGAGCCAGTCTGCCGCTTTGTTGGCGAACCGGCTACCTGCGTTCCGCCAACGAGAATGCTGCTTCCTGGCGTAACGCGTGTAGACCACATCCCAGCCGCCGAGCCGGGCGTGGTCATAGAGCCGCACGACCTCCTCGGGCGGGTTCTGCAGGTCGTCGTCCATGGTGATAACGAAATTGCCACACGCGTGACGCAGGCCGGTCATCACCGCGTTGTGCTCACCGAAATTTCTGGCGTGCTCGACATATGTGATCGGCACGATTGCGTTGCGCACCAGCTCGCGACAGATTTCGGCCGAGTTGTCCGGGCTGCCGTCATTGACCAGCACGATCTCGAGCCCGCCCGCCGGATGCAGGGAGCTCAGCGCCGACACCAGGCGGCCGATCGAGGCGGCGCCATTGAACACCGGGATGACGATCGACAAGCCGACCCGGCGATCCGCCTCCCGCTCGTTCATGATCGGCTCCGTCGCCATCGTATCCATCAGCGGATTGTCCCCGTTCACGCGCGTCGCGCCGTGGCAAGCACAGAGCCGCCCGCCGGCAGTCGCACCGGCAAGCCTCGCTCGAGCCGCGCGACCGCATGGAAGCTCGCATTGAGCCAAGGCGGAAACCGGGACACGTCGGAGGCGGAATCATGGCGCGCGCGCAATTTCCGCTGCGCGATCATTACCGGCAGCAGCAACCCGTTCCAGTAACGCACGTGGACGGACTTGTACCCCGCGGCGGCAAGCATTGCGCGCGTCTGCCCTGCCGATTGGCGCCGCACGTTGTGTACACGGCGGTCGTGCTCCGAAAGCAGCCACGCATAGGCTGGCATGTTGATGACCAGAAGTCCGTTCGGTTGCAGAACGCGCCAGAGCTCGGCGAGCGCGGTCTCGGGTTGCACGGCGCGATGGCACAGCACATCGGCCGCCAGCACGGCGGCGAAGCTCGCCGGGGCGAACGGCAAGGCGTTGACGCTGCCAACCGCGACTGAGGCGCCCGACTTGCGAGCCGCCCGTGCGGCTGCGCCGCGATGCCATTCGAGGCCGGCGAGGCGCAAGTCCGGGCGCCCCGCCGCAAGACGCTGGAGCAGTCCGCCGGTGCCGCACCCGGCGTCGAGCACCGCACCGACGACGCCGCGCAACGCATCGAGCAGACGTGCATGCAACGCTCGATACCACCACAGGCGGGCCTCGGCCGCGTCCATGAGAGCGTACTCGCTTGTCTCCATTACGTGCCTTTAACAGGATATTGACACCGTTGTGCAAGCCTGTGATGGCTTCCGGCGATGATCGGCAGACATTCACAGTGACCACATGACAAGGGCCGATTTTCAGCCGATGCCGGGGGCAATGGAGCCCATTTCGGGAAAACGCGCGCGGCGAGTGGCACGCCAGAAAACGCTGGTACCATGGGCATTGCTGCCGGCGCTGCTATTCCTGCCGGTTGTGCTCAGTCCGCCGCTGAACCACGACGTTGCCGCGGTGCTCGAATTCGCTCAGCGATGGCTGGCTGGCGAGCACCTCTATTCCGAATTGATCGACGTCAATCCGCCGCTGATCTTCGTTCTCAACCTGGTGCCGGCGTGGTTGGCGAAGGTCACCCCGCTCGACGCCGATCTGGCGTTGCGTCTCTGCCTGCTGTCGTATGGTCTGCTGTGCTGGTGGCTAAGCCTTCGCGTGCGCGACCGGGCCCGCGAGGGGCCGATCCGCCGGGCGTTTCTTGACGTGCTGCCAGCGCTGTTCCTGCTGGATGCCGGCTACGATTTTGGCCAGCGTGAACATCTCATGGCGGTGGGCGCCCTGCCCTATGCGATCTGTGCCGCGCGTCGGATGGTCGGCACTCGGCCACGCGGGGATTGCGCGATCGCGCTCGTCGCCGGCGTGGCGTTCGCGCTGAAGCCGCATTTCCTCGCCGTGCCGGGGCTGATCGAGCTTGCGGTCCTGTTCGGTCGCATCCCGAGCGGGCCGCTGCTCGGCGCGCTCGGCGTGGGTGTCGGACGCTGGATACGCGACCCGGTGCCGTGGCTGATGGGCGTGATCTGGCTGCTGTATCTCGCCTCGCTGCCGCTGGTGTTTCCTGACTATCTCGGCTTCGTGGTGCCGCTGATCTGGGACTACTACCTCGGATTCGGCGGCCTGACCGCCGTGCAGGTGCTGCTGGTCCCGCGTTTGACCGTCGTGCTCTGCTTGCTGCTGCCGCTGTTGTGGATCGCTTGTCGCCGCCCGCCGGCGCCACTCGATGCGCCCGAGGCGCGAGCGTTGCCGCGCGTGCTGGGGCTCGCGGCGTTGGGCGCGCTCGCCTCGGCGGTAACACAGCACAAGGGCTGGTCGTATCACATCGTGCCGATCGAGCTGTTCACCTGTGGACTTGCCGGGGTGCTGGCGGCCAACGCGCTCGACCACCGGAGCGTCACCACGCCGATATCGAAGCTGCGCGGAAGCGGCTTCGCGTCGCATCCGGCCGCCGCCGTGCTGGCCGGGCTGTTCAGCCTCTACGCGATCTGCAGCGGCGAGGCGCCGTGGCGGGAGATCATGTTCCACGGCAGCCGGATAGACCGGTTCGCGTCGGCGGTGGCACGGGAAGCGCGCGGCGAGGGGGTGCTGGTGCTCTCGCCGGGGATTTTTCCTATCTACCCCGCGCTCGGCTACGCGGGTACGCACAACACCCTACGCACGATGGACACCTGGCTGTTGGTGGGTGCGTATCGGGATTGTCTGCCAGACGGACGGCACTACCGCGAGGTGTGGGAGATGGCCAGGCCCGAGTTCTTCTTCTATCACACCATCGCCGAGGATTTCGCGCGAGCGCCGCCCGCGGCCGTGGTGGTGGACACGCTGCCGGGCATTCCCGATTGTGGCGGCAAGTTCGACCTGATCGCGTATTTCGGCCGACATCCGCTGTTCGCCGAAGTGTGGTCGCATTATCGGCTAGCGGCGGAGTGGGACAATTTCCGGCTCTACGCTCGGAAGGACTGACGCGGTGGACTATCAATCATACGTTGGCAAGACCGAGACACGGACCGACACAGTGTGGCCCACCGTCATACGCGGTCTCGCGGCGACGCTCGACCTCGCCGAGGAGGACGTGGCGCCCGACGGCCTGCTGCCGCCGCTCTGGCACTGGATGCTGTTCCAGGAATGGGCGCCGGCGCACGGTCTCGGCTCGGACGGCCATCCGAAGCGGGGCGGTTTCCTGCCGCCGGTGCACGAGCTGCCGCGGCGGATGTGGGCCGGCGGCCGGCTTCAGTTCCTCGCCCCGCTGCGCGCCGGCGATGCCGTGCAACGGACCAGCACGATCCTCAAGATCGAGGAAAAATCCGGCGGCAGCGGCCGGCTGGTGTTCGTCACCGTGCGTCACGTGATCGAGGGTCCCGCCGGTCCGGCCATCGGTGAGGAGCACGATATCGTGTATCGCGGCGCCGAGGGGGCTGCCGTGCGCCCGGCCGACCCCGCACCCCCGCCCGGCGCCGACGCGCTGGTCCGCACCGTCCAGCCCGACCCGGTGTTGCTGTTTCGCTACTCCGCTTTGACCGCCAACGGTCATCGGATCCACTACGATCTCGACTACGTCACGCGCGAGGAGGGCTATCCCGGCCTCATCGTGCACGGGCCGCTGCAAGCAACCTGGCTGGCCGATCTCGCGCGCCGCTATCGTCCGGGGTCGCGCATCGCCCGCTTCGCCTTCCGTGGCCGGCGGCCGGCGTTCCACCAGAACCGGCTCGACCTGATCGGCCAAAAGCAAGGCGCCCAGCTCCGGCTGGAGACGCGCGACCATGCGGGTGCCGTGTGCATGACGGCCGAAGCGACCTTGGCCTGAACAGCGCCGCCAGTCAGGTGCGGAAACCGCGAAAGAAGCCGCGCACCTCCTCGACGAACAAGTCCGGCTTCTCGAACGCCGGAAAATGCCCGCCATCGGTGCCGTCGCGCCGATGCACGACGTTGTACGAGCGTTCGAGCCAGCGCGATGGCGGCGGCACGGCAAGATCGTTGGGCATCAGCAGCAGCCCGACGGGCACCTCGACCCGCTTGTTGGGCGGCACCTGGCGAACGGTGGGATCGAAGCGCGAGCAGTAGAGCCAGCTCGCCGCGTTCGGCCCGGCCAGCCAGTACAGCATGATGTTGGTCAGCAGCCGGTCGCGATCGAACGGCGGCGGCGCGTCCACGCCCGGAATGCTCCAGCCGTGGAATTTTTCCAGAATCCACGCCGCGAGCCCAGTGGGAGAGTCGGTCAGGCCGTAGCTCAAGGTCTGCGGCTTGGTCGCCTGGATGAGCTGGTATCCGGTCTCCCGCGCGCTCCGTGCCGCCTGCGCGTCGAGCCACGCCTTTTCGTCCGCATCGAGGTCATCGGCGGAGAACGCCGGGCGCAAACCCGCCATGTTGAGATGGATCGCGACGAGCCCTTCGGGATGATCGAGGGCCAGCCAGGAGGTGATCATCGCGCCCCAGTCGCCGCCTTGCGCGACGAACCGTTCGCAGCCGAGCACGTCGGTCATCAACGTGTAGAAAGTCGCCGCCACGTCGCGGGTGGTGATCGGCGCGTCGGGCGGGTCGGAGAAGCCGTAGCCGGGCAGGCTGGGCGCGACCACGGTGAACCCGTCGCGCGCGTCGCCGCCGAAGCGCTCGGGATGCGCGAGCGGTTCAATCACATCGAGGAACTCGACGATCGAGCCGGGCCAGCCATGCGAGAGCAGCAGCGGCAGCGGATCGGGGCCCGAACCGCGCTCGACGATGAAATGCAAGTGCTTGCCGTTGATCGGCACCTTGTAGTTCGGAAAGCGGTTGATCGCCGCCTCACCCAAGCGCCAGTCGTACCGGTCGCGCCAATACGCCACCATTTCGCGCAGATAGCCGAGATCGGTGCCGTAATGCCACTTCGGCGCGGCGGCCTCGATGGGGAACCGCGCGCGAGCCAGGCGCTCGCGCAGGTCCTGCAGCACGGTGTCGGGCACCGCGACGGTGAACGGCTCCGCGCCGATCGGTTCATGCATCATCGCGTTCCCTCCTGATCGTGAACGATCAGACAGGTTTGCTTGCTCCCCCGCAACCGGGCAGGGTAACCGCGAGGATGGAGGCGGGCATGGCGGGCGCGACGCAGCGACTTATCGAAACGAACGGCATCACCCTGCACATCACCGAGCAGGGCAAAGGCAAGCTGGTCCTGCTCTGTCACGGCTGGCCGGAGCTGGGCTATTCCTGGCGCCATCAACTGCCGGCCCTGGCCAATGCGGGCTTTCACGCCGTGGCACCCGACATGCGCGGCTACGGGCGGAGCGACGCGCCGCCGGATGTCGCCGACTACACGATCATGCACCTGATCGGCGACATGGTCGGGCTGGTTGCCGCTTTGGGCGAGACGCAGGCGGTGATCGTCGGCCACGACTGGGGCGCGCCGATCGCCTGGGGTGCGGCGCAGATGCGGCCCGATCTGTTTCGCGCCGTCGCCGCGCTTAGCGTGCCGTTCCGCGCGCGCGGTCCGGCGCCGCCGTTGCAGGCGATGCGCGCCGCCGGCATCACCCGGTTCTACCAGCAATATTTCCAGGAACCCGGCGTCGCCGAAGCCGAATTCGAGCGCGATCCGGCCGACACGTTCCGCCGCGTCCTGGGTGCCGCGACCTTGGGGCCGATCGGCAAGTCGGACGTGCCGCTGATGGTGCCGGAGAGCGGTTTTCTGTCCCTTGTGCCGCGCCCCGAGCGCTTGCCCGACTGGCTGACCGAGGCCGATGTCGCGGTCATGGCGGAGAATTTCAGCCGCAGCGGCTTTCGCGGCGGGCTGAACTACTACCGCAACATCGACCGCAACTGGGCACTCACCGCGCCGTTCCAGGGTGCCAGGGTCCGCCAGCCCGCCCTGTTCATCGCCGGCAGCAATGACGTGGTCATGCACCCGAGATTCTCCGGCCCGGCGTTGCAGGCGATGCCGGAACACGTCACCGACCTGCGCGGCACGATCCTGGTCGAAGGCGCCGGTCACTGGATTCAGCAGGAGCGGCCTGACGCGGTGAATGCCGCGCTGATCGACTTCCTGCGCGGGCTCGGCTGAGCCGATGGTAACAGGTGCAACTACACCGCTGCCCGTCGGTCTGACCGGAATGCGCGTCGCGATCACCGCCGGGGCGAACGGCATCGGCCGGGTGATGGCCAGCAGCTTCGCCGCTTGTGGCGCCGAGGTGTACGTCTCCGATATCGACGAGGCGGCACTCGCCGCGTGCGGCTTGCCGGGCAAACGCGCCGACGCGGGCAGCACCGCCGAGATGGAGGCGTTCGTCGACGCCGCCGTCGCGCATCACGGCGGGCTCGACGTGCTGGTCAACAACGCCGGCATCGCCGGGCCGACCGCGCCGGTGGAGCAGATCGAGCCCGACGCGCTGGATACGACGTTGCGCGTCGATCTGGCGTCGATGTTCCACTGCGCGCGCAAGGCGATCCCGGCGCTGCGCGCGGCGGGTGGCGGCAGCATCATCAATCTGAGCTCGGCGGCCGGCCGGTTCGGCTTTCCGCTACGCGCGCCGTACGCGGCGGCGAAATGGGGCGTCGTCGGGTTTACCAAAACCCTGTCGATTGAGCTCGGCGCGATCGGCGTGCGGGTGAACTGCATCCTGCCCGGCCCGGTCGACGGGCCACGCATCCGCGCCGTGATCCGCGCCAAAGCCGAGGCCGCCGGCATCTCGGAGAACGAGATGACCGAGCGCACCGTCGCTGTCACCAGCCTGCGTTGCTTCGTCACGCAGCAGGACATCGCCAACATGGCGCTTTATCTGGCGAGCCCGTTCGGCGCGACGATCAGTGGCCAGGCGCTCAGTGTCGACGCCGACATGCAGAGCATGATGTAAATGCGGGCAGCGGTATTCCGAGGCGTTGGTCAGACGCTGGCGATCGAGGACCGGCAGCGCCCGGTGGCCGAGCCCGGCGACCTCATCCTCAAGGTCGCCTTTGCCGGCATCTGCGGCTCCGACCTGCACGCCACCGAGCCGGGCCGCATCCCGTTGCCCGCCGGCACGGTGCTCGGCCATGAGTTTTCCGGCGAGGTGATCGAATCGGCCGCGCCGGAATGGCGGCCGGGCGATCGGGTGATCGGCGTGCCGCTGCTGCCCTGCGAGGAGTGTCGTCCGCTCGGCGAGTGCCGCGACGGGCTCGGCATTCTGTGCGGCCGCACCCGGATCATTGGCCTGGCACCGGAAGCGCCGGGGGGTTACGCCGAATACGTCAAGCTCGGCGCCAAGCAAGCGCTGCGCGTGCCGGAAAACATCAGTCTCAAGGATGCCGCGTTGACCGAGCCGCTGGCGGTCGGCGCCCACGCAGTGCGTCTCGCGGGGTCGCTGTTCGGCGCGCGCGTGCTGGTGATCGGCGCCGGGCCGATCGGCCTGGCGGTCTGTGCCTTCGCCCAGTTCGCTGGCGCGGGCTGTGTCGGGGTCAGCGAGATCGACCCGACACGCCGCGAGCGGGCGGTGAATGTCGGCGCGACCGCATTGTTCGACCCGACAAGCGAGGCGCTGGGCCCGGCTTTCGCGGCGGCTGCCGGCGGCGCGCCAAACGTGGTGTTCGAGTGCGTGGGCGCTCCGGGGCTGATCGGCGAGTGTCTGGCACTGGCGGCGTTGCGCGGACGCATCGTCGTGGTGGGCGTGAACCGCAACGAGGACACGATCCTGCCGCGCGTCGGCATCCGCAAGGAACTCTTGCTGCAATTCGCGTTGGGCTACGTCCGCGATGATTTCGCCCTGGTGCTCGACCTGATGGCGGGGGGCCGCATCGACGCGGCGGCGTTCGTCTCGACGGTGATCGGCCTCGATCAGGTGCCCGAGCTGTTCGAGACGCTGCGCCGGCCCAACCCGCATGCCAAAGTCCTGATCGACCCGTCACGCTGAGGAGGCCGCTTTGCGCGCGATCTGGTACGACCGGCAGGGGCCGGCGCGAGAGGTGCTTGAGGCCGGGGAACTACCCACGCCAACGCCCGCGCGCGGCGAGGCGCTGGTGCGGCTGATGGCCTCAGGGGTGAACCCCGCCGACACCTATTGGCGCAGCGGCGCCACCTCGCCGATGCCGTATCCGCGCATCGTCACCCACAGCGATGGCGCCGGCGTGGTGGAGGCGGTCGGGCCGGAGGTTGCAACGCACTGGGTCGGCAAGCGGGCGTGGCTCTACAACGGCCAGCGCAACGGTCGCTGGATGGGCACGGCGGCGGAATACATTTCCCTTGATGTCGACCTGCTGACCGCGCTGCCCGACGACGTTTCCTTCGCCGAAGGTGCCACCCTCGGGATCCCCTGCATGACGGCGCATCGCTGCGTCTTCCTTGCCGGCCCGGTGCAGGGACGCACCTTGCTGGTGACGGGCGGGGCTGGTGCGGTTGGCCACTATGCGGTGCAGCTTGCGGCGTGGGCGGGCGCGCGGGTGATCGCGACGGTGAGTTCGGAGGAGAAGGCGACGCGCGCTCGCGCGGGCGGTGCGGAGGTTATCAATTATCGCCGCGAGGACGTGGCCGCGCGCATTGCCGAGCTGACCGGTGGCGCTGGTGTCGATCACGTGGTCGACGTCGATTTCGGCGGCAACATGAAGGCGACGCTGGCGAGTGTGCGCGCCAACGGCAGCATCGCCGTTTATGCGAGCAACGGCGACCGCTTCCCCGCGGTGCCGATACGCGAGCTGATGGGCCGCAACATCGCGCTGCACGCCATGTCGCTGCCCGGCTCGCCGCACGACGCCCGACGCCGCGCGCAATCCGACATCACCGCCTGGCTGCGCGGCGGCCCACGCATCCTTTCGGTGGCGGCCGAGTTCGCCCTCGCCGAGACCGCCGCGGCGCATGAGGCGGTGGAAGCCGGAAGCAAGGTGGGCACGGTGGTCGTGCGGCCAAACGAGAAGTAGGCCGCCCTCAGCGGTTGTACTGCTCGCCCTCGGGCACCGCCTCGTCCGGGCCGACGTAGAGCGCGGCGCACTCCTCGGCGAGCACGCCGCCGGTGACCGACAAATCCTCGCGGAACGCGTCCTTGATGAAATCCATCGTGTCGAGATGGCGGTCCTCAAAATACATCTCATGCACCTGGTGGCGTTCGGCGCCGTAGACGATGCGGCCGATCTTCGCCCAGATCGAGGCCATGGTACACATGCCGCACGGCTGCAACGTCGAATAGAGCGTCGCGCCGCGAAACTCCGACTGGCGCAATTGCGCACCGGCGCGCCGCATCGAGACGATCTCGGCGTGCGCAGTCGGGTCGTGCAGCAAGTCGACCTCGTTGTGTCCCTCGCCGATGATCTCGCCGTCGCGCACGATCACGCAGCCGATCGGATTGGCGCCCGATTTCACGCCACCCTGGCGCGCCAGGGTGATCGCGCGCCGCATGAACCGCTGGTCCGCGGCGCGGTTCGGGTGGATCAGGCGGCGGATGCGCGTTGCCAGAGTCGGCGGCTCGCCAGTTCGGCGCCGCGCGCCAGGGCGTCGAGCTTGGCCCATGCGATGTCCGGATGCACCCGGCCGCCAAGCCCGCAATCGGTGGCGGCGATCACCCGCTCGCGGCCAACCACACCCGCGAAGCGCATGATACGCTCGGCGACAAGCTCGGGATGCTCGACCACATTGGTTGCGTGGCTGACCACGCCAGGCAGGATCAGCTTGCCAGGGGGCAGTTTGACGTCCTGCCAGACGCTCCACTCGTGTTCATGGCGAACATTGCCCGCCTCGAACGAGTAGGCTTGGCAGTTGATCGCCAGCATCACGTCGACGATGTCGCGCAGCGGGATGTCGGTGGTGTGCGGCCCGTGCCAGCTGCCCCAGCATAGGTGGAAGCGGATGCGGTCCTCGGGCAGGCCGCGTATCGCGTGGTTCAACGCCTCGACCCGGCGCATGGAAAATTTGCGGTAGTCGTCGACTGTCGGCTCGGGGTTCACCTGATCCCAGTTCTCGGCGATCGAGGGATCGTCGAGTTGCAGAATCAAGCCGGCATCGATGATCGCCACATATTCCTCGCGCATCGCGTCGGCGCAGGCGAACAGGAACTCGTCCTCGGTCTTGTAGTATTCGTTGCCGATCCGTGAGGCGCTGCCCGGCGCCACCGAGGTCATGAACCCCTCCTCGACCCCCGCCGCCGCCAGTGCAGCCTTGAAGTTGGCGATGTCGGCCTGAATCGCCGCCTGCCCGGTATAGGTCAGCTTGCCCGTGCAGACCGGCCAGTTGTTCGCGCGCGGGCCTGTGGTGATGCCGGACTCGGGATCGTTGTAGGCGGCGGTGAAGCGCGTGCGGTCGCGCCGATCGCCGAAGCTGGTGAGGACGATCTGTCCGGGAGCGGACCGCTGCGCCGGGAAGTCGTAGAGCCCAGGACCGGACAGTTCCAGGCCACCGAGACGCTGGAACGAGTAGCTCCACCACGCGCCGTAGTTGACGCGCGAGCCCATCGCCTTGCCGAACTCGCCGTCGCCCGGCAGGTCGATCCCGAGTGCTGCCTGACGCCGCACGACCTCGGCCACGGCGTCGCATAACTGCGACTGGAACGCCGCCTCGTCCCCGCCGCCGCCGGCACGCAGCCGGTTGGCCTCGATCAGCGCGTCGGGTCGCGGCAGGCTTCCCGCGTGGCTAGTCAGGATACGGTCGACGCTGGCTCGCATGGTCCCCCCGGATCGACGCCTGTTTGACGGCGATGCTGGCGTCCTCTGCCAAGCACCGTCAAGCGGTGGCCGCGACGCCGGTGGCAAGCCAGAAGCGCAGCTTGGCAACCCCCGGTCGGTCCGGGTTCGCTTCCTCGCCGGCCGCCATGCCGCCGTTGGCCTCGATCACCCGGATCGAGGCGAGATTGTCGGCGTCGCAGGTCAGCAGAACGCGAGCGAGCCCGGCTTCGCGGGCGATCGGCAGCATCAGGGCGAGCGCACGTGTGGCGTAGCCGCGCCGGCGTTTCCACGGCACCACGGCGTAGCCGATGTGCCCGGAAACACCCGATGGCAGCGCCTCGGTGCCCGGCTGGTAACGTAGGTTGATCGAGCCGCAGAACGCGCCATCCCACAGCCACCGCACGTGTCCCGGCAAGCGAGGCACCTCGCTGCCGTCGGCGAGCCTGACCGTTCCAGAACCCTCGCCGCGCAACTGGGCAAGGAAGCCGGACGCGTCCCGCGCGATGGCGGCGAGTTGCTCGGTGTGAACGTCCCGTGTGGTGTTGGGCGACCAACCCGCCGTCAGCGCGGCAACGTAGCCGTCGAGCAGCGCCGGGGCGGGCACGACCAGGTGCAGCGCCGCCCCAGCCGTGAGTCAGCCGCCCCCTGCTGCGAGCCGGAGCGTCATGCGCTCTTGGCCATGATCTCGTCGGCGATGTTGCGCGGCACCGGGTCGTAATGGTGGAACTGCATGGTGAAAGAGGCGCGGCCTTTGGTCATGCTGCGCAGATCGGAGATGTAACCGAACATCTCCTTCAGCGGGACATGCGCGCGGACGATCACGGTCGAGCCCGAGCTCTCCTGGTTCTGGATCATGCCGCGCCGCCGGTTGAGGTCGCCCACCACGTCGCCGACATGGTCCTGCGGCGTGGTCACCTCGACGTCCATGATCGGCTCCAGGATGATCGGCGCCGCCTGCTTCATGCCCTCGCGGAACGCCGCCTTGGCGGCGATCTCGAAGGCCAACGCGCTCGAATCGACATCATGGTACTTGCCGTCGATCAAGGTGTACTTGAAGTCCACCGTCGGGAAGCCGGCCAGCACGCCGGTGTCCGCCTGGGTGCGGATGCCTTTTTCGACCGCCGGGATGTACTCCTTGGGCACCGTGCCGCCGACCACCTTGTTCTCGAACACGATGCCGGCGTTGCGTTCCAGCGGCTCGAACACGATCTTCACCTCGGCGTACTGGCCCGAGCCGCCGCTCTGCTTCTTGTGGGTGTAGGTCTCGGTGTAGTTCCGGCTGATCGTCTCGCGATACGCCACCTGCGGCGCACCGATGTTTGCCTCGACCGCGTATTCGCGACGCAGCCGGTCGATGATGATCTCCAGGTGCAGCTCGCCCATGCCGGACAGGATGGTCTGGCCGCTCTCCTGGTCGGTGCGGAGCCGTAGGGAGGGATCTTCGCCGGCCAGCTTCTGCAAGCCGAGCGTCATCTTCTCGACGCTCTCCTTGGTGCGCGGCTCCACCGAGATATCGATCACCGGCACCGGAAACGCCATGCGCTCCAGAATCACCGGATCCTCGGCGGAGGCCAGCGTGTCGCCGGTGCCGGTATCCTTGAGGCCGACGAAGGCGGCGATGTCGCCGGCATGGACCTCCTTGATCTCGGCCCGCTTGTCGGCGTGCATCTGGAACATCCGGCCGATGCGCTCGCGGTGCTCCTTGGTCGTGTTCATCACCGTGTCACCCGATTTCAACGTGCCGGCGTAGACGCGCACGAAGGTCAGGGTGCCGTACTTGTCGTTGATGATCTTGAACGCCAGGCCGGCGAACGGCGCGCTGGGATTGGCCGGGATCACGCGCCGGTCGTCATTCACGTGCTCTTCCTCGCCCTCCTCGGCGGCGACCTTGATGCCGGGCACGTCGACCGGGCTCGGCAGGTAGTCGAGCACCGCGTCGAGCAGCGGTTGCACGCCCTTGTTCTTGAACGCCGTGCCACACAGCACGGGGCGGAAGGCGCCGCTGATCGTGCCGGTCTTGATCGCGCGCTTGAGAGTCGCGACCTCGACGTCGCCCTTGTCGAAATACTCCTCCATCCCGGCGTCGTCGACCGAAAGCGCGGTGTCGAGCAGGAGCTGGCGGTATTCCTTGGCCTGCTCCATCAGGTTCTCGGGGATCGGCTCATCGTGATACTTCGCGCCGAGCTCGCCGCCCTCCCAGACGATCGCCTTCATCTCGACCAGGTCGACCACGCCGATGAACGTGTCCTCGATGCCGATCGGCAACTGCAACGGCAGCGCCACGATGTCGAGCTTCTCCTTCAGCGTATCGAAGGCGCGGAAGAAATCGGCGCCGGTGCGGTCGAGCTTGTTGATGAAGATGATGCGCGGGACATTGTAGCGGTCGGCCAGACGCCAGTTGGTCTCCGACTGCGGCTGCACGCCGGCGACGCCCTCGATGATGAACACCGCGCCATCCAGCACGCGCAGGCTGCGGTTCACCTCGATGTTGAAGTCGATATGGCCGGGCGTATCGATGATGTTGATGCGATGGTTCTTCCACTCGCACGTCACCGCGGCGGAGGTGATGGTGATTCCCCGCTCCCGCTCCTGCTCCATGTAATCGGTGGTGGTGTTGCCCTCGTGCACCTCGCCGATCCGGTGCGAAACCCCGGTGTAATATAGGATGCGCTCGGTCGTGGTGGTTTTGCCCGCGTCGATATGCGCGGTGATGCCGATATTGCGGATCGTGTTTAGTGGCGTGCCGGGCACGGTAACCTCCATACCATAACGGGCGCGGCAGGGACCCTGCCCCGCGCGCCCGATCCTATTCCCGGCGACTGCTAGCCGGCTGCGTTGTGCGCCTCACATGCGTGAGCAGGCCCGGTTTTGCAAGCGGATTCGGGGTGCAGGGCTTCCATGCACGCCGGCCAGTCCGCGCCTTCGCCGTTAGAGTTGCGCCGTCAAAGCCTGGATCGCGAGGCTGCTGACCGCGATCACCGCCCAGGTTCCAAGCCCGAGGAGCAGCGGGCGGAAGCCGGCGCCGGCAAAGGCGCGCCAGTGACCTTGCAGGCCAACCGCGGCGAGTGCTGTCACCATCACGAAACGGGCGAGGAGTTGCACCTGCGGCGCGGCCGAGCCGACCAGGCCGAGCGTGTTGATCAGCGAGGCAATGACGAACAGCGCGATGAACCAGGGGATCGCCTGGCGAATGCGTTCGCCGAGGCCGCCCTCGGCGGGACGCGCGTCCGGATCGAGCCAGGGCATGGCCAACCCGAAGCCGAGCACCAGCGGAATGATCAAGGTGGTTCGGGTGAGCTTGACGATGGTCGCGAACGCGCCCGCTGCGGGGCTGTAGGCGAAGCCGGCGGCGACCACGGCGGAGGTGTCGTTCACCGCCGTTCCGGCCCACATGCCGAACCCGGTATCGGACAATCCGATCGCGTGGCCGATGCCCGGAAAGATGATCACCGCCAGCATGTTGAACAGGAACACCACGGAGACGGCGTAGGCGATCTCCTCGGTTTTGGCACGCAGCACGGGTGCCAGCGCGGCAATCGCCGAGGCGCCGCAGATCGTGGTGCCCATGCCAATCAGGCAGCGCATCCGCCAGTCGACCCCCATCCGCTTGCCCACCAGCAACGCGAAGCCGAGCCCGGCGGTGATGGTGATCGCCAGCAGCCACAGCGACGACAGCCCGGTGCGCAGGACGTCGCCGAGATTGAGTGTCGCGCCGAGCAGCACGATGCCGGTGCGCAACGCGGTGCCGCTGATCTTGCTGATACGCAAGCGGCTGTTCAGCGCGGGGCCGCCGACGGTGTTGGCCAGCACGACGCCGATCAGGATGGCGATGATCGGCGCGCCAATGACCGGCGCCTTCGCGCCGAGGAACCAGGCGATGGCCGCGATCACCAGACAGAGCAGCAAGCCGGGCAGGTATCCGCCGAGGCTGGCGGTCGCCGGCGGCTTGCCCGAAACGCCCGATTGTTTCTGCGCCGTGTCCGCCATCGCAATCCCGTTCGCCTCGTCGGCCGCCGCGCGTCTGTAGCATCGAGCCCGCAGCGGGCCAAGCGAGCGGCTGGTCAGCGCGCGGCGTCTCGGCAGCGGGGCGCGATGGTGGCAAGCTGCCGCCATGCGCGCCCTTCCTGTTATCATCGATTGCGACCCCGGCACCGACGACGCCCTCGCCTTGCTGCTCGCCTTCGCCTCGCCGGAACTCGAGGTCAGCGCGGTCACGGTCGCCGGCGGCAATGTCGGGCTGGAACGCACCTTGACCAACGCCCTCTCGCTCGTGGCGCTGGTCCGGCGCGACGTTCCGGTGCATGGCGGCGCGGAGCGGCCGTTACTGGGCGCTTTCTGCTCCGCACCCGAAATACATGGCGATGACGGGCTCGGTGGCGTGGTGCTGCCGGCCGGGCACGCACCCGACCCGATGCTGGCGGCCGACGCGATCCGCGCCTTCCTGCGCGCGGCGACCGCTCCGGTGACCATCGTCGGCATCGCCCCGGCCACCAACATCGCGCTCGCATTGATGACCGAGCCGGCGCTGGCCGCCTGTATCGGCCAGATCGTGCTGATGACCGGCGCGTGGGGCGAAGGCAACATCACGCCCTCGGCCGAGTTCAACGCGCTGAACGACCCCGAGGCGCTGGCGGTCGTGCTCGATGCTGGGCGCCCGGTCTGTCTGGTCACGCTCGATCTGACCGCGCAGGCTCTGGTGACGCCGGCGCGGATCGCGGCGATACGCCAGCGCGGCGGCGGACAGTGTTTGCGGCTCGCTTGCGACATCATGGCCGCCGTGGCGCCGTCGGTGCGGCTGGGCGGGGCTGGGCATCCGCTGCACGATCCCTGCGCCATTGCCTGGCTGGTCCGCCCGGCGTTGTTCGCTGGTCGCGATTGCGCGGTGAGCGTCGATCTCGGCGCCGGCGCCAATCGCGGACGCACGGTGATCGACCGCTGGGGCCGCACCAGGCTGCCGCCGAACGCCACCGTGCTGGAGACGCTGGACGCGGACGGGTTTTTTCAGTTGCTGGGCGAGCGCCTGGCCATGCTTCCGTAGGAGTTTCACCGTGGATCTCAATGCGCTGCCGTTCGATGCTGATGCGATGCTGGAGGGGCTGCGTCCCTGGGTAGAGTGCGAGAGCCCGACCTGGGAGGCAGCATCCGTTAACCGGGTGATGGACCTTGTCTCGCGCGATCTCGCCATCGCCGGGGCGCGGGTCGAGCGGATCGCCGGCCGCATGGGTTTTGGCGACTGCGTGCGCGCCAGCTTCCCACACCCGAACTCGGCCGAGCCCGGCATCCTGCTGATGGGCCATTTCGACACGGTGCATCCGGTCGGGACGTTGCAGAGCCTGCCGTGGCGGCGCGAGGACGGACGCTGCTGGGGTCCGGGCATCTGCGACATGAAGGGCGGCAACTATCTGGCACTCGACGCCATCCGGGTGCTGCGACGGATCGGGCAGGCGACCGCATTGCCGGTCACCGTCCTCTTCACCAGCGACGAGGAGGTCGGCAGCCCGAGCACGCGCGACCTGATCGAGGCCGAGGCGTCACGCCACCGCTATGTGCTGGTTCCCGAGCCGGCGCGGCCGAATGGCGGCGTGGTCACCGGCCGCTATGCGATCGCCCGCTTCAACCTGGAGGCGACCGGCCGCCCGAGCCACGCCGGCGCCCGCCTCGCCGAGGGCCGCTCTGCGATCCGCGAGATGGCGCGCAAGATCATCGAGATCGAGGACATGACGACGGAGGATTGCACGTTCAGCGTCGGCGTGGTGCACGGCGGCCAGTGGGTGAACTGCGTCTCGACCACCTGCACCGGCGAGGCGCTCAGCATGGCGAAGCGGCAGGATGACCTCGATCAAGGCGTGGCTCGCATGCTGGCGCTCGGAGCGTCCTCCAACGACGTTCAGTTCCGGGTGACGCGCGGGGTGACGCGCCCGGTGTGGGAGCCCGATGCGGCCACGATGGCGTTGTACGAGAAGGCCAGCGCGCTGGCACGCTCGATCGGTTTCGACATCCCGCACCAAAGCTCGGGGGGTGGGTCGGACGGCAACTTCACCGGCGCGATGGGTATCCCCACCCTGGATGGGCTTGGTGTGCAGGGCGCGGGCGCGCATACGCTCGACGAGCACATTGTGATCGACAGCCTGGCGCAGCGCGGTCGGCTGATCGCCGGCCTGTTGGTGACACTCACCTGATCGGCGGCGACGGCACCAAAAGGGGGCAGTTGGTTCGGCCGCCGAGCAAGCAATCCTCCAGCACGGCGGTGGCGTGGAGGGTGCGAACCAGGAACAGGCCGACCACGACGAGGAGCAGCGCGACAGCGAGCCCGCCGAGGCTCGCCGTCTGGCGGTCGGCCGCCCGCTCGTTCTCGTCACGCTCGTCGAACCAAGGGCGCGTCTGGCGCATACGGTCTGCCTCGCGGGAGGCGCTCCTGCGGTGTTGTCGCTCGCTGCCGTCTTGTAGCACGGTTGCTCGCGTGTCACTCACGCGTGATAGAGGTTGGCCATGTCGCTCGTCGCCATGCGTCACCTGGCGCAAGACCCTGCTTTCGCCGGGCTGATCGCGGTGGTCGGCCGGCCGCGCCTCGTGGTTGAGCGTGATCGTTCGCCGTACGAGGCCCTGGTTCGCGCGATTGCCCATCAGCAACTGCACGGCAACGCGGCACGGGCGATTCTTGGCCGTTTCGAGGCGCTGTATCCCGGCCTACCGTTCCCGACGCCCGAGATGGTGCTCGCCACCGAGGAAAGCGTGCTGCGCGGCTGCGGCTTCTCGCTCGGCAAGATCGCCTCGATCCGCGACATCTGCGCGCGCGCGATCGACGGCACGGTGCCGACCCGCCGGGCCGCCGCCCGACTGTCCGACGCGTCGTTGATCGAGCGGCTGGTCTCGATACGCGGGGTCGGGCGCTGGACGGTCGAGATGATGCTGATGTGGACCTTGGGCCGGCCCGACATCCTCCCGGTCGACGATTTCGGCGTGCGCGAGGGGTATCGCGTGTTGCACGGGATGCAGGCGCAGCCGAAACCCCGCGTGCTGGCCGATCTCGGCCTGCCCTGGGCGCCCTGGCGCAGCACCGCCGCGTGGTACCTCTGGCGCGCTTCGGACCTTGCGAAGAAGGCTGCGGAGCCATCGAGCCGCGCCTAAGCCGAGCGGCGCAGGGCGTGGCTGTGCACTATTTCGACCAGGCGGGCGGAACCGCACGAGATCAACTTGCACCAGCGAACCCTCGATCGGTCGCCAGCTTGGGAGCAACGCGGCGAGCCCCCTTGCGGGATCGTCGAGCACGCCCGACAGCGTTGCGTGCGGCACCCACGCATTCAGCCGGAAGTGCGGATGGGCCTTCAGTTGAGGAAGCGCGGCCTCGATCGCCGCCTGCCGGGCGAGCAGACCGGTCACGGCGGAGCGTGACTGCCAGCATTACTCTGCTACGGCGGCGACCAGCGGCGAACGCAACGAAAATCGTGCTCTCGCTTAGCGGGGTACCAGCTTTCGATAGAGATGCCAGGTAGCGTGCCCAAGCACAGGAAGCACCAGGACAAGGCCGAAGAACAGAGGGATCGATCCGAGAACCAAGCCGGCGGCCACCAAAAATCCCCATATGGCCATCTGTCGGGGGTTCAACACCACCGCTCTAATCGACGTCCGCACCGCAGTGTCTAGGCCTACCTTTCTATCCAACAGCAGCGGAAATGACACCACGCTGATCGCCAACACCACCAAGGCAAAGAAGAACCCTGCGCCGACACCCGCGATGATGAGCATCCAACCCGGGCGCGTGGTAAATACATCGCGCACGAACGAACCGATGGAAGCAGGCGGCTCGGGCCCGAGCGTAACCGTGTAAATCCCCTGAGCGACACCCAGCCAGAGCAGGAAGAGCGCGACCAGGATCACCCCGAGCAGCAGGATTGCTCCCAGAGAGGGCGAGCGCAGCACGGCAAACGTATCGGCCCAGCCCACGTCAGAGCCCTGCTCCCGCCGCCGGCTCATTTCGTAAAGCCCCAACCCCGCGAGTGGACCGACGAGCGCGAAGCCAGATGCGAGAGGAAACAGCAAAGGCACCAAGCCATAGCCGGAGGCCATCCGCCCTAGGACGAGGCCGAGGAGCGGATAAAGCACGCAAAGGACGAGGACATCGGTTCGGTTGGCTCGGAAATCATCGAAGCCCGCCGCGATGGCATCCTTGAGATCAGCGAAATCGATCCGCCGAACCGGCATAACCTCGATCGGGAGGTCTTCCTGGGAGTGCCGCAGGTCCCGCGTCGTCGCCGTTATGGACGACCCCGTAGACCTGAATTGATCGATTGTCCATTCCACCGGGTTGCGAACGACCATGCGTTACCTCCCTCGAACCGCTCGTTCGGGAACAGCAGGCCACCTCTCGTCGCGCCGCAAGCCGGCCCGCCTCATAACGAGAAACTGCAGCCTTCAAGCTTGAGTAAGCAATACGCCTCTCGGAGGGTCGACGTCTACATCGCCGGGCGAGACGCCGGAGGCGACCTGCTCTGGTGGGCAGTTGCGTCATCTGCTGGCCGACCCGGAGATGACGGCGCTGTTGTTGGGCGTGACACTTGACCACCCTGCCTTGCTCACCCGCGTGCCCGCGCTGCGGCCTCGACCGCCGACGCGGTAGCGCGCGCCGGCGACGCGCCCGCTGGCGCCGAAGCGCCCGACCGAACTTCCGCCGCCGGGACGCCGCCCGCCGGGCCGGCAAGCCGGCCGGGGCCGCGCGCACCGAATGGGAAGATTTTTTGAGCCGGTGTTAACGCGTCGCGCCGACGCGCAACCTGATTGTTCCGTTTTAGAGACGTCATGCGAACAGGTCGCGTGCCGCTCGCGCCGGCAATCCTACGATCGCGACAAGAACGGCTCGACGATCGACGCGAAGCCGTCGGGGTTGTCGGCGTGCAGCCAGTGGCCCGCGTCCTTCAGGGTGACAAAGCGCGCGGCGGGGAACAGCGCCCGGATCGTCGGGCGGCGCTCGGCCGTGATGTAGTCGGATCGCGCCCCGGCGACGAACAGCGTGGGCCCGGCGTAGCTCGCCCTCGCCGGTGCCTCCCAGCCCTCGATGCCCGGCAGCGCCGCGGCGATCTCGGACAAGCCGATGCGCCAGCCCGGCGTCTCGCCGAGAAGCAGGTTCTGCAGCAGGAACGCACGCAGCCCGGGGTCGGGAACCGCCCCCGCCAGTGCTGCATCAGCCGACTCGCGCGTCGAGCCGGGGGGCAGTTCCAGCGCCAGCATCGCCCGCGCGAGCTCGCGAAACGCCGGCGGGTAACTCACCGGGGCGATATCGGCGACGACGAGACGGGTCACCAACGCGGGTGCGTCGAGGGCGGCGCGCATCGCCACCTTGCCGCCCATCGAGTGGCCGAGCAGTGCGGCGGGCAACGCCTCCAGGCCAGCGAGCGTGTCCAATACGTCTCGCGCCATCGCTTGGTAGCTCAGATCAGTGTCGTGCGGGCTGGCGCCGTGGTCGCGCAGATCGAGGGCGATAATCCGGCCGCTTCCGGCCAGCCGGCGCTGCAACGCGCCGAAATTGCGCGCCGCCCCGAACAGGCCGTGCAGCAGCGCGACCGGCGAGCCGGCGCCCGCCTCGACGACGTGCAGGATCATCGCCGGCTCCGACGCGCCGGCCAGGCGGCGGCGCCAACGCCGGCCAGGATCAAGGTGGTGCCCACCATCAGGTCGAGGGTGATCGGCTCACCGAGCAACAAGCTGGACAGCACGAGGCCGGTCGCCGGCGTCGCCAGGAACCCGACCGAGGAGACCACGGTCGGCAGCGCTGCCGTCGCCTGCATCACGCACCAGGTACCAATGGGCCCGGCGATCAGCCCGACCGCGAGCAGCGCCGCCCAAGCGGTGTGGTTCGGCCCGAACCCGCCATCGGGCGACCGCCAGGCGACCACCGGCAACAGCAGCAGGGTCGCGAGGCTGAAACACCAAGGCAGCAGCGCGAACATCGACAGACGCGGCGGGAACCGGCGGACGACGATGATCGCCACCGCCCAGGAGAACGCCGCCGCCAGCAGGAAGGCGTGGCCGACCAGCACGGTCCGCCGCGACCAGTCGATCGCCCACGGCCCGGTCAGCACCGCCACCCCGGCCACGCCGAGTGCGGCCGCCACCCAGCGCCGCGCCGGAATGGTTTCGTGCAGCACCAGCAAGGAGAGCGGCACAACGAACAATGTCGTCGTGTTGGCCAGAACGGCGGTGCGTCCAGCCGGCACCCAGGCGACCGCGAGATGGGTGAAGAAGAAGAACAGCGCGAGCTGGAACGCCCCGACCGCTATGACCGACGGCAGGTCGGCGCGCCCCGGGAGTCGCACCCGACCGAGTGCTGCGAGCAGAACCCAGGCGCCGACCGCCGAAAGACCAGCGCGCCCGGTGGCGAACCAGAGCGGCGAGGTGCCGTGGATCACCGCGAACTTGGCGAGCGGCCAGGCGCTGCCCAGCAGCACCACCGAGAGTGCGAGCTGCACCAGCCCCGCCGTCGGCAACGCAGTTGGCGCCTCGAGCACCGGAGATTTGCCGCCGCCGAGCCGACCGGCCGCGCTTGTTGCCTCCGCCCCGTCGGCGCTCATGCCGTGACCCCTGCTGCTCCGTCCGGCAGGGTCCGTATGCGCGCCCCAGGCGTCAAGCCATCCGAGCGTGTCCAGGTAGCGTCCGCCCCAATGCGGGCCTAGCATCGGCGCAAGACCAGGGAGGGGAACGGACGATGCGCATCCACAATCTCTACGCCGACGCCCAAGGCGAGTCGCACTTCCGCGACATCGAGATCGAATGGGCCGAGCAGGGCCCGGGCGGCAAGATGTCCAAACGCCTGCCGGCGAACGGCATCATCTTCCGCGAGACGCAAGCGGGGTACGATCTCGACTGGCACCCCGCACCCCGGCGGCAATACATCATCAATCTCGACGCCGGCGTACGGATCACCGCCAGCGACGGGGAAAGCCGGGTGATCGGCGCCGGCGAGGTGATCCTGGTCGAGGACACGACGGGCAAGGGACACCTCTCGAAAGCCGTCGACGAGCGGATGCGTCACTCGATCTTCGTGCCCGCTGAATAGCCGCGCGCTGGAATTGCCTGAACCGGCCGCGCCCCGCTATCGTTGGTGGAGCGCAAGCACAATGTCTCACGTTTCAATAATAGGAGCTTCCATGGAAAGCACGAACAACGAGGCGGTCACCCCGTCAGGGATCAACCACCTGGTCCTCAACGTCCGCGACATCGAGGAGAGCCATCGGTTCTGGACCGAGATCCTCGGCTTCAAGCAGGTCGGCGAGCTGAAGCAGACGCCGCAACGGCCGAACCCGCCAAAAATGCGATTCTACAGCGGCGATCACAACGGCAGCATGAACCATCACGACGTGGCGCTGGTCGAGAACACCGCCCTGCCCGCCCCGCCGGCAGAGTGGAGCATGTTCGGCGCCCCCTGCGCGATCAACCACATCGCCGTCACCTTGCCGAACCGCGACGCCTGGCTGAAGCAGCTGCAATACCTGCAAGACCGGGGCGTCAAGTTCAACCGGCGCGTCGAGCACGGCATGACGCACAGCCTCTACATCCACGATCCGAACGGCTACGGCATCGAGCTGCTCTACGAGCTGCCGCGCGAGGTGTGGGAAGGCGACATCGACGCCGCGCTGAACTTCGCCGAGACCGTGCCGACCGAGGGTGCCGAGGCGCTGCAGGACCGCCATCACGACGTGCCTGTATTCCGTCAGCCGGCAACCGCCTCCTGACCTAGCGGAGACGCTGGAGCGACGGTCAGCCCACCCGCCGCTCCAGCCAGTCCCCGTATTCGTGGCGCAACTTGGTCTTCAGCAGCTTGCCGGTGGCGGTGTGGGGCAGCTCATCGACGAAAATGACGTCGTCCGGCATCCACCATTTGACGATCTTGCCCGCCAGGAAGTCGAGCATCTCCTGCTTGGTCACGCTCGCCCCCGGCTTGACATGCACGAGCAGCAGTGGCCGTTCCTGCCAGGTGGGATGACGCGCCGCGATCACCGCCGCCTCGTGAACCGCCGGGTGCGCCACCGCGAGGTTCTCGATCTCGATCGAGCCGATCCACTCGCCGCCCGACTTCACCACGTCTTTCGCGCGATCGGTGATCTGCACGAACCCGTCCGGCGTGACCACGGCGACATCGCCGGTGCGGAACCAGCCATCCGCGTCGACCACCTGCCCGCCCTCGCCCCGGAAATAGCCGGAGATCACCCAGGGGCCGCGTACTTGCAGCTCGCCCACCGTTGCGCCGTCGCGCGGCAGCTCCTGCCCCGCATCGTCCACCAGCCGCACCTCGCAGCCGATCACCGACCGGCCTTGCAACGCTTGCACATCAAAGCGCCGGTCGAGGTCGAGACCGGCGTGCTTGGGGAGCAAGCTGCCGACGGTGGCGATCGGGCTCGTCTCGGTCATGCCCCACGCTTGCAGCAGAAAGGCGCCGAACAGCTTCTCGAACTTCTCGATCGAGGAGCGCGGGACGGCGGTGCCGCCGCTGAGCACACGGGTGAGGCGTATCTCGGAGAGATCGAGTTTTCCCCGGTTCTGCTCGATCCAGGTGAACAGGTTGAGCCAGATGGTGGGGATCGCACCTGCCAGGGTGCAACCCTCGTCGCGCATCAGGGTGTAGATGTTCTGCGGGTCGAGCTGCATGCCCGGCAACACCAGCTTGGCGCCGGTGCCGGCGGCAGCGAACGGCAGGCCCCAGGCGTTGGCGTGGAACAGCGGCACGATCAGCATGATGCTGTCGCGCGCCGAGACCGCCATCACGTCGGCCGCCATCGCGACGAAGCTGTGCAGCATCTGCGAGCGGTGACTGTACAGCACGCCTTTCGGATTGCCGGTCGTGCCCGAGGTGTAGCAGAGCGTGGAGGCGGTGTTCTCGTCGAACTCTGGCCAAACGTACTCACCCGGTTCGGCCGCGAGCAGATCCTCGTAGCACAGCAGGTTGGGCAGTTTCGCTTGCGGCATCTCGCTTCGATCGCATAAGGCGATGAAGCCGCGCACCTTGTCCAGCTTTGGCGCCAGTTCTTCGAGTAACGCGGTGAAGCTCAGGTCGAAGAACACGTACTCGTCGCCGGCGTGTTCGATGATGTAATGGATCTGTTCCGGAAACAGCCGGGGATTGACCGTGTGCAACACCGAGCCGGCGCCGGTCACGCCGAAATACAGTTCCAGATGACGAAACCCGTTCCACGCCAAGGTGGCGACCGGTTGCCCGTACGCGACACCCAGCCGACGCAACGCCTGAGCGAGGCGTCGCGCTCGGGACGCAACGCGCGCATAGTCGCTGCGATGGATCGCGCCGTCGGGCAACCGCGAGACGATCTCGGTGGTGCCATGATAGCGTGCGGCATACTCGATCAGGCTTGAGAGCAGCAACGGCCGCTGCTGCATCAATCCCAGCATCGTTCCTTCCTCCATTCCTTGCGGGGGCGTTTCCCCTCGCGTGGACGTTGGAGCAAGTATGCGCCGGGTTCTACCCGCCCGACCAGCGCCCGTGCGCCGGGCAGCGACCGCGACTAGATGATCCGCAGCCGGCCGATGATGTAGCCGAAGGCGATGGCCAGCAGCGCCGCGCTGAATGGTTGTTCGCGAATGTAGTCACGCACCTCGGCGACGGTGCCTTGAGCTTGTGCGACATTGCGGCGCACGGCGTCTCCCTGGGCATCCAGCAGCCGCCCGACATTCGGCTGTGTGTCACTCATCCCATTCCCACTCCCACCGGTTCACGATCACGCATTGAAACCAGGCGGGAGCAGCGGAGTTCCCATGGCCGTGCCGCCGCCGCGGGGCGGGCCGGTCCGCGCGAACGCGAACCGGCCGCTGCCGAGGTCTAGGCCGCGAGGCGCTGGCGCGCCGGGACCTCGAGCTTGAAGAAGCGCGCGGCGTTGAGGCCGAGGATCTTGGCCCGTTGCGGCTCCGTCAGGTTGGGCATGGTGCGCTCGATCGCCTCGGCCGAGTGCGGCCAGGTGCCCTCATGATGCGGGTAGTCGTTGGCCCACATGAAGTTGTCGACGAGGTTGTACTTCTCGGCGAGCGCGAGACCGGTCGGATCTTCCTGGAACGAGGCCACCGCATGGGCGCGGTAATAGTCGCTCGGCAGGCCCTGCAGCTTCGGCCGGACGAACATGTGGTGCTTGCGATAACCTTCGTCCATCGCGTCGAGCAGCCACGGCACCCAGCCGATGCCCGCCTCGATGGTGGCGAAGCGCAGGCCCTTGAACCGCTCCAGCACGCCGGAGGCGCACATGTTGGCGACCGGCTCGATGGTCGGCGAGAGCGAGTGGGTGACGTAGTTGATCACCGCGCCACCATTGCCGCGCGAGGCGCGCGGGTCGCGGCCGGTGGAGATATGGAACGTGATCGGCAGGCCGGTTTCCTCGATCACCGCCCACATCGGGTCGAAATGCGGCAGGTTGTAGTTGACGTGCTCCACGTCATGTCCGCCCCAGATCGGCTTGCACGGCAGCGACAACGCGCGAAAGCCGATCTTGGCGACGCGCTGGATCTCGGCGATCGAGCCTTCGAGGTCACCGGCCGCAATGGCGGCCACCGGCAACATGCTCTCCGGATGCGGGCCGAACTGCTCCCAAGCCCAATCATTCCACACGCGGCACTGCGCGTTGGCGAACACCGGGTCGGGTGTGGCCCACATCGCCAGACCCTTGTTGGGGAAGATGATCTCGACGTCGATCCCGTCGGCCCGATTGTCGCGGATGCGGTCCTGCACGTCGGCCCCGGCCTTGGAGCGGACCCAGTCCTCGCCCTCGAAGCTCATCACGCGGACCTTGTCCGGCCGGTAGCCCTCGCAGTAGCGCCACTGCACGCCCTGATCGTCGACGATAATCCGCGGCACCCGATCGCGGTACTTGGCGTCGATCCGCTTCTCCCACAAATCAGGCGGCTCGTTGGCATGACTGTCGGTGGAGACCATGAAGTATTTGTCGGCGTCGCCGGCACGGGCGGTACGCGCCCAACCCGAATGGCCCGGCGTGTCCAGACGCCACATATTGGGCGCGTTCATCGCGACTTCGTTCATCGGCTTCCTCCTTATATACCGGCGGGTAGCCTAGCACACACGGCTTGCACCCGCACAAGGGCCGGTCCGCCGCTCCCACTCAGGGTTGTCCTGGCACGGGATCATCGCCCGGTGGGCGTTCTCTTATTCGTTTCATTGCATGCGATATGCCCGCGCGGCGGCGCCGCTGAACAAAGCGGTCTTGTCCTCCGCCGACGCACCGGAGGCAAGCCGCTTGAAGGCGTTCCACACCACCTGATAGCTGCACCACCGCTTCTGCACCGGGAAATTGCTCTCGAACATGCAGCGCGTTGGGCCGAACAGTTCGATGCAGGTCTCGATATACGGTCGCCATGCTTGCGCGACCTCCGTCGAGGAGGGTGGCGTTGCGCGCGCGCCACCGCCGTGGCCGGGCAATCGGATCGGCAGGGCGCCGAGCTTGACGAATACGTTGGGACGGCGCGCCAGCTCCGCCATTCCCGCCTTCCAGTCGTCGAACACCGCGTCGCGTCGCGTCGCATACGGGCCGCCGAGGATCGGGCTGCCGACGTGATTGAGGATCAAATCCGTCTCCGGAAATGCATCGGCGAGCTCGGCCACCTCCCCGAGCTGCGGGTGATACACCCAGGCATCGAACGACAGCCCCAGCGCGCCGAGACAAGCATAGCCCTCGCGCCAGCTGGTCTCCGCCATCATGCGCGGTCGCGGCGCCACGGCGCGCACCTGATCGTGCCACGCGGTCGAGAAGCGGATGCCGCGAAACCGCCCGCCGGATGCGGCGAGATGCGCCTCCAGCACCGGTCGCACCGCCGCGCCGAGCATGAGGTCGACGTTGCCGAACATCACAGCACAAGCGCGGGCGGGGCCGAAGCCGCCGCTGGCGCTCATTGCCGCGACGCCGGTGACGAACTCGGTCTCGCCCAGCGAGCGATACGCCTCCGGTCCCTCGGCGCGATACATGGAGTGGCACTCGGCGAACACGGTCGCAACGATATTGTGCCCGCTGCCGAGATCGGCGAGCAGCTCGGCAAGCAGGTAGGTGTTGTCGGGACGGACCCACAGATGGTGGTGCGGGTCGATGATCGGCAAGTCGGGCTCGATGATAGGTTCCACATGCGCGGCGAGCCAGGCCGTGTCCGACGCGCCGGAAAAATTGCCGCCGTGGCTCATCGCTGCTCTCCCTACCCTTCTCAACCCAGCCCAGCATGAAGCCCGATGGCGCACAACGGCGCGGCGGTGGCCGCGTCGGTTGGATGGTGTTAGCGTCGGCGCAACAAGCGAGGGAACGGAAATGGCCAAGACCCGTGGCACCGGCCTGCTCATGGTCTGGACCGACGTCGACGCCGAGCACGAGGCGGCGTTCAACACATGGTATAACGAGGAGCACATCCATCGGCTGCTCGAAGTGCCGGGCTTCCTCAGCGCCGGCCGCTACGAGGCGGTTCGCGGCGGGCCGAAATACCTCGCCATGTACGAGCTTGAGGACCACACGGTGCTGCGCAGCGCGGCGTTTCTCGACACCGTGCGCTTCCAGCCCTCGGCGCAGCGGACCCGCGCGTCGGGCGGTCATGTCGGACGCAACTACCTGCTCAACGGCTACCGCCAGATTTTTCCAAGCCGCACCAGTCCCGCCGAGAACACGATGGAGATGCCGCGCTTCCTGCAGATGGGGCGCATCGATATCCCCTCGGCGATGGAGGAGGAGTTCAACGACTGGTACAACACCTGCTACATCCCCGGCTATCTCACGGTGCCCGGCGTGATCCGCGCGCGGCGCTATCTCGCGATCGAGGGCCAGCCCAAGTATCTCACGGTGTACGAGTTCGAGAACGCCGGGGTACCGGACACGCCGGAGTGGGATCGCGCGCGCAACGGCAGCCCATGGAACGCCCGCGTGCGGCCGCATCTGCGGCTCGACGAGGGTTCGCCAGCGGTGTTCCGTCGCATCTTCCCTGGCTGATGCGCAGGCGATAGCGTCCGACGCAGGACGGAGGTGAAACCATGAACTTCGAATTCTCCGAGGACTCGCAGCTCCTGCGTGACCAGGCGCGCAGCTTCCTCACCGACCGATGCGGCGCCAAAGTGGTGCGGCACGTTCTCGAAGGCGGCGCCCCGTACGCCCGCGAGGTGTGGACCGCGATGGCCGAGATGGGCTGGCTTGGCGCCGCGATCCCCGAGGAGTACGGCGGGGCCGGGCTTGGCTACGAGGGGTTGTGCGTGCTCGCCGAGGAGATCGGCCGCGCGGTGGCGCCGGTGCCGTTCGCTTCCTCGGTCTATCTCGCGACCGAGGCCATCCTCGCCGCCGGCAGCGAGGCGCAGAAGCAGAGCCTGCTGCCCGATCTGGCCGAGGGAAGGCTGATCGGCACTTTTGCGCTGGCCGAGGGTCCCGGCCGACCCACGCCGGCGGCGGTGAAGCTGCGCGCGGCGGGCGGAGTGCTGACCGGCGAGAAATGGCCGGTGCCGGACGGCAGCATCGCCGATTTCGCGGTGGTGGCGGCGCGCGACGACGCCGGCGTGGGCTTGTACAAGGTCGACCTGGAGGCCCAAGGTGTCGCCCGCCAAGCGCTGCGCAGCGTCGATCCGAGCCGCGATCAGGCCCGGCTCGACCTCACCGGCGCCAAGGCGGAGCGGCTCGGCAGCGGCGATGCCTGGCCCATCGTGCAGACCTTGCTGGACCGTGCTGCGATTCTCGTCGCCTTCGAGCAGGTCGGCGGGGCCGAGGCGTGCCTGTACATGGCGCGCGACTACGCGAAGGAGCGTTTCGCCTTCGGCCGCCCGATCGGCTCGTTCCAGGCGATCAAGCACAAGCTGGCCGACGTCTATGTCGCGCTCGAACTCGCCCGCGCGAACGCGTATTTCGGCGCCTGGGCGCTCACCGAGGGCGGCGCCGAGTTGGCCCTGGCTGCCGCTGCCGCGCGGGTGTCGGCGACCGAGGCGTTCCATCTCGCATCGAAGGAAAACATCCAGACGCATGGCGGGGTCGGCTTCACCTGGGAGTTCGACTGCCACCTGTATTACCGGCGATCCAAGCACCTCGCGTTGACTCTCGGCGCGGCGCCGTTCTGGAAAGACCGGCTGGTCGACCAGCTCGAAACCCGCAACGCGGCATAGGAGGCAACAATGGACTTCAACGACGCACCCGAGGAAGCCGCGTTTCGCGCCAAGGCCCGCGCCTTCCTGCAAGCCAATGCCGAGCTGAAGGGCCGCGCCAAGCCGGTGAACTTTCGCGGCCATATCGGCCAAGCTGAGGTCGCGCGCGCCAAGGAATGGCAGGCAAAAAAGGCGGCGGCCGGATTTGCCGGACTTACTTGGCCGAAGAAGTGGGGCGGCCGCGACGCCTCGCCGATGATGCAGGTTATCTACAACCAGGAAGAATCCGACTACGCCGTGCCGAACGGCGTGTTCGAGATCGGGCTCGGCATGTGCATCCCGACGATGATGACCTATGCGACGCCGGAACAGCTCGACCGCCACGTGCCACCCTCATTGCGCGGCGAGGAGGTGTGGTGCCAGCTGTTCTCGGAGCCGGCCGGCGGGTCCGATCTCGCGGCGTTGCGCACGCGCGCCGAGCGCGACGGCGACGACTGGGTGATCAACGGCCAGAAGATCTGGACTTCTGGGGCGCACCTGTCGGATTGGGGCATCCTGGTCGCGCGCACCGACCCGACCGTGCAGAAGCACGCCGGGCTGACGTTCTTCTTCCTCAACATGAAATCACCGGGGATCGAAATCCGGCCGATCCACCAGATGTCGGGCGCGCGCCACTTCAACGAGGTGTTTTTTACCGATGTGCGCATCCCCGACAGCCAGCGCCTTGGCGGCGTGGGCCAGGGCTGGCGCGTGTCGCTCACCACCTTGATGAACGAACGGCTGGCGGTCGGCGGCATCGCCTATCGGCCGGATGCGGACGATCTGGTCGACCTCGCGCGCGAGTTGACCATCGACGGCGCGCCGGCGATCCGCGACAGTGCGGTACGCGAGAAGATCGCCGACTGGTGGGTGCGCGCGCAGGGGCTGAAGCTGACCCAGTACCGTACGCTCACCGCGTTGTCGCAAGGCAAGGACCCGGGGCCGGAAAACTCGATCTCCAAGCTGGTCAAGGCGAGCATGACGCAGGACATCGCCTCGTACGGCATGGACCTGATGGACGCGGCCGGCGCGGTGATGGACCCGGCGATGGTGCCGCTGCATGCGATGTATCAGGAGACGCTGCTCTCCTCGCCGGCGGCGCGCATCGCCGGGGGCTCGGACGAGATCATGCGCAACATCATCGCCGAGCGTGTGCTCGGGCTGCCCGGTGACATCCGCGTCGACAAGGACAAGCCATTCAACCAGATCCCGACCGGCCGGAGTTGAACGAGCCGGCAAGCCGCACACTCCCCGCGCTGCTGGCGGAGCTTACGGCGAAACATCCGGACCGCACATTCCTGATCGACGCCGAGCGGCGCTACACGTTTGCGGAGTTCCAGCGCGAAGTGCGTCGGTTGGCGCGAAGTTTTCAGGCGCTCGGCGTGCGCCGCGGCGACGCGGTGGCCGTGCTGATGAGCAATCGCGCCGAGTGGCTGCTGGTCGACTTCGCGGCGACGATGCTGGGCGCGATGCTGGTGGCACTCAACACCTGGTGGCGGGCGCGCGAGCTACAGCACGCGCTGGCGCTGTCCGAGGCCGCGGTGCTGGTAATGAGCGATCGCTACCTGCGCCATGACTACGTGGCCGAGCTCGCGACGATCGGCGATCGCGCGACCGCATTGCCGGCGCTGCGCCACGTGGTCTGCCTTGGCGCGACCGTGCCGTCCGGCGCGCTGTCCTACGCCGAACTGTTGCAGCGCGGGGAAGACGTGCCGGAGGCGGCGATCGACACCGCGCGCGATTCGGTTCAGCCGGACGACGTAGCCTACCTGCTGTTCACCTCGGGCTCGACGGCGCGCGCGAAAGCGGTGCCGCTGCTGCATGACGGGCTGGTGCGCAACATGCACGGCATCGGCGAGCGACTGCACATCACGGAGCACGACCGCTTGCTGATGGTGGTGTCGCTGTTCTGGAGTTTCGGCTGCGCCAACGCGCTGCTGGCGATGATGACGCACGGCGGCAGCATCGTGTTGCAGGAGAGTTTCGACATCGCGCAGAGCCTCGCCCTGATCGAGCGCGAGCGCTGCACCGTGCTCTACGCCATGCCGAACATGGCGCTCGCGTTGCAGACGCATCCCGAGCGCGCGCGATACGATCTCTCGTCGCTGCGCACCGGCATCACCTTGCCGCAATCGGTGCCGGTGATGGCGAGCATTGGCGCGCCCGAGATTACCTCGTGCTACGGGCTCACCGAGGGTTATGGCAACAGCGCGGTGACCGACTGCAAGGCACCGCTCGAGGCGCGCGCGCGCCTCAGCGGCACCGCCCTGCCGGGCACCGAGATCGAGATCGTCGATCCGACGACGCGCGCGAAGCTGCCGGACGGCGAGGTCGGCGAGGTTCGCATCCGTGGCTACGTGACACCGGGCTATTACAAGGATTCCGAGAACACCGCGTCGGTGAAGGACGCGGAGGGCTGGTTCTACACCGGTGATCTCGCCTTCCTGGAGCCGGAGGGCGGGCTGCGCTTCCGCTCGCGTATCAAGGAGCTGGTGAAGACCGGCGGCATCAACGTCGCCCCCGCCGAGGTCGAGGAAATCCTGCACGCGCATTCTGCCGTGCGACAAGCCGTGGTCGTGGGACTGCCGGACCCGGAGCGCGAGGAGGTGCTCGCGGCGATGGTCGTGTTGCAGGACGGCGCGCGCGCCACGGTCGACGAGCTGCTTCGCCATTGCCGCGAACAGGGTGCCGCCTACAAGGTGCCGCGCCTGATCGCGTTGGTCGAGGACGGTGAGATCCCGCTTACCGACACCGGCAAGATCAGCAAGCGCGGCATTCAGGAGGTTCTGCTAGGGCAACGCCCGACGTGAGCCGCATCACCAGCTGGCATCGAAGCCGGCGAAAGCGTGCGGGATGCGGCGTATGTCGCTGATGACCTCGTGCCTCAGGCCCGGCGGCGCGTCGGCGGGGAAGTTGATGTCAATCGAATCCGCGGCACCGCCGAAGCGCTGCTCGACCGACGCCGCGATCTCGCCGTAGGTGCCGCAGGCGGCGAAGATTCGCACCACGTCGTCCGACACCAGCGCGGCCATCTCGCTCCAGCGACCGGTCACCGAGAACTCGTGCAGCTTGGCCGCGAGTTCCTCGAGGCCGTGCAGCGCCAGAATGGGCAGGTAGCTGCGCGTCGATCCGTAGAAGCCGATGCGGCGACGCACGGTATCCATCGCCGCCGCAACAGCTTGCTCGTCGCGACCGGTCGCCACGAAACCGCCGCCATGGATGTCGAAGTGCTCGCGCGACCGACCGCTACGGCGCATTCCCTCGCTCAGCTGCGGCAGGCACACCTCCTCAAGATATCGCCGCGAGCAGATCGGGTGCAGCCGAACGCCGTCGCACGCCTGGCCGGCGACACGCAGCATCGCCGCGCCCACCGCCGAGATCGTCACCGGCACCATCGGCAGCCGGGTCGGCGCCGGCGAGAAATCCGGCGTCATCAGGGTAAGCTTGTAGTGCTCGCCCTGGAAGTCGAGTTTTTCGCCGTTCTCCCAGCAGCGCCAGATCGCGCGCAACGCTTGCACGTATTCGCGCAGTCGCGGCGCCGGCGGGCTCCAGGAGATGCCGAAGCGCCGCTCGTTGTGGCCCTTCACCTGACTGCCGAGGCCGAGCACGAAACGGCCGCGCGAATTCGCTTGCAGATCCCACGCCTGGCTCGCCGTGACGGTCGGGCTGCGCGGGAAGGCCACCGCGATCGACGGCGTCAGCTCGACCCGTTCCGTCGCCAGCGCGGCAAAGGCGAGTGGCGCGAAGACATCGTGGTTGAGCTCCACGGTCATCACCGCGTCGTAGCCGTCATCCTCCGCCGCGCGGGCGGCCGGCCCCGCCGCACGCCAATCGGCCAGCGGCAGGCTGGCGAAGACGCGCATCAGTGCGGCGTGTCGCCGCAGATGGTGATGCGGTGCATGATGCGCGTCTCGGCCGGATAGTCGTTGATCGCGAAGTGCTGGACGCACCGGTTGTCCCAGAACGCCAGCGACCCGGTTTCCCAGCGAAACCGGCAAGTAAACTCCGGCCGGGTCGAGTGCTGCATCAGGAACGCGATCAGCGGCTCGCTCTCCGCGTCGGTCATGCCGTCGAAGCGCTGCACATGGTTGCCGATGTAGAGCGACTTGCGCCCGGTCTCCGGGTGGGTACGGACCAGCGGATGCACCGAGGTGGTCTGCACGTCGCCGGGGTCTTTCACGCGCATCGCACTCTGGCCGGCGTGTATCTCCTTGCGCGACTTGCCGCCGTGGCCCTTGAAATTGTCGCCGACGCAGACCGTCTTGAGGTCGGCGATCATCCGCTTCATGCCATCCGACAGCGACTCGTAGGCGAGATACTGGTTGGTGAACATCGTGTCGCCGCCGGCGGAGGGAACCTCCTTGGCGTACAGCATGGTGCCCATCGCCGGCTGCGGCGAAAACATCTGGTCGGTGTGCCAGGAACCGCCGAAATTCTTCTTGTCGGTCGGTCGCTTGACGATCTCCAGGATTTCCGGATGGCTCGGCATCCCCTCCATGAACGGATGCAAGTGGATCTCGCCCCAGCGTCGGGCAAAGGCGAGAAGCTGGTCCGGGGTGAACGACTGGTTGCGGAAGAAGATCACGCAGTTATCGAGCAGCGCGCCGCGTACCTCGCGCAGGGTCTGCTCGTCCAAATCCTGCGAGAGATCGACGCCCTCGACCTCGGCGCCCAGCGCGCCCGAAATCCGGCGGGTCTCGATCCGCTCGAATTTGGTGTTTCGCATCACGTTCATCGGCTCGTCCTCCGTGTTCCCACACCTCGGATCATGCGCCCGATCCCATTGAGTGAGAAGCTGCCGCCCGTGGCCTCGCAGATCCCTCAGTTCAGCCGCAGGTCGATGATGTGGCGCTTGTCGGGTTGCAGCTCGCCCTTCTCGACCCGCTTGACGATGTCGGTCAGCGCGGCGTTGGCGGGTGTCGAGTAGCCGATCTCCTGGCCCTTGCCGACGATGAAACCGTTGAGGAACTCGATCTCGGTGCGCCGGCCCTTCACCATGTCCTGGCCCATCGACGGGCGATGCTCGCCGCCACCCTTCTGGGTCTCGGCCAACCGGTGCTCGTCGACCTCGCGTGTCGCCGCCGTGTCGCCCTCGCCGGCGCGCGCGATGGTCTCCGGCGGCAAATGCAGGATCTCCTCGAGCTCATAGCCGAGCGCCTGGCCGACGCGAATCGCCTCGCTGCCGAGCCGCGACGAGAAGTGCCGCAAGGTGTCGTCGCGAATGATGTCCTTGCTGATCAGGCCGGTGCAGGCCGACAAGCCGTTGCCCATCACGTTGGTCACCAGCTTCGACCAGCGCTCACCCCAGAGATTGGCCGTCACCTGCGCGCTGTCGGCGTAACCGACGAGCTTGCACACTTGCTGCGCCCGGTCGGTGATACGGCCATGCACCTCGCCGGCGCGGAACACGGTGTGCCGCGCGCCACTCTTGCCGGCGGCGCGGCGCACGTGGCCGGGCTCGCACAGATCAACGGTGATGGAGCTGGCGATCGAGCCGAGCGTGCGGCCCCAGCCGACAATGCTGGCGACGGTTTCCTCGTTCATGCAGTTCTGCAGCGAGACGACGTAGCCGTTGGGCGAGAGGTATTGCGCGATCATCGTCGTCGCCCAGGCGGTGTCGTATGCCTTGACGCAAACGAAGGCGATGTCGATCGGCGCCTGCTTGGCTAGGCTCTGCACGTCGGTAAGGTGCAGCGCGGTAACCGGCACGGTGAACTCGGGCACATCGCGAATGTGCGAGATGCGCAAACCCTTGCTGCGCATGGTCTCGACATTCTCCGGCCAGGCGTCGATGAACACCACGTCTTCGCCGGCCTGCACCATGTGGGCGCCGGCATATCCGCCGACCGCGCCGGTCCCGACAATCGCTATCCTCGGCCGCATCGGTTCCTCCCAAGGTGTTGCCACCAATCGTAGTAGCCACCCTGGTCGGGATCAACGCGACCTCGGGGCATGACTCAGGTCGGCAGGTCGAGCGCCTTTTTCATTGCCTTGATGTTACCGCGCAAGTTGCGTGGCAAGCGCTCGGCGATCTCGGCGCCGGCGCTTTCGTCGGTCGGCACGAACTGGATCGACAGCTCGATGCGCGACGCGCTGTCACTGACCGGCGCGACCGATACCGTGGAAAAGTACTCCTTCATGTCCGGCCGTTCGAGCGAATACGTGTAGGAAAACGCGCTCTCCTTGACCAGCAGCTCGCGCACCACCCGTCCGTCCGGCATGGTCAGGCTGCGGACCTTGCCCTGCGGTGTCTGTTCGGTGGTCTCGCTCTGCACCAAAACGGCCCATTTGCGGATGTTCGAGAATTCCCCGATCACCTGCCACACCTGGTCGGCGGCGAGCGGGACGTCCTCGGTCGCTCTCACTTCCGGCATCATGTTCCTCCTGCTTGCGTTTTCGCTCTGCGCGGGCTCATACCACAAGTCCTTTTCGCTGACCGTTCTTAGCCAATGGTCGGCGCGGACCTCGGCGAGGCCCGCGACAATACGCATCAACCCCGCCGTCTAAACGCATGCGCCCATGGCAGCGAAAATAACTATCTTGTTGACACCAATGATAACAGAGGCGTATACACTCCGCCCATGTCCCCAGCCCCCTCCACCCCAACCGGCTTGATGTGCCGCTTCGGCCTGCTCGTCGAGCGGCTGAGGTGGACGCTCGCCGATTGGGTCGACCGGAACCCCCGGAACCGCGACGTGCTGGGGCCGCTCGCCTTGCTGCTGTGGAAGTACCTGCAGCGCACGACGCGGCGCCTCGCCGCGCTGCATGCGCAGTTCGCCGCCGGGACGCTTGCGCCGCGCAAGGACCGGGCGCCGCGCCGGGCAGCCGAGCCGGCCGAGTCGACACCACCGGAACGGTCGAAGCTGCCGGGCGGCCCGGTGCTGGCGCGGTTCGGCGCCGGGTATCTCGGCGCCTGGCTGCTGGCGCTGGTCGAGGATGCGGAGATGCAGGCGCTGCTCGCGGCGTCGCCGCAAGCGGGTCGGCTGCTGCGCCCGTTGTGGCGCCGGCTGACCAACGATCCACTGCCCGCGCCGCTGCGGCTGCCGCCGAAGCCGCCGCGTTCGACGCAACCGCTCGCTCCGGCGGCGCTCGCCGCAGCGCCGGGCGAGGCGTCGCCTGTCGCAACGCCCGACACCCCACCCCAATCCCCACCCCATGCCCCATTGGGGCGTCGCCGGGCCGCGTCCGCCAAGCCGCCGGCCTCCCTGCCCTCCTGGCCACCGCCGCTTTTTCGAGCCTGACGCGTCGCCCAACTTTGACGTGTCAATAACGTTCCGATTTCGAAACGAAAATGCCTCTTGCAGTTCAAACGTGAGTGGAGCCGGGGGGCTGGGCATTCGCCGAGCACCGCACAGCCGGGTGAGAACCCGCGGCGGGTGGCATATCAGTCGCGGACGTAACGGTCGATCTTGCGCAGCTTGAATAGCCAGCGCCCGCCCTGCTTGACCAGCTCGTCGGCATAGCCGCCGCCCGAACTGATGATCGGGCCCCGCTCGCTGTTCTGCGCCAGAATCCAGTTCGACTTCACCCGCGCCTGCTCTCCGTCGAGGCGGATGGCGACGTTGCTCACCGCGTGGATGCGACGTGATCGCGGTTCGTCCCCGGCGATGCGGCGGATCAGGGCTTCGATGTCCGCTCGGCCGGTGGCCTTGCCGAACGCGGTGTCCCAGGTGCCGTCCTCGGTGAACAAGGTCGCCATCTCGGCAAAGCGATCGTCGTCGATGTGGAAACAATACTCCGCCAGGAGGTCGCGGATCGCCTCCTTCTCTTCGGCAACACTCGGCATGTTTCTCGCTCCCCGGTCGTGTTGGCGGGAAGCCTAGCACTCCTCCGGGCGCTGCGAGAATGCGCCCCCCGGACGGAGCAGTCCCAGAAATGGAGAAGGCCCAGAAATGGAGAAGGCCCCGGCGACAAACACCGAGGCCTTCGACATTGTTTGTGGGCGTTCCGCTCAACCGCGGACGGACTACTCCGCGATGCGAAGCCTCGCTCCGGAGATCCAGGCCACGGCGACAGGCGCCGACACGAAACAATGAGACACTGGATCACCTCCTTTCAGTTGGTTACGGGTAGAGGCATATAGGACGGCATCACGCAGGGGCGCAAGTGAATTGATCCTTCGCAGGATGGGTGCCAATCAGGAGGACATAGAAGATGGCCGAGAGCGTAATCGACAATCCGGGCCGCCACCGGTTTGAGTTCGCGGCGGACGGCAGCACCGCCTTCGTGGAATATGCCGAGGCCGACGGCAACCTCGTGCTGACCCACACGGAGGTTCCCGAAGCGCTCGGCGGCCGCGGCATCGGCTCGAAGCTGGCGCGGGGCGTGCTCGACGAGGTGCGTCGCTCCGGGCGCAAGATCGTCGCGGAATGCCCGTTCATCGCGTCGTTCATCGAGCGCCACGACGAATACCAGGACCTGCTCGCCTAGCCTTTTCCGGCGACGGCGCAGGCGTGATCGAGCAGGTCCTCGCCGTGGCCGCGATTGGCCGTTCCGGGTTCGACCTTCTGGGCAAGCAGATAGAAGCCGTCCCGATCGCCACCGAAGCTGGCGCCGACCAGCACGATGGTCTCGGCGGCCATGCCGGCATCGCCCGACACGAGTTCGCGGGCGACCAGCTTGAACGGGTTGATGATGCCGAACTCGGGCTGGTCGATCCGGCGCACGCTGAAATCCTGCCCAAGCAGCGCGATCTTCGACCACGAGTCGCGAATCCCCGCTTGCGCGGCACGCAGCGCGTCCCGCACGGCGGGCCGGATGCAGTCGATGTGGATGTGGAGCTGGTTCTGCGTGCGCGCCGACTCGGCGTTGATCGCCAAGCCGATATCGTCACGCGACAGCTTCGCGGGCGCACGCGCCTGGACAAATGTTCGCGCGTTCCAGGCATCCTGCCAGTAGTTCGGCGCGGCGGCATCGAGAATCTCGGGGCTCTCGATCCCGCTGATGCGGGCGGTCGCGATCAGCAGGAACTGGGTTCGCCCGAAATCGTCCTTCAGCACCGCGCTGCCTTTGTCCGGGCCGACCGAGATATCGACCGCGGCGCAGGGCGCGGGATTGTTGTGCTCCATCTGGTTCGGCACGCACTGACCGTGGACGATCTTCCACAGCGCGTTCGGGTCCACGACTCGGGCTAATCCGACGGTTGCGAGCACCGCCCCGACGGCAAACGCCATCCCGAGCACGATGCTCCAAGGCGTGCTACGGCGCGACGAGTGCTCCCGTCGCCGCGACATTGCCGCCATTCGATCCGCTCCTTCTCGCCCGCCCGCAATGTCGCACGGATCAGCCGGCGCTTGAACGACACCTCGCCGGCTGCGTGGGCTTCAAGCCTGGCCGGCGCTGCTCTACCTTGCGCGCATGAAGCCTCGCGCGCCGATCGCGACCGACCTCGTCCTGCTCGGTGCCGGACACGCGCATGTCGAGGTGCTGCGCCGCTTCGCCATGCGGCCGGAGCCCGGCGTGCGCGTCACCCTGATCGCCCGCGAGCCGCACACGCCCTATTCGGGCATGCTGCCCGGCTTGCTGCGCGGTGACTATACGTTCGACGAGGCGCATATCGATCTCGCCCCGCTCGCCGCCGCCGCCGATGCCAGGTTGGTCCTCGCCGAGGCGACCGGGCTCGACCTGACGCGGCAAACCGTCGCGGTCGCCGGACGGCCGGACCTGCCGTTCGATTCTCTTTCAGTTGATGTCGGCGGACTGCCGGCGATGCCGGAGGGCGCCGGCCTGCCCGTCAAGCCGATCGGCCGCTTCCTGGACCGACTGGCATCGGCCGAGACCCGGCTCGCCGAGGGTGCGCGGATCGCCGTGGTCGGCGCGGGACCCGGCGGGACCGAGCTGGCGCTGGCCTTGGCGCACCGGTTTCGCCGCCGCTTCCGCCTGACCCTGGTGTGCAGCGGGCGCGAGCCGCTGCCCGACGCACCCGCGCGCGCCCGCGCCGCCGCGCGCACGGCGCTGGTCGAGGCCGGGGTGGAACTGGTCTGCGGCGTGCGAGCGAGCGGTCACGAGGACCGGCGGCTCCGCCTGTCCGACGGCACGTTCCTCGACGCCGACGAGGTGTTGTGGGCCACCGGCGTGGTCGCGCCGGCTTTCCTCGCCGAGGCCGGGCTGGCGACCGACGCGGCGGGCTGCATCGTCGTGGACCATTGCTTGCGCAGCACAAGCCACGCGGTGGTGTTCGCGGCCGGTGACTGCGCGAGCGTGGCGGGCGCGCCGAGGCCGAAGGCTGGGGTGTGGGCGGTGCGCGCCAGCTCCACCCTCGCGGCAAACCTTCGCCGCGCGGCGCGGGGACGTCCCTTGCGCCGCTGGCATCCCCAGGCGCAAGCGCTGGTGATCCTTGGCCTTGGCGACGGCGACGCGATCGCCTGGCGCAACGGCCTGGCGGTGCATGGTCGGCTGGTGTGGCGCTGGAAGGACTATCTCGATCGGCGCTGGATGCGCATGTACGGCGCAATGAAGCCGATGGCGGAAGACCCGCGCGATCCGATGCGTTGCGGCGGCTGCGGCGCCAAGGTCGGCGCGGAGGTGCTTGGCGCCGCGCTCGCCGGCCTGCCGCACACGCCGGGCGCCGACATCCTGCTCGCCCTTGGTGAACCCGACGACGCGGCGGTGGCGTTGCCGCCGCCCGGCATGGCGGTGGTGCAGACGGTGGATCATTTCCGCGCCTTCATCGACGACCCGTTCCTGTTCGGGCAGATCGCCGCCGCCCATGCGCTATCCGATCTGCACGCGATGGGCGCCCGACCCTGGACCGCGCTGGCGATCGCCGCCCTCCCCGCCATGCCGACCGCCAAGCTCGGCAGCGATCTCGCCGCGATGATGCAGGGTGCCACCACCGTGCTGGCGGCCGATGGCTGCACCTTGGTAGGCGGGCACACCGCCGAGGCCGCCGAGGCCGCGCTCGGCTTCGCGGTGACCGGCCTTGCCAAGCCGTCGCAGGTGCTGCGCAAGGCCGGGTTGCGGGCGGGCGACGCGTTGCTGCTCAGCAAGCCGCTCGGCACCGGCATCCTGCTGGCCGGCCACATGCGCGGCCAGACCAAGGCGCGCTGGCTGCAAGCGGCACTCGATCAGATGCGCCGGACCAACGCCGACGCCATCCGCATCCTGCGCCAGCACGGCGCCAGCGCCTGCACCGACGTGACCGGGTTCGGGCTCGCCGGCCACTTGCTCGAGATGCTGGACGCCGCCGGCAAAGCGGCCGGGCTGTGGCTGTCGGCCATACCGGCGCTCGATGGCGCGCTGGAGCTCGCCGCGCGCGGGGTGGAGAGCACCCTCGCGCCGGAAAATGAGAGGGTGATGCGTCGGGCGGGGATAGGCGGCAACGATGTCCGGCTGGCATTGCTGGCGGACCCGCAAACGTCGGGCGGGCTGCTCGCCGGCATCCCGCCGGAGCGGGCGTGGGCCTGCGTCGACGCGATGGCAGCGGCCGGGCTGCATGCCGCGATCATCGGCGTGGTCGAGCCGGCTGCGGCGGGGGCGCCGACCTTGCGTCTGCAGGAGCCCGCGTGACCGCGATCTATGTCGACGCCGATGCCTGCCCGGTGCGCGACGAGGTCTACCGCGTTGCCCAGCGGCTCGGCGTGCCGGTGTTGGTGGTGTCGAACGGCTCGCGCCCGATCCGGCCGCCTGGGCTGCCGGGGGTGACGATGGTCACCGTCGCCGAGGGCGCCGACATCGCCGACGATTGGATCGCCGAGCGCATCGGCCCCGACGATGTCTGTGTCACCGCCGACATCCCGCTCGCCTCGCGCTGCCTTGCCAAATCGGCGCGCGCTTTGTCGCACACCGGGCACACCTGGAGCACCGACAACATCGGCAACGCGCTGGCCGGCCGCGAGGTCGCGCGCCATCTGCGGGAGATCGGTGTAATCACCGGCGGTCCGGCGCCGCTCGCCAAGGCCGACCGATCGCGCTTCCTCTCCGCGCTCGACACGGTGTTGCGGGCGGCGCTGCGGGGCGCTCGGTAGAACTCCGCCGATCGTGACCGGCACGGCCACATTGCCGTCGCGCGCAGACCGACGAGATGGGATGGCGCACACTCGATCAGGAGACCGCGATGGCGAAGCAGTTGAAGCCCGGCGACAAGGTCCGCTGGAACACCTCGCAGGGGGAGACCAAGGGCACGGTGAAAAGCCAGGTCACGTCGACCGCCAAGGTGAAGGGACACGTGGCCAAGGCAACCAAGGATGACCCGCAATACCGGGTGAAGAGCGACAAGACCGGCGCGGAGGCGATCCACCATCCCGAGGCGCTCAAGAAGCGCTGACCAGCTCCCGCGCCGCGACCTCGCTCTCGCCGGCGACCGTCGAGCGATCGACCGCCGCGCCCACCAGAACCAGGGTGGGGCCGCCGGTGGACCAGGAGGGAGCGAGTGCGGCCAGCTCGTCGAGCGTGCCGCGCGCGACGCGCTGCAAGGCGGTGCCGCCGCGTTCGATCAGCGCCGCCGGCATCGCCGGGTCTAGCCCATTCGCCAGCAACGCATCGCGCAGCGCTGGCAGATTGGCGAGGCCCATGTAGATCGCGAACGTCGCGTTGGAGCGCACCAAGGCGTCATAGTCGAGTGCCGGCACACCGTCCTTGGCGTGGCCGGTGACGAAGGTGACGAGGCGGGCGGCGTCACGATGAGTGAGCGGGATGCCGGCTTGCGCCGCGCAGGCGAGCGCCGCGGTCACGCCGGGTACCACCTGGCAAGCGATGCCGGCCTCGCGCAGTGCCTCGATCTCCTCGCCGCCCCGGCCGAACACGAACGGATCGCCGCCCTTGAGCCGCACCACCTTGCGTCCCGCTTGCGCCAGGTGGATGAGCAGGGCGTTGATCTCCGTCTGCGGCAGGCAGTGATTGCCGCGCGACTTGCCGACATAGACGAACTCGGCATCGCGCCGCGCCAGACCGAGCACCTCGTCGCTGACCAGCCGGTCATGCACCACGACGTCGGCTTCGCCGAGCAATCGCTGCGCGCGCAAGGTGACGAGGTCGGCCGCACCCGGACCGGCGCCGACCAGGAACACCATGCCCCGCCGGTCGACGACACCGGCTTCCGCGTCATGGAGTTCGCGGCGGTACTCGGTCTCGGCCGCAACCTCGTCACCGGCAAGGGCGAGCTCCGCCGCGCGGCCGGACAGTGCTTGCTCCAGCATCCGCCGACGCGACGCAATGTCGGGCAGACGACGCACGGTTTCGGCGCGCAGCCGCTCGGCCAACGCGGCCAGCCCGCTCCAGCCCGGCGCGATGACTGCCTCGATCCTGGCGCGCACGAGACGGGAGAGCACCGGCGCCACGCCGCCTGACGCCACGGCGATGGTCAGCGGGTCTCGATCGATGATCGCCGGGCTGATGAAAGTGCAGAGCTCGGGCCGATCCACTACGTTGACCGGCACGCCGAGACGGCGACCCGCATCGAACAGGTCGCGCAGCTCGGCTTCGGATGCCTCCGCGCCGATTGCCAGCGCACATCCCGCCAGACGCGCGGGATCGAAGTGCGGCAGGCGTTCGACCGTCGCTCCGGCCTGCTCCAGCAAGGCAGCCTTGCGATCGGCGATCGGACCGCTGCCGACCACCAGCGCGCGGCGGTCCTGCAACGTGAGGAAGATCGGGAAGTGTCGCACGAGTGCCGCTCAGTCCGCATCCGTCATCTGCCTGGATTGCGCGCTCTCGAGCGGCGCGGGCACCAGCCAGACGACACCGTCCGACGCGGTGCGGACGGGATAGGTGCGCAACGCGCAGGGGCCGTTGAGCTGGCCGCCGGAACGCAGGTCGTACACCCGGTCATGCAACGGGCACATCACCGACGCACCACCGAGTAACCCGTCGGCAAGCGGTCCCTGGCGATGTGGACAATCCGGCTGGGTTGCGAACACCTCGCCGGACTGGGTGTGGAACACGGCCACCCTCACGCCATCAACTTCGAAGTTGCGACCCTCGCCGCGCGGGATCTGCGCCAGCCGGCCAATCACACGTTCTTGCGCCATCTCAGCCTTCCGAGGGAATCAGGTCGGCGAACTGGTTGGCGGTCTTCGGCGCGGTCGCTTCCTTCCAAGGGTCGCGCACCGCCGCGATCGACCATTCCAGCGCGGCATCGAGGTCCGGGACGACGCCTTCGGAGTCTTCCACCACCACGGCGCGGATCTTCGCGATCCCGACGCGTTCGACAAAGGTGTAGGTGCGCTCCTTCCACTTGGCGTTTTCGCGGTAGAACTGCACGAAGCGTCCGGCGATCAGCAGCACCTGGTCTTCGCCTTCGACGGTGCAAAGCACATCGCCCTTGCGCACATGCGCCCCGGCGGCGCCGCCGATATAGATCTCCCACTTGTTGTCACCGATCGCGACGGCGCCGAGATCCTTCACCATCGCCTCGGAGCAATTGCGCGGACAGCCAGCGGTGGCGAGTTTGAGCTTGCCGGGACTATCCAGGCCGCGAAACCGCGCCTCGATCTTCTTCGCCAGCCCCATGCTGTCGCCGAGTCCGAAGCGGCAGAAATCGGTGCCGATGCAGCTCTTGCAGGTGCGATAACTCTTGCCCCACGCCCAACCGGCCGGCATGTCGAGGTCCTGCCACACCTTTGGCAGATTGTCCTTGGCGATGCCCACCAGGTCGATGCGCTGGCCGCCGGTGAGCTTGACCAGCGGCACGTCGTATTTCACCGCGACATCGGCGATGCGCTTCAGCTCGGCCGGCGTGCAGATGCCACCGGGCATCTCCGGAATCACCGAGAAGGTACCGTCCTTCTGGATGTTGCCGTGCACCCGATCGTTGATAAACCGCGCGTCGCGTTCGTCCTCGTATTCGCGGGCCCAGATAGTCACCAGCAGGGAGGCGAGCCCCGGCTTGCTCGCGGCATCCTCGACCCCGTCGGCGAGCTCGCGGAACACCGCGGAGACCGACTTGAGCTGCCGCTCGCGGATTGCCTTGACCAGCTCCGGCTTGCGCAGCGGAATGCATGGCACGTAGTAGTGGATCGACGGGTCCTCCTGCAGATCGCCACCGCTGAACCAGACGACAAGCTCGCCGACCAGGCCCTTGCACGAACCGCAGCCCATGCCGGCACGGGTCGCCTCCATCACCGCTTTCGCGGTTTGCTTGCCGGCGTTCACGCAAGCGCCGATCGCGGCCTTGCTGACACCGTTGCAGTTGCAGACCTGCGCGTCGCCCGGCATCTCGTCGAGCGTCACCTGCTGGGTCGGCGCGCCGAGATCGAACAGCAGCGACAGACGCTCCTCCGGCAGCGGGCTGTCGCGGTCGAACGCCTGCATCAGATACGCGGCCTTCGAGATGTCGCCCATCAGGATGCCGCCAACCAAGCGCCCGTCGCGCACGATCAGCTTCTTGTAAATGCCCTTCTTTGGCTCGACGAACTGGATGATCTCGTCCTTGTCGTCGGACGCATCGGTGACACCCATCGAGGCCAGCTCGACGCCCATCACCTTCAGCTTGGTCGCCAGCTTGGAGCCGTTATAGGTCGCCTGCGGATTGCGACCGGTGACATTATCAGCGAACACCTTCGCCTGGTCCCACAACGGCGCCACCAGGCCGTAGACGCGCCCGCGATGCTGCGCGCACTCGCCGACGACGTAGACGTTCATGTCGTCGACCGAGCGCATGTGGTTGTCCACTACGATGGCGCGCTCCACGGTCAGGCCGGCGCTGACGCCGATCTCGGAGTTCGGCTTGATCCCGGCGGCGACCACCACCATCTCGCAGTCGAGCCAGCTGCCGTCCTTGAACGCGAGGCCGGTCACGCGCCGCTCGCCCAGGATAGCGCTGGTGGACTTTTTCAAGTGGACGGTCACGCCCATCTGCTCCATCGCTTTGCCGAGCAACAGACCGCCGGTGCTATCGAGCTGCGTCTCCATCAAATGATCCGACAGATGGACCACGTGCACGGCGCAATCGTGCGTGGTCAGGCCGCGCGCGGCCTCGAGGCCAAGCAGGCCGCCGCCAATCACCGCGGCGACCTTGCTCTGCGTTGCCTGGGCGATGATGCCGTTGCAATCATCGATGCCGCGAAACGCGAACACGCCGGGCTTGAGCGTGCCGTCCGCCAGACGCAGCCCTTCGATCGGCGGCAGGAACGAACGACTGCCGGTGGCGATCAGCAGCTTGTCGTAATGCGCGATCATGCCGTTCTCGGCGCGGATCGCGTGGGCGGCGCGGTCGATCTCGGCCACGCGCGAGCCGGCGTGCAAGGTGACGCCGTTCTCCTCATACCAGGACAGCGGGTTGATGAAGATCTCGCTGGCGTCCTGCGCACCGCTGAGGATGTTCGACAGCAGAATGCGGTTGTAGTTGCCGTACGGTTCGTCGCCGAAGATGGTGATGTCGAACATCTCGCCGCCGCCTCGCGCGAGCACCTCCTCGACCGCGCGTGCCCCCGCCATGCCGTTGCCAATGACGACGAGCTTCTGTTTTGCCATCAAATCGTTCCTGTGCTTGCTCGGGTCTCAGACTTCGAGAAGTCCGAGATCGAGCACGATCGTGCCGCTGGTGCTGGCGGGAGCGCCGACCAGGATCTCCAGCTTGGTGTCGGGCGGAATGTCTTCCACGACGGCGAGCGAGACGTGCTCGCTCGCCTTGGCGCCGATCGGGAAGTAGCGCATCGGCTTTCCTTCCCGCATCAGCACGAGATAGATCAGCTCCGCGCTGGCGTTGCCGGCGCGGAAATAGATCAGCTGCGCGCGCTTGTCCGGCGAGACGGTGTAGCGCGCGCTCTCGCCGAGCGGGATCGGCTTGTCGTAGCCCGAGCCGGTGAAGGGGAAAACGCCGTTGAGAAACTTCGGGGTCGATTCGATCATGGGATCATGAGTCCTCGTGCAACTGGGCAGTAGCGGCGGAGGCGAGAGAAGCGGCGGGCGCGATCCGCTCGGCGCGGACGGCGCAGACCTTGAACTCGGGAATGCGCGAGATCGGGTCGAGCGCGGCATGGGTCAGCCGGTTGGCGTTGCCCATACCGGGCCAATGGAACGGGACGAAGAACGTGTCGAGCCGAATGTCGCGCGTCAGTCGCGCACGAACTTCAGCGCTGCCACGTCGCGTGCTCAACGCAACCATGTCGCCTGGCCGGATGCCGAGCGTGCGCGCCGTTTCCGGGTGCATCTCGACGAATGGCTCCGGCTCCGCTTCCTGCAAGTCTGCGACGCGTCGCGTCTGCACGCCCGACTGATAGTGCGCCATCACGCGTCCGGTGGTGAGCACGTAGGGGAACGCCCGATCGGGTTCCTCCATCGGCGGCAGATGCTCGACCGAGTGAAACCGCGCGCGGCCATCCTCGGTCGCGAACCGGTCGGCAAACAGGCGCTTCGTCCCAGGATGCGCCTCATCCGGACACGGCCAGAACACGCCTTGCTCGGCGGCGATGCGGTCATAGGTGATGCCAGCATAATCCGCCATGCCGCCCGCGCTGGCGCGACGAAGTTCGCCGAAAATTTCGGATGCATCGGATGGGAAATGCGCGCCGCACTCGAGCCGCTCGGCGAGCGCGTGCAGCACCTGCGTGTCGGTCCACACGCCAGGCGGCGGTTCCTTGGCACGGCGACGCAGCAGCACGCGACCTTCGAGATTGGTCATCGTGCCCTCCTCTTCCGCCCACTGCGTAACCGGCAGCACCACATCGGCGCGGCGGGCGGTATCGGAGAGGAAGATATCGTTCACTACGAGCAGTTCGAGATCGTCAATCCGCTCGGACAGTTGCGCCGCTTCGGGTGCCGACAGCAGGATGTTCGACGCCATCACCAGCAAACCGGCAACCGACGTGCCGAGAGCGCTGAGCAGCTCGCTGGCGGAGAGGCCGGGGCCTGGCAAGGTCTCCGGCTCGATTCCCCACACCGCCGCGATGTCGGCGCGATGCCTTGGATTGTCGATGCGCCGATACCCAGGCAGCTGGTCGGCTTTCTGGCCGTGCTCGCGGCCGCCTTGCCCGTTGCCTTGCCCGGTCAGGCAGCCATAGCCGCAATGCGGCTTGCCGATCTTGCCGAGCGCCAGCACCAGGTTGATGAAGGCGAGGACGTTGCCGACACCCTGACTCTGCTGCTCGGGCCCCCTACCGGTCAGCACCATCGCGGTCGCCGCCTCGCCGAGGATGTGGGCCGCTTCGACGACAAGGCGCGCGGGCACGCCGGTGATCCGCTCCACCCGGTCCGGCCAATACGCGGCGCACACCCGGCGAACGGCGGCGAAGCCGGTGGTGCGCGCCTCGATGAATGCCTCGTCGATCAGCCGATCATGGATCGCCACATGCAACAAGCCGTTGGCGAGTGCTGCGTCGGTTCCCGGCAACAGTTGCAGATGCAACGTGGCCGTGCGGGCGGTGGGCGTCACGCGCGGGTCGGAGACGATGAGCTTGCCGCCGCGCGTCCGCTGCGCCTCGAAATACTGCATGATCGGCGGCATCGTCTCGGCCGGATTGCCTCCGGCGATCAGGATCGCGTCCGCGCCGGGAATGTCCTCGAGCGGGAACGGCAAGCCGCGATCGATCCCCAATGCGCGCAGACCGGCCGCCGCCGCGGACGCCATGCAGAAACGGCCGTTGTAGTCGATATTGGCGGTGCGCAACGCCACGCGGGCAAACTTGCCGAGCGCATACGCCTTCTCGTTGGTCAGCCCGCCGCCGCCGAACACGCCGATGGCATCGCGTCCGCGGGCGCGCTGGATCGCCTGGATCGACCCGGCGACACGGTCGAGCGCCTCGTCCCAGCTCGTCTCGCGCAGCGGCGCGTGCTTGGTATCGCGCAGCAATGGCGTGGTCAGCCGGTCCGGCGCGTCGAGCAGCTCCGCCGCCGTCCACCCCTTGCGGCACAGCCCACCCTTGTTGGTCGGGAAGTCGCGCGGCAATACCGTGAAGCGGCCGTTCTCCCGCGCCACCGTCATGCCGCATTGCAGGGCGCAATACGGGCAGTGCGTGTCCGTACCTGCTCCGGTGGGAGGGACGTCCACCCGTGCCTCAGATCCGCGCGGCGCCAAGCGTGGCACCCCAGGTGGTCCGCCAGCGTGACTTGATGGAGGTGAGGCCGACCACGGCCAGCACCGCGAGGAGAGCAAACACCAGCAGGCCCGCCTGATAGCTGCCAGTGAGCTGCTTCGAGAAACCGAGACTGGAGGCAAGATAGAAGCCGCCGATCCCGCCGGTCATGCCGACCAGGCCGGTCATTACTCCGATCTCGCGACGGAACCGCTGCGGCACGAGCTGGAACACGGCGCCGTTGCCGGTGCCGAGGGCGAGCATGCCGACCACGAACAGCGCTAGTGCCACCCAGGATTGCGCCGGACGGAAACTGACCGCGGCGAGCGCCACCGCGGTGATGATGTAGAGAAAAGTGAGCGAGCGCACGCCGCCGATGCGATCGGCCAGCGCGCCGCCGATCGGTCGCATCATCGAACCGGCGAACACGCAGGCCGCGGTGAAGTAGCCGGCGGTGACCGGGCTCAGCCCATATTCCGCGTTGAAGTAGATGGTCAGCGACGAGGCCAGGCCGGAGAAGCCGCCGAACGTCACGGCGTAGAAGAACATGAACCACCAGGCATCGCCGAGCCGCAGGACGGCGAGATACTCGACGAAGCTTTTCGGTTCGGGCTGGTTGGGCGCATCCTTCGCGCAACCGAGATAGACCGCGAAGGCCACGGCCAGCGGGATCACCGCGAGCCCGAGCACCGCGTTCCACCCCAGCGCCACCGCGAGACCGGGCGCGAACAGCGCCGCGAACACGGTGCCCGAATTGCCCGCCCCGGCGATCCCGAGCGCGATGCCCTGGTACTCCGGCGGATACCAGCGCGAGGCCAGCGGCAGCGCGACCGCGAACGAGGCGCCGGCCACGCCGAGCATGACGCCGAGCAGCAGGACTTGCGCATAGCTGTGCACGCCGAGGAACCAGGCCAGGAGCAGGGCCAGCATGACGATGACCTGCCCGATGATGCCGGTGCGCTTCGGGCCGATCCGGTCGACCAGCACGCCGTTGACCGGGCGCAGCAGCGCGCCGGCCAGCACCGGCACCGCGACCATGAAGCCCTTCTGCCCGGCATTCAGGTGCAGCGACTGACCGATCTGCACGCCGAGCGGCCCGAGCAGCACCCAGACCATGAAGCTCATGTCGAAGTAGAAGAAGGCGGCCAACAAGGTCGGGGTATGGCCTGCCCGGAGAAACGCACGATTGATCATCTGCCTGGCCGCGATTGGTGTGCGGCCAATGCATAAAGCATAATAAATGCGCAAACAACTCCCAAGCCGCAGGGATATCGGTATTGTCTGCTTTTACAATGATTCTTATGAGTGCAAATGCTTTAGGATAGAGCAATGAATGCCTAGTAGGATGACAACTTCATGAGCCCAAGCGGACCCGCGCCGTCCTTGCCTCGGGCCTTTGCCCGGGAGGGCCGGCTCGATGTCAGGCCCGGTTTCGCGTCGGCCATCGGCGGGCGCGAGCGCAATGAGGATTTCGCTGCTTTCGCGAGCCCGCCACCGGGCGAGGCGCATGCGGGGTTGGTCGCCGCCATTGCCGACGGGGTCGGCGGCGCGCGTGGCGGCCGGGTCGCTGCTGAGCTTGCCGTGCGCGGCTTTATCGACGGCTATTTCGGACAGGACGGGCTGCAAACCGTGCAGCGCACCAGCGCCCGCAGCCTCGAAGCGATCCATCGCTGGATCGGCGCGATCGGCAGCGCCGATGCGGCACTCGAGGGGATGGCCTGCACCTTCACCGCGCTGATCCTGCGCGGGCGACAGGCGCATCTGATCCATGTCGGGGACAGCCGGCTGTATCGGCTGCGCGACAATGCCCTGGTCCGCCTCACCACCGATCACGTCGCGCGCGGCGGGCTCACGCGCGCGATCGGCGCGCCGGATCACTTGCGCATCGACTACGCCTTCGAGCCGGCCCGGCCGCACGACCGCTACCTGCTGTGCACCGACGGCGTGCACGGCGGCCTGTCGGAGGCGCGCATCCGCGCCGAGCTTGCCCGCCGCGCCGGACCAGAGGAGACGGCGCACCAGCTCGTCGAGGCGGCGCTCGACGCGCGGATCGGCGACAATGCCACCGCCCTCGTGCTCGACATGCTGGACCTGCCGCCGGCGGATCGGGCGGACCTGGCGCTCGCCATCGCCGAACAGCCGATCGTGCCGCCGCCGCGCGCGGGATCGAGCGTCGACGATTTCGAGCTACGCGCGATGCTGGCCGACGGCAGATACAGCCGCGTGTTCGCCGGGTTCGATCGGGTCGGCCAGCGCGACGTGATCCTTAAATTTCCCAAGCCGATCACCGGTGATGACAGCGTGCTGCGGCAAGCCTTCCTGCGCGAGGCGTGGATCGCGGCCCGGCTGCGTAACCCCTGGATCGGCGAGGTGATCGAGGTGCCGGGGCAACGGCGGACCTGCCTCTACACGGTGATGCCGCATTACCACGGCGAGACCCTGGAGCAGCGCCTGGTCCGCTCGCCCGCCGTGACGCTCGCCGTCGGTCTGGCGATCGCGATCAAGCTGGCCAAGGCAGTCGCGGCGCTGCATCGAGCCGGCGTCGTGCATCGCGATATCAAGCCCGAAAACATCATCCTCGAAGCCGGCGACAGCCCACGGCTGGTCGACCTTGGCGTCGCCCGGCTGCCGAACATGGAGGATGCGTCGGGCGCCGAAACGCCGGGCACGCCGAGCTACATGGCGCCGGAGCTGCTCGCCGGAGGGTCGGGGGACGAGCAATCCGATCTGTTCGCCACCGGCGTCACGATCTATCGGATGTTCGCCCGGACCTACCCCTACGGCGAGATCGAGCCGTTCTCGCGTCCCCGCTTCGGCCGGCCGGCTTCGTTGCTGACCCAACGGCCGGACCTGCCCGCCTGGCTCGACCATGTTCTGGCGCGCGCGGTGGCGGCCAGAACGGAGGACCGATTCGAGGATCTGGTCGAACTCGTCTTTGCGCTGGAGTCCGGCGCGACCGCGGCCGCGGCGGCGCCGGCGCAGGTCAGCTTCTACGGCCGCGATCCGCTGCGTTTCTGGCAGGCAGTGAGCGCGCTGCTGTCACTCCTGCTGATCGGCAAATGCGCGCTGGGATGAACTCGTCCGGCGGGTCCGCCCAAGCCGGCGCGATCTCCGCGCATGGCGGAGCACGCCAAGGCCCAGCAGACCCGACCCCAGCATCAGCAACGACCCCGGCTCTGGGACGGGTGCAAAAGTCCCGTTGCCGCCGCCGCCGTTGATCTTCAGCGAGGTGGAGCTGGCGTTGCCGCTAAAGGTCACCACGCTGCGCGTATTCACAAACGAGGCTTCCTGGAACGCCAGGTCCGAAGGCCGAGCAAAGAACGCTGCACCGGCTGGCTTCGTGAGAAGCGTCAGCAACACATCGGCATAGGGCACGCCGGAGCCGCTGATCCCCACCGAGTTGATGCCGCCCTCCAGCCCGCCGGTCGCGAGGATGATGTCGTTCTTGCCGATATCGGTGAGCGCCCCAAACCCGCTTACCCGGTCCCGGTTCCCTGGATCACCGATCAGGCTGTAGCTAAGGGTGGTAAAGAACCCATCCACCAGAGCCGGCGGTGCGGTGCCGCTGCCCGGCGCGAAGCCCGGCAACTCACCGGTGGCGGTGAACGTCATGTAGAGCCCATAGGCGTCCGCGCCCGTCCCGTTCCGCAGACCGGTCACACTCGAGGCCAACGTCGTGCTGCCGTGCAGGAACGTGTTGAACTGCAGGGTGCCGGTCTGGGTGAAGTGGCCGGTCTGGTTGGTGATGGTGGCAAACGTGAAGTCGGAGAGCGAGTAGTTGTCGGCCAGGAAGGCACCCTGGGTGGAGAGCCCGGCGGCGTTGGGGTTGAACATGACCACGGTCGGGCCGGCCAGAGCGGCCGACGGCGCACCGAGGGCGATCGCTGCGGCGAGCGCCAATCCGCCGAGGGCCGCCGAGAAACGTCCGCTCAATCGACCCATCAAATGCCGCCTATACGATCGCTGCCCGAGCACCGAAGCGTTGGGAACAACCCCAACGCGAATATGATCGCAAGAACCGCGCCAAAACTACGCCTGCGCTTAAATCAATAACTTGCACTCAAATGGGTTGGCACAACCCTAGAATGGTGTAAAACTCTCCGACACTATCCAAGAGAGGTGCTTCCAAAGCCAGCGCTAAATCGCGCCAGTCAGGCGAACACGTCTTCGATGCGGATTGGCAGGTCTCTCACCCGCACCCCGGTTGCATGCCAAACCGCGTTTGCCACTGCCGCCGCCGCGCCCACCATCGGCAGCTCGCCGATCCCTTTCACGCCTGTCGGATTGCCGGCGCGATCGTCATTCTCGACCAGGATGGTCTCGATCGGCGGGATGTCGGCGTTCACCGGCACCAGGTATTCCGCGAGATTGGCGTTGACGATGCGGCCGGTCTCGGTGTCGACCGCGGTCTCCTCCAGCAACGCCATGCCGATGCCATAGGTTATGCCGCCCATGAGCTGGCTGCGCGCGGTCTTGGCATTCAGCACCCGCCCGGCGTCGAACGCGCCGACATAGCGCGACAGCCTGATCTCCCCCGTGTCGGGATCGACCCTGACCTCGGCGAACTGCGCACCGAACGCGTGCAGCGAATAGTGCTGCTTCTCGCCGCCCGACTGGCTATGCGCCTGCGCCTCGATGAACTCGAGATCGTGGCGGGCCAGCAGCTCGGCGAGCGTCACCCGCCCGTCCGGCCCGATCACCGCGCCACCTTCGAAGCGCAGCGCGTCGGGCGCCACCCCCTGCCATCCGGTCCGCCGATCCGACACCGCGAGCTTGAACAGCCGCGCCTTGACTGCGGCGCAAGCAGCCACGACGGCCGGCGAAACGCTCGGCACCGTGGCCGAACCGCCGGAGACCGGCGCCTTGGGATATTGCGTATCGCCCAGCTCGAACCGCACGCGCGACAGCGGCAAGCCAAGCTCGTCGGCGGCGACCTGCGCCATCACCGTATAAGTACCGGTGCCGATATCCTGCGTGCCGGATTGCACCACCGCCATGCCGTCGGCCCCGAGCCGCGCGCGCGCCGACGCCGGCCAGCGATTGTTCGGATAGGTCGCGGTCGCCATCCCGAGGCCGACCAGCCAGCGCCCGTCCCGCATCGATCGCGGTTCGGGGGAACGTCGGCTCCAGTCGAACGCCGCCGCCGCTTGGGCATAGCACTCGCGCAACTTCTTCGAGCTGAACTTCTTGCCCTCGTGCGGGTCCTCCTCGGCATAGTTCCGCAGCCGCAGCTCGATCGGGTCCATCCGCAAGGCAATGGCCAGCTCGTCCATCGCCGATTCGAGCGCGAACACGCCGGTGGATTCACCCGGCGCCCGCATGTAGGTCGGCAGCCCCTGATGCACCGGCACGATGCGGTGGCTGACGGCGAGATTGGGGCACGCGTAGAGCATCTCGGTGGCAAGCGCGACCGGCTCGACGAACTCCCCGAGCACCGGCTGCGACATCTGCGAAAACCCGTCGTGACGCACCGCCACCAAGGTCCCGTCGGACTTCGCCCCCAGCTTGAGCTTCTGCACCGTGCGCGGCCGATAGCCATTGGAGGTGTACATCTGCTCGCGGCTCAGCACGAGCTTGACCGGCCGACCGACCATACGCGCCGCCATCGCCGCCAAGGTGGCCGGTGGCCAAGTATTGCCTTTGCAGCCGAAGCCACCGCCGACATACGGGCTGATGACACGCACCCCGGCCGGGTCGACGTCGAACAGGCCGGCCAATGTCGTCTGCGCGCCGCTGATGCCCTGCGTCGCGGTCCACACCATGAGCCGATCGCCGTCCCACGCGGCGATCGTGGCATGCGGCTCCATCGGATTGTGGTGCTCGATCGGCGTCGTGTAGGTGGCCTCGATCTTCACCGGGGCGGCCGCGAAGGCGCTTTCCGGGTCGCCCCTGCTGCTGTCGGGCGAACGCTCGCCGTTGCGGAAATTTTTCGGCACCCGCGCCTGGTCGAGCGCCTGATCCATCCGGGTCACCGCCTCGCCCTGCCGGTAGCGTACCTGCACCCGGGTTGCCGCCTCGATCGCGCGCTCCAAGGTGTCGGCCACCACCACGGCGACGTGCTGGCCGTTGTAGACGATCTCGTTGTTCTGCAGCAGTGGCGCGGTGACCGTCTGCTGCGCCACCTTCCTGGTTTGCAGGTGGCGCGCGTTCTCGGGCGTGATGACGGCCAGCACGCCGGGCTGCGATTTTGCGTCGCCGACATCGACGGCCAGCACCGCCCCGGCAGCGATCGTGCTCTGCACCAGCACCGCGTGCGCGAGGTTCCGCACCGGGAACTCGGCGGCATAGCGTGCCCGGCCGGTCACCTTCAGCTTGCCATCACGACGGTCGACAGGTTGTCCAACGATCATGACCGTCTCCTACGCCGCGGCGATCTCGAGCGCGCGCTGCACGGCGCGGTGCATCAGCTTCACCTTGAAGCCATTGCGCGACGCCGGCCGCGCGTCTTCTGCGGCCCGCGCCGCCGCCTTGGCGAATGCCTCGGCGGTGACCGCCTGGCCGTGCAGCGCGGCCTCCACCTGTGGCAGACGCCACGGCATCGGCGCCACACCGCCCACCGCCACGCGCGCGGCCTGGATGTGCCCGTCGCTGATCTCCAGTGCCACCGCGCAGGAGACCAGCGCGAACTCGAAGCTGGCGCGGTCGCGTATTTTCAAGTACCGTGAGACGGCGGCCCCGGCGGGGATCAGCACCGCGGCGATCAGTTCCCCCGGCCGCAGCGAGGTCTCGAGGTGCGGCGTGTCGCCCGGCAGGCGATAGAGGTCGACCAGCTTGACGGTCCGGCGCGCGCCGTCGGGAGCCTGCAACTCCAGCATCGCGTCGAGGGCGGCGAGCGCGACCGGCATGTCCGAGGGATGCGTCGCGATACAGGCATCGCTGGTGCCGAGCACGCCGAGCAGCCGGTTCTCGCCATGCAGCGCGCCGCATCCCGAGCCGGGGTCGCGCTTGTTGCACGCCGCGAAGCCGGGGTCGCGGAAGTAGTTGCACCTTGTGCGTTGCAGCAGATTGCCGCCGATAGTGCCCATATTGCGGATCTGCGGCGACGCCGCCGAAAGCAGCGACTCCGACACCGCGCGGTAGTTGCGGCGGATCTCGGGATGCGCCGCGACATCGGCCATGCGTGCCAGGGCGCCGATGCGCACCCCCTCCGGGCGCACCTCCACGGTTTCGCCGAGCAAGCCATCGAGATCGACCAGCCGGGCCGGTCGCTCGACGTTCTGCTTGATAAGTTGCAAAAGATCGGTTCCGCCGGCAATGAACGCGGTCTCTTGTTCGGCTGCCGCCGCGCAGGCGGCCCCCGCGCTATCCGGGCGAACGAGGGTGAAGTTTCGCATCCTCAGCCCTCCGACCTGGTCGAGCCGGCGGCGGTCTGGATCGCGGCGACGATGTTCGGGTAGGCGCCGCAGCGACAGAGATTGCCGCTCATCCACTCGCGTATCTCGTCGGCCGAGCCCGCGTGCCCTTCCTCGATCAGCGCGGCCGCCGACATGATCTGGCCCGGCGTGCAATAGCCGCATTGCAGCGCGTCGTGGTCCAGGAACGCGGCCTGCACCGGATGCAGGTCGGCGTCGCTGGCCAGGCCCTCGACGGTGGCGATCGCGCGCCCCTGGCAACGCACCGCGAGGGTGAGGCAGGACACCACCCGTCGCCCGTCGAGATGCACGGTGCAAGCGCCGCACGAGCCGCGATCGCAGCCCTTCTTCGTGCCGGTCAGCCCGGCCTGCTCACGCAGCGCGTCGAGCAGCGAGGTGCGCGGCTCGACGCTGAGCGGGAGACGCCGTCCGTTCACCTGCAGAACGATATCCTGCGTTTCCGGCGTGCGGACCGGCGCGGTCTCGACAATGACGGCGGGCGCGGCATCCGGCTCCGAGACGGCGGCCCGCGCGGCGAGCGGGAGTGCGGCAAACCCGGCGGCAGTCCCGCCCAGGACGTTGCGTCGGCTGACGCGGTGCATGCTCATCGGGCGCTCCAGCTTGATCGCGGCTGTGGATCTCAGGCCAACGTGCGAACCGGTTCTCGGATGCCGCCGCCCACACCGGTAACACGCACGTGCATCCTCCCGCGGATCGACCCGGTCAGACGAGCTTCTTCAGTGTCGGTGACGCCTTGAACCGAACGGTCTTGCCGGCCTTGACCCGGATCGATTCGCCGGTCTGCGGGTTGAGGCCCTTCCTCGCCTTGGTCTTGCGGACGGTGAACGTGCCGAAGCTCGGGAGAGTGAACCGCCCCGTCTTTTTGAGTTCCTTGACGATCGCGGCCATCAGGTCACCGGCCGCCTGGTTCGCCGCGGTGCCGGTCAGCTCCGCCGAGTCCTGGATCACCCGGGCGATGAATGCCTTCGACATACCCTCTCCCCGCTCATCACCGTCACGCCTCGAACATCGCGGGACAGACGCCGGCGGGCGCGGTCCGGTTCGAACGCCAATGTCCAGCTTCCTAAAGCTTTGCGGGCGGATGTGCCAGAGCGCTCCCGCCCACCGACGGCTGAAGGGCGGAACCGAACGCGCCGGGGTTCAGCGTCAGACCTGGGTGACGAACTTGGTGCTGAGATAGCTCTCGATCGCTTCGAGACCGCCCCGGGGCCGCAACCCAGAACCCTTCACGCCGCCGAACGGCACCTCCGGCAGCGCCAGGCCGTGGCAATCTCAGAGCGGGTCGGTGTCGAGGGAGTAGCCGGCCGCGCGCACCGTGCGCACCAGGTCGAGCTCGCCGGGCGCGTTGACCGACTTACGCAGCCTTCTGATATGGACATCGACGGTGCGCGGCTCGACGTGGATGTCCGGACCCCATACGGCGTCGAGCAGCTCCTCGCGCGAGAATACGCGACGCGGGTGCTGCAGGAAGAACTCGAGCAGGCGGAACTCGGTCGGTCCGAGATGGATCGGACGATCGTTGCGTTGCACCCGATGCGCGCCGAGATCCATCGAGATGTCGTGGAAGCCGAGCTGCCCCTTCATGGGCACCGCGTTGGACCGACGCAGCAGCGCGCGCATGCGAGCGAGCAGCGCCTCCATGCTGAACGGCTTGGTGATGTAGTCGTCGGCGCCGGTGTTCAGGCCGCGCACCGCGTCCTGATCCTCGGTCCGCGCCGTCACCATGATCACCGGCAAATCGCGAGTGGCGGGACGCCGGCGGATCTGGCGGCACACCTCTATGCCGGACATCACCGGCAGCATCCAGTCCAGCAGCACGAGGTCGGGTTGCGCTTCGGAGATCCGGGTCAGCGCCTCCTGGCCGTCGACCGCCTCGTCGACGCGAAAACCCTGCTTCTCCAGATTGTAGCGCAGCATGGTCGCCAGCGCCGCTTCGTCCTCGACGACGAGGACCAGTGGCTTAGACAGATTGATCGCTGCTTCGCTCATGTGAGGCCGCCCCGGCTGGAGGCCGATCGGAGCGGCGACTCAGTCCCGCGATCGAACCACGGTGTAGGCGGACATGTCGCCCTTCGGGCGACCTTCCGGCAGCGTCTCACCCTTGGCGGCGTAATAGACGGTCTCGGCAATGTTCGTGGCATGGTCACCAATTCGCTCTAGGTTCTTGGCTATGAACAGCAGATGCGTGCAGGGCGTGATGTTGCGCGGATCCTCCATCATGTAGGTGATAAGCTCGCGGAAGATCGTGTTGTAGAGGTCGTCGATCGCCTGGTCGGAGCGCCACACCTCGACGGCTTTCTCGGCGTCGCTCGTGCCCAGCGCGTCCATGATGCTTTTCAGGTTCTCCTGCACGAGCCGCGCCATGTGCGCGAGACCGCCCAGGCTGTATTGCATGGTGAACTGATCGAGCACGATGCTGCGCTTGGCGACGTTTGCCGCGTAATCACCGATACGCTCGAGATCACCGGTCATCTTCAACGACGAGACGATATGGCGCAGATCACTGGCCATCGGCTGGCGCAGGGCAAGCAGGCGGATGACGAACTGCTCCACCTGCCGCTCCAGCGCGTCGACTCGTGGGTCCTCCTCCATCACCTTGGCGGCGGCGCTGGAATCACGGGTGACGATCGCCGTCGCCGCCATCGCCACCTGGTTCTCGACGATGCCGCCCATCTCGGTGATCAGGTTGCGCAGCCGAGTGAGTTCCTGCTCGTAGCTCTTGACGATGTGTTCGGCGGTGCCCGACATCTGCGCCCTCCAACCCGGCCTAGCCGAAGCGGCCGGTGATGTATTCCTGAGTCTTCTGCTGCCTGGGCGCGGTGAACATCTGCGCCGCCGCGCCAACCTCGACCAGCTCGCCCAGATACAGCAGCGCCACCTGATCGGCGCAACGCGCCGCCTGCTGCATGTTGTGCGTCACGATCACCAAGGTGAATTCGTGCTTCAGTTCGTCGATCAGCTCCTCGATCTTGAGCGTGCTGATCGGATCGAGGGCGCTGGTCGGTTCGTCGAGCAGGATCACCTCGGGGCGGACCGCGATGGTGCGGGCTATGCACAGACGCTGTTGTTGCCCGCCGGACAATCCCATCGCCGAGGTGTTCAGCCGGTCCTTGGCCTCGCCCCACAGCGCCGCCCGAGTCAGCGACCATTCGACGCGCTCGTCCATCGCCCGCTTCGACAGCCGCTCATGCAGCTTCACGCCGAACGCGATGTTGTTGTAGATCGACATCGGGAACGGCGTGGGCTTCTGGAACACCATGCCGATGCGGGATCGCAGCGCGTTGAGGTCGATACCGGGGGCAATGATGTTCTCGCCGTCCATCAGCACTTCGCCCGTGGCGCGCTGCCCGGGATAGAGATCGTACATGCGGTTCAGCACGCGCAGCAGCGTGGACTTGCCGCATCCCGAAGGACCGATCAGCCCGGTGACCTGCTGCGCGGGGAGTTCCAGATCGATACCCTTCAGTGCGCGATTGTCCCCATAGAAGAAATCCAGGTTGCGGATCGAGACGCGCGCCGTATTGAGCGGCACTTCGGCATGGGTCCCGACGCGCTCCATCGTGCGCTGTTGTGGGCCGAGGATTTCGTGCGTTGCGCTCATCGGAACTCCCGAAATCAGTGCTGTCCACGCAGGAGAGTGCGCGCCAGGATGTTGATGGCCAAGACCCCGACCGTGATCAGCAAAGCGGCCACCCAGGCAAGCTGCACCCAGTCGGAGAAGGCGGACCCCGCGTATTGGTAGATCGTCACCGGCAAGCTGGCCATCGGCCGGGCGAGATCGACCGACCAATTGAGGTTGCCCAAGCTGGTGAACAGCAATGGGGCGGTCTCGCCGGCGACGCGGGCGATCGCGAGCAGCACGCCGGTGACGATGCCGTCCCGCGCCGCGCGATAGCAGATCAGCAGGATCATCTTCCACTTCGGCGCGCCAAGCGCGATGGTTGCTTCGCGCAACGATATCGGGATAAGCTTCAGCATGTCCTCGGTGGTGCGCACGACAATCGGGATGACGATGATCGCCAGTGCCAGGCAACCCGCCATGCCGGAGAACCCGCCATAGGGCTGCACCGCGACGGTGTAGACGAACAAGCCGATCAGAATCGACGGAGCGGAGAGCAGCACGTCGGAGACGAAGCGCACTGCGGAACCGAGCGCCGAGCCACGCGAATACTCTGCCAGGTAGGTGCCGACCAGCAGCCCGATCGGCGTGCCGATGACCGTGCCGATCGCCGTCTGGATCAGGCTGCCGATGATGGCGTTCAGCAGGCCGCCATTCGAGCCGGGCGGCAAGGTGACGTGCGTGAACACGCGCAGCGATAGGCCACCGAACCCGAGCCAGAACAGAGTGACGAGAATGGTCGCCAGCAGCACCAAGGTGATTATCGTCGCCAGCACGCAAAGCGCCTTGACCACGAGACTGGTTCGCCCGCGACGCCGCCCGAGGCGCAGCGCCACGCGGGAATCCTTGGCGGGTGCGGTGCGCGAGGGCGCTGTGGTGCTGGCGCTCACGGGGGTGCTGGCGCTCACGGGGCCGCCCTCACGTGCCCGCTCGCGGCCTGAGCATCACGCGCGAGATCGCCAGCACGATGAACGAGATCACGAACAGGATGAAGCCGAGCGCCAGCAGGGAGGCGAGTTTCAGGCTCCCCGCCTGGCTCTCGGGGAACTCCAAGGCGACCAGCGAGGCGATGGTGTTGCCCGGCCCGAACAGGCTCGCCGAGATCCGGTTGGTGTTGCCGATGACGAAGGTGACGGCCATCGTCTCGCCCAACGCGCGGCCGAGTCCGAGCATGATCCCGCCCACGACCGCGACCCGGGTGGAGGGCATGACGACGCTTCGCATCACCTCCCAGGTGGTGCAACCAACGCCGTAAGCCGATTCCTTGTAGACCGCCGGCACGGTGAGAAACACGTCTCGCATGGTCGCGGCGATGAACGGGATGACCATGATGGCCAGGATCAGCGCCGCGGTGAATATGCCGGTGCCGAACGGCGGCCCTTGGAACAGGTCACCGATCACCGGCATATCGCCGAGGCTGTCGATCACCGTGGGCTGCACGTATCGCGCCATCAACGGCACGACGACGAAGAAGCCCCACATGCCGTAGATGATGGAGGGAATCGCCGCGAGCAACTCGACCGCGGTGCCGATCGGCCGGCGTAGCCAGGAGGGCGCCAACTCGGTGAGGAAGAACGCGACGCCGAAGGAGAGCGGCACCGCCATGATCAACGCCAGGATCGAGGTGATGATCGTGCCGTAGACCGGAACGAGCGCGCCAAACTTGCCGGTGACCGGGTTCCAGACCGATGAGACCACGAAGCCGGCGCCGAAGGCGCGAAACGCCGGCCAGCCGCCGATGAACAGCTCGACGATGATCGCGCCGAGCAGCAGCAGCACGAACACGCCGGCGACACGCGTCAGGGCCGCGAAGATCGGGTCGCCGAGCGATGCGCGCGCTCTGGTCCTGGGTCGTCGCGTTCCTGCCGAAATCGCCGCACTCATTCAGCTACGCCTCCGATCGGAAGGGACGCACCGCATCGCGGCGCACCCCCTCCGTGATTATTGCCGCCGATGAAATCAGAGAACGGGCTTGCCGTCCGGTCCCTTGATCTCCTTGCGCCAGCTTGCGCGGACGGCATCCTGCACCTTGTCGGGCAGCGTAATGTATTCCAGCTTGCGAGCGGTCTCGTCGCCGTTCTTGTAGGCCCAGTCGAAGAACTTCATCACGTTCGCACTGCGCGCGGGATCGGTCGGGTTCTTCGGCAGCTCGATGAAGGTCGGCGACACGATCGGCCAGCTCTTTTCACCCGGCATGTCGACCAGGCTCACGGCATAGTTCTGCGCCCCCGTCCAGTCACCCGATTCGGCGGCGGCGGAGAAGCTCTCGATGGTCGGCTTGACGAACTTCCCGGCCTTGTTCCTCAGCTCCGTGGTCGGGATGTGGTTCTGCGTCGCGTACGCATTCTCCACGTAGCCGATGCCGCCGCGCGTGTTGTAAACCGTGGCGGCGACGCCGTCATTTCCCTTGGCGCCGGCGCCTGCCGGCCAGCTCACCGAGGTCGCGGCGCCGACCTTGTCCTTCCACTCCGGGCTGACCGCCGACAGATAGGAGGTGAACACGAAGCTGGTGCCCGATCCGTCCGCCCGATGCACCGACGCGATCGCGAGGCTGGGCAGCTTCACGCCCTGGTTGATCTCCGCGATCTTCGGATCGTCCCACTTGGTGATTTTGCCGAGATAGATATCGGCAAGCACTTCCCCGGTCAGTTTTAACCCGTTGTCGGTGACGCCTGGTATGTTCACGATCGGAACCACGGCGCCCATCACGGTGGGGAATTGCAGCAAGTTGCCGCTTTGCAACTTGGCTTTGTCCATCGGCGCGTCGGAGGCGCCGAAATCGACGGTGCGGTTGAGGATCTGGTTTTGTCCGCCGCCCGAGCCTATTGCCTGGTAGTTGAGGTGTATGTCGATCGCCGACTTCGCCTCCTCGCCCCATTTGGTATAGACGGGGGCTGGAAAGGTTGCGCCGGCGCCGGTGATTGCCTGCTGAGCGTGTGCCGCGAAAGCGCAGCCGGCGACCAGGGCCACCAGACTGACTGACATGAGCTTCATGCATTCCCCTTTTTTCTTGCGCCGCATCGTCGTCGGCCGGGCCGCCGTCGATGCGTTGGGCGCGAGCCGGACCCTACGCAGAGCCCGCGTCGGGAAGATTGCAGTTCGGTGAAGCTTCGATGACAGGCGCCACACGGGGCGGTGATCGCAACCCGAGCACTCTCACCGTCCGTGTGACGTGACCGAGCGCGCGCCCGGTCTGGCTATTTGACTGAGGAGAACGCGGTGGGCTGCAAGATTTCGTTGGTGACCTGCGCGACGATGGCGCCGTTCGCCTCGGTCTGCGCCCGCGCCGACAGCCAATCCGGGTCGGTGCCGAACTTGTTCCACTTCTCCTCGCGCTCGGCGAGCGAGTTCCATGCCAGCAGATAGTACAGCCGCTGATTGGTCTCGCCGATCACCGTGGTCCAGAACCCGGCCTGGCGGATGCCGTGCTTCTCCCACAGCTTCAGGGTGATCGTGTCGAACCGCTTCAGCAGGTCCGGCAAGCGGCCGGGCACACAGTCATAGATGCGCAACTCGTAGAGCATCGCGTCCTCCCTTTGGTTGTACGATACGCCGGGAGGATGCGGCGGGTGTCACTCCAGGGCAAGCGAGAGGCGGATCAGAACCGCTCCACCCAGGGCCGCAGCTCGACCTCCCAGGTCCAGGCGCTGCGGTGCTGCCGCGCGACGTGCAGGTAGGTGCGGGCAATGTCGTCGGGGTCGAGCAGACTGTCGGGGCGATCGGCGGGGTCGGTTCGACGGGCACTGCGAATGCCGCCGTCGATGACGAAATGCGCGACGTGGATGCCTTGCGGGGCGAGCTCGCGTGCCATGCTCTGCGCCAGCCCGCGCAGGCCGAACTTGCCCATCGCGAAGGCGGCGGACTGCGGGTAGCCCTTCACGCTGGCCGATGCGCCGGTGAACAGGATACTGCCATTGCCACGCGGCAGCATCCGACGCGCCGCCTGCTGGCCGACGAGGAAGCCGCCGAAAGCCGAGATGGTGATAGCGCGCAGCACGTCGGCAGGCGCGATCTCAACCACCGAGCCGGCCACGCGCGCGCTCGGGTTGAAGATGACGGTGTCGAGCGGACCAAGCTGCGCCTCGGCCCGCTCGAACAGGGTCGCGACCGCTTCGGGGTCGGCGGCATCGCAGGCAAAGGCGAGCGCGCCGGTTTCCTGGCACAGCGGCTCTAGCTTGCCGGCATCGCGCGCCGCCAGCGCAACCCGCGCGCCATCGGCCGTGAAAACCCGCGCCAACGAAGCGCTGAGCCCGCTGCCGGCGCCGATGATCAAGGTATTTCCAGCCATCTAACGGCCTCCTGACACAGGGATGAGGGCGGCGCTCACATACGACGCGTCGTCCGAGAGCAGCCAGAGTATCACTTTCGCCACCTCGTCGGCGCTGCCGGTCCGACCCATCGGCACGCCGCCCTTCAGCCGTTCCAGCCGGTCCGGGGCACCGGCGCGGGCGTGCAGGTCGGTCTCGATCAGGCCCGGATTGACCGCGTTGACGCGTATCCCGACCGGGCCGAGCTCGCGCGCCGAGCCGATGGTGAGCGAATCCATCGCCCCTTTCGAGGCGGCGTAATGCACCCACTCCCCGGCGCCGCCGATCTCCGAGGCGCGCGAGGAGACGTTGACGATGGCGCCGCCGGCGCCGCCGCGATCGGTCGCCATCCGCGCCGCCGCCTCGCGGGTGGCGATGAAGGCGCCGCGCACGTTCACGCCCATCACCTCCTCGATGATCGCGCTGGTGACCTGGTCGATGCGCCGGATCGGCCCGGTGGTGCCGGCGTTGTTCACCAACGCATCGAGGCGGCCGAACGTGGTGTCGACCGCGCGGAACATGGCCACCACGGATGCCTCGTCCGCCATTTCCGCCTGCACCGCCAACGCGCGACCGCCGGCTTGCTCGATCTCCGTCACGATTCCGTCAGCCAGCTCCCTGGAGCGCACGTAGCTCAGCGCCACCGCCCAGCCGGCGCGCGCGGCCAGCCGCGCCACGGCGGCGCCGATCCCCTGACTGCCGCCGGTCACCAGCAGAATACGTGCCATCACCGCCTCTCGCTTGCCCGCAGGAACTACCACTGCATGGTGCCAGCCCTGCGCTCAGCGCGCGAGAGGTTTGTTAAAAAATGAGGAAACAATCCTGGCCAGTGTTGCGATGTATAAGCGTCATCCCTTGGGGCGAGATTCGCGACAAACACATGCTCTATCATCAATACGAGATGCAGCGTCTCGCCCTGACGCCGATGCGGATATTCGCGACCAGCGCGCTCAGCCTGTTGGACACGCCGCTCAATCCGATGCGGAGCACGCCGATCGGGCGGATGACCGCGGCGTGGCTCGACAGCTTCGAGCATTCCACCCGCCGCTTCGGCAAGCCGCTGTTCGGTCACGCCAGCACCTTGATCGACGGCGCAGAGGTGGCGATCACGGAAGAGGTGGTCCACACCCATCCGTGGGGTCAACTGAAACGCTTCCGCCGGGCGGTCGAGCGTCCGCACGATCCGCGTTTGCTGATCGTCGCCCCGATGTCGGGACACTTTGCCACTTTGCTGCGCGGCACGGTAAAGGCGTTCCTGCCCGACCACGACGTGTACATCACGGACTGGCGGGACGCGCGGCAGGTGCCGGTCACCGACCCGAACTTCGATCTCGACGACTACATCGACGAGGTGATCGCCTCGCTGCAGGCGCTCGGGCCGGACACCCATGTCGTGGCGGTGTGCCAGCCAGCCGTGCCGGTGCTCGCCGCGGTCGCCCTGATGAACGCGACCCATGATCCGTCGACGCCGCGCAGCATGACCCTGATCGGCGGCCCGATCGACACACGCGAGGCGCCGACCCAGGTGAACCAGTTCGCCAAGGACCACGATCTCGACTGGTTCCGCAGGCACACCATCCATGCGGTGCCGTTCGGCAATCCCGGCTTCATGCGCAAGGTGTATCCAGGCTTCCTGCAACTCGCCGGCTTCATGGCGATGAACCTCGACCGCCACGTCGAAGCGCACTGGCAGATGTTCTCGCATCTGGTCGACGGCGACGGCGAGAACCTCGCCTCCAAGCGGGGCTTCTATGACGAGTATCGCTCGGTGATGGATCTGTCGGCCGAGTTCTACCTGCAAACCGTCTCGACCGTGTTCCACGAGCACCTGCTGCCGCGCGGCCTGCTGGTCTCGCGCGGACGCCTGGTCGAGCCCGCCGCCATCGAGCAAACGGCGATGCTCACCATAGAAGGCGAGCGGGACGACATCTCCGGCATCGGCCAGACCCGGGCCGCCCACCTGCTCTGCCACAACCTGGCCGAACGCAACCGCGAGCACCGCGAGCAGGCCGGCGTCGGCCATTACGGCCTGTTCAATGGCAGGCGGTTTCGCCAGGAGATCGCCCCCGCGATCAAGGGGTTCATCCAAGCCCATCGATGACTCTCCCCGGTGCGCCCCTAGGTGAACAGGGACGCGACCTCCGCTAGGATGGCGTCGCCAACGGGAGGACGATCACGATGCTCGGGCTGATGCAACGCACGCCGCTGCTCATTTCCTCGTTGATCACGCACGCCGCCAAGCATCACGGGTCGACCGAGGTGGTGTCCAAGACGGTCGAGGGAGCGATCCACCGCTACACTTATCGGCAGGCCGAGCGTCGGGCTCGGCGCCTGGTGCGCGCGCTGAGCTCACTCGGGGTCGGGCCGTCGGATCGGGTCGCCACCCTGGCGTGGAATGGCTACCGACACCTTGAAATCTACTACGCCGCGTCCGGCATGGGCGCGATCTGCCACACCATCAATCCGCGGCTGCATCCGGACGACCTCGCCTACATCATCAATCACGCCGAGGACCGGGTGCTGTTCGTCGAGACCAGCTTCGTGCAGCTGATCACCGAGCTCGCGCCGCACATCGCCGGCTCGGTGCGCGCCATCGTGATGATGACCGAACCGGACCTGATGCCGACCGTGGCGCTGCCCGACGGCATGCAACTGCTCTGCTACGAGGATTTCCTCGCGGCGGCCGACGACGCCTACGAGTGGCCGGCGCTGGACGAGGATACCGCGGCGGGGCTCTGCTACACCTCGGGCACCACCGGCCGTCCCAGAGGGGTGCTCTACAGCCACCGCTCGACGGTGCTGCACGCGTTCTCGGTCAATCTGGCGGACGTGCTCGCCTTCCGCGCCACCGACCGCGTGTTGCCGGTGGTGCCGATGTTCCACGTCAATGCCTGGGGCATCCCCCATGCCGCGCCGATGGTCGGGGCCGCGCTGGTGATGCCCGGCCGGCATCTCGACGGCAAGAGCCTGGCCGAGCTGATGAACCAGGAGCGCGTCACGATGTCGGCTGGCGTGCCGACCGTCTGGATGGGGCTGCTGCAGCATCTGCGTTCCAGCGGCGAGCGGCTCGAGACCGTCAAGCGGATCATGACCGGCGGTTCGGCCTGCCCGCCGCTGCTGATCGAGGCGTTCGGCGACGAGTACGGCGTCGAGGTGCAGCATGGCTGGGGCATGACCGAACTGAGCCCGGTCGGCACGTTCAACCAGCCGAAACCGGCGCATCAGGGCCAAGGCAAGGCCGAGCGCTACGCCCATGTGCTCAAGCAGGGCCGGGTCCTGCCCGGGCTCGACATGAAGATCGTCAACGATGCCGGCGCCGAGCTGTCTTGGGACGGGGTTGCGTTCGGCGACCTCAAGGTGCGCGGCCACTGGGTCGCCAACGCCTATTTCGGCGAACCGGAGGGCAGCGCCACCGATCTCGAAGGGTGGTTCTCCACCGGCGACGTCGCCACCATCGACCCCGAGGGGACGATGGAGATCACCGACCGCTCGAAGGACGTGATCAAGTCGGGCGGCGAGTGGATCAGCTCGATCGCGCTGGAGAACATCGCCGTCTCGCATCCCGACATCGCCGAGGCGGCGGTGATCGCGGCCAACCATCCGAAATGGGATGAGCGGCCGCTGCTGATCGTCCTGCCGAAGCCCGGCCACGCGGTCGATCCCGTCTCGGTGCTGCGGCTCTACGAGGGCCAGGTCGCCAAATGGTGGCTGCCCGACGCGGTCGTGGTGGTCGACGAGCTGCCGCACACCGCGACGGGGAAGCTACTGAAGACGGAGCTACGCGCCCGCTATCGCGACTATCTCGAGCGGCAAACGGGCCACGGCCCGACCGCTTAGCCACCATTTCGGGCGGCTGGCGCTTGGCGCCGGGCCTGGAACTGCCGATATACTCCCCCCACGAGCCAGCCCGCACGAAGGATGTCGAGGGATGAAGAAATCCGAATGGGAGATCCCCGCCAACCTCCAGCCGGACCCGGACGACTATTCGTTCGATCTGGAGCGCGCCTTGCGCGGGGTGGTCGGCGTCAAGTCCTACGTGCCGGGCGACGCGTTCACCGCCCAGACGCTCGGCACCGAGCGGGCCGGCAGCGGGGCGGTGATCCGCGAGACCGGGCTGGTGGCGACCATCGGCTACCTTATCACCGAGGCGGAGACCGTCTGGCTGATGGCCGGCGACGGCCGGGCGATACCCGGCCATGCCCTGGCCTATGACCAGGAAACCGGGTTCGGCCTGGTGCAGGCGCTCGGGCGGCTCGACCTGCCCGCCCTCGAGATCGGCGATTCCGACCGGGTGAAGGTCGGCGACCAGGTGGTCTTCGCCGCCAGCGGCGGGCGGCATCACGCGGTCGAGACACGCGTTGTCGGCCGGCAGGAGTTCGCCGGCTACTGGGAGTATCTGCTGGACGACGCGTTCTTCACAGCACCCGCGCACCCGTTCTGGGGCGGCGGCGCCCTGCTCGGCTCGGATGGCAAGCTGCTCGGCACCGGCTCGCTGATCCTGCAACAGGGTGATGGTCGAGGCCGGCGGCTCGACATGAACATGATCGTGCCGATCGGCTTGCTGGCACCCATCCTCGACGAGCTGCTGACCTATGGGCGGGTCAATCGGCCGGCGCGTCCCTGGCTTGGCATGTATGCGACGGAGAATGACGACGAGATCGTGGTGGGCGGCGTCTCCGACGGCGGTCCGGCGGACAAGGCCGGCATTCGGCAGGGCGACCGCATCGTCTCGGTCGCCGATGAGGAGGTCACCGATCTGGGAGGGCTGTGGCGCCGCATCTGGGCTTCGGGCAGTGCGGGGGCCGATGTGCGGCTGAGGCTCGCCCGCGAGCGTGGCGTCGTACCGATCACGATCAAGTCGGCCGACCGGGCGGCGTTCCTCAAGTCGCCGAAGCTGCACTGAGCATGGGGCAGCTCAAGGCCGCCATCCTCCCGGTCACCGAGTTCCAGCAGAACTGCACCTTGTTGTGGGACGAGGACACCAAGGCGGCGGCGATCGTCGACCCTGGCGGCGACGTCGACGGCATTCTGGCGGCGATCGGCAAGCTTGGCATCCAGCCGACGCTGATCCTGCTCACCCACGGCCATCTCGATCACGCCGGCGGGGCCGCGGCATTGCGCGACGCGCTCACCGAGCAGGCCGGCGAGACGGTGCCGATCGAGGGTCCGGACGAGCGGGACCGTTTCCTGCTGGAGGGTCTGGAGGCGCAGGCCAGCCAGTATGGTTTCGCCGGTATCCGCAACGTGCTGCCGGATCGCTGGCTCAAGGAGGGCGACACCGTCGCGTTCGCCGGGCACCGGTTCGCGGTGTTGCACTGCCCCGGCCACACGCCCGGCCATGTGGTGTTCGTCGACCACGAAGCGGACTTCGCCTTGGTCGGCGACGTGTTGTTCCAGGGCTCCGTCGGTCGGACCGATTTTCCCTATGGCGACACGGACGCCCTGTTGCAGTCGATCGAGCGCAAGCTGCTGCCGCTCGGCGACGACATGGCGTTCATCTGCGGCCACGGTCCCGGCTCGACGATCGGCGCCGAGCGTCGCGGCAACCCGTTCCTGCGCGGCTTGGGCTGAGGCGGCACGGTGGGCCGCTCGCCTGATCGTAATATTTTGATATCGTAACGTTTTGGACATGCCGAGGCTGGTGACGCCTCAGGCTCGGAAAAGCGGCGGTGGCCAGGGTGGCAGGGAGACGGGACGCTTGGCGGAAGCGACCGGGCGACGGCGCGGTCGGGCGTCGGGTGGGGATTGGGGTGGGACTTGGGGTGGAGCGTGGGGCGTTGCCTCGCCCGGCGTTGCGGCGAGCGCCGCCGGAGCGAGCGGTGGCTCCGAACGCGGCGGCTTTGGCGGCAGGCGCAGCGGCGCGGGCAGCGGATCGTTGGTCAGTCGCCGCCACAGCGGGCGCAGCAGCCGACCCGCTTGCGGCGACGCCGCGAGCAGCGCCTGCATCTCCGCATCATCGACCAGCGCCAGCAGCCAGGCGCCGAGATACCCGGCGCCGAACCGCGCCAGCACCGGGCCGCTCGGCAGCTTCTCCCGTCGCGAGGTCGACTCGGCCGGCTCGGCTGCCTGGCGCGGCGCCCGGTCCTTGCGCGGCGCAAGCGTCCCGGCGGCGAATTGCGCATGCAGCGCGGCGAGTTTCCGCGTCGTGCGCTGCAAGTACTTCCACAGCAGCAAGGCAAGCGGCCCCAGCACGTCGCGGTTCCGGGGGTTCCGGTCGACCCAGTCGGCAAGCGTCCACCTCAGCCGCTCGACGAGCAGGCCGAAGCGGCACATCAAGCCGGTTGGGGTGGAGGGGGCTGGGGACATGGGCGGAGTGTATACGCCTCCGTTACCATCGGTGTCAACAATTAGTTAGTTAAGCCGCGTGGCGGCCCTGAGACGATGGGTCGTCGCTAACGGCGTCTAGTACAATCTCAAGTGAGACACCATCGACCTTTCGGGCGGAGTGGCGCTGGCACGCGCGAAGGCTATAGTTGCGGCAATAAGGCGATCGGAAGGAGCGACGGCCATGGCGACAGAGCTGGACCTGGTGATACGCGGCGGCACGGTGATCGACGGCACCGGACGCGAGGGCTTCGAGGCCGATGTCGGTGTCGCCGGCAACCGCATCGTCGAAATCGGCCAGATCGCCGCCACCGGCGCCGAGGAGATCGACGCGCGCGGCAAGCTGGTCACGCCGGGCTTCGTCGACATCCACACCCATTATGACGGTCAGGCGGTGTGGGACAGCCATCTCGCACCCTCGTCGTGGCACGGCGTCACCACGGTGGTGATGGGCAATTGCGGCGTCGGCTTCGCGCCCTGCAAGCCGGACGACCGGGAGAAGCTGGTCGAGCTCATGGAAGGTGTCGAGGACATCCCCGGCGCGGTGATGCACGAGGGCCTGTCCTGGGAGTGGGAGTCGTTCGCCGATTATCTCGCCGCCCTGGAACGCAAGCAGCGCGACGTCGACGTCTGCGCGCTGCTGCCGCATGCGGCGATGCGGGTGTTCGTGATGGGCGATCGCGCGGTGCGGCTGGAGAACGCCAACCAGGGCGACATCGCGCAGATGCGCGAGATCGCCGCCGAGGCGATGCGCGCCGGCGCGTTCGGTTTTTCCACGTCGCGCACCACCAGCCACAAGAGCCTGCTCGGCGACTACACCCCGACCCTGCGTGCCCAGGAGGAAGAGCTCACCGGCATCGCGATGGGGCTGCGCGACGCGGGCACCGGCTTCATCGAGATGGTCTCGGAATGGACGCAGCCCGATCCGAAGATCGAGTTCGCCATGTTCCGCCGCGTGGTGGAGAAATCCGGCCGGCCGGCGGTGTTCTCGCTGGCGCAACGCAACAGCTCGCCGGACACCTGGAAGGAACTGCTCGGCTACGCGGACGCGGCGATCAACGACGGGTTGTCGATCCGTGCCGTGGTGCCGCCGCGCGGCATCGGTGTCTTGCTTGGGCTCGAAGGCAGCCAGAACCCGTTTTCCGGCACGCCGACCTACAAGTCGATCGCCCACCTCCCGGTCGCCGAGCGCGCGCGGCGGATGAGCGATCCGGAGGTTCGGGCGAAGATCCTGTCGGATGACCCGAAGACCGGCAGCACCTTCCCGCTGTTTCACCGTCTGTCGTTCGCGCACATGTTCCGCTTCGGCAATCCGCCGAACTACGAACCCCAGCGCGAGGACAGCATCGAGGCGATGGCGCAACGCGAGGGCCGCGCGCCGCAGGAAGTCGCCTACGACATCCTGCTGGAGGACGAGGGGCGCGGGCTGATCTACACGCCGATCTCGAACTACGCGAACTACAACCTGTCCGCCTCGGAGGGGATGCTGGCCAACCGCAACACGATCATGGGGCTCGGCGATGGCGGGGCGCATGTCGGCTTCATCCTCGACGCCGGCTACCCGACCTGGCTGATCACCTACTGGAACAAGAAGCGGCAGCGCTTCGACATCGCCGAGACGATCCGGCGGCTGACCTCGGATACGGCGGCTGCCGCCGGGCTGCACGATCGCGGCGTGATCGCGCGCGGCAAGAAAGCCGACCTCAACGTGATCGACTACGACCGGATCGGCTTTGGTCGGCCCTATGTCGTGCACGACCTGCCGGCGGGCGGCAAGCGGCTGATGCAGAAGGCGCAGGGCTACGCGGCGACGGTGGTCTCCGGCGCGGTGACGTTCCGCGACGGCGAGCCGACCGGCACCCTGCCGGGCAAGCTGGTGCGCGGTCAGCAGGCCGAGCTGGCCGGCTAGCCGGGGCCGGCCGAAGGGGCGATGTCGGGGAGCGGCAACCCCGCAACCGCCCCGGCGGCGGAGGAGGACGGCTCGCCGCAATGGCGGGTGACGCTGTGGGCGATGGTGGGGGTGCAGCTCGTGATGAGCGTTGCCTTCACCTTCCTCGGCCCGATCATGCCGCTGTTCCTGCCCCATCTCGGCGTGCAACCCGCCAGCGCGGTGGCGTTCTGGGCCGGCGTGCTGGTCTCGATCACCTCGTTCGTCGCGGTGTTCACCTCGCCGATGTGGGGCCGGATGGCCGATCGCTACGGGCGCAAGCTGATGGTGCTGCGTTCGAGCTTCGCTATCGCCGTCTGCACCACCTTGATGGGCCTATCGCAAAACGTCTGGCAGCTGTTTGCCGCGCGCGCGCTGATGGGCGCGTTCGCCGGCTTCACCGCAGCCTCGGTGGTGCTGGTGGCGAGTCAGGTACCCGAACGGCGGCTCGGCGCTTCGCTCGGCCTGCTGAGCACGGGCCAGCTCGTCGGCTCCTTGGTGGGTCCGGTGCTCGGCGGCGGCATCGCCGATCTGACCGGCAGCTACCGGATCCCGTTCTTCGTCGCGGGATCGGTGGGGATGACCGCTTTCGTGCTCTGCTGGGTGCTGGTGCCGGAGCGCTTCACCCGGCCGACCGAGAAGAAGCAAAAGGTGCCGATCCTCACCGCGATGCGGATGATGACGCGAACCCGGGGGCTGGTCGCACTGGTGCTGGTCCTGCTGCTGACGCAGTTCGGCGTGCAGGCGATACAGCCGGTGATCACGCTGTTCGTCCAGCAGATCGTCGGCCCGCGCCCCGACCTCGCGACCTTGGGGGGCTTCGCGTTCTCCGCGACCGGGTTCGCCGGCGTGCTCGCGGTTCCCGTGCTCGGGCGGAGCAGCGACCGGATCGGCTACCGCCTCGTGTTGCTGATCGCGCTCGGCGGCGCGGCGCTGCTGACGGCGCCGCAGGCTTTCGTCGGCAGCTATTGGGGATTCGTGCTGGAACGATTCGGCGTCGGGCTGTTCGTGGGCGCGATTCTGCCCGCGACCAACGCGCTGATCGGGCGCCTCACGCCCGCCGCGGACCGCGGATTCACCTATGGCATGACCGCCTCGGCGTATTTCCTGGGCAACTCGCTCGGCCCCCTCACCGGCGGCGCGGTCGGCGCCACGATCGGGCTGCGCTGGGTGTTCCTGGTGACCGCTGGATTGCTGTTCATCAATCTCGTCTGGGTGTTCCTGACGGTTCCGGCACGCGCCGGAATGGAGTCCGCCTAGGACAACACAGCCGCGACGCGAAAAAATCACTTTCCGGTTGCAAGATTCGCTTGTGAAACACGATCAAGTGAGGGAACAATTATCCGTGATCTCTCATTGGAGCGCGCCATGTCAGGGAACGGACGTCGCGGGTTGCTGAACCGGCTGAGCCTGTCCCCGGGGGATGCGACCAGCCCGGGGCCGGTCGAGACCGCACACGTGCCTTCGCAAGAGTTTAGCATACAGGAGCATGCCGCGGCGATGGCTCTGGTCGAGGCGCTCCGGCCGTATTGCAGCCGCTGGATGGTCGAGCTGGAGCGCCCGGAGATCGCCCGCGAGATTGGCCTGATCGTGACCGAGGGCGCGGTGCCGGCTTGGGCGGTCTACCGCGACGAGGAATCGGTGTTGCACTTCGAGGATTTGGTCGGAGGCAACTCCTACCTGTTCGGCTCAATGGCGGCCGGTCTTCGCCTGGTCCGAGCGGTGCTGGAAGCGGCGCAAGCCCGAGCCGCCGAGCGCTCCAACCGCCGGCTATGGTGGGAGGACTTGCCCGACTGGCTGGTCCCCGAGGCGCTGCGCGTCTAGTCAGCGGGCGCGGCAATGGGCTGGCCGACGCTGCCTGCGACCGCCGCAAGCGTGGAGTTGACGCCGGCCGACCACCGCACGATCAACGCCTTCCGGCAAGTGTTGCTCGAGCAAGGCTTTCGCCATACGCTGGCGACCGACCACGCATTCAGCCCCGAAGTACTGGAGCTGTTCACGGCGGGCGCGGATCAGGCGGCGTTCGCGGTTTGGCGCGAGGCCACGGGCATCATCGCCGCCGATCTGCGCGACGACCGGATGCGGCGCATCCAACAGAGCAACATGGTCGAGGCGCTCGACTGGATCAGCTCGGCCTCGGCGGCGTTTTCACTGGCAGGTTAGACATTCCTCGTAATTCGTCGGCTGGGCGCTGATCGCGACCAGCGGCAGCTCCACGGCTTGGTTCGCGGCGGGGACGACGAATTCCGCCGGCCGCACCGCCTTCTCGCTCACATTGTCGGCGCGCTGGATCGACAGGCTGCGGCAGTAGTACAGCGATTTCACGCCGCGCTTCCACGCCAGCATGTGGATCTGGTGCAGGTCTCGCTTGTGCACGTTCGCTGGCAGGAACAGATTGACCGACTGGCTCTGGCAGATGAACGGCGCCCGGTCGGCGGCGTGCTCCACGACCCAGCGCTGATCCAGCTCGAACGCGGTCTTGTACACCGCCTTCTCCTGCTCGGTCAGGAAGTCGAGATGCTGCACGCTGCCCTTGTTCAAGGTGATCGAGGACCAGATCTCCTCCCGATCCATCCGCTTCGCCGCCAGCAGCTTCTGCAAGTGCCGATTGCGCACGGTGAAACTGCCGGAGAGCGTCTTCTGCAGGAACACGTTGGCCGCGATCGGCTCGATCCCCGGGCTCGAATTGCCGGCGATGATCGAGATCGAGGCGGTCGGCGCCACCGCCATCTTGTTGGAGAAGCGCTCCATGATGCCGTATTCCTCGGCATCCGGGCAGGCGCCGCGCTCCTCGGCCAGCACCCGCGAGGCGGTGTCCGCCCGGGCGCGGATGTGCTGGAACATCCGCCGGTTCCACACCTTGGCGATGACGCTCTCGAACGGCACCTTCTGCGATTGCAGGAACGAGTGGAACCCCATCACCCCAAGCCCGACCGAGCGCTCGCGCATCGCCGAGTATTTCGCCCGCTCCATCCCCTCCGGGGCGCGGTCGATGAAGTCCTGCAACACGTTGTCGAGGAAGCGCATCACGTCCTCGACGAAGCTCGGGTGGTCCTTCCACTCGAACCAGCTTTCGAGGTTCAACGAGGAGAGGCAGCACACCGCCGTGCGCTCGCGCCCGTGCTGGTCGATGCCGGTCGGCAAGGTGATCTCGCTGCACAGGTTGGAGGTTCTTACTTCGAGCCCGGCCAGCTTCTGCTGCTCCGGCAGGGCGCGATTCACGTGATCGCTGAACACGAGGTAAGGCTCGCCGGTCTCGATCCGGGCGAGCAGGATGCGGACCCAGAGCGCTCGCGCCTGCACCGTGCGCACCGCGCTGCCGTCCTTGGGCGAGACCAGCGCCCAGGGCTCGTCGGCTTCGACGGCGCGCATGAAGGCGTCCGGCACCAGGATGCCGTGGTGCAGGTTCGGGGTCTTGCGGTTCGGGTCGCCGCCGGTCGGGCGACGCAGCTCGACGAATTCCTCGATCTCGGGGTGCGAGACCGGCAGGTAGACCGCGGCCGAGCCGCGTCGCAGCGAGCCTTGGGAGATCGCCAGGGTGAGGCTGTCCATCACCCGGATGAACGGGATCACGCCCGAGGTCTTGCCGTTCTGCCCGACCTTCTCGCCGATCGAGCGCAGATTGCCCCAGTAGCTGCCGATGCCGCCGCCCCGGGAAGCAAGCCAGACATTCTCGTTCCACAACCCGACGATGCCGTCGAGGCTGTCCGACGCCTCGTTGAGGAAGCAGGACACCGGCAGGCCCCGGTTGGTGCCGCCATTGGACAGCACCGGCGTCGCCGGCATGAACCACAAGCGGCTGATATAGTCGTAGATCCGCTGGGCGTGGGCGTGGTCGTCGCCATAGAAGCTGGCGACCCGGGCGAACAGGTCCTGGTAGCTCTCGCCGGGCAGCAGATAACGGTCGCCCAGGGTGGCGCGGCCGAACTCCGTGATCAGCGCATCGCGTCGCCGGTCGACATGGACCTGGTGCCGCCCCTGCATCTGCACGGCGTCGAACATCTCGGTGCCGCCCGCGAGCGAACCCACCATCTCGCCAATTCCGCCATCCGCCAAAATCTCTCTCCCTCGGCAAAGCTCAGATTGGGAATATCCTAATCCATCCGATTCACAGCGAAACTCCGGGAAACAAACCTATATATATGCGCAAATCGCGCATTGCCTCCCAGACGTGGTAAATGAGCATCAATTGAGTGGGGTCGCGGCTGAACCTAGGGGCCGAGCATTCGTTGAGGCAGGCACACACCAAGGCAAGGAGGCGTCGATGGCGGACAACAAGGAAAAGCCGTTCCCGGGCAGCCCGACGGGGAACCGCTCGGGCGTCGGTGCGCCCGCTCCCGAGCAGGCCACGTCCAAGGACAAACCGACCGACCCGAATGCCAAGAAGCCGACCGCGCCGTTTCCCGGCAGCCCGACGGGCAACGCCTCGGGCGTCGGCAAGGCCGACAAGAAGGAGTAGCGTCGCGTTTACACTCTGGCAGCCCGCTGGCTATAGAACCGGGCCTCCCGGAGCGGCATCATGTCAGACCAGCGCGTCATTCCCGTTATCCTGTCCGGCGGCTCGGGCAGTCGCCTGTGGCCCATTTCGCGCGAGAGCTTCCCCAAGCAGCTGTTTCCGCTGATCTCGGATCGCACGATGATCCAGGAGACGGCGTTGCGCGCCTGTGGCCCAGGCTTCGCCCCGCCGTTCATCGTGTGCAACAACGAGCATCGTTTCCTGATCGCCGAGCAATTGCTCAATGCCGAGGTCGAGGGCGCTCGCATCGTGCTCGAGCCGGTGGGTCGCAACAGCGCCCCGGCGATCGCCGCCGCCGCGCTGCTGGCGGCCGAGCAAGCGCCCGATGCGGTGCTGTGGATGATGCCGGCGGACCACGCGATCACCGATCAGGCGGCGTTGCACCGGCTGCTCGACCTCGCGGTGGCCGCCGCGCGGCAGGGGCGCATCGTCACTTTTGGCATGCGGCCGAGTGCGGCCGAGACCGGCTACGGCTATATCGAGGTCGGCGATCCGCTGCCCGGGCTGCCTGGCATCCACGCCCTCGCCCGCTTCGTTGAGAAACCCGATGCGCCCACGGCAGCGAAGCTCGTCGCGTCCGGCCGGCACCTGTGGAACTCCGGCATGTTCGTCTTCACCGCCCGCACCATGATCGAGGAGCTGGAGGCCCATGCGCCCGAGGTGCTCGCTTCGGTGCGCCGGGCGGTGGCGGAACGGACCCAGGATCTCGATTTCATCCGCCTCGCGCCGGAGCCGTTTCGGGCCTGCCCGAACATCAGCCTCGACTACGCGGTGGCGGAGCGGACCACGCGGGCGGCGGTGGCGCCGGCCGATCTCGGCTGGTCCGACGTCGGCAGCTGGGGCGCGCTGTGGGAAATGGGCGAGAAGGATGCTGGCGGCAACGTCGCGCAGGGCGACGTGCTGCTGGAGTCGGCGACCGATTGCTACGTGCGCAGCGACGGCGTGCTCACGGCGGTGGTCGGTCTCGCCGACGCCGTGGTGGTGGTGACCAAGGATGCGGTGCTGGCGATGCATCGCGACCACGCCCAGGATGTCAAACGCGTCGTCGAGCGGCTGAAGCAAGCGGGCCGCCACGAGGCGGTCGCCCATAACCGTGTGTATCGGCCGTGGGGCTTCTATGAGAGCCTCATCAACGGTGACCGTTTTCAGGTCAAGCGCATGGTTGTCACGCCTGGACACAAGCTGTCATTGCAAAAGCACTTCCATCGCGCCGAGCACTGGGTGGTGGTGAATGGCAGCGCCTTGGTCACCTGCGACGACAAGCAGTCGCTGGTGCGCGAGAATGAAAGCATCTATCTCCCGCTTGGCTGCGTGCATCGGCTGGAAAATCCGGGCCGCATCCCGCTCACCTTGATCGAGGTGCAGTCCGGCGCTTATCTCGGCGAGGACGACATCGTGCGGATCGAGGACACCTACGGCCGCTCCTGACCGAGGCGTTCCACGACGCCGTTCGGCGGCGCGGCGAGAACGTCGCGCAAGAGTACCGGGGAGACAACGTGGACGCACAGGTTTCGACGATCGAGGTAGCGGCCGCGCCTCGCGAGGCGGCCAGGCCGGCGTGGCGGCTGCTGGCCTGGGCATGGTCCGGCCTGCTGCTCGCGATCCTCGCCTTCCTGGTGCTCTATCCGACGGCGATGCTGCTCACTGGCGCGCTGACCAAGACCAATCCGGTGGTCGAGGGCACGCACCTCGCCGACCTTTCGATCGGCAACTTCCTCGAAGTCCTCGCCAACCAGAACGTCCACCTCGCGTTGATCAACTCGCTCGTCGCATGCAGCGGCGGGACGTTCCTGGCGGTGGTGATCGGGCTGGCATTCGCCTGGATCGTGGTCCGCACCAACACGCCGTGCAAGGCGCTGATCGCCGGCACCGGGATGCTGCCGCTGTTCATCCCGCCGCTGGTCGCCGGTGTCGCCTGGGCGATCCTCGGCTCGCCAAGGACGGGGCTGCTCAACACCGTGCTGACCCGGATCGGCATCGACGCAACGATCAACCTCTACTCGATGCCGGGGATGATCTTCGTGTTCGGCATCTACTACGCGCCTTACGTCTACATGTTCACCGCCTCGGCGTTGCGCAACATGGACCCCTCGCTCGAGGAAGCGGCGGAGATCTCGGGGGCCAATCCGCTGCGCACCTTGCTGACGGTGACGTTCCCGCTGATCCTGCCCGCGATCGTCTCCGGCGCGCTGCTGTCCTTCGTGGTGATGCTGGGCATCTACGGCATCCCCGCCGTCCTCGGCACGCCCGCCAACATCCCGGTGCTGACCACTTATATCTTCGCGCTCACCGCCTGGTCGCCGCCGCTGTTCAACACCGCGGCCGCGGTCGCGGTGATCCTGATGATCGTCACCGGCGCGCTGGTGGCGTTGCAGCAGAAGGTGATCTCGGGTCGCAGCTACACCACGGTCGCCGGCAAGGCGTTCCGGCCGCGCACGCTCAATCTCGGACCGTGGCGCTTCGTCACCCTCGGGCTGGCGATCGCCTACCTGCTGGTGGTGGTGGTGCTGCCGAGCCTGGCGCTGATCGTGGCCGCGTTCCGCAAGTTCATGTTCATCCGCGACCTGACCAGCTTGTTCGACATGAAGCAATATAGCTGGATCCACTTCCAGCGGCTGTTCGACAACCCGCTGACCATCACCTCGATCATCAACACGATGAAGGTCGGCGTCATCACCGCATTGGTCGGCGGCATCCTCGCCTTCGCCATCGGCTACACGGTGACGCGCACGCGCGCGCCGGGGCGCCGCGCGGTCGACGTCATCGCCACCATCCCCGTCGCCATTCCCGGCCTGGTGATCGGCGTCGCCTATCTCTGGGCCTGGATCGGCCTGCCCGGTGGCCTCTACGGGACCTTGTGGATTCTGGCGCTGGCCTTCGTTGCGCGGTTCATCCCCGACACGGTGAAAGCGCTGTCCACCTCGCTGATGCAGATCCACCGCGAGCTCGAGGAAGCGTCCTGGATCTGCGGTCGCGGCCTGCTCGGCACGATCGGCAGCATCGTGCTGCCGCTGGCGCGGCCCGGCGTGGTCGCGGCGATGACCTTGCTGTTTATCCTGGCGATCCGCGAGCTCGGCTCGTCGCTGTTCCTCTATTCCAGCGGCACGATCGTGATGGCGGTGCAGCTGCTCGGCTTCTACGAAGGCGGCAATATCAGCGTCACGGCGGCGTTCAGCCTGGTGCAGATGGTCATCCTCGCCGTGCTGATCACTTTGACGGACTGGCTCTCGCGCGGCACCGCCGGCGGCAGCGTCGGGCGCGCCGGCTGACGTCGGCCCGCCACCAACAATCGGGAGTAACGACCGAATGAACCGGCTCAATCTCACTCGCCGCCATGCCCTCGCCTCCGCCGCCGCGATCGGTGGCCTCGCTTTCACCGGCCAGGCCCGCGCGGCGGTAAAGCCCTACGAACCGCGACCCGGCCTGGTGGACGCGGCCAAGAAGGAAGGAAGGCTGGTGCTGTACACCGCCAGCTTCACCGAGGTGGAGCAGGAGACGATCCGGGCGTTCAACAAGCGCTTCCCGTTCGTCTCGGTGGAGATGGTGCGCGCCTCCGGGGGACAGCTCATCACCCGGGTGAAAACCGAGATCGCGGCGAACAAGCTGGTCGCCGACATCGTCGATCATTCCGATCGCGGCCTGATGCAGCCGCTTGCCGAGCATTTCGCCGACTACGCGCCGCCGAACGCCAGCGAGTATCTGCCGTCGGCGCTGGTGTCGCCGAAATTCTGGCCGAAGACCACGCCGGGCTGGTGCATCGCCTACCACTCGGAGCTGGTGAAGAACCCGCCGAAAACCTGGATGGACCTGACCAAGCCGGAGTACGGCGAGGGAAAAATCGGCCAGGTGATCGCGCAGTCGGGCGGCACGACATGGACGCGCGTGATGTTCGAGCGCCAAGTGCTAGGGGACAATTACTGGGAGAAGCAGGCGGCGATCAATCCGCGCCTCTACCCGTCGGGCGCGCCGCTGTCCGACTCGCTGGTGCGTGGCGAGGTGCTGATCGCGCCGCTGGTGCACAACGTGATCTATCAGAAGAAGCGCGATGGCGCCCCGGTGGAGATCATCTTCGCCCCCGAAGGCGTGCCGATCGTGCCGTATGCGAGCGGGATTCCAAAGACCGCGGCCAACCCGAACGCGGCGAAGCTCTACATGGATTGGTGCCTGTCCGACGAGGGCCAGGCGGATTCGATCCGGCTGGGCAACCTCACCTCGCTGAAAGACCCGCCCGCCTTGCCGCCCGGGTTCGACCCGAAGGTGGACAAGGTGTGGGTGCCGGATTTCGAGCAGTTCCAGTCGCTGTACAAGCCTTGGATCGCCGAATGGAACAAGGTGTATGGGTACAGGCAGTAGCGCGATGCGTATCACCCGACGCGCCACCCTCGCCGCCGCCGGCGGCTTGGTGATCGCCGCCGGCGCCCGCGACAAGGCGCGCGCCGCGACATCCTATGAGCCGCCCGCCGCACTGGAAGCGGCGGCGCGCAAGGAGGGTCGCCTGATCCTGTACTCGGCCAACCTCGCCGAATCGGAGCAGGAGATCATCGCCGCCTTCAACAAGCGATTCCCCTTCATCAGCGTCGCCCTGACGCGCTCGCCGGGCGGCGTGCTCTATACCCGTATCCGCACCGAGGCGGCGGCCGGCAAGCTCGTCGCCGACGTGATCGACCACTCCGATCGCGCATTGCTGCTTGCCATCGAAGACCTGTTCCAGGACTACGCGCCGCCCAACGCGGATACCTACCTGCCTGGTTCGCTTGTCTCGTCGAAGCTCTGGCCACGCACGACGGTGATCTGGTCGCTGTCGAGCAACTCGGCGCTGGTGAAGACCGCCCCGCGATCCTGGTGGGATCTCACGCGGCCCGAGTATGGCAACGGCCAGATCGAGCAGGTGGTGGCACCCTCCGGCGGCACGACTTGGACGCGCGCGATGTTTGAGCGGCAAGTGCTGGGGGAGGATTACTGGGCCAAGCAGGCGGCGACCAAGCCGCGCCTGTTTCCCTCCAACGCGCCGGCTTCCGACGCGATGGTACGCGGCGAGGTCCTGCTCGGGCCGCTGCTCTACAACGCGGTGCTGCCCAAGCAGCGGGACGGTGCGCCGATCGCGATCAGCTTCCCCAAGGAGGGGGTGCCGATCACGCCGTTTGCCGCCGGCATTCCCAAGACCGCCGCCAACCCGAACGCGGCGCGGTTGTTCATGGACTGGTCGCTATCGGATGACGCGCAGGCGTTGTTCATCCGCGAGCTCGGTTTCTTCTCCTCGATGAAGACCTTGCCGTTCAATCCCGAAGGATACGATCCCGCAACCGTCAAGGCGTGGCTGCCCGACTTCCAGCAGTTCCAGGCTCTGCATGCCGCCTGGATCGCGGATTGGAACCGCATCTATGGTTATCGGCAATGAGGGTGCGCTGAATGTCTTCCGAACTACGCGTCGAACACCTGCGCAAGGTCTTTCCGACCGGCAAGCCGGCGGTCGACGACGTGAGCTTCACGATCGACGCCGGCGAGATCGTCGTGCTGCTCGGCCCGTCGGGCTGCGGCAAGACCACGACGTTGCGGTGCGTCGCGGGACTGGAACATCCGACTTCGGGGCGCATTCGCATCGGCGGCAACATCTATTCCGACCCCGAGCACGGCGTGGAGGTGCCAGCGCGCAGCCGCAACGTGGGCATGGTGTTCCAATCCTACGCGGTCTGGCCGCACATGACGGTGCGGCAGAACGTGGCCTACCCGCTGCGCCATCGCCGGCTCGGACGCGCCGAATCGGATCGACGCATCGCCGAGGCTTTGTCGCTGGTTGATCTCACGGAGTACGCCAGCCGGCCGGTGGTGCAGCTTTCCGGCGGGCAGATGCAGCGCGTCGCGTTGGCGCGCAGCATGGTTTACGAGCCGCAACTGCTGCTGCTGGACGAGCCGCTGTCCAACCTGGATGCGCAGCTTCGCCTCCGGTTGCGCGACGATCTGCGGCGCATCATCAAGAAGGCGGGCCTCACCGCGCTGTACGTCACGCACGATCAGGAGGAAGCGGTGGTGCTGGCCGACCGCATCGGCGTGATGCGCGACGGCAAGCTGCTGCAACTCGACACGCCGCTCGAGATCTACAATCGGCCGATCGACCTGTTCGTCGCCAGCTTCACCGGCGCATCGAACCGGTTCGCCGGCCGGATCGTGGGCATCAACGGCCAATTCGGCACGATCGAGGCGGGCGGAGGCAAACGCCTGCGCGCCTGGTTGCCGCCCGGCCTCGTGGACGGGGAGAAGGTGCGCATCGCGGTGCGGCCGGAGAACATCCGGCTAGGGCCGGAGCATGACGGCGACAACCGCTTCACGGCGAAAGTACTGGCCCAGCGATATCAGGGCGTGCAGACCCTGTACGAGCTTGGCCTGTTCGGCGAGACGATCGAGGCGCTGGAGGTCGGCACCAGCGCCCGCTTCCCGGTCGGCAGCGACGTGCAGATCATCCTCCCGCCCGACCAATGCTGGGCCTACGCGGCTACCAGCGCGGAGGCGCCGGCACACTGACACCAGCGGTCATGACCCTCGACCCTGCCCGCCGGTGTCCTGAGCGATGCCGCCCTCGGCTCCCTGCGTCAACATGGGGTGGAAGTAGGCGTCCTCGCCGGTGAGCGCGGCGAAGCCGGGCGGCTTACGGCGCAGCAGATCGAAGGATTGCGCCATGTCGGCCGAGCAGGCCTTCACTCCAACGATGTTCGTGCGCGCTGCGAGTTCCAGCATTGCCTCGTTGCCGAGGTTCACGCCCGTCCGGTAGGAGATGTTGTAGATCATGATCGGCCGCGCAGTACTGCCTGACAGCACGGAGAAGTGGCGAACCATCCCTTCCTGAGAAGGCCGCGTGTAATAGGGGCAAGTGACGAGGTAGCCGCTGAGTGGCCATGCCGCGGTGCGCTCCAACGCCTTCGCGACTTCTCGCGTATCACTCCCGGCAAGGCCTAGGAAGACGGGCAGATGCCGCCTGATACCCGTTGTCTCAAGTTTCCACCCGTTCGCGTGCGCGGGTGATCCACGGATAGCTGGTCAGGGTCGTGAGCCGACCCGCTTCGGCGCGGAGCGCATTCCATGCTGTGCAGAGTGCATCCACGATAGCCTCCTCGTTTTGGTGAAGGCGGAACGAGAGATAGCGTTCTCGCAAATATAACCAGACCCGCTCCACCGGATTGAGCTCGGGCGAATATGGAGGGAGCGGCAGCAAGGTGATGTTGTCAGGCACGTTCAGTGCCGCCTTGCCATGCCATCCGGCTCCGTCGAGAACGAGCGCGGCGTGCACGCCAGCAGGCAGGGTTACGGAGAATCGCTCAAGGAACAGATCCATGGTCGCGGCGGTTGCCTCCGGCAGCACGAGGGCGAAGCCATCGTCAGTGCCGGGCCGGACGGCGGCGAAGATGTAGGTGGACAGGAAACGCTTGTCGCAGCGTCCTGGCGGACGCTGGCCGCGGCTGAACCAGCGATGGCCGGTGCGGCCTTTCTGGCCCTCCCGCGCTTCGTCTTCAAACCAAAGCTGCAACGTCTTCCCGGGGTGGGCGGCGACAAGCGCTTCCAGTTCGGCGGCCAGTTTTTTTATATAGCTCGCGCGCTTCGACATCGCCCTGCGGGTGTGCGGGCCGTGCTTTCTGCCAGGATAGACCGATCCGTCGCAGCAACTTGGAGAGGGCGGACAGCGTGTAGCTCACGCTCCACTCGTGTTCGATATGGGCAACAATGTCGATCAGCCGGTAGGTGCTCATCCCGTCCGCCTCTGGGTCGGGGCCTTGCAGCACCCAAGCCCGCAAGTTGTCGCGCTGCTCCTCGTCCAGCTTCCCGTGCGGACCCGACCGAGGGCGGTCATGCAGCCCTGCCAAGCCCTCGGCGTTGTAGCGCACCACAGCATCACGCAGCGACTGCCGCTCCCGCCCGACCAGACGAGCCGCCTCTCCCCGGCTTGCCCCTTCCAATGCTTGGGCGATCGCCAGGGCGCGCAATGCTGCGCGCCGATCCGGCTCGCTGCGCGCAAACCGGCGCAGGTCCGCGGCGTCAAGATCGCCCCGGATCGGCAGCCCACGTCCCGCCATCAAGCCCTCCCTCGAATCGACCAGATTGCAAGGGAATCACACGACAGCGCCTCCGTACATCACATCCGAGTCAGCGGACGAGACAACGGGTATTATACAGTCGGCTCGGCCATTTGGCCCGCTTCCGGCTCAAGAGTCTCGAGACCGGACAGTCAGGAATCCACCCATCTCGGACCTGACGTAAGTTCGGTTCCGCTGTTCCCCGGACCCCGATGTATGTCCGTCAAACCACCCAAGACCGGCCACGCGTATTTTGTCCGGAAACGCCTGGCAGCAACGAGAAAGCGGGCGAACTGATGTCGGACGGGAGAACGGACAAAATACGCCAGCGACCGCCCTATTCGGGGCGTTGTGAGCGAGTAATCCGGCCAAGGACTCCTGGCCGGCTTCGTGGAGACCTTCTATACCCGGCCGGGGATGTCCGCCTCGTCGTAGAAGATCGCGCGAATGACCGCACCACTTTCCGTGCGGCCGAAAGCAAACCAGTATCGGCCCTCCTTCGTCCAACGCCACCCGGGCCGAAGCAAGCTCGGGTAGGGACGAGGCGCGTTGTAGAACAGCCCTCGATTAGCTTGATAACGGGCGCTCGCCCGCTCCACGCAGTCCACCAGGTTATCGATTGCAGCATCGCGCTCACGCTCGGCGTAGTAGCGGGTCAGCTCGTTAAGCTGACGTTCGGCTGCCGGCGAAAGCGGGATCACGCCTGCCTGTTAGCCGTCGTTTCCTTGAGGTGGCGGTCGCGGCGAATCCGCTCAGCCGTTGCCCGCATACTCACCAATACCGGTTCCAGCGGGACTATCCGGCCAGCTGCTACGTCAGCATCGTCCGCGTCGAGCATGGCTTCAAGCTCAGCCTGCGCCGGCATGGCGGGCTGGTCGGCAATATCATCCTCGGATTGGTGATCGTGCGGACTGTCCATCGCTCTCTCCTCCTCGAAGTCTATCAGACGGCCCAGCGTGCCTAAAGCGTCGCGAGCAAGCCCACCATCCGTCGAGGCGATCCGCTGCCATCGAGAACTATCCCACCAACTCCCGCCGCACCATCGCGGCGCCCTCCGCGAGCGCCCGCAGCTTGCCGAGCGCGCGCTCGCGCGGGATGTATTTCATGCCGCAATCGGGAGCCGGAATGATCCGCTCCGGTCCCACATACCGCAGCGCCGCGCGGATGCGGTCGGCGACCAGCTCCGCCGTCTCGACCTCTGCCGCCCCCAGGTCCAGCACGCCGAGCAGTATCGTCTTGGTCCCAAGATCAGCGAGCACGCCGAGGTCGAGTTTCGGCTGCGCGGCCTCGATGGAGATCTGCCCGACGCGGCAATCCGCTAGTTGCGGCAGAAACGAGTAGCCGCTCGGCTTGTCGTGCACCATGTCGGCATAGCCGAAGCAGAGATGCACCACCGTCGGCCCGGCGATCCCCTCCAGCGCCCGGTCGATCGCCGCCACGCCGTAGCGCTTGGCCGCCTCGGGGCGGGCCTGTAGCCAGGGCTCGTCGAGCTGCACGACATCCGCACCCGCCACCTTCAGCTCGCGCAGCTCGGCGTTGACAGCGGCGGCGTAGTCCAGCGCCATCTCCGCGTCATCCGGGTAAAAATTGTTTTTCGCTTGTTGCGCCATGGTGAACGGGCCGGGCATGGTGATCTTCACCGGCCGATCCGTGTTGGCGCGCAGGAATCGCACGTCGCGCACCTCCACCGGGCCGCGCCGCCGGATACGGCCGACCACGCGCGGCACGAGGGTGGTGCCGCTCACCCGGTTAGGCACCTCGGCGGGGTTGTCGAGGTCGATGCCGTCGAGCGCGGTCGCGAAGCGGTTGGAGTAGCTCTCGCGACGCATCTCGCCGTCGGTGATGATATCGATCCCGGCGCGCTCCATGTCGCGGATCGCCAGCACCGTGGCGTCGTCCTGCGCCTGCTCCAGCCAAGGCTCGGGGACGCGCCACAGCTCGGTCGCCCGGATGCGCGGCACCTTGCCCGACAGCCGCGCGCGGTCGAGCAGCCAGTCGGGCTGCGGATAGCTGCCCACCACCGTGGTCGGCAGCAGCTTGCCCGCGATCATTCGGCGGCGGTGGCGATTTTCGACGGGTCGCCGCCCACCCGCCCGGTGCCGTCGGCCGCCGCGCGGGCGAGCTGGAAATCGTAGCGCAGCGCGGGAACACCCTGGATCGGCGAGGCCGGGTCGTTCGCCACCGGCGCGACCACCAGCGCGTTGGAGACGCCGAAAACCGTGTCGCTATGGATGTGCTCGTCGTCGCCCATGTAGAGCGCCGTGACCAGCTCGCGGTGTCCCGGTGCGCTGACCAGGAAGTGGATGTGCGACGGGCGGAACCCGTGCCGCTGCTGCTGGCGCACCAGCCGGCCGACCGGGCCATCCATCGGGATCGAGTAGCCGAGCGGGCGGACGGTGCGGAAGTGGTAGCGCCCGTCGGCATCGGTGCGGAACCGGCCGCGCATGTCGAGCCCCGCACCGTCGCCGATCTGCAGGTCGTAGGCGCCGCTCTCGTCGGTCTGCCACACGTCGATCGTCGCACCAGCGAGGCCCCGCCCCTGCCGATCGGTGACCAAGCCGTAGCAGACCAGCTCCGTGCCGCGGACCGTGCTGACGATCTGCTCGCCGAGTGCCAGGTCAGGCGCGTCCTCGCGGAAGAACGGGCCGAGCAGGCTGCTCTGCGTCGCCGCCTCGGGCGCGATCTTGTCGTGCAGCGCGTTGACCACCGCGCTGAGCCCGAGCACGTCGGAGAGCAGGATGAACTCCTGACGTATCGGCGTGCAGGCGTGCCCGACCTCGGTGAGAAACTTGATGCCCGCGGTCCACTCCGCCGGGGTGAGGTTCACCTCGCGGGCAAATTCGTGCAGGTGGCGCACCGCCGCCGCCATGACCTGCCGCATCCGAGGGTCCGGCGTGTTCGCCATCTGCGCCAGCGCGGCGTCGGTGACGGTGTTCTCGTCGAGGTCCTGCATGGCCCGCATCTCCCCTGTGCCCAAGGGAAGTATAGGACCGGCTCAGGCCCGCAGGCTATGCGCCAATCGTCGCAGACCGGCCCATTGCTGGGCGAGGTAGCCGCCGGTGGCCAGCACCTCGGGCGCGCTCGGGTCGCCGGTCCGGACGTAGGCGCGCGAAAAGTCGGCGGTGCCGAACAGCATGTCCCACCACGGCAGCACCGCCCCGTAATTGCAGCTCCGTTGTCCCGCCGCGAGCACGCCGTGATGGGCGCGATGGAAGCGCGGCGAGATCAGCAATCGCTCGCCCCAGCGCCCGAACGCCAGACGGACGTTGGCGTGCGACAGGCTTTCGAGGAAGCGCAAGCCGAGCACCAGCAGCGGGAACTGCAACGGCGGAATGCCGACCAGCAACGCGACCGCGCTGAACCACAGAAAGCCGATCACCTCGTCGAGCAGATGGTTGCGATCATCCGACCAGAACGTCATCTGCCGCTGCGCGTGGTGTAGCGAGTGCAGCGCCCACCACCAGCGAAACCGATGCGACAGGCGATGGCGCCAATACTCGGAGAAATCGAGGATGATCGCGTAGAGCAGAAACGTCGCCACCGGATGGCCGAACAGGAACGGCAGCACGCGCTCCAAGGTCGGCGGCACCCAGCCGTGATCGGCGAGCCAGCCATTCAGCGCCACCTGCGCCTGGTAGAAGCCGACGAAGGTGATCAGCGGCAGGATGCCGACCCGCGCGACAATGGTGTAGAGCACGTCCACCCATTCGGCGCGCCGATCGGCCCAGTGCTCGACCGGGCGCCAGCGCTCCAGCGGCAGGCACACCGCGAAGGTGATCGCCACCTGCACCGCGCCGTACACCGCGAACAGCGCCCAGCCATAGGCAAGGTCCTCCCACTGCATCCAGTCGAGCTGGTAGAGCAGCGGGATCAGCAGGTGCTCCTGCACCCATCCGGCGGCGAGGTCGAACGGGTCGCGCACGGCTACTCCGCGCGCGCGTTCAGAAAGATGCCGTGTGGTGAACGGCCGACATCAATGGTCTGGACCGCGCCGGTCGCCGGGTCCAGCACGGCGACTTTTTCCGCCCAGCGCCGGGTGATCCACAGCCTTCCGTCAGGCGCGAAATCGATGCAGTCGGGGCCGCCCAGGATCTTGTAGGTGCGGATCACCGCCAAGCTGCGAGCATCGAGCGCGGTTGTGGTGCCCTCGACCCGGGCATTGACCCAGATCACGCGGCCATCGGGCGAGAGGAACATCTGATGCGCGCCGCGACCGACCCGCACCCGCCGCTGGACCTTGCCATCCGCCGGATCGACCACCGCGATGTCGTCGGCGCCCATGTCGGCGACCAGCACGTGCCCGTCATGCCAGAGCACCCCGGCCGGGGTCTTGCCGACCGGCACGTTCCAGACCACCACCATCCGGTCGAGGTCGATCGCCGCCAGCCGATTGGTGCCCTGCAGGCTGACATAGACCGTGCTGGAGTCCGGCGCGTAGGCGAGATGGCTCGGCATCGAGGCGAGCGGGAACCGCTTCACCAGCTTCATCGAGGCAGCGTCGTAGATGTCGACCTGCGCGCGGGCGAGCCCGTTGACGGTGAGAAACTTGCCGTTCGGGCTGAAGCCGAGCTGATACGGGTCGGCCACCGGCAATCGCCGGGTCACCGCGCCGGTGGCGGGATCGAGGAACAGCATCTCGTTGCCGCCCGTGTCGCCCACCAGCAAATCGCGCCCGTCCGGGCTCAGCGCCAAGTGGTGCGGCTCGCGCAGCACCGGAATGCGCCGGATTTCCTTTTCCGAGCTCATGTCGACCACGCTGATCGACGCACCGCCCGAATTGAGCACGAACGCCATGCCGGTCGCGCCGGCTTCCCGCGCACCCAACAGTGCCAAAATGATCAGGACAACCGAAACGCGCATGGTGATGAACTCTCTTGGGTTAGCTGAGCGATACTATCCCTTTACGGCGATTCCTTGCACCAACGAAGTAGCGACCGTGGGTTGCACGCGCTCGATCGCGCCACGGGCGAACACGGCCGACACCCAGGTGAACAGCACCGAGGAGGTGGTCGCGATCAAGGTATTGTCGGTGTAGGCGTGGATCGCGAAGCCGAGCAGCACCAACCGCAGCACGATCCGGTCGGGGGGCGGCATAACGCGGGTATGCCGCACGGTCCACAGCACGAACAGCGCGATCAGCAGCACCAGCCCGACCCAGCCGCCATCGACCCCGATGCGTAGATACTCGTTATGCGCGGCGTTGGTGCCGAGCAGACGGGCCAGGGTCGATTCCGGCGGCACGATCACCCGCCCCGCGCCCACCCCCCAGCCGAACCAGGGCGAGGCATCCCAGGCCTCCTGGAACCAGGGCCAGATCAGATCGCGACCGCTGAGGTTGCTCGCCTCGCTCGACAGCATGTTGAACAGCCGGACCGCGCCGAGCGAACTCGCGACCGCGATCAGCGGCGGAACCGCGCAGGCGGCCACCAGGGCGAGTGTGATCCGCTGCTTGCGCCCGAACCGCTCCGAGGGGACGACGAGCATGGCGATCGCGCACAGCCCCAAGCCGATGGCGAGCGGGGCGCGGGCGCCGGTCAGCACCAGGATGAGAAAGTTGAGCCCGAGCAGGACGAGGTTGCCGCGTCGCCCATCGCGCAGCAACTCGAGCAACGAGGCCTCCACCGCGGCGAGCGCGAACCCGCCGAGAAAGGCCGGGTGGCCGGTGGCCGAGAGACGAAAGCCGCCTTCCACGACAAAGATCGGCCGCAGGCCCGCACCCGCCAGCACGGCGCCCAGCCCAACCAGAATGAGCGGCAGCCAGCGTGTGGTGCGGATCACCGCGTCGATCCACCCCCGCGAGAGCCGGCTGAAGGCGAAGGCGAACGGCGCGACCGAGCCGATCAGCGAGCGAAGGCTGTCGGCCATGTCGAGCTGCGGATGCAGCCCGTGCGCCAGGCCCAAGGCGAACATGGCAAGGAAGGCGAGGCCCGGATTGAACAGGTCGGGCGCCGGGCCATAGCGCAGGATGCAGATGCCGGCCAGCGCCAGCCCGACGAGCTTGACCGCGCCGATGATCACCGGCCCGCCGCCGACCACGTCGCCCAGCCACATCTCCGGGGTGCTGCCCACCAGCACGAGCCAACCGACACTGGCACCGACGGGAAACCGAGCCGCCACCGCGAGACCGGCCAGCAGGCTCACCCCAGCCATCATCGGCAGCAACAGGGTCGGTTGCAGCAGCGCCACGCCCATCCCGAGGACGGCCAGCAAGCCGGCAGTGCCGAGGAGCGCGCTGGGCGGCTCGACCGAGATCGCCCGGATCATGTCGGCGCGGTTGATCGCATGAAAGTGATATAGCACAGTGGGAACTTACGATGCAGTGCGAAAGCCTGCGTCTTTTTCCGGCACATGCGAGCGCTTTGAGCAACGTGCGGGTTCAACCCGATGCCCCGCCCGGCAACCCTCGACCCGTTGGCGTGTGGCATGGCGGTTGCACAGCGTGCCCGGTAACCGGCAGGTGCCCAAGCACCCACGCCAGCCACGAAACTGGGGAACTCATCACCATGCCATTCGTCCGCCGCTGGATCACGGCGCTTGCTGTCGCCGTGGCGACGGCATCTGTTGCGCTGGGCGTTGCGCCGCAGCCGGCCCAGGCACAGGACACGATCAAGGTCGGTGTCCTGCATTCCCTTTCCGGCACCATGGCCATCAGCGAGACCACGCTGAAAGACGTGATGCTGATGCTGATCGACGAGCAGAACAAGAAAGGCGGCCTGCTCGGCAAGAAGCTTGAGGCGGTGGTGGTCGATCCGGCCTCGAACTGGCCGCTGTTCGCCGAAAAGGCGCGGCAACTCCTTTCGGTCGACAAGGTCGCCGCCGTGTTCGGTTGCTGGACCAGCGTGTCGCGCAAATCGGTGCTGCCGGTGTTCGAGGAGCTGGACGGCATCCTATTCTACCCGGTGCAATACGAGGGCGAGGAGAGCAGCCGCAACGTGTTCTACACCGGTGCGGCACCGAACCAGCAGGCAATCCCGGCGGTCGACTACCTGATGCAGGAGAGCGGCGTCCAGCGTTGGGTGCTGGCGGGGACCGACTACGTCTACCCGCGCACCACCAACAAGATCCTCGAAGCGTACTTGAAGTCGAAAGGCGTCAAGGACGAGGACATCATGATCAACTACACGCCGTTCGGCCATTCCGACTGGCAGAACATCGTCGCCCAGATCAAACGGTTCGGCTCGGCCGGCAAGAAGACCGCCGTGGTCTCCACCATCAACGGCGACGCCAACGTGCCGTTCTACAAGGAGCTCGGCAACCAGGGCATCCAGGCGACCAACATCCCCGTCATCGCCTTCAGCGTCGGCGAGGAGGAGTTGGCCGGCATCGACACCAAGCCGCTGGTCGGCCATCTCGCCGCCTGGAACTACTTCGAGAGCATCGACACGCCGCAGAACAAGGCGTTCATCAAGGAGTGGCACGACTTCACCAAGAAGCCGAACCGCACCACCAACGACCCGATGGAGGCGGCGTATATCGGCTTCAACATGTGGATCAAGGGGGTGGAGAAGGCCGGCACCACCGCCCCGGACAAGGTGATCGACGCGATGATCGGCGTCTCGGTGCCGAACCTGTCGGGTGGCTACGCGGCGATGATGCCGAACCATCACATCACCAAGCCGGTGCTGATCGGCGAGATCCAGGATGACGGGCAGTTCAGCATCGTCTCGCAGACGCCGGGCCTGATCGTGGCCGACGCATGGTCGCCTTACCTCCCCGGCTCGCGCGACCTGATCGCCGACTGGCTGCCGCCGATGCGTTGCGGCAACTACAACGTCAAGCTCGGCAAGTGCGGCGGGGCAGCGAAGTAGCCTCGCGGTCCTTGATTACGTTTGTGGGAAGCGCGGCATGACACGCCTGGTGGCTCTCTGCCTGCTTCTCCTGACCTTGCTCTCCGCCTCCGTCGCCCGTGCGGCTGAGGCGGACGAGGCGTTCGCCGCGATCGGTTCCGGCAGCTTCGATAGCGTGCGACGCGGTGTCGAGCAGCTTTCCCTGTCGGGCAGTCCGCGCGCCATCCCGGTTATCGTCGCGCTGCAATCGGGCACGCTCTACACGCGGCCGGACCACGCGTTGTTCATCGTCAAGGCGGACGGCTCGGTCGCCGACGCGGCCACCGGCACGCCCGCCGCCGATTTGAAGCCGGCCGCGCTGAAACCGGTGCGACTCAATAACGCCGTGCGACGCGCGATCAACGCCGCACTTGGCAGCCTGCGGCTGTTCGCGCCCGACCCTGCGACCCGCATTGACGCGGCCAGCGCGGTGTTCCACTCGCGCGATTCCTCTGCCCTGCCGGCGCTCGACCGCGCGATCGGCAAGGAGACCGACGCTACCGTCAAGCGAGCGATGCTAGGGGCCCGCGCCGCGGTCGTTCTCGCTTCGCCCGGCGGCACGGACGCGGAGCGGATAGCGGCGATAAAAACCGTGGCGACGCGCGGCGACCTCGAAGCGCGCTCGCTGCTCGCCTCACTGTCCGGCGAGCCGCCTGCTGTCGCCGACGCGGCGGCCAAGGCGGTCAGCGCGATCGACTTCTCGCTGCACCTGTGGGGCTACGGACAGAGCGTGTTCTATGGCCTGAGTCTGGGCTCGGTGCTGCTGCTCGCCGCGGCCGGGCTCGCCATCACTTTTGGCGTGATGGGCGTGATCAACATGGCGCATGGCGAGATGGTGATGCTCGGCGCTTACGTAACCTTTTTGGTGCAGCAGGTGATCCGGTCGGCGGCACCCGAGCTGTTCGCCGCCAGCTTGTTCATCGCGGTGCCGCTCGCCTTCATCGTCACCGCGCTGATCGGCATGGCGATCGAACGCGGGCTGATCCGCTTCCTCTACGGAAGGCCACTCGAAACCTTGCTTGCGACCTGGGGCCTGTCATTGCTGCTGCAGCAGGCGGTACGCTCGATCTTCGGGCCGAGCAACCGCGAGGTCGGCACGCCAGCCTGGATGAGTGGCGCGACGCAGGTTGGACAGCTCACGATCACCTGGAACCGGCTGGTGATCATTATCTTCGCGGTGCTCGTGGTCGGCGCGCTGATGGCGGCGCTGCGCTACACCTCGCTTGGTCTGCGAATGCGCGCGGTGACGCAGAACCGTCGCATGGCGGCGGCGATGGGCATCCGCACGCCATGGATCGACGCGATGACGTTCGGTCTTGGCTCCGGCGTCGCGGGCATGGCCGGCGTCGCGCTCAGCCAGATCGACAACGTGAGCCCCAATCTCGGCCAGGGTTACATCATCGACAGCTTCCTGGTGGTGGTGTTCGGCGGTGTCGGCAATCTGTGGGGCACCGTGGTCAGCGCGCTCACCCTCGGCATCGTCAACAAGTTCCTCGAACCGGTGGCGGGCGCGGTGCTGGGCAAGATCGTGGTGCTGGTGCTGGTGATCCTGTTCATCCAGCGCAGGCCGCGCGGCATGTTCCCGCTGAAGGGGCGCGCGGTGGAGGCATGACAAACCGTCCTGGCCTGTCGACCACCTTGACCATCGTGCTCGTGCTCGGCGGCGCGCTGCTGATGGCAGCACTCAATCTCGGCACCGTGCCGTCATCCGCTTTGCACGTGCCGACCTACGCCGTCTCGCTGTTCGGCAAGTATCTGAGCTTCGCGATGCTTGCCCTCGCGGTCGATCTGGTATGGTGCTTCGCTGGCATATTGAGCCTCGGCCACGCCGCGTTCTTCGCGCTCGGCGGCTACGCGATGGGCATGTATCTGATGCGCCAGATCGGCGCGCGAGGTGTGTACGCCAACCCGGTCCTGCCCGACTTCATGGTGTTCCTGAACTACAAGGAGCTGCCGTGGTATTGGCACGGCTTCGACAGTTTCCCCGTCGCCGTCATCATGGCGATCCTGGTGCCGGGGCTGCTCGCACTGGTGTTCGGCTGGCTCGCGTTCCGCTCGCGCGTCACCGGCGTGTATCTCTCCATCATAACCCAGGCGCTGACCTATGCCTTGCTGCTCGCCTTCTTCCGCAACGACATGGGTTTTGGCGGCAATAACGGCCTGACGGATTTCAAGGACGCGCTCGGCTTCTCGTTGCAAACCGACGACACGCGTTGCGCGCTGCTGGTGCTGACCGCCCTGTTCGTCTGCGCGCAGTTCCTGCTTGCGCGCTATCTCGTTGCCTCGCGCTTCGGCAAGGTGCTCGTCGCGATGCGCGACGCGGAGAGCCGCACGCGCTTCCTCGGCTATCGGCCGGAGAGCTACAAGCTCGTCGTCTGGACGATATCGGCGGTGATGGCGGGCATCGGTGGCGCGCTCTACGTGCCGCAAGTCGGCATCATCAATCCGGGCGAGTTCTCGCCGGCAAACTCGATCGAGGCGGTGATCTGGGTGGCCGTCGGCGGACGCGGCACCTTGTGTGGCGCGATCCTCGGCGCGGTGCTGGTCAATCTCGGCAAGACCGTGTTCACCAGCACCTTGCCGGAGCTGTGGCTCTATGCGCTTGGTGCCCTGTTCGTGCTGGTCACGCTGTTCCTGCCCAAGGGGATCATGGGGCTGTTCCGCGCCAGGCGGGTCAAGACGCAACCCGAGGTGACCCCGGCAGCGCAGGAGATCACCGGATGAACAACACGTTGCTCTACCTCGACGGCGTGACGGTGAGCTTCGACGGGTTCCGCGCGCTCAACGCGCTGTCGCTCGTGCTAGAGGCAGGCGAGATGCGCGCCGTCATCGGTCCGAACGGCGCCGGCAAGACGACGATGATGGACGTGATCACCGGCAAGACGCGACCCGATACCGGCAAGGTGCTGTTCGAGGCCGATACCGATCTGACGCGGCTCGACGAACCGGCGATCGCCACCCTGGGCATCGGCCGCAAGTTCCAGAAGCCCACCGTGTTCGAGCAGCACACCGTGTGGGACAACCTGCTGCTGGCGCTGGCCGGCGATCGCGCGCCCCGCTTCAGTTTGTGGGCGCGCGAGACCGAGGACGAACGCGAGCGGATCGGGGCAATCCTCGCCACCACCCGGCTCAAGGCCGAGCGCCGCCGCATCGCCGGCGATCTCTCGCACGGCCAGAAGCAATGGCTGGAGATCGGCATGCTGCTGGCGCAGGAGCCGCGATTGCTGTTGGTCGACGAGCCCGTGGCCGGCATGACCGACGCCGAAACCGAGCAGACCGCCGAGTTGCTGCGCGAGATCAACCGCACCCGCAGCGTGGTGGTGGTCGAGCACGACATGGCTTTCGTGCGCGCGCTTGGCGTGAAGGTGACGTGTCTGCACGAGGGATCGGTGCTGTCCGAAGGAACCATCGATTTCGTCAGCGAGGACCCGCGCGTGGTGGAAGTGTATCTGGGACGATGATGGCGCGGCACGTCACATGCTGGAGGTAGACCCATGCTGGAAGTAGATCGGGTCGACCTGCATTACGGCGCGGCGATCGCGCTTCGGCAGGTCTCGATCGAGGCTGAGATCGGCTCGGTCACCTGCGTTCTCGGACGCAATGGCGTCGGCAAGACATCGCTGCTGCGCGCGGTGGTTGGCGCGCATCCGATCACGCGCGGCGACATCCGCTGGGACGGCGCGAGCATCGTCAAGCTGCCGCTCTACGAGCGCGCCCGGCGCGGGGTCGCCTGGGTGCCGCAGGGACGCGACATCTTCCCGCTACTCACCGTGCGGGAGAATCTGGAGACCGGCTTCGCTGTGCTGCCGCGCGGCCAGCGGCGGGTGCCGGACGAGACGTTCGATCTGTTTCCGATACTCAAGACCATGCTGGGGCGGCGCGGCGGCGATCTATCGGGCGGCCAGCAGCAGCAACTCGCGATCGCCCGCGCGCTGGTGACGCGGCCACGCTTGCTGGTGCTCGACGAGCCGACCGAGGGCATCCAGCCGAGCATCATCAAGGATATCGGCCGGGTGATCGCGCTGTTGCGCTCGCGCGGCGAGATGGCCATCCTGCTGGTCGAGCAATATTACGACTTCGCGCGCGAGCTGGCCCAGACCATCGTGGTGATGGACCGGGGCGATGTCGTGCTGGCCGGCAAGCGGGGGGAGCTGGACGAGGAGGATGTACGACGCCGCCTCTCGGTCTGATCTCCTACCCGGGCTGCAACGCGCGCGCGGGGCGTTGCGTGTGTCGTTCAAGCGGCGCGATGAGCAAACTGTGCTCGATACGCTGCGTCAGGAAGGCTGCCTGAAAGCGCGCTTCCCGCGTCCGGAACCACCAGCCTGGACCAGCATGGTCACGTTGAACAGTTCCGGAGGCATCGCCGGGGGCGATCTGCTGGCGAGCGAAATCCGGGTCCGGGAAGGCGCGTGCGCCACTATCGCCTCGCAAGCGGCGGAGCGGTTCTATCGCGCGTTGCCCGACACACCGCCGGCGCGGCTGCGTAACCGAATCGAGGTCGCGGCAGGCGGCGCGGGCGAATGGCTGCCGCAGGAGTCGATCCTGTTCGATCGCTGCATGCTCGATCGCCGACTCGACGTGACGCTCGCGGCCGACGCCTGGTTCCTCGGCGTCGAGGCGCTGGTGTTCGGCCGCGCCGCGATGGGCGAGACGGTCGAGCGCGGCTGGTTGCGCGACACCATCAGCATCCGCCGCGACGGCCGGCTGGTGCTGCACGATGCGATCCGGCTCGACGGCGCGATCGCGGAGCGCCTGGCGCGGCCGGCGGTCATGGCCGGCGCGCGCGGACTCGCCACGATCGTGCACGCCGCTCCCGACGCTGAACGGCAACTCGATGCGTTGCGCGGCGCGTTCAACAAATGCGAGGCCGAGTACGGCGCGAGCGCGTGGGACGGGCTGCTGGTCGGACGCATCGTGGCACCTGACGGTGCCCGCTTGCGCGCCGCCGTGGTTGCCGGCCTCGCGGCGTTGCGGGCCGAGCGTCCGTTGCCCAGGGTGTGGCTGTGCTGAACGGGGACCAGGCATGAACCTCACGCCACGTGAGAAGGACAAGCTGCTGATCGCGATGGCGGCGACGGTCGCGCGCCGACGGCTGGAGCGCGGCGTGAAACTCAACCACCCCGAAGCGGTGGCATTGATCACCGACTTCGTGGTCGAAGGCGCGCGTGATGGCCGCAGCGTCGCCGATCTGATGGAACAGGGCGCGCAGGTGATCACGCGGGCGCAAGTGATGGAAGGCATCGCCGAGATGATCCACGATGTCCAGGTGGAGGCAACGTTTCCCGACGGCACCAAGCTCATCACCGTGCATGAGCCGATCCGATGATACCGGGTGAAATCATCACGCGGCCTGGCGATATCGAGCTGAATGCCGGGTCGGAGGCGACGGTGCTCCACGTCGCCAACACCGGCGACCGCCCGATTCAGGTCGGCAGTCACTATCATTTTGCCGAGACCAATCCGGCGCTGCGATTCGATCGCCAACAGGCGCGCGGCAAGCGGCTCGACATCGCCGCCGGCACCGCCGTCCGCTTCGAGCCGGGCCAGGAGCGGGAGGTGACCTTGATCCCGTTCCGTGGCCAACGCGCGGTGTTCGGCTTTCGCGGCGCAATCATGGGGAGACTCGACTGATGGCGCGCATTTCTCGCAGCGCCTATGCCGACATGTTCGGGCCGACCACGGGCGACCGCGTGCGCCTGGCCGACACCGATCTGTTCATCGAGGTCGAGCGCGACCTGACCGTCTACGGCGACGAAGTGAAATTCGGCGGCGGCAAGGTGATCCGCGATGGCATGGGGCAGAGCCAGGTCTCGCAAGCTGGCGGCGCAGTCGACACCGTCATCACCAATGCGCTGATCGTCGATCACTGGGGCATCGTCAAGGCCGACGTTGCGATCAGCAACGGACGGATCGCCGCCATCGGCAAGGCGGGCAACCCGGACATCCAGCCGAACGTCGATATCATCGTCGGCCCCGGCACCGAAGTGATCGCCGGCGAAGGCAAGATCCTGACCGCTGGCGGCATCGACGCGCATATCCATTTCATCTGTCCCCAGCAGGTGGATGACGCGCTGGCGTCCGGCGTCACCACGTTGATCGGCGGCGGCACCGGGCCGGCGACCGGCACATCCGCAACCACCTGCACGCCGGGACCCTGGCACCTCGCGCGGATGCTGCAAGCCGCCGAGGGTTTGCCGGTCAATCTGGCGTTCGCCGGCAAGGGCAACGCCTCGCGGCCGGAAGCACTGGAGGAGATGGTGCGCGCCGGCGCGTCCTGTCTGAAACTGCACGAGGACTGGGGCACCACCCCCGCCGCGATCGATTGCTGCCTCGCGGTCGCCGACAAGTTCGATGTGCAGGTGATGATCCACACCGACACGCTCAACGAAAGCGGCTTCGTCGAGGACACCATCGCCGCCTTCAAGGGTCGCACGATCCACGCTTTCCACACCGAGGGCGCCGGCGGCGGGCACGCGCCCGACATCCTCAAGGTGGCGGGCCTGGCCAATGTATTGCCGAGCTCGACCAACCCGACGCGCCCCTACACGGCGAACACGCTCGACGAGCATCTCGACATGCTGATGGTGTGTCATCACCTCGATCCGGCCATCCCGGAGGACGTGGCGTTCGCGGAGAGCCGCATCCGGCGGGAGACCATCGCCGCCGAGGACATCCTGCACGATCTCGGCGCGCTTTCGATGATCTCGTCCGACAGTCAGGCGATGGGCCGAGTCGGCGAGGTGATCATCCGCACCTGGCAGACCGCGCACAAGATGAAGCAGCAACGTGGCCCGCTGCCCGGCGACGACGCGGCCGACAACGAGCGGGTAAAACGTTACATCGCCAAATACACGATCAACCCGGCAATTGCGCAGGGCCTCGCGCACGAGGTCGGCTCGGTGGCGGCCGGCAAGCTCGCCGATCTCGTGCTGTGGTCACCCGCCTTCTTTGGTGTCAAGCCGGATCTCGTCGTCAAGGGTGGTGCGATCGTGCTGGCGCCGATGGGTGATCCCAATGCCTCGATCCCGACGCCGCAGCCGGTGCATTACCGGCTGATGTTCGGCGCGCTCGGTGGTGCGCTGGCGGCGACCTGCGTCACCTTCGTCTCCGGCGCGGCACTCGACGGCGATATCGGCCGCGCACTCGGGCTGCGTCGTCGGCTCGTTGCGGTGGCGGAGACGCGCGGCGGCATCGGCAAGCAGAGCATGATCCGCAACGACGCGTTGCCGGCGATCGAGGTCGATCCGGAGACCTACGAGGTGCGCGCCGACGGCGTGTTGCTGACCTGCGAGCCGGCGACCTTGCTGCCGATGGCGCAGCGCTACTTCCTGTTCTGATGCGCGATCCCTTGCTGTCCGGGCCCGCTTCGCTGCTGCGGCTGCTTGCCTGGCTCTCGCCAGCGTTTCCGACCGGCGGCTTCGCCTATTCGCACGGGTTGGAGTGGGCGGTCGAGGCGGGCGACGTGCGCGACGGCGCGACTTTGCGCGCCTGGCTCGAGGAGGTGCTTTGCCACGGTGCCGGGCGGTCCGACGCGATCCTGCTGCGTCACGCGTTTCGCGGCGGCGACGTCGCGGCGCTCGCCCTGGCGGTTGCGCCTTCGCGGGAGCGGCGGCTGGAAGCGGTGGCGCAGGGGACTGCGTTTGTCACGGCGGCGGCGGCTTGGCTAGCGGCCGCCCCCTCCCCCAACCCCCTTCCACAAGGCGAGCGGACTATCCCGTATCCCGTTGCCGTGGGCGCGCTCGCCGGGGCGCATGGGATTGCCGAGGACGACGCGACGCTCGCCTACCTCAACACCTTGGCGTCGAACCTGATCTCGGCGGCGGTGCGGCTGGTGCCGCTCGGCCAGAGCGCCGGGCTCGCCGTGCTGGCGGCGCTCGAACCCACGTTGCTGGCGGTCGCGGATGAGACGCGGGAGGCGACCTTGGATGATATCGGCGGCTGCGCGTTCCGCTCCGACATCGCCTCCATGCGCCACGAAACCCAATACACGAGGCTGTTCCGCTCATGACACGTTCCCCCAACGGTCCCTTGCGCGTAGGTGTCGGCGGACCGGTTGGCACCGGCAAGACCGCGTTGATGGACGCGCTTTGCAAGCACCTGCGCGACCATTACGAGATCGCAGCCATTACCAACGATATCTATACCAAGGAGGACGCCGAGTTCCTCACCCGCGCCGGATCGCTGGCGCCGGAACGCATCCTCGGCATCGAGACGGGCGGCTGCCCGCACACCGCGATCCGCGAGGATGCCAGCATCAACCTGGCTGGTGTCGCTGAATTGCGCACGCGCTTCCCGGTGCTCGACCTGATCCTGATCGAGAGCGGCGGCGATAATCTTGCGGCGACGTTCAGTCCCGAGCTCGCCGACTTGACCATCTACGTGATCGACGTCTCGGCGGGCGACAAGATCCCGCGCAAGGGCGGCCCCGGCATCACCCGCAGCGATCTGCTGGTGATCAACAAGATCGACCTGGCACCCTTCGTCGGCGCCAGCCTGGAGGTGATGGATCGCGATGCGCGCCGGATGCGCGGCGAGCGACCGTTCGTGTTCGCCAATGTCCGCGCGGGCACTGGTGTCGCGGAAGTGGCGGGTTTCATCGAGCGTGCCGGCGGGATGACGCGCCCGAACTGAGCGCCTAGACTCCCTCCAGCGGCCAGGAGGGAAACGCGATGCGGCTCAAGAACAAGATAGCGATTGTCACCGGCGGCGCGCACGGCATGGGCGAAGCGGAAGCGCGGCTGTTCGCCCGCGAAGGCGCGAAAGTCGTGGTGGCCGACATCCTCGCCGACATGGGCGAGAGCGTCGCCGCCGACATCAAGCGCGCCGGCGGCGAGGCGCGGTTCGAACAGCTCGACGTGACCAGCGAGGCGGATTGGGAGCGCGCCGTCGCCTCGACTACCGCCGCTTACGGAAAACTCGACATCCTGGTGAACAACGCGGGTATCGGCTCGTCGACCTTCAACGACATCGACGGCACCGACGGTTGGGACCGGATCATCGCGGTCAACCAGACCAGCGTGTTCTTCGGCACGCGCCGCGCGGCGGTCGAGATGATGCGTTCCGGCGGCGGCTCGATCGTGAACATCTCGTCGATCCTTGGGCTGGTCGGCAGCGAGACGGGTCACCCGGCATATGGCGCATCGAAGGGCGCGGTGCGGCTCTACACCAAGCAGGCGGCCGTGCGTTATGGGCCGCACGGCGTGCGGGTGAACTCGGTGCATCCGGGCTACATGCCGCCTATGCTCAACTCCGCCAACGCCGGCGAGCGTGCCGAGAAGATCGCTCGCACGCCGCTGCGCCGATTGGGCGAGGTGAACGAGGTGGCGTACGGCGTGTTGTTCCTCGCCTCCGACGAAGCCTCGTTCATAACTGGCACCGAGCTGGTGATCGACGGCGGTTGGGTGGCGCAGTAAGTTTCATGGACATCGAAGCCTTCACCCGCGCCCAGGTCGGCGACCGCGACCTGCGGCACGAGCCAGAGTTTCCTTGGGCTCTCTGGCGGTCAATCGCCGAGGCGGGACTGTTCCGCGTCGGGCTCGACCCAGCGCGTGGCGGCACCGGCGGCGGATACGCGGCGATCGCGCAGGCAGAAGCCGCACTGATCGCCGGCAGCCTGTCGCCCGGGCTCGGCAGCGCGTTCGCGTCGCATCAGATGGTCGCGCGTACCTTCATCGAGGGTTTCGGCGACGCTGACCAGCGAGCGGCGTACCTGCCGGCGCTCGCCGCGGGCCGGATCACCGCATCGGTGGCGATCTCCGAACCGGGCGCCGGCGCGCATCCGAAACATCTGCGCACCCAGGCAACGCGACGCGGCGAGTCGATCGTGCTCAACGGCGAGAAAGCCTACATCACCAACGGACCGATCGCGGATCTGTTCGTTGTGCTGGCGATCACCGCGATCACCGACGGTCGCAAACGTTACAGCGCGTTCCTGGTGCCGCAGGATACGCCGGGGCTACAGCGGGTGACGATGCGCGAAATCCCCGCCCTGCGTCCGGCGCTGCATTGCGGATTGCGTTTGGCCGACTGCGTGGTTCCCGCCTCCAGCCGCATCGGCCCTGAAGGCGAGGCTTACGAGGCGATGGCGCTGCCCTTCCGCGATGTCGAGGACGCGGTCGGCAGTGCCGGCACGGTCGGCAGCTTCCGTGCGATCCTGCGCCGTCTCGGTCGCCTCGCCGCACCCGCACCGATGGAAAATGACGCCGCAACTCTTGGCGCGATCGCCGCCTTGGTGGCGTTGATGGCGGAAGGCTCGCGCACCGTGGTCGGAGCACTTGACGCCGATGATGAGCCGCCAGCGGCGTCGCCGGCACTGGTCGGCATTCGCGTGCTCGCCACCGAGGTGCTGGCGCGCGCGCGACAATTTCATGACGCGCACGGCGATGGGGATGCCCGTGTCGCGGCGTTGTTCGAAAGCGTGGAGATCGGGTTGTCGGTCGCGCGTTCGGCTCGCCTTGCCCGCCAGACGCGGCTCGGCGACGCCCTGCTGACCCGGGCCTAACAATCCGGTGCAATGGCACATGCTGCGCCATGTGCTAGCCTTGCTCCATCCGGTCCTGGAACCGGCCGATACACCGAGGAAACAGCGATGATTGATCTCTATGGGATGGGCAGCCCGAACGTCGTGCGCGTCTACGTCGCGCTCGAGGAACTTGGCATGTCGTATCAAGTGAAACCGATCGACGTGTTCAAGGGCCAGCAATTCGACGCGGAGTTCCGCAAGCTGAACCCGCTCGCCAAGGTGCCGGTGATCGTCGACAGCGAGGGGCCGGGTGGCAAGCCGTACACCGTGGCTGAATCAGCGGCGATCCTGCTCTATCTCGCCGACAAGAGCGGCAAGCTGCTGCCCGGCGACAAGGCGGCAAGATTCGACGCGATACAGTGGACGGTCACGGGAGTGACAACGCTCGGCCCGATGTTCGGCCAGTTCGTGCATTTCATGCGCTTCGCGCCAAAGGGCAACGACTACTCGCTCAGCCGCTACCGCACCCAGGTGCATCGCGCGTTCGAGGCCGCCGAAGAGCAGCTCGGGCAGCAGCCCTGGCTCGGCGGCAGCGAGTTCTCCATCGCCGACATCACGTGGTTCCCCTGGGCGCGCAACATCGCGGCTATGCTCGGTGCGGACGAGGCGAAGCAGTATCCCAAGGTCGCCGCCTGGGTGGAGAAGATCACCGCCCGCCCGGCAGTCGTCAAGGCGCTGGCGAAGGTCGACGCGGTCCGCAATCAGACGACGGCGTTCGACAAGGCGGAGCCCAAGGTGCTCGACAAGATGTTCGGTCGCGGCGAGTTCGCTGCGGCTTAGCTGGCCGGCGCATCATCGGCGCGGGCAGCGCCGATGATGCCGCCATCCTCGCCCTGCAAGATGATGGCAAGAAGCTTCCCCTTGGGCGGCGTGAGCGAGAGATGCACGGGAGCCCCGGTCCAGCCGCCCACATCGGCGATCTCGCGCACGATGTTGGCTTCGAGCAATGTGCGCCCGCCGTTCTCGCCGCGCCCCACCGCGGTGCGGTGCTCGGGGTCGTAGCCGACCAGCCATAGCGCGCCGCGCCCCGTCCCCGCGCCGACGTCGAGCGTCACCTCGCCGCCGCCGTGCGTCAGTCGCAGCGCCGGGCCACGGGCTTGCGTCCCAGCCGCTTGGATCGCCGCGACGGCTGCGCGGCGGTTGGAGCCGACCACATCGCGTCGGCCATCGACGACCATTTGCGGCGTGTAGATGTTGTCGAGCGAGAGCAGGCGCGCGTAGTGCCGTTGCCGCTGCGTTGCCGCATCAAGCGAGTACGGATCGCGCCAGCCGAGGCTGTTCCAATAGGTGACGTGGTATCCCAAAGCCAACACATCGGGCCGGCTGCGCGCAAGGTCGGCGAGGAACGCGTCCGCCGGTGGACAGGAGGAGCAGCCCTGAGAGGTGAACAGCTCGACCACGACGGGGCGCGATTGAGGTTGCGCGGAAGCGGATACACTGGCCAGCAGCAACAGCGAGCCGAGTGCTGTGCCAAAGCGCATGGTCGCTGTTCCTTTCTGGTCAACTCGCCCGTCTGGTCAACTCGCCCGTCTGGTCAACTCGCCCGTCTGGTCAACTCGCCCGTCTGGTCAACTCGCCCGTCTGGTCAACTCGCCCGTCTGGTCAACTCACCCGTCTGGTCAACTCACCCGTCTGGTCAACTCACCCGGTCGAGCACGTCGACCATGTAACGGGTCCGTCCCTCGCCTTTCGCCCAGCTCCGTTCCGCGGTTACCTTGCGTCCGGATCGCCGCGCCAGATCAGCGATCGGGCCGCGCCGCCGCCGGACCCGAGCCGGTGCGGCCGCCGTCGATGACCATGTGCGTGCCGGTCACGCTGCCGGCGAGATCGGAGCACAGGTACACAACCATGTTGGCGACCTCCTCGGGCAAGGCGTAGCGGCCGGACGGGATGCCGGCTCGCAGGGCGTCGGCGACGCGCTCGGGGTCGGTCGGGTTCCGCTGCGCTTCGAGCGAGCGCATCATCCGCGTCTCGACCGGCCCGGGACAGATCGCGTTCACCCTGATCCCGCTCCGCGCGACGTCGGCGGAGGCGACCTTGGTCAGTCCGATCACGCCATGCTTGGAGGCGACATAGGCCGGCATTCCGGGGCCGCCGGTCAGCCCGGCCACCGAAGCCGTGTTGACCACCGCGCCCGAGCCCTGCCGCAGCATCACCGGCAGGACGTGCCGAAGCCCGAGAAACACGCCTTTGAGGTTGACGGCGATCACCTGATCGAACACCGCCTCGTCGTATTCCGCCGTGGGCGCGACCTTGCCCTCGATCCCGGCATTGTTGAAGAAGCAGTCGATCGAGCCGTAGGCGTCGAGCGTTGCCTTGACGTAGGTCTGCACGTCGGCCGACTTGGTGACATCGCCCGGCACGAAGCGCGCCTCGCCGCCCTGCTGGCGCGCGATGTCGGCGCTGGCCTGCCCCTCCGAGGCATCCCGGTCGACGACCACGACTTTGGCGCCGCGCGTGGCGAAGCCGAGCGCCGCCGCGCGTCCGATACCGCCGCCACCACCAGTGATCAGCGCAACCTTGCCGGTGAAATCCATCGTGCCCTCCCTCTCGTCGCGGCGCGGCGCGCGGGCCGGCGAACGCGACTTGCCGCCCGGTATCGCACCGGCCCGCCGGCTTGCAAAGAGTAGCGCTCGGGACGGACACTGGGGTTGCCGGGAGCCAACCGAGGGGATAGGGCTATGGAATTCCGTGAACTCGCGACGGGCCTGGCCTTTCCCGAGGGGCCGGTGGCGATGCCGGACGGATCGGTCATCCTGGTCGAGATCGCCGCGGGCGCGGTCACGCGCATCCGCTTGGACGGAACTCGCGAAGTGGTCGCCCGGCCGGGCGGCGGCCCGAACGGCGCGGCACTCGGGCCGGACGGCAAGCTCCATGTCTGCAACAATGGCGGGCTCGCCTGGACCAGGCGGGAAGACGGCAGGCTGATGCCGGCACACACCGCCGATGACTACTCAGGCGGCCGGATCGAGCGGATCGACCTCGAGACCGGCGCGGTCGAGGTGCTGTACGATCGCTGCGACGGGCGTGGGCTGCGCGCGCCCAACGACCTGGTGTTCGACGCGGAAGGCGGGTTCTGGTTCACCGATCACGGCACCACCCAAGGCCGGGTGCGTGATCGGGGAGCGGTGTACTACGCCCGGGCCGACGGATCGCATATCGCGGAGGCGAGTTTCCCGCTGGAGGGGCCGAACGGGATCGGGCTGTCGCCGGACGGGCGCGAACTGTACGTGGCGGAGACGGTGCCGTGCCGGCTTTGGGCCTTCCCGATCGTGGGCCCCGGCTCGCTCGGCCGACGGCGCTTCGTCGCCAATCCGGGCGGCCACCAGTATTTCGACTCGCTCGCCGTGGAGGCCGACGGGGTCGTTTCCGTTGCAACGATCCTGAACGGCGGCGTGACGCGAATCGCGCCCGACGGGAGCTGGCTCGAACACGTCGCGGCACCCGACCGGCTCACCACCAACATCTGCTTCGGCGGCACGGACCAGCGCACCGCCTATCTCACCCTCTCCGGAACCGGCCGACTGATCGCGATGGACTGGCCCGGCGCCGGTCTCGCATTGAATTAGCCGCCGGACCGCGCGTTCAGTCCTCGCCGGGCACGCCCGCAACCGGCAGCCAGTGGAACCCGTCGGTCCGCTGCACCAGCAGGAGCACGTACGGCAGCTTGTGCGCACGCGCCTCCTTGATGAGCCGCAGCGCATCCTCCGGGCCGTCGACCTGGCTCATCTGCACCCGGCGGACCAAATCACCGGCCCTGATGCCGACATCGGCGGCCGGGCTGTTGAGCGCGACGTCCTGCACGACGGCGCCCTTCTGTTCCGGGGCAAGCTTGAGCTTGTGGCGCACGTCGTCGCTCACACGGGCGAAGCGGACCCCGAGATTGCGCGTGTCCTCTGGTATCATCTTGGCTTGGCCCGAGCCGCCGCCAGCCTGGGCCATTGCGGCTGCCGATCCCCGCATCGGGTGGTCCTGCCACTCGCCGAGCTTGGCGAGAATGGTGAGTTCCTTGCCCTCGCGCCATACCGAAAGGGGTACAGTGCTGTCTGGCTTTGTCTCGGCAGTCGCTCGAGCGAGCGCGCGGGAGTCGAGCGGCCGTTGATCGCCGACCTTGAGCAGCACATCGCCGATGCGCAGACCCGCCGTCATGGCGGGTGATTTCGGCTGGATGTGGGCGATGATCGACCCGCGCAGATCGGGTGCGCCGAGCCCGGCCGCGATCGGCGGCGTCACCGTCTGCGCATCCAGCCCGAGCCAGCCGGCTTGGATCTTGCCATAGCGAAGTATCTCGTCGACCACGAACTTGACGTCGTTGGACGGCGCGGCGAAGCCGATGCCAATGGAGCCGCTGGTCGCCGTGGGCGAGTAGATCGCGGTGTTCACGCCGATGACCTGGCCGTGACCGTCGATCAGCGGACCGCCGGAATTGCCGTGATTGATCGCGGCGTCGGTCTGGATGAAGTTGTCGTAAGCGCTCGACATGATATCGCGGTTGAGCCCGCTGACGATCCCGGCACTCGCGGACCCGCCAAGCTGCAGCGGATTGCCCACGGCCGCCACGACATCGCCGACCTGTACCTGATCGCTGTCGCCGAACTGCAACACGGGCAGCGGCGTCCGCGCGTCCACCTTGAGCAAGGCGAGATCGATCGCTTCACCGATATAGATCGGACGGGCGTGCAAGCGGCTCTGATCCTGCAGGATGACGACAACATCGCTTGCACCCTGGATCACATGCTTGTTGGTCACGATGACACCGGTCGGATCGATGATGAAGCCGGAGCCGAACTCGCCCGCACGGCGCAACGACCCGCCGCGCTCGGGGTCGGTCACGAACTTGGCAGTCGTGATGCTGACCACGGCCGGCAACGCCGGCGCGATCCAATTCTTGGTCGAGCCGCTGAACATCTCGGCCGGCGGTGCTGCACTGACCGCCGGCAAGGCAAGCATTGAGGTGGCCCCGATGAGCACGGCGAAGATGCCGGCACGGGCGTGGGAAGCGGCAGCTTGCATGGCACACCTCTTCAAGGGTTGGAGACAAACCGGCGGGATCGTGCCGCCCGGAGGTGAGTTGCGCAACAAGGCTCCCCGGCACGGTTATAGCACACAGCAGGAGGCGGCCGGGACATGTCCCAGCCGCCTCCCATTCGCCCGCAGGTTTGTCCGTCTGCTCCCGGAGGAGACGACGTCGCCGTCAGTTGGCTACTGACGAATGCCGTAATTGATGCCGACACCGGTCTGCTCGCCCGCCACCGTGCGGGCGTAGCCGTTGTCAACACCTGTCTGCTCGCCCGCGACTGTACGCGCGCCATAGTTCGTGCCAACGCCGGTCTGCTCACCAGCCGTAGGCCGTGCGCGATAGTTTACCCCGACGCCGGTCTGCTCGCCAGCGGTCGGACGGGCGCTGTAGTTGGTGCCGACGCCGGTCTGCTCGCCAGCGGTCGGACGGGCGCTGTAGTTGGTGCCGACGCCGGTCTGCTCGCCAGCAGTCGGACGGGCACTGTAGTTCGTGCCGACGCCGGTCTGCTCGCCAGCGGTCGGACGGGCGCTGTAGTTCGTGCCGACGCCGGTCTGCTCGCCAGCGGTCGGACGGGCGCTGTAGTTGGTGCCGACGCCGGTCTGCTCGCCAGCAGTCGGACGGGCACTGTAGTTCGTGCCGACGCCGGTCTGCTCGCCAGCGGTCGGACGGGCACTGTAGTTCGTGCCGACGCCGGTCTGCTCGCCAGCGGTCGGACGCGCGCTGTAGTTGGTGCCGACGCCGGTCTGCTCGCCAGCAGTCGGACGCGCACTGTAGTTCGTGCCGACGCCGGTCTGCTCGCCAGCGGTCGGGCGGGCGCTGTAGTTCGTGCCAACACCGGTCTGCTCGCCAGCGGTCGGACGGGCGCGGTAGTTGGTGTCCACGCCGGTCTGCTCGCCCGCGGCGGGGCGAGACGCGTAGGCCGGCGGTGTGCTCGTGTTCGAGGTGCTCGCGCCAGTCGCGGTCGGAGACTGCGAGCAGGCCGCGAGGGCCAAAGCCAGCGCCGCACTGGCGCCGATAGGTAGGATCTTCATGACAATCTCCTCATCGAGGTTCCTGTGGAACTCACTCGAAAACGCCAGATGGGCACGCCAGTAGTGGAAACAATCCTCGCACCCGCAGCAATACACCTTGGTGTGTGCTATGCCTGCGATGCGACCGGCGCGCGGCTTAGCCCCCTCACGCTCGCGCGACCAGCAGCCGGTTGGCGGCGCGTGGGCGGCCCATCAGGGGCAGCAGCTCGCGCATCTCCGGCCCCTGCTCCTCCCCGGTGAGCGCAAGACGCAGGGAATGGAACAGCGCGCGCCCCTTCCGCCCGGTGGTCGCCCGCAGCGCTTCGGTCCATGTCTTCCAGACCGTGCCGTCCCACGGCTCGGGCGGCAGCAGGTCCAGCGCGGTGCCGAGAAACGCTCGCTCGCCCTCGATGACGGGCGGCACGATCGTCCCGGCCACCACCTCCCACCAGCCCCGCGCCTCGGACAGCAGGTCGAGATTGCCGCGCACCGCCAGCCAGAACGCCTCGGTGGCACCCACCGGCAGCCGCTCGGCCACCGCCTCGAACGGCAGGCTGTGCAGCACCCGACGATTGAGCGCGAGCAGCTGCCGCGCATCGAACCGCGCCGCCGAGTGCGAGAAGTGCGACAGATCGAATTCCTCGGACAACGTGCTGATCGGCAGCGGCTGCGGATCGTCGGAGGTGCCCAGCCGGGCGAGGTACGCCGCGATCGCCGCTGGCTCGACCCCGTCATTGCGCAGGCTGCGAAGCGAGAGGCTGTCGAGACGTTTCGACAGCTTGCCGCCATCCGTGTCGGTGAGCAGCGGCAAGTGCGCGAACGCCGGCGCCGTCCCCCCGAGCGCGGCAAGCAGGTCGATCTGCACCCCGGTGTTGCTGACGTGATCCTCGCCGCGGATCAGGTGGGTCACGCCCGTCTCGATATCGTCCACCACGCTGGTGAAGGTGTAGAGCGGCGTGCCGTCCGCCCTGACGAGCACAGGGTCGGAAACCGAGGGCAGCTTCACCTGGCGCCGGCCGAGCACCAGATCGGTCCAGGATGGCGTGCCGCCGGACAGCAGGAAGCGCCAATACGGCCGCTTGCCGCCCGCCTCCGCCGCCTGGCGCTGCTCGGCGGTGAGCTTTAGCATCGCGCGATCATAGACCGGGGCCAAGCCGCGCTTGATCCGCTGCTCGCGCTTGGCCCGCAGTTCCTCCTCGCTCTCGAAACAGGGGTAGAGCCGACCGTCGCGCCGGAGTTGCTCGGCCGCCGCCGCATAGCGATCGAGCCGGTCCGATTGGCGGAAGCTCTCGTCCCAGTCGATGCCGAGCCATCGGAGATCCTGCGCGATCGCCGTCTCGTATTCGGGCCTTCCCCGCTCGCGGTCGGTGTCGTCGAGCCGAAGCAGGAACCGTCCGCGATGACGGCGCGCGAACAGGAAGTTGGCGAGTGCGACGCGCGCGTTGCCGACATGCAGCAGCCCCGTCGGACTTGGGGCGAAGCGCACCACCGGCGGGTTCATTCGTCGGGTTCGTCCTCGTCCAGACGGCGTGGGTCGAGCGCGCGCCAGTCCCGCTCGGAAGCGCCGGCGGCCCGGTCGACGAAGTCGCCGAGCTCGTTGGCGCTGCGCCACCCCGCCTCGCCGGCTCCCACCACCTCGGCGTCCTCGCCAAAGGTGAACCAGGTATCGAGCAGCGCTTTTGTGTCCATGCCGGGGATGCGGCAGCGCTCGACCGAATCGCGGACATAGGCGCGGGCGAAAGCGTTGGCGTGCATCAGGTTGGCAAAGCCGCCGACCTCCTCGACAACGTTGTCCTCCGCGCCGCCCGAGAGGTCGAGGATGCGAACCCGCCAGCCGCCCTCGGGGGCAAACATGTCGCCCGTCGCGGGCAGGTCGTCGTCGGCTTCGGTCATCGCGCGAAGCTAGGCGCCACCTGCCGGGCTTTCAACGCATTCCCCTTGTCGGCGCTGGCGTCATGGCGTTGTTCAGGCCAATTCAGCCCGATATCTGCTAACGCCGCCCCGATCGAGGTTTCGATGAATTCCAGCAGCGTTCCCGTCCTGCTGTCACTTGGCAGCCTCAACGCGGATTTTCAGCTCCGCACGCCGCGCCCGCTGCAAGCCGGCGAGACCTTGCTCGGCACGGATTTCGTGCGCCTCGGCGGCGGCAAGGCGGCGAACCGGGCCTTTCTCGCCCATCGCCTCGGCCATCCCGCCCACCTGCTGGCCCGCGTCGGCGATGACGAGCTGCGTGAACAGGCCGTGGCCCCGCTGCGACGCGCCGGGCTGACCCTCGAGCACGTCACCACCGCCCGAGGCACCGCGACGGCGGTGTCGGTCATCGCCGTGCCGCCGGACGGCAAGAAGAGCATCCTGCTCGCGTCCAATGCCAACGATGCCTGGGACGAGGCGGCCATCGCGGATGCGCTCGGCGCGATCGCCGCGGCACCTTCGGGCTCGATCCTGACCGCCGATTGCGAGATCACGCCCGGCGCGGTCACCCGCATCGTCGCCGCGGCACGGGCGCGCGGCTTGCGCGTCCTGCTCGACCCGGCGCCGCCGGACCGCGCGGAGCGCACGCTGCTGAGCGGCTGCCACGCCCTGAGCCCCGACGCGCGCGAAGCCGCCGCCATCACCGGCATCGAGACCGACGATCCCGACGGCGCAACCCGAGCGGCAACCGCGCTCGCGCGGCTCGGCATCCCCCTGGTCTGCGTCAAGCTGGGCGATGGCGGCTGCGTCGCCGCCTCGGACAGGTGCATCATCCACGTGCCGCCGACGCCGATGGAGGTGGTGGACAGCACCGGCGCCGGCGACGCATTCTCGGGTGCCCTCGGCGTGGCGTTGCTGGAGGGGCAGCCTCTCGAGCAGGCGGTGCTGTTCGCCACCGCCGCGTCCCATTGCGCGGTGACGGCCTATGGCTCGCAGGAAGCCTACCCGACGCGTTCGGCGATCGAGACGCTGATCCCCCGCCTCGCCGCAGGTATGCATGTCCGCCCCGCCTGATCAGGCCGCCGTCGCATCGCCGATGCGGCTCAGCTTCGCCAGCTACGACCCGGCGGATGAGCGGCGGCGGGAATCGCTGTTCGCGCTGGGCAACGGCATGCTGTTCGTCCGCGCCTGCCCGACCGAGGCCGCGACGGAGGATGCCAGCCACTATCCCGGCACCTACCGGGCCGGCTGCTACAATCGGCGCGTGCTGCGGCTCGACGGCACGGAGATCGGTCACGATTCGCTGGTCAACCTGCCGAACTGGCTGCCGCTCACCTTTCGCCCCGAGGGCGAGATGCGGTGGTTCGCGCTGCGCCGGTGCGACGTGCTCGACTATGAACACAGCCTCGACATGGCGACCGGGCTCGCCGAACGTCGGATGCGGGTCAGGGACGCGATGGGGCGCATCACCCGCCTGCGCGAACAGCGCCTGGTCTGCATGGCGCGGCCCAACATCGCCGCGCTGCATCTGGAGCTCACGCCGGAGAACTGGTCAGGCGAGGTGGAGCTGCGCTCGGCGATCGAAGGCGGCGTGACCAATCACAACACCGACCGGCGCAGCCTGCCCGGCTATCGCCATCTCGAGGTTTGCGCGCTGGAGCAGCTTCCCGACGACACGCTGCTGCTGTCGGCGCGCACCCGACAGTCCCGGGCCGCGCTGACGATCGCTGCCCGGACGCGGCCGAACCGGCCGGCGACACGCCAGCTTCGGCAGGAGGGAGAGCGGATCGCCGAACACCTGTCCTGCGCCGTCGCTTCGGGAGAAACGCTCGGCATCGAGAAAGTGGCGGCGATCGTCACCGGCCGCGATCCCGCCATCTCGGAGGCCGGCGAGGCCGCGCGCGCGGCGATCGCTGACGCCCAGCACTTCGAGACACTTCGGCAGGAACACGCCCTCGCCTGGCGGCGGTTGTGGGAGCGGGTCGCGATCGAGGCGGCGGACCCGCAACTGCAGCAGGCGATCGCCTTTCACGCCTTCCACCTGTTGCAGACCCTCTCGCCGCAAAGCGTGCAGGTCGATGTCGGCCTGCCCTCGCGCGGCTGGCAGGAGGCCTATCACGGGCAGATTTTCTGGGATGAGATTTTCGCGTTCCCGTTCCTCAATCACCGGTTCCCCGAGATTGCCCGGAGCATCCTGCTCTACCGCTACCGCCGGCTGCCGCAAGCGCGACGCGCGGCGCGGGCGGCCGGACATGCCGGCGCGATGTTCCCCTGGCGCAGCGCCACGACCGGCGCCGAGGAGACGCCGGACTTTCAGCCCAATCCGCTCTCCGGCCACTGGCTGCCCGATCACACGCGGCTGCAACGCCATGTCGGCGCGGCGATCGCGCACAATGTCTGGCACCACTACCTCGCCACCGGCGATGCTTCGTTCCTCGCCGAATACGGGGCCGAGATGCTGGTCGAGATCGCCCGTTTCTGGGCCTCGATCGCGCAGCACGACGCGCGCGACGATCGCTACGACATACGCGGGGTGATCGGACCGGACGAGTACCACAACGCTTATCCGGGCGCGTCACGACCCGGGCTCGACAACAACGCCTACACCAACGTGATGGCGGCGGTGACCCTGCGCCGCGCCGCCGAGGCTTTGCAGGCGCTGCCTCCCGCTCGACGCGACGAGCTGGCCCGCGCGCTCGATCTCGGTGGCGATGAGCTGGCGCACTGGGAGCGTGTCGCGCGCCGCCTGCGCTTGTGCTTCCACGCGGACGGGGTGCTGAGCCAGTTCGAGGGCTTTGACCGGTTGCAACCATTCGATGCGCGCAGGTTCGCCGAGCAGCATCCGGCTGGGCGGGTGGACTGGAACCTGGAGGCCCGGGGCGACACGGTGAACGCTTACCAGGCAACCAAGCAGGCCGACGTGCTGATGCTGCTCTATTTGTTGCCGCCGGATGAGCTGACCGGGGTGATCCAGGACATGGGCTACCCGATGGATGTCGCGCGGCTGCGACGCACCGTTGGCTACTACCTCGACCGCATCTCGCACGAATCGAGCCTTTCGCGGGTGGTGTGCGCCGGCGCCCTGGCCTGGCTCGACCCGCAGCAATCCTGGACGTTCTTCGCGCGCAGCCTGTGCATCGACCTCGACGCCAGCAACAGCGCCAGCGCCGAGGAGGGGCTACATCTGGGCGCGATGGCCGGCACGCTGGACGTGCTACAGCGGCACTATCTGGGGCTGCGGATCACCGATCGGGGTCTGCTCCTCTTGCCTGCACCGCCACCGCAACTCGGCCGGCTGCGACAACGCGTGCTGGTTCGCGGCGCCATGCTGACCCTGCACTGGGACGGCACGATGCTGCACGTGCAGGCCGATGCCGGCAACGCCGCGGCGCTGCCGCTGCTGTGCAATGGCGGCGCGCGGTCGCTCGCACCCGGCGCAGCCCTGCAAATCTCGCCCGCTGAGCTGGCTTGAACGCGTGAGGTGATGCTGCCGGACCCGTCCGATCAGCGGCCCTTGAACATCGGGGCACGCTTCTCGGCAAACGCGAGCTGGGCTTCCTTGGCATCCTCGGTCTTGGCAATCGCCGCCGTCATGTCCTGCTCATAGCGATAGCCGTCGCGCAGGGTCATGTCCTCGATCGTGTTCGCCGAGTGCTTGGCCATGCGTGTCGCCAGCGGTGCCTTGCTGGCGATCAGTCGCGCCATCTCCATCGCGGCAGGCAGCAACTGCTCGGGCGCCACGCAGGCCTCGACGATGCCCAGCCGATACAGTTCCGATCCCGGCACGCGATAGCCGGTGAGCAGCATCCGACGCACCAGCGAGTGGCCGAACAGGCGCATGGTGTGCTTGCCGCCACCCAGCAGCCCGACATCCACTTCCGGCAAGCCGAGACTGCCCTTCTCAGATGCAATCAGGATGTCGCAGGACGCGGCGATGGCGAGCCCGGCGCCCAGTGCCGGGCCATTGATCGCCGCGATCACCGGCTTGGCGCATTCGCGGATCGAATGGTAGCACTCCCGGCTGCGACGCGAATGCGCCGGCAGGGCGCCTGGCGCGCGCAGCGCCTCGCGGCCCTTCAGGTCGGCTCCGGCGCAGAAGACCCGCCCCTCGCCGGTCAGCACGGCGACGCGAATCTCGTCCGTGTCCGAGATCCGGTCCATGACCGCGGTGAGCTCTTCGGCGAGCGCGCGGCTCTGCGCATTGACCGGCGGGTTGTCCATCGTCACCAAGGCCACGTGGCCCTCGACGGCCACTCGCACTTGCTTCAGATCGTCCACTTGCATCGCGTCCTCCCCGTTCGCCGGCAGGTCAGCCGCCGTGGCGCTTGCGGTCACCGTTGCGACGCAGCAGGAACTCGCGACCGAGCTTCACCATCGGCACGTTGTCATATTCAACGATATCCGCCGTGGCGTAGGTCTCATTCCAGGCCTCCGGGATGAAGCTGCCGGTGCCGACCACGTCGATCGGCGCGCGCGCATCGGCCATCACCCGGCACTTGTCGGTGCCGAAGCCCGAGGAGGCGACGATCCGCACCTGGTCGTAGCCGGCCGCGTCGAGCGCCTCGCGCATGCGCCAGATCGCCGCCGCCGACACCCCGGTGCCAACCAGATAGCGTAGCTCGGTCTCGCTGCGATAGCGCCGGATCGCGCCCGGCACGCGCCGTTCGAGCACGGCGTAGCTTTCCGCCGGGTCGAGCCCCTCGAGGAAGCGCCCGCCATGCGTGTCGAGCCGGAAAGCCAGCTCGCCCGAGCCGGCCAGGTCCGGGAACCGAGCGCAGACCGCCAGCCCGTCGGTGATCTCGCGGCCGAAATAGTCGACCAGCACGGTCATCGGCTGGTCCGGAAAGGTCTCGCGGAACATCTCGGCGGCGCGCACCGTCGAGCCGGCATAGCCGATCAGCGAGTGCGGCATCGTGCCGAGACCGCGCGCCGCCCCGAACCAGTGCGCCGTCCCATCATTGGCGTTGCCGATGAAACCACGCGCGCCTTCCTGCCGCGCGGCGGCGCTGCCGACCGAGGCGGCATAGGCCATGATCTCCTGCATCTCGGCGCCGGCGCAGTGTCGGGCCTCCATCGCCAGGAACGGCACGGAAGGAAGCGCGAGCGCCATCTGATAGGCGTTGTGCGCGGCAACACAGGCGGGACCGAGCTTCTGCAGGCAGATCGTCTCCAGGTCGGAGAGGGCCACGAAGCTGCCGCTGATGTAGACGATCGGCTCGCCGGCGCCGACCCAGGATCGCTCGGGATGCACCACGTCGAGGTCGAACGTGGTGCCGCGGACGGAGGCGACGGTCGCCAGCCACTCCAGCATGAGACGGGGCGCGGAAATCACCGGCCGGCGCATGAACACGGCGTAGGTGACGCGTCGATCGCCGAACCGCTCGGCGATCTGCTTGGTGCGATTGAAGTAGGCGTCGGTGCGCGCGGCGATGTCGGCCGTCAACGCGGGTTGCGTGCCGGCCGGCGTCCCGTCGTCCACCACGCGCGACCCTACTGGGCGGCGATCGCCGGCGCCAAGCCGCTCGGCCGGCGACGGCGCTTGAGCTCCTCGGCCACCAGGAACGCGAGCTCCAGCGATTGCTCGGCATTGAGCCGCGGATCGCAGAACGTCTGGTAGCGATTGGCGAGATCGGCCTCGGTGAGGCGGTGCGCGCCGCCGACGCACTCGGTCACATCCTGGCCGGTCATCTCCACATGGACGCCACCCGCCCAGGTGCCCTCCGCCGCGTGAGCGTCGAAGAAGCCGCGCACCTCTTCGAGGATGGCGTCGAAGCTGCGCGTCTTGAGCTTGGTCGCCGTGGAGACCGTGTTGCCGTGCATCGGGTCGCACAGCCACACCACGGGATGACCCTCGCGCCGCACCGCCCGCAGCAATGGCGGCAGCCGCTCGGCCACCTGGTTGGCACCCATCCGGCTGACCAGGGTGATCCGGCCAGGCTCCCGCGTCGGATTGAGCGTCTCGAGGATGCCGAGCAGCTCGTCGTGGTTCATGGTCGGGCCGAGCTTCATGCCGATCGGATTGCGTACTCCACGCAGGAACTCGATGTGGGCGCCGTCCGGCTGACGCGTGCGGTCACCGATCCAGAGGAAGTGCGCCGAGCAGGCGTACCACTCGTCCGAGATCGAATCGATCCGGGTCAGCGCCTGTTCGTAGGGCAGCAGCAACGCCTCGTGGCTGGTGTAGAAATCGGCCTCGCGGATTTGCGGCGTGTTGGCGCTGCTCATGCCGCACGCCGCCATGAACCCGAGCGTCTCCTCGATCCGCTGGGCCAGGTCCTGATAACGCTCGGCCAGCGGCGAGCGCGCCGCGAAGTCGAGGTTCCAGCGATGCACCTCGTGCAGATCGGCGTAACCGCCCGAGGCAAAGGCGCGCAGCAGATTCAACGTGCCGGCGGACTGAAAGTAGGCGAACTCCATCCGCTCGGGGTTCGGCACCCGCGCCTCGGCGGTGAACTCGGGCGCGTTGATGATGTCGCCGCGATAGCTCGGCAAGGTCTCGCCACCGATCGTCTCGCTGTCGGAGCTGCGCGGCTTGGCGAACTGCCCGGCCATGCGGCCCATCTTCACCACCGGCACGCTGGCGCCGAAGGTCAGCACCACCGCCATCTGCAGCAGCACGCGAAAGGTGTCGCGGATCACGTTGGCGGTGAAATCGTGGAAGCTTTCGGCGCAGTCGCCGCCTTGCAGGACGAAGGCCCGGCCCTCGGCCGCGAGCGCCAGCCCCGTCTTGAGCCGCCGCGCCTCGCCGGCAAACACCAGCGGGGGGTATTTGCGCAACCGCGCCTCCACCGCCTCGAGCCGGGTCGGATCGGGGTAGGTCGGGGCTTGGCGGATCGGCCGCGCGCGCCAGGACTCCGGAGTCCAGCTCGGTGCCAGGCGGCGGTCGGCTTGGGTGCTGGTGCTCATTCGCGTCTCTCCATCGCCGCCCGGAAACGCCGGGGCGGCCGGGGACCGGCGGGCCCCCACCCTCTCGTTATCCACAAAAAACTAATCCCATGCTACTCGGCGGCGTGCGCCACTCCGGCAACCCGGCTGCGCGTGCGCATGGTGACGAACTCCTCGGCCGCCGTCGGGTGGATGCCGATGGTGCGATCGAAATCCGCCTTCTTGGCACCACAGATCATGGCGACGGCGAGCCCCTGCATGATCTCCGGCGCATCCTCGCCCAGCATGTGGGCGCCGAGCACGCGTTGCGAGCCCTGGTCGACCACCAGCTTCATCATCGTCCGGCGCGGCCGCCCGCTGATCGCGTGGCGCATCGGGGTGAAATGGGCGACGTAGACGTCGACCGGCCCTTGCGCGGCCGCCACCTCCTCGGTCAGCCCGCAGGTCGCCAGCGGCGGGGTCGAGAACACCGCCGTCGGAACGTTGTCGAGCGAGACCCGCCGCGAGCGATGGGCAAACAAGGTATCGGCCACCGCGTGCCCCTCGGCGGTCGCGACGGGCGTGAGGTTCAGCCGGTCGGTGACATCGCCCATGGCGTAGATGTGCGGCACACCGGTCTGTAGCTGCTCATTGACCTTTATCGCGCCGGAGGGCGCGGCGGTCACACCGGCGGCATCGAGATTGAGGCCGTCGACCGCGGGACGCCGGCCGGTGGCGAAGAAGACCAGATCGGTCTGCAGCGCGTGGCCGTTGGAGAGGGTGAACAGCTTTCCGTGTTGCTGCGCCGCGACCCGTTGCGGCTGACAGCCCGGGTGCAAGGTGATGCCGGCGGCCTTCAGCGCCTCGACCAGCCCCTCCCGCAGATCCTGGTCGAAGCCGCGTAGCGGCAGCGGCTGGCGGTAGATCAGATCGACCTTGGCGCCGAGCGCGGCGAAGATGCCGGCGAACTCGACCCCGATATAGCCGCCGCCGATGATCGCCACCCGCTCCGGCATTGTTTCCAGATAGAACGCGTCGTCGGAGACGATGCCGAGCTCGGCGCCGTGGATGGTAGGGCGCACCGGGTGGCCGCCGGTCGCGATGACGATCCGCTCCGCCGTCACCCGCGTGTCGCCGACCTGCAAGGTGTGAGGGTCGACAAAGCGGGCGTGCGCCTCGAAGATGGTCACGCCGCCATTCTCCAGCATGCGGCGATAGATGCCGTTGAGGCGGTCGATCTCCCGGTCCTTGGCGGCGATCAGCTTGGCCCAGTCATGCGGGCCTTTCTTGATAGTCCAGCCGAACCCGGCCGCGTCGTCCGCCCAGCCGCCGTATTCACCGGCTTGCACCAGCAGCTTCTTCGGCACGCAGCCGACATTGACGCAGGTGCCGCCCCAGAACCGCTCCTCGGCGATCGCCACCCGCGCGCCGTGGCCGGCGGAGATGCGCGCGCACCGAACCCCGGCGGAGCCGCCGCCGATGACGAACAGGTCGAAGTCGTAGGCCATACGTCCCCCAATACCCCTCCTCCCAGCCTCCTCCCACAAAGGGAGGAGGAGAGAAAAGCCCTCTCCCCTTGTGGGAGAGGGTTGGGTGAGGGGTTAGCTCCCAATCCCGCCCAATGTCAGATACTTGATTTCGAGGTAATCCTCGATCCCGTATTTGGATCCCTCGCGGCCGAGCCCAGAGGATTTCATGCCGCCGAACGGCGCCACCTCGGTCGAGATGATGCCCTCGTTGGCACCGACGATGCCGTACTCCAACGCTTCCGCCACGCGGATGATGCGGCCGATGTCGCGGGCGTAGAAATACGAGGCGAGGCCGAACTGGGTGTCGTTGGCCAGCCGGATCGCCTCCTCCTCGGTCTTGAAGCGGAACAGCGGCGCCACCGGGCCGAATGTCTCCTCGTGGAACACCATCGCTTCGGGCGGCACGTCGGCCAGGATGGTGGGCTCAAAGAAATTGCCGCCAAGCTGGTGCCGCTTGCCGCCGGTGACGACGCGAGCGCCCTTCTCCACCGCGTCGGCAATGTGCTGCTCGACCTTCTTCACCGCGTCGGCGTTGATCAGCGGCCCCTGCGTCACCCCCTCCTCGAAACCGTTGCCGACCTTCATCGCCTCGACCGCCTGCTTGAGCTTGGCGGCGAAGCTGTCGAACACCCCTTCTTGCACCAGGATGCGGTTGGCGCAGACGCAGGTCTGGCCGGTGTTGCGATACTTGCTCGCCATCGCGCCCACCACGGCGGCGTCGAGGTCGGCGTCGTCGAACACGATGAAGGGCGCGTTGCCGCCGAGCTCCATGCTGGTCTTCTTGATGGTCGGCGCGCATTGCTCCAGCAGCTTGGCGCCCACCTCGGTGCTGCCGGTGAAGGACAGCTTGCGCACCAGCGGGTTGGAGGTGAGCTCGCGCCCGGTCTCGCCCGACGGGCCGGTGATCACGTTGCACACGCCCGGCGGCATGCCGGCGCGCTCGGCCAGCACGGCGAGCGCGAGCGCCGAGAACGGCGTCTGGCTCGCCGGCCGGATCACGCCGGTGCAGCCGGCGGCCCAGCCCGGACCGGCCTTGCGGGTGATCATCGCGGCGGGGAAGTTCCACGGCGTGATGGCGGCAAAAACCCCGATCGGCTCCTTCATCACCACGATCCGCCGACCCTTGGCGTTCTGCGGGATGGTGTCGCCGTAGACGCGCTTGCCCTCCTCGGCGAACCACTCGATGAAGCTGGCGGCATAGACGATCTCGCCCCGGCTTTCGGCCAGCGGCTTGCCCTGCTCGGCGGTCATGATGGCGGCGAGGTCGTCGGTGTTGGCCAGCATCAAGTCGTGCAGCTTGCGCAGGATCGCGGCCCGCTCCTTGGCGAGCATCGCCCGCCAGGCCGGCCAGGCGCGGTTCGCCGCCTCGATCGCCCGGCGGGTCTCGGTGGCACCCAGCGCCGGCACCTCGCCAATGACCTCGCCGGTCGCCGGATTGGGCACCTGGATCGTCTTGCCGCTATCGGCTTGCACCCATTTGCCGTCGATGCAGTTGGCCTGGCGGAACAGGCTCGGGTCTTTCAGCGCCAGCGGGGCGGTCGGGTTCAGCATGGCCGGTTTCCTTCCCGTATGGATCGGTTCCAAACATAGGCGCCGCACAGTGCCGTGTCAGGGTCTGAACCCCGCTTGACATGCCCCGGCCCGGCCGAAACGATGCGCCCGGCTGCGGCCCAGCACCGACAGTCGCATTCAAAAGAAACTCGGAGGAAGCAGATGCATACCACCCCAGGAACGCCCCTCGGCGCGGGGGCGCGGGCGCTCGGCGCCGCAGCGCTGTTGTTCGCCGGATTTGCCGCTTGGAGCCCGGCCCACGCCGAGACCTCCTCGTGCGGCCCGGAGAATGGCGTCAAGCTCATTTGCGGGGTCAACAATGTCGAGGACTGGGCGCCGGTCTCCGGCACCCATTGGGTGATCGGCAGCGATCTCGCCGCCGAGGGCAAGCAGGGCTACCTGTATTTGTTCGACACCAAGAACGACACCGCGTCGGCGGTGCAGCCGGACAACATTGCGATCAAGCCCGACAAGTCGAAATATCCGGATTGCCCGGGCGCGCCGAACATGAAGGTCTTTGGCCCGCACGGCCTCGACATCACACCTTCAAGCGGCGCGCAACGCACGCTCTATGCCGTCAATCATGGCGGGCGTGAGTCGGTCGAAATCTTCCACGTGGACGTCTCGAAGGACAAGCCAGCCTTCACCTGGGTCGGCTGTGTGACCGCGCCGAAGGGCGCCTGGCCGGACGCGGTGGCCGCGGTGCCGCATGGCGGCATGATCGTCACCAGCTTGTGGGATCCGAAGGACCCGCAGCGGATGGAGAAGCTCAGCAACGGCAAGCCGGTGGGCGGACTGCTGGAGTGGGCGCCCGAGAAGGGCTGGTCCGAGGTGCCCGGCAGCCAGGGCCTTTCGGGGCCGAACGGCGTGATCACCTCGCGGGACGGCAAGATGGTGTTTGTCGCGGTCTGGTCGGGCCGCGAGATCGCCCGTATCAACCTCAACGACAAGCCGGCGAAGACCGACAAGGTCAGCACCGGATTCCTGACCGACAACCTTCGCTGGTCGCCCGACGACAAGACGATCTACGTCGGCGGGCAGGACACGACGGTGAAGGAAGTGCTGAGCTGCTTCGAATCGCAGCAGGCGAACTGCACCAACGTGCCGTTCAAGGTGGATGCGCTCGACCCGAAGACGATGAAGCTCACCACGTTGGTCAAGAGCGGCGTCTACGGCGGCATGGGCGCGGGGACCGGGGCGATCAAGGTGGGCAACGAGCTCTGGGTCAGCACCTTCCGGGGTGACCGGATCGCCCGCTTCCCGATGAAATAGGGCCGGCTTCCGATCTGCCCGGCGGGGCATGGTCCCAGCCGGGCGGTTCCGCGGACCAACAGTCGCATTCAAGAAACTTGGAGGAAGCAGATGCATACCACCCTGAGAACGCCTCTCGGCGCGGGGGCGCGGGCACTCGGTGCCGCGGCGCTGTTGTTCGCCGGCCTCGCCGCGTGGAGCCCGGCCCATGCCGCGACCCCCTCGTGCGCGTCCGAGAAGGGCGTCAAGCTGATTTGCGGGGTCAACAATGTCGAGGACTGGGCGCCGATCTCCGGCACGCACTGGGTGATCGGCAGCGATCTCACCGTGCCGGGCAAGCAGGGCACCCTCTATCTGTTCGACACCAAGAACGACACCGCATCGGCGGTGCAGCCAGACGCCATCGCGATCAAGCCGGACAAGGCGAAATACCAGGACTGCCCGGGCGCGCCGGACATGAAGGTCTTCGGACCGCACGGGCTGGATCTCACGGGGACTGGGGCGCAGCGCACGCTTTACGCCATCAACCACGGCGGGCGCGAAGCCGTGGAGGTGTTCGATGTGAACGTCGCCAAGGACAAGCCGGCCTTCACCTGGGTCGGCTGCGTCACCGCGCCGAAGGGCACCTACCCGGACGCGGTCGCCGTGTTGCCGCATGGCGACATGATCGTCACCAGCCTGTGGGACCCGACCGACCCGCAGCGAATGGACAAGCTGAGCCACGGCAAGCCGGTCGGCGCCTTGCTCGAGTGGTCACAGGGCAAGGGCTGGTCGGAGGTGCCGGGCAGCCAGGGCCTGTCGGCGCCGAACGGCGTGATCACCTCGCCGGACGGCAAGATGGTGTTCGTCGCGGCCTCGGCCGGCCGCGAGGTCGCGCGCATCGACCTCGACGCCAAGCCACCCAAGAAGGACACGGTCGATGTCGGCTTCTTTCCCGACAACCTGCGTTGGTCGCCCGATGGCAAGACGATTTACGTCGGCGGGCAGGACGCGCCGTTGAAACAGGTGCTGGCGTGCTTTGAGTCGAGCGATGCGAACTGTCCCAATGTGCCGTTCAAGATCGACGCGCTCGATCCGAATACGATGAAGCTCACCATCTTGGTCAAGACCGGCGTCTATGGCGGCATGGGCGCCGGAACCGGGGCGATCAAGGTGGGCAACAAACTCTGGATCAGCACGTTCCGCGCCGACCGGGTGGCGATCCTGCCGATGAAGTAGCTTGCCAGATTTCCACCCGGCTGGCGTGCTCCGGCCGGGTGGCTCGGCGAGACTGGCTGTCGGATCGCGCTACTCCACCGTCACCGACTTGGCGAGATTGCGCGGCTGGTCGACATCGGTGCCCTTGAGTACTGCCACGTGATAGGCGAGCAGCTGCACCGGGATGGCGTAGAGGATCGGCGCGACGAACGGGTCGACCGCCGGCAGCACGACGGTCTCGGCGGCGATGCCGCGCAGCTTCGACGCCCCCGCGGGATCGCTCAGCACGATGATGCGCCCGCCGCGTGCCGCCGCCTCCTGCAGATTGGACGCGGTCTTCTCGAACAGCGGGCCCGAGGGGACGATGGCGATCACCGGCACGCTTTGGTCGATCAGCGCGATCGGGCCGTGCTTCATCTCGCCGGCCGCGTAACCCTCGGCGTGGATGTAGCTGATCTCCTTCAGCTTGAGCGCGCCCTCCATGGCGATCGGGAAGCAATTGCCGCGACCGAGATAGAGCACGTCGCGCGCCTCGGCGACGATCGCGGCGACGCGGTGTAGCTCCGCGTCCCGCTCCAGCACCTCGGCCGCGCGCGAGGGCACTTCGAGCAGTGCGGCGGTTTTCGCCGCCTCCTCCGCCTCGGTGATGGCGCCGCGTGCCCGCCCGGTTGCCAGCGCGAGGCAGGCGAGCACCGAGAGCTGGGCGGTGAACGCCTTGGTGCTGGCAACCCCGATCTCCGGGCCGGCCACCGTCTCCAGCACGGCGTCAGACTCGCGCGCCATGCTGCTCTCCGGCACGTTGAGCACCGAGAGCGTATGCTGCTGCTGCTCGCGCATGTAACGCAGAGCGGCGAGCGTGTCGGCGGTCTCGCCCGACTGGCTGACCAGCAGGCCGAGGCCACCGTGCGGCAGCGGCGGCGTGCGGTAGCGGAACTCGCTGGCGACGTCGCCATCGGTCGGCACGCGAGCGACCGCCTCGAACCACCAGCGCGCGACCATGCCGGCGTAGAATGCCGAGCCGCAGGCGCTGATCGTGATGCGCGACAGCCGGGCGAGCTCGAACGGTAAGTCGGGCAGCGCGACCGCGCGGGTCGACGGGTTGACCATCCGATGCAAGGTGTCGCCGATCACCGCCGGATGCTCGTGCAGCTCCTTTTCCATGAAGTGGCGGTAGTTGCCCTTGCCGATCGCGGCACCAGTCAGCCGGGTCAGCTTGACCTCGCGCTCGACCTCATTGCCGGCCGCATCAAAGAAACGCGCGCCCTGCCGGTCCACCACCGTCCAGTCGCCGTCGCGCAGGTAGGCGATGCGCCGGGTCAGCGGTGCCAGCGCCAACGCGTCGGAGCCGACGAACATCTCGCCATCGCCGAACCCGACCGCGAGCGGCGCGCCATGCTGGGCGCCGACGATCAGCTCCGGATGGCCGGCAAAAATCATTGCCAGCGCGTAGGCGCCCTCCAGCCGACGGAACGCCGCACCAGCGGCCTCCAACGGGCTCAGGCCCTGGCGCAGATGGTAGTCGACGAGCTGCGCCACCGTCTCGGTGTCGGTCTCGGTGCTGAACTCCTGCCCCAAGACTTCCAGCTCGGCGCGCAGCTCGGCGTGGTTCTCGATGATGCCGTTATGCACGATGGAGACCCGCGAGGTGCCGTGCGGGTGGGCGTTGTTCTCGGTCGGCGCGCCGTGCGTGGCCCAGCGGGTGTGGCCGATGCCGGTGACGCCGGGCAAGGGCGACTGCTCCAGCGCGGTGGCGAGCCTGGCCAGCTTGCCCTCGGCGCGGCGCCGCTCGATATGGCCGTTGACCAGGGTGGCGATGCCGGCGCTGTCGTAGCCGCGATATTCCAGCCGCCGCAGTCCTTCCACCAGCAACGGCGCCGCCGGCCGGCTGCCGATCACGCCCACGATGCCGCACATTCAGCCTCTCTCCTTGCGTTGACGTGCCCGCTCGCGGAATGCCGAGGCGCCGCCCTGTTTCTCCACCTGCTGGCCCCGCGCGATGGCGAGCGCGTCGGCCGCCACGTCACGCGTCACCACGCTGCCGGCCGCGACAATCGCGCCGTCCCCCACCCGCACGGGTGCGACCAGCGCGGTGTCCGAGCCGATGAAGGCCCGCTCGCCGATCACCGTGCGATACTTGCCGAAACCGTCGTAGTTGCAGGTGATGGTTCCGGCGCCGATGTTGCTGTCGGCGCCGATCTCGGCGTCACCGAGATAGCTCAGGTGATTGGCTTTCGCGCGATCACCGAGGCGCGCCGCTTTCAGCTCGACGAAATTGCCGACATGGGCTTCCTGGCCGAGCACGCTGCCGGGCCGCAGCCGCGCGAACGGCCCGACGATCGCGCCCCTGCCGACAAGGCAGCCTTCCAGATGGCAGAACGCACGAATCTCGGCGCCGCTCTCGACCCGCACCCCCGGGCCGAGCACCACGTTGGGGCCGATCGAAACGTCGGCGGCGATCTCGGTATCGTGACAGAGGAAAACACTGGCCGGATCGGTCATCGTGACGCCGGCTTCCATCGCGCGCCGCCGCAGCCGGGTCTGCAACACCGCCTCGGCCTCGGCGAGCTCGACCCGCGAGTTGACGCCGCGCAGCTCGTCGAACGGCGCCTCCACGGCGGCGACCCGCTTGCCCTCGGCATTCGCCAGGGCGACCACGTCGGTAAGGTAGAACTCGCCGCGCGCATTGTCGTCGCGCACGCTGCGCAGCCAGTGCGCCATGTCGGACGCGGCGGCGCACAGCACCCCGGCATTGCAGAGTGGCTCGCGGCGTTCGGCTGCGGACGCGTCTGCCCACTCGACCAAGCGCTCGACAAAGCCGGCGCGCTCCAGCACCCGACCGTAGCGGCCGGGATCGGGTGGGCGCATCGCCAGCAGGGCCAGCCCGACATCGCCCGCGCGCCGACGCGCGAGCAGGCGATGCATCGTGTCCGCCTCGATCAGCGGGTTGTCGGCGTAGAGCACCGCCACCTCGGTCTCGCCGAACAGCGGAGCGGCCTGCAACGCGGCGTGGGCGGTGCCGCGCCGGTCCTGCTGCACCACGGTCGCGTGCGGGGCGGCGGCGGCGGCGACCAGCTCCATGCCCGGCCCGACCACCACGACGATGCGCTCGAACACCGCCTCGCAACTCGCCAGCAGGTGGCGCAGCATCGGCCGGCCAGCGATCGGGTGCAGCGTCTTCGGCAATGCCGAGCGCATGCGCGTGCCGAGGCCGGCGGCCAGGATGATCGCGGTTGCCTGCTGGGTCATCGAGTGGTCCTCTGCAATCGTGCGTAGCGGCGGGCTTCGGCGCCTGTCAAAGCCAACCGCCGCGCTCGGACGTCACTTAGCATTGCGGAGTGCAACAAGGGTGGAGCGGACGCTGGTTCTGGATCTGGACGGCACCCTGATCGACACCGTCCCCGACCTCGCCGCCGCGCTCAACTTCGTATTGGCCGAGCGGGAGCTGCCGGGTTTCACCCACCAGGAGACAGCGCGGATGGTTGGTGACGGCACGCGTCGGCTGGTCGAGCGTGCTTTCGCCGGACGCGACGCCCTCGCCGACGAGGCCGCCGTCGCGGCGTTCGTCACCGCCTATGGCGCCCGCGTCGCTGCCTCGTCTCGCCCGTATCCCGGCGTCGAAGCCACCCTGCGGCGCCTGGCCGAGGATGGCTGGCGCCTCGCCGTGTGCACCAACAAGCCGGAGCGGCTGGCCCGCGCGCTGCTCGACAGTTTCGGGCTCGCCGCTGGCTTCGCGGCGATCGGCGGTGGCGACAGCTTTCCCATGCGCAAACCCGATCCGGCGCATCTGCTCGCGACCGTGCGGGCAGCGGGCGGGGCGGCGGCTTCGGCGGTGATGGCCGGCGATCATGCGAACGACATTCTGGCGGCGAGCGGCGCGGGCATACCCTGCATTTTCGCAGCCTGGGGTTACGGAACAACTGACGCGGGCCGCGGCGCCGCCGCCTTCGCCGCACAATTCGACGAACTGCCGGCGATCGCCTCCGGCCTGCTCGGGCGCCGTCGGCAACCGAGCACGAACTGACACCAGCCGCCGCAAGTTCTCATCCGTCCGTGCCGTGCTCGGCGAGGGCCCAGCATCCACGGCTTCGCTCACGTCTGGGCTGCAAAAGCCGCATTATGTTACGAATGCGCAACGTTATAGACACGCCGAGATGGTGCCGCATCAGGCTCGAAACAACGGCGGTGGCCAGGGTGGTAGGGAAGCCGGCGGCTTGGCGGAAGCGGCCGGGCGGCGCCCCAATGGGACTTGCGGCGGGGATTGCGGTGGGGTGTCGGGCGTTGCGTCGGGCCGC
>CBDCJX010000006.1:0-42810 GCA_965218045.1 Acetobacteraceae bacterium | reverse complement strand
GTGCCTGAGAGTCGGTCCAAGATCATCTTCAGCCTTTGCAGAGGCGTCGCAGCATCAGTCGAACTGACGCCCAGCGCAGGAATGCCAGTGGGTTGCGGTTGAGGCACTCCCAATCCTTGCTCAGGCGTCGGCATCGGTGCAGCCACGCGATGGTGCGTTCCACGATCCAGCGCCTTGGCAGCACGATGAACTTGCCGGTGTCGCAGCGCCGCACGGTCTCGACGTTCACCTCGCGGCAGACCCGGGCCAAACCCTGCTGAAACTTCGGCCCTTGGTAGCCCGCATCGGCGTAGAGCTTCAGCAGGAACGGATACATTCCGAACAGCGTCGCCATCAGCAACACGCCACCACGGTCCTGAACATCGGCGGCGTGCACGGTGGCATCCATCAGCAGGCCTTGCGTATCGACAAGGATATGCCGCTTCTTGCCCTTGATCTTCTTGCCGGCATCAAAGCCCGCCGGATCGACCCGACGCCCCCCTTTTCAGCGCTCTTGACGCTTTGGCTGTCGATGATGGCCGCGGTCGGGCTGGCCTGCCGGTTTGCCTGCTCACGGCAGAGTACGTAGAGGGCATGGTGCAGCCGGTCGAGCGTGCCGTCGTGCTGCCAGCGGCAGAAGTAGTGGTTCACCGTGCTGCGCGGCGGCAGGTCTTTGGGGATCGCACGCCACTGGCAGCCGGTGCTCAGCACGTACATCAGCCCGTTCATCACCTCGCGCTCGTCCACAGTCCGCTTGTTGCCGCCTCGCTTGGCGCGCGGGATCTGTGCCTTCGCCAGAGCCCATTCCTCGTCGGTCAGGTCACTGGGGTAGCGCAACGGCTAGCGCAGCTGGCTGCGATCATAACGGGCGCGGTTTTCAACAGTCCACATCGGCACGCTCCTGCGAATCGGGGCGGCCGACATGGAATCACAAGCGATTCCAGCGACTCAAGATGATCTTGGACCGACACTTAGCTGCTGGTGTCGAAGGATTCGTTTATTATACAGACTTGGCCTGGGACACGCCGGGATCGATCACGCTCAAATCGTTTGTAGTAAGACAACGGCTTACAGCCAGGGTCCTCGACATCGACCTGCCGCGTCGGCGGGTGAGCATCAGCCTTCGCGAGGCAGATCCTGAGCCGTTCGAGGTTGCGGGCGCCACGAGCTCCAACAGCAAGCTTTGGTCGAGGACGATTGCTTGGCGGCATAGGGAGCGACTAGGGGTCGAAAGAGACGGTCACTCTGGTGGCATTTGGACAAGACGCGGTGGCGTCGCTTGCCGGAGAACCGTAGCCCGAGAGGACAACGCCGCCACGATCGCGGCAGCTCAGCGCTGTGTTCCTGTAATCAGGCTCCTGGTAAGCGCCACCATTGCAGGTGAGCGGAACGCAGCCATAGCCGCGTTGGCCCGGATTGGAGCAGCCCTGGTGGCATCCTGGGGTCAAAAAGTATTCGGTGGCAGCCAATCGAGTATTGGCTCCGCGGCCTGGTTATACGAGATGGCGACCGATGACCTCCGGTGGCAGCTTGGAGATGCAGCGTTGCCGCCCTTTGATGAAGCTATCGTAAGCAGTCCAGAAGACGTAGCGGAGCCATAGTCACACCGAAAAATACTTCGCCCGCGGGTTCAGCACCACGATGGCGCTGGTGGATTGTTCCGGGTGGAGCTGCCATTCGTCGGACAGCGATATCCCGACGCGCTCCGCACCAAGCAGCGCGAGAAGCGGCGCCTGGTCCTCGAGTTTTGGGCAGGCCGGGTAGCCGAACGAGTAGCGCGAGCCGCGATAGCCCTGCGACAGCATCTTCTCCATGTCGCGATGGTCCTCGCCGGCGAAGCCGAGCTCGGCGCGGATGCGCTTGTGGGTATACTCCGCCATCGCCTCGGCCATCTCCACCGAGAGGCCGTGCAGATAGAGATAATCCTGATAGCGGTTGTCGTCGAACCAGGCGCGCGCAATCTCGCTCGCCTTCTGGCCGACGGTGACCACCTGCAATCCGATCACGTCGCGCTCCGCGTCGTCGACGTCGCGGAAGAAGTCGGCGATGCACTCGCCATCCTCCTTCGGCTGACGCGGCAGAGCGAAGCGGCAGAGCTCGGTCGAGCCGTCGGGGGCGAACACGATCAGATCGTTGCCCTGGCCGGCGGCCTTCCAGTAGCCGTACGCGGCTTGCGGGCGAAGAATGCTCTCCGCTTCACACAAGGTCAGCATCCGCCGCATCACCGGACGCAGCTCCTGCTTGGCCCAGCCGAGGAAGTCGTCGAGAGAGCGCCCCTGCTTGCGAAAGCCCCACTGGAATTGATAAAGGCTGCGTTCGTTGACGAACGGCACGATCGCCTTGGGAGTCGCCTCGATCACGCGCGCACCCCAGAACGGCGGCTCGAACGCCGGCACGCCGCGCGTCAGCCGGTGCCGCCGCGCGCGCACCACGCCAACATCGACTGGACGAAACGCGCGTGCGTCCGCTTGGCCGAGGGTGCGCGCCGTGTTGCGGGTCTTGCCGACGCGCTTGGCTTGCACCGCCGCGAGATAGTCGTCGAAGCCGTTGCCGGTGACCTTGTCCATCAGGTGCAGCCCGTCGAACGCGTCGCGCGCGTAGGCGACGCGACCGCACCCGTAAGCGCGGACGCAATCGTCCTCGACATAGTTGCGGGTGAGCGCCGCACCACCCAGCACCACCGGGATCTCGACACCCTGACGCGACATTTCTTCCAGGTTCTCGCGCATCACCACGGTCGACTTCACCAGCAGGCCCGACATGCCGATCGCGTGCGCGTGATTCTCCCGCACCGCTGCCAGCATGTCGGCGAGCGGTACCTTGATGCCGAGATTGACCACGCGATAACCGTTGTTGGTCAGGATGATGTCCACCAGGTTCTTGCCGATGTCGTGCACGTCGCCCTTCACGGTCGCCAGCACGATCGTGCCCTTCTCCTGGCCCGCGACGCGCTCCATGAACGGTTCGAGATAGGCGACGGCCGCCTTCATCGTCTCGGCACTTTGCAGCACGAACGGCAGTTGCATCTTGCCGGCGCCGAACAGCTCGCCCACCACCTTCATGCCGTCGAGCAGCACATTGTTGATGATGTCGAGCGGCGGCATCTTCTCCAACGCCTGGTCGAGCTCGTCGGTAAGGCCCTTGCGGTCGCCGTCGACGATGCGGTCCTTCAGCCGTCCCTCGACCGTCTCAGCGCGCTTCTTCACCGTGGCGTCGGCGGCCTTGCGGTCGGCGAAAATCTCCAGCAGCTTCTGCAACGGATCATAGTCCTCACGGCGGCGGTCGAAGATCAGGTCCTCGGCGACCTGCACCTCCTCCGGCGCGAGCAGATGCAGCGGGCGAATTTTTGACACATGCACGATCGCGCCCGACATGCCGGCGCGCACCGCGTGGTCGAGGAAGACGCTGTTCAGTACCGCGCGCGCGGCCGGGTTGAGGCCGAAGCTGATGTTCGACAGGCCGAGGATGATCTGGATATCGGGGAACTCATCGCGGATCATGCGGATGCCTTCGAGCGTCCACTGTCCGAGCTTGCGGTCGTCCTCATTGCCGGTCGCGATGGTGAAGGTGAGCGGGTCGATCAGCAGGTCCGACTGCGGCAGGCCGTATTGGTTGCAGGCGAAATCGACCAGCCGGCGTGCCACCGCGAGCTTTGCCTCGGCGGTCTTGGCCATGCCGGTCTCGTCAATGGTGAGCGCGATCACCGCCGTGCCGAATTTTTTTGCCAGGGTGAGCCGGTCGGCGGCGGGGCCCTCGCCGTCCTCGAAATTGATCGAGTTGATGATCGGCTTGCCGCCATGCAGTTTCAGCGCCGCCTCGATCACCGGGGTCTCGGTGCTGTCGATCACCAGCGGCGCGTTCACCGAGGCGGTGAAGCGGCGGATCACCTCGTTCATCTCGCCGGTCTCGTCGCGGCCGACGAAGGCGGTGCACACGTCGAGGCTGTTCGAGCCCTCGCCGATCTGCTCGCGGGCCATGGCGACGCAGCCGTCCCAGTCGCCGGTCTCCTGCAGCTCGCGCCACTTCTTCGAGCCGTTGGCGTTGCAGCGCTCGCCAATGGAAAAATAGCTGTTCTCCTGGCGCAGCGGCACCTGCTGGTAGAGGCTGGCGACCGACGGCACCCACACCGGGCGGCGCTGCACTGGCGCGGGGCGGGGCGCGCCCATGTCACGCAGCATCCGGTCGAGGGCAGCCACGTGCGCCGGTGTGGTGCCGCAGCAGCCGCCGATCATGTTGACGCCGTCCTCGGCGACGAAGCGGGCCAGCCAGCTCGCCATTTCGGCCGGGCCCAGCGGGTAACGCGTCTGGCCGTCGACCAGCTCGGGCAGGCCGGCGTTGGGCTGCACCGACAGCAGGCCGGGCCAGTTGGCCGCGAGCCAGCGGATGTGCTCGGCCATCTCCTGCGGGCCGGTCGCGCAATTAAGGCCGAGCAGCGGCACGTCGAGCGCGTGCACGACGGTGGCGGCCGCCGCCATGTCCGGGCCGACCAGCAACGTTCCGGTGGTCTCGACCGTGACCTGCACGAAGATCGGCAGGTCGGCGCCGGCCTCGATGCGGGCGAGCTTCGCCCCGTTCACCGCCGCCTTGATCTGCAAGGTGTCCTGGCAGGTCTCGATCAGGATGCCATCGGCGCCGCCGGCGACCAATCCACGGCACTGGGTAGCGAGTGCCGCCTCCAAGGTGTCGTAGTCGACATTGCCGAGGCTCGGCAGCTTGGTGCCGGGCCCGACGCTGCCGAGCACGAAGCGGTCGCGTCCGTCGGCGAATTCCTCGATCGTCTCGCGGGCGAGCTCGACGGCGCGGCGGTTGATCTCGAAGGTGCGGTCCTCGAGCGCGAACTCGGCCAAGGTGATGGGCGAGCCGCCAAAAGTGTTGGTCGCGGCGATGATGTCGGCGCCGGCTTCGAGATAGCCGCGATGGATCTCGCGCACCAGGTCGGGGCGGGAGAGATTGAGCACCTCGGTGCAGTTCTCGCGCCCCCAGTAGTCGCCCTCGATGTCGAGGGTCATCGCTTGCACCTGGCTGCCGATGGCGCCGTCGCAGAGCAGGACGCGATCGCGCAATGCGTCGAGGAGGTGGGGACGAGACATGGCGATCCTTCAAAAGCTCAGGGCGGGGTGGGCAATACGCGATGGCGCAAGCGTCGCGGCGGGCAGCGGCAGGCGCGCGGGCCAGAGCCGAATTTCAAGCGGTCCGGCCACGGTGAGGGCCGGGCCGGGCACCAATCCGACGCCGGCCAGCAGGTCTCGCATCATCGGGTCGGAAAACCCGTGCCAGCGATGCGCGAGCCGACGGGCGATCTCGTCCTGCCCGTGCGCCGCCAGATCGACGACGACCAGGCTGCCGCCGGGCCGCAGCACTCGGGCCGCCTCGGCCAGCGCGCCGGCCGGGTCCTCGGCGTAGTGCAGCACCATTTGCAGCAGCGCGAGATCGAACCCGGAATCGGCCAGCGGCAGCCGGTACATGTCGCCGAGCCGGACCGCGCAATGGCTGAGCCCGGCGCGGGCCAACCGGGCGCGGGCGAGTGCGAGCATCGCCTTGCTGGCATCGACGCCAACGGCTTCCGACATGCCCGGACCGAGCAGTTCCAGCAGCCGACCGGTGCCGGTGCCGATATCGAGCAGCCGGCCGCTCGGGCCAGGTGCCAACACCCCGAGCAGCGCTGCTTCGACCTCCGAGGCTGGCAGGTCCAGGGCGCGCATTTCGTCCCAGTCCGCACCTTGGCGACGGAACCCCTCCGAGGCGACCCGGGCGCGCTCGGCCAGCAGGCGCGCGGCGTGCCGCCGGTCGGCGGCGAGCACCGGGTCCGTCTCGGACAGCCGCGCCAGCAGGTCGCGCACCAGCGAGCCGCCAAACTCGGACCCAGCCGGCAGGGCAAACCAGACGTTAGCCCCCTCTCGCACCCGCGCGAGCAGCCCCGCGTCGCAGAGCAGCTTGAGGTGGCGCGACAGCCGGGGCTGGGACTGGCCGAGGATCTCGGTGAGGTCGGTGACGCAAAACTCTCCCTCGGCAGCCAGTGCCAACAGCCGCAGCCGAGTCGGCTCGGCGGCGGCGCGCAAGCCAGCGAGCAACCTTTCCATCGCTTGCAAATGACATAAACATATCCTTATGTCTAGCCATGTGGCGCCTGGATGCTCGAATTCCGGTTGTCTTCGGCGTGCCCCGAGCGGCCGTCGAGGGTTGTGCCTGGCTCGTCGAAGGGGATCAGCCGGCGCCGAAGGGCGTGCCGACGATGCGGTTCACGGCCGCTGCGACAGGCCATGCGGCGGGCTGCGCCTGCTGCATGTCGCGCAATCCGGCCGCCGTCGCGCTCGGCAACCTGTTTCTGGCGCGGGCACGCGGCGAGACCGAGCTATTTCAGTCGGTTGTGGCGATCACCAGCACCCCGGCCGGGCGCGCGGCGGTCCTCGCGGCGTTGGCGACGGATGCGCTGGTCAGCGCATGGTTTCGCTCGCTTTCGTGACCCGCGCCGTCTTCGGCAGGTCGGTGTCGCCCGAGCCGAGCGGGCGCTGCATGAACACCACGTCCAGCCAGCGGCCGAACTTAACCCCAGCCGCATGCAACGTGCCGACGATGCGGAACCCGAGGCTGGCGTGGACGCCGACCGATCCGGCATTCTCCGAATCGCCGATCACGGCGATCATCTGGCGAAGGCCGCGCGCCTCTGCCTCCTCGATCAGTTTCGCCACCAGCACCTTGCCCACGCCCTGACCGCGCACGTCCTGGCGAACATAGATGCTGTTCTCGGCGGCGAAGCGGTAGGCCGAGCGGTCGCGAAACTGGGCGTAGTAGGCATATCCCAGCACGCCCGTCGCATCGATGGCGGCGAGCCATACTCCGCCTTCGCCGATGCCCTCGCGAAAGCGTTCCCGCATCTCCTCGACCGAGGGCGGCACCTCCTCGAAGGTGCCAGTGCCAGTGAGCACATGGTGCGCGTAGATCGACTGGATCTCGGGAAGGTCGGTGTCGATGACGTGGCGAATGTCCATGGCAGTCCGCGACTAAGGGTTCAGGCGAGGCGGCGCACCGGCGTGCCTTCGGCCGGTTCCCTGCCCCTTCTACGGCCGATGTCGCTGGAATGTAACGCCACAAGCCGAGAGATGTGACGTTCCCTGGCTGTCGCGCGCATTAGCGTCCTGTTAACCCGCTGGGGTATGTATGCCGCCATCGCACCGCGCCGCTGGCCCTCGGGTGGAGGATCGGCACAGCTCGGCGTTGCAAAATTTGATCTGGGGCTGAAGGGTTCGGCTCTTTCTCCGCCCTTCACGCCTCGCTTGGGGGACCGCCGATTGGAAAGTCCGAACGAAGAGCGCCTCGGTCTCGTGGCGGGAGGGCAAGCCTCGTCCTCGCAAGACGAAGAGCCGGTCTGGCAGGAGACGAGGAGCACGCCGGTGGCCTCGCGGCTCCAGGCGGTGATCGTCGCCGGGCGCTTCTATGGCATGGAGCTCGATCCGGCCGAGTTCGACACCCAGACCAACGAGGCCGAGCCATCGGCGGCGGCCTTGTCGGCCTGGGCGCAAAGTGCCGGCATGTGGGCGCGGGCGGTCAGGCTCGGCTGGCGGCAATTGCTGCGGCTGCAGGATTCCGGCCCCGTGGTGCTGCTGTTCTCCGACGGCACCGCCGGCCTGCTGATGGGCGTCAACGCCGCTCAGAACGTCGTCTTTATCAAGGACCCGCTGGCCCCCAACGGTGATCCGCCGGTCGCGGTCGACGAGTTGCGGCTCAAGCAGGTCTGGGCCGGCGAGGCGGTGCTGATCCGCTCGCAGCGCGGCGCCAACGAGGACGAGAAGCCGTTCAACCTGACCTGGCTCGCCGGGCTGGTGGTGCGGGAGAAGCGATCGCTGCGCGACATTGGCCTGGCGTCGCTCACCTTGAGCTTCCTTACCATTTTCCCGCCGCTGCTGGTGATGACGGTGGTCGACAAGGTGTTGACCCATCACAGCTATTCGACCCTGACTCTGCTCGCCGTCCTACTCGGCATCGCCGCACTGTTCGAGACGGTGCTCGGTTACGCCCGCCGCCTGATCGTGCTGGTGGTCGGCATGCGGCTCGATACCAAGCTCCACCTGCACATCTTCAGTCGCCTGCTGCGGCTGCCGCTCGACTATTTCGAGCGCCACCCGGCCGGCGAGACGATGCACAAGATCAGCTCGGTGTACAAGGTGCGCGACTTTCTCACCGGCAAGCTGCTGACCACCTTCCTCGACCTGATTACCTTGCTCGTCCTGCTGCCCTTCCTGTTCTATCTCAATACCACCCTGGCCTGGATGGTGCTGGGCGGCTCGATGCTGATCGCGCTGGTGATCCTTGCCTACCTGCGGCCGCTGCGCATGGTGTTCAACAAGGTCGTGCTGGCCGAGACCAACAAGGCATCCGCCCTCGGCGAGACGATTTTCGGCGTCAAGACGGTGAAGTCGCTGGCGATCGAGCCGCAGCGCCGGGCGGTGTGGGACGAGTGCGTGGCCGAGGTCGGCAAGTGGCGCCTCGCCTTCGGCAAGCTGTCCAACTGGCCGCAGACCATCGTCACGCCGATCGAGCGTTTCATGTCGATCGGCATCGTGCTGATCGGCGCCTACATGGCGCTTTCGGACAAGACCGGCTACGCGGTCGGCGGGTTGTTTGCCTTCATGATGCTGTCGATGCGCGTCGCCCAGCCGCTGGTCGGGCTGGCCAAGCTGATCGAGGACTATGAGGAGGTCGGCTCGTCGCTCGGCGAGGCGGCGTCGGTGCTGAATCGGCCGATGGAGACCAACACCGCCGGCGGCGGGCTGCGTCCGCGCTTCACCGGCGCGATCACCTACGACGATCTCACCTTCACCTATGGCGGCACCAAGGTGCCGGCACTCGATCGGGTGTCGTTCTCGATCCCGGCGGGCACTATGCTGGGGGTGGTCGGGCGCAGCGGCTCGGGCAAGTCGACCCTGACCCGGCTGCTGCAAGGCATCAATCGCGACTACAGCGGCTTCCTCAAGATCGACGGCAACGACCTGCGCGAGATCAACCTGCGGCACTTGCGGCAGAGTTTTGGCGTGGTGTTGCAGGAGAACTTCCTGTTTCGCGGCTCGATCCGCGACAACATCATCGCCTCCCGCCCGGGGCTGACCTTGGAAGACGCGGTGCGCGCCGCGCGGCTCGCCGGCGCCGAGGAGTTCATCGAGCGGATGCCGAACGGCTACGAGACGTTCATCGAGGAGGGCTCGCCGAACCTCTCGGGCGGGCAGCGCCAGCGCCTCGCCATCGCCCGCGCCCTGATCACCGATCCGCGCATCCTCATTCTCGACGAGGCGACCAGTGCGCTCGACCCGGAGAGCGAGGCGCTGGTCAACGCCAACCTGCTACGGATCGCGCGCAACCGGACCATGGTGATCGTGACGCACCGCCTCTCCTCGCTGACCGAGTGCGACCAGATCCTCGTGCTGGAGAAGGGCAAGGTCGTCGACATCGCGCCGCATCGTGTGCTGCTGGAGCGCTGCTCTATCTACCGCCAGCTCTGGTTGCAGCAGAACCGCCATCTCGAACCGCAGGGTCATCGCCATGCCGCGCTCGCTCCAACTCTTGCCCAAGGCGGCTAGCCGCCAGGTCGGCAGAACCGGCGAACCGATCCTGCCGGCGCTGCTGGAGTTCCAGTCGCCGTCGGCCGGCCTGTTGGCGACGCCGCTGCCGCGCGCCGCGCGCAGCACGGTCTGGATCGTCGCCGCGCTGTTCTTCGCCTGCGTGATCACGATGGGCCTGCTGCCGATCGACAAGGTGGTCACCGCCCAAGGCAAGGTGGTCGCCCGTGCGCCGACCATCGTCGTGCAGCCGCTGGAGACCGCGATCGTCCGCTCGATCAACGTCACCGAGGGGCAGACGGTGCATGCGGGCGACGTGGTGGCACGGCTCGACCCGACCTTCGCCGCCGCCGATCTCGACGCGCTGGCCAACCAGGTCGCCAGCCTGCAGGCCGAGGTGTCGCGCTTGCAGGCGGAGGCCGAGGGGCGCACGTTTTCCTACAGCGGCACCGATCCCGCGCTCGAGTTGCAGGCGGCGATCTTCGCCCAGCGCCAAGCGGAGCGCGGCTTCAAGCTGGAGACCTACCGGCAGAAGATAGCTGGGTTACAGGCGACGGTACAGCGTAGCGTCGCCGACGCCAGCTCGTACCAGCAGCGCAGGGGCGTCGCCGAGCAGGTCGAGACGATGCGCAAGAAACTGGAGAAGCTGCAAGTCGGCAGCCGGCTCAACTCGCTGGCGGCGACCGACAGCAGGATCGAGGTCGCCCGCGGCTTGGCCAACGCGGCCGAGACCGCCAAGTCCGCCAGCCGCGATCTCGCCGCCATGCGGGCCGAGCGGGATGGCTTCGAGCAGAACTGGAAGGCCGAGGTCTCGCAGAAGCTGTCCGAGCAGACGCAGAAGCTGAGTGACGCCCGCGAGCAGCTCAACAAGGCGCAACTGCGACGCCAGCTCGTCGAGCTGCGCGCCGATCGGGATGCGACGGTGCTGACCGTGGCGAAGGTCTCGGTCGGCTCGGTGCTGCAATCGGGCGACCAGTTCATCACCATGGTTCCCGCCGACGCGCCGCTCGAGGTGGAGGCCAATATTGCCGGTCGCGACGACGGGTTCGTCCATCCCGGCGACTCGGTCGCGGTGAAGTTCGACACCTTCCCGTTCTCGCTGTATGGGCTGGCCTATGGCACCGTGCGGACCGTCAGCGCCGACAGCTTCACCGCGCAGGATGAGCAGCGCAGCAAATACGGCTCTACGTTGCCGATGACACCGGGCAGCACGGAGCCGTTCTACCGCGCGCGGATCGCGCTCGATCGGGTGGACTTGCACGATGTGCCGAACGGCTTCCATCTCACCCCCGGCATGCCGGTGACCGCCGACATCAAGGTCGGCAAGCGCACCGTGCTGTCCTACCTGATGACAAAGGTTCTGCCGGTCGCCTCCGAGGGAATGCGCGAACCGTGACACGGCCCGGCGGCAGCAAGCGGACCGTCGCGGACCGGCTGGCCGGCGCCGTTTCGGCGCAAGCGGCGCTGCGGCGAGCCAAGCGGCTTAGCGAGCGGGGCCAGGTGAAGCGTGGGTTTGCGCTCTTTGCCCAGGCGGCGCGGGCCGACATCGCGGAAGCGGCGTTCCGGCTTGGCCGCTGCTATCTCGAAGGCGCCGGCGTGCCGGTCAGCCGGGTCGAGGGGGTGCGCTGGCTGGAGCGCGCGGCAGGCCAGGGCTTCGTCGAGGCGCAGTCGATGCTGGCCGCGCTCTACGCGCAAGGCGTGGGCGGCGTCGGTGGCGAAGCGGCGGAGCCTGGGGCGCGGGCGGCAGCTTCGTTGTTCACCTCCAACGAGGCCAGCACCCCCGATTTCGTCCGCGCCGAGAAATGGGCCCGGCTCGCCGCCGAGGCCGGCTCGGCTGACGGGCAGGCGGTGCTCGGCTACGTGCTCAGCTCCGGCCCCGAGACAATGCGCAACGCCGACGAGGCACGGCAATGCTACCAGCGTTCGGCCGCGGCAGGCTGTCCTCAAGGGGCCCTGGGCTATGCCCTGGCACTCGCCGCGACTGCCCGAGCCCCGGAGGAACATGGGCAAGTCGCCGAGCTGATGCGTCGCGCCGCCGATGCCGGCCTGCCGACCGGGCTCTATCTGCTGGGCATGATGACCGAGCGGGGTGCGGGGGTGGAGCAGGACGCCGCCGCGGCCGCCAAGCTCTACCGCCAGGCAGCGGAGAAGGGCAGCCGCAACGGTCAGGCGCGTTGGGGGCTGGCGCTGCTAGAGGGACGCGGTGTCGAGCGCGATCTCGGCCAGGGCGAGTCGTGGCTGCGCCGCGCGGCGTTGGCCGGCGATCCCGAGGCGGCGGCGCTGGTCGGCGATCTCTACGCCAAGGGCGGCGCGTTGCCGCCGAACTATGCCGAGGCGATGATCTGGTTCCGCCGCGCCGCCGAGGCGGGACATCGCTCGGCTGCGCGGGCGATGGGCCTGCTGCACCTGACCGGCGCTGGCACCGCGCGCGACCCGGCCGAGGCAGCCCGCTGGTTCCGTCTCGCCGCCGACCTCGGCGACCGCTCGGCGCAAAGCGATCTCGGCAATCTCGTGCTGCAGGGCGAGGCCGGTAGCGAGGATCAGCTACGCACCCGCGAGTGGTTCGAGCAAGCCGCCGAGGCCGGCGACCTGATCGCGGCGTTCAACTACGGCGTCTGTCTCGCCGAGGGGGTCGGGATCGAACGTGACGAGCGTCGCGCCGCCCAGTGGTTGCGTCGCGCCGCCGATGGCGTGGTCAACGCGCAGTATTGGTATGGCCGGATGCTGACCGAGGGCAGGGGGATCGAGGCCGACCCGGAGGAGGGGCGCAACTGGATCGCCCGCGCCGCCGACACCGGCATGGTCGACGCACAGGTGGCGCTTGCGGAGATGATGGTGAACGGCCGTGGCGGCCCGCGCGATCACCCGGCCGCTTTGGCCCTGTTCAGCGGCGCCGCGGAGAAGGGCCATGTCGGCGCGATGTTCGCCCTCGGCGCGATGCACGGCGGCGGCCACGACGTACCGACGGATCGGGCGGCGGCACAGCATTGGTTCCGCGGTGCCGCCGAGCGCGGGCACGGCCACGCCCAGATGATGCTCGGCCGCTATCTCGCGCGCGGTCTCGCCGGTCCACGCGATCCGGTGGAGGCCCGCGTCTGGCTGGAGCGCGCGGCTGCGCAGGGGATCGCCGATGCAAAAGGCGACCTCGCCGGCCTGCCACGCACCGAGACCGCGCCGCCGCCATCTCCCGCCCCGCAAGGGCTGGCGAGCTATTCGCTAAGCGCGTCGTTCGAGGCCTCGGGCGGGCCCGCCGCCGGCCCGGCCCGGTCACAGGTTGCCGCCGGCGGGTAGGCCGAACGCGGTGGAGTTCGGGTGGGGCGCGCGCCACGCCGATGCGCCGGCCGAGCGTGCCTGGCAGCGTGGGCAGGCCGCACTCGCATCCGGCGAAACGGCAAGCGCGTTGCGTTGGCTTGACCGCGCCGCCCGACTGGCGCCCGACGACCTCACCATCGCGCTGGCGCTGGCCGCCTGCTGCCTGGGACACGACAAAACACGGGCCGTCGCCCTGTTCGCCCGGATCGCCGAAGCGGTCGATGTCCGCGAGGCGTGGTCCGGCCTCGCCATCGCCGAGTTGCAGCGGGGCGACATGGCGGCTGCGGTCCGTGCCTTGGCGCACTGCCTCGCGCGCCACGCCGGAGTGCCCGCGTTGTTCGTGCCGGCCGAGGCGATCGCCGCCGCCGCCGGAGCGCCGGGCTGGTGCGCGGTCTCGGGCGCCGGGCGGCTGACCCTGGGTCTCCTCGCGCCGGCACGCGCGGTCGCGGTGAGCCTCGACGGCACCCGTGTTGACTGGAGTGATCGGCAGGACGGCTTGCGTCGGGAGCTGCAATTGCCGTCGCGCTGGGCGGCCGCGCGCCGGCTGGACGTTCGGGCCGGGGCACGCGCGCTGATCGGCAGCCCGATCGACCTTGCGGCGATCCGTCGCGTGGAGGGGTGCGTCGCCGACGACGAAGCGGGCGGCATCGCCGGTTGGGCGTGGCATCCCGGCGATCCGGAGGCCGATCCGGAGCTGCGAGTGGAGCCGGTCGACCGGAGCGCCTCGGCGCTGGTCCTGCGCGCGACCGAGCTCGACCCAGCGACACCGGTCGCCACGACGGCACTGATGCGACCACGCGGGTTCCGGCTGGCGGCCAGCGCGCTGGCCGGGTTCGCCGGTGCGCTGCGGGTCATTGGGGCAGACGGGCGCGACCTGCTCGGCAGCCCGCTGGACCCGTGTCCCGACCGAGCCGACGCAGGTGGCGCCGGGGCGCGCGCGATACCGCTCGCCACGCCGCGTCGCCGTGGCGTTGCGGTGGTCGTTCCGGTCCATGACGGCGGCCAAATGGTGCTCGATTGCCTAACATCGGTATTGCGAACCATCGCGGCCGAGCCACGCGCGCAAGTCATCGTGGTGGATGATGCGTCGGAGGACCCGGCGCTGATCGCGGCGCTGGACCGGCTGGCGGGGCAGGGTCGCCTCCGGCTCATCCGACACCGCCGAAATCGCGGTTTTCCCGCCAGCGCCAATGCCGGCATCCGCGCCGCCGGCGCGCGCGATGTGGTGCTGCTGAACAGCGACACGCTCACCCCGCCGCATTGGCTGCGGCGGCTGGCCGAAGCGGCCTACTCGGCGGCCGATATCGGCACCGCCTGCCCGCTGTCGAACGACGCGACGATCCTGAGCTACCCGATGCCGAACCGATCGAACCCGCCACCGGGCCGCGTCGAGACGGCGCGGCTGGCTGCCTTGGCGTGGCGCGCGAACGGCGCGGCGACGGTGGACCTGCCGACGGCGGTGGGTTTCTGCATGTTCGTCCGGCGCGACTGCCTCGACGCGGTCGGGCTGCTGCGCGAGGACCTGTTCGCCCAAGGCTACGGCGAGGAGAACGATTTCTGCCAACGCGCCCGCGCGCTTGGCTGGCGGCACGCGGCGGTGCCCGGCGGCTTCGTCGCCCATCGCGGCGGCGGCTCGTTTGGTGGCGCGCGCGCCCATCTCGCCGCCCGCAACGCCGCAATCATCGAACGGCTGTATCCGGATTACCCGGCGCTGGTCGCGGCGCACGTCGCGGCCGATCCGCTGGCCAAGGCGCGCCGGCGGCTCGATCTCCTCCGCTGGTCCGCCGCCCAGCGCGACGAGCGCTCGGTGGTGCTGGTCAGCCACGACGAGGGCGGCGGGGTCGCGCGCTTGGTCGCGGCACGCTGCGCCACGCTGCACGCGGACGGAATACGCCCCATCGTGCTGCACCCCGACTCCGGCGATGTCGTCGCGGTGGGCGAGGACGCGGCGTTTCCCAATCTTCGCTACGCGGTACCGGGCGAGTTGTCCGAGCTGGCCGACTTGCTGCGGCGGTCGCACCCGGATCGCGTCGAGTTCCACCACTTGCTTGGGCACGCGCCCGACGTGATGAACCTGCCCGCGCTGCTCGGCGTCCCTTACGGGGTGCATGTGCACGATTACGCCTGGTTCTGTCCGCGCGTGCTGCTGGTCAGCGGCGGACGGTATTGCGGCGAGCCCGACGTGGCCGGCTGCGAGACCTGCATCGCCGAGCATGGCCGCTTGGTTGACGAAGCAATCCCGGTCGCGGCACTGCGGCACCGCTCGGCGCGCTTCCTGCAAGGCGCCGCCGAGGTCACCGCGCCCTCGCGCGACGCGGCACGGCGTCTGGCGCGCCACTTTCCGGGGTTGACGGTGGAGATCGTCCCGCACGAGCCTGAGCCACGGCCGCTCGCATCTACGACGGCCGGTCGGCGTGGCTTGCCAGTGCGGGTTTGCGCGGTCGGTGCGCTCGGCTTGGCGAAGGGGTTCGACGTGCTGCTGGCGGCGGCGCGTGACGCGGCCGAGCGGCGGCTGCCACTCGAATTCACCGTCGTCGGACACACGATCGACGATGCTGCCCTGCTCGACGTCGGCAACGTGTTCGTCACCGGCCCCTATCAACCGGACGAGGTGGACGCGCTGATCCGGGCGCAGGCCGCCACCATCGGCTGGCTGCCGTCAATCGCGCCCGAGACTTGGTGCTTCTCGCTCAGCGAGCTCTGGCGCGCCGGGCTGGACGTGGTCGCCTTCGACCTCGGCGCCCAGGCCGAGCGCATCCGCGCCCGAGGTCGCGGCGTGCTGCTGCCGCTGGGATTGCCGGCCGCCGCATTGAACACGGCGCTGCTTGCGGCAGCGCGGGGGACAGGCCATGAATGGCGCATACCCCGCTCCTCATTAGCCGCCCCCGCATGCTCCTGATCAGAACCGCCGACTTTAGAGCGAGAGCCTGAATGTCCGACGCCATCGTATTGCCGCAGCAATCCCATTCGGAGCCGCCGCCCGCTCCAGAAGGCGCCTCCGGGGGCCTGTCCCAGCGGGTCACGGAGCTCAAGGTCTCCGGCCATCTGATGACCTTGGAGAGCGGTCTGTTCTGCATCGTGCAGACACCGCATGGATTGGCTTCGGGCGATGGAACCGGATTGCCGGGTGTCCGCATCTCGTTGCCCCCGGGGCCCGCGGGTCGGCCCGACGCCGTGACGATCAGCAGCTTTCGCAACGATGGCTGGCTGGCCGGGCCGGAGGACGCGGCGCTGGTTCGGGTGAGCAACGGCCCGGCGCAGATCCTGGTGACGATCTATCAGTTGCCGTCGCATGGAACGGAGACTGCACCGCGCTTGCAGGTGCTGCGTCTCACCCAGAGCGAACAGGTCGCCGAGATCGGCGTCGCGGACGCGGCCGAGGCGGCGGGCGCCCAGACGGTCACCGGGCACGAAGGTGACGCACCCGGGCTCGTCGCCCATGTCGCGCGCGCCGGCGACTTGACCGCGAGGGTCGGCGACTGGATCGGCATTCGCGGCAGCAAGCAATGGATCGAGGGTTTCGGCGTGGCTCCAGGCTCGGGGATCGAACCGGAGGACATCGAGTATCAGGCCGTGCTCGGCCGTGGCTGGCTTTCCCCGTGGGTCGCGGGCGGCCAGTTCTGCGGCAGCCGCGGCATGGCGCTGCCGGTGCTCGGCTTGCGGATGCGCCTGCGGGGCGCCGCGGCCACGACGCATGAGTGCAGCTATCGCGCGACCTTCGTGGACGGCAGCGCGGTCGGGCCGGTGACCGGCGGCGAGGCGTGCGAGGCCGACAGCCTGGCTCCGCTCGAGGCGTTCCAGCTTGAGCTGCACCCCAAGCAGCAAGCGGCCCGATCGGCGAAGCCGGCCCGCCGGTCCCGCTAGATCAACCCTGCATCCCGAGTTGCGGCGCGTGCGCTTTCTGTTCGTCCACCAGAATTTTCCTGGCCAGTATCTGCATCTCGTCCGGCACCTTGCGGCGGCGCGCAAGCACGAGATCGTCTTCATCACCCAGCCCAACGCCAACGAGATCCCCGGCGTACGCAAGCTGACCTACCGGCGACCGGACCCTCCCCCGGCCGACACGCATTGGTCGGTGCAGGAATTCGAGATGGCATCCCGGCGGGCCGAAGCCGTGGCGCAGACCGCCGTCAGCCTGCGCAATCTCGGGTTTCAGCCCGACATCATCATCGGCCATCACGGCTGGGGCGAACTGCTCAACATCCGCGACGTCTGGCCCGAAACACCGCTGCTCGGCTACTTCGAGTTCTTCTATCACACGGACGGGATCGACGTCGGCTTCGATCCCGAGTTCCCGGCCAACCGGGCGGACTTTCCGCGCATCCGCGCCAAGAACACGGTGAACCTGCTGGCGCTCAACCTCGACGGATGGGGGCAGACGCCGACGGCATGGCAGCTCTCCACCTATCCCGAATGGGCCTATGAGCAGATCAGCCTGCTCCCCGAAGGCGTGAACGTCGATTTCTGCAAGCCCGATCCGGCGGCGCGCAACCAGACGCTGCGTATCGGCGATGCCGAGATCGCGCCGGGGGAGAAGCTCGTCACCTACGTCGCCCGCGATCTTGAGCCGTATCGGGGATTTCACATCGTCATGCGCGCCCTGCCGCACCTGCTCGCGGCGCGCAAGGATGTGCGGGTCGTGCTCGTCGGCGGCGATGGCGTGAGCTACGGCGCCGCCCCCCGTGGCACCACCTGGAAGCAAGTGTTTCAGCGCGAGCTGGCCGGGCGGTTCGATGAAGGCCGGGTGCTGTTTCCGGGACGGATCGACTACCGCACCTACATGCGGATGCTGCAACGCTCGGACGCGCACGTGTATCTCACCTACCCGTTCGTCGCGTCCTGGTCGCTGCGCGAAGCGCTGGCGGCCGGCTGCCCGATCGTCGGCAGCGATACCGAGCCGGTCCGCGAGTTCATCCGGCACGATCGCACCGGCCTGCTCACGCCATTCTTCGATGCGAAAGCGCTGACCCGCTCCATCCTGTCGTTGCTCGAGGACGAAAAGCTGGCCGGGCGCTTGCGCACGGGGGCGCGGCGTTACGCGGAGAAACATCTCGCGATGGGCGACTACATCACCGCCTATGCGGAACTGATCGGCAAGCTCATGCAGCAGCGCGGACGCAGACCTGTCGGTCGCCCTGGCTAAGGACACGCTTCCGAGCGGGCGATCCGACACGCTGTTGAATGGCTCGGAACTTGCTAGGATTGGAGATTGCACAGAGCGGGAAAACGCATGCACGGACCGGCTGATCAGGGTTTCGGGACGACGGCCGGTTTGGGGCCGGGCTGACGATGGAGCAGACCATGTCAGCGGGCGCGGCCCAGGTGATCGTCGAGGCCAATCCGCTCGCGCCCTACAACCCTGGCCGGATGTTCTGCGAGATGCTGCGTGGCGGCCATGCGCGCCCGGCGGCTATCACCCAGTTGCTGCATCGGCTCGCCGCGATCCCGCAGGAGTCGCTGCGCCGTCGCGCGGCGGACGCCGAGCGCGAATTGCTCGAACGCGGCATCACCTTCACCGTCTACTCCGACGCCAAGGCGATCGACCGGGTGCTGCCGTTCGACCTGATCCCACGCGTGCTCACCGTCGATGAGTGGAACACGATCGAGACCGGCGTGCGTCAGCGGGTGCAAGCGCTGAACCTGTTCCTGTGGGACGTCTATCACGACCAGAAAATCCTCGCCGACGGCGTGGTGCCGCGCGAGTTGGTGCTCGGCAATGTCGGCTATTGCGCGGCGATGCAGGGTTTCGACGTGCCGCTCGGGGCATATGTGCATATCTGCGGCACCGACATCGTGCGCGACGAGGCCGGGCGGTTCCTGGTGCTGGAGGACAATGCGCGCACACCCTCCGGCGTCTCCTACGTGATCGAGAACCGGCACCTGTCGCAACGCGTGCTCAACGATCTGATGGCCGGCCTCAACGTCCGCTCGGTCGACGAGTACGGGATGCGGCTGCACCAGGCGATGAACGAGATCGCGCCGGCTGGCGTGCTCGACCCGCGCGTCGTCCTGCTCTCGCCGGGCATCTACAACGCGGCCTATTTCGAGCACGTGTTTCTCGCGCGCGAGATGGGCGTGCCGCTGGTGGAGGGCCGCGACCTCGTGGTCGAGGATGGCGGCGTGTGGATGCGCACCACCGCCGGGCTGGCGCCGGTGCACACCATCTATCGGCGCCTCAACGACGACTTCCTCGACCCCGACGCATTCCGCCCGGAGAGCACGCTCGGGGTGCGCGGCCTGTTCGAGGCGTGGCGTCGCGGCCGGGTGGCGATCGCCAACGCCGTCGGCACCGGGGTCGCCGACGACAAGGCGCTCTACGCCTATCTGCCACGTATCATTCGCTACTATCTCGACCAGGACGCGATCCTGCCGAATGTCGAGACGCGGATCTGCGCCGAGCCGGACGGCCTTGCCTACACCTTGGCGCATCTTGCCGAGCTGGTGGTCAAGCCGGTCGCGGAATCCGGCGGTTACGGGCTGCTGATCGGGCCGCACGCATCGCGCGAGGAGCTGGACGCGTTTCGTGCGCGGCTGCGGGCCAATGCGTCGAACTACATCAGCCAGCCACTGGTTTCGCTGTCGGTCTCGCCCACCTTGTGTGATGGCGGGCTGGGGCCGCGCCATGTCGATCTGCGTCCCTTCGCCATCACCGGCCGCGACACCTGGGTGCTGCCCGGCGGCCTTACGCGGGTCGCGTTGCGCGAGGGCACTATCGTGGTGAACTCCTCGCAAGGCGGCGGGTCGAAGGACACGTGGGTGCTGGCGTGAGCGAGACGGCCGGCACCGTCGCGATCCAGCCGCTGCTCGCGCGCAACGCGGGCGATGTGCTCTGGCTCGCGCGCTACATGGAGCGTATCGAGAATCTGGCGCGTATCCTCGAGGTGACCCGCAGCTTCGCCCGCGACGGCGATGACGGGCCAAGCTGGGTCGCGATCATGCGGATCAACGCCGACGAGCAGCGTTTCTTTGCCAAGCACAGCGTTGCCAATGAGCGAAGCGTCGCCCAGTTCTATTTGCTGGACCGAGAGAACCCGACCTCGGTGCAGAGCGCCGTCCACGCCGCCCGCGAGAACGCGCGCACCTTGCGGGCACTGATCTCCACCGAGATGTGGCTGCAGATCAACGTTTTCCACGGCCGCATTCGGGGGCTTGGCGAGGCGGATATCGCGCCGGAAATGCTCTCACGCCTGTGCGCCATGCTGCGCGAGGGAACCCAGGCGCATACTGGCGTGACGGAGGGCACGTTCTATCGCGACCAGAGCTGGCACTTCTACTCGCTCGGTCGGCACCTCGAACGCGCCGACCAGGTGACGCGGCTGCTCGACATAAAATTCAATCCGCTGCTGCAAGCGGCAAGCGACCCGCACGACGAGGCGAGCCAGTGGAACACTCTGCTACGCGCCGCCGGTGGCTACCATGCCTATCGCCGGGTGCGGCGCCATGGCTACGTGCCGCGCGAGGTCGCCGACTTCCTGCTCACCGACCAGGCTTTCCCCCGCTCGCTCGGCGTCAATCTCGCGCAGCTCGAATGGCATCTGTCGCAGCTACGCACGCGGTTCCACCTGCGGGCCAGCAGCGTCGCGCTGGAGCGTCTCGACGACCTGCGGGCGATCCTGGCGAACGGTCTGAACGACAGGATTCTTACGGACGGGTTCTCGCCCTTGCTCGACGGCATCCAGCGACAGCTCGGCAAGCTGCACGGCGACATCGCCGACAATTTCTTCGGCGGGTAACCCTAACGGACACCGGGTTCGTCGTCGTGAGCCGCCGCCGGGCAGCCCGCGACGACGGTGGTTGGGTGCGTCAAGCCGCGATGCGGACCGGCAGCGATTTGATGCCGTGGATGAAGTTCGAATAGACGTATTCCGGCTCACCGCGTACTTCGACTTGCATGTCGCGCTTGAGCAGTTCTTCCCAGAGAATTTTCAACTGCAACTCGGCGAGGCGATTGCCGACGCAGCGGTGGATGCCGAAGCCGAACGAAAGATGCTCGCGCGGACGCTTGCGGTCGACGATGAACGCGTCGGGCCGCTCGATTGCGTCCTCGTCGCGATTGCCTGAGATGTACCACATCACCACCTTGTCGCCGCGGCGGATCTGCTTGCCGCCGATCTCGGCATCGGCGAGGGCGGTGCGCCGCATGTGGATCACCGGCGTCTGCCAGCGGATGATTTCCGGCACCAGGCTGGTGACCAGCGCGGGATTGTCGCGCAGCTTGCGCATCTCGTCGGGATTGCGGCTCAGCGCCAGCAACCCGCCGGACATCGAATTGCGCGTGGTGTCGTTGCCGCCGACGATGAGCAGCGCCAGCGTGCCCATGAACTCGTTGACCGACAGGTTCTGCGTCGCCTCGCCGTGCGCCAGCATCGAGATCAGATCGAAACGCGGCGGCTGCTTGGCGCGTTCGTTCCACAGCAGCGACATCGCCTCGGCCATCTTGCGCAGCTCGGCGAACCGCTCCTCCTCGGACGACACCGGCGCGTCGGGCGCTTTGATGTTGGCGATGGCGACGTCGGACCAGTAGGTGAGCTGCCGCCGCTCCTCCCACGGGTAGTCGAACAAGGTCGCCAGCATCATCGTGGTGAGCTCGATGGAGACGCGATCGACCCAGTCGAACTCCTCCCCGCGCGGCAGCGAGTCGAGCAGACCCGCCGTGCGCTCGCGGATCACGCCCTCCATGTTGGCGAGGTTGTTCGGCGCCACGATCGGCTGCACCGTCTTGCGTTGCTCGTCGTGCCGGGGCGGGTCCATGCGGATGAAGCTCGGCCGCGCCATGTCCTTCGGCTGCTCCTCGATCTGGATGCCGCCCAGCTCGGACGCCGAGGAGAACGTGGCGTGGTTCACCTCGGCCTGCACGATGTCGCGGTATTTCGACAGCGCCCAATACGGCCCATACGGGCTGTCCGGCACGTAATGCACCGGCGCCTCGCGTCGCAGCCGCTCGAAATAGGGCTGCCAGACATCGTCGCGGTACAGCTTGGGATCGCTGACGTCGATCTTGTCGAGCGGCAATGATGCCGCTGCCCCGCTTGGATCATAGCCGACCGTAGCGTTCATGTCGGTTTCTCCCTTGTTGGGCTGTTCAGGCCGGAATGCGCACTGGCAACGACGAGGTCGTGCGCAGCAGGTTGGAGTAGAGCCGAGTCGGCTCGCCCATCACCTCGATCACCGGGAAGCGCTTGTGGATCTCTTCCCAAAGGATGGTGAGCTGCAATTCGGCCAACCGGTTGCCGACGCAACGATGGATGCCGAAGCCGAAGGAGAGGTGCTCGCGCGGGCGGCGTCGGTCGATGATGAACTCGTCGGCGCGCTCGATCGCCTCCTCGTCGCGATTACCGGAGATATACCACATCGCGACTTTGTCGCCCTTGCGGATCGTCTTGCCGCCGAGCTCGGTGTCCTCGAGGGCGGTGCGCCGCATGTGGATCACCGGCGTCTGCCAGCGCAGCATCTCCGGGACCATGCTGGGGATCAGTCCGGGATTGTCGCGCAGCTTGCGGTATTGCTCGGGATGATCGTGCAGCGCCAGCAATCCGCCGGAGATCGAGTTGCGGGTGGTGTCGTTGCCGCCGACGATGAGCAGCAGCAGGTTGCCGAGGAACTCGTGCGGGCGCGAGGGCAGGTCGCGAGTCGCCTCGCCATGCGCCAGCATGGAGATCAGGTCGGCGCGGGGCTCCTGTTTCGCCCGCTCCTCCCATAAGGCGGTGAAATACTCCAGCGCCCCCTGCAACACCGCATCGCGCTTCGCCTCGCTGTCGATCTCGGTGCCCGCGCGGGTGTTGACCGTGGCGACATTGGACCAGTGGGTGAGCTTGCGGCGCTCCTCGAACGGGAAGTCGAACAGGGTCGCCAGCATCTGCGTGGTCAGCTCGACCGAGACACGGTCGACCCAGTCGAAGGTCTCGCCGCGCGGCAGCCCGTCGAGGATGGCGGCGGCGCGCTCGCGAATGGTGCCGGCGAGGCGCGCCAGGTTCATCGGCGCTACGATCGGCGAGACCACCTTTCGCTGCTCGTCGTGCTTCGGCGGGTCCATCGCGATGAAGTTCGGCCGGCGGAAATCCATCGGCACGTCGCGCAGGGTGATGCCGCCGATCATCGCGTCCGACGAGTACACCTTGTGGCTGGTGTCGACCCGCATGATGTCGCGATACTTGGTCACCGACCAGAACGCGCCGTAGATGCCCTGCTCGGTCCAATGCACCGGATCGTCGCGCCGCAGGCGGGCGAAATACGGCTCCCATGAATTGTCCTGGTAAAGCTGCGGATGGCTCACGTCGATCTGGTCGAGCGGCATCGACCAGGCATCCGTGTCAGGATCGACAGCGACGGGAGCGTTCATGGCCGTTCCTCCACGAGCCGCCTTGTTATCGCGCCGCGACGGGGCTGGCGTGCTCGTTTGCTTGGTTCATTCCGGTGCGCCGCCGATCGGGGCGCACCGGAAGCGCGTCAGGCCGGGATGCGCACCGGTAGGGCGCTGATGCCGTGGATGAAGTTGGAGTAGATGCGCTTCGGCTCGTCCATCAGCTCGATCGTCGGGAAGCGCTTCATGATCTCTTCCCACAAGATGGTGAGCTGCAACTCGGCGAGGCGGTTGCCGACGCAACGATGGATGCCGAAGCCGAAGGAGAGATGCTGGCGTGCCCGGGGCCGGTCGACGATGAACTGGTCGGGATTGTCGATCGCGTCCTCGTCGCGGTTGCCGGAGATGTACCACATGCAAACCTTGTCGCCCTTGCGGATTTGCTTGCCGCCGACTTCGGCGTCGGCGAGGGCGGTGCGCCGCATGTGCACGATCGGCGACTGCCAGCGGATGATCTCGGAGACCATGCTGGGAATCACGCCAGGGTTGTCGTGCAGCTTGCGGTATTGATCCGGGTGCTTGTTCAGCGCCCACACGCCGCCGGACATCGAGTTGCGGGTGGTGTCGTTGCCGCCGACGATCAGCAGGGTGAGGTTGCCGAGAAATTCTTGCGGGCGGGTCGGCAGGTCGCGCGTCGCCTCGCCATGCGCGAGCATCGAGATCAGGTCCGGGCGCGGGTCCTGCTTCTGCCGCTCGTAGAACATCTCCGTGAACGTGTTGAGCGCCTCGGTAAGGATCTCCAGGCGCTTCTCCTCGCTGTCGACCTCGCCGCCGGCGTTGACATCGGCGGTCGCCATATCCGACCAGTAGGTCAGTTTGCGACGCTCCTCGAACGGGAAGTCGAACAGGGTCGCCAGCATCTGCGTGGTCAGCTCGATGGAGACGTGCTGCACCCAGTCGAACGTCTCGCCGCGCGGCAGGCCGTCGAGCACGCGCCCCGCGCGCTGGCGGATGGTGCCGGCGAAATTCTGCAGGTTGATCGGCGCCACGATCGGCGAGACCACGCGGCGCTGCACATCGTGCTTGGGCGGGTCCATCGAGATGAAGCTCGGACGACGGTACTGCGTCGGACGGTCGGTGACGGAGATGCCGCCGTGTTCGGCCGCGGACGAGAACACCTGATGGTTGGTCTCGACCTGCATGATGTCCTTGTATTTGGTCACCGACCAGAACGAGCCATACATGCCGTTCTCGCGCCAATGTACCGGGTCCTCCCGCCGCAGCCGCTCGAAGTAGGGATAGTAGACGTCGTTCTGGTAAAGCTTGGGGTCGCTGACGTCGATCTCGTCCAGCTTCATCGCATAGGCGTCACTCTTCGGATCGTAATGCACGGGCGCATTCATCGTCGCTGGTTCCTTCCGCCGTTCTAGTCGTTGCTTGTCACAATTCGGTTGTCAGGCCGGGATGCGCACCGGCAGGTGGCTGATGCCGTGCACGAAGCTGGAATAGAGCCGGCTCGCCGGCCCGACCACCTCGATCGTCGGGAAGCGTTTCAGGATTTCCTCCCAGACGATTTTCAGCTGCAGTTCCGCCAGCCGGTTGCCGACGCAGCGATGGATGCCGAAGCCGAACGAGAGGTGCTGGCGCGGGCGCGCGCGGTCGATGATGAACTCGTTCGGCCGCTCGATCGCATCCTCGTCGCGATTGCCTGAGATGTACCACATCGCCAGTTTCTCGCCCTTGCGGATGGTCTTGCCGCCGATCTCGAAATCGGCGAGCGCGGTGCGGCGCATGTGCGCGAGTGGCGTCTGGTAGCGGATGATCTCCGGCACCATGCTGTCGATCAGCGCCGGGTTGGCGCGCAGCTTGGCGTATTCGCCGGGGTTCTCGTTGAGGAACAGCACGCCGCCGCTCAGCGAGTTCCGCGTGGTGTCGTTGCCGCCGACGATGAGCAGGATCAGGTTGCCCAGATACTCGCGCGGCGACATATTCTTCGTCGCCTCGCCATGCGCCAGCATCGAGACCAGGTCGGAGCGCGGCTCCGCGTTCACCCGCTCGTTCCACAATCCGACGAAGTAGCCGAGCAGCTCGCGAAACACCTCCTCGCGCTTCTCCTCGCTGTCGATGAAGCCGCCGGCCTTGACGTTCATCGTCGCGCAATCCGACCAGAAGGTGAGCTTGCGCCGGTCCTCCCAGGGAAAGTCGAACAAGGTCGCGAGCATCGAGGTGGTGAGCTCGATCGAGACCCGGTCCACCCAATCGAACGTCTCGCCGCGCGGCAAACCATCCAGGATGTCGCAGACCCGCGTGCGGATGGTCTGCTGCAGCTTGGCCAGATTGGCCGGTGCGACGATCGGCTGCACCACCTTGCGCTGGTCGTCGTGCTTCGGCGGGTCCATCGCGATGAACATCGGCAGCTTGAACTCTTCCGCCCGGTCGAGCAGCGTGATGCCGGCTTCGGACGAGAGGGTGCCGTGCGCCAGCTCGGCCTGCATGATGTCCTTGTAGCGGGTGATCGACCAGAACGGGCCAAGCTCCGCCTCGGACTGGAAATGTACCGGATCGTCGCGCCGCAGCCGCTCGAAATAAGGGTGCCAGATGTCGTCGCGGTACAGCGCTGGATCGCTCACATCGATCTTGTCGAGCGGCTTGGAGAAGGCGTCTTCGACGGGATCGAAAGCAACTGGCGCGTTCATGGCGGTGCTCCCTCTGCTGGGCGGCAATGATGTCAGTGCTGGCCTTCCGGCATACGCACCACGAGGCCGTCGAGCGTGTCTGACATGGTGATCTGGCACGAGAGGCGCGAGTTCGGCTCGGCGGCGGCGGCGAAGCTCAGCATGCTGGCTTCCTGCGAGCCGGGCTCGGGCGTGCCGATCTGGTCCATCCAGGCCGGATCGACATAGACGTGACAGGTCGCGCAAGCGCACTCGCCGCCGCAATCGGCGTCGATGCCGGGGACGTTGTTGTCCACCGCGCCGCGCATCACCGACAGGCCAACGGGCACGTCGACCGGATGCTCGGCGCCGTCATGTTCGATATAGGTGACTTTAGGCATGTCTCTCCCTTCGGATCTCCACGCGCTCAGGCCGCGAGGTCTTTCATCGATAGTGCCAGATCGGCCAATCGCTCGCGCGCGATTTTCTTGCGTTTGCCGATCATCAGGCGCCCCGCCATGAACTCCGGCGCGGCATTGACCGCCTCGACCGCCTGCAAGATGCCGTCGGCGGTGAGATGGAAGATGGCGAAGGAGCCGGCGGCGAGATCGCCACGCAGCACGATATCGGTTGCATCGAACGGCATCCCGGCAATCTGCAGGCGCAGATCGTATTGATCCGACCAGAACCAGGGCACTTCGGGCGCCGGCAGCTTACGACCGCACAGCGTGCTGGCGGCCTGCTTGGCCTGCTCCAGCGCGTTGGGCACGCTTTCCAGCCGTGCCGTGCGATCATACAGCGGCAGCGGCCGGTGCGTGCAATCGCCGATGGCGTACACCGCCGGGTCCGCCGTGCGCGCGGCGAGATCGACCACGATGCCGCCCCGGCATTCGAGCCCCGCCGCCTGGGCGAGATCGTCATTGGCGACCGCGCCGACGCCGATCAGCACGGCCTCGCACGGAACGCGGGTCCCGTCGCTCAGCCGCACCGCCGCGACCCGGCCATCCGCGCCTTCGATCGCATCCACCCCGGCGCCAAGCATGAACTCGACCCCTCGCGCGCGGTGCTGGTCGTGGAAGAAGTCCGACAAAACCTTGCAGGCGACGCGGGCCAGCACGCGGTCCTCGCGCTCGATCACCACCGCCTCGGCGCCGAGCGCCCGAGCGGACGCGGCGGCCTCCAACCCGATATAGCCGCCACCGATCACCGCCAGGCGGCGCCCCGGCCCGAGCGCGTGCTTCAGCCGATCCGCGTCGACCACGGTGCGCAATTCCAGCACGCCCGCAAGGTCGGTGCCGGGGAGATCGAGCCGGCGGGCGCGCGAGCCCAGCGCCAGAATGAGATGGTCGTAGGCAATCGTCTCGCCATCGCTCATCGCGACCAGACGTGCCGCGCGGTCGATCGCGCGAGCCACGGTGCCGAGCCGCAAGGCGATGTTGCTAGTGGCGTAGAAGCCCAGCGGGCGCAGCGCCAGGCTGGCCCCGTCGGCCTCGCCCTTCAGCCACGCCTTCGAGAGCGGCGGCCGCTGATAGGGTGGCAGCGCCTCGTCGCCCAGCAGGGTGATCGGCCCCTTCCAGCCATACTGGCGCAACAGCGCCGCAGCCGAGCCGCCTGCGTGACCGGCACCGACAATGACAACGCGGGCGTCCATTTGGCTCAGGCCGCTACCCCCCTCTCGTTAACCCCCAGCAACGCATGAAGTTGACGCCGGCGTCAAGTACGCCCGAGCCTGGCGTCCCGACGATGGCGGAGGCACAAGCGGCACATGGCCACTCCGGACCGCGATCGCACCCAACGATCGGCAAATCTGTTCGCGATCATTACCTTGATCGCGGTACTTGCGATCGCGCTCGGCGGGTGGTGGCTGTTCCCCAAGCTGCAAGCGTATCTGGCGTTCCAGGACTGCGTCGCCAGCGGCCGGACGAACTGCGCCCGCTAGCCCGCGCTACTTGGAACGTACTTCGCGGCCGAGGGCTGCCTCGTAGACGCGGATCATCGAGGTGCTGTCGTCGCTGCCCATCCCCTTGGCACGGGCCAAGCGCATCAGGTTCATCACCTGCGGGCCGATCATGCCGGGTACACCGAGCTCGTCGGCCAGCTCGAGCGCGAGGCGGAGGTCCTTGTGCGCGAGGTCGAGCGCGAAGTTCGGCTTGAAGTCGCCGGCGAACGCCTTGCCCGCGACCGAGCGATAGCCCCAGGAGAAGCCGCTGGCGTTCTCGATCACCTGGTTGAGCTTGGCGAGGTCGATGCCGGACATGGCGCCGATCGCCAGCGCCTCGGCGGCGGCGGCCATGTTGCTGAAGGCGAGCTGATTGTTGATCAGCTTGGCGACCGAGCCGAAGCCCACCTCGCCGAGATGGATGACTTCCTTGCTGAACGAGGCGAGCAGCGGGCGCTGCGCCTCGAACACCGCCTCGTCGCCGCCCACCATGATCACGATGGTGGCAGCCTCGGCGCCGGCCACGCCACCGCTGACCGGCGCCTCCAGCATCGGGATGCCTTTCGCCGCCAGCCCCTCATGCACCCGTCGCGCCACGCTCGGCGAGTTGGTGCTGAGATCGATATACACCGTGCCCGGCTTGGCGTTCTCGGCGATGCCGCCCTCGCCAAGCGCCACCTGCTCGACATGGCGCGGCATCGGCAGCGAAGTAATGACCACGTCGCAACCCTGCGCCACCTCGGCGACGCTGGTGCCGCTGGTGGCGCCGAGCGCGGTGCAGCGCTCGATCGCGGCCGGATCGAGGTCGAACACCACCACCTCGTGGTTGGTGTTCTTGATGAGATTGCGGCACATGGGCCCGCCCATGTTGCCGACGCCGATGAACCCGACCTTCATGTCCGTCGTTTCTCCCTATGATCGTCCCGGCTCGACGATGATCTTTGCCTGATCGCCTGGCGCTCCCAACGTGGCGAAGGCATCGGCGACGCCGGCGAGTCCGACCAAGCCGGTCACGATCGGTGCCGCGTTGATCCGGCCCTCGGCGATGTTGCGCAAGGTGTGCGCGAACTCCTCGGGCGAGTAGCCGAGCACGAAGCGGAAATCGAGCTGCTTGGCGATCGCGCTGGCGGGTTCGAACCGGTCGGTCTGCATGCACACCCCCGCCACGATGATCTGGCTCCCAGCGGGTGTCGCCTCGACGATGCCCTGGAGCACGCCGGGGACACCGACGCACTCGAACACCACCGGATGACCGACGTGCTTGCCCTCGGCCAGCAGCTTGGCGCGAGCCGCGCGCGTGGCGGGCACGCCATGCTCGGCCCAGCTCCGATGCGGCGAGCCTTGCGCCGGATCGACCACCTCGTCGGCACCCAGCGTCTCGGCCAGCGCGCGCCGCCCGGCCGCGTAATCGGCGGCGATCACCGGGCCGAAGCCGCGCGCCTTGAGGGCGGCGATCACCGCCAGCCCGACCGGTCCGCAGCCGATCACCATCGCCGCCGCTGCATCCTCCAGCCGGGCGCTGGCGACGGCGTGCTCGCCCACCGCGAATGGCTCGGTCAGCGCGGCGTGCACGGCGGAGAGGCCGTTGGGCACCGGCAGCAGCAGCGGCTCGCTGAGCAGCATCCGCTCGGCATAGCCGCCGGGAAACTCGTTGGAGTAGCCGAGCACGTGCGCGCCCGTCCGATCGAACAGCCGCGGCACCGAGGTGACCAGCGTGCCCGGTTTCAAGCTGCGTCGGGTCTCGGGGCCGTACTCGATGATCTCGGCGGAGAACTCGTGGCCGAACACCACGTCGGCGTCGGCGCGCATCGGGTGCTCGACGCCGGCCTGTTCGTAGATACGCGCAACCGTCTCGGGAAATTGCAGCGCGTGCAGGTCGGAGCCGCAGATGCCGCAAGCGCAGGTGCGCACCAGCACCTGTCCCGGACCCGGCGTCAGTTCCGCGACGTCATCGCAGATGATCCGATCGCCGCGCTTGATCGCCGCCCGCATTGCCGGCCTCCGTGCTCGCCCGCCGCATCTCAGCGCGGTGCGCCGAAAGCGACAAGGGGTGGCCGGACTTATTAGTTGCGGACGCCGGGGCCCATGCGGTTGCCCTGCCCGCCGGTCGCGATGTCGCCGGCGGTTCCCGGGGCACCCTGGACGTTGGTCGAGGTGGCGGAGCTGACGGGCCGGATTTCTCCGCAAGCGGCAAGCCCGGCCAGCAGGCAGGAAAACAGCAGGGCGGCGCGGATCGTCATGGTTGTGAGCCTCCGGTTCGCGTTCCAAACGGTCGAGTTGGCTCGGGGTTCGCCGCGTCCGCCGCACGACGGTGGCGGCAGCTTGCGAGGCGCGGTCGATCCGCGTCCAATCGCCCCAGGGTGGAGGGATTTCGGGCATGGCCGCTGTGGCCGATTGGCGCGTGCTGGTGGTCGGGCTCGGTACCATCGTCGTGCCGCTCGACGCGGCGGTGAACGTCGCCTTCCCGGCGATCACCACCGCCTTTGGCTTGCCGATCGAGCAGATCCAGTGGGTGGTGATCGTCTACATGCTGGCGCAGACCAGCCTGATGCTGGTGTTCGGCCGGATCGGCGACATGGTCGGCTACCGTCGCGTGTTCCTGGCTGGCTCGGCGGTCAGCACCGTCGCGATGCTGGCCTGCGCCGCCGCGCCGACCTATGCTTGGCTGCTGGCTGGTCGGGTCGCGCAAGGCGTGGGTGCGGGGCTGGTGCTGAGCTGCGGCCCCGCCCTGGCGACCAGCCTGGCACCGGAGTCGCGACGGGCGCAGACGCTGGGGCTCTACGCCATGCTGTACAGCGCCGGCTTCGCGCTTGGCCCGGTGATCGCCGGGTTGCTGGTCGCGCGGTTCGGCTGGCCGTCGGTGTTCTGGTTCCGCGCACCGGTGACACTCGCCGCCTTGGTCGCGACCTTGGCCTTGCCGCGCTCGCCGCGACGCGAGGCGGGGCAGCGGTTCGACGCCGCCGGCGCCGCGCTGCTGATCCTGGGCATCAGCGTGGCGGTGCTGGCGATCGACCGCTTGCAGCACCTCGCTGCGGGTGCCGCCTGGGCCTTGGCGGCGGCGCTGGTTGCGACGGCGTTGCTTGGCGGCTTCGCGTGGCAGGAGCGGCGGGCAACGCAGCCGATCATCGACCTGCGCTTCTTCGCCATTCCGGGGTTGGCGCGCGTCACCGTGGTGGGCGTGCTGGTCAACCTGGCCTGTTTCGCCGTGCTGCTGCTGCTGCCGTTCCACCTGGCCCGCGTGTTGGCGCTCGGGCCGCGCGCGATCGGCCTGGTGCTGGCGAGCACCGCCCTTGGCATGGTGCTGGCCTCCCCGCTCGCCGGGGCGTTGGCGGGGAGGATCGGCTCCTGGTCGCTGGCGGCGGTAGGCTGCGTCGGCATGGCGGCGGGGCTCGGCGGGGTGGCCGCTGCCCCCGCGCTCGGCTTGCTGCTGCTGGCTCTGCTGGTGCAGGGGTTCGGGCAGGGACTATTCCAGGTGGCGTTCCTCGACATTGTGACAGCGAGCTTGCCGGCCGAGGCGCGCGGGGTCGCGGGGAGTCTCGGCATGCTGAGCCGGACGGTGGGCGTCGTGCTCGGCGCCTCGCTGCTGACCCTCGCGTTTCGCTCGCTGCTGGCCAGCCCGGCGCCGTCGGCGTTCCTGCCGGCATTCCAAGGCGTGTTCGCGATGGCGGCGGCGCTTCCCGCGGGATGTTCCCTGCTGCTCGCCCGGCCGGGATGGCGTCGCCGGTAGGCCGTCAGTGGTCCATTCCGGCATTCCGCTCGCCCTACTTTCGGCCACTCTATTCGGCGCCAGCACGCCGTTCGCCAAGCTCCTGCTCGGGGCTATCAATCCCTGGCTGCTGGCCGGATTGCTTTACCTCGGCGCCGGCTTGGGTTTCCCGGCCGTCCATCTGTCCCGCGCCGCGCCGCGCTGCGCCTGCCGGCTGCGGAAGCTCCGCTCCGGGGCGCGGACGTTCCCTGGCTTGGGCTAGTGGTTTCGGCGGGTGGGATCGGCGGTCCCTTGCTGCTGATGCTGGGCCTTGCCCGCACCTACGCGGCGAGTACGTCGCTGCTGCTCAACCTCGAAGGGCTGGCGACCCTAGGCATCGCTTGGCTGTGGTTCCGCGAGAATGTGGACCGGCGCTTGCTACTTGGCGCTTTCGCCATCCTAACGGGGGCAGCCCTGCTTTCTTGGCAGGGGCGGGCCGCGCTGGGCCTTGGCGGGGCACTGATCGTCGGTGGCTGCCTTTGCTGGGGCATCGACAACAACATGACACGCAAGCTGTCATCGGCCGACCCGGTGCAGATCGCCATGCTCAAGGGGCTCGTCGCCGGCACCGTCAACCTGCTGCTGGCCCTCGTCAACGGAGCAACCTTGCCGCCGGCCGGCGTTGCCCTGGCCGCCGGCGCGGTCGGCTTCCTCGGCTACGGAGTGAGCCTCGCGCTGTTTGTGCTGAGCCTGCGACACCTCGGCGCGGCGCGAACCGGGGCTTATTTCTCGCTCGCGCCCTTCGTCGGCGCCGTGCTGGCCGTCGTCATGCTGGGCGAGCCGATCTCGGCCACGCTGCTGGCCGCCGCCGGTCTGATGGGAATCGGGCTATGGCTGTACCTGGCCGAGCGGCACGAACACGAGCACGTCCACGAGGCAGTAGAGCACGAGCACCGGCATCGCCACGACGAGCACCATCGGCATGAGCACACGCCGGGCATCGATCCCCGCGAGCCGCACACTCACTGGCATCGGCACGAGCCGATGGTGTATCGGCACCCGCATTACCCCGACCTGCACCATCGGCACGGTCACCGACACGCACATTGAGGGACACGGCTGGGGTTCAGGCTACAGCCGCTTTCCTTCAGATGCGGACCGCCGGTGGGGCTTGGCTGCCGCGCGGGATGGCGGCGCGCTTAGGCCGATCAATCGCCGACCCCGACCGTCACGAGTACGGCCTCGAGCAGTGAATCGGCGGTCTCGTCCCCCGGCAGGGACTTGATCATCCCGGTCAACCGGCCGTCGAGCAGCAAGGTCGCGAAGCCGTGCACCAGCGACCATAGGGCGACTGCCTGCGCCATCATCTGCACCGGCGGCAACCTGGTGGTAGGTGCGCGCGCAAGGGCCGCGTCGCGCAGCGCCTGCCGGGCGGCATCGACGGCCTCGCGAAGGGCGGGCCGCTCCGTGTCGAGCCGCTCGCTGCGAAACATCAAGGTGAACAGCCCGGGATGGGCTCGGGCAAACCCGACATAGGCCCGGCCCATCGCCTTCATCCTGGCCTGCGGGTCGTCACCGGCTGCCGCCATCGCTGCTGCCAGCGCCGCGCCGAACCGGCAGAAACCGACCGCGGCAAGCTCGCTCAGCAACCCGGTCAGGTCGTCGAAGTGGTTTTTTGGCGCCGCATGCGACACCCCGGCGGCCCGCGCCGCGGCTCGCAAGGTCAGCGCCTGGATGCCCTCCCGCTCCAGGATCGCCTCCGCTTGAGCGAGTAGGGCCAGCCGCAGCGCGCCGTGATGGTAGGGGCGCGAACCGGCGTCGATCGTCTGTTGGTCCATGACAAATATTTACGCTGGAAAGATTCAGGTGGACAAGGCGGCAAGGCCGTGCGACATGGATGTTGTCGACGTCAATATGGGTGGAAGCAAGCCATGCAGGAAAGCGGCAACCTCGACCGGCCGGACAACTTCGCGCCGATCGGCGAGGAACATGACCTTGTGGACCTCGCGGTTATTGGCGAGTTGCCGCGCGGCCTCGCGGGCACGCTGTTCCGCAACGGGCCGAACCCGCAATTCCCGGCCGTCGACCCCTCCCAGCACCACTGGTTCGCCGGCGACGGCATGATCCACGCCTTCACCCTCGCCGAGGGGCGCGCCGCCTATCGCAATCGCTGGGTCCGCACCGACAAGTGGCTCGCGGAGCACGCGGCCGGGCGCTCGCTCGTCTCGGCCTTCGGCGGCCCGTCCGATCCGGACGCGACGGTCGCCAACACCGGTGTCGCGAACACCAACATCGTCTGGCACGCCGGGCGCCTGCTGGCGCTGGAGGAAGGGCACCTGCCGTTCGAGATCGACCCCGCGACGTTGGCGACCCGCGGCGTGCGGGATTTCGGCGCGCTCGAAGGTCCGTTCACCGCCCACCCCAAGCTCGACCCGACCACCGGCGAACTCGCCTTCTTCGGCTATTCGGCCGGCGGCCCGTTCACACCCCTGATGACCTGCGGGACGCTCGGCGCCGATGGCCAGGTGACGCGGATCGAGCGCTTCGAAGCACCCTATTGCAGCATGGTGCACGATTTCGCCGTCACCGCGCGTCACATCGTGTTCCCGATCATGCCGCTCACGGGGAGCATGGCGCGGGCCCAGGCCGGGCGGATGCCGTACGCCTGGGAGCCCGAGCTCGGCGGCCATGTCGGGCTGATCGAGCGCGATCGGGGCGTCGCCTCGCTGCGCTGGTTCCGTGCCCCGAGCTGTTTCGCCTTCCACGTGCTCAATGCCTGGGACGAGGCTGGCCGCATCGTCGTCGACGTGATGCAGTATGGCGCGCCGCCGCTGTTTCCGCGCGCCGACGGTAGCAGCTCCGCGCCCGAGGAGACCCAGGCCCGCCTGGTGCGCTGGACGCTCGATCCGGCCGGCGGCACCGATGCGTTCTCCCGCGCCCCGCTCGACGACATGCGCGGCGAGTTCCCCCGCATCGATGACCGGCGCGCGGGCCTGGTCAACCGCTTCGGCGCGTTCACCGGCCGCAGCCAGGAAGACGCCGGGTCCGATACCATCGTCTGGCTCGATCTCGCCGCCGGACGGCGCAGCGCTTACACGGTGCCGCGCGGAGATTCGCTCTCGGAGGCGGTGTTCGTGCCGCGCGGCACCCACGCCGGCGAGGGCGACGGATGGCTGCTTTCGGTCGCCTGGCGCGGCGCGGAGCGGCGCAGCGATCTGATCGTGCTCGACACGCCGGCGATCGATCGCGGGCCGGTGGCGACGGTCATGCTGCCGCACCGCGTCCCGTTCGGCTTCCACGGCAACTGGCTCGCTGCCGATGCCGGTGGCAGTCGCAACCCGGTCTCGGCAGGGGAGGCGTGAGCGATGGGTATCCTGCTGGCCTTCGCTCCATTCATCATCTTCGCCCTGGTGGACCGGCTCCTCGGGCCGACCCTGGGACTGGCCGTGGGCGCGCTCGTCGCGGCCGTCCTGCTGGCGCGCGACTGGATGACTCCGGGTCGGACCCCCAAGATCCTGGAGATCGGCACAACGCTGCTGTTTGGCGGGCTGGCGCTCTACGCCGCGCTTGGTAGGCCGGAATGGTCGATCCTTGAGGTCCGGCTCCGCGTCGATGCCGGCCTGTTCATGATCGTTCTTGTCTCGATGATGGTGCGCCGCCCGTTCACCCTGCAATACGCGCGCGAGCAGGTGCCGTCCGAGTTTTGGGGCCAGCCCGAGTTCATCCGCGTCAACACCGTCATCACCGCGGTTTGGGCCGCGGCCTTCGCGGTGATGGTGATCGCCGATTTCGCCTTGCTCTTCGACCCGAAGCTGCCGCCGCTCGTGGGCATCACTGCCACTATCGTGGCGCTGGTCGGCGCCATCAAGTTCACCGCCTGGTATCCTGATCGCGCAAGGGCCAAGTCCGCCGCCCTCTGAAAGGGCGGACAGGCGGCGCCCCGTTTGGAGATCGCCGGAAACTAATTGCTTGCGCTTGTTGGTCGCTTTCTGTTTTAATTATGTTCGTGATATACACCCTCCCACCCACCCCCCATCGAGCGCTTCGCCCTTATCATTGAGGCACCCTGCCAGGCCGCTGCCGAGCGCAGCGCCAGGCGCTGGATTGCGGTGGCCGTTGCCAACCTGATCTGGCTCCGGCTGCGACGCACCGGCGCGCGGTTCGCCAAGCTGGCCGCGCGGGTCCGCGCGGGCGAGCTCCCGGCCACCGCGCGGAGGTCCGCGTCGGGTGCGTCCGCCCAGTCGGCGGAGTCCCGCGCCGAGCGGCAAGCGAAGCGGCGCAAGTCGGATGATCCGGCGGATCGTCTGGCCAAGCGTCTGCCGCGCGGCTTTGCCTGGCTGCTTCGGCTGGTGCCGGAGGCGGCCGTCTATGGCAGTCAGCTGAACCATCTGCTGTCCGACCCGGAGATGGTGGAGCTGTTGACCGCCGCGCCGCAGATGGGGCGGCTGCTGCGCCCGCTCTGTCAGATGCTGGGCATCAGGCTATCCGAGCACCCCCTTTTGCAACACACGCGGCGTAAGCGCGCCGCAGCCTCGCCCGCCGGTGCGTCGGCCGACGATAATGCGCCCACTGACGTCGTGGCGCCCGCGCGAAGTTCCGCCGGGGCGACGCAAGCGACCGGCCGTTCCCGCCGTCGTCGTGCCGCCCGGCGGGTCGACCAGCTGCCGTGGGTCGTCCGCGGCCCGCCGGGCGGACTTTTCGAACCGGGATGAACGCGTCGCGCCGAGGCACGCCCTAATAGTTCCGCCTTCGCAACATAATGCGATACCAAGGATCCGTAACGACGACCGTGGCACGCGCCGTCCTTGCATGGGGCGTCGGCATCATCGAGCCTTGCTACGAGCCGGTGTGCCCGCTGCGCTGTCGCCGCCCTTACGACACCGCGCCCGCGCCGTAGGCGCCCACCAGCGGCTCGCCCTCGGCAAAACGCGTGATCCGGTATTGATGCAGTGGCAGGTCGGTGGCGAGCCCCAGCAGCGACTGCGCCAACATGCGGCCGATCATGGGTGACAGCTTGAAGCCGTGGCCGGAGAAGCCGAAAGCCAGCTGCAGGCCACGCACCCCCGGCACCGCGCCGAGCACCGGGTTCCAGTCCGGGGTCGTGTCGTACAAGCCCGACCAGGTCCGCGCCAGGCGGGCGTCGACGAACGCCGGCAAGCGGCGGGCGACCTGCGCCGCCTGGTCGAGCAACTCATCCATGTCGGGATCGATGTCGTCCACCTCCGGGTCGTCCGCTGCGTGGCCCTCGTCGCCTGCTCCCACCATCAGCGCGCCCGAACTCGGGCGCATGTAGAGCCGCGCCCGCGAGACCAGGTCTTTTAGCACCGGCAGGTCGGGCGTGTAGCTCCGATCTGCTTGCAGGCTGAAGACCTGATGACGGCTGATGCCGAGCGGGATGGCGATGCCGGCCCAGCACGCGGCGGCGCGGCTCCACACGTTCATCGCCGACAGCACGCATCCTGCCTGCAAGGTGCCGTCGGCGGTTTGCACGCCGGTGATCCGGTCACCCTCGCGCAGCAGCCCCGTCACTTCGGTGCCTTGCCGCACCACGGCACCCCCGCGTCGGGCGGCGCGGATGAAGGATTGCGTCGTCAGGTAGGGATCGGCGAAGCCGGCCTCCGCCTCGTAGCCCATCGCGTCCACATCGGCGACATCGAGCCACGGGTGGAGCTCGCGCGCTTGCTGGGCGTCCAGCATTCGCGCCGCCACGCCGTGTCCCGCTTGCATGGCGACACTTTGCCGCACCGCGTCCGAGGTGGCACCCGGCGGGGCAACGATCAGGTAGCCCGACTTGACCAGGCCGCACGCGGCTTCCTCGTCGTCCAGCAGCTCCTGGAAGCGCTCGAACATCCCGAGGCTGGCGCGGGCGACCCGCACGTTGATCGGCACGGAGTAGTGGGTCCGCACGATCCCCGAGGAGCGCGCCGTCGCGCCGCCTGCCACCTGGCCGCGCTCCAGCACCACCACGCGGCGGCAGCCCAGTCGCGTGAGGTGGAACGCCACGGACGCGCCGACCACGCCTCCGCCGATGATCGCGACGTCACAGGTGTCCATTTCGCCGCCTTCAAGTGTCTAAAGTGTCCATCCGGGATCGCAGCCGGTTTGACAATCGAGCTGGCGATCCCGAGACTTACCGCTTGCTTTCCTGCCAGGAAGACCGCCCATGTTGCTGACCGCCGATAGCGAGCAGGCCCTGCGCACCAATCGCCGGCGGGCGACGGAAGGCTGGAACACCGTTTTCATGGGCTCCAATCGGTTCTCCCGCAAGGAGAGCGACCCCGCGCCCGATCCCACCGCGCGCTACCCCGTGGCTTTCCTGGTCGAGAAGGAGGCGGGGGCGGTGGTCAAGCCGCACTTCCATGAGGCGCGCCAGTTCCAGGTCGTGGTGGGCGGGAGCGGCAAGTTCGGCACCCATGATGTGCACGGCGTGACGGTGCACTACACCGACCCCTACACGGCGTATGGTCCGATCGTCGCATCCGACGAGGGCATCCAGTGGTTTACCCTGCGCCCCGGCTGGGACCCTGGCGCCAAATACATGCCGGCGCACCGGCAGGAATTGCGCGAGGCGCGTGCCCGACACCAGCATCGCGAGGCCACGGCGTCGCCGCTCCCGGCGCTTTCGGCGGGCGAACTATCCGCACTGGTGGCGGCCGAGACGCTCTGCGTGCTGCCACCGTCATCGGACGGCGTGGGTGCCTGGCGCTATCGACTTCCCGCCGGCGCCTTGCTGCGCGGGCCAGACCCGGCCGGCGGCGGCGGGCAATTCTGGCTGGTGATCGCGGGTCACCTCGCCGTGCAGGGCTCGGAGCTGTTGCCGGTCAACTCATGCCTCTTCGTCGGGGCCGAGGCAGAGAGCCTCGCGGCGGTGGCGGGCGCGCAGGGCGCCGAAGCGCTTTGCATGCAGTTCCCGTCCAGCGGCGGTCCGGCTAGCTGACCGGGCCGCTCGGCCGCCTCGGCACCACGGCGAGCGCGTTTCTACTCAGCCATGCCAGCCTTCGTCGCGCGCGTCTTCCAAGCCAACGGTGCCCCGCTCCGCCGCAAGATCATCGGCATCTACGTGGCACTGCTGGGCGCGAACCTCGCCGCTTGGGCCTGGGCGTTGCTGGCGTTTCGGACCAATCCTGTGCTGCTTGGCACCGCGCTGCTGGCGTATGGCTTTGGTTTGCGCCACGCGGTCGATGCCGATCACATCGCGGCCATCGACAACGTGACCCGCAAGCTGATGCAGGAGGGCAAGCGGCCACTCACGGTCGGCCTGTGGTTCTCGCTCGGTCACTCGACGGTGGTGGTACTTGCCTCCCTCGCGGTCGCCGCCACGGCCGCCGCCGTCAGCACTCGCTTCGAGGACCTGCATGGCATCGGCGGGATCATCGGGACGTCGGTCTCCGCGCTGTTCCTGCTTGGCATCGCGACAACGAATCTCGTGGTCCTCGTCGCGCTGTATCGGACCTTTCGCCGGGTGAAAGCGGGCGCGCCATATGTCGATGACGAGCTGAACGCGTTGCTCGCCGGGGGCGGCCTGCTCGCCCGGCTGCTGCGACCGGCCTTCCGCATGATTCGCCATAGCTGGCACATGTATCCGCTCGGCGTGCTGTTCGGCTTGGGCTTCGATACCGCCACGGAGATCGGCCTGCTCGGCGTCTCCGCGGCACAGGCCTCGCACGGCCTATCGGTCTGGTCGGTCCTGGTATTTCCCGCCCTGTTCACCGCGGGCATGTCGCTGGTGGACACCAGCGACGGCATACTGATGCTCGGCGCCTACGGCTGGGCCTTCATCAAGCCGATCCGCAAACTCTACTACAATCTGATCATCACTTCCGTCTCCGTCATGGTCGCCGGGCTGGTCGGCGGTGTGGAGGCGCTGGGGCTGGCCGGGGATCGGTTCGGCTGGCGCGGCCCGTTCTGGGAGGCGATCAAGGCCTTGAACAATGATTTCGGGACGATCGGCTACGTCATTATTGCGGCGTTTGTGAGCTGCTGGCTGGTCGCCGCTATCGTGTATCGCGCCCGCGGCCACGATCGGCTGGCGGCGAAGGTCGGCTAGCAGGGTCGGCGTGGGTCAGGTTGATTGCCGCTCGGCAGCGCGGAAGTGTCTCTCGAGCACGCATCTCGACAAATCGCCCAGGTTGCATAATCGAGCCACTTGACGGCGGATGATCATTGAATGCAACATTCCTTGCGCCAAATTCGATGGTTTGGTCGATTTTTGGCGATGCTCGCTATTATATGGATCGGACTGTGTCGGGTAGCGCGGGGCAGCCCAGACGGTGCGGTGCGCGCATCGGTCAGGTGATACGCCCACGGCAGGGGTAGTGCGGATGTCACGCAAGCGTGCCTCGGTGATCATTCCCGCCTACAATATGCACGACTACATCGCTGCGGCGGTGCAGTCAGCGCAGCATCAGACGGAACCGGACATCGAGATTCTCGTCACCGACGATTGCTCGCAGGACGATACCGGGCAGATCGTCTCCCGACTTGCCGCCGAGGATCCCCGTATCAGGCTGTTCAAGACGCCGAAGAATGGTGGACCATCAGTAGCGCGCAACCTGGCATTGCAGCACGCCCGTGGCGATTGGATCGTCATCCTCGACGCCGACGACGAGTTCCACCCGGATCGAGTAAGAACGTTGCTAACGCTCGGGGAGCGGGTCGGGGCCGATCTCGCGGCCGACAGCCTGATGATCGTGGACAAGGCCAGTCCAGGATCCGAGTGGGCGATGCTCGGTGCCGACCTCGTCGCGGAGCCGCGCCAAGTCACCTTCACGGAATTCATGGAGAGAAGCCTCGGCAGCCGGCGTGTCGCGCGCGGCGTGAGCTGGGTGGGATTGCAACCCGCTTATCGGCGCGAGTTTCTTGCCGCCCACGGCCTGCAGTTCGACACGGCAAATCGCTGGGGTGAGGATTACCTGCTCTACCTCGATTGCTTTCTGCGGCGCGCGGTCATGTGGGTGACGCCGGAGCCAATGTATTACCATACGGTCCGTCGCGGCTCGCTGACCGACACGCCGCCGCCACAGGATTTGTGGCGTATCGCCCAGATCGACCGGCAACTCATGTCCGACCCGATGATCCGAGCCGACTTGCGTTTGCGGCGCGCAATTCATCGGCACATGGAGGCGCACGAGCGCTGGTTCTACTATCGCGTGTTCGCGGACGCGGCCAAGGCACGCAAGTTCCGCGCGGCGAGCGAGGTCCTGTTCCGCAACCTTGCCAGTCTGCGGCACGTCACGCTCGAGTCGATGACCCAGGCTCCGCGAGTCATGGCCAAAGTCCTGACCGGCGATCATGGTGTCGGACACTCGTTGCGAACGGGCAAGCGAGCGTGACCCGATTGTGGGCGGCTCCACCGGAATTGTTCTCGCCGTGACGCCAGCGAGGCCGCGATCGAACAGAGCGGAAGCCTCTTGCAGAGCAGGTTCTGCTCGAATCGTGTTGCTCCAGGCTGAAATCTCGTTTGTGCAAGCACGGTACGCCCGCCGTCCCGGTCGGGCGCGGCGGGAGGCGTTCTAGAGGCGCGCTGACGATGGGCGATCCATTGACACGTCCTGTGCCCGAGAACCAGGATTGCGACGTCGCCGTCCCAAGGCTGGTGCGGGACCACGCCATCGGAATTGATGCGCCGTTTGCTGGGCTGCACGTGGCGCTCGTTGCTGCTCATCCGGATGATGAGGTCCTGGGGGCTGGGGCGCAGTTCGCCACCATGCGTCAACTCAGTCTCGTGCATATGACCGATGGCGCCCCCTCGCGCGACGCCGCTCGTTCGCATGGCTACGCGGATCGCACCGCGTATACCGCCGCGCGCCGCAACGAGGTCGAGGCGGTACTGCGATTGGCTGGAACGCCGGCGAGGGCGCAGTCCCTCGACTATCGAGACCAGCATCTGGCTTTCGACATGGCTGCCGCCGCTCATCGCCTCGCCGAGTTCCTCACGGCCTGCCGTCCCGAAATCGTGCTGACCCATCCGTACGAAGGCGGCCATCCCGATCACGATTCGACCGCCTTCGCCGTCGCGGTTGCCATGCGCCTGGCGGACCTGCGTGCGCCGCTCTGGGAAATGACGTCCTACAACGCCGGCCCTGGCGTTGCAGTCAGGGGCGACTTCATCCCGCGACCGGATACCGTCCCGGTTCACATCGAACTGACCGAGGCGGCGCGGGAGAGAAAGCGTGCAATGCTCGCCTGCCACGTCTCACAGGCCAGCGAGATCGCGCACTTCCCGCTGGTTGGCGAAAGCTTTCGGCCGGCGCCGTGCTACGATTTTCTCGCGCCGCCCCATTCAGGGCGCCTGATGTACGAGCATCGTCGCCGAGCCTGGACGGGTACGCACTGGCGTCGCCTTGCCCGGGCAGCCCTCGTTCAGCTCGCGAAGCCAGTCCCTGCCGCGTCCTCCAGCACACTGATCGGCCGGATCTTTCGCCGAGCCCGCGAGAACGCGTGGGCCGCATGGATTATAGTCACCTAGACCAACCATCCTAAGCTCCCACCGTCTGTGCCGTTTCCACGAGCGTCGCGCGCGCCAGTGACAACACGATCGGGCGGACGCTCAAAAAAACACGCCCAAGCCCCATCTCCACAAGCAGTCGGTCATCCCGTCCGAGGCCAACGCCGGCTTCGCAGCCGGCATGGAAGACGTTCTGGAATCTATCGGCGGCCACATGATCCGAAGCACCCGGTGGTTTGCCTCGACGAGACCTCCAAGCAGCTGATCAGTGAGACCCGCACGCCGATCCCGGCCAGGGCGCCCGGCCGGGCACGTCACGGTCACCAACCGCCGCGCCGCGCTGGATTACGCCACGCTGCTCAAGGAGTTGTCCGACACGCATTTTCCGCAAGCAGGCCGGATCGTGCTCGTGCAGGACAATCTCAGCACCCACAAACCCGCGTCACTTTACGAAGCTTTCCCCGTCGCCGAGGCGCGCCGCTTGGTCGAACGCTTCGAGTGGCATTACACGCCCAAGCTGTAGCGCGACAGTCGTGGTGGCCGGCTGGCGACAGCAAGATGTCCGGTCGCTGCGCGGGTGGAGAAATCGGCTTCGTCTATGCCGGTTGGGCTCAGGCATCTCTTTCTCACCGAAGGCTTGCTGACGACGCACGCTGGGAAATCCAGAACGACAGGGTTTCGCTGATCGTCCAACCGGGCCTTCGGGCCGTACAGGGCCAAAGTCCCGTTTCCGTTGGCGTTCCCTATGGATCCCGCGCGCCTGATCATCCTCTACCTTTAGACAGAGGCTATCCGGACTCAGAGCCGCGAGATCGAGCTGGGCCGCAGTCTCCACGCCTGGCTCAAGCGCCTCGAAATCCCGATCGGCGGCAAGAGCATGAACGATGTGCGCGACCAGGCCGAGCGCATCAGCCGTTGCCGCCTTACATTCCAGATATCGACT
>CBDCJX010000005.1:0-42272 GCA_965218045.1 Acetobacteraceae bacterium | reverse complement strand
CCGGAAGGAGGTATCGGCGCTCCGCCAAGCCGCACGATGCCACGGGGCTCACTGCTCGACCTGTCAGTCTGATACCAGACGCCGTCGAGGGGTCAGAACCGCCTCGCTGCCGCCGTGCTGGGCGGGATGCGCAACACCCCGGCGGTCGCGGCGCTCGGCCGCGGCCTCGCGCGCGGGCCGACCGTTCCAGCTCCACCGAGACCGTATCTAACAATATGTTGCAACGTGCACTAACCGTGTGATACAAGCTCGCCCATGTCCCCAGCCCCCTCCACCCCAACCGGCTTGATGTGCCGCTTCGGCCTGCTCGTCGAGCGGCTGAGGTGGACGCTTGCCGATTGGGTCGACCGGAACCCCCGGAACCGCGACGTGCTGGGGCCGCTTGCCTTGCTGCTGTGGAAGTACCTGCAGCGCACGACGCGGCGCCTCGCCGCGCTGCATGCGCAGTTCGCCGCCGGGACGCTTGCGCCGCGCAAGGACCGGGCGCCGCGCCGGGCAGCCGAGTCGGCCGCGTCGACCTCGCGAGGGGAGAAGCTGCCGGGCGGCCCGGTGCTGGCGCGGTTCGGCGCCGGGTATCTCGGCGCCTGGCTGCTGGCTCTGGTCGAGGATGCGGAGATGCAGGCGCTGCTCGCGGCGTCGCCGCAAGCGGGTCGGCTACTGCGCCCGCTGTGGCGGCGACTGACCAACGATCCGCTGCCCGCGCCGCTGCGGCTGCCGCCGAAACCGCCGCGTTCGGAGCCACCGCTCGCTCCGGCGGCGCTCGCCGACACGTCGCCTGCCGCAGCGCCCGACATCCCACCCCACACACAGCCCCACGCCCGACCGCGCCGTCGCCGGGCCGCTTCCGCCAAGCGTCCCGTCTCCCTGCCACCCTGGCCACCGCCGCTTTTCCGGGCCTGAAGCGGTATAGTCTTCGCACGCCGATAATGTTGCGTAATCAGAATGAAATCAGGCGAGCGCCTTGCGGATGGGTAGGATCTGTCCCGCTCCGCTGATGGCGGCAAAATCGGCCATTGGCCGATGTCGCCGCGGACGTCAGGCGAACACCCTTGAATCGGCGCGGCGAACGCGGCAATGCTTTGTGGATGGCCGAGTTCATCCGCCAAATCCCCGAGGGTGACAACCGCGAGCGGTTGGTCTGCCCCGATTGCGGCCATATCGCCTACGAAAACCCAAAAGTCGTTGTGGGATCGGTGATCGTCGCCGATGGGCGCGTGCTGATGTGCCGCCGGGCGATCAACCCGCGTCGCGGCTTCTGGACGCTGCCCGCCGGCTATCTCGAACTGGGCGAGACGATCGACGAGGGCGCGCGACGCGAGGCGTGGGAAGAGGCCCGCGCGCGCATTGTCATCGACGGCGTGCTTGGGGTGTTCAGCATCAGCCGCATCGGTCAGGTCCAGGTGATCTTCCGAGCACGCTTTGCCGGCGCGCCGGAATTCGCCGCCGGCGAGGAGACGCTCGAGGCCGAATTGTTCGCGCCGGACCGCCTGCCTCGCGCCGACATCGCGTTTCCGTCGGTACACTGGGCGCTCGACGCTTGGGCACGCGCGGGTGACGGGCTGCTCGGCGCGCCGGCACGCAATCCCGAGGAGGACCCGCGCGGTGCGAAGGAGTTGCCCGGCGCGGCCGAGGGCGGGCTGTGATCGGTCGGATCAGACAGGTTGCCCTGGCCTGCTCGTTGGTGGCGCTGCTGGGAGCGGCGAAACCGCGCTCGCGGCACGAGGATTTCCCGATACCGCCGATCCCGCCAGAGCATCCGCCGCTCGACCAATCGGCCCCGGTGCCCGACAACAGCCTGAGCGCTCCCATCGAGCAGACACCGGACGGCGCCCGGCTGCGCCCCGACTTCTTCAACCAGAAAGCCTACAACAAGGGCCAGGGCTACGTGCCGGGCTCGACCATCGAGGGCCAGCAGGAGCAGCGGCTGAAGCCGATCCCCGGCATCAACTTCAAGATGCCGCTGCAGTAGCGACACCTCGCTTACCTCCGGAACCCCCGGCCCGGTCCACCCGGACCGGGGCGCTGCCTACCTTCTCACGCGCACCTTGATTTTGACGATCACGGTGATCATGATCAGCGGCAGCCAGCCATGGTGGTTCATGGTTGGTTTCCGAAGGCGGCCGGCCAGCCTCGGCCGCGCAGGCGGCGCCGGGATCACCAGTCCCGGCGCCTTCATCGTTTTAGGCCCGCGATTTTTGACGATGGTTGGCCGTCAGATCCCGGCAAACCAATCGTAGCCGCGATCTTCCCAGTAGCCGCCCTGGCCGCCATCGATCGAGCTGAAGCTGTCAACCAGTTCGATGGCGCGGATGTATTTCGCCATCTTGTAGCCGAGCGCCCGCTCGATGCGGACCCGCAGCGGCGCGCCGTTCTGGACCGGCAGCGTGGCACCATTCAGCCCATAGGCGAGGATGGTCTGCGGGTGGCGGGCGTCCAGCAGGTCGATCGATTCGTAGTATTTGACCGGGCCGGACAAGCCGGTCTCCATCGTGTCGAACGAGCGGAACACGACGAAGCGCGCCGCCGGCTTCACCCCGGCCTCGTCGAGCACGCGCGCAAGCGGCACGCCGGTCCACTTGGCGATGCAGCTCCAGCCTTCCACGCAGTCGTGACGGGTGATCTGGGTGCGGGCCGGCATGGCGCGCAGTTCGTCGAGCGAGAGGGCGAGCGGCCGCTCGACCAGGCCGCTGACCGTGAGCCGCCAATCGGCGAAATCCGTGTCGGCGAACCGAAGATAGTCAGGATCCCGTGGCGCGATCGAACCGTTCGGCCGCTGCGGTTGGCGGATCTCGCTTTCGGAATACTCGCCCGCCAACGCGTCGCGACCGAGCAGCAGACGTTGCGACCGATAGGTCAGACCATTGGCGCTCTCCAGCACGTCGCGGACCTTGTTGTCGGAGGCGCCAAGAAAGTCGAACCAGTCGCAGCCGGACAGCAGGCCAGCCGAGCCAAGCGCGGCGCCGCGCCACAGCGCTCGGCGCGACAGCAAAAGCCTGCTCACGGGTTTGCCTCCGGCGGGGTGGTGGACCGGCCGGTGCGATACCAGCCGGTCACCATTGAGCGCATCTCGTTCAGCGGACCGGCGAGCAGCACCATCACCACGTGGACGATGAAGAACAGCACGAGCAACGCCATGCCCACGAAGTGGATGGTCCGCGCCGTCTGCCGGCCGCCAAACAGGTCGAGCAGCAACGGCACGAACGCGTCCATCCCCGGCGACATGGTGAGCCCGGTGAGCACCATCAGCGGCAGCAGCACGAACAGCACCGCCGCGTAGGAGAGTTTTTGCAGCGGATTGTACGCACGGCCGTGCGCCAAGCGGAGCCGCGCGTGGTCGGCGACATCGCGGGGCAGCCGCCGCAAGTCCGCGCTCGTCGGGACGAGATCGCGCCGGAGATGGCCGTTCACCACGCTGGCGACGAGCCAGACCAGCAAGGTGCCGACCAGCAGCCAGGCAAAGAAGAAGTGGACCACGCGGCCGGTCGCGAGATCCTGGAAGGAGGGGATGGTCGCCCAACTCGGAAAGCCACGCGCGGCGAGGCGTCCGCCGCTGGTCGACAGGCCGAGCACACCGGTCGTGGCGAAGCGGGCACCGAGCACCTCCGTGTAGCCCACCGGCCCGTCTGGTGTGCGTTCCGCCCCCATCCGCAAGACCGAGTTGTCGAAGCCGAAGCCCGACTGGGCCCCGATGTAGAGCGCGGGGTGCGCGTTGAAGATCTGCATCCCCGACAGCAGCAGGAAGAATAGACAGACCGCCCACACCCAATGGGTGAGCCGGGTGGAGACGAACTGGCGGTAGACTAGTCCGCCTCGTGCCGGCCTGGCGTCAGCCGTGCCAAGCTCGACCTTCCTCCCCGACGGTCGCCGCTGGCTATTCAGCGGCGGCGCGCTCCTGCTCGGCGCCCTTGGCCCCGCGCACTAGGCGTCCAGGCAGCGCGCCCGTCGCCTCGCCGCGACGATACACCGGCACGCCGGACACAATGGTCGCCTCGTAACCCTCGGTGCGCTGAACCAGGCGGCGGCCGCCGCTCGGCAGGTCGTAGAGCACCTCGGGGGCGTGCGCCATCAGCCGGTCGAAGTCGATGACGTTGACATCCGCCTTGTAGCCCGGCGCCAGCACGCCGCGATCGGCGAGGCCGAGGGCGAAGGCGTTGTCGCGCGACAGCCGGCGCACCACCCATTCCAGCGGCAGCCGCGCGCCGCGCGAGCGATCGCGCGCCCAGTGGGTGAGCGTGGTGGTCATTGTGCTGGCGTCGCAGATGATGCTGACATGCGCGCCGCCGTCACCGAGGCCAAGCAGGGTGTTCGGGTCCTCCATCATCAGCTTCACCGTGTCGAGCGTGCCGTCGGCGTAGTTGATGATCGGCCGGTAGAGAATGGCGCGGCCGTCCTTCTCCAGCAGCATGTCGTAGACCACTTCCTGCGGATCACGCCCCTCCTGCGCGGCGCGCGCGGCCACGCTCTGGTCGGGCGCAGGCTCGTAATTCGGCGGATCGTTCAGCGGAAAGATCTTTTCCCACGTGTTCAGCCGATGCCCTATCGCGGGGTCGGCGGTCGCCTCGGCGAGCAGGCGCGCGCGGAACTCGGGCGTGCGCAGCCGGGCGAGCTTGGCAGCGAACGGCAGGTCCTTGATCTCGGCCCAGCTCGGCCGGCCGACGAACGGGTTCTGCGAAATCTCGAAGCCGAGCATCACGCCGATCGGCCGGCCCATCACCTGCGCCTTCATCGTGTGGCCGGCGCTGTTCACCTCGGCGACCTGGTCGAGCAGCTCGCGCCACAAATTCGGGCGCTGCTCGCGTTGCAGCAGGGAAAAAGTCATCGGCCGGCCGGAGGTCTCGACCAGCCGGCGCAGCATGCCGAATTCCTGCTCGGGCTCGTCGAAATCGGAGATCACCTGGAACCAGCCGGCGCCGACTCCGCGCATCGCCTGCGCCACCGCCGCGAGCTCCGCCTCGGCGGCGCGCAAGGTGGGGGTGAAATCGCCCGCTAGGGTCTTGTGCGCGATGGTGCGCGAGGTCGAGAAGCCGAGCGCGCCGGCGCGGATGCCCTCGGCGGCGAGCTGGCCCATGCGTTGACGTTCGAGCTCGGTGGCCGGCTCGCGCGCCGCGCCACGCTCGCCCATCACGTAGACCCGCACCGCCGCGTGCGGCACCTGGGTCGCCACGTCGAGGTCGTAGCGGCGCGCGTCCAGGGCGTTGAGGAACTCCGGAAAAGTCTGCCAGTTCCAAGGCAGGCCCTCGGTCAGCACCACCTCGGGGATGTCCTCGACACCCTCCATGAGCTTGACCAGCATGTCGCGCTGGTGCGGCAGGCAGGGCGCGAAGCCGACACCGCAATTGCCGATCAGTACCGTGGTGACGCCGTTCCACGACGACGGGCTGATCTGATTGCCCCAGGTGACCTGGGCGTCGTAGTGGGTGTGGACGTCGACCCAGCCCGGCGTGACCAGCTTGCCGCGCGCGTCGATCTCCTGCTCGCCACGCGGCAGGTTCTTGCCGACCGCGACGATCTTGTCGCCGCGCAGCGCAACATCCGCCTCGAAGGGGGCGCCGCCGGTTCCATCCACCACAGTGCCGCCACGGATGACCAGGGTCTCAGTCATGCGTTGTGCTCCCGATTGCTACCGCACAGTAGCATCCGGGCCGACGTGACGCGAGCCTGCGCGCACGGAAGGTCGAGCACGAGTTCTCCTGAAGGCGGCGCATGGGCGTGGCAATGGTGTCCGACGGAGAACCTGTGGTCAGGTGACCGTCTTGAATAAGGTGAATCCGAGGACGAACAGGACCACCGCGATGAAAACCGCCAGGTAGAACAGGATCTTCAGTAGCCCGGCCGCGACGCCGACCAGCCCGCCGAACGCCAAAACCGCCAGGATCACGGCCACAACCGCGACACCGATCGCCCACTTGACCATGACGTATTTCCTGACCGCTACCTTCGCAGACCCTTTCGCATGAATGATCTCGTTGTGGCAAACCAGTTAGCTTAGACTGCGGCGATGTCAGCAAGCCAGTCATCCCTATCCGAATCCGATGCAGCTCGGATCAGCCTGTCGTTCGTCATCAACGGACATCCCCGTGATCTGCGTGCTCCCGCGTGCGAGACGTTACTCGAAGTCTTGCGAGACGGGCTCGCGCTCACCGGCGTGAAGAAGGGCTGCGACATGGGCGCGTGCGGCGCGTGCACCGTCCTGGTCGACGGTCGAGCCATCAAGTCGTGCCTGGCGCTCGCTGCCTCCTACGCCGGGCGGGAGATCACCACGATTGAGGGCCTGGCCCAGAACGGTCGCCTGCATCCGCTGCAAGAGGCGTTTGTCCGGCACGACGCGCTGCAATGCGGCTACTGCACCCCCGGCCAGATACTCGCCGGCATCGCTTTGATAAATGAGGGCTCGGCCCAGACGCGGGAGGCGATCCGCGAGGCGATGAGCGGCAATCTGTGTCGCTGCGGCGCACATCCGAACATCGTCGAGGCAATCGTCGAGGTTGCAGGGCTGTGACCGGGACGCCGTTCGCCTATCGGCGCGCAACCGACATGAGCGATGCGCTCGCATCGGGCGCGGTGCCGGGCGCCGCTTTCCTCGCCGGTGGAACCGATCTGCTTCAGCTCTGGAAGGCGGGGCTTGCCTCGCCGCACACCGTGGTGGACCTCGGCACCTTGCCGCTTCATGCGATCGTCGCTGATGGTGACGGGCTCGCGATCGGCGCCCTCGCACGCCTTGATGACGTCGCCGCGGCGCCCGCTGTTTCGCGCGACCATCCGCTGATCGCGCAGGCGATCCTCGCCAGCGCCTCGCGTCAGATCCGCAGCATGGCGACGATAGGGGGCAATCTGCTACAGCGCACGCGTTGTCCCTACTTTCGCGGTGCGCTTCCCGCCTGCAACAAGCGCGAACCCGGCTCCGGCTGCGGCGCGCGCGGCGGAGAGAGTCGGGGCGCCGCGATCTTCGGCGCCGATCTCGCTTGCGTGGCCACCCACCCGTCCGATCTGGCCGTGGCTTTGGCCGCACTGGATTCCGAGATCGAGATTGAAGGACCGCACGGCGCACGCACGGTCCCGATCAACGCCTTCTATCGCCGCCCGGGTGACCCGGCGCAGCTCGACACGCACCTGGCGCCCGCCGAGGTGATCACGGCGGTGCGGCTTCAGGCCGGGCGTCGTTTCGCGCCCCGTTCGACCTATCTGAAAGTGCGGGACCGGGCGTCGTTCGAGTTCGCCGTGGTTTCGATCGCCGCTGCCCTGGATATCGAGGACGGACGCATCGTGGCCGCCCGGCTTGCCGCGGGCGGCGTCGCGCCCGGCCCACGGCGCCTGGCTGCGGCGGAGACTGCGCTCGTGGGCCGCGCCCCGACCGACGCCGTGTTCCGGGATGCAGCGGAACTGGGCATTGCAGGCGCCGAGCCGTTCGGGATGGCGGGCTTCAAGGTCGCGCTGCTCCGACGCTCGGTGGTGCGTGCGCTTCAGACGGTGGGAGGAACGGCATGAGCGTGTCGGTCGACGCTGCGCCCCGCATCGATGCCGCCGCCAAGGTCACCGGCGCGGCGGTCTACGCCGCGGAGACACACGCCGAGGGCTTGCTGCACGCGGCACTCGTCCAGTCGCCGATCGCGCGCGGGCGCGTGGAGGCGATCGACGCGACGGGCGCACGCGCGTGCGCCGGCTTCGCCGACCTGGTAAGCTGGGAGGAGGCGCAGGCGCTGCTACCTGCCCCCTTCCTCGGCATCATCCGCGAGCCGGTGGTGCATTTCGCCGGCCAGCCAGTCGCGCTCGTGGTGGCACGGACGCCGTTGCAGGCGGGCGCCGCCGCGGCGGCGGTACGTGTCGCCTATGGCGAAGAGCCGCCGATCACCGCCATCGACCATCCGCTTGCCGAGACATACGCGCCCGACATGTGCGGTGCCCGCGCCAAGGCGCATAGCCTGCGCGGTGATCCGGCCGCGGCACTGCAAGCCGCCGAGATCGTGGTGCGAGAACGCTACCGCACCGCAGTGAACAACCACCACGCGCTGGAACCGCATGCGGTCGTCTGTGAGTGGGACGGTGACCGGGTTGTCGTGCACACCTGCACCCAGGCGATCTTCGGCACGCGCGGCGTCATCGCCCACGCGTTCGGCATGCCGGTCGACAACGTCCGTGTCATCACGCGCTTTCTCGGCGGCGGGTTCGGCAGCAAGGGTCAGCTCTGGTGGCCCTATTTAATGCTGGCGCTGCTGGCCGCCCGCCGCACGAGCCGGCCCGTGCGGCTCGAACTCACGCGGGCGCAGATGTTTGCCCTGGTCGGCCGGCGACAGGAGACGGTGCAGGATCTGACGATCGGCGCCACGCGCGATGGTCGGCTGACGGCGATTGATCACCAGGTGCTCGCCCAGACCTCGACCCACGCCGAGTACGCCGACCCCGTGGCCTACGTGTCGCGCTTGCTCTACGCCTGCCCGAACGTGGTGACCCAGCACCGGCTGGCGCGCACCAACGAGCCGCATCCGATCCCGATGCGTGGCCCGGGCGAGGCCCCCGGCAGCTTCGCCCTCGAGTCGGCGCTGGATGAACTGGCGCATACGCTCGACCTCGACCCGGTCGAGCTGCGCCTGCGCAACTACGCCGACCACGACCAGGACGTCGGTCGTCCCTGGTCCAGCAACGGCTTGCGCGCGTGCTTGCGGGAGGGCGCCGAGCGCTTCGGCTGGGCGTCGCGATCGCGGGAAGGCTGGAGCGACGGCCGGCTTCGCATCGGCTGGGGCGTCGGCGCGGCTTGTTACCCGGCACGCCGACAGCCCAGCCGCAGCCGCGTGCGCCTGGCGGCGGACGGGTCGCTGCTGGTGCAGTGCGGCACCCAGGATATGGGTTCGGGCACTTACACGCTGCTGGCTCAGCTCGGCGCCCAGGTTCTCGGCGTGCCTCTGGGGCGGGTGACAGTCGAGCTGGGCGACACCTGGCTGCCGGAGGGGCCATTTTCCGGCGGCTCGCAGGTCACTCAAAGCGTCTTCCCCGCCGTGGATGAAGCGGCCCGGGCCGTGCGCGATCAGCTCGCAAGCGTTGCCGTCGCTGACCCGGACTCGCCCTTGTTCGACAGCGTTCCCGGCAGCCTGGTGTTTTCGGATGGCGTGGTGCGAGACCCCTCCGGCAATGCCTCGGAGAGCCTCGCCGGGCTTCTCGGCCGGCGCGCCCCGCAGGGGATGGAGGCGGAGGGTTACGCACCGCTCTCGGCCGACCAGCCCGTGACGGGGATGGGGTTCGGCGCGGTGTTCGCCGAGCTCGCCGTGGATCCCGACCTCGGCGAGGCGCGCGTGCGTCGGATTTGCGCCGCCTTCGCTGCCGGTCGCATCGTCAACCCGCTACTGGCGCGGAGCCAGTATGTGGGCGGCGTGATCGGCGGCATCGGCATGGCCCTGCACGAGCAGACGCTGACCGATCGCCCGAGCGGCCGCATACTCGGCGACACGCTGGCCGATTATCTCATCCCCGTCCACGCCGATATCCCGCAGATCGACATCGTCATGGTCGAGGAGAAGGACTCGTACTTGCCGGGCGGTGTGAAGGGGGTCGGCATGCTGGGTTCGGTGGGAACCTCCGCCGCAATCGCCAACGCGCTGTTCCACGCCACCGGACAGCGCATCCGTCACCTGCCCATCCGCATCGAGGACGTGATCGGAACCGGCTGAACGCCGTCATTCGATCGGCGGCCGGCGCGGGCCGCCGCTGGCTCGCTCCCAGGCGGCGGCGACGCGCAGCACCGTCGCCTCGTCGAAGTAGCGGCCGACGAACTGCACGGAGAGCGGCAGGCCGCCTTCGGAGAGGCCCGACAGCATCGCCAGCGCCGGGTGGCCGGTAACGTTGAAGGGAGTGCGCGCCTGGCGCGGATAGGTGTCCGCCGTCGCCTTGGCATCCGCGATGCGGCTCGCCGGGTCCAGCGAGCTGGCGCACAGCAGAACGTCGACCTCGCGGAACACATCCTGTACCGCCGCGATCATTTCGAGCCGGCGACGCTGGGCACCCACGTATTCGCCAGCTGGGACAAAGGCGCCCGCCAGCAAGCGTCGGCGGGTGAGTGCGCCGTAATCGCCGGGGCGCGTTCGCAGCCAGGGAGCGTGGATGGACCACGCCTCGCTGTTGAGGATCACCCGGTTGACGGCGGCGAACTCGGCCAGCGTCGGAAGCGTCACATCGCGCACGCGGGCACCCTGCTCGCCCAGCGCCCGCGCGACCTCCTCGAGCCCGGCCGCCACCTCCGGGTCCACCGGCAGGGCGCCCTCGTGGAACTGCCGAACGAAGCCGATCCGCAGATCCTTGATGCCGCGATCCAGCAAGCGCCCGCACGCGCCGGCCGGGCCGCTCGCACTGCCGGGGTCGGCCGGGTCATGCGCGGCGATGGTGTCGAGCAACAGCGCATTGTCCGCCACGGTGCGGGTCAGCGGCCCGACATGGTCGAGCGTGAAGGAGAGCGGGAACACGCCGCGCCGCGACACCAGCCCGTAGGTCGGCTTGAGCCCGACGATGCCGCAAGCGCTCGCCGGATGGCGCACCGAGCCGCCGGTGTCGGTGCCGAGTGCCAGCGGAAACAGGCCTGCCGCGACCCCGGAGCCCGAGCCGGAGGAGGAGCCGCCAGGATGGTGCTCGGGATTCCACGGATTGCGCGCCGGCGGGAACGGCAGGTCGAAGCTCGGGCCGCCGAGGGCGAATTCGTGCGTCGACAGCTTGCCGATGACGATCGCGCCAGCCTGGCGCAGCCGCGCGACCACCGCCGCGTCGGCCCGCGCCACGTTTTCGAGCAGAATTTTCGAGTGGCAGGTCGTCGGCAGCCCGGCCACGTCGATGATGTCCTTGATGCCGACCGGGACGCCGTGCAGTGGTCCACGCCGCCGGCCAGCATTAAGCTCCGCTTCGGCGGCGCGCGCCGCGTCCAGCGCCGCCTCGGCGTCGAGGCGGATGAACACGTGCAGCTGTGGGTCGAGCCGCTCAATGCGGGCGAGCAGTGCGCGCATCAGCTCGACCGGGGAGAGGCGCCGCTCGGCAAAGGCTTGCCCAAGCTCGGTGGCGCTAAGCCAGTGCGGCTCGGTCACAGCGTCGTGCCCGGTCGCATCGGCGGCCACGGCTCCGCGCCTGGCTCGGTCGGCACGGCAATGACGGCCGCGTGGGTCAGGGCCTGCTCGGCGGCGGCGATCACGTCCTCGGGGAAGTCGCGCCAAGCCTGCTCCAGACCGGCGGCACGGGCCAGGGTCGCCACGAGCTGCTTGTCCATCGCACCTGCTCCATCCGGTTCGCCGGATGCTGGCACACGCGGATCGTCACCGGGCACAAAAAAAGCGGGCGGCACCAAGTCGGCGCCGCCCTTCAAGTGTGCGCGACTGGTGCCGCGCAGATTGGGGAGGAAACGGACGGCGACACCGCCGACGTCCGATAGGGAGACTGTGCGCTAATCGGCTTGCCAAAAGGTTAACGCGCGGTCTTTTGATGGCGAGACCGGAAATTTGTTGGGAGTTTTGCCGATGGACGCGCCGCCGCCGCGCACCGGCCCGCTGGTCGGGCTGAAGGTGCTGGAATTCGGCCACTACATCGCCGGGCCGTTCTGCACCCGCGTGCTGGCCGATCTCGGCGCCGAGGTGATCAAGGTCGAGCCGCCCGGCGGCGACCCGCATCGCGGCTGGGGTGCTGCGGTCGACGGCAACTCGGTGTGGTTCAGCGTGCACGGCCGCAACAAGCTGAGCATCGAGCTCGACCTCAAGCGCGACCGCGACATCGCCCTGCTTCTGGCGGCCCGTGCCGATGTGCTGGTGGAGAACCTGCGCGCCGGCGGCCTGGAGAAGCTGCGCCTCGGACCCGCCGAGCTGCACGCGATCAATCCCCGCCTGGTGATTGCCCGGGTCTCAGGCTACGGCCAGGATGGGCCGTATCGCGACAAGCCGGCATTCGGCGCGATCGGCGAGGCGATGGGCGGCATCCGCCACCTCACCGGCCATCCCGCCGGCGCCAGCGAGCTGCCGCCGCCACGCTGCGGCATCTCGATCAGCGACGACCTCGCCGGGATGTACGCGGCGATCGGGCTGCTCGCCGCCTTGTGGCAGCGCGACGCGACGGATACCGGCACCGGTCCTGGCACTGGGCGCGGCCGGGTGATCGACGTCAACCTGGTCGACAGCGTGTTCTCGCTGATGGAGGGGATGCTGCCGGAATACGCGCTCGATGGCAGGGTGCGCCAACCGGCGGGTGCCGCGCTGCCGACCGCCGCGCCGACCAACACCTACCCGTGCGCCGACGGCAAGTGGCTTTGCGTCGCCGGCAACTCCGACCTGATCTTCGCCCGGCTGATGGTTGCGATCGGCCGGGCGGAGCTGGCGCGCGAGCCGCGCCTTGCCTCCAACAACGCCCGCTGCGCCAATCGCGACGAGCTGGATCGGGCGATCGCCGCCTGGACCCGCACCCTGCCGGCGGCCGAGGCGGAAGCCCGGCTGGAGGCGGCCGAGGTGCCGTGCGCGCGGCTCTACGACATCGCCGACTGCGCCGCCGATCCGCATTTCAGGGCGCGCGGCGCGGTGCTGGAGGTGGATGACCCGCTGATCGGCCGCACCTTGCATCCCGGCCCGGCGATCAGGCTGGATGGTGATCCGCCGCAGGCCGCGATCGGCTGGCCCGGCCCGGCGGTCGGCGCGCACACCGAGTTCGTGCTGCGCGAGTTGCTCGGATTGCGCCGCTGACGTTGGGCAAGACGCGATTGGTTTGGCAACCGTGGTCGCCGGCCCATATGATGGTTCAGGCATCCGTGCTGCTTGAGGCACGTATGGTGCTTTAGGCACGGCGCCGCTAAGCTTGTGGTCGGGACGACGCCGCACCCCGTGACGGAGATGGGAATGGGTAGCTTCAGCATCTGGCATTGGCTCGTCGTGCTGCTCGTCGTGCTGCTGCTGTTCGGCAGCGGCAAGGTGAGCAACCTGATGGGCGACTTCGCCAAGGGCATAAAATCCTTCAAGAAGAACATGGCCGACGAGGATGACGCCTCGATGGAGGCGAGCACCGACAAGCCGAGCGGCACGATCTCCGGCCCTGGCGTGGAGACCAAGGCGAAGACCAAGGAGCCAGTCTGACCTTTCCGGCTTGTGACCCGCCCGCCTGACGGGGCACCCTCCGGCTAAGTTCGCCGGAGGATTTTTCATGGCCACCCACCGCCTCGCCCCCACACCGCAGACCGTTCGCTGGGGCACGTTCGATGCCGCCTATCCGCCCGTGCTGACCATCCAGTCCGGCGAGACGGTGGAGCTGGAGTGTGTCTCCGGTGGGCCCGAGGTGATGCCGGACGCCGCCACCGGCTTCGCCATCCCTCCGGCGCTCAGCGCGATCCACGCCGCCGACCTGCCGCGCGCCGGCGGCCATATCATCACCGGCCCGGTCGCGGTGGCCGGCGCCGAACCCGGCGACATGCTGGAGGTTCACATCCAGCGTATCGAATTCGGCGCGGATTGGGGCTATTGCGGCTTTCGGCCGCTGGTCGGCACCCTGCCCGAGGACTTCCCGACCCGCTTTCTCAGCCATATACCGATCGACCGGGCGCGGCGTTCCTGCCGGTTGCCCTGGGGCACCGAACTGACCTTGGCGCCGTTCTTCGGCGTCATGGGTGTCGCACCGCCGCCGAGTTACGGCACGATCTCCACGGTCCAGCCGCGCGAGCACGGCGGCAACCTCGACAACAAGGAGCTGACCGAGGGAAGCACCTTGTTCCTCCCGGTCTGGACCGAGGGGGCGAATTTCGCCGCCGGTGACGGGCACGGCGTGCAAGGCGATGGCGAGGTGTGCATCAACGCGCTGGAGACGGCGCTCACCGGCACTTTTCGGCTTACCTTGCACAAAGGCGGCGGCCCTCGCGCGCCGCTGCTGCGCCACCCCCGCGCCGAGACCGCGACGCATTTCATCAGCATGGGAATGAACGAGGATCTTGATCTCGCCATGAAGCAGGCGCTGCGCGAGATGATCGCCTTCATCTGCGCCCGCGCCAACCTGTCCCGCGAGCAGGCCTACCAGTTCTGCTCGCTGGCGGTGGATTTCCACGTCACCCAGACGGTGAACGGCGAAAAAGGCGTGCACGGCCTGCTACGCAAGGGGTTGTTGTTCTAGCCGAGGTTTTCCACAACTTTTTGTGGCTCTCCACAATATAGCCCATTGAGCCTCGGCCTGCTGACAGCTACCGTATCTGGTATTCAAGCAGAGAGGATACCACGATATGGAGTGGACCGAAGAGACCATCACGCGTTTGCGCTCGCTGTGGTCGGAGGGCCACTCCACCGCGGAGATCGGCCGGCGGCTCGGGGTGTCCAAGAACGCCGTGGTTGGCAAGGCGCACCGCCTGGACCTCGCCGCGCGCCCCTCGCCGATCCGTCGCGACGGCACGCGGCCGGCGCAGCCCCGGCCCTCGCCGCGCCGCCTTGCGGGTCCCACCCTGCCGCCCCTGCCAAGCACCGAACGGCCGGCCCCCCCGCCGATGCCCCGCCCCGACTCCGCATCGCCCGATCGCACATCGACGGTGAAGATCGCCCCGCGCGGAGCGACGACCCCGCCGCCGCCCCGGTTGCAGGCGGTGCCACGCCCCTACGGGCGCACTGTTGCTTGCTGCTGGCCGCTGGGCGAGCCGGGGACGCGGGAGTTCCGCTTCTGTGACGAGGGCTCGGTGCCGGGCAAGCCTTACTGCGAGGCGCACGCGCAACTGGCGTATGTGCGCGTCCGCGACCGACGCGAGGACGCCGCCTGAAGCGGTTTCGGCCTGACTGGAATCGCGAAGCGATCCAGGTCGTGTCTGCCAATCCGCCGAGTAGCGGCGTGGACCGAAGAGCTAATTAGCACCCACGCGGGATTCGTTGCGATCGGCGCGCGCCGGCGGTATCGTTTCGCTCGGGCAGGCTTCCGAGCTGCCAGAAGGCATCGCCGGCTGCCCGTGGGGAGGGTGTCGGGTCGTCCGGCAACGGGCGGCGGGTGCGGTGACGCCCTGTAAACCAGGCGAACGTCGTTCCAGTGACGCGATTCGCCTCTGGAAGAAGGGCAGCACGTCGATGCCGAGCGGGACCGTGAAGTGGTTTAATCCGACCAAGGGATATGGGTTCATCGCGCCGGATTCGGGCGACAAGGATATTTTTGTCCATATCAGCGCGGTGCAGCGAGCAGGGCTACGCAGCCTCAACGAGGGCCAGAAGGTCGATTTCGAGGTCGAGCAGCAGCAGAACGGCCGCAATGCCGCGGTCAATATCGCGTCAGCCGACTGAGCGATCGAGACGCCCCCCTCACCTGCCTCGGTCCGCGCCGCGCCCGGCGGCGGGCGCCACCTTGCGCGTGGCGACGTGTGAGGGTAGGCAAGCCGGCCAATGAGCGCGCGCGAACTGATCTTCTATGGATGAGGCTTTGCACTCCCGCGAGAGCCGGCGGCGCATGGCCGGCCACTCGGCGTTGGACGCGGACGCGGTGCGCGCGGCGTATCGTCGCTGGGCCGGGGTCTACGACGCCGCGTTCGGCGGTGTCTCGGCGATCGGCCGACGGCGCGCGGTTGACGCGGTCAATCGCTGCCCGGGCAGCCGCGTCCTCGAGGTCGGCGTAGGGACCGGCTTGGCCCTGCCGCGCTACGCGCCCGGTAAGCGCGTGACCGGGATCGATCTGTCGGCCGACATGCTGGCCCGGGCGCGCCAGCGGGCCGCGACGGAGCGGCTGTCCAACGTCGACGCGCTGCTCGAGATGAATGCCGAGACGATGGCGTTCCCGGCGGCGACATTCGATATGGCGGTGGCGATGTTCGTTGCCTCGGTGGTGCCGAACCCGCGCCAGTTGCTGGCCGAGATGCGTCGCGTGGTGCGGCCCGGCGGGCAATTGCTGTTCGTCAACCATTTCGCCGCTCGGTCAGGCCCGCGACTTTGGATCGAGCGGGCGATGGCCCCGGCATCGCGCGCGCTCGGTTGGCATCCCGATTTCGCCATCGAGGCGCTGTTCGCCCCGGGGGACATCGCCATCGCCAAGCTCGAGAGCGTGCCACCGATCGGGCTGTTCACGCTCACCCAGCTACGCAACACGGCCCTGCCGGCGCATTGACCCGCCGAACGGCAACGGGCCTGGCACAAGCCGCTTTCACCCTTGAACCTTCTCATGTTTTCGCGATGATGCCGCCGAACGCCGGGGCGTCTCCTCCGGCCGGATAGGCATGGATCAGGCATGGACATCGACGCGCACGCCGCCACGGCACCGACCACCTCGGGGCTGAAGCAGCCTTACCATCTGGTCGACCCGAGCCCCTGGCCACTCCTGGGGGCGTTCAGCGGCGGGCTGCTGCTGCTCGGCATCATCCTCGCCGCGCATTACGGCAGCTATATCGCGCTGATCGTCGGCTCGCTGGCGGCGGCGACGGTGATGGCGTTCTGGTGGCGCGACGTCATCCGCGAGAGCCGCACACCGGGGCTGCACACGCCAGTCGTGCGGCTCGGCCTGCGTTACGGCATGATGTTCTTCATCGCCAGCGAGGTGATGTTTTTCGTCGGCTTCTTCTGGGCCTACTTCAACTACGCGCTGTTTCCCGAGAACGTGGCCGGGGCGGTGAAGGCGATCTGGCCACCCGCCGGCATCACCACCTTCGACCCGTTCCACCTGCCGTTTCTCAACACCATGATCCTGCTGCTCTCGGGCACCACGATCACCTGGGCGCATCACAGCCTGATCGAGAACGATCGGCGCGGGCTGATCATGGGGCTCGGCCTCACCGTCCTGCTCGGCCTTACCTTCACCGCCTGCCAGGCGATCGAATACTCCGACGCGCCGTTCAAGTTCGCCGGCGGCGGCGTGTATCCGTCGGTGTTCTTCCTGGCGACCGGCTTCCACGGCTTCCACGTCATCGTCGGCACCACCTTCCTGATCGTGTGCTGGTTCCGCGCCCGAGCCGGGCAGTTCACGCCGGAGCGGCATTTCGGCTTCGAGGCGGCGGCCTGGTATTGGCACTTCGTCGACGTGGTGTGGCTGTTCCTGTTCATCTGCATCTACTGGTCGGGCGCCTCGCCACACACATTTGAAGTGGGGCCCTGACCCCGCCCGGTGGCGGACGCACCGGTCAGCGTTCTCCGGGCTGGGCTCGCCTGCCGATGCCCGCGTTGCGGTCGGGGCCGGCTCTATGTCGGCTTGCTGACCGTGCGCGACCGGTGCGAGGTGTGCGGGCTCGACCTGCGGCGAAGCGACACCGGGGACGGCCCGGCGGTGTTCGTCATGTTCCTGCTCAGCACCATCATCGTGGTGCTCGCCTTCTGGGTGGAGTTCACCTTCAATCCGCCACTCTGGGTGCACATCGTGCTATGGCCCGTGGTCACCATCCCGCTGGCGGTGGTCCTGATGCGGCCGTTGAAGGCGATCATGGTCGCCCTGCAATACCGCACCCGCGCCACCGAGATGGGATTGTGAAATCCCCGGTCCAGCGCGAACTCGGCCGGCGTCAAGAGAACCGGCGCAAGAGCAAGCTGCGTTCGCTGCTCGGGCCGGGACTGACGACCTTGGTCATGCTGGGGGTGCTGATCGGGCTCGGCGTGTGGCAGATCGAGCGCCTGCAATGGAAGACCAGGCTGCTCGCGGCGATCGACCGCGCCGAAGCGGCTCCCGCCGTGCCGCTCCCGGCCGACCCGTCGCCGTTCGCCAAGGTGATCGTGAGCGGCCGCTTCCGCACCGACCTGCAAGCGACCTACGGCGTCACGGTGCGCGACACCCCGGCCGGCCCGGAGATGGGATCTGATCTGCTGGTGCCGCTGGAGCGGGCCGACGCCGCGCCCATCCTGGTCGATCGCGGCTGGGTGCCCGAGGCGCGCGGCGGCGCGATCGCACTGCCCACCGGGCCGGTCTCGGTGCAGGGCTTCATCCGGCCGGACGAGAAGCCGCGCTGGTACAGCCCGGCGGATGATCCGGTGGAGCGCCGGTTCTACACCCTGGACCCGCCGGCGATCGGCGCGGCACTCGGCCTGCCGCAAGCGGCGCCGTTCACCTTGGTGGCGCTCGGCTCGCCGCCGCCCGAGCACTATCCGGCGCCGGCGCGCGACCTGCCGCGACCGCCCAACAACCACCTCGCCTACGCCGTCACCTGGTTCGGGTTGGCCGCCGCGCTGCTGGTGATCTTCTTCGTCTACGCCCGCAAGGTTTTCCGCGCATGAGCATTGCCTACGACCGTCTGGTCACCCGCTTCACCCGGATCGCCACCATCCACGAGGCGAACGCCATGCTGGGCTGGGACGCGGCGGCGGTGATGCCGCCGGGGGGTGCGGCGGCCCGCGGCGACCAGCTCGCGGTGCTCGCCGGGGTCGCCCACGCGCTGCTGACCGCACCGGAAACCGGCGACGACCTGGCGGCGGCGGAGGCGGCCGGCACCGACCCCGATCGGTGGCGCGCGGCCAACCTGCGGCTGATGCGCCACGCCCACATCCGGGCGACCGCGCTGCCGGCCGATCTGGTGGAGGCACAGGCACGAGCCAACGCGGCCTGCGAGCAGGTCTGGCGCGAGGCGCGGCGCACCGCCGATTTCGCGCTGGTGCGGCAGCATCTCGCCGAGGTGGTCCGATTGGTGCGCGAGACGGCCGCCGCGCTCGCGCCGATCCTCGGGATGAGCCAGTACGACGCGCTGATGGACGGCTACCAGCACGGCATCGGCGCGGCCGACGTCGAGCCCGTGTTCACCAACTACGTCGCCTTCCTGCATTGGGCGTTGCCGCAGGCGGAGGAGCGTCAGGCGCGCGCGCCGGCGCCGGTGCGACCGGAGGGGCCGTTCCCCGCCGCCGCGCAGGAGGCGCTGTGTCGACGGCTGTCGGCGCGGATCGGGCTCGATTTCGACCACGCGCGGCTCGACCGCTCGGCGCATCCGTTCTGCGGCGGCACGCCCACCGACGTGCGCATCACCACCCGCTACGACGAGAGCGATTTCGCCCAGAGCCTGCTCGGCGTGCTGCACGAGACCGGCCACGCGCTCTACGAACGCGGGCTGCCGGCCGCGTTCGCCCGCTTGCCGGTGGGCCAGGCGGCGGGGATGGCGGCGCATGAGAGCCAGTCGCTCATCGTCGAGATGCAGGCGTGCCGCTCGGATGCGTTCCTCGGCTGGCTCGGGCCGGAGCTGCGCGCCACGTTCGGCGGCGAGCCGGCGCCGTTCGAGGCCGACAATCTCGCCCGGCTGTGGCGGCAGGTGCGGCGCGGCTTCATCCGCGTCGACGCCGACGAGGTCACCTACCCGGCGCACGTCATCCTGCGCTTCCGGCTGGAGCAGGCTCTTATCAGCGGTGACCTGCTGGTGGCTGACCTGCCGGGCGCGTGGAATGATGGGTTTCAGCAGCTTCTCGGGCTAACACCGCCGGACGATGCGCGTGGCTGCCTGCAAGATATCCACTGGTACGACGGCGCGTTCGGCTACTTCCCGAGCTACACGATCGGCGCGATGACGGCTGCCCAGCTCATGGCTGCGGCGCGACGCGAGATCTCGCTGCTCGACGACGCGCTCGGCGACGGCGACATGACCCCATTGCTCGACTGGCTGCGCGCCAAGGTGCACGGCACTGGCAGCCTGCTCGGCTTCAACGACCTGCTGCGCGCGGCCACCGGCAAGCCGCTCGACCCGACCGACTTCGAGGCGCATCTCACCGCGCGCTATCTGGCGTGACCCCGGTCTGGCGTCACCACCGGGGCAAGGCTGGCGCGGTGTCGTGCTGGCTCGCTGGCTTGGTCGTGCTCGCCGGCTGCGCCAAGCAGCCGATGCCGCAGCCCGCGCCGCCAGCCCCTAGGCCAGCGTCCCCAGCCCAGGTCGATGGCATCTATCGCGGCACCAGCACGCGCTATCAGGCGGACGCGCGAGCTTGCCCGTCACCCGGCCTGGTCGTGCTGCGCGTGGTCGAGGGCGCCTTTCAATACCGCTGGAATGCACGCACCGAGATCGACGCGACCATAGACCCGGACGGCGCGGTGCAAGGCACGCTCGGCGACATCAGCCTGAACGGCCGCCTCGCCAAAGGCCGCATCGAGGGTGACGTGCAGAACATAAGCTGCGCCTATCACTTCCGGGCGACCAAGCGGGCTCGCTAGACCGGGGCCAGCCGCCGTCAGTTCCCTCCCGCCTGTGCAGTTTTAGTTACGGAAACGCAACGTTATCGACACGCCAAGGCGGGCAACGCGTCAGGCCAGAAAAAACGGCGGTGGCCGGGAGGGCAGGGAAAGCGCCCGCTTGGCGGACTTGGCCGGGCGGCGCCCCAATTGCGCATGGGGTGGGGCGTGGGGCTGTGTGTGGGGTGGGGTGTCGGGCGTTGCGTCGGGCGGCGTGTCGGCGAGCGCCGCCGGAGCCAACGGTGGCTCCGAACGCGGCGGCTTTGGCGCCAGCCGCAGCGGCGCGGGCAGCGGATCGTTGGTCAGCCGCCGCCACAGCGGACGCAGCAGCCGACCCGCTTGCGGCGACGCCGCGAGCAGCGCCTGCATCTCCGCATCCTCGACCAGCGCCAGCAGCCAGGCGCCGAGATACCCGGCGCCGAACCGCGCCAGCACCGGCCCGCTCGGCAGCTTCTCCCCTCGCGAGGTCGACTCGGCCGGCTCGGCTGCCTGACGCCGCGCCCGGTCCTTGCGCGGCGCAAGCGTCCCGGCGGCGAACTGCGCATGCAGCGCGGCGAGTTTGCGCGTCGTGCGCTGCAGGTACTTCCACAGCAGCAAGGCGAGCGGCCCCAGCACGTCGCGGTTCCGGGGGTTCCGGTCGACCCAATCGGCGAGCGTCCACCTCAGCCGCTCGACGAGCAGGCCGAAGCGGCACATCAAGCCGGTTGGGGTGGAGGGGGCTGGGGACATGGGCGAGCTTGTATCACACGGTTAGCACGCGTTGCAACATATTGTTAGAGAGGTTCCGGCGGAACCGGGAACAGCCGGCCCCTGCCCCGGCATCGCGCGGCGCGAAGCGCCGTGGCGATGGTATCCGCGCTGCGCTCGCCATCACGGCCTTGTCGCCAAGCGAACCTAAGTGGCCTCAGCGCGTCAGGTCGGCGCGCGGGCCGACATGCGGGCCGGCCTTCGCCAGCGCGCCAGTCTTCGCCGCGTCGTCCAGCGAGCGAAAGAACGAATACGACAGCGTTATCACCCGCACATCCTCGGTATTCGGGTCCTTGGCGATCGCAGGGTCGACCCAGAAGCTCAGCGGGAACTGCATTCGCTGCCCGGCGGCGAGGGTCTGCTGGTTGAAGCAGAAGCACGCCGTCTTGTGGAAATACTTGCCGACCTTGTCCGGGGTCACGTTGTAGACCGCGATCCCGGTCACCGGGGTGCTCGCTTGGTTGCGCGCGGTGTAGAACGCAACCTGCTCCTCGCCGAGCGGCAAGGTAATCGACGCCTGCTCCGGGCTAAAATCCCAGGGCAGGTTCGGGTTGGTGTCGGCGTTGAACCGGACCGTGATCTTGCGCGATGCCGCACCGGGTGCCGCCGCGAGGCCGATCTGCGGCGTCCCGCCATAGCCGGTCACCGCGCAAAAAATCCGATAGAGCGGGATCGCCGCGAAAGCCAGGCCGACCATGCCGAGCACGACGACGACCAGACCGACACCAAGCACCCCGTTGCGACCGTTGCCTCTCATTGCGCCCGTGTACTCATGACTTGGTCATCTTGACCCAGGTGATCGCGTAGAACACCGCGCAGAGCAGCAGCAAGGCGATCAGCAGGGCCCAGTTCCGACCCCGCCGTCGCCGGGCGATCTCGACCGATTGCGGGCGGCTCAGCCGCGTCGGGTCGGCGGTCATCCCACCATCACTCAGCCGAGCAGCCGGTCGATCGCCAGCGCCCCGAACAGCACGAACAGGTAGGAGAGCGAGTAGCGGAACGCCGCCTTGGCGGGCGCGTCGCCGGTGAGGCTTACCCCAGCCGCGTCCTGCTTGTCGCGCGCCACGGCCCAGACCTTCCACAGGAAGCCCATCCCCAGCATCAGCGCGACGATCCCATAGAGCAGGCCGGCGAAGCCGATCGCCCAGGGCGCCAGCGAGACCGGCACCAGCAGCACCGTGTAGAGCACGATCTGCTTGCGCGTGTCGCGCGCTCCGGCGACGACCGGCAGCATGGGCACACCCGCCCGGGCGTAATCGTCATGTGCCCACAGCGCCAGCGACCAGAAATGCGGCGGAGTCCAGAAGAACACGATGGCGAACATGATCAGCGGCACGAGATCGACGCCGCCGGTCACCGCCGCCCAGCCGATCACCGCCGGGAACGCGCCCGCCGCGCCGCCGATCACGATGTTCTGCGGCGTGCGTCGCTTGAGCCACATGGTGTAGACGAACACATAGAAGCCGATCGAGAGTGCAAGCACGGCGGCGGCGGCGAGATTGGTCGCCAGCCACAGCACCAGCACCGAAGCGCCGGCGAGGACCACGCCGAAGCCGAGCGCCTCGCCGGGCGCGATCCGGCCGGCCGGGATCGGCCGGGAGCGGGTGCGACGCATCACCGCGTCGATGTCGCGGTCGAACCACATATTAATCGCGCCACACGCCCCGGCGCCGACCGCGATGCACAGCACGGTGGTCAGCGCCAGCACGGGATGCAGGTGGCCGGGAGCAACCAGCACGCCGACCAGCCCGGTGAACACCACCAGGGTCATCACGCGCGGCTTCAACAGGGCGACCCAGTCCCGCACGTCGGAGCAGCCGGCCGTCGCCCAGAGCTCCTCGCCCCCGAGCCCCTCCCGCAAGGGGAGGGGTGTGGCACCCAGTTCGCTCATCGGATGCGCGGCAGCTCCTCGAAGGTGTGGAACGGCGGCGGCGAGCTCACGGTCCACTCCAACGTGGTGGCGCCCTCGCCCCAGTAGTTGCCGGCGATCGCCTGCTTCGAGGTGAAGGTGCGGAACACCACGTAGAGGAACACCAGGAACCCGGCGAACGAAATGTACGCGCCGATCGAGGCGACCATGTTCCAGCCGGCAAACGCCGCCGGATAGTCCGGGTAGCGACGCGGCATGCCCGACAGGCCGAGGAAGTGCATCGGGAAGAAGGTCAGGTTCACGCCGACGAACATGAGCCAGAAATGCACCTTGCCCCAGAACTCGGGATACTGCCGGCCGCTCATCTTGCCGATCCAGTAGTAAAAGCCGGCGAAGATCGAGAACACCGCCCCGAGCGAGAGCACGTAATGGAAGTGCGCCACCACGTAGTAGGTGTTGTGCACGATCTGGTCGATGCCGGCATTGGCCAGCACCACGCCGGTCACGCCGCCGACGGTGAACACGAAGATGAAGCCGATCGCCCACAGCATCGGTACCTTCAGCTCGACCGAGCCGCCCCACATCGTCGCGATCCAGGAGAAGATTTTAATGCCGGTCGGCACCGCGATGATCATTGTCGCGGCCATGAAGTAGGCGCGGGTGTCGACGTCCATGCCGGAGACGAACATGTGGTGCGCCCACACCACGAAACCGACCACGCCGATTGCGATCATCGCGTAGGCCATGCCGAGATAGCCGAAGATCGGCTTGCGGCTGAAGGTGGCGACGACATGGCTGATCATGCCGAAGCCCGGCAAGATCATGATGTAGACTTCCGGGTGGCCGAAAAACCAGAACAGATGCTGGAACAGCACCGGGTCGCCACCGCCGGCGGGGTCGAAGAACGCAGTGCCGAAGTTGCGGTCACAGATCAGCATGGTGATCGCCGCCGCCAGCACCGGGATCGACAGCAGCAGCAGGAACGCGGTGATTAGCATCGACCAGACGAACAGCGGCATCTTGTGCAGCGTCATGCCCGGCGCGCGCATGTTGAAGATCGTGGTGATGAAGTTGATCGCGCCGAGCAGCGAACTGGCCCCCGCCAGGTGCAGCGCGAACAAGGTGCAGTCCATGCCCGGGCCGGTCTCGAACTGGCTGTTCGACAGCGGTGGGTAGAGCGTCCAGCCGGAGCCTGACTCGTTGAGGAACAGGCCGGTCAGGATCAGCAGCAGCGCCGGCACCAGCAGCCAGAAGCTGATGTTGTTGAGGCGCGGGAAGGCCATGTCGGGGGCGCCGATCATCATCGGCACGAACCAGTTGCCGAAGCCGCCGATCATCGCCGGCATCACGGCGAAGAAGATCATCAGCAACCCGTGTGTCGTGACGATGGTGTTCCACTGCTGGCCATCGCTGATCAGCGTGTTGCCGGGATACGCGAGCTGCGCCCGCATGATGACCGACAGCACCCCGCCGATGGTGGCGCCCACCACGGCGAAGATCAAGTAGAGGGTGCCGATATCCTTGTGGTTCGTGCTGAACAGCCACCGCTGCGCAAAGCTTAGCTGATGGTCGTGGTGATCGTGCGAGTGATCATGCGTGGTGACCGACATCGTCAGGCTCCTTCACTGCCCCATCTGGGCTAGCACTTGGGTCAGCGCTGCGCCGCCGCAAGCGTCACCGCTTGGGACGGTTCGGCCGGCGTGGTCTGCGAGAATTTGGTCTTCGCCTGTTGCAGCCAGGCCTCGAACTCCGGCTCGGTCACGGCGTGCACCGCGATCGGCATCCGGCTGTGGTTCTGGCCGCAGATTTGATTGCATTCGCCATAATACACGCCGGGCTTGTCCGCCTTGAACCAGGTCTCGATCGTCCGCCCTGGAATGGCGTAGCGCTGGATGCCGAGCGAGGGGATGAAGAAGCTGTGGATCACGTCCGCGCTGGTGGTCAGCACGCGAATGTTCTTGCCAGCCGGCACGACGAGCTGGTTGTCGACGTCGAGCAGCCGGAGCTGGCCAGGCTTCAGCTGGTCCTCGGGGATGATGTAGCTGGAGAAGTCGATGTTGCCCTTGTCCGGGTAGGTGTATTGCCAATACCACTGATGCCCGGTCACCTTGACCGTCAGATCGGCGTCCGGCGTGCGGTCCTCGTAGTAGATCAGGCGGAACGACGGGATCGCGATCACCACCAGGATCAGCACCGGGATCACCGTCCAGGCGATCTCGATGATCGTATTGTGGCTGGTCTGGCTCGGGTTCGGGTTCCGCTTGGCGCTGTAGCGATACATCACCCAGAGCAGCAGCGCGCCGACGAACACGGTGATGATCGTGATGATCACCAGCACGAGGTTGTGCAGGTCGATGATGCGCTCCTTGATCGGGCCGGCCGCCGCCTGCATGCCGATTTCCCAGGGTCGCGGCCTGCCATCGGCGAGCGCCGCGCCGGTGAGCAGGGGCAGCGCCAGGCCAACCGAGATAAACGCGGCAGCAAGCCGCCGGAAAAGCTGCATCGACCGATTCACCTCGTTCGCCTTCGTCCTCATCGCGGCCGCCGCACATGCGCCGCTGTGCGCCCCCGAGTAGTGGAGGCTCTGGCCGAGATCAAGATGCTCGATCGACCCGCCCAGCCAAACCGCCGCTGCATATACATCCTAGGCGCCGCGCAACACCATCAGACTTGGCATCACGATGTGGCTGCTCGCATGCGGTGATGGCGCCCAGGAGATGATGGCGCATTGGCCACTTCATCTCTAGTTTGTCGAGCCATGCGCTACGTCTCCACCCGCGGCCAGGCGCCAATGCGCGACTTCGCCGGCGTGCTGCTTGCCGGGCTCGCCGAGGATGGCGGGCTCTACGTGCCCGAATCCTGGCCGCATTTCTCGCCCGCCGACTGGCGCGCCATGCGCGGCCTGCCCTACGCCGAGCTCGTCGCGCGGGTGATGCAGCCGTTCGTCGCCCTCGCCATCCCTGGTGCCATCCTCGGCGCGCTGTGCCGGGACGCCTATGCGGGGTTCGACCACCCGGCTGTGGCACCACTGCGCCAGCTCGAACCCGGGTTGTGGGTGCAGGAGCTGTTCCACGGCCCGACCCTGGCGTTCAAGGACATGGCGATGCAGCTGCTCGGGCGGCTGTTCGACCATGTGCTGCGCGAGCGGGGCGAGCGCGTCACCATCGTCGGCGCCACCTCGGGCGACACCGGCTCGGCGGCGATCGAGGCTTGTGCCAACAGCCACCGGGTCGATGTCGTGATCCTGCATCCGCACGGGCGCACCAGCGAGGTGCAGCGCCGGCAGATGACCACCGTGCTGGCACCGAATATCGGCAATGTGGCGGTCGATGGCACGTTCGACGACTGCCAGGACCTGGTTAAAGCGATGTTCGCCGACACGCCGTTCCGCCGCGAGCTGCGCCTCTCGGCGGTCAACTCGATCAACTGGGCGCGGATCGCGGCGCAGATCCCGTATTATGTGGCGGCGGCGCTGGCGCTCGGCGCGCCCGATCGGGAGGTGGCGTTCGCCGTCCCCACCGGCAATTTCGGCAACGTGCTCGCCGCCTGGGCGGCGCGGCGCATGGGGCTGCCAATCACCCGGCTGATCGTGGCGTCCAACCGCAACGACATCCTCGCCCGCTTCCTCGCCGCCAACGACATGTCGGTGCGGACGGTCGAGCCCAGCCTGGCGCCCAGCATGGACATCCAGGTCAGCTCCAATTTCGAGCGGCTGCTGTTCGAGCTGCTCGACCGCGACCCGGTGGCGACCGCGGCGACGATGCGTGATTTCCGTGCCAATGGCCGGATGGCGGTGCCCGACGCGGCCTGGCGCCGCGCCACCCAGGTGTTCCACGGCTTCCGCCTCGACGACGCGGGCACCGAGGCGGAGATCAGGCGCCTGTTCGCGCAGGGCACCCTGGCCGATCCGCACACCGCGATCGGGGTGGCGGCGGCGCGAGCGCTGCCCTGCCCGCACGGGGTGCCGACCATCGCCGTCGCGACCGCCCACCCGGCGAAGTTTCCCGAGGCGATGCAACGCGCGACCGGCGCGCGCCCCCCTCTGCCGGCCCGGCTCGCCGACCTATATGAGAGGCCCGAACAATACAGCCTGGCGCCCAACGACCTCGCCGCCATCGAGGAACGTGTCCGCGCCACCGTGCAGAGGAACGCCGCATGACCGACCTCCAAGGTGACGCCATCCGTGTCACCCGCCTGCCGTCCGGCCTCACCGTCGTCTCGGAGCGGATGGACCGCGTCGAGACGGTCGCGGTCGGCGCCTATGTCGGCACCGGCACCCGCCACGAGCTCGCCGAGGAGAACGGCGTCTCGCACTTCCTCGAGCACATGGCGTTCAAGGGCACCGCGCGGCGCACCGCCGCCGAGATCGCCGAGGAGATCGAGGCGGTCGGTGGCCACCTCAACGCCTACACCGCGCGCGAGCAGACCGCGTACTATGTGAAGGTGCTGAAGGAGAACACCGCCCTCGCCGCCGACATCATCGGCGACATCCTGACCCAATCGACGTTCGAGCCGGAGGAGCTGGAACGCGAGCGCGGCGTGATCCTGCAGGAGATCGGCCAGGCCAACGACACGCCGGACGACATCATCTTTGATCACTTCCAGACCGCCGCCTACCCCGGCCAGCCGATGGGCTACCCTGTCCTCGGCACCGACGACGTGATCAAGGGCCTCTCCCGCGCCACGCTCACCGGCTACATGCGGCGCCACTATCCGGCCAGCAACGTGGTGGTCGCCGCCGCCGGCAACCTGCAACACGACGAGATCCTCAGCCTGGCGCGCCGCCACTTCGCCGACCTGCCCGAGACCACGGCCCCCTCGGTGCTGCCCGGCCTGTATCGCGGCGGCGAGTTCCGCGAGAGCCGCGAGCTCGACCAGGTGCATATCGTGCTCGGCTTCCCGTCGGTCGCGTACGGCGACCCCGACTACTACCCGACCTTGCTGCTCTCCACCCTGCTGGGCGGCGGCATGTCCTCGCGCCTGTTCCAGGAGGTGCGCGAGAAGCGCGGGCTGGTCTACTCGGTCTACTCGTTCACCACGCCCTATTTGGACGGCGGCCTGTTCGCGATCTACGCCGGCACCGGCGAGAGCGAGGCGTCGGAGCTGATGCCGGTCACCCTGGAGGAGCTGCGCAAGGTCCAGGGCGACGTGTCCGAGGCGGAACTCGCTCGCGCGCGGGCGCAGGTGAAAGCGTCGCTGCTGATGTCGCTCGAAAGCACCGGCAGCCGCTGCGAGCAGCTTGGCCGCCAGATCCAGGTGTTCGGCCGGGTGATCCCGACCCAGGAGACCGTCGCCAAGCTCAACGCCGTCACCACCGAGGATGTCCGGTGCGCCGCTGCCCGTCTGTTCCGCGCCACCCCGACCCTGGCCACGATCGGGCCGGTCTCGCGCGTCCCGGGCCTGGCCGAGATCGCCGACCGGCTGGCGGCCTGAGCCGATGGCCGACCATGTCGCATTGCTGCAGGAGCTGATCGCGCGGGCTCGCGCCGCCGGGGCCGACGCGGCGGATGCGGTGCTGCTCGCCGGCACCTCGCTCAGCGTGCAGCGCCGCTTGCGCGAGACCGAGCACGTGGAGCGCTCCGAGGGCCGCGATCTCGGCTTGAGGGTGTTCCTCGGCCAACGCGCCGCCATCGTCTCGTCGAGCGCGGTCGATCCCGCCGGCTTCGACCAGCTGGCCGAGCGCGCCGTGGCGATGGCGAAAGTGGTGCCGGAAGACCCCTACGCGGGTCTCGCCGCCGAGGCCGCGCCGGCCGATGCCGCTCCGCTCGACTTGGCCGATGCCGCCGAGCCCGACGCCGAGGCGCTGCTCGCCCGCGCCGCCGCCGCCGAGGAGGCGGCGCTGGCGATACAGGGCGTGAACAACTCGGAAGGCGCCAGCGCGGGGTATGGCAGGACCGAGGTGGTCCTGGTCACCTCGGCGGGCTTTTCCGGCCAATTTGCCCGCACCAGCCACTCGGTCTCCGCCACCGCGCTGGCCGGGGCCGGCACCGGGATGCAACGCGACTACGACTATTCCTCGGCGGTCCATCTCGCCGACCTCGAGGATGCCGCCGCGATCGGGCGCAGCGCCGGCGAACGCGCGATCGCGCGGCTCAACCCGACCCGGCCGAGGACCGCGAAGCTGCCCGTGGTGTACGACCGGCGCGTCTCCGGCGGGCTGCTCGGTCACCTCGCCGGCGCGATCAACGGCAGCTCGGTGGCGCGCGGCACCACCTTCCTCAAGGAGAAGCTCGGCGCTCGGGTGTTCGCCGCTGGCATCGTGGTGCGTGACGACCCGCTGCGCCGGCGCGGGCTGCGCTCGCGCCCGTTCGACGGAGAGGGCGTGCCGACCGCGCCGCGCACCATCATCGAGGACGGGGTGCTCACCACCTGGCTGCTGGACGGCCGCTCGGCGCGGCAGCTTGGCCTGACCACCACGGCCAACGCGTCCCGCGGCGTCGGCAGCCCGCCCTCGCCGGCGCCGACCAACCTCTACATGGAGCCCGGCCGGCTCAGCCCCGTCGAACTGATGGCCGACATCAAGGAAGGCTTCTACGTCACCGAGCTGATCGGCATGGGCGTGAACGGCGTCACCGGCGACTACAGCCGGGGTGCTGCCGGGTTCATGATCCGCGACGGCGCCCTGGCCGAGCCGGTGGCGGAGATCACCATCGCCGGCACCCTGCTGGAAATGTTCGCCCATCTCACGCCAGCCAACGATCTGGTATTCAAGCGAGGCGCCGATGCGCCGACCGCGCGAATCGACGGGATGACCCTGGCCGGCGGATGAGCACCGCCGCTCTCACGTGGAATTGGCGTAGCTGCGTCCCCACATAGCGTCCGTTGCAAGGAAAGCGACCCATGCGCCGCACCTCGTCCCTGATCGCCGGTTTCGCCGCCCTGACCCTGGCCCTGGCCCCGGGGCTCGCCGACGCGCGCGCCGGCTTCGGCGGCTCGATGGGCAGCCGGGGTGGTCGCACCTGGTCGGCGCCGCCCTCAACCCGCACCGCGCCCTCGACGGCCGCGCCGTTCCAGCGCAGCGTGACGCCGAACACGCCGAACACCGTGACCCCGGCTCCGGGTTACGGCGCGCCGGGGTTCGGGCCGGGCTACGCCGCGCGGCGCTCGCCCTTCACCTCCGGATTGCTCGGCGGGCTGATCGGCGCCGGGATCGGCGGGATGCTGCTCGGCCACGGCTTCTTCGGCGGCATGGGCAGCGGTTTCGGCTTCCTTGGCTTCCTGCTGCAAATCTTCCTTCTAGTAATGGTGGTGCGTTGGCTGGTGCGGCGCTTCCGTGGCCAGCGACCGAGCTTCGCCGGCATGGGCAGTATGTTCTCGCCGCCGCGCACCGGCGCCCCGACGCCGGCCGGTAGCGGCGGCTACGGCAGCGGCGGCTCCAGCCGCGGCGGCCCACCGGCGACGGCGGCGAATGCCGGCCCGGCGCTCGAAATCCTGCCAGCGGATTACCAGGCTTTCGAGCAGGTCCTCCAGCAGGTGCAAGCCGCCTGGACCGCCCACGACGTGGCCGCGCTGCAGCGTGTGGCCACGCCGGAGATGGTCAGCTACTTCGCCGAACAGCTCGCCGAGCAGGCGAGCCGTGGCGCGCGCAACAGCGTCACCGACATTCGCCTGCTGCAAGGCGATCTGGCCGAGGCGTGGAGCGAGCACGGGCGGGAATACGCCACCGTCGCCATGCGCTTCTCGATGATCGACGTGACGCGCGACGCCTCGGAGCGCGTGGTCGATGGCAGCCCGACCGAGCACGTCACCGCGACCGAGCTGTGGAGTTTCCTGCGCTCGCCAGGAGGTCGCTGGATTCTATCCGCCATCCAGCAGACCCGCTAGCTCGGCGCCGGCGCCTCGACCGACACTCCCTGAAATCCGCAGAGTCCTCATCGCTCGGCTGTTCGCCCCACCAAAGCCGCTCAGCCGATGTCAGCACTGCCACAAGCGATTGCACGCTAGATAAGGAGAAACTGCCAAAGTGGTGCTAGACAGGCATACTTAACGCAGCGCGAGGATGTCGCCGTCTTGCATCACGATCAGGACGGTTCCGCTGGCGACGACTGGCCCGAGAGAGGCGGGGCCTGAGAGTTGCTGGCGGCCCAGCACTTCACCCGAGTACGGACTGATGGCAAGTGCTTCCTCATTGGTGCCAGCAACGATCAGGCGATCACCAGCGAGCACGGGACCGAACCAGAAGATCGGATCAACTTGCTTCTTCTCATTCTTCCAGCGCGGCAAGTCGGAAACCCAAGCGATACTGCCATCCTGACGCCGAATCGCGGCGATCTGCTGTTCGGCTGATGTCACGAAAAGCCAATCACCCGCGGCCCAGGGCGTGTTTTCCCCAGATATCTGCCGCTCCCAAAGACGGCGGCCAGAGCGAAGGTCTAGCGCCACGAGCAATCCACCCAACCCGACGGCATACAGCCTCCCATCTGCAATAACGGGAAGCCCGCGTATGCTGGAGATGTTTCCCACGTTGTTCCTGCCCCGGGCCGAAGCCAGGCTATCTGTCCAAGCAACCCCGCCGGTCTCCGCGCGCAGTGCAACAAGTTCGCCGGAGCCGAAGCCGGCAACCACCAGACCGTCGGAGTACGCTGGGGAGGGCTGCCCCAGCAAGCTCGTGGCCGAGGTCGCGGCTTGATAGCTCCAGAGCTGACGCCCATCATCAGCCGCGAGCGACAGCAGCTTATCGTCCATCGTAATAACGAAGAGGCGGTTCTCTACCACCATCGGCGCCGAGCGGGCCGGTGAACCAATCGATTTTCGCCACCGCTCCGTTCCGCGTGCCGCGTCGAACGCAACGAGTTCCGCCAACCCATTCACCGCAAACAAAGTCCCGCCCGCCGCCGCCAACCCTCCGCCAACGTTTGTGCTGTCGTCGTCATTGGCTTTCGTATCTGCCCGCCAACGGCGACGACCATTGCCGATCTCGAAAGCAGACACGACGGCGCTCGAATCCATCGCATACACAACGCCGTCGACTACAATGGGCGCTGCAAGTATCTTCTTCCGAAATCCGCCGCCAACGCCAATGCTGACGCGCCAGACATGAGCCAGTCGCTCTGTAGCCGCAAGATGCCCCATGAAATGCGCTGGGTTGCCGCCGTCTTGCGGCCAAGCCTCGTTTTGGCTGGCTTGCGGGAGAATGACGCGAAGATTCCCGGATGCCTCGGCAACACCCAACCCACGTCCAGAAGCCAATACAGGCTCGCGTGCACCAGGAAGGACATCTTTTTGTTCACTGAACAGATCGTCGAAAATGCTGCAGCCGGCAACACCGAGGGGCAGAAGCAGGGCTGAGCGTCGGCCGATCTTGAATCGCTCGCGTTCGCGATGCAAGAAGACTATCCTTCTAGTCGGTTCAGCAGCACGCCCGCTCGTCGACGGGCATCTTCTGACGCAAGTGAATCTCGCGACAGAGCGCGGAACGTCTCCCTGGCCAAATCGATCTGACCAGTACGCATCGCCAACAGGCCTCGCGCTTCAAGCGCAAGATCCCGCCAGGGATTACCAGTCATACTGAGCGATTTCAGTCGCGCCTCCAAATTTGCGGGATCATCACTTCCGAGATGATGTTCAATCTCCAACAGCTGCGAAAGGTCTCTCAGAAGTAGATCCGCCGAGGTATCGTTTGCTACCCGCTCCCACAGCATCGATGCGCCGGTAGGGTCACCGGCAATAGCGTTTAGAGCCGCCCCGCGCAATAAGGCCAATGTCGCGTATCCTGCGGGCGCTGTAGCGGACAACTTCTCGAAGGCGGTAGTCGCCCCGGGAGTAATCCGGTCCGCTTCTGACTGGGCCACCAAATAAGAGCCGGCGGCAACTAGGTTGCGCTTGGCTTGCCACCACCGGGTTGCTTGCCAACCACCTACGGCAATCAATATCGCCAAGCCGGCGGCAACAATTATCCCGACGTTGCTTTTGACCAGACTTCGGATCCGATCGGTCCGAAGTTCTTCATCGATCTCGTCGAAGATGTCAGCCACGTATCCCCCATCCTCGACGCTCAGATTCTGCCGGAGCGGGCAAGCATAGCAACCCGGCCTGCCCCAAGCAAACCGCCGTCTGGCTCTTGGAGTATGAGACACCTTAAAGACAACGCTGTAGGCGCCGGGTTTCCCGACCAGATGGACGTCGCGCCGACGCCACGGCGGCCGATCGGGGTGGCGACCACGAGCCGAGTACGTTCACTCGATTCCCCTGTTTGGCGGGGCTAGGTAGCTTGACGCTTCCAGGTCTCGGCGCTATCTCCGCAGCCTCCTAATTCTTAGTGGCGGCGTAGCTCAGCGGTAGAGCAGGGGAATCATAATCCCTTGGTCGGCGGTTCAAATCCGTCCGCCGCTACCACTTTGGCTGGGTCTGACCCGGAGAGGCACCGTCAACTTGCCGGAGATGCAACGTACTCTGTTCCGGTTGGAGAGGCGCGTCGCATCACGCCGACACGGTGGCGCAATCGCTGATCTCGGCCCAGATCCCGAAGGCCCGCGTCCGGGCTTCTCGATGCCGAACGGCGGTGACGTGATCGCGGCGAAGGTGCAACAGATTGTCGGTGGGATCGTGAGCTGACAGAAACCGCCAGATGGCGTGGCAGGCACCCATGGAACCAGTGATCGACCGGGCGGCGAGCGGCGCGACGCAAGAAACTGCTTCGAAACCAGCGCCGCGCCGGCTTCCCTTCGGCATTCCGATCCCCGTCGCCGTGCTCGGTCTGCCCTGCGTCGCGATCATCGGTGTCGCGATCGCTACCCACCTGTTCGCGCCGGCAGCGCAATCGCCGCATTCCAGCCGCCTACGCACGACCGACCTCGTCCTGCAGGATCGCCCGGACGGCAGCATCGCGGTGTTTCAGGCGAACGACCATCACCTGGTGGATGTCATTCCGCCGACCAGCAACGCATTCCTGCGCGTGCTGCTGGCCGGGCTGGTACGGGAGCGGCGGCGCGAAGGCGAGGGCGCCCCGTCATTGCCATTCCGGGTCACGCGCTGGTCGGACGGACGGCTAACCATCGACGACATCGCCACGCACAAGCTGATCGAGCTGAATGCGTTCGGACCCGACAATGCCGGAGCGTTCGCCCGTCTGCTGGATCTCAGCCAGCCGCCTTCGACCGCGCCCGCGAAACCGTCGGTTTCCAAGGGCCCCTGATGGGCCGGAGGGGCAGCACTGGCGCCCGACGCTGGGCGGGGGGCAGTGGCGAAAGTTTTCCCGCCGAAACGGTGGCGATCGCGGTGCTGAGCACGGCCGCAACATGCGCCGCGTCGGGCACCCCGAGCAGCATCGGATGCGGCCGCCGGACGTTCCACGGACGCGCGTGCGGCCACAATTTGAGGTAGGCGATCCGCCAGCCCGGCTTGGGTGCGAGCGGAATGTTGCCGGTGCCGTCGCGCCGCACCGCGACCGAGACGCTAGCGATGCGCCGCAGCGGCATCGACAGCCGCGCCGTCAGCGCGATGCCGAAGCTGATGATGCAGCGTTCCGTGGTGATCGTGTATTCCGTGGTGCGCGCGCAGAGCCAGGCGAACGTTGCGCAGGCACCGAGCACGACCGCTGCGAGCGTAAACAATGGCACGCCCGCGCCTAGCGTCTGCATCGGGCCGAGCCCGTCGCTTCGGTCGGTATGGGCATTCCAGATCAGAAACGCCGCGAAGTAGAGGGCGATCCAACGGATATGCAGCAGGTCGCGCGCCAGCGCCCGCCAGCTTGGCCGCCCCCGCCACAGCACGCATTCGCCTGGTAGAAGGTCGCCGGGCGGAGGTTCGCCACCCAGGTCATTGCTCATCGACCGGCCACCGCTGACGTGGATGTCGCAAACGACGGGGGCGTGGGTGAAAACGTTCCTGGTGTGTCACGATAGAAGTAGCCGGCGGCGAAATAGGCGTTGAGCCTGTCTTCCTCGCGCGCGGTGATCCTATCGGGTGCTACCGGCATCGGCAGTTCGGCGAACTGGTGCGCTTCCAACGCGGTGACGCGGACCTCGCGTGAGCGCTCGCCGATTTCCGCATGGAAGATCGGCACCAGCGCGTGACCGCCGGCCCGCAGCTCCACCTCCAGCATGCGAATGATCTCGATCGATAGATCGATCCAGATGTCGCGCACCGTTCCGATTGCGGCGAAGCGCCGATCAAGCACCGCCATGCCGCGCGGATCGGCCTGGCGCTTGCCGATCGACCAGTGCGGCAGGTTGCGCAGCGGCTGCAGCATCAACTCCCCTTGCTCTGTCAGCATCGGCTCGTTCCGCCGCATGACCCAAGCGCCGGGACCGACCCCGGCGAGCAAGGGGTTCCCGACCGGCGCGAGCGGCGTGCCATCGAAGCGGTAGAGCGGCTCGGCGTGCCTGGGCGCTTGTTCGTATTTGTGGGGGGCGACGGTCGAGCCGCCCTCAAGCAGCAGGTAGGTCTTTTCGTCGGGCAGATTGGGGAAGCCGACCAGCGGCTCCGCGCTGAACGGCGATGCCTTCATTGGGTAGCCCTCGCGTTTGTCGAGCCTACGCAAGGCCCAAACCAAGCCAAGAAATCCCAGAAAGAACACCATTATGGCCGTCTGCGGGAGATCGATATGAGACGTGATGCTGCCGAGCGGCATGGCGAGTTTCCTCAGCCCGGAGGGGACGCGGGGTTGGCTGCGGGCTGCACCGTCGTCGGAGCGCTCAGGCCAGGATAGTCGCGAACCATGTTCACGCCGTGAAGCGGCTTGGTGACGCCATAATGGCAGGTTGCGCACACGACCAGCCCGTTGCCGGTCTGCAGTCCGCTCTCGCTCGGCGGCAGGACGGGAAGCCGCGTCTCGGTCGTGAGCAGGCGCGTCTGCGGCACCAGATCGGCGATCTGCCGGAGGTAGTTGCGATTCAAATCGCGCACGAGCTGGAGCCCGGAATAACCCACCCAGCGATAGGGCGTACTCTCCGCCCAGCTCTGGAAATTGCGCGAGTTGTGGCAGAGACCACAGTTGGCGCCGATCCCGTCCGACATCTGCATCATCATCTCATAGATGCGTTTGGTCTCGATGCGAGAAGAAACAGTCATGCTCGGAGCCACGGTCGTCGACTGCGCTGCGATGGGTGCGTCGTTGTAGTAGTATTCGGCGAAGGACGCGTCGGGGAAGAACTTGCGGACCGTGTCCGCCGACTCGCGCCAGTTCTCCTGCGGTGCAACGAACGGCTTGTGCGGCTTCGGCGCGCTCGGGAACCAGATCTCGGCCGGTACCGGCTGGCCGCGATGGCAGGTGTAGCAGGTCACTCCGGCGCCAGCAACGTGCTTCGACCAGTCGGTGTTCAGATGGCGCGTCATCTGCAGCATGACGCGCGCCGCCTGCTTTTGCGGCTTCGCGTCGGAGGCGTAGTCATCCCCGGTGTGACAGAAGCCGCACCCCTCCTTGGGCGACACCCAAGCGGTAATCGCGTGCTGCAAGCGCATGAACTCCGCGGCGCTCACATCCGTCAGCACCTTCACGTTCTTGTATTGCTCCGTCGCCGACGGTCCGCCGGTTTCGGCGGGCGGCAGCGCGGCCGGCACCCGGTTCACTGGCGCGGTCTCGGCCGCAGTTGTGAACTGCACCTGCTGCGGGATGCCGACTTCTGTGGCGGCACGCGGCACGCCGGTATAGGTAGGCACGAACACCACGAAAGCGGCGGCCGCGACGACGCCGACAATCGCGACCCAGGTGATCGACTTCATCGCAACGGCCTCTCGTTAGGCCGCTTGACTTGCAATGCACCCGCCGGCGGGGCGGGAGGGGTCGCGAGTACCGGCTTGTAGTCCGGTGCGATGTCGTGCTTGACGCCCCAGAGATACCAGTTGTCCACCACGGTGCCGGTCATCAGGATGCCGATCCCTCCGGTGAGCGTGGTCAGAATCGCGAACGTGTAGATCCAAGCGTGGATCGAATCGAAATTGGCGTTGAAGCCCATGGTCCAGCGCCAGAACAGGGCGCCCCGCTCCATGGCGCTACCGGGATCGATAATCTCACGCGTTTCGCGGTCGCCGCCAAAACGCGTGGTGGCGAGGATGGTGCCGCCATGCATGGTGAACAGCATCGTCGAGCCGTAGAGAAACACGATCGAAAGCATGTGAAACGGATTGTAGAACAGATTGCCGTAACGGACCGAGAAGGTGGCGGTCCAGTTCAGGTGGGGGATGATGCCGAACGGCACCGCCTCGGACCAGCTTCCCATCATGATCGGCCGGATGAAGCCAAGCACGAGATAGAGCCAGATCGCCGAGGCGAACGCCCATGGAACATGCGTGCCGAGCCCGATCGCCACCGCGCGCCGATACATCCGCACCCACCAGAGCAGAATCGACGCGGTGAGGAAGAACCCGGCCATCAGGTACCACCCGCCGTCGTCGAGCGGCGGCAAGATGCGCAGCCCCTGCTTGGCTGAGGGCGGCTCAAGCGCCAGGAACGGCAGCATCTTGATGAAGCGGAGCAGGTTCCAGTCGACCGAGGCCCACATATTGAGGCCAATAATTTCGATGGCGATGAAACCGCAGAGCAGCGACATGATGCCGATGAGGCCGAGATGGGTGGGACCGACCTGGCTCTCGCCGAGCCGTCCGAGCCAGACCGAGTGCCGCGGTGTCAGCACGCGCGGGGTCGATTGCGGCGGTAGCGGCAGCCCGTGATCGAACGGACCGTGCACCTCGATCGAGGTGAAAAGCGTGTGATATCGCGCCATGATCCGACCCTTAGTGAAAGCCGCTTGGACCCCAGACCGGGATGTTGAGATACCAGTTCCACCAGTACGGCCAACCGCGCGACCAGAGCGGGCCGGCGATGAGGATGCATATGGCGCTCCAGATCCCGGCGTTCAGCGCGAGGAAATAGCCGAGGCGGTGTATGCCAAGCGAGCCGATGGAGTAGACGATGGTGTCTCGGAAGTAGACGCTCTCGTGATCGGCGTAGGTGACGGGCTTGCCGGGCCGCGGATGCGCGACCGACAGCACCTCGCCGCCGTGCAGGGCGAGCAGGAACGTGGTGGTAAAAAAGCACGACACGGCGATCATGTGCGCCGGATTGTAATGGAAGTGGAGATACTGGTAGCCGGTGTTCGACACCCAATCGAGGTGACTCATGATCCCGTATGGAAAGCCATAGCCCCATGCACCCATGAGCACCGGCCGCACAACAACCAAGGTGAAATAGGCCAGGATCGCGGTCGAGAAGCCGAACGGCACGTGCAGGCCGATGCCGAGTTTGCGGCAGATCTCGACCTGACGCAGCGCCCACGAACAGAAGGCGATCAGCGCGCAGATGGTGATAAGTTGCCATAGCCCGCCGTCGCGCAGTGGTGCCCACGACAGGCCGCGGCTGAGCGGCGGCGGGTTGATGCTGATCTTGAACAGCGCCCAGGTCGGACCGATCGCCGCGCCGTAGATGATCAGCAAGGTCCCCAGCAGCGAGGAGATCGCAGTGATGACGCCGAAGAAGCCGACGTAGAACGGGCCGATCCAGAAATCGAATGTATCGCCGCCGATGAGGGTGCCCCCACGCACCCGATATTTCTCCTCGTAGGCCAGCATCGACATCGGCATGCTCCCTCGCCCGGGAAGACTTATCAGCGGACGCTCGAGGATTGTCAATCGAAGCTGACAGTCCTAGAGTAACGGTTGATTGACACACGAGGGACAGATGTCACGACACGGACGTCGCTCGGCTTTGGCAATGCCGGTGGCCGCCCTGCTGGCAGGAATCGCTTTCATCCCTCCGGCGGCGGCGTGGACCGGCATGGTGACTTGGCCGACCTACTTCCGCACCGGGCCGGGACAGCACTTTGCCATGCTGCAGGAACTGTCGCGCGGCATGACGCTCGACGTGCGCTCATGCGACGGCCAGTGGTGCTACGTGCAGAACGGCAGCGTCTCCGGCTACGTCGTGCAAGCCGACGTCGCCAAGCCGCCGCCGGTAGTCGAGACCACCCGATCGGCTCGCACCGCCCAGACGACCCAGCCGACGACCCAACCGGCGGCGAACTGCTTCACGGCCCAGCGAAGCGGTTACCTCGATCCCGAAATACTTCGCTTCTGCCCGCGCCAGTAAGGCACGCCCTCTCGCCTGGGGTCTGGCCCCGCGTCAGACCGGGTTTCGTATCATGCGTAACGCCTGCAAGATCGAGCCGTCGATGTGCAGCGCCGTCTTGCTGACAACGTCGGCTCCGGTATCCACGCCCGTATGCCCCTCTGAGAACACGCGCCCTCCAACGACCACAGCGAGCGCCGGATTTCGCGAGGCAAGGCGGGCCAGCGAGATCGTTCGGGTGATGCGGGGCAGCCAGTGCTCACGTCGAAACGCCGCGCTGAGCGACAAGTCGAGTGCGTCGAACCAGCTCGTTGCGACAAGCTCCTGCAGGGCTTGGTCGCTCGTCGGATAAGCCGTTTGAGGCTTCCATCCGGCCTGCCACAACACCTCCGAATCGAGCGCGGCGCCGAGATGGTGCATTTCGCCAGGTTCGGGAGCGATCAGAACGGCCGGCATGCGCGAGCGGGAGTGCTTGGGTGTTGAAGTCGCGGGTGGCGCGTTCAACTGTCGCACCGCCGTCTGCAACCGGCACAGGCCAAGGGTGACATCGAACTCGCTGCAGCAATCCTCGCTCCATAAATCACCCAGGCTGCGCGCGACCGGCTCCACTAGGCTCGCGTACATCGGCATCAACAGCCGCTCGCGGCCGCGCAGGCGCTTGATCAGTTCGAACGCAGCGCGGGGATCGGGCGCAATCAAGAGCTGCGCCAGTTCTTCGACACGGGAACTGACGTGCCGCTCCTGTCGGCTCGCACCCGCCGATCCATGCTGGTCCGCGATCGCCGGAATCACTGTGGCCCGGATTACATCGTCGAGGATCGACGCTGCTCGCAAGTCAACCGCGACCTGCGCGAAATTCTGCAAGGTGGGCTGAGCGTGCTCCGCAGGCACCGGAACGAGCTCGACAAGGAGCGTCGGCGCATCATCCGGGCGGCTGCGCAAACGCTCGACCATGTCGCGCGGCGCCGTGATCGAGTCGGGCGGCCACGAGGATAATTCCGTGCCAAGGACCGCGAGCTTCATGTCCCAATCGCTGAACCGGCGAAACTCGACGGGCTGCTCGCGCAGTATCTCTATCTCGTGGTGTCGCGTGTCGCCGCAAATGGACCGCATGACACGGGCGAGACTGTCTGCTGGCCCTTCCAGCCACTGGAAGAACCGCGTGCTGTCAAAAAGCAGCAGCCCGGTGACGGAGTCGCAGCGATTGCGCTCCTGGGCCGCGAGCGTCAGCCGGTGCAGATCAAGTGCGGAGAGCGGCGCCGTCGCCCTACTGCGGTAGACGATGTTGGCGAGCGCCGCTCCGCCGACCGCATGATCGCGGACCGGGGTTGGGCCATCGTGCGACGCCGATGCTTGGATCATGCTTCGCTCCCGTTTGTCATCCGATGGAGACGGACTTGGACTTCAGCGATACGTCCCTGCGGCACGTTGGGTGTTGCATCGGAGCCACTTCCTAAATCCGTTTGCATTCAGGCACGGAACAGGCGGCTGGTCGGGCTAGAAATGCGCTCCGGCGCAACATGCTTTTGACGATCTTGCACGTCGCAGCATGTGAAATCGTGAGCAACTCACGTTTCGCCGTTCCCGGGGTGACGTCAAGCGGAATTGACAAACGGTAATCTTCTAAAGCTGGCCATCAGCCGTTCACCGGCTCTGAAACGAACGCCCGAGGTGAATTTATCGCCAGACACGTCGCCGTCTGGTTTGGCCCAAGGCGCTCGGCCCGAACGATCGGTAGCCACGGTTCGCCGGTCGATCCGCGCGCCCTGGCGAACAACACGCTTGGAAACGGCGGCACGGACGGATAGCGTCCCGACTTGGCTTACCCCGCGAGCTCAACGGCAACGGCGACGGCAACGGCAATGGACTCGTCATGAGAACTGGTCGGCCGACGGCTCGCTTGTCCGTGGCGGTTCCGGCGTCGCCAATGGCGCGGCCGGTGTTCCCGTTCTCCGCAATCGTCGGTCAGGACGAGATGAAGCTGGCACTGCTGATCGCCGCCGTGGACCCGGCGGTCGGCGGCGTGCTCGTCTTCGGTGATCGTGGCACGGGCAAGTCCACCGCGGTTCGCGCGCTCGCGTCCCTGCTGCCGGAAATGCGGGCGGTTGAAGGCTGCCGCTACAGTTGCGACCCGGCCGACCAGCGTGTGCTGTGCGAAGAGTGTCGGGCGAGGGCGAAGCACGGAGCACTGCCAAGCATCGCGGTGCTCGCTCCGGTTATCGATCTGCCGCTCGGCGCGACGGAAGATCGCGTGGTCGGCGCGCTTGATCTTGAGCGCGCCCTGACACGCGGGGAAAAGGCGTTCGAGCCCGGCCTGCTCGCCCGCGCCAATCGCGGCTTTCTCTACATCGACGAGGTGAACCTGCTCGAGGACCACATCGTCGATCTGCTGCTCGACGTGGCGGCGTCAGGCGAGAACGTCGTCGAACGGGAGGGTCTGAGCGTTCGCCACCCGTCGCGTTTCGTGCTGATCGGCAGCGGCAATCCCGAGGAAGGCGAGCTACGGCCGCAGCTGCTCGACCGGTTCGGCCTCTCCGTCGAGGTACGCACGCCGGCTGATCTGCCGTCCCGGATCGCAGTGATCCGCCACCGCGACGCCTTTGAACGCGACGCGGCCGGGTTCACCGCGCAATGGGCGAAGCAAGACGCGCAAGTCCGCCGCCGCATCATCGCGGCGCGCAGTCGGCTGCCGGGGATCGAGGTACCGGACGCGGTGCTCGAGCGTGCGGCTCGGCTTTGCATGGCGCTCGGGGCGGATGGGCTGCGCGGCGAACTGACCTTGATGCGCGCCGCCCGCGCCCTCGCCAGCATCGAAGGCGCGCAGGCGGCCGATGACACGCATCTGCGCCGAGTGGCCGCCCCGGCGTTGCGTCACCGGCTGCGGCGCAACCCCCTCGATGAGGCGGTCGCCACCACCCGGGTCGAGCGCGCGGTCGCGGAATTGTTTGCCGAGTGATAGGGGAGCGGGCGACCGCTGAGCCTGCGGCGCTCGCACATCCCGAGCAGTCGTGGACCGACGCGCTGCTGGCCGTGGCGCTGTTGGCCGTCGATCCGCGCCTGGGCGGCATCTCGGTGCGTGCGTTGCCCGGTCCGGTCCGGGACCGCTTCCTCGCCGAGCTACGCCACTCATTGCCGGCGGAAATCCCGTTTCGCCGGCTGCCGCAACATGCGGCGGATGACAGTCTGCTCGGCGGCATCGACCTGCCGGCGACACTGCGGGCGGGCCGCCCGATCGCCAAGCGGGGCCTGCTGGCGGACGCCGATGGCGGGATCGTGGTGGTCGCGATGGCCGAACGCATGAGCTCCGGCATCGCCGCGCGGCTCGGTGCCGCGCTCGATTCCGCCGAGGTGGTGGTCGAACGAGATGGCGTGGCGCTGCGCCTCTCCGCTTCGATCGGCGTGGTGGCGCTCGACGAGGGGATCGCCGAGGACGAGCGACCGCCGCCGGCGCTGCTCGACCGGCTGGCGTTCCACCTGGCACTGGAGCCTGTCGGCCTGCGCGACCTGGCGGTGAGCAACCATGATGGCGGTCACATCCGCGCGGCTCGGGCGCTGCTGTCGCATGTCACCGTGCCCGACGCGGTC
>CBDCJX010000004.1:0-24340 GCA_965218045.1 Acetobacteraceae bacterium | reverse complement strand
CGTGCCGTGCCGAACTGGCGAGGCGGGTCGGCGGCTGATACACCGCCGTCGAATGGACGCCTCGGTGACCGCGCCGCGCCCGGACGAGTTGCACACCACGGGCGACGCGAGCACGCGCGCACTGCTCAGCCGGCTGTGGCGTGAGCACCTGCGCCACCACAAGTCGCGCATGTTCGTGGTGTTCTTGCTGACCGCGATCATGGCCGGCACCACCGCGCTCTATCCGGTGGTGATCGACCGCGCGTTCTCCATGTTCACCAACCGCGATGCGCGCATCCTCTATCAATTGCCCGCGCTCGTCCTCGTCGTCACCTCGGTCAAGGCGGTGGCGCAGTACTTCCAGACCGTGTTGGTCCAGCAGCTCGTGTTGCTGGTGATCCGCGAGCTGCAGGAGCGGATGTTCCGCCACCTCGCCACCGCCGACCTCGCCCGGCTGGAACGCGAGGCGCCGGCGCAGCTCGCCGCCCGGTTCACCACCGACGCGACGATCATCCGCGAGGCGCTGACCCGCGCGGTGAACGGCCTCGCCGACGCGGTGACCCTGATCGGGCTGGTCGCCTCGATGCTGTATCTCGACTGGGTGCTGAGCCTGATCGCGGCGGCGCTGTATCCGCTGGCGGCGGTGCCGATCCAGCGCATCGGCAAGCGCATCCGCAGCGCCTCGGGCGGGATGCAGGAGCGGATGGGGGAGGCGGCGGCCCTGCTCAACGAGAGCTTCGCCCAGGCGCGCGCGGTGCGCGTCTACCAGCTCGAAGCGGGCGAGCAGCGTCGTGCCGACCTCGCGTTCCACGGCCTCTACCGTGCCCTGCTGCGCATGACCCGCAGCCGCGCCCGGGTCGAGCCGGTGCTGGAGGTGCTGGGCGGGGCGGCGGTGGCGGCGGTGATCGGTTTCGCTGGCTGGCGCGCCGCGATCGGCAGCAACACCATCGGCAACTTCACCGGCTTTGTCGCCGCCCTGCTGATCGCTTCGCGCCCGCTGCGTGCGCTGGGCTCGCTCAATGCCGCCGTGCAGGAGGGGCTCGCCGGTCTCGCCCGCGTCTTTCGGGTGGTCGACGAGCGGCCGAGCATTCGCGAGCGCCCCGGCGCGCCGGCACTGCCGCCCGGCGGCGGCCGGATCGCCTTCGACCGGGTTCGCTTCGTCTACCCGGACGGCAGGGTCGGCCTCGACGGGCTGAGCTTTGCCGCCGAGCCCGGCACCACGATCGCTCTGGTCGGCCCGTCGGGTGCCGGCAAGTCCACCGCGCTGGCGCTGATCCCCCGGCTGCATGATGCCACCTCCGGCACCGTGGCGCTGGACGGCGCCGATGTTCGCGACGTGACGCTCGACTCGCTGCGAGACGCCATCGCCTACGTCGCGCAGGACACCTTGCTGTTCGACGACACGGTGGCGGCGAATATCCGCATGGGGCGGCCGGATTCGACCGAGGCGGATGTGGAGCGCGCCGCCGGCGCCGCGGCGGCAGCCGGGTTCATCGCCGCGTTGCCCGAGGGCTTCGCCACCCGCGTCGGTCCCGGCGGCCAGCGCCTCTCCGGCGGCCAGCGCCAGCGCGTCGCCTTGGCGCGCGCGCTGTTGCGCAACCCGCGTTTCCTGCTGCTGGACGAAGCGACCAGCGCGCTCGACGCCGAGAGCGAGGTCGCGGTGCAGGGAGCGCTTGCGCACTTGCGAGAGGGCCGCACCACGATAGTGGTGGCCCATCGCCTCTCCACCGTGCGCGATGCCGACCTCGTGATCGTGCTGGCGGACGGGCGCGCGGTGCAGCAGGGCACTCACGCGGGTCTGCTCGCCGAGGGCGGCCTCTATGCCCGCCTCGTAAGTAGCCAGGCGCTGACGCAGTAGCAGCAAAGTCAACCGGCGGGTGACTTGCCGTTTCGCAGCTTGATCACACATCGTCGCCGCCGGCAGTCATGCTGTCGCAACGCGTGACCTATCCGGAGTTTGCTGCATGGTCGAACGGCCCGACACATCCGACCGCGCCCGTGGCGAGCTCGACGACGCCGGGGTTGGTCGCCCCAGCGCGTTGCGCGAGGATCAGCGGGAAGAGCAGCAGGACGACCGGCGGGACCGTGACAAGGAGAAGCGCGACAAGGACGATAAGGACAAGGGCGACAAGGACACCGAGAAGAAACGCTCGCCGTGGACCTTGGTCATCATCGCCGCCATCGTGCTCATAATCCTGATCGGCGGCGGCCTGTATTGGTGGCTGACGCGCAATCAGGTGAGCACCGACGACGCCTACACTGACGGCCGCGCCGTGACCATCACGCCCCATGTCTCGGGCTACGTCGTGGCGTTGAACGTGAACGACAACCAGCGGGTCAAGACCGGCCAGGTGATGGTGCAGATCGACCCGCGCGACTACGCCGCCTCGCGCGAGCAGGCGGCGGGCAATCTGCGCACCGTCCAGGCACAGCTTGATAATGCGCGGGTCAGTCTCACCACCCAGCGGATCAGCGCCCCCGCCCGGCTCGCCACCGCGCGGGCGCAGTTGCAGACCGCGCAGGCCAACCTGACCAACGCGCAGTCCGAGTACAAGCGCCAGCACAACGTGCCGCGTGCCGCCACGACGCAGCAGAGCATCGACACATCCACCGCCGGTATGCGCTCGGCCGAAGCTTCAGTGGCGCAGGCCGAGGCGTCGGTGCGCGAGAACGACATCGTGCCGGACCTGATCGCCCAGGCCGAGGCGCAGGTGCACCAGCTCGAGGGCCAGGTCGAGCAGACCAGGGCGCAGCTGGCGCAGGCCGAGCTCAACCTGGGCTGGACCAGCATCACCGCGCCGCAAGATGGCTGGGTGACGCGGCGGCGGGTCGAGATGGGCAACCTTGCCAGTGCGGGTCAGCCGATCCTGTCGCTGGTGACGCCCGATCTGTGGATCACCGCCAACTACAAGGAGACCCAGCTCGCCCGGATGCGGCCGGGTCAGCGGGTCACCATCTCGGTGGACGCCTATCCTAATCTCGAGCTCGAAGGTCACGTCGACAGTATCCAGCTCGGCTCGGGGGCGGAGTTCAGCGCCTTTCCGCCGGAGAACGCGACCGGCAACTTCGTGAAGATCGTGCGCCGCGTGCCGGTAAAGATCCTGATCGACAAGGGGCTGGCACCCGATACACCGCTGCCGCTCGGCATCTCGGTGCAGCCGACGGTCTACGTCAATTGAGCGACACCTCCGAGCACGACGACAGCAACTGGAAACCGAGCTCGAACCGGTGGCTGATCGCGGTGGTCGTCACCCTCGCCGCGTTCATGGAGGTGCTCGACACCACCATCGTCAACGTCTCGCTGCCGCACATCGCCGGCACTGTGGGGGCGAGCTACGACCAGGCGACCTGGACCTTGACCTCCTACCTCGTCGCCAATGGCATCGTGCTGCCGATCTCCGGCTGGCTCGGCCGGCTGATCGGGCGCAAGCGCTACTTCCTGATCTGCGTCGGCATGTTCACCGTCTGCTCGTTCCTCTGCGGCATCTCGAACAGCCTTGGCGAGCTGGTGGTGTTTCGCCTGTTGCAAGGGTTCTTCGGCGGCGGGCTGCAACCTAATCAGCAATCGATCATCCTCGACACGTTCGAGCCGGCACAACGCGGGCGGGCCTTCGCCGTGGTCGCCGTCGCCACCATCGTCGCTCCCGTCATCGGGCCGACCCTCGGCGGCTGGATCACCGACCACTACTCCTGGCGCTGGGTCTTCCTGATTAACGTGCCGGTCGGCGTGCTCACCGTCCTCGCCATCGCCCGCCTGGTGGAAGACCCGCCCTGGGTGGTGCGCGAGCACGAAAAGGGCGATCGAAGCGTGGACTATATCGGCCTCGGCCTGATCGCGCTCGGACTGGGCTCGTTGCAGGTGATGATGGATCGCGGCGAGGACTGGGATTGGTTCGGCTCGTCGGCCATCACGCTGCTGGCCTTCGTCGCCCTTATCGGAATCGTCGGCGCGGTCGGCTGGCTGCTCTACGCCAAGAAGCCGGTGGTCGATTTGCGCGTGTTCAAGGACCGCAACTTCGCCGTCGGGACGTTGCTGATCTTCGGCGTCGGCGCGATCCTGTATTCGAGCGCGGTGCTGATCCCGCAATTGGCGCAGCAGCAGCTTGGCTACACGGCATTCCTGGCCGGGCTGATCCTCTCTCCCGGCGCGCTGATGATCGTCATCCTGATCCCGATCGTCGGCAAGGTGCTGCTGCCCAACGTGCAGACCCGCTATGTGATCGCCTTCGGGTTCTTCGCGATGGGCTGTGCGCTGCTGTACTGCATGCAGCTTACCCCAAACCCGGATTTCTGGACCCTGGTCGCGATGCGTGCCGCGCAGACGTTCGGGCTCGCTTTCATGTTCGTCCCGATCACCACGATCGCCTTCACCACGATCCCCAAGGAACTGAACGGCGACGCCAGCGCGCTGTTCACCATGGCGCGCAACGTCGCCGGGGCGATCTGTATTTCGCTCGCCACCGCCTTGGTCACCGAGCGCACCCAGGTGCACCGCTCCTACCTCTCCGGCCACCTCACCCCGCTCAATCAGAACTACCAGGACCTGGTGTTGCAGTACCAGCAGACCTTCCGCGAGTTCGGGCAATCGCTGGATGGGGTGACGGGTAGCATCAACAAGCTGCTCACCAGCCAGGCGACGATCCTCGCCTATATCGATGTGTTCTGGTACTGTGCCATTGCCTCGTTCATCATCGTCCCGTTCGCCTTCCTGCTGCGTCCGGGCAAGGCCGAGGGCGGCGCCGGGGCGGGCGGCGCCTGATTCAAGGCCAGCGCACCTCCGGCGGCAAGCTCATCAGGATCGCCTCGACATTGCCGCCGGTCCTCAGACCGAACAACGTGCCGCGATCGTGGATTAGGTTGAACTCGACATAGCGCCCGCGCCGCACGAGCTGATGCGCGCGCTCGGCCGGCGTCCACGCCGCGCCCATGCGGCGGCGGATGATGCGCGGGTAGATGTCGAGGAACGCCGCGCCCACGTCGCGGACGAAGGCGAAGTCCGCCTCGGCGTCGCCGCTGAAATGGTGATCGAAGAAAATGCCGCCGGCGCCGCGTGGCTCGCCCCGATGCGGCAGGTAGAAGTAGCGGTCGCACCACGCCTTGAACTCGGCGTAATACCCCGCGCCGTGCCGATCGCACGCAGCTTTGAACGCCGCGTGGAAGTCGGCCGCGTCAGCCAGCGCCTCCGCCGTGTCGAGCCGCATCGGCGTGAGATCGCCGCCGCCGCCGAACCAGCCGCGCGTGGTCACCAGCATCCGCGTGTTGAAATGCGCTGCCGGCACCAACGGGCTTTGCATGTGGGCGACCAGGCTGATCCCGCTGGCCCAGAAGCGCGGGTCCTGCTCGGCGCCGGGGATCTGGGCGCGAAAATCCGGGCTGAACTCGCCCCACACGGTGGAGACGTTGACCCCGACCTTCTCGAACACCCGCCCGCGCAACACACTCATCGTCCCACCGCCGCCATCGGAGCCGTCCTCCGAGGGGCGCTGCCAGGCGCTCCGCTCGAAGCGGCCCGGCGGGCGATCGGCGAGAGGCCCGGTCTGCTCGTCCTCGATCGCCTCGAAGGCGGCGCACAGCTGGTTGCGCAGCGCCTCGAACCAGGCGCGCGCCGCTTCGCGCAGCGCTTGGTGCGGCGGCGGTAGCGGCGCATCGGACGGGGCTTGCGACATGCGGCGGAATCCCAAGTTTCGAGGCATGTTAACGCCGGCCGGAGCCATGTTGCAGGGGCGAAGCCTCGCTCCTAGTATGCGCGCCGCTCGCGGCCGGGGTGCGGCCGCGCGGCCCGACGCAAGCGCGCGCCGGGCGGGTCCGTGTCACAACCGTCGCCGATCATCGGCGCGGAAACGAGGATAAGATGGCCGAAACCTCCGCCGCCGCCACCGTCGACCAGCACGGCCAGCCGCCCGTTATCACCAAACGCGATTTCCTCACCCTAGTCACCGGCGCCGGCGCCGCGATCGGCCTGGGCGCGATCGCCTGGCCGTTCATCACTTCGATGAACCCCTCGCGTGACGTGCTGGCGCTCTCCTCGGTCGAGGTCGACCTCACGCCGATCACCGAGGGCATGGGCATCACCGCGGTGTGGCGCGGCAAGCCGATCTTTGTCCGCCACCTTACCAAGAAGGAATACCAGGAAGCGAAGGACGCGCCGCTAAGCGCGCTGATCGAGCCGGTGCCCGCCGCCGATCGCGTGAAGGCCGGCCACGATCAGTGGATCATCGTCATCGGCATCTGCACCCATCTCGGCTGCATCCCGCTCGGCAACAAGCCGACCGACCCGCGTGGCGAGTACGGCGGCTGGTTCTGCCCTTGCCACGGCAGCCAATACGACACGGTGGGACGGGTCCGGCATGGTCCCGCGCCGCTGAACCTTTATCTGCCGGAATACGCCTTCGAGAGCGACACCAAGATCAAGATCGGCTGACGCCGCAGCGCAATCTGACGAGGACTTTTTGATGGCCGGTCTCCACAAGAGCGACTTCCCCAACCCAGTGATCAACTGGATCGACACGCGGCTGCCCGTGTTCACCATGATGTCGCGCGAATACGGCACCTTCCCGACGCCGAAGAACTTCAACTACTTCTGGAATTTCGGCGCGCTGGCGATGATCAACCTGATGATCATGATCGCCACCGGCATCTTCCTGGCGATGAACTACGTGCCGAACACGACGCTCGCGTTCGACAGCGTGCAACGCATCATGCGCGACGTGAACTACGGCTGGCTGCTGCGCTACGTGCACCAGAACGGCGCGTCGATGTTCTTTATCGTCACCTACATCCACATGTTCCGCGGCCTGTATTACGGCTCCTACAAATACCCGCGCGAGCTGCTGTGGATGATCGGCGTCGTCATCCTGCTGGTGATGATGGCGACCGCCTTCATGGGCTACGTGCTGCCCTGGGGGCAGATGTCGTACTGGGGTGCGACCGTCATCACCAACCTGTTCTCGGCGATCCCGCTGGTCGGCGAGTCGATCGTCACCTGGCTGTGGGGCGGGTTCAGCGTCGACAACCCGACGCTCAACCGCTTCTTCTCGCTGCACTACCTGCTGCCGTTCGTGCTGGTCGGCGTGGTGTTCCTGCATGTCGCGGCGCTGCATATCACCGGGTCGAACAACCCGCTCGGCATCGACGTGAAGGGGCCGCAGGACACGCTGCCGTTCCATCCGTACTACACGATCAAGGACAGCGTGGGGATGTGCGTGTTCCTGCTGGTGTTCGCGGTCCTGGTGTTCTTCTTCCCCAACTTTCTGGGAGACCCGAACAACTTCATTCCGGCCAACCCGTTGCAGACACCGTCCGACATCGTGCCCGAATGGTACTTCCTGCCATTCTACGCGATCCTGCGCGCGGTGCCGAACAAGCTCGGCGGCGTGCTGATGATGTTCGGCTCCATCGCGGTGCTGTTCGTGCTGCCGTGGCTCGACACCAGCCCGGTGCGCAGTGCGAGGTTCCGGCCGCTGTATCGCCCGTTCATCTTCGTGCTGGTGTTGGCGGTGGTCGCGCTCGGCTTCGTCGGCGCGCACAAGCCGGAAGGCATCTGGGTGGTGATCGGCCGGGTCGCCACGACCTACTACTTCCTGCACTTCCTGGTGATCCTGCCGATCCTGGGCCGACTGGAGCGGCCGCTGCCGCTGCCCGAAAGCATCAGCCGGCCGGTGATCTCGCGTTCGCCCGGCGGCGGCGGGCCGCTGCCCGGCGGCGCGCCCGCCAAGCCGATGGAGAAGCTGTGATGCGCCCCGCTCGCCTGCTAGCCCGCGCGGCACTGCTCGGCGCGCTCGCCGTTGGCTGGGCGTGGCCCGAACTCGCCAGGGCGCAGGACGCCGAGGCGCCCACGCCGCCGGACCAGAACTGGAGTTTCGAGGGCGTGTTCGGCGCCTTCGATCTCGCCGCCGCGCAACGTGGCTTCCTGGTCTACGAGAAGGTGTGCTCCACCTGCCACTCGATGCAATTGCTGCATTATCGCGATCTGTCCGGCATCGGCTTCACCCCGGATCAGATCAAGGCGATCGCGGCGAACGTCACCGTGCCGCTCGGGCTCAATGACCAAGGCGAGCCGGTGACCGGGCCGGGACTGCCGTCCAGCGCGTTCCACTCGCCTTTCGCCAACGACAAGGCGGCGCGCGCGGCGAACAACGGCGCGTTGCCGCCCGATCAGTCACTATTGGTCAACGCCCGCCCGGACGGTGCGAACTACATCTACGCCGTGCTCACCGGCTACACCGACCCGCCGCCCGGCTTCAAGCTGCAGAGCGGAATGAACTACAACAAGTATTTCCCCGGCCATCAGATCGCGATGCCGCCGCCGTTGCAGCCGGATCAGGTCGAATATGCCGACGGTACCAAGGCGACCTTGGATCAGGAAGCGCACGACGTCGTCACCTTCCTCACCTGGGCGGCAAACCCGGAGATGGTGCATCGCAAGCAGATCGGCGTTCGGGTCGTGTTGTTCCTCGCCCTGATGTCGGGCCTCACCTACATGGTGAAGCGCAAGGTGTGGGCGGACGTCCACTGACCCGCGCGCTGGTCGGGAGGGGCAGCGCATGACGGAGCAGGTCGGGCCGGTGATCGGCATCATCGGCGGCTCCGGTCTCTACGATATCGACGGACTTGAGGAAAAGACCTGGCGCGTGGTCGAGACGCCGTGGGGCGCACCCTCGGACGCGTTGCTATCCGGCACGCTCAGCGGCGTGCGCTGCGTGTTCCTGCCGCGACACGGGCGCGGCCACCCGCTTTCGCCGACCCATCTCAACTACCGCGCCAACATCGACGCGTTGAAGCGGGCGGGAGTCACCGACGTGCTCTCGCTCTCCGCCGTCGGCAGCCTGAAAGCGGAGCTGCCGCCTGGGCACTTCGTCATCATCGACCAGTTCATCGACCGCAGCTTCGCGCGCGAGAAGAGCTTTTTCGGCGAGGGTGTCGTCGCCCACGTGTCGATGGCGCACCCGGTCTGCGCCCGCCTCGGCGACGCCCTGGAGGGCGCCTGCCGCGGCCTCGGCCTGCCGGTCACGCGCGGCGGAACCTACCTCGTGATGGAGGGGCCGCAATTCTCCACCAAGGCGGAGAGCGAGCTGTATCGCAGCTGGGGCTGCGGCGTGATCGGCATGACCAACATGCCCGAAGCCAAGCTCGCCCGCGAGGCGGAGCTCTGTTACGCCACCGTGGCGATGGTGACCGACTACGATTGCTGGCATCCCGATCATGACCACGTGACCGTGGACGCGGTGGTGCGGGTGCTGCTGGAGAACGCCGACAAGGCGCGTGCTCTGATCAAGGACGTGGTGCCGCGGATCGGCACCGAGCGCGCGATCTGTTCCGCCGGTTGCGACCGCGCCTTGGACAATGCGGTGATCACGTCTCCCGACCGGCACGAGCGCGCGCTGTTGTCCAAGCTGGACGCGGTCGCCGGACGGGTGCTCGGCAAGGCGGGCACTTCGCAACACGGGTAGTGCCCTAGTTTGAAATCTTTGGCTGCTGCTATGTCGGTTCGACATAGGGATCGGGTGCCAGCGCGCTGCACAGCGCGCTGGCGGTTATCGGAATCTGCAATTTGCACACCGGACACGCATGTATGCGGTATGCGAAGTTCATCGCTGCGGTGCCTTGTATAAGGGACTTACGCCCATGTTGGAAGCAATTTGCACAAAGCAAATGCACTGGTTCGGAGACTTGTGCCTCAGGTTTCAGTCTATAAGCAAAGACACCCCATTCAAATTGCTTAAGCTCGTATCGCTCTTTCTCAGCTTCCCATGCTTTGAGATCAGCCATTTCTTTTTCAAGATCGCTTATGCGTGTCAAAAACGAAGAGCGCTCCTCTTGCGCCGCAAGCAAGTCTGCTTGGGTATCCAGGATTTTGGCCTGGAATTCGATCATCTTCCCTTCAAACGCGGCAACATCTCGACGACCTACCATTGCCTTCGTCAAATCGTAGAGCGTCTTGACCGACGATAATGCAGCACTGATAGAGGCAACTGCTATTTTCGATTACTCCGCCCGCGAGTGGAGCATCACAGCCGGACAGAATGTGTCGGTCAAGCAAGTTTGGGGGCGCGCGACTTGTAGGGTCCGCGCACCTTCGGCGCTGCGGTAGCCTCGGCCTTCTCGATCAGTGCCACGATATCCTTCATCTCCCAAAGCCGATCGGTCAGGCCCGCAGCCATAGCAGGCGTAACCCGGAGCGTCTTGTGGATACGGACGAAGTTGTAGAACGTACAGTGCAACGCTACCGCATGGGCGTGGTTCTCAATCTTCTTGCTAAAAGCGTTTGTCAGTCGAGTGAAGCGGCGCATGTGCATCCGCATGGTTAGGTTCTGACGCTCGACGTAGGATGTGCTGACATGCTTCCGATCGGGCCTACCCTCAACGCGCGTCTTGATAGCACCCGTGCATTCGGCCGGGCTGTAGCGGCCAGACGGGCCGGGCGAATCACCGTAGAGTTTCACGAGCTGGGCATAGTCCACGTCGGCTCCAAACGCGCCCTCAACGGCGTTGAGATAAGCCTTCAGGCCATCCGTGGTGAGCTGCACCCGATTGGCAAGCCGGGTAGCTACATCCTCCATGAACACGTGCGCATAGCCGGCGTCTCGGCCGCCAACTAGCCAAGAAATCAGCAACTTCGAGTCTGCTTCCAGGGCGGTCCAAGTCCAGGTGTCGCCAGCCTCTTCAGGTGCTGCCTTGGCAGTCGCGACATTCTTCTGCTTCGCGTAGGTGAAGGACCAAATCTCATCGCACTGGACGCGCTTCGCACAGACCTTCTGGACCGTCCTGTCGTGGAATGCCTGGCAAACACGGCCAGCATCGATCAGGAGCTTAGTCACGGTGTCCAGGCTCACGCCGGTTATGCGGCTGATCGCGCGGAGACTACTTCCCTCGCAGAGAAGCGTCAGGATGGTGGCGCGCTTCTCGGCGGGGAGCTTGTTCATGGACCCATTCTAACTTACCCAATCCTTTAGTCAAGCATTTCCACTAGTTTAACGTAAACGCTAATGCGATATTGACATCGCGGGCGCGTGCCCCTATCCCTTCTATTCAGGGGGTTATAGAGATGACGGACACTGACATAGCAAAATCTCCCGGCGCGCTGGTCCGCGAGATCATGGAAGCCAAGGGCTGGAATCAGACCGATCTCGCATATGCGCTCGGAGCGACAACTGCGTCAGTGAATCAGATTTTGGGCGACAAGCGCGGGATCAGCCATAACATGGCGCGCGCTTTGAGCGCTGCGCTGGACCATCCCGCCGAAACGTTTGCGCGGCTTCAGGCCGACTGGGATGTCCGCAACGCCGACCAGCCAGAACCTGCCATATCGGCTCGGGCGCGCATCCTGTCGCGATATCCTTTGCGGGAGATGGTGAGGCGAGGCTGGATCGATCCTGAGCACGGCGAGGGATCGCTTGAAGAACAGGTGTGCCGTTTCTTCGGGGTAGGGACGCTGGAGGAAATTCCCCATCTCGCTCACTCAGCGAAGAAGACCGTCTACGAAGATGTGCCGCCGCCCCAATTGGCATGGCTTTTTCGCGTCCGCCAAATCGCATCTGAAATGGCAGTTGAGCCTTACTGCCGGGCAAAGCTGGAAGAGACAATCGAAAGCTTCAAGCAACTCCGGAACGGCCCCGATGCGGTACGGTTCGTTCCGCGTCTTCTACACATGGCGGGTGTTCGTTTCGTGGTAGTCGAAGGGCTCCCGCATAGTAAGATCGATGGCGTCTGCTTGTGGCTTAACGACCGTTCTCCGGTCATTGGCATGTCCCTTCGTGCCGACCGTATAGACAACTTTTGGTTTGTTCTCCGGCACGAGTGCGCTCATGTTCTTCATGGGCACGGCCGGCAAGCGCCGATGCTGGATGCAGACATGGACATCAACGACCAGTCTTTGATTAGCGAGGAAGAACGAGTTGCCAATTCGGAGGCGGCGGATTTCTGCGTTCCGACTGAAAAGATGCAGTCCTTTTATCTTCGCAAACGACCAATGTTCCCTGATCGTGAGGTAATGGCCTTCGCAAAGCGGATGCAGGTGCATCCGGGTTTGGTTGTGGGCCAATTGCATCGCATTCTGAGTCGTTACGACTTGCTGCGCGCACATCTTGTGAAGATACGCAGGTGCCTTGCTAGGTCGATGATGATGGACGGCTGGGGCGATACCGTCCCGGTTGATCGGTAAGGATCAGGCGAGTGGCAAACTACAAGGAACAGGTTCGCCAAATCTGGCAGCGATACCGTGAAGAGGTTTCCACCGATCCTGTGGAGCTACGCGAGGTAGCCTACTGGGCAATCTCGAAGGGGCTGTGGAAACCAAGGCCAGTAGACCTCAGCGCCAGCCTAGCGAACGATTTGGCGGACGCCTTAAGGGAAGAAACCCGAACCGACACCAAGGGCCGACGCTACCGGGCCAACATTCCGGTCCGGACCCGGGGTAACAACGGCCTCCCGCTGTTCGTGTGGGGCGATATAGATGACGCACCAAGACCGCACGTGGAGAAGAGCGTTCAGCAGGAGCGGCGATCCATCGCCAACGACTGCTACGCGCTCGCCATGAAGATTGACCACTACAACGACGCGCACCCCGACGAGGAGCCGTTGCAGGGCATCTTCGACTTCACGGATGACGTGGAGGAGATGAAGATAGAGGACGGTTTGGACGACGACGATGAGGCAGCAGCCTAGTCGCCCTTCTTCCAACGCACGCTGGCGGCAATCCGAGCGATTTCAGCCCGCTGCTCAGGTGTCAGCGCCTTCGCCCGTGCTGGTCCACCAACGGCACCCGCCTTTCGGGCGCGAGCCTCATGCGCTGTCGGTTCGTCGCTGGCTTGGCCGGTCGCTAAGTCCACAATTGCCTTAGCGAGCTGGTTAGGATCACGGGGGCGCTTCGGGTGTTTTGCCATATCCGGAGAATACCCGACCTTCATCCGTGCGTCGCAAGCATTCCGGAATCGGACGGCGGCCGCAGGATTTCAAACTAGGGCACTACCGACGCCCTCGCGTACTTGACTGCGGCAAGCGGTTGCAGCAGCTCGGGCTTGCGCCAACGATGCCGCTTGAAAAGATCCCAGCCCCATCTCGCGGGCGCGTCCATGGCGTGTGTAGCGGAAAATCCAGGATTTGACCCCCGTGCTCGTTACCTGAACGTAGAGCCCCGCACCATCTGGGTGATAGCCAGGTTTGACCGACGTTGCGACTGCTCGAGCGCTTAGCCGGTTCAGGATCCGAACCATCCTACCCACGATCCTACCCACAAGTCAGACGTGGATTGTGCCGGATTGTGTTGGACGATGCCAGCCAAACTCGGTTCAGGAACTATGGAAAATCAAACATCTACGGGTCTCTTCGGGCCGTCCTGGACGTTGGATTATAGGACACCCTCTCCGCCATCGTTATAAGTTTTTCGGCCTAGCGGCTACGGCTCGCCAGATCGTCGAGGAATTCCGAGCCTGGCTTGACGCCGGAGACGAGCAGGCGGTCGCGGGCGCGGGTGCAGGCGACGTAGAACAGGTGCCGCTCGGTCTCGTAGACGTGGTCGAGCTCGACCTCGTCGGCGACGGACTCGATCCTGGATCGCAGCGGCAGCGCGTCGTCGTCGCACGCCATCACCGCCACCGCCTTGAACTCCAATCCCTTGGCGAGATGCATCGTGCCGATCGGCAAGCGCGCGCCGGGCGCCTCGTCGCGGTCCGACAACTCCAGCGACAAAACGCCCAAGCCCGCCACGACGGCGCGGGCGCGGTCCATCTGGTCGCGGCTGCGCACGAACACGCTGATCTCGGCCGGCGCGACCCCCTCTTGCATCGCCACGCGGAGCCAGGCGGCGACAGCCTCGATCTCCTCCTGGGGTGAAGCGAAACGGTGCAGTTCCGGTTCGGGGCCGCTGAAGATGGAGACCGTGCGGTCGCGCTCGTCGCCGCGCCCGTCCGCCGGGTCGTCGACGTCGCGCACCGAGGACGGCAGCAGCCGGTCCGCCAAACGCCTGATCTGGTGCGAGGTGCGGTAGTTCACCGTGAGCGTGGACGAGCGACCCCGCACCTCGACCCCGAGCTCCTTCCAGGAGAACGGCTGCTGGAAGATGCGCTGGCCCAGATCGCCGGCGAAGAACAGCGCGTCCGGCCCGGCTGGCGCGATGGCGGCGAGGAAGCGCAGCTCGGGCACGCCCAGATCCTGCGCCTCGTCCACCACCACGTGGCAAAATGGCTTGTGCGTCTGAGCGGCGAAGTGGTCGGTGGCGCGGCCGAAAATCTCCGACCAGGTGAGCAGGCCGCGCTTGGCGAGCGAGGCGCGGGTCGCGGCGAACACCGGCCACAGGCGCTCGCGCTGCCCGGCACTCATCCGGCTCTTGCGGCCGAGGCGCGGCACCGAGGCGTAGGCGTCCACGCTGTCGATCTGCCAGGCGTCCACCACGTGCCGCCACTCGGGGAGCAGAAAACGCAACGGGTAGCCGGTGCCGCCGACGCTCTCCGCCGCCTTGGTCACGGCATGGCGTATCTGCTCGTCCGAGGCGGGAAACGGGCGGCTTCCGAAGGCGAGCTGAAACAGCTCGTCGGCGACGGTGCGGAACGGTGCGACGGTGATGCGCGACACCACGCCGGGGGCGCCCGCCGCCAAAGCCGCGACCCGACGTTCGAGCGCGCTCGCCAGCGGCTGCGAGAAGGTGGTGAGCAGCACCCGCCGCTCGGCCGAGGCGCGGGCGAGGCGGACGGCGCGGTGCAGGGCGACCACGGTCTTGCCGGTCCCGGCCGAGCCGGCAACGCGCGCGGGGCCGTTGAAGGCGCGATCGACCACGCCCTGCTGGGTTGGATGCAGGAAGACGATCCAGCGCTCCCACGGCGCGTCCAGCGCGCGCGCCAGTTCCTCCTGGTTCTCGACGACGCGAAAGCGGCGTTGCGCGTCGGGGTGGGCGAACGGATCGGGTGCTGCGCCCGACGGCACGGGCATTGCCGGTGCGGGGCGCAGGCGGCCGGAGACGGCGTAGTCCAGCAGCGCCTCGGCTGCCTCGGCCGGCAGGTGTTCGGCAACTTGAAGAAAGCTGTCCTCGGTGGCCGCTTGCACGTCGGCGAGCCAGTCGGGCGGCACGCCGATGCCGAGCAGGTCGTCGGCGGAGAGATCGGCGAACACGGGCGGTGCCGGCGGAGCCTCGGGCGGGATGCCGGGTTCGGCGGCGGCCGGGGTGGCGATGTCCTCCACCCGCTCGCGCACCTCGACGAGCTGGATCGCGCCGGTGCGGGGATGTGTTTCGAGCCGGCGCCGCTCGGCCCAGGCATAGGCGGCGTCGTGGTGGCCGACGTAGGCGAGGAGAAAGCTGGTTTCGGTCTTGTGGACGATGATGCGGATGTCGGAGCCGGCGCGGATCGACCAGAAGTTCGGGTCACGCGAGTCGGTGATCCGATGGAAGCGCAGGCCGGGTGCCGCCGGGTTGAGCTGGAGGTCGAGCGCGGCGATCTTGGCCGCCTTCTGCGACTGCCCATCGAGCCGCGCCAGCGACTGGGTGAACGTCTCGGCGAGGCGGAACTCAGCCATGCGGACGGCGCGCCATCATATCGCGAACACCTTCATCACCTCGTCGCCGAAATGGTTGATTACCTTTACCGCGATACGCCCGCTGTCGGGGCGGGGGAACGGGCGGGAGGTGTCGCGATACAGGGTGGCCCAGGCTGCCTCATCGATCTCGGCCCGCAACGCGGTCTTCAGCGACTTGTAGGGATCGTTGGTGCCGAGGAAGTAGGCGTGACGCACGCGGAAACTTTCCTCGTCGTACATCGTGTCGATGAACCAGGCGGCGATGCTGTCGGTGCCGCCGGAGCGGATGTCGCCGGTCTGCGGGTCGAACACGTCCACACCGAGCACCTGCACCTCGACCAGGCCGTCGGCGGTGTCGCGCACCACCACGTCGGGCTCGCCGAACACCACGAACAGGTTGCCCTTGCCGGTGTTCTTGAGGTCGTCGGCCATGTGCAGATCGGGGTTCATGCGCGCCTTCACGATCGGCAGCGGGCCGAGCTTGGTGAGGTCGGCGGTGTGGGCGTCGTAGTTGAAGGCGCAGGCGATCAGCAGGTCGAAGCGGGCGTCGGCGGCCTCGCGCGCGGCGGCGACCAGGTCGGGGCGCGAGAGGGTGCCGAACTCCGGGCCGATCAGGATGCCGGCGCGGCGTTCCTGCTCGGCTTCGGTGAAGCGGCCCTCGGCGGCGATGAAGCGGCCGGGCCAGCCGGTCAGGCTGGTGAAGCGGATGCTGTCGGATTTCTGGCTTTGGTGCACGCCGGCGGAACGCAGGTGTTCCAGCACGATCTCGGCGAAGTCGGTGGGCGGGGCGGCGTTGCGCGGGCCGAGTTGCGCCTGCCTGCCGCCGGCGGCGTCCAGCTCGTCGTACAGCTCGGTGTCGTCATGCGGCAGCACGCGGTGCGGCGAGAGCGATTCCACGGTGAACGGCCCGGCGACGCGCACGCGGCTCTTGTCCTCGTAGGGGCGGTCGTAGAGCAGCTCCACCTCGGCGCGCTTGGCGATGGAGGCGTCGATCGCGGTCTGGCGGGCGATGCGCGCCTGCCACCATTCGGCGTGCGCGCGGCGGGCTTCGGCGGGCCAGGCGGCGCCGGCCTCGCGCGGTATCTGCCACTCCTCCCAGGTCTCGCCGAGGGCGGCGTTGGGCGGCGCGTTGCGGTTCGAGCGTGCGTTGCGCGTCCTCCCACAGCACGTCGATCTCGGCGTTGTTGGCGATGGATTTCAGGGTGACGTGCGGCGCGCGGTCGTAGACGAAGCCCTGCCGCAGGTCACCCTGGGTGGGCGTATCGGGCGCTTGGGTGCCGGTGAGCTGCGCTTCCTTGGCGCGCCCCTCGCGGCTATCGGCCAGCAGGTAATAGGGGTAGCGCGCGGCCATCAGCCGGGTGCGCGCCAGGGCAAGGGCGACGCGGGACGTGTCGATGGTGATCCACCGTCTTCCCCACTGCTCCGCCACGGTGGCGGTGGTGCCGGAGCCGCAGGTGGGGTCGAGCACAAGATCGCCTGGGTCGGTGGCCATGAGGATGCAGCGGCTGATTACCTTAGCCGACGTTTGAACGACGTAGCTTTTTGCCTCGGCGAACCCGGAGATTACGGTGTCTTCCCACGCGTTGGCGATCGGAACATATGGAAAGTCATCCGCGTAGCGCTTGTAACGCAGACGTTTCCCTAAACCAATGAGTCTACTTGCGGCACCCAGTCTGAGCATCCCGGACCGTCCGGCCTTCCAATGCGTATTCGGCGCGAGACTGAAAACCTTGCCAGCAGACGCAAAGGGGTAAGTTCCCGCTGGCGAAGCTCCCTGGGAACTCATGTCTCCTGCCATATACCGCTTGTCACCCTGCCCGACGCGGCCTTCATCCATTCGATGATATTGTTCCTGAATCAGTGCATCAGATTTGTCTTCAATACAGTGTCCTAAATTTCAGGTCTGACATCCTTTTCGCGTACCACAGTAGATAGTCTGAATTAATGTCTAGGAACTTTGATCCTGTCGCTGACGTCTTAACGAAAGAAATCATGGAGACGAAATTCTCTGCCCCAAATACCTCATCCATTACCGCCCGCACGCGATGCACGTTCTCGTCGCCGATCTGCACGAAGATCGACCCGCTTTCCGTCAGCAGCTCGCGGGCTACCGTCAGCCGATCGCGTAGATACGTCAGATACGAGTGGATGCCCTCCTTCCACGTGTCGCGGAATGCTTTCACCTGTTCCGGTTCGCGGCTGATGTCGGTCTGCTTGCCGTCCTTCACGTCGCGGCTCTGGGTCGACACCTGCCAGTTGCTGTTGAACTTGATGCCATACGGCGGGTCGAAATAGATGCACTGCACTTTGCCGCGCAGCCCCTCGCGCTCGGCCAGGCTCGCCATCACTTGCAGGCTGTCGCCCAGGATCATGCGGTTCGACCAGTGCTGGTCGTGCTGGTAGAACTCCAGCCGCGCTTCCGGGTCCGGCAAACCGTTAAAGTCGGCGAACAAGTCCGGACCGGCACCCTGCTCCGCCGCCCGCCGCGCCGCCGACTGGCGTTGCAGATCGGCGATGATCTGCTTGGGTTGCACCTTTTCCTGCACGTAGATCGGCGGCGGCTGCACCACGAGGTCGGACCAGTCCCGCGCGTCCTTGCCGCGCCAGACCAGTTGCGCGTCGCCGACCTCCACCTCGCCGGTGATCTGCAACTGTTCTATCTGTGCCGGGGTGAGCTTGATACGCACGCCGTTCCAGATCACCTGCGGGTCGCGGCTCTCGTCGCGCGGCCGCGTCGTGCCCGGCGGCAACGGACGCGCGCGGGTGTAATGCGCGGGAGCGACCGGCGCGTGCTCCTCCGCCTTCTGTGCGAGGGATTGCAGCTCGGCGGTCGGGATGTTGCGCCGGGCGGCGGCCGGGTGCTTGAAAATCTCGACCGGTCGCGCGGCGGCGGCGGTCGGCGGCTTGGGCAGGCGGGCCATGCTTAAACGTCCTCGGCGACTTGCTCGGCGGCGGTCAGCAGGCTGCCTACCAGCTTGCCGAACGCGGCCTCGATCTCGAATACCTCGGTGAACTCGGCGAAATCCCAGCGCCCGTAGGCGCCGAGCGCGTTGACGCCGGGCACCCACAGCTTGCGCATGGTCTCGGCCTTCAGTTGCGCGTCCCCACTGCGAAAGCCTTTGATCTCGACTACCAGGTTCAACGGCTCGGCCGCGCCGCGATCGAGCCGGACGATGAAGTCCGGCCGGTAGCGCCGGGGTTGGGCGCCGTCGCGATACGGCACCTCGAACTGCATCCCCTGGTTCTTCACATAGGCCAGCACGCGCGGATGGTCCTCGGCGACACGGCAGAACTCGGCCTCCCAGGCGCTGTCCAGCATGGCGGCGTTGACGTGGCAGCGGTCGGCGCGGGTGGTGAACACGTCTTTTGTCGTGGTGAAGTTGACGAAGCGGCTGGAGCCGCTTGGCGTGTACGGATCGAGCATGGCGCGCACCTCGCCGCCGCCGCCGCTGCTCTGCAGGCAGGCGTTAGCGATGCGTTCCGCCGCCTGGTCCTTGATCTCCTCGTAGGCGAGCATCGCCGGCTTGGTCTCGCCGGTGCAGACCAGATAGCCCTCGTCGATCCAACGCCGGACGATGCGCAGCAACGGGGGGAACAGGTGCATCCTTGCCGGCTCGCCGGGGTCCCGGTAGCGCTTGTAGAGCAGGTGCTTGGCCAGCTCGTAGGTCACGGTGCTAGGTCGCATCGCGTCCAGCACGGCGGTGTCGAGCGTGATCCCCGCGCCGACAATACCCTCCATGCGGGTCTTCGCCGGGCCGACCAGCTCGGGTGTCAGCACCAACCGGCTGTCCTCCGAAAAAGTCGCGACCAGGCGGTCGTTGGCCAACTCGACGCGATAACCCTCGACACGAGGAAAAATGATTTCCAGCGCCTCGCGCGCGGCGACGGCGTGGATGCGGGTGGTGGGCTTGGCCGGCTTCGGTTTCACCACCACGGGCTGCGCGGCGAAGTCGAACGGGATGCCGAGCACGTCGGCGTATTCCACGTTGAATTTCTCGTCAGCGTTCAGCTCGTAGGATTGCCGACGCAGGCCGCGGCCGACCACCTGCTCGCACAACAACTGGGTGCCAAAGGCGCGGAGGCCGAGGATGTGGGTGACAGTGTTGGCGTCCCAGCCCTCGGTCAGCATGGAGACCGAGACGACGCAGCGTATGCCCTCGCCGAGCCGCCCCTTGCGGCCGACCGTGTTCATCACCTCGCGCAACAAATCCTGATCGGTGATGTCGGCCGCCTCGCCGGCGCCCATGCGGGTGGCGCGCTCGCGCTTGAACTGCTCAATCTCGATCGAGGCCATGTCGCGAAAATTCTTGTCGAGCGCGTCGCCGCTTTCGATCTGCTCGCTGTCGATCAGCAAGGTGTTGGGGCGGGCGAGGCGTCTATCGTGGTCGTCATAGTTGCGGAACAGCTCGAGATGGCCGTTTTTGAACTGGCTCCGCTCGCCCTCGGCCGCGCGCTCGAAGCCGGAAATCCATTCGTAGACGAGCAGCGAGGTCGCGGTGTTGTTGCACACCACGATGAAAACGGGCGGGAGGCCGATGTTCTCCTGATCCCATTCGTCGAATGTCTTCTTGTAGTGGCCGTAGAGGGCGTAGAGGGCGGTTTGCAGCTTGGCCGGCAGCAGCAGCGGGTCTCCCCTTCCGCCCTTGCCGACGCCGGCTTTCGGCATCTGCTTGCCGACATGATCCCATAGATTGCGAAACGTCAGCGTCTCGCTGTTGGGCAGGTTATCCGCCACCGGAATGCGCGGCAGCTTGACGATGCCGCTTTCGATCGCGTCCATCAGCGAGAAGTCGCTGCACGTCCAGGGGAACAGCGTGCCCTCGGCGTAGCCGGAGCCGCGCAGGAAGAACGGCGTCGCCGACAGGTCGTACACGGTGGTGATGCCGAGCTTGCGTTGCACGGCCTCCAGGCCGGAGATCCACAGCCGCGCCGCTTCCCGATTGCGCTTGGCCTCCTCGCGTTCCGCCCCGGTGATGATTTCCGCCTCGCCGGGGTTTTCGCGGTAGCAGTGGTGCGCCTCGTCGTTAATCACCACCACGCCCTTGATGTCCTTCAGCTCGCCGACGGCGCGGTTCACCATCTGCTCTTCGGTTTCCAAGGTGTCGAGCGGGTCGTCGCGGCCCTGTAGCAAGGAGCGGCCGACCTTGGAGACGTCCATGGTCTCGCGCCGCTGGAACGCGTGGTAGTTGGTGATGACGATTTTTGCCCGGTCAATGTCGGCCAGCATGTCGGCCGGCACCAGCTCGCGGTCGCGGTAGTAGCTAAGCGGGTCATTGGTGCGCAGGACGCGCAGGCGGTCGCGGATGGTGATGCCCGGGGTGACGATCAGGAAATAGCGGCTGAACAGCGTGCTCGCGGGCGAGCGGGCGGCGTTGATGGCTTGCCAGGCGATCAGCATCGCCATCACCGTCGTCTTGCCGCTGCCGGTCGCCATTTTTAGCGCGATGCGGAACAGCTCCGGGTTGGCCTGCTTGTTGGCCTCGCGCAGATACGTCCAGATCGACGCGTAACGGCGTTGGTCCCGCGCCACCTCGGTGAGCCAGATGCAGGTCTCGATCGCCTCGATCTGGCAGAAGAACGGGCGAGTGCCGGCGAAGTCGGGCGCGCGCCAATGCTGGAGCAGCCGTGCCGTGGTGGGTGTCACGCCCCAGTCGTTCGGGTTCGGGATGGCGCGCCAGGTATCCACGTGGCCGCGGATTTCGTTGATGATCCGGTTGAGGTCGTAATCCTGCTCGGCGGTGGACAGACCTGCGGCCTCGGTGAGGCCGAGGCTGGCCTGCTCGGCTTTCTTGCTCTTCTTCTTCGCCCGAGGCACCGGCGTGAGCAGTCTTGAGCGGCGGCGGCCGGCGAGCGGCGCCAGATCGAGCGGCTGCCCGTCATCGTCCAGCGCGTGATGCCGGGTCGGCGCGTTGAGGATCGGTTCGTCGTACAAGCTCATGCGAATGCGGCCGACACTCAGAAAAACGCGGCGGCCCCGATGGGGTGCGGGATACGCCGGCGGGTGGCAGGGATAGGCGGATGTGGCATGGACCTTAAAGGCAGCGGCGGTGGACGACCTCACCTTATATCGAGACTCAATGGCACACACTGGTCATCGCGGCGAAAATCCACCCACGGTTGCAAACAGTGAGGAACACGGTGTCTGGCGTGATTCTGGATAACAATCCTGGTTGAAACGTTACTCCAACTCACTTATACACACCATCCATGAGCTACGTCGTCCTCCCCGCCGCAGACCGCTTCGCCTACATCATAGGAGTACTGTGCCAGGCCGTTGCCGCGCGGGGTGCGGTTATCGGGCCCATCCACATCCTGATCTGGAAGCGGCTGAGCCGCACGGGCCAGCGGTTCGCCAGGCTTGTCGCCCGGGTCCGCTCGGGCGAGCTCCCGTCGGCGACGTCGGCCGGTTGCCGCGCCGACCGGCAAGCGAAGCGGCGCAAGTCGGATGATCCGGCGGATCGTCCGGCCGAGCGTCTGCCGCGCGGCTTCGCCTGGCTGTTTCGGCTGGCGCCGGAGGCAGGGGCCTACGGTACCCAACTTAATCATCTGCTGTCCGACCCGGAGATGGTGGCGCTGCTGCAAGCCGCGCCGCAGATGGGCCGGCTGCTGCGCCCGCTCTGCCAGATGCTGGCCATAAGGTTATCCGAGCACCCTGTCTTGCACACGCGGCGTATGCGCGAGGCGGCCACGCCCGCCGCCGCGCCCCCCGGCTATGGTGCGTCCGCTGACGCTGTAGCGTCCGCTGACGCTGTAGCGTCCGCCGACGCCGTAGCGTCCGCCGACGCCGTAGCGTCCGCCGACGCCGTAGCGTCCGAGCGAAGTTCCGCCAAAACGCCCGCGAACGGCCGCTCCCGCCGTCTCGCCATCCGCCCGGCAAGCAAGTCGACCCGGGCCGTCCGCGACCCACCAAGCGGAATTTCCGAACCCTGGTAACGCCCCGCGCCGACGCGTGACCTAATCGTTCCGGATACGAAACTAAATCAGCCGCCTCAGGTGCCGCAGAAGGTTTGCAGCACACGCTCCTCGGCTCGCGGCGGCGCGGCGTAGCGCTCCAGGTCGGGCCTGTCCTCATAGGGGCGTGACAGGACAGCGAGCAGGTCCTCGAAGCGGGAGAAATCCTGCCGCGTGACCGCCGCCTGGAGCGCGGCCTCGACGAGGTGGTTGCGCGGGATGTAGGCCGGGTTGACCGACTGCATGGCGGAGCGGCGCGCTGCCGGCGACCCGGGCTCCGCGTCGAGACGTTGCCGCCAACCCACGACCCACGAGTCGTAGACGTCCGGGTCGGCGAACAGCGTTCGCACCGCCGCGTCGCCGGAAAACCCCGCCGCCGCGTCGCATAGCAGGCGAAAGGTCAGGGTGAAGTCGGCGCCGTTCGCCGCCATCCGCTCCAGCAGGTCTTTCGCCAGCGCCGCATCCCCCTGGTGCTCGATGGACAGGCCGAGCTTGCGACGCAGACCGCCGAGATGGGCCGCCTCGAAGCGTGGCGCGAACCCGGCAAGCGCCTCCCGCGCCGATGCCAACGCGGCCTCCTCGTTCTCGTCCAGCAGCGGCAGCAGCGTCTCGGCGAACCGCGCGAGATTCCATTGCGCGGCCAGCGGCTGGTTGGCGTAGGCATAGCGGCCGAGCTGGTCGATCGAGCTGAACACCGTCGCCGGGTCGTAGGCGTCCATGAAGGCACACGGGCCGTAGTCGATCGTCTCGCCGGAGATCGCCGTGTTGTCGGTGTTCATCACGCCGTGGATGAAGCCGATCAGCATCCATTGCGCGATCAGCTCCGCCTGACGCGCGATCACCGCTTCCAGCAGCGCCCGATATGGGTGCTCGGCCTGGCCGGCCCGGGGATAGTGGCGGGCGATCGCGTGGTCCGCCAGGGTTCGCAGCGCCTCGATGTCGCCCCTGGCGGCGAAATACTGGAAGGTGCCGACGCGGATGTGGCTGGCGGCGACGCGGGTGAGCACGGCGCCGGGCAGCATGGTTTCGCGCCGCACGGGCTCGCCGGTGGTCACCGCGGCCAGGGCCCGGGTGGTCGGCACGCCCAGCGCCGCCATCGCCTCGCTCACGATATACTCGCGCAGCACCGGTCCCAGCGCGGCGCGGCCGTCGCCACCACGCGAGAACGGCGTCGGCCCGGAGCCTTTCAGCTGGATGTCGCGCCGGGCGCCGTCCCGCCCCATCACCTCGCCGAGCAGGATGGCGCGCCCGTCGCCGAGCTGCGGCACGAAATGGCCGAACTGGTGGCCGGCATAGGCCAGCGCGATCGGCTGCGCGCCCTCGGGGATGCGGTTGCCAGCCAGCACCTGCACCATCGCGGGGTCAGCCAAGGCGTCGGCGTCGAGGCCGAGGCTGGCCGCCAGCGCCCGGTTCAATTGCACCAGACGCGGGCTGTCGACCGGCGTCGGATCGAGCCGCGCGAAGAGGCGCTCCGGCAATCGCGCATAGGTGTTGTCGAAGGGAAAGCCGTGCGGCCTGGTTTGGGCGTGGGATGCGGACATGATGCCTTCGAGATCGGCCCGCGCCACCGGCATGGCAAGGCGGCTCCCATCTTCGCGGCCGACAAATCTTTGCAAACGTTCAAGCCAGGGATATTGCGGTCGAGCGCCGCCTTGGCGCCGAGGATCAGGGAGGAGCGAATGGACCTCAGCGGCAGGATCGCGCTTGTCACCGGCGGCGCCTCGGGGATCGGCCGGGCGGCCTGCGAGCTTCTCGCCGAGGCCGGCGCCTCGGTGATCGTGACGGATATCGATCACGAGCAGGGCAGCGCGGTCGCGTCCGGCATTGTCACAAGCGGCGGCGCGGCGCGTTTCCAAGCACTCGATGTCACCGACGATGCGGCGATCGCGGGTGTCGCGGCGTCGGT
>CBDCJX010000003.1:0-65997 GCA_965218045.1 Acetobacteraceae bacterium | reverse complement strand
CCAATGAAGAAGCTGATCCGCGTGATCCGGCGTGTGTCGGCCGGCGAATCGAGAACGCCCACAAACGGCGCCGATCCACCGCCGTTGTTGCTGAAGAATGCCAAGGTAGTGCCGCCGCCGATGTGGGTGCCGTTGGCGTCGAAGGCGGCGATGCCCACGTTCACATGCTCAACCGGGTCCTTGACGTTGATCTGCGCTCCCGCGCCCCGCAGCGGCTTGCTGAACGTGAACTCCAGCGGACCAGGCGAGAAATCGGTGAACAGCAGCGCCTCGCCGGAGGCGAAGCTGCCCGCCCAGCTCGGTCCGCCATCTTGCCTCCGACCCGCCAAGTGACCGCTCCGTATGGCGATCTCGAACGGGTTGCCGAGCTTGTCGGTCACGCCTTGCAGTGCCGGCCGGCCGCCGAAGTCGATCGGCTTGCGGTCGGAGAAGCGATCCCAGCCGATAGCGTCGGCGTTCGGATCCGCGTCGGAGGGAAACTTGGCCCGGCTGGTGATGAGAGCGGTCGGCATCGCAGCCCTTTCAGCTTGGTTCGTCAGCGTCCGGCTTTGCAGAACGTCCGGGGCGGCGCGTTGTGCCAGCCACCGGCTTCAGGATGGACGCGAAACAGTCCCCAAAGGCCGCCGGAGAACATGAAGCCCTCTTGCGTGCGGTAGAGGTAGTCGCCGGAACGTGGAAATCGCCTCCCGCGGTTGTGACGATGTTTAGGTGCCGGGCTGGACCGATGGCGCCGGACGAGCCGATCCGGTTTTCGCTGAACTGGTTCCAGCCCATCACCGAGGAGTTGGAATCGCATACCCAAGGGTTCATGAGCCAGTCGTGCCCGAACAGCGTGAAAGCGTGGTTGCGCGGATGACCGGCGGGGTCGACGACGCGAAAGCGAACCGAATCACCGGCGTTTGCTTCGAAGATCGGCGTCTCCGGGTCGCAGAACTTGCCGTGCGCTGGATCGGCCACGCAATCCCCGCGCGAAACGCGTGAGCTGAACGCATCGCCGAAATCGTAGTCGTTCATCATGCCCGGCTCGGCTGAGGGCGCTGCCTGGAACCCGCGCCCATTGCGGCTCGGTGCGATAGTTGAAGGCCTTGTGCCCGGTGTCTTCCGCATCGTCCGCGTCGCGCAGGTTGGGCAGTGCCGTGTCCCGCTGCCGAAGGCTGACATCGTCCTGATAGACGACTACGAAGTCGCGGAAGCCGCGCTTGACGCCCTTGGCGTCGGTGTACTCGACGGCCGCGGACGCGACGCTGCGGTCGTTGCGTCCGGCTTCGAGGTCGGTCCGCCACTCCGCACCCTTCGGCTCGATCACCAAGGCGCCGACCGCGCCATGGGAACTGTGTTTGATCACGTCCGCCATGTCGCGCAGCGCGATCGCGCCGAACTCGATCGGTGCCGGGTCCGGATCGAGCATGCGGCGGCCGTCGCCTCGCTGCTTGAGCTTCAGCGAGAACTCGCCGGCATACCAGTGGTAGGGGCGACCCACCTCCCCGGGTGCGACCGTGGAATCCTCGTTCAAGCCTATGAACGAGCCGTCCTCGCTCAGACCGTTCACGGCGACGAGTTGCGGATGCAGACCCACTCGGCTGGAGGAAGCGAATTGGTTGAAGTTGAAGCCCGGCGTCGTCGGCGGCATCGTGTTGAAGCTCCAGCTTCGCCGATAGGTGTCCACATCGGGGTGCGAGGCGTCACGCCATGTGTCCGGCATCTCAGCCGGCAATTCATTTCGCAGCGTCACGAACAGGCACTCGTCGGCCGCCGCACGCAGGATCAGCGGCTCCGGTCGCCGCCGGTTGACGCATTGCAAGGCGGGGTTTGGGTTCGCCGCGTCGCAGATCAGCCGTTCGGCGGCAGCCGGCTCCCGCTGTGCTGTCTCCTTCGTTCGGACGAACAGGATTCCGCCCGGATCGTTCAAGCTCGCCCATCCATTGTAACTCAGCGCACCGTCGTTAACGCCGGGTGCGCTCTCCAGCCACTTGCTCGCGAGTACCGCCGACACCTCGACGCGCCGTTGCGGACTTGCGGACGGACAGGAACTACCGGCGGCCGGCATGACGACGTCCGACGGCGCCGCCGGATTGGACGGCAGGCGAGCGAGAAAGGTTTTCTGGCTTTTCCACTCGTAGGCGCGAAGCAACCCCCACTGACCGTCCCACAGATTGTCCGTGGCGGTCGCGGAATAGAGGTATTCGGTATCTCGCTGCGGCGACGCCGGGTCGATGGTAAGATTGAACTCGAAATGCTCGGAGATTCCGATCGGCTGTGCATTCATGTAGCCGCTGTTCGGCGAGTTCGGCTGCGACAGCCACTTCACCCCGTGCATGTTGAAGATGTGGTTCTCCTCCTGTGCGCCTTGGATCAGGCGCACCTGCACGCGATCGCCGGCATAGGCCATCAACAGCGGCGTGGCCGGGTCGCCCGGCTGCCGCGCCGGGCCGAGCGACTCGGTGAAGATTGCGTGCCCACTGTCGCCCTGGTCGGCGTGGATCTTCGAGCTGAACAGATTGGCCATGTCGCCGGTCGGGCCGGACCGTTGCTGTCTGCAGGATCTCCGACCGTCCGGCAGATCGGTGCAGGACAGCGGATTGCGCGGCGTCTCGCCGGGCGCGTGAACCACCTGCTCGCTGATCCGCAGCGGGATCGGTTCGTTCCGGTAGTTAAGTAACTGCGTCCCGGGGTCCTTGGTCGAGATGCCTTCCGGCGCCGGTGTTCCCGTGTGCAACACTGGGCTCGGCAGGTTGCCGTCCACGCGATTGACCGGGTTGACCGGCTGCATCCCGGCGCCCTTGCGGTCGGTATAGACCAGCGCGTAGTCGGCGAACGCGAGCGCAAACTCGCGCGCCGTCCGTTCGGGGTCGACGCAGGATGGGTCGGTGGTGAGATTGCACGGTTGCCCCTGCTTGGGCGTGATGATGTTGGCCGCATACGAGGTCGGGCCGCCATCGGCGCGCGGCGAGCGGCCGGTGCCGAGATCCCGGCCGTCCAGCGTCTGCCAGATCGACCCAGCGGGCTCGACTACCAGCGCGGCATAGAGGCCGTGGTGCTGGTGCGAACTGGGTCCAAAATGGTCGTGCGTGAACACGGTGAGCAGCGTCCGGTCTTGCCCGCCGGCATTCACCGGCCGGTTGAGGAGCGGGTCGGCCCACCAGCGCTGCACCGTGGTCTGGGCGCCGCAAAACGGGTGCTCGAGGCCGATCCGGGCGCTGTCCCACGCGAGCGGATCGGTCTCGGGTGGACATAGACCGCGCTCGTCGCCGGCCATGTTGCCGCCATCGCGGAACATCCGGTGCATCTGCGGGGCGAGCCGCTTGCTCGAACCGATCGACTGCTGGTAGCGGTTGTACGCGGCGATCCGCTCGCGAACCTCATCGGCGGCCAGGGTTCCGTCCTCGTAGTTCCAGCCGTTCGCGGACCCGTCCGACGAGGTGACGTCGAACTTCACCAGGTGGATGTGCTGGCCCAGCACGTCGGTCGGCGAGAACACCTGGTAGTCGTCGAGATTGAGATTGCTAGGGATCAGATTCGTGGCCTTGAACACGACGCACTCGCCGGAGCGGGCGCGGAAGAATAGCGGCTCTGGTGGGCGGGCGCCGGTGAAGGTGTCCTTGACGTCCTGCTCGAGGACGGCGATGCGCGCCTGCGGATCATGCCAGCCGGACTTGTTCACCGTCATGTCGAACTGCACGTACGCGGCGCGGTAGGTCCGCGGACGCAACGGGTTGTCGAATTCGTGCGGGCAGGGATTGGCGTAAGGCGCCCCGGGTTTTGGCCCGCTGCTGCCGTTCACGTGGAAGAGCTTGCGTTGGTTGGGAGTGTCGCACGTGCCGTTTGGCAGGCAGGTGGAATAGCCCTTTGCCTGCCAGCCGAAGCGAGTGTCCTCCGCGACCGCCGGCTGGCCATCAACTCCCGCCTGGCCGGCATGGAACGCCATCGCCCGCTTCTCCTCCGCCGTCCCGTCGTTGCCATCGGCGTCCCGCGGGAACAGCCTGAGTTGCGCCGTCGAAAGCTTCTGGGCCAAGGCCACCAGCTGTGGGTCGGCGTTGAGCGCGCGGACCCGGCCGGCGACGCACGCCGCGTTCGAGCGCCCCTTGTCGTAGAGGTCCCCGGCCGCGGGCGGGTCCAGGCACAGCGGGTCCGCCGGATCCTTGGTCGGGATCTCGGCGCCGGCGTCCTGCCGGGTCGCATCCTCGAACCGATGCCGCGGCAGGCCGCCGTCGCTGACTTCATTGGCGGCCGCGTCACCGTCGAGGTCCAGCGGCGGCTGCGGCGGCCGATGGCCGGCGGCGCCCGCGATGAAGAACGGAAATCCCTTCATCGCCGCGGAAGGCATGCGCGCCATCGGGGTGCGCGGCAGCGGCACGACGGCCGGGTTGGGCGAGCCGCCGACGATCTCGCCGTCCGGCAAGTTGCGGTCCGGCGTGCCCGCCTCGAACACGTCATGACTTCGCCATAGCTCCCACATCCCCTGCGCGAAATGCGGATAGAGGTGGCAATGGAAGATGCTGTCGCCCACCGTGAAGTTGCGGTTTCCCGACCCGCCGTAATGGACCTCGTAGCTGAACACTGCGCCTGGCGAGATTGTCTGCGAGTCGAGATAAACCGAGTTGGGGTCGTGCTTGTCCTGTACCCATTGATGGGCATGCAGATGGAAGACGTGCGTCTCCTTCGGCCCGGCGTGCATATTGCGAAAGCGGACGGGATCGCCGATGTAGGAGTGGTGCACGTTGGACGGGTCGTCCGGATAGAGGGCACGCGCCTGCCCTTCCGCGTCGCGCTCGACGACCATGGCCGGGTCCCCATTGGCCCAGGACGTCAAGAAGAATTCCTCGAGCTTGCACTCGGCGCAGTTCGCTGCGGGACCGATCCGGTTCCGGTTCGCCATCACCATTGAGCCGAGGCCAGAGGCGCCGTAGTTGATCGCCATCCCGTCGCGTAGCGCATGCAGCGGGTTCGCCTCGTCGTCGAGTTCCGGATAGGCCTGGATGGCTGTCACCTCATCGTGGAAAATGGTGGTGAACTCGCGATACGGCTGGCCGCATACGCTGCCCGGCCCGGTGACGTGCTCGCAATTCTCGCCGGTGGCGGCCGCGGGCCCCGACGCACCGCGCGGAACGACGTCGATCACCGGGTTGAGATCGCTGTGGATCAGTTCCCGATGCGCATTGAGCATCGCGAGGATCGGCTCGCCCTGCCAGGTTGCTGAAGTATCGGGCGTTGACCGCCGATTGTGCGTGCTGCAACGAACGGGCCTCCTTCACCACGCTCAGCAGTTCTGCGGCGGAGGCCGAGCCGGGCACCACTGCCGACTTCGCCGTCACGGCATCATGGACGACGAACAGCGCGGCGTGATCCGCGCCGGTGCCCGACGCAACGCCGAGTGACGTCGCGAGCTTGGCGATCTGGTCGGGGCGACCGGTGACCAGCGTCCATCCCGGCTGCGCATCGAAGCTCGCGGCATAGGCCTTCAGTTCCGCGGGTCCGTCATTCGCCGGATCGACGGTGATCGAGACCAAGGATACGTCCTTGGCGTCCGGCATGTCCTGCAGGTTGCGGAATGTTGTGCTCAATCCCGGGCACACGGTGGAGCACCCGGTGAACACGAAGTCGATCACAACGACCCTTCCCTTCACAAGGTCCGAGTAGAAGCGAAGCGGCTTGTTATTCTGGTCCCGCACCGCGATGTCGGGGATGGAAAGCGGCGCGTCGGACCAATGAGCGGGATTGGGCGCTGCGCTCTGATGCCTGGCCGCGTCGTGTCCCAACACGGATCCGCACTGAACCTGAAGCAGCAGCGCCGTGACGATGGCGGTTAGCGTACGGAGCCATTCTGGCCTTCGATTGGACAGGGCAGCGGTATCCCGCTTAATACAGACCGATTGCGAGCTCGATCGACGTCAGCCAAACGGGCCGACCACATTTCGATACTTGAAAGTAACATAAAGTTGCGGGGTGATCAACGTTCTTTCCGGGCCCGTTTCAAGCACGTGAGATGTCCGGGTTCGTGGGCGCGCAAGTTTCACCTTCGCCGCGATCACGTCACCGCCGTTCGGCATCGAGAAGCCCGGACGCGAGCCTTCGGGATTTGGGCCGAGATCAGCGATCGCACCGCCGTGTCGGCGTGATGCGACGCGCCTCTCCGGCCGGAATAGAGTACGTTGCATCTCGGCAAGTTGACGGTGCCGTCGGCACTCCCACCGCCGGCGCGCGTCTCAAGCGTCGTGGCTCAGCGTGACCTGCTCGGGCTGGTGACCCTGGGATTGGTGCTCTGCGGGTTCACCGGCGCGACGCCCATGTTGGTCGTCGGCGGCGAACCGCTGAACGGCGCCGAGTTCGGCAGCGCCCGATCCAGCGGTCTGGCGGTGCCACCCGGCGCCACCGGAGCCGGCGCGATCCGGTCGGGCGGGATGCTCGGCGTGCCGGTCTGCGGCGTGCCGGGCGGTACCGACGGGACGGGCGCCGGCGTCATCGCCGGCCCGGCGGATGGGTTGGAGACGGGCGGGTTGGTGGCCTGCGCCATCGCCGCCGAGGGCAGCGCGAGCATAGCCAGAACCAGTATTCGACGCATGGTTGCCTCCTGTTTAACAGAGCGAACGTGGGCAATCCGCCACCGGTTGCACTTTTTCCGCCACGCCCGCCGGATCCGGTTGGCGCGGGTTCCTCATGCTGTTCTACGGTGAGTCGGGACGGGGGACGGGCGCGTACGAGGCTGCATGGAACCGTGGATCGCCTTCACCCTATGCGCCGCCTTGTTCCAAACGTGGCGCACGGCGTTGCAGCAGAAGCTGCGGCACCTGCTGTCGATCAACGGCGCCGGCTTTGTTCGTTTCCTCTACGGCGCGCCGACCGCGCTGGTGCTGCTTGTTCTGGCCATGCGGATCACCGGCGCGCCGCTGCCGACGCCGGATAGACGGTTCGTGCTATGGTGCGTGCTCGGTGGCCTGACGCAGATCCTCGGCACCAACCTGCTGATCATGGCGTTCGGCTTCCGCAACTTCGCCGTCGGCACCGCCTACGCCAAGACCGAGGCGGCGCAGACGGCGGTCATCGCCTGGATCGTGCTCGGCGAGGGACTGAAATCGCTGGCCTGGATCGGCATCCTAGTCGGCCTGAGCGGCGTCATGACCCTGTCGATCGCCGGACGCGGCCTGCGCCCACGCGAGATGCTGAGTGCCACCGTGCAACCCGCCGCGCTGTGCGGCCTTTCCGCCGGGCTGATGTTCAGCGCCACCGCGATCTTCATCAAGCTGGCCAACCAGTCGCTCGATGGGCCGAGCATCATGGTTCGCGCGATCTTCGCCCTGTTCGTCACCAACACCCTCCAAACGGTGATGCAGGGCGGCTGGCTGGCGTGGCGCGAGCCGGCCGAGCTGCGCAAGGCGGTCACCACCTGGCGCAGCTCGTGCTGGGCCGGGACGTTGTCGGCCTGCGGCTCGGCGTGCTGGTTCACCGCGTTCGGCCTGGCACCGGTCGGGCTGGTCCGCGCCGTGGGTCAGGTCGAGGTGGTGTTCACCCTGCTGTTCAGCCGGTTCTATCTGAAGGAGGTGCTACGGCGGGTGGATGTCGCCGGTCTGCTGCTCGTAGTGGCAGGCGTCATGCTGATCGTTCTGGCGGGCCGCTGATCGCGGCGAGATAGCGCCGCACCGACCGCGCCATCGCCGCCTTGCCGCCCGCCTCGATCACCCGGTCGAACCACGCGCCGTAGATCGGCTCGAACGGCCAGGGCTCCAGCACGTCGGCGATGTGCTGGACCGAGCTCGCGTCCAGCGGGATCAGATCCGGATAGCTGCGCATGAAACTGACGTTCTTGTCCGGCCCGACCTGGACGATGTCGCCGCTGAGCAGCGCGCCGCTGCCTTCGGCGCCGGCCGCCCAGTGCAACACCGTCCCGCCGGCGAAATGGCCGCCGCAGCGGATCAAGGTCAGGCCCGGCGCGATCTCGCGGGTCTCGCCTTCCCAGAACCGGATGGCGGGATCGGGTCGCATCACCCATTCCCGGTCGGCGGCGTGCAGCAGGATCGGCGCCTCGAATGCCTGACTCCACTCGACCATGGAGGCGTAGTAGTGCGGGTGCGATATGGCGATGGCGCTCAGGCCGCCGAGCGCGCGCACGATGCCGATCGCCGCTTCGTCGATGAACGGGATGCAGTCCCACATCACGTTGGTGGAGCCGTTGCTGACCAGCAGCGCGCGCTGACCGATCGCGAAGCTTGGGGCGATGCCAATTCCCATCAGCCCGGGCTCGTGCTCGCGAAACGTCACGCTATGGCCGCGCCGCAGTCCGGCGAGCGTTGTCCAGGACTGGCCGTGCGGGTTCACATACTGCCGCTCATCGCGACAGATGCGACATTCGGGCGGTGGCGTATCGGACGGCACGAACTGGGTGCCGCAGGTGGTGCAGATGAACCCCGGCATGGCGACGTGGCCCTCAAAAACTTCAGGCGAACAGGCGCTCGATCTCCGCCGGATCGACCTCCTCGATGCGCGACGATGCCCATTTCGGTTGCCGATCCTTGTCCACCACCATCGCGCGCACGCCCTCGTGGAAGTCGGGCTGCACGGTCACCGCGCGGGTCAGTTCCAGCTCGGCTTGCAACGCGTCGGCGAGGGTCGCGCGCGCGCCGCGGCGGATGATCTCGAACGACCAGAACAAGGCGTGCGGCGACATCCCCCGCAAGGTCGTCAGTGTCCGCTGGGCCCACTCTCCGCCGTCTTGCTCGAGCCGGCGAACGATTTCGGACACGCTACCGGCCGCGAAGCACGCGTCGATCTTGGCGCGGTTGGGCGCCAGCGAGAAGGCGGGGACCGGCTCGGCATACGCGCCGAGCACCGCCGCTCCCTCGACCGCGAGCGCTTGGGAAAGCTCGGCGATCTTGGCGCGCGAGACGAAATGCGTGGCGAAGCCGGCATGCACGGCGTCGCCGCCCGACACGCGCGTGCCGGTCAGACCGAGATACAGGCCGAGTTCACCGGGCAGGCGCGGCAGGAAGTAGCTCGCGCCGATATCGGGAAAGAACCCGATCGCCGTCTCCGGCATGGCGAACATCGCATGCTCGCTGGCGATCCGATACGGCCCGTGCATCGAAACGCCGATGCCGCCGCCCATGCAGATGCCGTCGATCAGCGCGATATACGGCTTGGGATAGGAGGCGATCGCCTGGTTGAGGGCGTATTCGTCACGGAAGAAACTCTCGACTATATCGGTCTCGCCGGCCATCGCGTGCCCGCGAATCGCCCTTATGTCGCCGCCGGCGCAGAACGCGCGCTCACCCGCTCCCTCGATGACCACCGCGTGGACGGTGGGATCGTCGCGCCACTCGGCGAGAGCGGCGGCGCAGGCGCGGATCATCGGCAGGTCGAGCGCATTCAGCGCTTTCGGCCGGTTCAGCAGGATCCGGCCGATCCGACCGTCGCGCCTGGCGACAACACTCTGTTCGGAAACACCTTGCTCGGACATACGCCGCTCCCTCCGAACGCCCCTATAACCTCGATTGGGCGATCCGGCGAGAGCGGGTGGTTACGAGCGGGTCAGATAGCGGGTTGCCAGGGCGCCGATCAGCAGGCCCGAGACGTGTCGCAACCCGAGCAGCCGCGCCACTGGAGCGAAGGCGGAGGCGGTGGCCACGGTGATGGCGAGCTGCTGTTTCGCCTGGTCGCGCACGATGATCGCTTCGCGCTCGACCCGATCGGGCGAGGAACGCATCGCCAGGAAGCCGAAGATCGCGGCGAGGACCACGTCGACGCCGAGCACGATCAACGCCGCGATCAGCGGGGTGACGACCTGCACCAGCGCCAGCCAGCCGGCGAAATGCGCGACCGCCAAGGTGCAGATGACGAACACCACCGCCACGGCGCCCATGATGGCCTGAATGATCCGCCGACGGATCTGGCGGCGGAGGCGGAGTGCCTCCGCCTCCGCCGCGATACGCGCGAGACGAAGCGAGCGCATCACTCAGCGAACAATTCGACCGACCAGGTAGCCGACGCCGGCGGCAACAAGCAGCGCAACCAGCGGCTGTTCACGCACTCGTCCGGCAACGGCTTCGGCCTGCTCCTGCGCCATATCGGATGTGGCGCGCGCGGCTGACTCAACCCGACCGGCCGCGCCGGCCAAAGCCGGCGTAACCCGCTCGTGCATCAAGGTCTCGACCTGCTCGCGCAGCTTGGCGATCTGTTCCTTGGCGTCGTCGGCTTTGTCAGACATCGAATCGACCGTGTTCATGGCGGGTGCCTCCTTGGCGGAATAATGCCGCAACGCCGTGCTTGCGTCACGGTTGCCCGTCGGCTTCATAGCGTTCGAGGCAACATCGCGTTGCCGGCCGCGTTAGCGAACGATACGGTCGGCAGACTTGGCAGGAACTCGGAGCCGCACCGCAATGATCTCCCGCCTCATGTTCGCGGCCGTTGCGCTCGCTGCCTCGGGCGCGCCGGCCGCCTCGGCGCATGATCTCGCCATCGGTATGCGCGATACCGACGAACGCAAGGCGGTCGAGCAGGTGTTGGTCGAACCGTTCACCAAGGCAACGACGCTTGCGGTACAGACGCGAGAGTGGGACGGCACGCTGGAGCTGCTGCGCGCGCGCAAGGACCCCGAGGCGGGCGTCGATCTGGTGCTCACGCGTGGCGATCGGCTGCTCACCGGTTGCGATGAAGGCGTGTTCGAAAAGCTCGATTGGTCGGCGATCGGCGGCAAGGAGCACTACCTGCCGGCGGCGGTGTCCGACTGCGGGGTCGGTTTCATTACCAGCAGCACCGTGCTGGCCTGGGATCGCGCCAAGTCCGCGGCGACGCCCACTTGGGCGGATTTCTGGGATGTGGCGAAAATTCCCGGCAAGCGTGGGTTGCAACGTGGACCGAGGACCAACCTTGAGATAGCGTTGCTTGCGGATAATGTGCCGCCAGGTGATATTTATCGGGTGCTACGAACCAGCGAGGGAATCGAGCGTGCGTTCCGCAAGCTCGACCAGATCAAGCCCTACGCGGTGTGGTGGGAGACTGACGCCGATGCGGTGCGCATTCTCGGCTCGGGGAGGTGCTGATGACCAGCGCGGCCGGCGGACCGGTGGCACTCGCCGATCGCGCGACGCACCGCAATTTCGGCGTGCAGTGGGCGGGCAGCCTGCTGGCGATCGATAGCTGGGCGTTGGTGAAGGGCAGCCCGAACCAGCGGCAGGCGTATCAATTTCTCTATTTCGCCGGCAGTTCGGCGATCCAGGCGCATCTCGCTGCGCTGACCCTGAATGCCGGTCTCGCGAAGGGTGCGAGCGAGGGGCTGGCGCCGGAGGTCGCGGCCGCCCTGCCGCCTGCCTCCGCCTATCAGGGCTCGGCGCTGGTGGTCGACGAGGCGTTCTGGCGCGACAACCTCGACAAGCTGAGCCAACGCTTCGCCGCGTGGTTGGCTCGCTAGGGCCCGCTCGCCCACGGATGGCCGCGCCGCGTGCGAGGGTCGAAGCCTCGGTGGTCGATGGCGAGCTGAAGCTCGGCTTCACCGGCCGGCTGGACGCGATCGGAGCTGGCCTGATCTGGGATCGGTCGATCGGCGCGGTGCGGCGCGCGCGCCCGCGACAGCAACTGGTCTTCGATCTGGCCGGGGCGGAGCTGGTCGACACGGCGGGAGCCGCGTTGCTGGCTGCGATCGAGGCGGCGCACGGCGCGCCCGGGCGGCTGCACGGCGCGCCGCCGCAAACCCGCGCGTTGCTGGATCGGGTCCGCTTGTCGGCCGGACCGCCGCCGGCTCAGACTCCGATCGCCACGCTCAGTCTGCAGCGGATCGCCACGGGCGGGCTGGCCGCGGCGGCGAGCGGCATCGCCTTTCTCGGTGAGACCCTGGTCGCGCTGGCACGGCTGCCGCGCAACCGGAAGATGCTACGCTGGCGTGACCTGTTCCGCTACGCCGACCAGGCAGGGGTGCGATCCCTACCTCTGGTTGTTCTGCTCGGCTTCCTGATCGGCCTGATCCTGGCGTTCCAGTCGGCCGTGCCGATGCGTCGGTTCGGCGCCGATCTCTACGTGGTCAACCTGGTCAGCATCAGCCTGTTGCGCGAACTCGGACCGCTACTGGCCGCGGTGATCCTCGCCGGGCGCACGGGCTCCGCCTTCGCCGCCGAGATCGGCACCATGCGGGTCAACGAGGAGGTCGATGCCCTGGTCACCATGGGGGTGGACCCGGTGACCATGCTGGTGCTGCCACGGCTGATCGCGGCGATGCTGGTGATGCCGGCGATGACCCTGGTGCTCGACGTCGCCGGCCTCACCGGCATGGGTGTGGTGATGATGGCGTTCGGCTTCCCGCCGATCGCGATCACCAATCAGGTGGCACGGGCGGTCCAGCTCGGCGATCTCGTGCAGGGGCTGGTCAAGGCGCTGTGCTTCGGCGCGGCGGTCGCGGCGATCGGTTGCCGGGAGGGGCTGGCGACCGGGGTGGGGCCGCGCGCGGTCGGGCTCGCCGCGACCGGGGCGGTGGTCGGCGGCATCGTCGCGACCGTGCTGCTCGACGGCCTGTTCGCCCTGCTGCTCTATCGGCTGGGATGGTGAGCAGCGCCGCGCAACCGAACGTCATCGAGGCGCGCGACCTCGCACAGCGCTTCGGCGAGCGGACCGTGTTTCGTGGCGTCTCGTTCGCGGTGACGCGGGGCGAGGTGTTCGTCATCCTGGGAAGCTCCGGCTGCGGCAAGTCGACCTTGATGCGGCAGCTCGTCGGCCTGTTGGCGCCGAGCGAGGGCAGCATCACCGTGCGCGGCCAGACGATCACCGGCCGCGACGGCGCGGCGGGTCGCGAGCGTGTGTTGCGCGAGATCGGCGTGATGTTCCAGTCCGGCGCGCTGTTCGGCTCGATGACCCTGCTCGAGAACGTCATGCTGCCGCTGGAGCTCTACACCGACCTGCCGCCGGCCGGCTGCGCCGCGGTCGCCCGGGTGAAGCTCGGGCTGGTCGGGCTGGCCGACGCCGAGGGACTGATGCCGGCGGAGATCTCCGGCGGCATGGCCAAGCGGGCGGGGATCGCGCGGGCCATGGCCCTCGACCCGCCGCTGCTGTTCCTCGACGAGCCCTCGGCCGGACTGGACCCGATCACCTCGGCCGGGCTCGACCGGCTGATCCTTGACTTACGGCGCGACCTCGGCGCGACCTTCGTGGTGGTGACGCACGAACTCGCCTCGATCCTCGCCATCGCCGATCGCTGCATCATGCTGGATCGCACCGCCTTGGGGGTGATCGCCGAGGGTCGGCCGGCCGAGCTGCGCGATACCAGCGACAATGCCACCGTGCGGGCGTTCTTCCGTCGCGAGGCGCTCGCGGCGGAGCCCGGCTGATGGCGACGCGCGGCACCTATCTGCGCGTCGGGTTGCTGGTGGTGGTCGGCACCGCTCTGCTGATCGGGCTGGTGTTCTTCCTCGCCGGCAACCGGTTCCGCGAAGGCGTGGCGTTCGAGACCTATTTCAGCGAGTCCGTGCAGGGCCTCGAAGTCGGTGCCCCAGTAAAATTCCGGGGCGTGACCCTGGGACGGGTGACCGATATCGGCCTGGTCAGCGCCGAATATGGCCGCAAGCAGCCACCCGACACGCGGATCGTCATCTTTCGGCTGGTGTTCGTCCGCTTCGTGATCAACCCGTCCCGTGTGGGCAGGCTGCCCGACACGCAATCGGCGGTGCGGACCGGGTTGCGCGCGCGGCTCGCCTCGCAGGGCCTCACCGGGCTGAGCTATATCGAGCTCGACTTCGTGCCACCCGACGAATACCCGCCGCTGAACGTTCCGTGGACGCCGCTCGCCGAATACATCCCCTCGGTGCCGAGCACGTTGGCGCAGGTGCAGGATGCCGCGAGGCAGCTCCTGGCCAAGCTCAACGGCCTGGATCTGACCGCGCTGGCGGAGAACCTGACCGGGCTGCTCGGCGACCTGCGCCGCGAGCTGAAGGAAGGCGACGTGCACACCACCCTGAACGAAGCGACCGAGTTGCTGCGCGGCCTGCGCGGCCAGGTGGAGCAGGCCGAGTTGCCGGCGCTGAGCGCGGATTTGCGCACGACCTCGACCGCGTTGCGCGACACAATCCAGGGCCAGGAGATGCAGGGGCTGCTGACCAACGCCGCCACGGCGGCGGAACGGCTCTCGGTGGCGGCGGCCACGTTGCCGGCGCTGCTTGCCACGCTGCAAGCGACGTCACGCCGAATCGATAACGGCTCGGCCGATTTGCAACGCTCGTTGGGACCGCTGCTGCGCGACTTGCAGGCCACCGTCGCCAATCTGCGGGAGACCTCCGAGGAGCTGCGGCGCAACCCCGCACAGGTGCTGTTCGGCCGGCCGCCGCCGCGTCGACCGGAGCCCGGCCGATGAGGCGACGCGCGGTTTTGGGGTTTGTCCTGGGGCTGACCGGTTGTGGCTCGTTGACCGAGCGACCCTATGTCGAGCGGCGCTCGTGGCCACTGGTCGTCCGCCGCACCGTCGCGGCGCCGGCCGATCGGCGCGGCCCCGAGCGGCGTGGCCCCGACCGGCGTGGCCCCGACCGGCGTGGCCCCGAGCGGCGTGGCCCCGAGCGGCGTGGCCCGGTGCTGCTGGTGCGCGGCGTGAGTGCCGCTCCGGGTGTGGACACGCGCGGCCTGCAATGGTTGCAGCGCGACGGCAGCCTGCATGTCGACTACTACGAGGAGTGGGCCGTCCCGCCTGCGACCAGCATCGAGAGCGATCTGCGGCAATGGCTCGCCGATTCCGGCCGGTTCGCCGCTGTCGTGGCACCGGGCAGCCGCCTCGACGGCGATCTCGTGCTCGAAGGCACCTTGACGGCGTTTCGTGCCGACCTTCCCGCCGGCACCGCGCGAGTGGCGCTTGGGCTGGTGCTGCTGGACCAGCGATCCAGCCCCGCGAAAATCCTGATGCAGCAGGATTTCAGCGCCGAGACCAAGCTCGCCGGGCCCGATGCGCCGGCGATCGCGCACGGCTTGCAGCAGGCGCTGGCCGAGGTGCTCGCCGAAATCGAGGCGAAGGTCGCCACCTACGCTTGAGCAGGCGCGAGCTCGTCCTCGGCGGCCAAGGGTGTGGGGACGGCGAAAGTGGCCAGCGGCCGGCCGCTCTTGGCGAGGGTGAAAGTGCGGCCGCTGATCCGGACCTCGACCTGCGTGTCGGGCCGGGTCGCGAGCGCTGCGAGGTCGAACTTGAAGCCGTGATTGCCGTTGCCAAAGCCGGCGTTGACCAGATCGGGTCGGAACCGGTCCGCCGCCGTGGTGGCGGCCGGTACGCCGTCGAGCAGCAGGTCGACCATGACCGGCGCGAGATCGCCGAGCTGGGCGCACCAGCCGTGCAGCGCGTCTTCATGCACGAGGTCGATCGCGCCGGCGAACTGGCGCCGCGCGCCACGGACATAAGCTTCGGGACTCGGCTCCACCGCCGCCACCATGCGGGCCTTGGTCGCTTCGTCGGGCGTCAGGCCGCAGAACTCGGCAAGGGCGTCGACGAACTCGGCGGGCTTGATCAGCGATTTCTCGTAGCTGACCAGCAAGGTCGGGCAGTTGGCCCGGCGCATGAACTCGACCAGCGCCTGCATCGCCGTGACCGAGCCCTCGAGCGTCCTGAGCTGATCGAAATACTCCGAGACGACGTTGCGGATAGTCACCGCCACCGGGTCGCGGAACACCAGGATGAGGTGCGGATTGCGGAACAGCCTTACTTCGTCGTAACGCAGGAAGGCGTGCAGGTTGGGCAGCTTGAAGCCCCAGTCCTGGTGTTCGGCGTTGCGCTCGGCAATGACGCCTTGCAGCAGAGCGCGGTTGCCGGATTGCAGGATGGTGAGCATCTGGCGGTCCTCGCCGACCAGTTCGGCGAGATGCGTGCCGAGATACAGGCCGGCCTCGCGCAGCGCCGCCGCGAGCAGGGTGGTGCCGCCGCGCGCCAGCCCGGAGACGATGAAGGTGCGGCCGGCCGCCCCACTCTCGCGCGGTCCCGACCGCGCGAGAGACAAGTTGCTGACAACCCAGGCGTCACCCATGATGCACTCCCACTCGCTCAAGTAGCGGGGGGACTTTAATAGTTCGCTCCCGGCAAGCAAACCGCCCTGCTGGGTGGCGCACCAAGCCGCCTCAGGCGGCTTTCGCGGTGGCGAGGGCGCGCCAGACCCGTTCCGGGGTGGCGGGCATGTCGATCTGGCTCACCCCCACCATGCGCAGAGCGTCAACGATGGCGTTCATCACCGCCGGCGGGCTGCCGACCGCGCCCGCCTCGCCCGCGCCCTTCACCCCGAGCGGGTTGGTCTCGCAGGGCACCTCGATGAACTCCACCTCGACATCCGGCAGGTCGCCGGCGCGCGGCAGGGCGTAATCCATGAAGCTGCCCGACAGCAACTGTCCCGAAGAGCCGTCATAGGCGGTGCGCTCGAACACCGCCTGGCCGATGCCCTGTGCCACGCCGCCATGCACCTGGCCGCGAACGATGAGCGGGTTCACCGCCTTGCCCACGTCGTCGCACACCACGTAGCGGGCGATCTCGATGTGGCCGGTGTCCTGGTCGACCTCGACCTCGGCCATGTGACAGCCGTTCGGGAAGGTGTGGTTGTCGATATTGGCGATTTCCGCCGCGTCGAGCGTGGTGACCTGCTGCCCGGCTTGCGCCTTCTGTCGCTGCGTCGCGGCGAGCTCGATGATGTCCATGCTGCGATCGGTGCCGACGATGGAGAACCGCCCGTCCTCGAACACGATATCGGCGGGCGCGGCCTCCAGCGCTTCGGAGGCGGCCTGCTTGCCCTTCTCGATCACGCTCGCCGTGGCGGCATAGATCGCCTGGCCTTCCGAATACAGGCTGCGCGCCCCGCCGGTGCCGCCGCCAACCGGGATCGTGTCGGTGTCGCCCTGGCGGATGCGGATCTTGTCGCCGTCGATGCCGAGCTTGTCGGCGGTCAGCATCACGTAGGCGGTTTCGTGGCCTTGCCCGGCGGATTGGGTGCCGACATAGACATCGACGAACCCGTCATCGGCGAAACGGATTTCGGCGCGCTCGGTCGGGTCGCCACCGGTGGCTTCGAGGTAGTAGGAGAGCCCTAGCCCGCGCTGCTTGCCGTTCTTCGCCGACTGGGCACGGCGCGCCTCAAAACCGCTCCAATCCATCTTCTCGAGTGCGGCGTCGAGCACGCGGGCGAAGTCGCCGCTGTCGTAGGTTTTTCCTACCGGCGTCGAGTGAGGCATCGCCGAGGGCGGCACCATATTGCGCCGGCGCAGCTCGACCCGGTCGATCCCCAGCTCGTACGCCGTCGCATCGACCAGCCGCTCGACGAGGTAGTTGGCCTCCGGCCGCCCGGCGCCGCGATAGGCATCGACTGGCACCGTGTTGGTGAACACGCCGATGACGTTCGCATACACGGCCTGGAACCCGTAGACGCTGGCCAGCACGCCGGTGCCCGCCATGGTCGGGATGTATGGCGCGTAATTCGACAGATAAGCGCCCATGTTGGCGAGGTTGCGGGTGCGTAGGGCGAGGAACTTGCCGTCCTTGTCGAGCGCGATCTCGCCGGTCGTGACGTTGTCGCGCCCATGGGTGTCGGAGAGGAACGCCTCCGAGCGCTCGGAGGTCCACTTCACCGGCCGGCCGAGCTTGCGTGCAGCAAAGCAGGTCAGCACGTGCTCGGGATACAGGAACGACTTCATGCCGAAGGCGCCGCCGACGTCGGGGGTGATGATGCGGAACTTGTCGGGCTCGGCGCCGAACACGGGCGCCATCAGGTTCTTCACGAACCAGCCGCCCTGGGTGTTGGCGTGCAGGGTCCAGCGCTCGCTGGAGGAATCGTACTCGGCCAGGGCGACCCGCGCCTCCATCGAGGAGACGATGATGCGGTTGTTGACCACGGTGATGCGCGTGGTGTGCGCGGCCTGATCGAACAGCGCGTCGGTGGCGGCCTTGTCGCCGATCTCCCAGTCGAAGCAGACGTTGTTCGGCACGTTGTCCCACACCAGCGACTGGCCCGCGTCGGTGGCGCTGGTGAGGTCGGTCGCGGAGGGCAAGGTGTCGTATTGCACGTCGATCAGCTCGGCGGCGTCGCGGCCGGCCTGCACGGTGTCGGCGACGATGAAGGCGACGGGGTCGCCGACGTGGTGCACCGCGCCCTCGGCCAGCCCCGGGCGCGGCGGCAGGGCCTGGGTGCTGCCGTCGCGGTTCTTGAGCGCCACCGCGCAGGGCAGGGTGCCGATGCCGTCGGCCTTGAGGTCGGCGCTGGTGTAGATCGCCGCCACCCCGGGGACCGCTTTCGCCGCCTCAGTGTCGATCGCGCCCAGGCGCGCCGCCGCGTGCGGGCTGCGCAGCACCACGCCGTGCAGCATGCCGGGCAGCGCGATGTCGTCGGTGTAGCGCCCGTCGCCCTTCAGCAGGCGCGGATCTTCGACGCGGCGAACGGGCTGGGCGAGGCCGAACTTGCTCATGGCGCTGTCTCTCCGGACCTGGTCTCGGGCGCGGACCGCGATGCCCACCGCCTGGAATACAGTGTGCAGCATGTGTGCGGTGGACGCCATTCGCCAAGCCTCGAACGGACCTTTCCCGAGCCCACCCCGCTGCCGCTGTTCCATGTGGCAGCCGCGCTCCAGCTTCGTTAGGCTGGTAGCATGGTCGCGTTAGCCAAGATCCCCGTATACATGTCGGTCCAGCAGTTCCTCGCCTGGGATTCCGGCGACGGGCGCACTTGGCAGCTTGTGGACGGAGAGCCGCAAGCCATGGCCCCGGCTAGCCGCACGCATGGCACGCTGCAGGGTGAGCTGGGGCGGTTGATCGGGAACCATCTCCGGGACCGAGGGAGTCCCTGCACCCTCGTGGTGACTCCCGGTGTGATCCCGCACGTGCAATCCAGCCGCAACGTGCGTATCCCCGACTTGGCCGTGACCTGCTCGGACTACGCGGCCGAGGAAGCCGTGCTCACCGATCCCGTGCTGATCGTGGAGATCCTCTCGCCCAGCAACCAGGCCGAGACCTGGGCCAACGTGTGGGCCTACACCACAATCCCGACCGTGCGGGAGATCGTGGTGCTCAGCACCGTGTCGATCGGGGCGGAACTGCTGCGCCGGCGCGCGGACGGCTGGCCGCGGGAACCCGAAATCCCGACGGATGGCGAGCTGGTGCTAGAGAGCATCGGCTTGCGCACGTCGTTGGTGGAGCTCTACCGAGGCACCCGGTTGCGCTTCCCGCCCAACAGGTAGCCCGGCAAACCAGCGCATGCCGACTGGCGGTATCTTCCTTTGGCGATGACGCGCAAGAACGAAGCGGAGGTTACGGCGGCTGGCAACTACGCGGCCTCGCGCGGGCGGCCGGCGAATTTCGACTTTACCCATTCGCGGCCGGTCTGGAAGGTGACGTAGAGCATCGGGATCACGAAGATGCCGACCGCGCTCGCCGCGATCATGCCGGCGAACACCGCCGTGCCGACCGCGCGGCGGCTCAGCATCGCCGCCCCCTGCGCCCACACCAAAGGCACCAGGCCGAGCACGAAGGCGATGGAGGTCATCATCACCGCGCGAAACCGGGTACGGGCGCCGAGCTCGGCCGCCTCGCGGATCGGCATGCCGGCCTCGCGCTGGTCCTTGGCGAACTCGACGATAAGGATGCCATTCTTGGCGGCCAGCGCGATCAGCACCACCAGGCCGATCTGCGCGTAGATGTCGAGCGGCCGGCCCGCGATCGAGATGCCGATGAAGGCGCCCAGCACTCCCACCGCCACCGAGAGCAGCACCGGAACCGGGATCACCCAGCTTTCGTACAAGGCAACCAGGAACAGATAGGCGAACAGCACCGCCAGCCCCAGGATGGCGCCGGTCTGCCCCGACGCCTGCACCTCCTGGTAGGCGGTGCCGGTCCACTCGTACGAGTAGCCGGCGGGCAGCGTCTTCTTCGAGATTTCCGCCATCGCCGTCAGCGCCGCGCCGGATGACACGCCCGGCTGCGGGCCGCCGTTGATCGTGACGGAACGGTAGTTGTTGTAGCGGCTGATCACCTGCGGCCCGAGCACGATGCGCAGGTCGGCGATCGAGCGCAGCGGCACCATCGTGCCGGACTTGTTGCGCACGTAGATCTGGAAGATCTGCGAGATGTCGCTGCGGTCGCGCGCCTCGCCCTGGATATTGACCTGCCAAGTGCGACCGTAGAGGTTGAAATCGTTGACGTAGATGCCGCCGAGCGTGGCTTGCAAGGTGGTGAACACGTCGTTGATCGACAGCCCGAGCGCCTGCGCCTTCTCGCGGTCGATATCGAGGTAGACCGACGGATTGGTGGGGGTGAAGGTGGAGAACACCCGGGCGAGGCGCGGGTCCTGATTGGCGGCGGCGAGCAGGCCCTGCACCACGCTGCCCATCGCGGCGGGGTCGGCGCCCTCGAGGTTCTGGAGCTGGTACTCGAAGCCGCCGCTGGTCGACAGGCCGATGATCGGCGGCAGGTTGAACGGGAAGATGTTGGCCGAGCGGATCTGTTGCACCCGGCCGAACACCTGGCCGATAACCGCCTGCACCTTCTCGTTCGCCGCGGTGCGGTCGGCGAACGGTTTCAGCCGCGCCACCATGAAGGCCGAGTTCGACTGGTTGCCACCGTCGAGCAGCGAGAAGCCGACGATCGACAGCACGCCCTGGACCTCCGGCAGCGGTCGGATCAGGTTCTCCACCCGCTCGACCACCGCCCGGGTGCGCGACACCGAGGCGCCGCTGGGTAGCTGCACGGCGACGAAGAACGCCCCCTGATCCTCCTCCGGCAGGAACCCGGTGGGCGTGATCTTCGACATGCCGAAGATGCCGAGCCCGCAAGCGGCGATGATCACGACGCCGATGATTGCCACGCGCACCAGCCGCCGCACGATGGCGGCGTAGCCGTCGCGGACATGGTCGATGCCGTTCAGCACTCGGCCCATGATCCCGCCCCGCGCGCCACCGTGACGCAGGAACACCGCGCACAACGCTGGCGAGAGGGTGAGCGCGTTGATCGCCGAGATCAGCATCGCCACGCTGATGGTGACAGCGAACTGGCGGAACAACAGGCCGGAGATGCCGGGGATGAACCCGATCGGCACGAACACCGAGAGCAGCACCAGGGTGATGGCGATGATCGGCGCGGTGATCTGCGTCATCGCCTTCTTCGTCGCCTCGGCGGGGCTGAGATGCGGCTCCTCCTCCAGCACCCGCTCGACATTCTCGACCACGACGATGGCGTCATCGACCACGATGCCGATCGCGAGCACCATCGCCAGCAGCGAGACGGTGTTGGCCGAGAAGCCCACCGCGAGCAGGATGGCGAAGGTCGCGATCAGGCTTACCGGCACCGCGACGGTCGGGATGATGGTGGCGCGCAGGTTGCCGAGGAACAGGAACACCACGATGACGACGAGGATGAATGCCTCGCCCAAGGTCTTCAGCACCTCGGTGATCGTGTCGGAGACGAAGGTGCTGCTGTTGTAGAACACCTTGGACTTCAGGCCCTCGGGATAGCGCTGGCTCAGGTCGTCGAGCGCCGCCTGCACGCGGTTGGAGGTCTGCACCGCGTTGGCGCCAGGGGCCAGATAGATGCCGATCGACACCGCCGGATTGCCGTCGAGCCGGCTCTCGGTGTCCATGTTGGCCGCACCCAGCTCGACCCGCGCCACGTCCTTCACCCGCAGCACCGAGCCGTCGGGATTGGCGCGCACCACGATGTCGCCGAACTGCTCCGGCGTTTGCAGGCGCCCCTGGGTCTGCACGTTGAGCTGGAACTGCACGTCCTGGTTCACCGGTCGCGCGCCGATGCGGCCCACCGGCGCCTGCACGTTCTGCTGCTGGATCGCCTGGACGATGTCGGACGGGGCGATGTTGAGGTTGGCCAGCCGCTCCATGTCGAACCAGATACGCATCGAGTAGTCGAGCTTGCCGAACAGGAATGCCTGGCCGACGCCCGGCGTGCGCGACAGCCGATCGAGCACGTTGATGGTGACGTAGTTGCTGATGAACAGCGGATCCTGCTTGCCGCCCTCGCTGTAGAACTGGAGGAACTCGAGGATCGCCGAGGAGCGCTTCTGCACCGTCAGGCCAGTGCGCTGCACCAGCTCCGGCAGCTTGGCAAGCGCGGTCTGCACCCGGTTGTTGACGTTGACGGTGTTGATGTCGGGGTTGGTCCCCAGCTCGAAGCTCACGGTCAGGCCGTAGCTGCCGTCATTCGCGCTGTTGGACTTCATGTAGATCATCTTGTCGACGCCGATCACCTGCGCCTCGATGGGCTGGGCGACGGTGGCTTCGACCACGGCGGCGGAGGCGCCCGGATAGTTCGCCGCGACCTGCACCTGCGGCGGCACGATGTCGGGGAACTGGGCGACCGGGATGCGCAGCAGGGACAGCAGCCCGGCGAGGGTCATCACGATGGCGATCACGATCGCCAGACGCGGCCGGTCGACGAAGACGGCGGAGATCATTCGCTCAGCGCCTCGCCGAGCCGCCGGCGGCGGCGGGTGACCCGCTGGCCGGCGAGGGGTTGGCCGGGCTGGTTGCCGCCGCCTTGTCGCCCGGCGGCACCGGCGGGCCGCCGGGCGCGCCGGGCGGCGCTGGCCCGGCCGGCCCGGGATTGACCGGCTGGCCGGGGCGGACGCGCTGGATGCCGTCGACCACGACCTTGTCGGCTTCCTTCAGTCCGGCAGTAACGATCGCGGTGGTGGCGGTGGACTGGCCGAGCTGGATGCGGCGCTGCTCGGCCACGTTCTTGTCGTTGACGACGTAGACGTAGCTGCCCTGCTGGTCCGACAGCACCGCCGAGCGCGGCACGCCGAGTGCCAGGATCGGCTCGGCGCCCGCGACGATGGCGGTGACGAACATGCCGTCGACCAGCGGGCGATCGATTGGCTGGCCCGGGGCAGGCGGGTGGCGCGGCGGGTTGGCGATCTCGGCGCGCACGGTGATGGTATCGGTATTAGAGGCGACGGTCGGCGCGACGAAATCGACTTTTCCTTGCGGACCGTACACCGAGCCGTCGGACAGGCGCAGCTTGACCACCGCGCCGCTCAGGCCGCCCTTGTCGGCGTAGTCCTTCTCCAGGGCGAGCAGGGCGCGCGCCGAGATCGGGAACTCGACATACATCGGGTCCTGGCTGACGATGGTGGCGAGCGGGCCGGAGCTCGGCGACACCACGTTCCCGGGCGTCACCCGCGTCTGGCCGATCTTGCCGTCGATCGGCGCGCGTATCTCGGTGTAGTCGAGGTTGATGTTCGCCACCCGGAGCTGCGCCTGCGCCGCGGCGAGCTGTGCCGCCGCGCTCTGCTGCTGGGCGCGTGCGTCGTCGTAGGTGGAGCGCTGCCCGGCCGGGGTGTTGAGCAGCGACTGCGCCCGTCCGAGCGAGATCGTCGCGTTCTGCAGCACCGCGTTGGACTGCGCCACCGAAGCGGATTGCTGGGCGACCGCCGCCTCGAATGGCGCGCGTTCCAGCTTGTAGAGCAGGTCGCCCTGCTTGACCTCGGTCCCCTCCTCGAACGAACGCTCCTGGATGAAGGCGGTGACGCGGGCGGTGAGGTCGACGCGATTGATCGCCTGCACCCGGCCGATGAACTCCGATCGCTGGGTGACCTCCTGCTTGGTGACCTGCGTGACGCCGACCGCCGGCGGCGGCCCACCCGGCCCCATCTGGGCGCGGGCCGGCCCGACGCACAGTGCGAGCGCGAGAAACGCCGCCAGGACGGCCGTGCAGCGAGCGGTCATTCGTCACCTTTCCGAAGCCGGTGAATAAAGGAGAGCTCCGCCGATCGGTCAACGGTCACGCCCGGCCGCCTTGCGCGCGGGGTCGCCCCGTCCCACCCTGATGCATGTGGTCCTGGGGAGCGGTTGCGCCATGAGGGAGAGAATTCGGATTTGCGAGGTCGGCCCGCGCGACGGGTTGCAGATGGCCAAGTCGCGGATGGCGACGGCGACGAAGATCCGCTGGATCGCGGCGATCGCCGCCGCCGGGGTGCCCGAGATCGAGGTCGGCAGCTTCGTCCCGCCGCGGGTGATCCCGGCGATGGCCGACACCGAGGAGGTGACGCGCCGCGCCATCGAGCTGCCCGACGTGCTGGTGCAGGCCCTGGTGCCCAATCTGCGCGGTGCGCAGAACGCCTACAACACGGGGGCCCACAAGATCAGCATCCCGGTCTCGGTCAGCGAGGGGCATTCCCGCGCCAACCTGAACCGCAGCGTCGACCAGCAGATCGCCGAGGTGAAGGGCATCGCCGCCTGGGTCCACGCGCAGGAGCGCCGCATGCCGGTCGCGGCCGGGCTCTCCACCGCGTTTGGTTGCTCGATCGACGGCGTGGTGACGACCGAGCAGGTGGTGCGGGTGGCGACCGGTCTCGCCGAGGCGGGTGCCGACGAGATCGCGCTGTGCGACACGGTGGGCTACGGCAACCCGGCGCAGATCAAGCAGGTGGTGCGGGCAGTGCGGGCGGCGATCGGGTCGAAGTTGACCCTGCTGCACCTGCACGACACTTGCGGCCTCGGCATCGCCAACGCGCTGGCCGGGGTGGAGGAGGGCATCCGCGCGTTCGACAGCTCGCTCGCCGGCCTGGGCGGCTGCCCCTACGCGCCGGGCGCCTCAGGCAACATCGTCACCGAGGATTTGGTGTTCATGCTGGAGAGCATGGGTTTCGAAACCGGGATAGACCTCGACAAGCTGCTGGCGGCGCGGAGCATCCTGCGTGAGGGCCTGCCCGACGAGCCAATGCACGGACAGCTGCCGAAAGCCGGCATCCCCCGCACCTTCCGCGCCGCCGCTTGATGGGCGGGCTGCCCCTGGATGGGGTGAAGGTCGTCGAGTTCGTCCATATGGTGATGGGGCCGACCTGCGGCCTGGTGCTCGCCGACCTCGGCGCCGACGTGGTCAAGGTTGAGCCCGCGCCGGATGGCGACAACACCCGGAGGCTGGCCGGCTCCGGCACCGGGTTCTTCGCCGCGCTGAACCGCAACAAGCGCAGCCTCGCGGTCGACCTCAGATCGCCCGACGGCATCGCCCTGGTGCGCCGACTTTTGTGCGAGGCCGACGTGCTGGTGGAGAACTTTCGCCCGGGTGCGATGGACCGGCTCGGCCTCGGCTGGGAGGCGGCAAGGGCGCTTAACCCGCGGCTGATCTACTGCTCGTGCAAGGGGTTCCTGCCCGGCCCCTACGAGCATCGCACGGCACTCGACGAGACCGTGCAGATGATGGGTGGGCTCGCCTACATGACTGGGCTGCCGGGGCGGCCGCTGCGCGCGGGCTCCTCGGTCAACGACATTATGGGCGGCATGTTTGGCGCGATCGGCATCCTCGCCGCATTGCACGAGCGGCAGGCGAGCGGGCGCGGGCGGCACGTGCAAAGCGGCCTGTTCGAGACCAACGTGCTGCTGATGGCGCAGCACATGGCGCAGATCGCCGCGACGGGGAAGCATCCGCCGCCGATGAGCGTGCGTACCCCGGCCTGGGCGGTGTATGACATCTTCGACACCGCCGACGGCGAGCAAGTTTTTGTCGCGGTGGTGACCGAGACGCAGTGGCGGCCGTTTTGCGAGGCGTTCGGCTTGCACGATTTCGCGGTCGATCCCGACCTCGCCACGCAGCCGCAGCGCGTGGTGGCGCGCGAGCGCACCATCCCGCGCATCGCCGAGGTGCTGCGGCGCTTCACCAAGCCCGCGCTGATCGCCAAATGCGAGCGGCTCGGGGTGGCCTACGCGCCGATCGGCAAGCCCGGCGACCTGTTCGATGACCCGCATCTGGCGGCCTCCGGCGGGCTGGTGCCGACCACCTTGCCCGACGGACGCACTACACGGCTGCCGGCGCTGCCGCTCGCGCTCGACGGCGAGCGACCGGGGTTGCGACGGGAGCTGCCGAAAGTGGGCGAGCACGGGGCGGAGATCGCGCGGGCGCTGGGCTACGACGCCGCCGACATCGCCCGGCTGCGGCAAGCCGGCGCGCTGGTCTGAGCCTCGCCCATGCCGCCGCCGCCGAGCGAGCCGCAATCCGCCTGGGCGCGCTGGAAGCGGGCAACCGCCTTTCCGTATGTGTGGCTCGGGGTGTACGCGTTGTGGCTGCTGCTGAGCGGCAGTTTCCTGCTCCGCGCGTCAATCGGCTGGCCCTTGCGGGCGGCAGGCGGTGGCCTGGCCGCGCTGCTGCCGCCGCTGCTGCTGTGGCTATCCGACTGGATGGAGCGGTTGTATGCCGGCCAGGCGAAGTAGGCTCGGGAGTCGCCAGGCCGACACGGTCGTGCTAGCCGCCCGTCGCTCGGAGGCCGGGCTTGCGGTGGCGAACGCATACCAAAGGCCCTGTTCCGCTGTCGATTCCAGTCCTGGTTTCGGCGGGACGTCTCTAACAATATGTTGCAACATTTGCTAACCGTGTGATACAAGCTCGCCCATGTCCTCGGCCCCCTCCACCCCAACCGGCTTGATGTGCCGCTTCGGCCTGCTCGTCGAGCGGCTGAGGTGGACGCTCGCCGATTGGGTCGACCGGAACCCCCGGAACCGCGACGTGCTGGGGCCGCTCGCCTTGCTGCTGTGGAAGTACCTGCAGCGCACGACGCGGCGCCTCGCCGCGCTGCATGCGCAGTTCGCCGCCGGGACGCTTGCGCCGCGCAAGGACCGGGCGCCGCGCCGGGCAGCCGAGCCGGCCGAGTCGACCTCGCGAGGGGAGAAGCTGCCGAGCGGCCCGGTGCTGGCGCGGTTCGGCGCCGGGTATCTCGGCGCCTGGCTGCTGGCGCTGGTCGAGGATGCGGAGATGCAGGCGCTGCTCGCAGCGTCGCCGCAAGCGGGTCGGCTGCTGCGCCCGCTGTGGCGGCGGCTGACCAACGACCCGCTGCCCGCGCCGCTGCGGCTGCCGCCGAAACCGCCGCGTTCGGCGCCACCGCTCGCTGCGGCGGCGCTCGACGAAGTGCCGCCCGATGCAATCCCCCCAGCCCCGGCTCACATCCCACCCCAAGTCCCGTCGCACCGTCGCCGGGCCGTGTCTGCCAAGTCGCCTCCCTCCCTGCCCCCCTGGCCACCGCCGCTTTTCCGGGCCTGAGGCGGCACTGCCTTGGCACGTCGATAACGTTGCGATATAGAAACAAACCAACACAAGCAGGAGCTTGCGGCTGCCGGGCGCGGCGTTCATCGGACCTGCTGGACGGCCAGACTTCCAGCACCGAGCGGCCCGAGGACTTGCGCTTCGGGGCGGTCGAGATTGAGCCATGCCTGCCAGTCGTGGCGCTCCACTATCACGACCTGCCGATTGTGGATGGGCGCGATGTCGGGCCCGGGCTCGGTCGTCAGGAGCGTAAAGGCGTCGCCCGCGTCGTCGGGCATCGGACGCCACAGGCCGGCCAGGCAAAACCAATCCTCGCCGGCCTTGGTGAACTTCCATTTCGACTTCGGCGACTTCGCGCCGGTGAACTCGAAGAAGTGCGAGGCTGGCACCAGGCATCGTCCCTTCGGGAAACGTCGCCCCTCGGCGCGGAAGTTGATGATCGGCGCTCCCCTCGGCCGCGCCGGCGGGAACCCCCAACGCAGCTGAGTGAACTCGAAGCCGTTCGCCACCTGCCGGATAACCGGCGCCGTGTCGGTCGGCCAGATGTCCTCGCGCGGCTCGAGGTTGGGCGCGGCGGCGGGAAACCGGACCGGAATGCGAAGCTGGCTGAACGCTTCGAGGTAGTCGTTGTAGGGCACATGGTTGCCGTAGTCGTTGCACATGGCATCCGTCTCGATAGTGCTTGAGGCCGCCGCTTCTGCTGTGGCGGTCCGCCCGGATGGGGCGGTTGTATGCCGGCCAGGCAACGTATAGCCGGGAGCGGCAGTCAATCGTCGCTGAGCAGCTCGTCCAACGTGACCGGGCACTCTGCCGGCAACGCCGAGGGCGGCTGGTCGTCCATCATCCTCGGCAAGCCACGCAGCGCGCGGGCGTAGAGCTTGGCCAAATCGATCCGCTGGCGCATGGACGGGCTGAAGCGGCTGGCGGCATCGTCGCGGAACCGCCGAGCGTCGGCCCGCCAGCTCTCCACATCCCGCGCCAGCTTCCAGCCCTCGGCCTTCAGCATATGGACCAGGGCCTGAACAAGCAGGGCCTCCATCGAGTGCAACTGCTCGCGGCCCACGCTCTCGATCTCTTCGATGATGTTGGGCCAGTCCGGAGAGTCGGCATTCAGCCGCTCGCTGACAGCGAAGCGCCGGAGCTGGGCCGCCTGCTGTTCGCTCCAGACCAGGATGTCGGCGTCGTAGAGGTCGCTCATGACGGGATGATCCACATCCTGGGTTTGCTCAACACCATAATCAACCTATCCATGCAACGGCCAGGCATGGACGATCAGCACCGTGCCGAGCACTGCCGTGATGATGGTCAGTGGCAGGCCGAGGCGCCAGTAATCGCCGAACCGGTACCCCGCCGGTCCCATCACCAAGGTGTTGTTCTGGTGGCCGATCGGGGTGAGGAAGTCGCAGGCGGCACCCAGCGCCACCGCCATCAGGAACGGGTCCGGCGCCAGACCGAGATTCTTCGCCAGCGCCGCGGCGACCGGGCCCATCACCAGCACCGCCGCCGCGTGGTGCAGCAGTGGTGTAACCAGCATCGACACCGCCAGCACCAGCCCGACCGCGAGCGGGCCGGGCAGGTGCACCGCGACCAGGGTCAAGCCATCGCCGAGCAACCCGGCCGCACCGGTGTCCTTCAGCGCCTCGCCGACCGGGATGAGGCAGGCCAGCATGACCACGATCGGCCACTCCACCGCCTCGTACGCCTCGCGCGGCGAAAGCACCCCGAGCAGCACCACCAGCACCGCGGCGAGGAAGAAGCCGAGCTCGGCTGGCACCAGGCGGGACGTGATCAGCGCCAGGCATCCGGCCAGGATCGCCAACGCGAGCAGCCGCGGCCGCTCGCGCGCGATCGCCAGGTTGCGTTCGGCGAGCGGTCGCAACCCGAGCTTCGGGAGCGCCGCGTCGAGCCGGCTGCGCCGGCCTTGCAGCACCAGCAGGTCGCCGGCGCGGAACCGGTTCTGCCGCAGCCGCGTGGTCAGCCGCGCACCGGCCCGGCTGAGTGCGAGCAGGTTGACCTCGTAGCGCCGGCGCAGGCCGATGTTGCCCAGGTTGCGCCCGACTAGCGACGAGGTCGGCGAGACCACCGCCTCGATCGCTTCGAGCTCGTCCTCCCGGTCGGCCGGCCGTTGCTGCTCCGCCTCCTCCGAGCCCAGCAGTTTCAGCCCGGCCTGGTCCACCACCGGTTTCAGCGCCACCGGATCACCCCGCAGCACCAGCACGTCGCCGGCGCGCAACGCCGCATCCGGCGTCGGTTCGATGCGGCGGTTCTCCTCGCGGATGATGGCGGACACCGTCACTTCGCCCTCGCTCAGCGCATCGAGGTCACGCACCCGCTTGCCGACCAGCGGCGAGCCGGCGGGGAGCAGGGCCTCGCTCGCATAGTCGGCGACCTGGTGCTGCTTCTCGGCGGTGGTGCGACCGCGCCGGTCCTGCGGCAGCAGGCGCCAGCCGACGCTGAGGAAGGCGATGGCGACCAGCGACAGCGGCAGCCCGACGGGGGCGAAGTCGAACAGGCGATACGGATGGCCGGTCAGTTCCTGCCGCACCGAGGAGATCAGCAAGTTGGGCGAGGTGCCGATCAGGGTGATGGTGCCGCCGACCAGCGAGCCGAAGGCGAGCGGCATCAGGTAGAGCGAGACCGGCCGCCGCCGCCGCTCGGCGGTCTGGATCGCCAGCGGCAGGAACACCCCCAGCGTGCCGACATTCTTGATCAGCGAGGACAGCAAGGTCACCGCCGCGGTGAGGGCGCCGACCTGCAAGGTGGTCGAACCGAGGCGCCGCAGCAGCCGCGTGGCCGCGAGCTCGATGATGCCGGACACCGCGATCGCCCGGCTCACCACCAGCACCGAGCCGATGATGATAATCACCGGGTTGGCGAACCCCGCGAACACCTTTCCCGCCGGCACCACCCCGGTGAGCGCGGCGGCGCACAGCGCCAGCGCGGCGACGACGTCGTAGCGCAGCCGGTCGGAGACAAACAGGGCCAGCATCCCGGCGATGATCGCCAGCGATTCGATCTGGTGCAGGGTCAAGGCTGGTGCAGGGTCAAGGCGCCTCTCCGCTCAATCGTCCGGTCTGCGACCGAGGGGCTGGTCAGGCTGCGACGTGGGTGCGGCATTGACCAGCCAGCACCCGGCGGAGGCCACCAGCAACCCGCCGATAGCCAGCGGGCTGAGCCGTTCGCCCAGCAGCGCCCACGCCAGCACCGCCACCGTGCCGGGCACCAGGTAGAAATTCGCCGTGGTCCGCGCCGCCGTGCCGCGAGCCAGCATGGCGTAATAGAGGCCCATCCCGCCGAGCGACACCACCACGGTGTTCCAGATCACGGCGGCGATCGCGGTCGCCGTCCAGTCGGCCCGGGGTGCCTCGAACAGCGCGGCGGCGAGAGCGGCGACCAAGGCCGCGGCGCTGAACTGCGCCACCGCCCCCGGCAGCAGCGCGACGCCGCGGCAGAACCGACCGAAATACAGCGTGCCGCCGACCAGTCCGAGCACGCCGACGAAGGCCAGGGCGAGTCCCTCGAACTGGGTGGCGCTGTGCAGCGCGGCCCGACCCACCACCAATCCGACGCCGGCCACGCCGAGCGCCAGACCGGCCCATTGCGCGGCCGCCAAGCGCTCGCGCAGCAGCACCACGCCGAGGGCGGCGGTGAGCAGTGGCGTGAGCGATTGCACCAGGGCGATCTGCGCGCCGGGCGCCAGCATCATGCCCATATGCGGCGTCATCAGGCCGAACGCGTTGAGCAGGGCGCCGGCGATCGCGCAATGCAGCCACTTGCCGCGCGCGAGCGGGCGCCAGGAGCGGCGCAGCACCAGCATCAGCAGGAGCAGCACCGCGGCGCACGCGGCGAGGCGGACCGCCACGAACAGCAGCGGCGACAGATCCCGCAGCCCGGTCTTCGCGGCGATGAAGGACGAGCTCCAGAACAGCACGAAGAGGAACGGCGCCAGCCGGGTGAGCATGTGAACGCCAGCCGGACTGCCCGGCCTAGTTCAGGAAAATCTTGCCCGGGTTCATAATAGCGCGTGGGTCGAGCGCCGCCTTGATCGAGCGCATCACCGCCAGCGCCTCGCCGCCATGCTCGCGTTCCAGGAACTCGCGCTTGCCGATGCCGACGCCGTGCTCGCCGCTGCACGAACCACCGAGATCGAGCGCGCGGGCGACGATCCGCTTGTCGAGCTCCCAGGCGCGCTCCAGCCCGCCCGGCTCCGGCGGCACCAGGATGACGGTGTGATAGTTGCCATCCCCGACATGGCCGACGATCGGCGCGGTGAGGCCGGAGGCGCGGATGTCTTCCTGGGTGCCGAGGATCGCTTCGGCCATACGCGAGATCGGCACCACCGAATCGGTGACGAAGTTGCGATGGCCGGGTTTCAGCGCCAGCACCGCCCACAGCGCATCGTGCCGCGCCTGCCACAGCTTGCGCCGCTCGCCCTCGTCGGTCGCCCAGGCGAAGCCGTGCGCGCCGAACCCCGCGGCGATTTCTTCCGCTTGGGCCGCCTGCTCGGCCACCCCCGAGGGCGTGCCGTGGAACTCGAAGAACAGGCTCGGCAGCGGGCGCAATCCCTCCAGCTTGGAATAGGCGATGCAGGCTTGCATCTGCACGTCGTCGAGCAGCTCCATGCGCGCCACCGGGACGCCGGCCTGCAGGATGGCGATCACCGTCTCCACCGCGCCGGCCAGGGTGTCGAACTGGCAGGTGGCGGCTGAGGCCGCCTCCGGGATGCCGTGCAGCCGCAGCTGTATCTCGGTGATCACCCCGAGCGTGCCTTCCGAGCCGATGAACAGCCGGGTGAGGTCGTAGCCGGTGGAGGATTTGCGCACCCTGCCGCCGGTGCGGATCACCCGCCCATCGGCCAGCGCCACGGTCAGGCCCAGCACGTTGTCGCGGATCGTGCCATAGCGCACCGCGTTGGTGCCCGAGGCGCGGGTCGCGCACATGCCGCCGATGGTGCACAGCGCGGTACCCGGATCGACCGGGAAGAACAGTCCCTGGTCGCGCAGATGGGCGTTGAGCTGCTCGCGCGTCACCCCGGCCTCGATGCGGCAATCCATGTCGGCCTGGCTCGCCTCGATGATCCGGGTCATGCGCGACAGATCGAGCGTGATGCCGCCCCGCACCGGTGTGACGTGGCCCTCCAGCGACGTGCCGGCGCCCCAGGGCACCACCGGCACGCCATGCGCATGGCACAGCGCCAGCAGCCTGCCCGCCTCCTCCGAGGTCTCGACGAAGGCGACCGCGTCGGGCAGCACGGGCGGGTGAGTGTCCTGGCCGTGCGAGTGGTGCTCGCGCAAGCCGGCATTGACGGTGATGCGCTCGCCGAGGAAGTCGCGAGCCGCCTCGATCACCGGGTCGACAAGCATCGGATGGTCTGCAGGCATGGCGTGTCCCTCCATAATCTCGAACGTAGCACCCGGCGGTCGCCGGTGGTGACACCCCCGCGCGTCGTTTGGCCAGTTTCAGCGTGGGGTGCCGGTGGCCCAGTCCAGCAAGGCGGTGAGCAGCACGATCGCGATCACGATCGTTGGCAACGCCGGTATCCAGAGGGGAGGAGCGAGCCCCAGCACCGGTTCGGGATCGAGCTGGAGGAAGCCGGTGAGCGCGGCGCCGGCGACGTAGGCCAGGAACGCCAGCGCCGGCCAGCGGAGCCTTTGCAATGGCTGCCTCGCGGCGGGCTTGGGCGAACGGCGTCGATTGACCGCGCCGACGACGATGCTGGTGAGTGTGCCGGTAAAATAGGTCGTCGCGATGCCGGGCACGCCGATGCGCTGCGCGATGGCACTCTGAGTGCCCATGGCGACGGCGGAGAGGCCGATCAGGCCGTAGAGCCGATCGGAGAACGAACCGGCGCCGTACTGCCAAAGCGCGGTGAACACCGCCAGCAACATCGCTTCCACCGCCAGGGCGGGAGTCGTCACGCGCGACCAGCGAGGCGCGTCTTGCGGTGTGCCCAGCAGGATCGCGCCCAAGCCCAATCCCACCAGGAAGCCGGCGAACGCGGCCAGATTGCGCGAGCTCGCGGCAAGGTTGCCTTCGCCGAGGCCCAAGCCAAGCAGCGCGGCATTGCCGGTCATTGCCGAGGTGAACACCTGGCCGAGCTGCCGATAGCTCAGGATATCCATGCAGCCCGACGCGAAGCTCATTAGCAGCAACGCGAGACCAACGACAAACCCCGTGGTCCGAGGCGGGGCGGGCGTCTTCATCAACAGTCCATTTTCGCCGTCCATATACCCAAGGTTGTATCGACGCAACCATTGCACGGGTGACGCGTTAGCCCCTCGAACGGCATCAATGCTGTTTGTCTGGGGAAACAATGCGGCATAGCGGGTACATACCCGTCCGGGTGAGCTCGGCACAGTCGAGGGGTGCCGTTCGCCGACCCAAGGGCATGATCAACACCAAGGATACGCGGTCGCTCAAGGGCTTGGCCTTGGGGCTCACCCTCGGTCTCGGGCTTTGGGCCGGCATGGCATGCTTGGCGGTGTGGCTGATCGGCTGACTACTCGCGGCGGGTCGCGAGCGCGTTCTCGGCGTCCTCGCGGGCCATTTCCAGCAGTTCGGCGACCACCGGGCGGGTGAATCCGGCGCGCGCCAAGATACCCAACGTCCGATGCCTCTCCGCCGCTTCCAGCGGTTCCGAGGCGCGAAACGGCCCGAGCCGCCGGCGACGGGCGAATACCAGCGCGGCGGCAAGCTCGTCTTGCGGCAAGGCGGCTTCGGCCACCTCCCGGGTCACCCCGCGTGCCTCCAGGTGAGCCGCCACCGCACGCCGCGAGTGGCCGCTGCGGTGCAGTCGCCGGGCCCGGGCCTCGGCAAAATCGGCGTCATTCACCGCACCCGCCCGTGCCAGCCGCTCGACCACCTCCCGTGCCGCCACCAAGGCTTGCTGGCGTTGGGCGGCAATGGTTTCGGCTTCGCCGCCGGCTTGCTCGGCCGCGCGCGACCAACGATCGACCCGCCGCCGCAGCACCCGCAGCAACGACGCCTCGGTGGCCGCGTAGCGCCCGAGATACGCCAGCGCGGCTTCCCGCAGCGACGCGGCATCCGGCGGCTCGCCAGTTCGAGGCTGACGCGACGATGTCATGCGCCAAACCTGCCACGGATCGCCCGGGGCTTGGAACGGGCGGAAGGGGCGTCGAGAACGTCGGCCGTGGCGGAGTACGCCCTGTTCGGTAACCCCGCGCCGGGGTCGTAACCTATAAGGGAGCCGAACGGCGCGGTTCGGTATCTGAGCCCGGCTTCCGTGACCGAGCAAGCGGGGCTAGCGTGTCGCTTGGGAGGGCGGCATATGGCAAGGACGGTGGCGATCGCCGGGATCGATGTCGAGTTCGAGGAACGCGGCGAGGGCGCGCCTTTGCTGTTTCTGCATCCCGGCGAAGGGTTGCAGCCCGAGCGGCCCTGGCTCGACCTGTTGGCGCGACGGCACCGGGTGATCGCGCCGGTGCATCCCGGCTTCGGCCAGTCCAGGCCGCCGGACTGGCTGAGCAGCGTCGACGATCTGGCCTACCTCTACCTCGATCTGGCGGATCGGCTCGATCTCGCTGAGGCCACCCTGGTCGGCGTCTCGTTCGGCGGCTGGATCGCCGCCGAGATGGCGGTGCGCAACACCCGGCGTTTCGCCCGTCTAGCCCTCGCCGCCCCACTTGGCGCCAAGTTTGGCGGCAAGTTGGAGCGCGACATCGCCGACATGCACGGCATCACCCGTGACGAGTTCCTCGCTCTCGCCTGGGCGGACCCGCAGCGCGGCGCGGTCGACTACGCGGCGCTGCCCGACGCCGAGGTCGCCGCCGTGGCGCACGCCCGCCAAGCCTTCGCCCTGTTCGGCTGGAAACCGTACATGCACAACCCGCATCTGCGGCACTGGCTGCACCGCATCGATATCCCGACCCTGCTGGTCTGGGGCGAAGCCGACCACGTCCTCAGCCCGGGACTGCGCGATGGCTGGCAGAGCGCCATCCCCGGTGTCAAGGTCGTCACCATTCCGGATGCCGGGCATTTCCCGCACTGGGAGCAGCCGCAAGCGTTCGCCGAGCGCCTGGCCGAGTTCGCCGCCGCCCGTTCCTGATCGTCGGAGAAGCACGCATGCAAGTCTGGCATTTTTCCGAGATGGCCTATCACCCGGCGTGGGATGAAGGGCTCAAGCGCGGCTCGCTGCGCGTCAACCTGCCGAGCCGGAACTTCGATCCCGAAACCGGGCACCAGCTGCTGAACCGCTACCTCGACGAGTTCATGCTCGCCGACGAGGTGGGGCTCAACATCATGGTCAACGAGCACCACAGCACCGCCACCTGCCTCACCGTCGCGGTGCCGCTGGCGCTCGCCATCCTGGCGCGGCAGACCAAGAAGGCGCGGCTGCTGTCGCTCGGCTCGCCGATCGCGCATCGCCCCGATCCGGTGCGCGTCGCCGAGGAGATGGCCTGGATCGACGTGGTCTCCGGCGGGCGACTGGAGATGGGGCTGGTCAAGGGCGCGCCGTACGAGATCGCTCCGGCCAACAGCAACCCGGCCAACCTGATGCGGCGCTACTGGGAAGCGCACGACCTCATCATCAAGGCGCTCTCGACCAGCGACGGGCCGTTCAGCTGGGAGGGCGAGTTTTTCCACTACCGCAACGTCAACATCTGGCCACGGCCGATCCAGCAGCCCCTGCCGCCGATCTGGATGACCGGACTTTCCCCCGAGACCGGGCGGATGGCGGCCGAGCGCGGCCACGTCGTCGGCACCTTGCTTTCGGGCGGGGTGGCCAAGCCGATGTTCGACGCCTATCGCAAGCGCGCGCAGGAGCTCGGCTGGACCGCCGGACCGGACCGGCTGGCCTACGCCGCGATCATCGGGGTCGGTCCCACGCGCGAGGAAGGGTTCCGCATCGCCAATCTCGCCGCCGATTACATACGCACTTCGCCGATCGTGCACGAGCCGTTCACCAACCCGCCGGGCTACAACTCGGTCGGCGCCAATGTCGCATTGCTGCGGGCGCCGCGCGGCAAGGCGCGCTTCGTCGGCAACGAGGATGGCAAGTCGATCGACCACACCAAGGCTACGGTCGAGGAGCTGATGTCGACCGATACGGTGTTCGCCGGCACGCCGGATGACGTGTTCCAGCAGATCCGCGCCTTCAACGAGCGGATGGGCGGCTTCGGCCATCTGCTCGCCTTCCTGCAAGGCGGCCACCTCAGCCACGCTGACACGGCGGCGAACATCAAGCTGTTCGCCAGCGAAGTGCTGCCCCGCCTGCGCGAGCTGACCCCCGACACGATCACCCGCCCGGCGGCGGTGGCGGCGGAGTAGCAGCGCCAACCTCCCCTCACCCAACCCTCTCCCCAGGGGAGGGGGTTTTCTTTTTGCTTCTCCTTCTGCCCTGGAGAGGGCCGGGGTAAGGGCGCTATCAGATCACGTAGACAGCCTTGTTCTCTACCAACCGGTCGATCTCGGCCTGCTGGTAACCCACCTCGCGCAGCACCTCGCTGGTGTGCTCACCGAGGCGCGGCGGGAGGCGGCTGATGCCGGCCGGGCTGGCGGAGAAGCGCGCGGGTGGGCGGGCCTGGCGGATCTTGCCCTCGGTCGGATGATCGAGCTCGGGGAACATCTCGACCGCGTTGAGATGCGGCTGCTCGGTGATTTCGCTGAGCTTGGCGAACGCGGTGTGCGGCACGTCGATGCGCAACAACAACGCCTCCCACTCGGCGGTGGTCCGGCTCGGCGCGATCTCGCGCATTCGATCATAGATCCGGTCGATGTTCCGGCCGCGCAACACCGGGTCACGCACCGAGAACTCCTCGATACACTCGGGTAAGCCGACCGCTTCAAAGAACGCGCACCAGTTCTCGCCCGAATAGGGCAACATGGTAAGCCAGCCATTCTTGGTCCGCACCGGGCGCCGCGCCTTCATCCGGTTGTAACCCGACGGCCCGATCGGCGGCACGAAAGCGAAGCCGCCGAACATCTCGATGCTGTTGAACGCCGCCAGGGTCTCCAGCATCGGCACTTCCACCATCTGGCCCTCGCCGGTGCGCTCGCGATGCAGCAGCGCGGCGGTCACGGCGGAGGTCAGCGCCATGCCGCAGATCTTGTCGCCAATCAGGCTGGGCACGAAGGCAGGCTCATCGTCGCTGCCTATCGACGAGGCGAAGCCGGACGCCGCCTGGATGATCTCGTCGAACGCCGGCCGGGCGCGCCACGGGCCATCCTGACCAAAACCGGTCGCCACCGCGTAGACGATTTTCGGATTGAGCGCGGCACACGCCTCGTAGCTGAAGCCGAGCCGGGCGAGGCCGGCCGGGCGGATGTTGCTGACCAGCGCGTCCGCACCCGGGATCAGCCGGCGCAGCACCGCCTGGCCATCGGGATGCTTGAGGTCGAGCGCGACGCTGCGCTTGTTGCGGTTCGCCGCCATGAACTGGCCGCTCATGCCCGGATTGCGGAACTGGCCGGAATTGCGCCAGGTGTCGCCGGTCAGGCTCTCCACCTTGATGATGTCGGCACCCCAGTCGCCCAGGGTCTGCGTACCGAACGGGCCGAACAGCACCGTGGTCAGATCGAGGATACGCAAGCCTTTCAGCGGACCGGTCAGCGGACCGGCGGGTTCGCTCATCGCGGGATCTCAGTCGGGCAATGTGGCGAGGAAGTCGAGCACGGCGCGGTTGAACGCCTCCGGCTGGTGCAGGTTGGCGGCGTGCCCCGCGTTCGGGATCACCACTTTCTGCGCGCGCGGGATTTTGACCGCCATGTAGTCGGTGGCGGCGAGGAACGGGGTGTCGTCGGCGCCGACCAGCACCAGGGTCGGCACCGCGATGGTCGGCAGCGAGCGGATCAGGTGGTCGTCGCTTTGCGTCATCATGCCGCGTGCCGCGCGCACCAGCCCGTCGGCCGAGCGATGCTCCACCAGGCGCACCTCGTCACTGCGGTTGAGCGAACCGAGGCCGCGCGTCTCCAGCTCGTCCGCCCGACGCAGCGCCCGCTCGTTCCACGCCTTCCGCGCCTCCGGATTGCGAAAACCGGGGCCGGTGTCGAACAGCATCAGCGCTTGCACCATCTCGGGATAGGCGGCGTGGAACGCGAGCGACATCACCCCGCCGAGCGACAACCCGCCGATCACCGCGCGCTCGACCCCGCAGGCGCGCAGGATCGCCGCCATGTCGTCGACCGTGTGCTGCTCGGTGTAGAGCGATTGGTCCGAGGGATAGTCCGACTGGCCGTGGCCGCGCATGTCCCAGGTGATCACCCGGTAGCGCTCCCACAGCGCGGTGACCTGGTCGGCCCACATGCGGCTGGTCGCGCTGTAGCCGTGGCTCAGCAGGATCGGCGGGCCGCTGCCGACCTCGTCATAGTGAATTTGCACGCCGTCGCGGTCGAGCCTGGGCATTGGTGTCCTCGCTGCGGGTCAGTTCACGCCAGTGGCGGCGCCGAGCACGTCGCCGATCTCGCTATGCAGCACCAGGTCGGCCATGCGGTCGAGCCCGGTCGGCTCGCGATTGACGATTGCCAGCGCGGCACCGTTGCGCTTCGCCACTTCCGGGAACGCGGCGGCGGGGTACACGACGAGCGAGGAGCCGATGACGATGAAGCAGTCCGCCGCCATGGTTTCGAGATGCGCGCGTTGCATCGCCGCTTCGGGCATCGCCTGGCCGAACGAGATGGTCGCCGTCTTGACGTGGCCGAGGCAGGCGGCGCAAGCCGGCGGCTCCTCGTCCCTTTCGAACTCCGCCCGTATGTCGTCGAGCTCGTAGCGTTGGCCGCAATCGAGGCAATGCGCGTAGGTCGAGTTGCCGTGCAGCTCGATCACCTTCTTGTCCGGCACGCCGGAGGCTTGATGCAGCCCGTCGATATTCTGGGTAATGACGGCGCTGACCTTGCCCCGGTCCACCAGATGCGCCACCGCCCGATGGCCGCGATTGGGCTCGGCCGCGCGTATCGTCGGGTCCATGGCGAATTTCCGCCGCCACGCCTCGCGCCGCATCTCCTTCGAGGCGACGAAATCCTGGTAGTCGATCGGCGCCATCCGGGTCCAGACGCCGCCTGGGCTGCGGAAATCCGGGATGCCGGATTCGGTGCTGATGCCCGCGCCGGTGAACACCACGACGCGGCGCGACCGTCCGATCAGGTCGCGCAAAGCTGCGGCATCGGCCGTCGGCATCGGGCGTCTCTCCGGGGCGGGATCACGGATCGGTGCCGCATCGGACCCGATCCGGCGCGACGATGCAAGCTGGCCGAGCTTCAATCCTGATCGGCCACGCTGTAGTTTGCCCGAGATCGTCACTCCTGGATTTGAGGACCGGCATTGTCATGTCCACAAGGTTGGCTGAGCGCGCCGCGCGCCTTGGCGTGCTCGGCCTCCTGGCGTGTGGTGTCACGGGTTGTGCCAGCCTGCCGATCGTCCCGCGCGGAGCTTCCCGCGACGAGATAGCCTACACGGAACGGCACCCGTACTATCTCGAATTCTGCGCCCTGTCCGAGATCGAGAAGCACCCCGGCTACGGCGCCGAAGTCAGCAGCGGCTTCGGTGGCCATTCCACGATCTATCTCAACGGGGCGTGTCGGGTGGGGAGCGGATATCCCGAACTCGCCGTCTGCACCGATGACCCGGCGTCGAACGGTGTCGGGCTCAGCGTGAACGCCCATTTCGCCAACGCGAACTGGGTGGCGATCCCGGGCCGGGCGTTCTTCTATCATGGCGACCTGCGGCCCGGTCAGGCGCTTACCCGGGAGGTCTATGAGGCGACGAAGGCGCACGCGATGCGTCTCGGCTTCTACGACTCCGTCCGCTACCACGACTGGGTATTCGATCACATGCCCCCCGGTTACACCCGGCGCGACTGGAAATACGAGCTCCCCGTTGGCACCGATTATGCGATCGGCTTCGGTCGCGATCGCTACTGCACGCGCGTGCCGGTCAGCGCGCAGCAAATGGCGCGGATCGTCGATTACCTCAACGGGTTGAACCGGCAATACCGGGAGGGGCGCGCGGAATACGAATGGAACGTGCTGACCAACAACTGCATCCATGTCGCGCATAACGCGCTCGCCGCGATCGGCTTTTGGCGGCCGTGGCGCAGGTATTTGCATACCCTGTTCGCGGCGTTCGATTTTCCGGTGCCGAAGAATGAGTTCGTGAACATCGCGCGGCGGGCGAACGACATGCCGCTCGATGATCTGCTCGCGGTCTGGCGGGACAAGCCAACCCGACGCGCGGTGCTGGACTACGACGGTCTGCCCACCCGCGAGGGCGCCCTTGTCACCTTGCAGTCGGTCGCGCGCCCGAACGCGCTGTATGCAACCGATCTGCGGCTGATCTTCTACGACGAGCCGCTGACCGGCCCCTATGAGGATTGGTGGCGTCGCATCGTCGCCGAGCCGCGCTACTCCGACGCGGAGGCGAACCAGCGCCATTTCGCCGCACTCTATGGACGCATCCTGGCCGGGCGGCGGCCCCTTGCCTGGTGGCTGGAGGCGCATCCCCGGCTGAAATCCGAGCCCACGTTCCCGGTGTTCTACCAACGTTTCTATCGAGAGGTCGGCCGGCGCGCCGCTTCGGTCGAGGCAGCCAGCCAACAGGCCGCGAACCGCGCGGCATCCCCCGTACTCGACCATTCGCCCGCTGTGCACTAGTGTGCCCGATTGCTGTCCGCTTATCCGGAGCGTGATGGCCACCAAACCTGCGCGAAAACGGGAGTAGACATGCCCAGCCTGAACTATGCCGCGCCTTCGACCGTCCAGGAGGCCGTGAAACTGCTGGCCGGCGCCTCCGGCCTCGCCAAGGTGCTGTCCGGCGGAACCGACCTGTTGGTGCAACTGCGCTCCGGCCGCACCCGGCCCGAGCTGATCGTCGATACCAAGAAGATCCCCGGGATCATCGGCGTCCGGGAAGAGGACAACGCCTTCGTGGTCGGTGCCGCCACCCCCGGCGCGCTGCTCGGCGAGCACGCCGCGCTAGGCCAGGCCCGGCCAGGCGTGGTCGAGGCGGCGAACCTGATCGGCTCCACCCAGGTGCAGGGCCGGGCCTCGCTGGCCGGCAACCTGTGCAATGCCTCGCCGGCCGCCGACAGCGTTCCGGCGATGATCGCGGCCCGCACGACCTGCGTGATCGCTGGCAGCAACGGCACTCGCGAGATACCGATCGAGGAGGTCGTCACCGCGCCCGGCCGGACCTCGCTGGCGCGCGACGAGTTCGTCGTCGAGTTCCGCATTCCCAAGCCGGCGCCGCGCGAAGGCGAGGCGTATCTGCGCTTCATTCCGCGCACCGAGATGGACATCGCGGTGGTCGGCTGCGGCGTGTGCGTCACGCTCGACGAAAAGGGCGTCTGCACCGATGCCCGCGTCGTGCTCGGTGCCGTCGCACCGACCGCGCTGCTGGTTGCGGACGCGGCTGCGGCGCTGGTCGGGCACACGCTCGACGAACCGACCCTGCAAGCGCTCGACGCTGCGGCGCGCAAGGCCTGCAACCCGATCGACGACAAACGCGGCACCGTCGATTACCGCATCAAGGTGGCTGGCGTGCTCGCCCGGCGAGCCGCCGCTATCGCTTTTGCGCGCGCACGCGGTGAGCGCGCCGGAGGACACTGAACTGATGAGCAAGATTCACGTAAGCGCCACAATCAATGGCGAGCCCGCGGAGTTCCTCTGCGAGCCGCATCAGAGCCTGCTCGACGCGTTGCGCAACGAGCTGCACCTCACCGGCAGCAAGGAAGGCTGCGGGTCCGGTGACTGCGGCGCGTGCAGCGTCATCGTCGATGGCCGGCTCAATTGCTCCTGCCTGATGCTGGCCGCCGAGGCCGAGGGGCAGGACATCACCACGATCGAGGGGGTCGCCACCGGCGATGTGCTGCACCCGGTGCAGCGCAAGTTCCTGGAGCACGCGGCGTTGCAATGCGGCTTCTGCACGCCGGGCCTGATCGTTGCCGCGAAAGCGCTGCTCGATCGCACCACCAACCCCACCGAGACGGAAACCCGGTACTGGCTGGCGGGCAATCTGTGCCGCTGCACCGGCTACGACAAGATCATCCGCGCTGTCATGGACGCCGCGGCCGAAATGCGAGGAGAGACCGTACGATGACCTATATAGGCAACAAGGCCGATCTGCGCGTTGTCGGCACCCGACCGGTTCGCCCGGACGGCGTCGACAAGGTGACCGGCCGCGCGGCGTTCGGCGCCGACATGGTGATGCCCGGCATGATCTGGGGCAAGGTCAAGCGTAGCCCGCACGCCCATGCCCGCATCGTGTCGATCAATGCCGAGAAGGCGCTGAAGGTGCCGGGGGTGAAGGCGGTGATGACCGCCGCCGACCTGCCGGACATCGCCTCCGAGGAGGCGTTCGTCGGCGAGGGCCCGATGAACTTCCGCGACCTCTCGCGCAACTGCATGGCACGCGACAAGGTGCTGTACGAGGGCCACGCGGTCGCAGCAGTCGCCGCCACCACGGAACAGATCGCGCAGCACGCCGCCGACCTGATCGAGATCGAGTATGAGGTGCTGCCGCACGTCATCGACGTCGAAGACGCGATGCAGCCGGACGCGCCGCTGCTGCACGAGGACATGTTCACCCAGGGCGTCAATCCGAAACCCGACAAGCCGTCCAACATCGCCAAGCGCATCCACTTCCAGCTTGGCAACCCGGAGGAGGCGTTCAAGGACGCCGAGGTGGTGGTCGAGGGTCACTACACCACCCAGCCGGTGCATCAGGCGTATATCGAGCCGCATGCCTGCGTGGTCAGCGCCGCCGCCGACAACCAGGTGACGATCTTCAGCTCGAGCCAGGGCCAGTTCATGGTCCGCGCGTATTGCGCCAAGCTGCTCGGCATCGACCAGTCGAACATCCGTGCGATCCCGGCCGAGATTGGCGGCGGTTTTGGCGGCAAGACCTTGGTCTACCTAGAGCCGCTCGCCCTCGCTCTGTCGAAGAAGTCGGGCCGGCCGGTGAAGATGGTGATGTCGCGCGAGGAGGTGTTTCGCGCCACCGGCCCGACCTCGGGCGGCACCATCGACGTCAAGCTCGGCGCCAAGAAGGACGGCACCATCGTCGCTGCCACCGCCGTGCTGAAGTATCAGGCGGGCGCATTCGCCGGCTCGCCGGTGCAGCCGGGCTGCATGACCTGCTTTGCCATGTATGACCTGAAGGACGTGGCGATCACCGGCTACGACGTGGTGTCGAACCGGCCCAAGGTCGCGGCCTATCGTGCGCCGGGCGCGCCGATCTCCACCTTCGCGACCGAGAGCGCGCTCGACGATCTGGCCCGCAAGCTGGAGATGGACCCGATCGACCTGCGGCTGAAGAACGCGGCGAAGGACGGCACCAAGGCGGCGTACGGCCCGACCTTCAACAACATCGGCTACATCGAGACCCTGGAGGCGGCAAAGAAGCACCCGAACTACCAGGTGAAGCTCGGGCCGAACCAGGGGCGCGGCGTCGCCTCGGGCTTCTGGTTCAACATCGGCGGCGAGTCCTCGGGGGCGGTGCACATCGCCGAGGACGGCACCGCGGCGGTGATCTCGGGCAACCCCGATATCGGTGGCTCGCGCGCCTCGATGGCGATGATGGCGGCCGAGGTGCTGGGCATCCCGGTCGAGAAGTGCCGGCCGATCGTGGCCGACACCGCGTCGGTCGGCTTCACCCATCTCACCGGCGGCTCGCGCGTCACCTTCGCCACCGGCATGGCGGTTACCCAGGCGGCCGAGAAGGTGGTCGAGGTGTTGAAGCAGCGCGCCGCGCTGATCTGGGACATCCCGGTCGAGGCGGTGGAGTGGAAGGACGGCGCGGCCTACCCGGCCGGCCCGAATGCCGGCAACTTCGAGCCGCTGAGTCTGCCGGAGATCGCCGTCAAGGCGGCGCGCACCGGGGGGCCGATCGGCGCCGAGATGGGCGTCAACGCGCAGGGCGCGGGGCCGGGCTTCGCCACGCATGTCTGCGACGTGGAGGTCGATCCGGAGACCGGGCACACCACGGTGCTGCGCTACACCGCCGTGCAGGATGTCGGCAAGGCGATCCACCCGAGCTACGTCGAAGGCCAGATCCAGGGCGGCGCCGTGCAGGGCATCGGCTGGGCGTTGAACGAGGAGTATATCTACGACCGCGACGGCAAGATGGATAACGCGGGCTTCCTCGACTACCGCGTGCCTGTGGCCTCCGATCTGCCGATGATTGATACGGTGATGGTCGAGGTGCCGAACCCGCGCCATCCGTTCGGTGCGAAAGGCGTGGGCGAGGTGCCGATCGTGCCGCCGATGGCGGCCGTCGGCAACGCGATCCGTGGCGCCATCGGCATCCGCATGGAGCACCTGCCGATGTCGCCGCCGAAGCTGCGCGCGGCGATCGACGCGGGCAAGTAGGCCGCGCCATGCCGAAAGTGGTCATCTCGGGCTCATCCTGCCGCCAGTTCACCGGCGGCGTGAGCGAGCTCGAGGTGACCGCCACCACTTTTCGCCGCTTGATCCGCGAGCTCGAGGAGCGTTTCCCTGGGCTCGGGCATCAGGTGGAGGAGGGCATGGCGATCGCGATCGACGGCACGATCTACCAGGACGCCTACGCGGCCCCGCTCGGCGAGAGCAGCGAGATCTACCTGATCCCGAAAATCGCCGGCGGCTGATGGGCAGCCTCTACGACACCGACCTCGTGCTGTGGGCCGAGCAGCAATCGCTCGCGCTGCGCGAGGCGGGCAAGCGCAGCAACGAGCCGATCGACTGGGAGAAGGTCGCCGAGGAGATCGAGAGCTTGGCGCGATCGGATCGGTTGGCGATCATCAGTCATCTGGGGGTGGTCATCGAGCATCTTGTCAAGCTTCAGGTCTCGCCGGCCGAGAACCTGCGGAACGGCTGGCGAGCGAGCATCGTTCGCGCCAGAGCGGATATCGCTCTGTTGCTTGATGAGAGTCCCAGCCTTCGGCGCCAGATACCGGATATGATCGGCAAGGCGTTCGCGCCCGCCAAGCGCGTGGCCCATATCTCACTAGAATCCCTCAGCGAAGAGCCCGCGGTCGATGTCGATCGGCTCAGCTTCAGCGAGCAGCAGATCCTTGGGGACTGGTTCCCCGTCGTCCACTGATCGAAGCAGGCTCTTGACGGTTTGCCTTTGCCGGCCAAGCGTACCGTCATGACCGAGCTCCATCGCAGCCTGCTTACCATCGACACGCATATCGACATCCCCTGGCCCGAGGGTCCGGACGTGTTCGAGGACGCCAAGCGTCGGGTCGACTTCCCGAAGATGCGGCGCGGCGGCGTGGTGTGCGGCTGCTTCGCCGCCTATGTGCCGCAAGCACGGCGCACGGCGGAGGCCGAGCAGGCTGCCTATGAGCGTGCCATCGCCATGCTGCACGCAATTCGCGGCATGGGTCGGACCGCCGATGGGATCGAAGCGCGCATCACGCCGACGGTGGGCGAGATCGAGGCGGCGTGGCGGGACGGCGCGATCGCCGTGGTGCCGGTGGTGGAGAACGGTTTCGCCATCGGGCAGGATCTGTCGCGCCTCGCCGAGTTCCGCGCTCTTGGCGCCCGCTACCTGACGCTCACCCATAACGGCCACAACGCGCTCGCCGATTCCTCGAACCCGCGCAAGGACCTCGACGACGCGGAGGCCGAGCATGGCGGGCTGAGCGGCTTCGGACGCGAGGCGATCGCCGAGCTGAACCGGCTGGGCATGCTGGTGGACGTCTCCCACGTGTCGCGAGCGGCGATGCTGCAAGCCGCGTCGGTGTCGCGCACCCCTGTGGTGGCGACGCATTCCTGCATCCGCGCGGTGTGCGACCATCCGCGCAATCTCGACGACGAGCAGCTCGACGCGCTGCGTGACGTGGGAGGCGTGGTGCAGGTCACCGCCGTCTCTGCCTTCGTCAAGCCGCAGGCCAAGCCCGACGCGGTGACCGTCGCCGACTACGTCGACCACATCGACCACGCGGTGCGGCGGATCGGCGTCGCGCATGTCGGTATCTCGTCGGACTTCGACGGCGGCGGCTATTTCGAGGGATGGGCCAATGCCTCGGAGAGCCCGAACCTCACCGCCGAGTTGGAAAGGCGCGGCTATACCCGAGAGGACATCGCAGCACTTTGGGGCGGCAATTTCCTGCGCGTGCTACGCCGAGCCGAGACCTTCTAATTAGCATTACAGTTGCGATTTCCGTTGGTGTGTCGCCTGAGCGGCGGCTTGGTGGGCACGTCTCCAGAGTGACCAGGCGATGATGTGGGCGGGCTGAATGCGTCGCCTTGACGGTCTCAAGCTGCACAATTGACAGCTGTTGCCACCGTTGCGTGATGCCCGGAGGCATGTTCACGCCAAGCTAGCCGATCAGCGCTGCACCTGCGAAGAAGGGCGGATGCGAGTCCCACGCTGGCTGCCCCTGCTGCTCGGATTGCTCACCGCGGTGGGTCCGGTCTCGATCGACATGTATCTGCCGGCGTTTCCGCAGATCGAGGCGGCGCTGGGCGGCGCCCCCGGCACGGCGCAGATCACCTTGGCGACCTTCTTCGCCGGACTGGCGGTCGGCCAACTCATGCAAGGCAGCCTGTCGGACCGCTTCGGCCGCCGCTGGCCGCTGCTGGGCGGCACCATCCTGTACACCCTTGCCTCGGTCGGCTGCGCGCTGGCGCCCAACCTGACCTGGCTCTCGGTGTTCCGCCTGATCGCGGCCCTCGGCGGCTCGGCCGGCATGGTGATCCCGCGCGCCATCATCCGCGACCTCTCGGACGGCCACGAAGCGGCGCGGATGATGTCGCGGCTGATGCTGGTGATGGGGGCGGCGCCGATCCTCGCCCCCACGCTCGGCGGCTTCGTGCTCGCCGCCGCCAACTGGCAGGCGATCTTTTGGGTGATCGCCGCATACGGCGCGCTGTGCTGCGTGCTGGTGTGGCGCTTCCTGCCGGACACGCTGCCGCCGCAGCTCCGCGTCAGGCTCGGCTTCGTCGCCCAATTGCTGCGCTACCGGACTGTCTTGCGGGAGCGTGGCTTCGTTACCCACGCCTTGGCCGGCAGCGCCTGCTCGTTTGGCATGTTCGCCTATATCGGTGGCTCGCCGGTGGTGTTCATCGAGCACTTCCACTTGACCCCGGCGCAATTCGGTGCCGTGTTCGGCTTGTGCGCCGCCTGGCTGATCGCCGCCTCGCAGATCAACCCGCTGCTGCTGCCCCGCTTCGGCACCAGCCGGGTGTTGCGCTTCGCGGTGCGGCTGTTCCTGCTCGCCGCCCTGGCGCTCACGGTGGTCGCCTTCGCCGGCCGGGGCGGAGCGGTCGCCGTGCTGGTCCCGCTTTGCGTCAACATGGGCTGTTTCGGGTTGGTGATGCCGAATGCGACGGTCGGCGCGCTGTCGCGGCACGCCGCCCACGCCGGCAGTGCCTCGGCGGTGATGGGCACGATGCAGTTCATGCTCGGCGCGGCGAGCGGGCTGCTGGTCGGCGTGCTGAGCGATGGCAGCGTGCGGCCTATGGCGTTGCTGATGCTCACCGGCGCGCTCGGCGCCAATCTCGCCGACCTCGCCCGGCCAACCAAGCTAGCCGGCAAGTGACCCGAGCGCGGGGACTCGCTGCGTAAGCGCTTTGGTCAACGCGGCGCGCCGCTCCCACAAGGAACGATACCACGCCAGACGTGGCGCCACCTGGTAGGCAAGCATTCGATGGCGCGCAACGTAGTCGCGGGCGCCGTCGGCTATCCCGCGCGCCAGGTGCGGCATCGCCAGCAACTGCTTCAGTTTCTCGCGCAGTTCGTCCGGTGAGCTGAACATCACCCCGTTCTGGCCCTCGGTCATGCTGGACGCGTAGACCACCCGACTTGCCAGCGGTGTAACACGGCACGCGCCGGCCTCGATGAACTTGAGGTCGGACTTGGCTCGATTGAACGGCGTATCGACCAGCGGCATCAGCGACATCTCGCAGCGGCCGAGCAGAGACATGTACGTGGAGTGGTCGCAGGTCGGCGCGAACGTCTTGCGCGAGGTCCGCAAAGCCTCGAACAAGGTTCTGTCGTGCACGATGCTGAACCCGACCTCCGTGTCGGCCCCGACGGAGATCTCGTTGAGGACCGGCAAGAACGGCTGCCAATCCTGTTCGCGGTTCAGCGCGCCGAAGAAGATCGTCGGCGGACGACCGGGAAGGAAATTCGCAATGTCGGGGAGAGCCGGAATCGCATTCGGAAAGACCCCCACTTCGGGGTTTCGCACCCGCAGAATGTCGGCGAGTGCCGATGTCGTGGTCTGGACCGCGTGGACGCCCGAGAACGCCATCTGATCGGCTTCGCGCATCTCCTCGAAGAGATCGGGATGATCGTCGAACTCGGTGATAAGGAGGAAACCCTCGCTCGTCAGGCCGCGGATCAGGTCCAGGGCCCACGTACCCGACAGCAGCGGACGGTGGAAGACGACGATGCGTGGGCCGTCGAAACCGGTCGGCCGAAAGGCGGGCCCGTGCATGATCTCCGCCGCGACGTTGGTTTCCGAGGCCATGGCCTGCATGGGAAAGCCGACGCGGACGTCACTCACCCCGCCGACCGGGCGAAGCATCGTGGCGGCAACACTCATTGTCGTCCGAATGCTGGATTGAACCCGCCAGACATAGTGCCAGGGCACGTCGCGGGATCGACGTGGGGCGGCATCAAGCGTGTCGGTGTTCGGCCTGGCGGCGGCGGTCGCGCCCGATCGGGTAGCGCTGGCCTGGTCGAAGAAAACCGGGTGGACATCGCGCGGGGCCAGTCCAAGAGCCGTCAATCCCGACCGCATGTTTTCGAGCGACAGGCTCCGTGCCTGTCTCGCGCTCGGCCGCTCACCCGGCGGGTCGAGAGAAGAACTCCAGCGCTCCACGTTCGGCACGCGGATTAACATCGTGCCGGACGGGGAAAGCAAGCCCGCCTGCTGTCTCAGCACCTCCCAGGGGTCATGCAGGTACTCCAGAACGTTGCCGTAAACGATGCAGTCGATGTCCGTTCCCCAATCCGGATAGACCGGTTGGGTCTCGACATCGGCCGCTATCACATGGTCCAGAGAGGACGCGGCGCGGATCGCGGCTTCGAGGCTTCGCTCGATCCCCAGCAGACGCGCGCGCGGGTTGCGCCTGCGATAGGCGGCGCCGAGACCGCCGGTGCCGCAACCGACGTCCAGGACGGATCGCGCCGTCAGGGGGATGCATTGCAGCAGGTCCGCGTCGGAGAAGTCACTCATCGGGCCTGCTTATACCAACTCTCCGCAGCCACGACCCACCGTCTGGTACGCACCTCACCGTGAGGCGCGAAGCGGCCGTGGCGATCCAGGCGTATCGGGATCGCCACGGCGCCAAGCGGCGGCTCGCTATGACGATTCGGGTGTCGTCCAGTTTCGGCGTGAGCCCGCCGTTTCCGCCGATAGTAGCTGCATGGAGGCCATGTATGGCTGTAATGAAAAGTGACCGGCCAGCCCGGTAACCGCAACGCTGCTCCAGGCGATTGCTCCAGGTAACGCAGCAAGGGGGCCTAGAATGACCGCCTTCGATGCCGACCTCGACAAAATCAACAAGCGAACCTACGTCGAGCGCCAAGCGGTGCGCGCCTATGGGCGCGCGCGCGGCTGGTCGGATGCGGGCGAACGCGCCGCGCATGAGCTCCTCTCGGCGGAACTGCGCGAGCCGCGCATTCTCGATATTGGCATCGGTGGGGGGCGCACGGTCGACCTGTTGCGCTCGATCAGCACGGACTACGTGGGAGTCGACTACGCCGCCACCCAGATCGACACGGCACGCCGGCGTTACCCGCCGGTCGATCTGCGCGTGATGGATGCACGGCATCTCGATTTCCCCGATGCCGACTTCGATCTGGTGGTGTTCTCGTTCAACGGGATCGACAATGTCGGCATCGGCGGTCGCTTGCAGATTCTCGCCGAGGTGTTTCGCGTGTTGCGGCCCGGCGGGACGTTCCTGTTCTCGTCGCTGAACCTGGATGGCCCGTCGTTTCGAGAAAGGTTCACGATCCCCATCCACCTCGATGCCGGCCCGGCCCGCTTTGCCCTGGATAGTGCGAAGTTTGTGCGATGGGCGTCGTATAGTAGCGTTATTGGCTTGAGAACATATTGGGGGCTGCGGAACCAGAACCAGGATCTTCCCCCTGGTTTCAAACTCAAGCAGATCTCGCCGCATTACTATGGGCTGGTCTGCATGTTCGCCTCAGTTCCCGCGGTAGTGACACAGCTTGCGCAAGCCGGATTCGAGCTACGGGCGATCTTTGACGAGCAGGGTGCGCGCGTCGACCCCGCCCAGCCCAGCACCGAGACGCGATGGTGTCATTACTGCGTGCGCAAGCCGGATGCGAGCGGAGATCCGCGCCAGTAGGTCGGCGTCGGATCGCGGCATGGGCAGCGCTTGACCTCATGATGGGAGCCCGCTCGTGAGCCTGCTGCTCGGTTTCGCGCCGTTCGGTGCCTTCGCGGTGCTGGGGTATTTCGGGCGGGTAACGCTCGGGCTGTGGAGCGCGGCCGGAATCGCCGGGGCGCTGCTGCTGGGTTCGCAGCTGCCGCCGCGCCGGTCGGTGAAGGTGCTGGAAGCCGGGGGTGCGGCGCTGTTCCTGGGCCTCGCTTTCGCCGCGGCGTTCCTCCACCCCCACTGGTCGTTGCTCACCGTGCGCCTGGCCGTCGCCATCGGCTTGTGTGCGATCGTCACCGGCTCGATTCTGGTCGGGCAGCCATTCACCATCCAGTACGCGCGCCAGCAGGCGCCGCCCGAGCGCTGGAACCACCCGTTGTTCATCAAGGCGAACAGGCGGATCAGTGCGGTCTGGGCTGCCGCCTTCGCCGTCGATGCCCTGTGTACCGCGAGCGTGGTCTGGCTGCCCTGGCTGCCGATCCTGGTTCCGGTCGTGGTGAACGTGCTGGCCTACCTGGCCGCCATGCGGTTCACCATCGAGTATCCCCGTCGCCTGCGCGCCCGTGCCGCACGTTGAGAGGGGCCAGACGGTGTGGCCGCTGGTGCGCAGTATCACTGCGCCGCGACCAGCATCTCCGTCGCGGGCAGGGTGTGCAACGAGGCGAGGCCGGGTTCGGCCATATCAGCGATGTGCGCGTGGTGGGTGAACAGAATGGTCTGCGTGGTGCGCGCGAACTCGGCCAGCACGCGCAACGCGGCGCGGGCGCGGTGATCGTCGAAGTTGACCAGCAGGTCGTCGGCGATGAACGGCAGAGGCTCGCTGGCGCCGACCTCGCCTTCGATGGCGGCGAGGCGCAGCGCCAGATAGAGCTGGTCGCGCGTGCCCTCGCTCAGCCGCTCGGCCGGGCAATGGGTGTCGTCGGGACGCAGGGCCAGGATGACGCAGCGGTCGTCCTCGCCCGCGTCGACGCTGAGCCGGTCGTAGCGACCCTCGGTAAGTCGGGCGAAGAGCTGGCTGGCACGGCTCAGCAGCGGCGCCTGCTGTTCGCGGCGGAACCGGTCGATGCCGGCGCGCAGCAGCGTCTGCGCCAAACGCAGCCGAACGTAGCGGCCGGCGATGTCCTGCGCCTCGGCGACGGCGTCGCGCATTGCCTGGGCCGCGCCGGCCGCGTCGTGGCCGCCTTCCATCGCCTCCAACGTGGCGCCGAGGCCGGCGAGCTTGCCGGCGTACGCCTCGTTCTCGCCGCCGATCAGGCGCAGCCGCTCGCCGATCGCGGCGATCCGGCCAGGCAAGGCGTCGGGGTCCACGCCGGCGGCTTCGGCCTCGAGCTCGGCCAGCGCCAGGCCGTCGCCGAGCGACATCAGCTCCGCCTCGCGCGCCGCGATCTCGGCGGACAAGGTCGCATGCGCGGCGGCGCGGGCGATGGCGGCTTGCAGCGCCGCGTCGTCGTCGACACCAGCAAGCCCGCGCAAGGCGGCGAGCGCGGCGTCGGCTTCGTCGTCATGCTGTCGCAGCGTGGCGATGGTTTCGTGCTGCTGCCGCCGCGCGGCGGTCAGCTCGGCGTGGCGCGTTGCGTCAGCGCGCGCGGTGGCGAGGCGCCCCGCCAGGGCGCGCACCGCGTCGAGGCATTCCGCCTCGGCAAGCTGGGGCGCGACACGACGGGCGATCGCCGCCGCTTCGGCGACGAAGCTGTCCACCGCGAGGCTGATATCGGCGATTCGGTCGTGCGCGTCGCGCCAGGCGCGCGCTTCCGCCTCGACACGGCTCCAGAGCTCCAGCGCCAAGGTGCCGCTCTCGGCGGGCGCGTCCGCGGCGAGGCCGAGTGCGGCGGCGTGCGTGGCCCAGCCCACGCGCCAGGCGGACAGTTCCTCTCCGACGGTGTCGCACGCCCGAGCGGCGCTGGCGGCGGCGGTGCGCGCCGCGTCCGCCAATGCCGCCGCCTTGCTGCGCGCCGCCGCCTGCTCCTCGCGCGTCCGCGCCAAGCGGTTGGCCGCGCGCAGCAGGGGCGCCACCGTGGCGCCCGCTTCGGCGGCCTCACACGGCAGCAGCGCGGCGAGCGCGGCGTAAGCGGCTCGATGGCGCGCCTTTGTGTCGGCCAGCCCGGACGCCGCTTGCCGCGCCCGTCCGAGCGCCGTCAGCACCGCCTCGCGGCGGCGCTGCCATTCGCGCATCACCGCCGGCGTCTGTGCCGCGATGTCGAGTTTCGCCCATAGCGATTGCCACGCCGCGCGCCGCTCCGCGCTGCCCGCTTCGGCCACGGTCAGCGCCGTCGACGCATCGACGCGGCGTGCGCAGGCTTCGGCCTGCCGCGACCGGAGCTGTTCCACCGCGACCACCCGCGTGGTCTCGCTCGCGCGGCGGTCGGCCAGGCCGTCGGCCTCACGCAGCAAGCTCTCGAACGCCAGCTCGAGGCTCTGTCCAGACGGCAACCCCTCCAGCTCCTCGGGCGTCGGCGCCGCACCGCGATCCAGCCGATGCCGCCGGATCAGGCGCCAGGCACGGTCGCGCCGCTCGCGTGTGTGCGGCGATCGCCTCCTCTGTCGGCGGCTCGCCGCGCGCGGTCTCGCCGTGCAGCGCCGCCTCGATTGCCGCGAGCGCGCGATCCTGTTCGGCCAAGGTGGCGCGGGCGTCCCGTTCCGTCGCCTCCGCCGCCTCCAGCGCCGCCCCACGCTCAATGATTTCGGCATCCAGCGGCATCAGCGCCACCGCCAGCGCCTCGGCAGTGTCGCTCCAGAGCGGCAGCGCGGTCAGCAGGCGGGCCAGCTCCGCCGCCGTCTCGGCCGATGCCGCCTGCGCCGCCGCAAGAATCTCGTCGATGCGGCCTTCGGCTTTCGTTTGCTCGATCGCCTCGTGCAGCGCCTCGCCGGGCGGCGGTTCGGGCAGGTTGGCGAGCGTCGCTTCGGCCTCTTGCAAGCGCAGTCGCCCGGCCTGCCGGTCCTCGCGCGCCTTGGCCGCCCGCGCCGCGAGCCGCACAAACGCGTTGATCGCCCGGCCGGCGGCGTCGCGCGCCAACGCATCGGGGATGCGGCCGGCAAGCGTCTCGGCATCCAGTGTCAGTCCCAGTTGCCGGCCGGCGGTCTCGACAGCGGCGCGGCGCTGCTCGGCCACGCTGCGCAGCTCGGCGCGATCCCGCCGCGCGGCCGCGATGCGGTTGAGGTCGGCGGCGAGCGCGTCGATCACCTCGCCCTCGTCAAGCACGGGCGCATCGACCACGATCGCCGACAGCGCCGCTTGCAGCTCGGCGTCGCGCGCCTGCTCGCGGCGCAGGTCGTGCTCGGCCCGTGCCCGCGCCGCCAATGCTGCCTCGTGTCGGGAAAGCGCGTCGGGCGGCAGCCTTGGCACCGGACCCATCGACGCCCGCTCGGGCAACGCACGGGCCAGCACGCGCCGGGCCGGCGCGGTGCGCAGGATGCGCTCCAGTTGCGTACGTTCGGCGTGCAGCGCGTCGGACTCGCGCCGATTGGCTCCCTGCGCCGCCAGCAGCCGCTGCCGCGCCTCGCGCGCCTCCTGATACGCGGCGGGCTCGACCACGCGCTCGTCGAGCGCCTGCCGCGCCGCCTTGAACGCGTCGACCGCCTCGTGCAGCGCACGCCGTCCGCGTCGGTCGCCGGCCAGCGCGGCCGCGTCGTGGCCGAGCCGCTCTACCAGCGCGCGGAACCCGCGCAACCCGGTATGCGCCTCGAGGATCGCCTCGCCGACCTCGCCCTCGCCGTTGAGGATGGCTTGGCCGCCGCGACGCAACTCCGCCGCGTCGAGGCCGAACACGCGGTCGAAGCGGTCGCGCGCGGCGCCGCCCAGAAACGCGGCGACGGCGCTCTCGGGCAGCGGATCGTCGAGCACGTCGGTGAGGTTCTGCTTGCGCCCCTTGCGCCGGATGAAGCTGGCCTCGCGCCCGTCCGCCGCGCGCAGGCTGAGCCCGATCCGCAGGTCGCGTGGGGAGTGCAGAAAGGCGAACGGCGTGCGATGCGGAAAGCCGAACAGCCCGTCGCCGATCGCCGCCAGCGCGGTGGATTTCCCGGCCTCGTTGGCGCCGAGCACGATATGCAGGCCGGGTGAAGCGGGGAATTCGAGCACGCAGTCGCTGAGATGCCCGTAGCGGCCGAGCAGGAGGCGGGTGATTCTCACGCCGCCTCTCCGCCGGCCAGCGCGTGCGCGACGATGTGCCATGCCTCGGGGGCGAGCGCGCGCAGATCGTCGAGGCTTTGCGGCAAGGCCGGGGGAGGCTGGCCCGGCAGCCGGGGCAGTTGCGCGCCCAAGGTGCGGAACTCATCGAGCAGCCGTGCCTGCATGTCGGGCTCGTCCAGAGCGGCGAGGAACGGGGTGGCGAGCTGCGCGATCGCCTCCGCCTCCGCTAGTGGGCGGCCCGCCGGCGGGCGGGTCTCGATCAGCACTCGCTCGACATGCAGATCGCCACTGAGCGAGGCGGCGGCGTTGCGACACTCGGCGTCGATCGCGTCAGGGTCGGCGGCCAGCGTCGCGTGACGAATGGTGACGCCGGTGAGCACCAGCCGCGCGATCAGCGGGCGCCCTTCGGCGGCGGCATGGGCGGCGGCCAACGCGAGCCGGGCGCGAAAGGCGATCTCGGCGGTCGTCTCGGCGTCGACGACATCGACCGGCACCGCCGCCCAGCGCAGCACGTCGGTGGCGCGGTGCTCGATACCGACGATGGTCCGGTCCCGCACCTCGACAAGCGTGCAGCCTTTCGCGCCGGTCTCGCGCGCGTGGCGGCCCTGGATGTTGCCGGGGAACACCACCCAGGGCCGCTCGTGCAGCACCTGCCGCTGGTGGATGTGGCCGAGCGCCCAGTAGTCGTACCCCTTCAGCGCCAGCGCGGCGACCTGGCACGGTGCATAGGTCTCGTGCTCGCCTTGGTCCTCGGCCGAGGTGTGCAGGAGGCCGATGTTGAGCATCCCGGCCACCGGCGGCGGATACGCGGCGGACAAATCCTCCGGCACCGCGCGGTGCGGAAAGGACTGGCCGTGGATCGCGACCGAGGCCGCCTCCAGCCGGTAGGTCTCGACCTTGCGCGCCGACAGCACGCGCACATTGGGCGGCGGCTCCAGGCTGCGGGTGATGACCGAGGCGGCGTCGTGGTTGCCACGGATCACCACGCATGGCCGGTCCAGTCGGCGCATCTCGTGGGCGAAGAACAGGCCGGTGTTGAAATCCCGCCAGTCGGCGTCGTACAGGTCGCCGGCGATCAGCACAAAGGCGACATCCTCGGCGATCGCAAGGTCGATCATGTTGCTGAAGGCGCGCCGCGTGCAGTCGCGCGTCACGTGCACCGGGATTGCGCCCCGCCGTGACAGCCCGTTCAGCGGACTATCGAGATGGATATCGGCCGCGTGCAGGAATTTCACCGGGTGGTTCCTAGCCAAGCGGCCCGATTCGGTGCCACCCGCCGTTCGCCCCAACCATTCGATCGCACTCCGTTCGGCTGCCTGCCGCGCATCATCGCGCCGAACCGGTTTCCGCACGGTTTATCTGCCGGGCGAACTCTCGACTTCGGGGCGCCGTGCGCTCATTTTCTGTCGGGACAGCGGAGAGTGAGAGCGATGCCGCGCTACGAATACGACTGCGCCACCTGTGGCGGCTTCGCCGCGACCAGGCCGATGGCCGAGTTCGCCGATCCGCAACCCTGCCCGGGCTGCGGTGCGCTGGCGGAGCGTGCGCTTACGGTGCCGAGCCTTGGCGCCGGCACCAGCGCGCCGGCCGACACCAGTTCCTGGGCCCCCTCGGGTGGGTCGAGCCACTTCGGCGGCTGCTCCTGCTGCTCCGGCCGCAGCACCGGCTTCCGCGCCGACGCGGTGGCCGCCGGCTCGGGCTAGCTAGCGCATCCGCAGCGGACGCCGTCCCCTAATCTTAGGGCCAAGCATCATCCTGTACCGGCAGCCTTGCGTGGTCGCCCGCCGCGCTTGCCGTTGGCGCGAGAAGCCGCAGCTTTGGCGTCGCCGCGCACCTGCCCGCCCGCAGCACCCAGGCGGGCCGCCATCCAGCTCTTCGAGCCCAGGACACCCTCCAGCAGCGCCGGGAGGTAGAGGTCGGCGTCCAGTCGTGGGAAGTGAATGCCGAGGCCGAACGCTTCCACCACGATCTCGGACAGATCGTCGCGTGACGCGTGCTGCAAGCCCTCGGTGTCGCGCGGCGCGAAGCCGATCTCGACGCCCGTGGTGAGTCGCACGATCACCCGGTCGCGGTCGGCATCGTAATGCGCACTCTCGGCCCGTGGGCCGCGCAGACGCTCCTCGCCGCGCGCCTTGGCTGCCTCGAACTGCTCCGCCGTCAGCTCAGCCATGATATCGCCTCCAAGCCTCCATCAGCACCGTCCGGTGATCTGTGACCCGGCGCAGCACCCGTCTGGCATCCGGCTCACCGCAGCCGATAGCTTCCCGCACCTCTGGCCCGAGCAGATTGACCACCACGACCCAGCCCGGACCGATAACGTGGACGTGCGCCGGAGCGTGATCGCTGGGATAGACAACGAACCGCAACCCCGCGCTGCGTAGAACCGTGGGCAGCAAGGCAGCATAGCAGAACCCAAGCGCTCGGGAAAGCGCGCGGAGCGGATTGCCCCCCAGGCTCTTGCCGCCGCTCCACGCCGGGAGGATGCTTCGGGCAACAGCTAGGGAAACGGCCGATGCATGACATCGTGATCCGCGGCGGCAGCATCGTCGACGGCACCGGCGCACCCGCCTTTACCGGGGACGTGGCGATCGACGGCGACCGGATCGCCAAGGTCGGCGGCAAGGCCGGGCCGGGCCGGCGCGAGATCGACGCGGGCGGTGCGCTGGTCACGCCGGGCTGGGTCGACGTCCACACCCACTACGACGGCCAGGCGACCTGGGACCCGGTGCTGGCACCCTCGTCGTGGCACGGCGTCACCACCATCCTGTTCGGCAATTGCGGCGTTGGCTTCGCGCCCGTGCGGCGGCAGGACCGCGACTGCCTGATCGACCTCATGGAAGGCGTCGAGGACATCCCAGGCATCGCGCTGGCCGAGGGGCTGAAATGGGACTGGGAGAGCTTTCCCGAGTTCATGGACGCGCTGGAGCGGCTGCCGCGCGCCATCGACGTCGCCGCCCAGGTGCCGCACCACCCGCTGCGGGTCTATGTCATGGGCGAGCGCGCGGTGCGCCGCGAGATCGCCACACAAGACGACATCGCCCAGATGCACGACCTCGCGCTGGAAGCGCTGCAAGCCGGCGCGTTCGGCTTTACCACCTCGCGCACCGAGCAGCACCGCACCACCTCGGGCGAGCTGGTCCCCGGCCGCCACGCCGAGGACGAGGAGCTGCTCGGCATCGGCCGGGCGCTCGGCAAGGTCGGCGCCGGCGCGTTCGGCATGCTCAGCGACTTCGAGGACGAGGCGGCGGAGTTCGCCTGGATGACCCGGCTGTCGCGCGAGACCGGCCGCCCGCTGTGGTTCCTGCTCACCGACCGCAACTCCGACCCGGCGCGCTGGCGGCGGCTGATGGATGGCGTGCGCCGCGCCCGCGCCGCCGGCGCGGCGCTCACCGCGCAGGTCGCCGGCCGGCCGGTCGGCATCATCCTCGGCCTCACCACCTCGCTCAACCCGTTCACCGCCAGCCCCACCTTTGCCGGCCTGGCTCACCTGCCACCGGCCGAGCGCCTCGCCCGCCTACGCAATCCGACGGTGCGGCAGGCGATCCTCGCCGAGGAGCCCTCGGAGACACGGCTCGCCATGATGCCGCCGCTGCAACGCCCGATCGCGACCAGCTGGGACCGCATGTACGTGCTCGGCGACGACCCGAACTATGAGCCCGACCCGGCGCGCAGCATCAAGGCCATGGCCGCCCGCACCAACCAGAGCCCGGCCGAGTTCTGCTACGACTACCTGACCGGCGCGGCGGGCGACCGGATGCTGTTCTTTCCGGTCACCGGCTACGTCAGCGGCGACCTGGAGCCGATCCGCAGCATGCTGACCGATCCGGCGACCCTGCTGGGCCTCAGCGACGGCGGCGCGCATTGCGGGCAGATCTGCGATTCCAGCCTGCCGAGCTTCATGCTCACCCACTGGGTGCGCGATCGGACGCGCGGCCCGCGCCTGCCGCTCGAATTCGTCGTCAAGCGGCAGACCAGCGAGACCGCCGATTTCTTCGGCTTCAACGATCGCGGCCGGCTCGCCCCGGGCCTGAAGGCCGATGTCAACGTGATCGACTTCGACCACCTCCGCCTGCACCACCCGGAGCTGGTCCACGACCTGCCCGCCGGCGGCAAGCGGCTGGTGCAGAGCGTGGACGGCTATCTCGCGACGATCGTCGCCGGCACCCCGGTGTTCGAGCGCGGCCAGGACACCGGGGGACGCCCGGCCGCCTGGTGCGGGCGAACCGGTAGGGCGCGGCGATGCTGGAGCTTGAGGACAAGCTGGCGGTCGTCATCGGCGGCGGCCAGGGCATGGGCGAGGCGACCGCAACCTGCCTCGCCCGCGCCGGCTGCGACGTGGCGGTGGTCGATCTGGTGACCGAGCGTGCCGAGCACGTCGCCGGGCTGGTCAACGGGACCGGCCGGCGCGGGTTCGCGGTGGTCGGCAACGTGCTGGAGGACGGGCAGGTCCCGGCTGTCGTCCGCGAGGTCGAGGAAAAACTCGGCGGGATCGACATCATGGTCTCCATCGTCGGCCAGTCGGCGTTCGGCCCGGCGCTGAAGATGACGCCGGAGATCGTGGGATACTCGATCTCACCCGCAACCTCCGTTACTTCTTCGTGCTCTCCCGCGTGGTCGCCGAGGCGATGATCCGGCGCGGCCGGGGTGGCGCGATGGTCGGCATAGCGTCGGTGGACGGCATCCAGGGCTCGGCGTGGCACGCGCCGTACGGGGCGGCGAAGGCTGGTCTGATCAGCCTGGTGAAGTCGCTCGCGGTGGAGTGGGCCGAGCACGGCATCCGGGTCAACGCGATCGCGCCCGGCCATATCGTGACGCCGCGACTGTTCGACACAAACGAGCGCGCCGCCTTCTACGCCGAGCAGCCCGATTCCGGCTAAGCGACGGGGCCAGCCCATCGAGATCGCCAAGGCGGCGACGTTCCTCGTCTCCGATCTGGCGAGCTACGTCTCGGGCGTGACCTTGCCGGTCGACGGCGGGTTGCTGGCGGCCAACCTCATCGACGCGGGGCCGGTCTTCGCCCGGACCGCAGGAGTCCGCCCAGCCAGAGACGCCCGAAGCAGGCTGACCAGCGCCCGGGGTCGCGCCGCGCCTGGGCCGTGGCTCAGCGCGATCAGCGCCGACAGGGCAACGGGATCACCGGCGGCGCTGTCATGGAGATGCGGCCGGAAGCGGCCTCGGCGGATGCTCACGGTTTTCACCACGGTCATCTCCAGCAATCCCTCGGCGCCGCGCGTCACGCCGAAGCCGCTGCGCCGACGCCCGCCGAATGGCAGACGCGGATCGGCAGTGGGCACGATCAGGTCGTTGATCACCACCGAGCCCGCGTCGAGGCGGGCGGCGAAACGCAAGGCCGCGTCCTCCGGCCCGAACACGGTGGCGCCGAGCGCGTAACCGGTCTCGGCGGCGACGGCCAACGCTTCGTCCTCGTCGGCCACGCGAACCAGGCAGGTGACCGACGCGAACAGCGCCGCCGCATCGCGGCGAACCGCCGCTGTTGTGCCCGCCAGAACCAGCGGGCCGTCCGAAGTCAACGCCCGCGCGCCGGCTGCCTCGGCGCGCTGGCGCAGCTCCGCGACTGACCGCACGACCGGCGGGCCTGACAGGCGCGCTTGCAGACGCTGCTCCAACGCGTCGGCGTCGGCGTGACGGACCAGCACGCGGCGCGGCGCGATGCAGGTGGCGCCGTCATTGAGCCGCAGCCCGTAGGCGACGCAGTTCGCCACCAGGTCGAGGTCGGCGCCCGGCAGCACAAACAGCGGGTCGTTGCCCGAGAGCTCCATCACGCATGGAGTAAGGTTGGGCGCGGCGGCGGCGAGCACGCGGGCGCCGGTGGTGGCCGAGCCGGTCAGCACGATCTTGTCGAACCCGACCCGCACCGCCGCCTCGCCCGCCGACGGCGCCTCGTCCAGCACCTGCAACACGTGCTCGGGCAGCCCCGCTTCACGCAACAGCTCCGCAAACAGCCGCATCGGCGCCGCGCGTCCCTTGGCCGGCTTGACGCACACCGCGTTGCCCGCCGCCAGCGCCTGCAGGATTTGCACGCCGGGCAGCAGCAGCGGGTAATTGCCGGGTGCCAGGATCAACACGACGCCGCACGGTTCGCGTCGGATCTCCGCCCGCACACCAGCAAGCCAGAGCGGGCGCCGTCCGGGAGGGCGACGCGATGCCAGGATGCGGGTCGCCTCGCGCTCGAGGAAGCGGGCCGCCTCGGTCAGCGGGAGGATTTCGGCGGCCAGGGTCTCGGCCGGCGGGCGTCCCCAGTCGAACCCGTCGAGCAAGCGCGGCATGGCGCGCACCAGGCCGAGCCGGGTGGCGCGGATCATGCCCAGACGTCGGCGCAGCGTGGTCTGTCGCCAGCTCTCCGCCGCCGAGCGCGCCCGCGCCAAGGTCGCGGCGATTTCCTGTTCCGTCATCCCGGCACCCTGACAAGGCGATACTCGATCCCACATGCCCTATAAGGCGAGCGACGCAAGGGCAGGGACCGTATCGTTTCAATGAGCTTCTCCGCAGGTTCCTCGCGCTCTCGTGCCTTGGGCACCGATCGCCGCAGCATCGGCATCATCGGCGCCGGTCCGGGCGGGCTTGCCGCCGCCATGTTGCTGACCCACGCCGGCGCCGATGTCACCGTGTTCGAGCGTCTGCCGCGCGTCGGCGGCCGTTCCGGCACCATTGTCGCACCCGTTCCGGAGGGAGGCGGCGCGTTCCGCTTCGACATGGGGCCGACGTTCTTTCTGTATCCGCGCATCCTCGCCGACATCTTCGCGACCTGCGGGCGGAGTCTCGATCAGGAGATCGAGCTGATACGGCTCGACCCGCAATATCACATTGTCTTCGAGGCGGGCGGCGAGTTGCGGGCGACCGGCGACATGGCGCGATTAGCGCGGGAGGTCGCCCGGTTCTCGGCCGAGGACGCGCGCGCCTTGCCGCGTTTCATGGCCGACAATCGCGCCAAGCTGACCGCGTTCCGTCCGGCGCTGGAAACGGCATTCGACAATGTCCGTGCCTTCGCCACACCGGCGATGCTGCGCGCGCTACCCAAGTTGCGACCGCATCGCACGGTTGATAGCGACCTCGCGACCTACTTCAAGGACCCTCGCGTCCGGCTGGCCTTCTCGTTTCAAAGCAAATATCTTGGCATGTCGCCGTTCCAGTGCCCGAGCCTGTTCACCATCCTCGCCTTCATGGAGTACGAGTACGGCGTCTGGCACCCGCGCGGTGGCTGTGGTGCGGTAATGGACGCGATGGCGCGTGTCGCAACCGAGGACGGCGCGGAAATCCGCCTCGACGAGCCGGTCGAGGAAGTCATCTTCGAGGGGCGGCGCGCACGCGGCGTCCGCACGCGAACCGGTGAGCATCGCTTCGACGCCTTGGTGATCAACGCCGATTTCGCGCACACCATGCAATCGCTGGTGCCGAATCACTTGCGTCCGGCCTGGTCCGACCAGCGGATCGCGCGCAAGAAATTCTCCTGCTCCACCTTCATGCTGTATCTCGGCCTCGAAGGTCGGCTCGACGAGCTCGCGCACCACACGATCTATCTCAGCAAGGATTATCGGCGGAACGTGCAGGAGATCGAGAGCGGCTTGGCGCCACCCGAGGAACCATCGTTTTATGTACAGAACGCCAGCGTGACCGATTCCAGCCTGGCTCCACCTGGTCATTCGACGCTCTACGTGCTGGTGCCGGTCGGCAACCTGGCGACCGAGGATGCGGACTGGCCGGCGATTCAGTCGCGCTATCGCCGCCTGACGCTCGACCGGCTGGCGCGGATCGGCGTGCCCGATGTCGAGCGGCGCATTCGTTTCGAGAAAGTCTTGACCCCGCTAGACTGGCAGAACGACATGGCAATCCATCGCGGCGCCACGTTCAACCTGGCGCACTCGATGCGGCAGATGTTCCACATGCGCCCGCGCAACCGGTTTCGCGATCTGGACGGCGTGTATCTGGTTGGCGGCGGCACCCATCCGGGCAGCGGCTTGCCTGTGATCTTCGAAAGTGCGCGGATCACCACCCGCTTGCTGACACAGGACTTGCAGCTCGAACCAGTGGTCCGCAAGCTGCCCGATGTCGCCTTGCCGGAGCCGGCACTAGCCGGCGAGCCATGAGCGGCGATCTACCCGTGGGCGTGATCGGCGGCGGCCTCGCTGGTCTCGCCGCTGCTTGCGTGCTGGCCGGACGCGGCCACAAGGTCGTGGTGTTCGAGCGCAATGCGTGGCTCGGCGGCAAGGCGGCGGTGCTTGAGGAGGGCGGCTACCGGTTCGACATGGGGCCGACCATCCTGACCATGCCGAGCGTGCTCGAGCGCGTGTTCGCCGAATGCGGCGTGCGCATGGAGGATCGGCTCGACCTGCGCCGCCTCGACCCGCAATGGCGCTGCTTTTTCGATGACTGTTCCCGGCTCGACCTGCGCGACGATGTCGAAGACAGCGCGCATGCGATCGCCGCCTATGCGCCCGGCGACGAGACGGGTTTCACCGACTTCATGCAGCTCTCCGAGAAGTTGCGCGGCATCTCCGACCGTTTCTTCTTCTGGCGCTCGGTCGAGGGTCTGCGCGACACGATCGACATGCGCAAGAACTTCGAGCTCGACACCTTGCGTGACGTGCTGGCGCTGCGCATGGGCACCACTGTTGCCGGCACCATCCGTGGCAAGGTGCGTGATAAGCGGGTGGCGCAGATGCTCGACCACTTCGTGCAGTACGTCGGCTCTTCGCCGTACGGCTCGCCTGCCGTGCTTTGTGGCATCGCGCACATGCAGTCCAATGATGGCGTTTGGTATCCGATCGGCGGCACCGGCGCGGTACCCGCCGCGTTGCAGGCGCTTGCACGCGAGAAGGGCGTCGAGTTCCGCACCAACACCGGCGTCGCGTCGATCAGCACCGCCAACGGCGCGGTGCGCGGCGTGACGCTCGAAACTGGTGAGGCGGTGCCGCTCGCCGCCGTGGTGTCCAACATGGACAGCGTGCGCACGTTCCGCGAGCTGGTAGGTGGCGCGCCCGCGCGCGGCTTTGCCCGGCGCTGGCGGCGCGAGCCGGCCTGCTCGGGTGTCGTGCTCTATCTCGGCCTCGATCGTGCCTACGAACATCTCGCCCACCACAGCTTTGTGTTCTCGGCTGACCCCGAGAAAGAATTCGACTGGATCTATCGACGCGGCGAGCCGGCGCCGGACCCGACCTGCTATCTCGCGGCACCGGCGCGCACCGAGCCTGGCGTCGCTCCGCCGGGTGGCGAGGCGCTGTACATCCTGGTCCACACGCCGTGGCTTCGACCGCATCATGATTGGCGGGCGATGCTGCCGGACTATCGCCGGATCATTCTCGACAAGCTGGCACGCTGCGCCGACATGCCTGACATCGACAGCCGCATCGTGGTCGAGCGCTGGCTGACCCCGCAGGACATCCACGATCGCTACAGCGTGCTCAACGGCGCGATCTACGGCTTGGCGAGTCACGGCCGGTTTTTTGGCGCGTTCAAGCCGGGCAACCGCTCGCGCGACTTGCGCGGCCTGTATCTTGCCGGTGGTGCCGCGCATCCCGGCCCTGGAATGCCGATGGTGCTGATGTCGGGCTGGATCGCCGCCGACACGCTGGACCAGGATCGAGCCAACTGAGGCGGTCTTGCGCAAGGGCAACCAGGACCCGCTGACCACACGCTCGCCGCGTCTGGTGCGGGCCTTTACCCGTTATCTCCGCTGGTATTTCGCGCGCAACTTCCACGCGGTGCGTGTCTCGCGCTCCGGCGTGCCGGAGGTCCCGAAGGATCGGCCGCTGATCGTCTACAGCAACCATCCGTCGTGGTGGGACCCGGCGTTGTTCTTCGTGCTCAGCGCCGCCCTGTTCCCGGGGCGCGCCAGCTTCGGTCCGATGGAGGAGGCGGCGCTCGGCAAATATGCGCTGTTCCGCCGCCTTGGCGTGTTCGGGCTCGAACCCGGCACGCGTGGCGCCGTGCGTTTCCTTCGCACCAGCACGCGCATTCTTGCCGATCGTGGCAACATGCTCTGGATCACCGCCGAAGGTGTGTTCAGCGATGTGCGGCAGCGACCGGTCAAGCTGCGACCGGGAATCGCGCATTTGGCGCGCAACATGCCGGGCGTGGTAATCTTGCCGCTCGCGGTGGAGTATCCGTTCTGGAACGAGCGCAAGCCCGAGACATTGACCCGCTTTGGCCGAGCGCTGACCGGTGACGCGGGGCGCGATGTCGCGGCCTGGACGGCGCTGCTGGAGGCCGAACTGACCGCCTGCATGGAAACCCTCGCTGACGAAGCCGGCCGACGCGATGCGGCGCTGTTCCTCACCGTGCAGCACGGCAGCGCCGGCATAGGCGGGGTGTACGATCTGTGGCGACGAGCGCGTGCCTGGAGTGCTGGGCAGCGGTTCGACGCCAGCCATCAGGGCGAACGTGGATGAGCGCGCTGGCCATCGCCGCACTCGCACTGGCGGCGTTGCCGCTGGCGCTGGCGCTGCTCAATCTCGCGGTGTTGCGCACGCCGTTGCCGCATTCCGGTCGCCCGTCGGTGTCGGTGCTGATCCCGGCGCGCAACGAGGAGGCGCATATCGGCGATTGCGTCGCCGCCGTGCTCGCCAGCGAAAGCGTCGAGCTCGATCTGGTGGTGCTCGATGACCATTCCACCGACGGAACCGCTGCGATCCTGCGCGCGATCGGCGACAAGCGGTTAAGAGTCGCGACCGCGCCAGACCTGCCGCGTGGATGGTCAGGCAAGCAGCACGCCTGCGCCGCACTCGCCCGCCGCGCGCGTCATGAGTTGATGGTGTTCATCGACGCCGACGTGCGGTTGGCGCCGGATGCGTTGTCGCGCATCGCCGGCTACATGGAGCGCCACGACGTGGGCCTCGCCAGCGGATTTCCGCGCCAGGTCACGCGAAGCTGGTCCGAGTGGATCGTGCTGCCGCTCATCCATCTGCTGCTGCTCGGCTATCTGCCGATGCCGGCGATGCAACGTCTGCCCGCCCCGTCGCTCGGCGCCGGCTGCGGTCAGCTCATGGTGGCGCGGCGTGACGCCTATGCGCGCGCGGGCGGTCACGCGGCGATCCGCGCCTCCTTGCATGATGGCATCAAGCTACCGCGCGCCTTCCGTGCCGCCGGCGAGATGACGGGCTTGTTCGACGCAACATCGCTCGCCTCTTGCCGGATGTACACGCGCGCTTCCGAGGTCTGGGAAGGTCTGGGCAAGAACGCGACGGAGGCGATGGCGACGCCGCGAGCGCTGCCCCTGTGGACCTTGCTGCTCGGCGGCGGCCACGTGCTGCCATTCGTGTTGCTGGCGCTGGCGCCCGGTGCGCTCGCGGCGGCGGCGGCGGGGTGCAGCATCGGTCTGCGTCTGCTGCTCGCCTGGCGGTTCCGTCAGCCGCTTCTCGGCGTGCTGCTGCATCCGCTCGGCGTGCTGATCCTGCTGCTGATCCAGTGGTCGGCCCTGTTACGCGCCGCGTGCGGTCGCCCCGCCACCTGGCGTGGACGCGCCTATCCCGCATCATGAGTCGTGCCGCCGCGATGCTGCTCGCGTCGTTGCTGTCGGCGCGCGCCGTCGCCACCGAGGTGGAGATCACGGTGACCGGGGTGCGCGACGCGCGGGGCCGCGTGCTGGTAGAGCTTTGTCCGCGCGAGCAGTTTT
>CBDCJX010000002.1:0-215472 GCA_965218045.1 Acetobacteraceae bacterium | reverse complement strand
GCGTCGCTTCGAATACCAGATCGAACTGCGCGTCAAAGCGTTGCGGCACGGTGGCAGCGAAACCGTGCAGCGCGTCGAGCGCGCGGGCGATCTCCGCCGCCCCGCGATAGCCGTGCCGCATCATTCCCGCGATCCAGGCCGGATTGGCGGCGCGCCCACGCACCACGCGTGCGATCTCGTCGTCCGAGCGTGCGCGCACGCGCGGCGTCTCGGGGCGCGACGTGTCGGTGTGATATAGCGCCGGGCTGGCGCCAAGGCTCGCGGCGGCGGCGGCGAAACCGCCCTCATGCGCGGCGTATTCGGTGCTGTCCAGCAGATCGGTCTCGGCGTGGTCCTGCTGATGCACGAACGCATCGGCGCTGGCGACGCGAGCGGCGAAGCCCGTCGGGTCCGGCGTGCCGTCCACAACGCGACCATACGCGGTCCCGGAAGCAGCGAGATAGGCCGCGCCCAGCGCCGCGCGGTCGTCCCACGCGCCGCGCTCCAGCAGGTTCGCCACCGCCGACACCAAACGCGCCCGGCGCCGGGCCGAACACCCGCGCGCTGGCGTGCTCGCGCCAAGCGGCGGCGAGCGGGTTCCACTCCGCCGCCTCGTCGCGCGCGGCGATGGCGCGGAGTGGCGGTGTCGAACAGCAGGATCTGCGCCTCGAACGCATCGCGGAACAGGCCGGAGATGCGTAAAGTCACGTCGACTCGCGGCCGGTCGAGCAGGGCGAGCGGCACGATCTCGAAGCCGCTCACCCGACCCGATCCCGCGTCCCACAGCGGGCGCGCGCCGATCAGCACCAGCGCGAGGGCAAAATCCTCGCCGCCGGTGCGCATCGTCGCACTGCCCCACAGGTCGAGCACCAGACAACGCGGCCAGTCGCCGTGATCCTGCAAATGGCGCCGCAGCAGCTCCGCCGCCGCGCGTTCGGCCAGCGCCAGCGCCGAGCGGGTCGGCACCGCGCGTGGATCGACGGTGAACAGGTTGCGCCCGGTCGGCAGCACATCCGCCCGTCCGCGCGTCGGCGCACCGGCCGGGCCTGGTGGAACAAAACGCCCGTCGAGTGCCGCGAGCAGCGCCGCTCCTTCGGCATTCGCGCAAGCGTCGAGCGCGTCGGCGAGCGCCGCACCCGGGCAGGCGGCGGATAACGCCGCGAGCAGCCCCGCCCGGTTGCGCGGCGGAGTGGCGAATACGTGCAAGCCGTCGCGGATTTGCAAGTCCTTCACGTCGCAGAGATACGCGTCGAGCCGGGCCAGCGCTGCGTCCTCGCCGAGATCACGCGAGGCGCCGCTTTCCGCCAGCAGTCCCGCGGCATCGGCGCGCTCGATGATTTCACCCCGCAGCAACGCGGCACGGCGGCGATCGAGCCCATCGGCGGCGGCGTATTCGTCGATCAGCGTCTCAAGCTCGGCCATCGCACCGTGGCTGCCGGCGCGTGCGAGTGGCGGCGTGAGATGCCCGATCGTAACCGCGCCGAGCCGCCGCTTCGCCGCCGCCGCCTCGCCCGGATTGTTGACAATGAACGGATAGATGACCGGCACGCCGCCGAGCAGCGCCGCCGGGAAGCATTCCTCCCCGAGTGCCACCGACTTGCCGGGCAGCCACTCCAAAGTACCGTGCGTCCCGAGATGCACAATCGCATCCATCGCCACGACGTGACGCAGCCACAGATGAAAGCCGATATACGTGTGGCACGGCGGCAGGTCGGCGTCGTGATACGTCGCCTTGCGATCCAGCGCATTGCCACGATCCGGCTGCACCGCGAGCACAAGATTGCCGAGCCGCAGATGACGCGGCGCGATGCTGCCGTGCGGTTCGCCCCAGGCCGCGTTTACTCGCATGCGCGTCGGCTCGGGCAAGCGGGCGAACAGGCGCGCGTACTCCGCCGCTTCGAGGATCGGCGTCATCGGCGCCTGGCACAGCGCCCCGGCGAGGTCCGTTGGCGCATCCTCGCAGGCGTAACCGTTCGCACGCAGCAACCGCAGGATCGCCGCCGTGCTCGCGAAAGTGTCGAGGCCGACCGCGTGCGCCACCTGCCCGCCGGTGCCGGGATAGTCCGACAGCACCAACGCGATCCGTCGCTTGGCGCGCGCAGTGCCGGCGAGCCGCACCCAGCCGGCGGCGCGGTCGGCCGCGAGATCAAGGCCGGCGCGATCCGGTGCGTGTACGACCCGCTCGAACTCCAGCCCGGCGATCGGCGCGGCGGCGGCCTTGAACGAGATCGCGCTGGTGAGCAATCGCCCGTCCAGCTCCGGCAGCACGACCTGCATCGCCAGATCGGCTTGCCCCAAGCCACGAAACCCGTTCGCCCACGCCGCGCGCGAGGTGCCGGCGAGCACCAGTTGCAACACCGGCGCGTCGGCGACGTCGAGCGGTGAACCTGCTTCGCGTCGCGCCGAAAAACCGGTCGCGTTCAGCACCACGGCCGGGCGCCACTCGCGCAACCGCTCGGCCACAAAGGTGGCGGTATCGGGGTCCTTTAGGCTGCCGACGTGCAAGCCTTTGGCGCTGATGCCGCGCGCGCGCAACGCCGCCGCCAGCGCGGTGATCGGCGCAACGTCGCCGGCGAGCAGATGCGAGCGGTAGAACACAATCACCGCTTCGGCGCGATCCATGCCGCCGAAATCGTGCACGCCGTGACGCGGCAGCGGTTCGGGCGGCGCGGCCGGATCGTCGCCCAACCCAGCGAGATGCGCCGCCAGGCCAAGCGCGTGGCCGACATTAGCCGCACCACCCGCGTCGAGATACGCGGCAAATCGTGTCAGCCGCGCGTCGTCGATCGTGCTGAGCGCGGCAAGCTCGGCGTCGGGGCGCCCGTCGCCGGGCAGCATCGCGAGCGGAATTTTCTCCCGCGCGCACAAGGCGGCGATCTCGTCGCTGCCGTAGCGCCAATAGTCGCGCCCGCCGAGCAGCCGGACCAGCACGCATCGCGCGGGCGCGATCACCCGTTCGAGGTAGAGATCGACCGACATCGGATGACGCAGCCGCGCAAGGTTCGCCAATCGCAGCGAAGGGTGCGGCGCGCTCATCGCTTGCCACGCCGCCGCCGCCGCGCCGAGATCGCTGTCGGAGAACGAAAGAAACACCAAATCGGCCGGGGTCTGGCCGAGATCGACCGCCGCGTCCTGCTCGTCGAGCGACTGGCTCTCGCGGACCAGGAGGTGCATCGCCTCAGTCCAGCAAAGCGGCTTCGATCGCCGCGCGGTCGAGCCCGGTGCGGCCGATCACCACGATTGCGCCCGCGCGCGCCTCGCCCGGCGACCACGCCCGATCGAACGCGGTGCTGAACCGATCGCCCACCCCCTGCACGGTAAATCGGAGCGGCTTGCGACGCACCGCGACAAACCCCTTCATGCGCAGCACGTCGTGCGCTTCGGCGACACCGCGCAGCCGCGCGAGCAACGCGTCGGCGTCGTCGATCTCCGGCAGCGGCACCACGAAGCTCTCGAAATCGTCGTGCTCGTGCGCGCCGTCCTCCGCGTCGTGATGCGAACGGCGTGCATCGAGGTCGCTTTCCGCTCCGGCACCGAGGCCGAGCAGCACCGCCGGGTCGAGCCGCCCCTCCCGCGTCGGGATCACTTTCACCGCGCGCGGGATCGCCGCGCCGATCGCGGTTCGCAACCGTGTCTGCTCCACCTCGCTCAGCAGATCGGCCTTGTTGAGCAGCACCAGATCGGCGGCTTGCAACTGGTCCTCGTAGACCTCGGCCAGCGGGTTGTCGTGGTCGAGCGACGGATCGGCTTGGCGCTGCCGCGCGATCGCGTCGGGATCGTCAGCGAAGCGCCCAGCCGCGACCGCAGGGCCGTCCACCACCGCGATCACCCCGTCCACCGTGACGCGCGAGCGGATGCCCGGCCAGTTGAACGCTTTCAGCAACGGCTTCGGCAACGCCAGGCCCGAGGTCTCGATCAGGATGTGCTCGGGCGGTGCGGCGCGGTCGAGCAGCGCCTGCATGGTCGGCAGGAAATCCTCGGCCACCGTGCAGCAGAGGCAGCCATTCGCCAGCTCGACGATGTCGTCCTCGTCGCAGCCCTCGATGCCGCAACTGCGCAGCAGCTCGCCGTCGATGCCGAGCGCGCCGAACTCGTTGACGATGATGGCGATGCGCCTGCCGCCGGCGTTCTCGAGCACGTGGCGCACCAACGTCGTCTTGCCGGCGCCGAGAAAGCCGGTGACGATCGTCGCGGGAATTTTCGCGTTCATGCGTCGAGGTCCAAAGCGGGGAAGCGGGCGAGGATGACGTTGCGAAGCGAGGCCGGGCGGCGCGAGGGCAGCACGGTGCCGCTAGTCGACGCGGTATAGGCGGCGGCGTAAGTCAGAATGTCGGCGGCGTGATCGAGCGTGAGGTCACCGAGCAGATAACTCCACTTGCCCGGCATCGAGATCGTCGCGGTGCAGCCACGCGTGCAGCTCGCCAGGCACACCACCTCGCGAATCTGACACGGCGCGGCGGGCTGCTCCGCGACCAATGCCGCGAGCCTCGCGTGCAGTCGCGCACCCGGCGCGATCTCGCCTGCTTCCAGGGCACGACCAGCGCGGCAGGTGACGCAGACGTGCAGGCGTGAGACGGAGTCGGGCACCGGGCCTCCCATGACGCAACGCGCAGCCATCGGGTGCGACCGCCTCCCGCGCGGGAGGTCGATGTCCTAGGACATCGCCGCCACCGGTGCACCCCGCCCGGCATCACGGTCAGCCGAAGGCTTGCATCACCTTCGGGGATGGCAGGTCTCCTGACTCGCGGATCGAACGCCTCCCGTCCACCTTCCCGCCGCCCCAGCATAGGGCCGCAGTGGCTTCAAGACGGGCTGCTCTCCGCCGACAGTTGCGGGGGCAGTTGCGGCTTTGGGGCAGGCCCCGCACCGCATTCCCTTTTCACCTTCCACATGGAAGGACCATCCAGCCTCCGCTAATACAGGCCGACACGCCCCCGCGTCAAAGGCCCCGCGATTTGTCCGATACCGCCGCGCCTCCGCCTCGGGGGAACATCACCTTGGTCCTCGGCGGCGCGCGCTCCGGCAAGAGCCGCCACGCCGAGGCGCTGCTGACCCGTCACCCGCCGCCTTGGTGTTACATCGCGACCGCGACCGCCGGCGACGAGGAGATGCGCGCGCGTATCGCCGCCCATCGCGCGCAACGCGGCGAGGCTTGGCGCACCGTCGAGGCGCCGCTCGCGGTCGCCGACGCGCTGCGCGACGCGGGTGAGGCGCCGGTGCTGGTCGATTGCCTCACCTTGTGGCTTACCAACCTGATGCTGAGCGGGCACGATGTCTCAGCCTCGATTGAACGGTTGCGATCGGCGCTAGGCGAGCGCGCCGCGCCGACGGTGCTGGTCAGCAACGAGGTCGGCCTCGGCATCGTGCCGGACAACGCGCTCGCCCGCGCGTTTCGCGACGCGGCGGGGCGGCTCAATCAACTGATCGCGGCCGAGGCCCGGCATGTCGTGTTTTTGATCGCGGGACTGCCGCTCACGGTGAAGTAGGGCAATATGAGCAATAACGAGGAAGACCACCGACACCGCGAGAAGATGGCCAAGCGCAAGGCGGTGCAAGACGCGGAGGTGGCGGGCAAGACGATCGAGCGCAAAGGATTGCTGATCGTTCACACCGGTCCGGGCAAGGGCAAGTCGACCGCCGCGTTCGGACTGCTGCTGCGCATGGTGGGCAACGGCCGCAACACCGCCGTGGTGCAGTTTATCAAGGGCGCCTGGCGCACCGGCGAGCGCGACGTGCTGGAACGTTTTGGCGACCTCGTCGAGTGGCACACGATGGGCGAGGGTTTCACCTGGGAGACGCAGGACCGTGCTCGCGACATCGCCGCCTGCCGCCGCGCCTGGGACATCGCGTGCGCGCTGCTGCGACGCGACGATCTGGCATTGCTGGTGCTCGACGAGCTCAACATCGCGCTGCGTTACGACTACCTGTCGCTCGACGAGGTGCTCGCCGCGCTGGCCGCGCGCCCGGCCGACCTGCACGTCGTCGTCACCGGGCGCAACGCCAAGCCCGCGCTGATCGAGGCGGCCGATCTGGTCACCGAGATGAGACTGATAAAGCACCATTTTGCGTCCGGGGTGAAGGCGCAGGAGGGGATCGAGTTCTGATGCCGGCGTGCGCGCTGATGTTCCAGGGCACCGGCTCCAGCGTCGGCAAGTCCGTGCTGGTCGCCGGGCTGGGGCGGGCGCTGCATCGGCGCGGCATCGCGGTGCGGCCGTTCAAGCCGCAGAACATGTCGAACAACGCCGCGGTCACCGAGGATGGCGGCGAGATCGGCCGCGCTCAGGCGTTGCAAGCGCGCGCCTGCGGTGTCGCTGCCAGCGTGCACATGAACCCGGTGCTGCTCAAGCCGCAGAGCGAGGTGGGGTCGCAGATCGTCGTGCAAGGTCGGGTGTTCGGCCACGCCGCCGCGCGCGCCTATCAGGCGCTGAAGCCGCAACTCATGCCCGCCGTGCTCGACAGTTTCGCGCGCATCCGCCAAGGCGCGGAGATCGTGCTGGTGGAGGGTGCCGGCAGCGCCTCGGAAATCAACCTGCGCGGTGGCGACATCGCCAACATGGGGTTCGCTCGCGCCACCGACACACCGGTGGTGCTGATCGGCGACATCGACCGTGGCGGCGTCATCGCCAGCCTGGTCGGCACCCGGACGGTGCTCGCGCCGGATGACGCGGCAATGATCAAGGGTTTCATCGTCAACAAGATGCGCGGCGATGCGTCGCTGTTCGCCGCCGGAATGGCCGCGATCGCCGAGCATACCGGCTGGGCGCCGCTCGGACTGGTGCCGATGTGCGACGCGGTGCGCGCGCTGCCGGCCGAGGACGCCGCAGACCTCGCGGCGGGTGCGCGCCGGCGCCGCCTTGACGCGGCGGATGCGCGCGTGCGCATCGCGGTTCCCATGCTGCCGCACATCGCCAATTTCGACGATCTCGATCCGCTGGCGGCGGAGCCGGAGGTCGATCTGGTGATGGTCCCGCGCGGCACGCCGCTGCCCGCGCCATGCGATCTCGTCGTCTTGCCGGGATCGAAGTCGGTGCTGGCCGATCTCGCCGCCTTGCGCGCGGAGGGCTGGCACATCGACCTTCTCGCGCATCATCGACGTGGTGGGCGCGTGCTCGGCATCTGCGGTGGCTATCAGATGCTCGGAGGTGAAGTCGCCGACCCCGACGGCATCGAGGGTCGTCCGGGCGCCGCACCCGGCCTCGGCCTGCTCGACGTGCGAACCGTGCTGAGCGGGACAAAGCGGCTCACGCCGGCGAGCGGCGCCTTGCTGCCGGAGGGCGCGGCGGTCGCCGGCTACGCGATGCACATGGGCCGCACCACCGGTCCGGGTGCGGGGTCGCCGCTGCTGCGATTGTCGGACGGCGCGGCGGATGGAGCGGTGTCGGCCGACGGCCTGGTCTGCGGCACCTATCTGCACGGGCTGTTCAACGCTGATGCGGGGCGGGCGGCGCTGCTCCGCCGGCTCGGCGCGGCACCGGCGGCGCGACACCACGAAGGCGCGGTCGAGGCGGCCCTTGACGCGCTCGCAGCACACCTCGAGGCGCATGTCGCGGTGGACCGGCTGCTCAGCCTCGCGCGATGAGAAGGGCGGCGCACAGCAGCATCACGGCGCCGCATTGCAGCGCGCAGGCTTGGCGGTAGAGCGCCAGCGCCCGGTGGATGTCGGCGGCGTTTGCTTCGGCGCGGCCGTCGCCCATCCAGGCATCGGCGACCCGCGTCTCCCCGTACACCCGTGGCCCGGCGAGCCGCAGCCCGAGCGCGCCCGCCATCGCCGCCTCCGGCCAGCCGGCATTGGGCGAGCGGTGCCGCGCCGCGTCGCGCCGCACGGCACGTTGGGCGCCGCGCGCACTCGCCCCCCTCTGCAACGCGGCGGCGAGGATCAGCCACACCGCAGCCAGGCGGGAGGCGGGCAGGTTCACCACATCGTCGAGCCGCGCCGCCGCCCAGCCAAAGTCGGAGTAGCGCGGGGTGCGATGGCCGATCATGCTGTCGGCCGTGTTCACCGCCTTGTAGCCGACAATCCCCGGCAGCCCGAACAGGCCGCACCACAGCGCGGGGGCCACCACGCCGTCGGAGAAACTCTCGGCCAGGCTCTCGATCGCGGCGCGGGCGACGCCGGCCTCGTCGAGGCTCGCCGGATTGCGTCCGACGATATGCGCCACCGCCGCGCGGCCGCCATCCACCCCGCCTTGCGTCAGCCCATCCGCGACGGCGCGGACATGGGTGTGCAAGCTGCGTTGCGCCAGCAGGGTCGCGGCGAGGCAGGCGAGCACGAGGGCCGCCGCCAGCCCGCCGGGCAGTGCCATTGCGAGCACGATCTGCAACGCGGCGGCCGGCAGCGTGCTGGCGAGCAGCAACGCGCCGAGCGCCAGCACCCCATTGCCGCGCCGCGCCGCACCGGAAAGGGACGGGCGGTTGAGTGCGCGCTCCAGCCGGGCGATCAACGCGCCGATCCAGGTGACCGGGTGGCCGAAAGCGCGGAACAGCGCGTCCGGATAACCGAGGCCGGCTTCGATGAGCAATGCGCCGGCGGTGACGGCGAGGGAGAGCGGGATATGCGGCACCGGACCGGGCTGTCGAAACGGCGCTATCGCTAGCATGGCGCGCGAGGACTGCGCAGGCCCAGGCATCGACCACGGCGGTCGGCTGAACGCGGCGCGACGCCGCTTCCCGGACGCGCCCGAGCCGATCATCGATCTGTCCACCGGGATCAACCCGATCGCCTTCCCGGTCCCGACACTCCCCGCGTCGGCCTTCTCCCGCCTGCCAGAGCCCGACGCGGTGGCCGCGCTGGAGCAGGAAGCCGCGCTCGCCTACGGGGTGGGCGACGCCGCCTCGGTGGTGGCCGCGCCGGGCACGCAGCTCCTGATCGGCCTGCTCCCGCGACTGTGTCCGGCAGCGCGCGTCACGGTGATCGGTCCCACCTACAACGAGCATGCGGCTTCCTGGTCGCAAGCCGGGGCGACGGTCAGGCAGGTCGACAGCCTGGCGGCGGCCGATCCGCGTCAGACCGTGGTCTTGTGCAATCCGAATAACCCCGACGGCAGACGCTGGCACCGCGCGGCGCTGCTGGACTTTGCCGAGCGTTCGGCGCGGGTTGGCGGGCATCTGGTGGTGGACGAGGCGTTCTGCGACGTGGAGCCTCCGGGCCTCAGCCTCGCCCCTGCCCTGCCGCACCCCGCCGTGACGGTGCTGCGCTCGTTCGGCAAGACGTATGGGCTGGCCGGCCTACGGCTCGGCTTCGCCTTGGTCGAGCCTGCGCGCGCACGCGACTGCTGCGCGCCGCACTCGGACCCTGGCCGGTGTCCGGGCCGGCGATCGCGATCGGCACGGCGGCACTCACCGACCGCGCCTGGCTCGCCGCCACGACCGAGCGGCTGTCGCGCGACTCGCGGGCACTCGATGCCTGTCTGCGCCGTGCTGGTCTCGCGGTGGTCGGCGGCACGCTTCTGTTTCGCCTCGCCGAGACCAATCGCGCGTCCGATATCGAGCAGCGCCTCGGCCGCGCCGGCATCGTGGTCCGCGCCTTCGCCGACCACCCCGCCTGGCTCCGCTTCGGGCTACCCGGCAATCCGGACGCCTGGCGCAGACTGCATGCGGCGCTTTGACACGCGCGGTGGCTCAGCCGCGCAACGAGGTGAAAAACAGGCGGGCGTTGCCGAACGATTCGTAGGCGTAGATGAGGGCGACGACCTGCGCATTGGGCCCGGAGAAGACCTTGCGATCGCCCTGGGGAGTTGTCCGACCGGGCGGCGCCTCGACGAACCACTGTTCCGGACTGGAATGCGCCGGGTACACGCTGGGCGGCTCGGGGCTGGGCGCATCACATGCGCTGTCCCAGGAAGGATCGGTCGGCTGCGCTCCGTCATGTCCCATTGCTGCAATGCAGCACGGCCATGTTCGCGGCGCAACCCTATTAAGACATTTTCAAGGCAGAACTCGGTCAGTTTTCCGACACAAGCCGGCCCGGCCGGGGCCATGACCCACCAAGCCACGACCCCGGCTGGTTTTCCAACTTTGAGCGAATGTTAACGGGGGTGTGGTCACCTCGACAGTCCGGCTTGCCCGGGCGGAAGAGGACGCGAAAGGACGCGATGACCGAACGGACCGAAGAAGCACGCCTCGACGCGCTGCGCCGGCTCGACCTGCTCGACACGCCACCGAGCGAGGCGTTCGACCGCATCACCCGCATGGCAGGCCAGGTGTTCGGCTTGCCTATCGCGGCTGTCTCGCTCACCGACCGCGATCGGCAGTGGTTCAAGTCGAGCATTGGCGTCGAGCACAGCTTCATGCCGCGGGACAAGGCCCCCTGCGCCCGGGTGGCGGAGAGCGCCGAGCTGTTGGTGATCCCGGATCTCCTCGACGATCCCCGCTACAGCGACAGTCCACTTGCCCGCAACGGGGTGCGCTTCTACGCGGGGGCGCCGCTGACCACGCGCGAGGGCTTCGGCCTCGGAGCCATGTGCGTCCAGGGACTGGAGCCACGCGGGGTCTCCACATCGGAGCTGGCGTCCTTGGCGGACCTCGCGGCCATGGTGATGGCGCAGATCGAGCTGCGGCACGCTTTCGGCCGCCTCGATCCGCTCAGCGGCTTGCCGAACCGCATCCAGTTCAGCGAGGACCTCGACGACCTGGCCAGCGAGCGCCCGCGTGGCGAGCGCCGTCTTGCCGTGCTGATCGACCTCGCCAGTCCGGAGCAGCTCGACAGTGTGGTGCGGGTCATGGGCCCGGGCTATTTCGACGACATGGTCGATGAGGCGGCGCGAGCGATCCGCTCGGCTATCGGCCCGGCGCGCAAGGCTTATCACGTTGCCCCGACACAGTTCACGCTGCTCGCGCCGGCGGGGGTCGAGGAGCAGGGCTACGCCGCCTTGCTCGCGCGGATGCTGGGCGAGGTTCGCGGTATCGCCGCCTCGCGCTTTGTGACCACCACGACGATCGGGGTGGCCCCGTTCTCGCTCGGCGAGACCGCGCCTCGGGATGTGCTGCGGACCGCTCACAGCGCCGCGCAGGACGCGCGCGAAACGGAGACGAAGGTCAGCTTCTACTCGCCCGTCCTGGACACCGCGCATCGGCGCCGATTCACCCTGCTCGACGCGTTCGGCACCGCGCTCGGCGAGGCCGGCGAGCTACGGCTCGTGTACCAGCCACGGATCGATCTTGCCTCGGAAGCCTGCGTCGGCGCCGAGGCCCTGCTGCGGTGGAACCATCCCACCCTCGGCGAGGTCTCGCCGAGCGAGTTCATGCCGCTGGTCGAGCGGACCTCGTTGGCGCGGGAAACGACCGCTTGGGTGCTTGATGCTGCCCTGACGCAGCTCGCCGCCTGGCAAGCGGCGGGTTTCACCCCGCACCTGTCGGTGAATATCTCGGCGGCCAATCTGCTGGAGCGCGACTTCGCCGAACGTGTGGTCCACGGCCTGACGCGTCATGCGGTCGCGGCCAACTTCCTGGAACTGGAGGTGACCGAGAGCGCTTTCATGGAGGATGCCGGACAGGCGTTGGCGGTGCTCGAAGCCGTCGCGGCCACCGGGACGCGCTTGGCCATCGACGATTTCGGGACCGGGTACAGCAGCCTCGCCTACCTGCAACGCCTGCCCGCCCACGTGATCAAGATAGACCAATCCTTCGTGCGCGACATCGCGGCCGACGAGCGCAAGCGTGCGCTGGTCGCGACGATGGCCTCGCTGGCACATAATTTTGGCTTTCGCGTGGTGGCCGAGGGCGTCGAGACCAAGCAGGCTCTCGGCTGCGTCGCGGAGGCCAGCTGCGACGAGGGACAAGGCTACCTGTTCGGGCGTCCGATGGCGCCGGAGGCGTTCGGTGTCTGGCGCCGGGACTGGCTCGGGCCGCGGCTCAGCCAGGTCGACGCATCGACGCCGATGCAACCGACGACGCGGTCCCCTGGCCGCCGGCCGAAATTGCCGAATGCTCTGACCCGTTCCGCCGTGACCCGTTCCGCCGTCCTCTCGACATAGAGTCTCGCGCTGCCCGCGGAACTTCTACCCGCCCGCGTGCGTCAGGGCGTGGATGAAGCCGAGCTTGCGGATCACCGGCGGCGAGAGAATGAACGGGTAGAGATCCCCTGTCCCCATGCACCGGTTCAGGCTGTTCATGGCGAAGGTGAGCGGCAGCCAGGAGTCGATCAGCCGGTCGAAGTTCCCCGGCGCGTGCGGGTCGAAATCGATCACCGCCGTCAGGTTTTCGTCGGCGTCGATCCCCGGATTGACCCGCACACCGAAAGCTCCCGCCATCTCGACCGTGTCGACAATGTGCAGGTAGTGCGCCCAGGTCTCGGCGAAATCCTCCCACGGGTGGCTGGACGCATAGGCGCTGATGAAGCGCTCCTGCCAGTCGGCGGGCGCGCCTTGGGCGTAGTGGCGCTGCAGCGCGGCGTTGTAGTCCTCGGTGTCGTCGCCGAACAGGGCGCGGCATTGCTCCAGCTGGCCGCCGCTGCGAACCAGCACGTCCCAGAAATGATGCCCCACCTCGTGGCGGAAATGCCCCAGCAAGGTGCGATATGGTTCGCCCATCTCAATCCGCCGCTTCTCGCGCTCGGCATCGTCGGCCTCGATCAGGGCGAGGGTGACGACGCCGTCATCGTGCCCGGTCATCACTTTCGGGCCAGACGCCGCCGGCGTGTCGGCGAGGAAATCGAAGGCCAGCCCGTGCCCGGGATCCTCGGCCCGCGTGGTCAGCGGCAGGGCAAGCCGCAGCAACGTGTAGAACAACCGGTGCTTGGCCGTCTCCAGCCGCTGCCAGGGTGCCAGGTTCGCCGCGATGGACAGATCGGGGATCATACGGTTGTGGCGACACGCCAGGCAGAAACGATCCGCCGAGTCGGCGGCGATCAGCCAGTTGCAGACCTGATACGCGGCGTTAACGCAGAACCGATAGGGATGCTCCGGACGCGTTATGGGAGTCCAGTCTTCGCCGTTCGGCTCGAGCGTGACCAGCGTGTTCTCGGCGGGCAGATAGCCCAGCCGGTGGGCACACTGCTCGCAACGGACGTTCTCGTAATAGAGCACTTGCGAACAATGCTGGCATTTGAACAGCTTCACGGGCAGCTTCCACGATCAAGTCGGATGACCAGCGCAAAATGCCTCTTAACGGCCAAGGTTCCACCCCATGCCGCCGGATCAGTCGCGGCAGACCAGCCCTGCGGATTCGCCGCAGGCTTCCCCCTCTCCGGCGTCCCAGATAGGCCATGCCCGCCATGAAGATCATAAGCTGGAACCTCCTGCGCCTGTCCGGCGCCTCGCTCGCCGACGTCGCCCGGCTGGTCGAGCGCGAGCGGCCGGACCTGCTGCTGATGCAGGAAGCGACCCGGGCGATGGATAGCCTCACCGGGCGGGTCGGCGGACACTACGCGCGGGCGCCGCTGCCGCAACGCATCCACGGGCTCGCGGCCTGGAGCCGGCTGCCGCTGCATGAGCCCCCCTCCGTCATGCCGCTGCCCCCCGGCGCGCTGATCCGGCGGGTCTGCCAGATCCTCGATTTCGGCAGCTTCGCGGTCGCGAACGTGCATCTCTCGCACGGCCAGGTGCTGAACCGGCGGCAGTTGCGGCATATCGCCCAGGTGCTGCCGTATCGCGCCGCCGTGCTGGGCGACTACAATCTTGTCGGTCCCGCCCTGCTCCCCGGCTTTCGCGACCTCGGGCCCCGACAGCCGACCCATATCGCCGGCGACGTGGTGCCGCTGCGCATCGATCGGTGCCTGGCGCGCGGGCTGATCTGCAGCGACACCGCCGTGCTGCCGCGCGAGAACTCCGACCACTGCCCCATCGTGGTGCGCCTGTCGGTGGCCGAGCTAGAGGTAGGGCAGGACCAGCCGCACCGCCGCGTCGCGTAGCCGGACCGGCAAGGACCGGCGGCGGAGCTCGGCCAAGGTCAGCTCGTTCTGCTGTGCGGCGCGCATCATGGCTTCCAGCTGGGCGGCGAGCTCGGCGTGATACACCTCGACATCCAGCTCGAAGTTCAACCGAAAGCTGCGCATGTCCCAGTTGGCGCTGCCGATCAGGCACCAGGTTCCGTCCACCACCATCAGCTTGGAATGATCGAACGGTGGCGGGGTGCGCCAGATGCGGCAGCCTTCCTCCAGCAAGGGGCCGACATGCGCGCGTGCCGCCCAGTCCACCACCCGATGATTGCTGTGCGCCGGTGCGATGATGTCCACCTCGACGCCACGCAGGGCGGCCAGGGCGAGAGCGGTGATGACGCGCTCCTCCGGCAGGAAATACGGCGTCATCAGCCGGATCGATCGCCGGGCGCAGGAGATCGCCGAGAGCGCGACGAACTCGATCTTCTCGAGGTCCTGATCCGGGCCGGAGGTGATGACCCGCGCCGAGGCCATACCGATTTCGCCGAGCTCCGGGAACCAGTCGGGCCCGTCCAGCTCCTCGCCGGTGACGAACGACCAGTCGCGCACGAAAGCTTCGGCGAGCTGCGCCACCACCGGTCCCTCGAAGCGGAAATGCGTATCGCGCACCGGGTCGCGCGGGCGCAGCGCGACGACGTTCTCCGCGCCGATATTGATGCCGCCGGCGAAGCCGACCCGCCCGTCGACCAGCAGCACCTTCTTGTGGGTGCGCAGGTTGAGGAACGGCATCCGCCACGGCCACATCGAATGCATGAACCGACCCGTCGGCACCCGGTTGCGGCGCAGGCGGCGATACGCCGGCGAGAAGAAATAGCCGCTGCCGACCCCGTCGATCATCACCCGCGCCGCCACCCCGCGGCGTTGCGCCGCGATCAGCGCGTCGATGAACGGCCGCCCCGCCGCGTCGTCGCGCAGGATATAGCTGGATAGCGCCACGCTGACCTCGGCGCCGGCGATCGCCTCCAGCATGACCGGGTAGGCCGCGTCGCCATTGCGGAACAACCGCACCGTGTTGCCGGTCGTCACCGGGCGACGGGTGATCCGGCCGGCGGCGAGCTCCAGCGGGGCGAGATGGTCGTCGCGGCCCAGCGAGACCGGCACGTCGGCGGCAGCAATCTCGCCGTCTTGCCGCAGATTGCGCGCGCGACGCTGCACCCGGTTGATGCCGAGCAGGAAATACAGCGCGCCGCCGATGAAAGGCGAGAGCCAGGCGAGGCCGATCCAGCCGATCGCGCTGACCACCTCGCGCTTGCGCAGCAGCACGTGCACCGTCACCAGCAGCGCGATGACGAAGCCGACCGGGGCGGTGACGTCCTGCCCGGCGAGGTGCAGCACCTGCCGCATGGCCTGGTCGGCGTCGTGCCACACCCGACCCAGCCGCACCCCGATGCCCCCGTCGGCGGACCCGATTGCGTGCGGCCCGAGAGCGTGCGGCCCGAGCGCGTGGGCCCCGGAAAGTGCGGTCAGCGTGCGGGTGCCTCCAACAAGCGATCAGGCCGGCGCGGCGACCAGCATCTGCTCGCGGATGAACGCGGCGATGGGCGCGACCGAAGCGGGGCTCCGCGTCGCCTGCTCGACGATGACGAGCTCGATCGCACCCCCGGCGGCGCGATAGGCGCGGACGAAGCGTTCCGGCTCGTTGTCGGAGGCGCCGGAATCGAGGTCGCGATAGTCATGCGTCTCGTCAGGCCGTCCCTGGACCCAGAGCGCGGGCGGGGTGAGCACCCGCTCGCCGCGCTCCAGCGCCAGCATCGGGTTGCCCTCGATCATCGCCGCCTCCGAGTCCCAGTAGCGATCGTGCTTCTCCTTCATGCCCGACGCCCAGGCCGGCGCGTCCGCCGCCTGCTGGCGGCGTTGCGCGTGGCGGTAGCGCGACAGCGGGTTGATCACCGGCCAGGCCATCGCCACGCAGCGCACCGTTGCGTCCACCGCTGGCGAGCCTGGCGGCAGCGGGATCACGTCGTAGCGCGGATCGCGCGGCCGCATCGCCGCCAGCATGGCGAGATGTCCGCCGCTCGACTGGCCGGTGAGACCCACCGCGCGGGGATCGACGCCGAACCGCTCCGCCCCCGCCTTGACCCAGCGGATCGCGTAGTTGATGTCGGCGAGCGAGGTCGGGTAGCCGTCGTCGCCGTGGCGGAAATTGATCGCGGCGACGAAGCACCCGGCACGCGCCAGCGCCTCGTTGCGCGCCTGGTTGTCGGCGAGGTCGCCCGAGTTCCAGGCGCCGCCATGCACGTCGATCACCGCCGGCGCCGGCCTGTCGCCAGCGGGCCGGAACAGCCGCGCCTCGAGCCCAGTGCCACCGTGCCGGAGGTACTCGACGTCTTCCAAGGTGAACTGATCGGCTCGGGCCTGCATCGCGCGCGCTCCTTTGCTCCCGAGCCGACGGGGTGTCGGCCGGCTGGTCAGCCACGGCGCCGGAGCATGGCGAACGAGGCGGCAACCGTCCAGTGCGCATACGGCCGTCGGTATTATGTTGATAACCGGAACGATTAGGTCGCGCGTCGGCCAGACGCCCTTACACCGGCTTGAGTGGTCCGATCGGTCGGATGCGCTTGGCCCAGTCCGCCTTTACCCAGTCGCGGAAGTGTTTGAACACGGTGTTCCATTTGCCAACGAGGCAGGCAGATCACGCCATGGAGTGCCGGTCCGTGCAATCCATAAGACCGCTTCGACGAACAATCTGGCGTCCCCTCCTGTGCGTCCGGGGTCTGTTGCCAAGGGCGCACCGCCTAGCGCACTTACCGCCCCAGACCTGCCGCGTGACGACGACCTCTCCGTCCACGCTCAAGGATTTTCGCGCGCTCGTATTCGGCGATCACGCCCTGCACCTGCAGGAGCAGGGCGTCCTCCGCCGAGCCCCCGATGGCCCGGTTGAGGAACACCACCTCCGTGCCGGCACGACGGAACTCCTCCACGGGCAGCACTTGATAGGCGTAGCGCCGCGCCAGCCGGTCCGGAGCAAGGACGTAGCCAGGGAATTCGGAAAGTGGCAATCAATCCGACACGCTGCTAAAGCAGATCGTCGATGGCCGCCTTGTAGCGCTTCATCGCGTCGAGGTGATCCGTCATCGTCCGGCCGCGTATGCGCGTGTGGCCACGGCGGCCGAAGGTGGTGGTGAGGCAAAAGCGGGTCACGCCGAGCCGCTTCCATGCCTGCACCTCGGCGCGCCAGTCGGCCTCGCTCGCCTCGCCCACCGACAGCCACGGCTCGAGGCCGATCGCGGCGGGATCGCGGCCGGCTTCCTCGGTGTAGCGCCGCAAGGTGTCGAACACCGCGCGCGCCGCATCGTCGGGCTTGTAGGCGTTCGGCATCCAGCCATCACCGAACCTGGCGATGCGCCGCAACGTCACGTCCTGATCGCCGCCATACCACACCGGGACACGGCCGCCCGGCGGCAGCGGGTTGATGCCGGCATCCTCGATCGTGTGCCAGCGCCCCTTGTAGGAGACGTGCGGCGCGGCCCACAGCGCCTGCATCACCTGCACCTGTTCGGCCGAGCGGACGCCGCGATTGTGAAAGTCCTCGTTGAGCCCGACGAACTCGGCCTCGTTCCAGCCGACGCCCACGCCCAGGCGAAAGCGTCCGCCGCACAGCACGTCGAGGCACGCCGCCTGCTTGGCGACCAGCACGGTCTGCCGTTGCGGCAGGATCAGCACCTGGGTCGAGAAGCCGATATCTCGGGTGAGGCCGGTGAGATAGCCGAACAGCACGAACGGGTCGTGGAACAGATCCTTTGAGGTGTTCCTCGCACCCCAGTCAGGCCGGTTCTCGACATTGACGCCGAGCACGTGGTCGGGCGCGGCGAGATCGCCATAGCCGAGCCCCTCGGCCGATTGGGCGAAGTCGCGCACCGCGATCGGGTCGCCACCGATATCGCCGAGCGGCAGCAGGATGCCCAGCTTCATTCGCTCAGCCATTCGCACACCTCCGGTTGGCCCCGTCCGCGAGCAGGGTTGTTGCGGGGAGCGGAACCGTCAAGAGGGCGTCGCCGCGTCGCGTGACCCGTGCCCGTGACCAAGCTACACACCGGCGATGGATTTCCCCCACCCGTCCCAGGCCGCGCGCGCGGCGATCGCGGCCCTGGTGGCGCGCGACCCCGATCTCGGCGGGATCGAGCGGGATGCCGGGCCATTGCCCTGGCGTAGCCGGCCGCAAGGATTTCCGGGGCTGCTGCAAGCGATCATCGCGCAGCAGATCAGCAACCAGGCGGCCGCCGCGATCTGGCGCCGGCTGCACGCACTACCCGGCGCGTTGCAGCCGGATGGGCTCGTGCTGCTGTCCGACGAGGCTTTGCGTGGCGCCGGCCTGTCGCGCCCGAAGGTCGCCCATGCGCGGTCCCTGGCGGCGGCGTTCCTCGACGGCCGCCTCGACGCGGCGGCGATCGCCCTGATGGACGACGAGGCGGCGGTGGCGACGATCGCCGCCGTGCGCGGCCTGGGACCTTGGACCGCCGAGATCTACCTCGTGTTCAGCCTCGGCCGACACGACGTGTTCCCGGCCGGCGATATCGCCCTCGCGGCAGCCGCGGCGGCGATCAAGCGGCTGCCGACTCGCCCCGAACCGCGACACCTGCGCGCGCTCGCCGAGACCTGGCGGCCAGGGCGGGCGCTGGCCGCCAGGTTGCTCTGGCACCATTGGCGCTTTCTCACGGGGCGCCCGGCGATGGACGACCTGCCGGTTGCCTGACCACGCACCGCCGGACCGGCGCGGCTGAACCATTCCTTCACGTTTTGACGCGAGAGTCGTAGCAACCACGACAGCAACGGCTGCAACATGTCGGTACCGAACTCCCCGCTGATTCAGTCCTATCAACCGACGACCTTCCTCGATCGGGGCGTGGCGGTGCCGTTCACCACGCCGATGCTGGTCGGCGCGCGGGCGCGGCCGACCGCGCGGTGCGGCGCGGAACTGATCGTGCCCAGCCCGTCCGGCGGGCGCGGGGTCTACATTCTGCCTTGGGCCAACATCCGTGAGCTGTGCCGGCCCACCGTGCACGACACCCGCCTCAACGCGATCGTCGAGACACTGCCAGGCGTCACGCCGTCGTTGATCCGACAGGCGGCCCGCAAGGTGGCGGCGGAAGGGCTGGCCGGGCACGGCGCGATCACCGCCGCCGATCTGGCGACCCGGGCCGAGCGTGACGCGACGTTGCTCACCAACTTCCTCCTCCTCGTCGAAGCAGTGCAGCAGGTCGAGCCCGCCAGCGCTTCGCTCGCGACGGCGACACCGACCAACACCATGCAACTGCGCGCGAAGCGGGCGTTTGCCCACGCTGCCACACGGCTTGGCTGCGGCGCCAATGAGGTGGCGGCGATGCTGGGGCAGATGGCGCCCTGCTTCGCGCCGATAGGCATCGGGCTTGGCGCGCGCAAGGGCCGCGTCGGCCGCATGCTGGCCGCCCTGCGGCATTTGCGCGCCGGCATGGTCGGCTGGAGCCGCGACCACGCCGATGAGAGCGGCGGCCAGGCGGAGATGGTCGCAACTGTGGCCGACCTGACGATCTCCTGCGCCGAGACGACCTTGCAGCACGCAAGGGGAATGGTTGCCGACATCCTATCCCTGTTACGCAACTGGGCCAGCGATCCGGGTGCGGTACAGACGCTGGTGGCGCGCCCCGAATGGCTGCTCGATGGTTGGGAGCAGATCTGCCTGCTTTGGGCCAGCACCGAGAGCGATGCCGTGCGCCGCGCGGTGTTGCCGGAGCTCGTCCTGATGCTGCCGGCGATCCCGCAGGAGGCGTCCGACTGGGCCAAGGTACCGATCGACATGGACCGGCTGACACGGTTTCGGCGAACCGTGACCCTGAACGAGGATTGGCGCACGGGCACGGCGGGCGTCAATCTCGTGGCCCGCAACGAGCGCCTGCGCGCGCTGGCCGCCTGATGTCGCGTCTGGTCAAGAAGACGGTGCGCTAGTGCCCCGAAGCGAAGATCCGACGATTGCGGCCCCTACGCCGACATCAAACACGGCGCAGTTGCGCGACGTCCAGCAATCCCTGACCTCGGCGCGGGCCGAGCAGATCACCCGGGTCGTTGCCATGGTCGACGCGTTGCGCGATCGCAGCACGGCGGATGCGCTGATCGCGCCGCTGCGCCCCCGGCTGATGCAATTGCGCCCGGGGCGACCACTGCGCTTCGCCCGATTGCTGTTCCTGCCGCTCGATCCGCTGATCGTTCCGCCGCCGCGCTGGCGGCCAAGCGAGCCGCTGGTGCCGCGCAGCGCGCTGACGCCCCTCAGCGACGCCGTGCGGCTCTCCGCCGGCAGCGTCGTGGGCGAGGTCGACGCGCTGATCAAGGACCGCGCCCAGAGCGATGAGAGCGTCATCGCGGCGGCCGGGGAGCGGCTCTGGCCGGAGGCGGCCCGTGCCCTGATGACCAGCCCGCCGCCGCACAGTTGGGCGGAGAGCGGACTGCCGCCCGAGCTGTTCGCGCCGCTCGCCCGTGCCGTCGGCGGCGCGCTGCAGCACGCGGTGCCGTTGCGACTGCTCGCGGCCGAGGCACGGCAGGGCCTGCCGATCCGCGCCGAGACGCTTGACGGCATTCTCGATGGCGCCCGGGTGTCGGGCGTCGACGCATGGAGCATGACGCTCGCCCTGCTGCTGGGCTGCCTGCCGGATGCGGCGCGGTTGCTGCTGCGTCTGGACGAGCTCGCAACCCGCCCCGGTGCGGTCGCCAGGCAGCGGCTGGACACGGTGCTGAGCTCGGCCCTCGACGTATTGGAGGCACCCGCCGTCGCCGGCCCCCTCACCGTCGACCTCGCCGAGGCGGGGATCGCGATCCGACGAGCCGGCGCGCTGCTGGACGCGCTCGATCGTCCAAGCACGTCCCCGGCGTTGCGCCAGCGGCTGGCGAGTGTTCGGCAAGCGGTCGATGCGCGTGGCCTCGCCCAGTTCGAGCAGGCGGTCGCCGAACGGCTGCTGGCCCCGTTGCAGGGCACCCAGCCCGATCTCGATCCGATCGACATCCGCAGCATCGAGAGCATGGCGCGCGATCTGCGGCAGCTCGAACAGGCCGGTCGGCGGGTCGGCGGCAGCGGGCCGCACTACGATAGATCGCTGCGACACGCCGCGGAACTGCTGAAGGGCGCCCCGTCCAGGCCGGAGCTCACCGCCATCGACAAGATCCGCATCGTGGAGATCCTGCTCGGCCCCGAAGCCGCGCTGGCGATGTTGAGCGGTCCTCCGACGCTGGCCTGAGCGCTTCCCCGCCGACCGTTTCACGCCGATGATCCGCGCCGTTGCAGGGACCGCGTGCGGGCCAGCGCTGCGAGCGAGGATCACACCAAGCAATGGCTGAACCCGATTGGCTGACCTGGAGCCGCGAACTCCAGGCCATCGCCCAGACCGGCCTCGCCTTCACCCGCGACCCGTACGATCACGAACGCTACGAGACGCTGCGCGCGTTGGCGTCCAGGCTCATGGCCGCGCACACCGCGTGCCCGATCGAGCGGATCGACGCGTTGTTCGCCGGGGAAAGCGGGTATGCCACGCCCAAGGTGGACGTGCGCGGCGCGGTGTTCGACGAGCAGGGCCGCCTACTGATGGTGCGCGAAGTGGCGGATGGCGGGCGCTGGACGCTGCCCGGCGGCTGGGCGGACGTGAACCTAACTGTCGCCGAAAACGTGATCAAGGAGATACGCGAGGAGAGCGGCTTCCACGCCCGGGTGCGCAAGTTGGCGGCGGTGTGGGATCGCACGCGACAGGGGCACGCGCCTGGTGTGTTCTCGTGCTGCAAGTTCTTCTTCATCTGCGACATCACGGGCGGAACGGCCGCGACGAGTGTGGAGACATCGGAGATCGGCTGGTTTTCGGAAGCCGACCTGCCATCCGACGTTTCGCTCGGCCGTGTGCTGCCCGGCCAGCTCCGACGCATGTTCGCGCACGCTCGCGACCCCGCGCTGCCGACCGAGTTCGAATAGGCCGCTTGCATCACCCATCGGGTTCAGGGACGGTGCTTGCAATCCGAATGGTTCTGCCACATCGACTTTCGTTGCGATCCGCCGCTTGGCGGTGTGGCGATCCATTGCGTGCGATACACCTATGACGGTGCGTGCCAAACTGATCGGCGAAGGTCCGAAAATCCGTCGCGCCGATCAACCGCTCTCACTGCTGCTCAGCGCCCGCCCTCTGCGGAAGAAGTAGACCGCGAGAATGGGAAACAGGACGATCCCTCCCGCAGAAAGCACGACATCGCGCAATCGGTGATCCGTCAGAGACTCCAGGAACCATGGAATGCTCAACGCTCCGAACGCAGCCATCACCGCGCAATTGCGGTAACATTGTCCCGGCGTGGAGCTGCCGAGAACAATCGGCACGTTGAGTGTCCTACAGACCAAACATTGACGATCGGACCTGCACACGATGACGCGCACGGTCGAGGGCGGGAGGCTTGCCGATCCACCGGGGAGTTCAGCGATGGAGATCGATACCGATCAGATTGACGATGCGGTGCTGGGCCTTTTGCAACTGACGCTGCACAACGGTTTCCGGGCCTGGAAAGGTCACGACTGGGCCGCGCTGGGCCGGCTGCATCGCAAGGGGCTGATCGGCGACCCGGCGGGCAAGACCAAGTCGGTTGCGCTCACCGACGAGGGTCTGGCGCAGAGCGAGCGGCTGTTCAAGCTGCTGTTCGAGCGACCCGCTTCATAACGGTGCCGCCAATCAGTCGGCCACAACACGCCGCGCACGCCGTCAGAGCTGGACCGACTGGACCACTTCGTCGAGCTCCTGGAATGTCGGCATGTGCTGGTTCGGCGCCATCTTGCGGCCGGTCTCGACACTGACCTGCGGCGCGTTGCCGTGCAGATGCGCCACGATCACCGCGCGGATCACCTCGAAATACTTCGACTCCTCCTCCACCACGCCTTTTAGCCGCGCGGCGCACGGACCCGTCATGCCGTAGGCCAGCAACACGCCGAGAAACGTGCCGACCAGCGCGCCGCCGATCATCTGGCCCAACACCGCGGGCGGCTGATCGATGTGCGACATCGTCTTGATCACGCCCAGCACGGCGGCGACGATGCCGAGCGCGGGCAGCCCGTCGGCCATGTTCTGCAACGCGTGCGAGCCGTGCAGCTCCTCGTGCAAGGTCTTCTTCAGCTCACGCGCCAGCACGTCCTCGATCTGGTTTGGATCGTCGGCGTTCATGCCGACCATTCGCAGGTAGTCGCAGATCAGCGCCGTCGCGTGATGGTTCTTGATGATCTTCGGGAACTTCTGGAAAGCCGGGCTCTCCTCCGGCTTCTCGATATGCGCCTCCAGCGCCATATTCCCCTTGGTGCTGGCGAGGCGAACCAGCAGGTACAGTAGGCTGAGCAGTTCGACGTAGTCGGCCTTCTTGAACACCGCGCCCTTCATGATCTTGCCGAAGCCGCCGAGCGTGTGTTTCACGTCGTGCATGCTGTTCGACATCACGAAGGTGCTGACCGCCGCGCCACCAATGGTGAGCATCTCGAACGGCATCGCCTCGATCAGCGGTTCGAGGCTGCCGCCCGACAGGACGTAGCTGCCGAACACGCAGCACAGCATAAAGACCAGTCCGCCGATGGTCAGCATGATCGGCCGATCAGGGTGCTGGTCGCGACGCCGCCGCCGCCGGGTGCGCGGAACGCAACACCACGATGGCGATCCGACGGTTTGCCGCGGCCATCGGGTCGGCCGGCAGCAGCGGGTCGCGGTCGGCATTGCCAGTCACGGTGCGGATGCGCGGCTCCGGCAGACCGGCCTCCAGCAGCAGCCGACGGGTCGCGTTTGCCCGCTCGACCGACAGCTCCCAGTTCGAGCGATCGCCGCCATGATAGGGCGTCGCGTCGGTGTGACCGGCGATTGAGATGCTTTCGGGCAGCCGCGCCAGGATAGGGGTGACCTTCTGCAGCAGCAACCGGGCACGCTCGTTCGGCGCCGCCGAGCCCATCGCGAACATCGGTGTCCGGTCCTCGTCCAAGATCTGGATGCGCAAGCCCTCCGGGGTGGTGTCGATGGCGAGCTGACGCGCGATCTCGGCGAGGTTGGGGTCGTTGCGCACCGCGTCGCGGATCTGCTGCGCCGCCTGGGCAAAGGCGCGCTTCTCCTGGCGTTCCTGCTCGCGCTCGTCCTGCTCGCGCTGATCCTGGGCGTCGCGCTGCTGCTGGCCCTCGCGCTGCTCCCGCGCCGGATGCTGGGCGTCGCGCGACATGGCAGCCGGCAACGCGGCGGCGCGCTCGCCCGCCAGACCTGGACCAGGCGATTGCTGCGACGTGCCCGCGACGGCGGACGGCGCGGCATCGGCCCCGGGGCGAACGCCGGCCGGTGGCTCTTCCTCCTGGTCGGGATGCTCGCGGCTGTCCTTGCGGTAGTTGCGCGGCTTGGCCGGGGTGTCGCTGTCGTCGTCCTGCGGGTCCTGCACGACCTCGGCTTTGCCGACGAGCACCTGCACCGCGCCGCGATCGGACGCCAGCTGGCCCTGATCGAACGGGGTATGGCCGCCGAACGGCCGGCCGTTGCCGGAGAAGTTGCGGCTGATCGCGGTGGTGGGGCTGAAATAGTCGGCCAAGCCCTTGCGCTGGTCCTCGGTGGTGGCGTTGAGCAGCCACATCAGCAGGAAGAACGCCATCATCGCGGTGACGAAATCCGCGTACGCCACCTTCCATGCGCCGCCATGATGGCCGCCTTCGACCACCTCCTCCTTTCTGATGACGATAGTGCCGCGCTTGCTGGTCTTGTCGCTGTCCCGTGCCATCGGACCCGAGCCGTTTTGCCGGCCCTACAGATGCCGTACTCTGCTTAACCCGGCACTAATCCGCATCTCGCTCGGCGAACCGATGCACCGGGTCTCCGATCGATCTTTGTGAGAAAAAATAACGTTATAGATTGACATTTTGTTCGATATATGTTCTTGTCAACGCATGACACACATTGCCCCGACCTCGAACATCCGCCAGGCCGTGGACCGCCTCCTCGCCGATCACGCCCGGCAGGACGATCTTTCGCAGGCGGACGTCGATCGCGTGCTCGCCGGCCATGGCATCGCGTGGGCCGAGAGCCTCCCCGTCTACACACTGCTCAGCGAGCGTGGCATCGAGGTGCTGCAAGCCGCAGAGCAGCGCACGCCGGCGGCGCGGCGCCGGGCACGTCAGGCCCGGCGCGCGCTGGCGGAGGAGCCCGCCCTGCTGAGCATGCTGTCGCACCCCAGAATGTCGGCCCAGGAAGAGATCACTCTTGGCCGGCAAATCCAGCAGGCGCAGCGGATGCGCGCCGACCTGGACGCCCAAACGGTCGAGGACGGTCCCGAGGCCCGACATGTGCTGCGCCTCGGCGACGAGGCCCGAGAACGCTTCGTGCGGCTGAACCTCCGGCTCGTGCTGTTCGTGGCGAGGCGCTACTATCGGCCGGGCGGCGTCTCGCTCGCCGACCTGCTCCAGGAAGGTGTGATCGGTCTGATGCGTGCCGTGCAGTCGTTCGCCCACACGCGCGGTGCCAGGTTCTCGACATACGCGTGCTGGTGGATCAGGCAGGCCATCACGCGAAGCCTCGACAACAAGGCTAGCACGATCCGCATGCCGGTGCACATCGCCGAAGCCGTGCGCAAGCTGCGGCGCGCCGAACGCCGTCTGCGCTTCGCCGGCTCGGTTCGACCCACGATCGAGCAGCTCGCCGAGGAGCTGCAATGGAACATCCAGCAAGTGGCGAAAATCCTCGCCGTTTCGCAAATAGGTGTCGTGTCCCTGGAGGCGGGGTGGGACGAGGACAAAGGCGACGGTTCCTTGCTCGACACCCTGCCCTCCTCCGATCCGAGCCCGGAGGAGGCCGCGATCCAACGCTCCTTGGTGGCCATGCTGCACCGGACGCTGGCACAACTGACGGACCGCCAGAAGCTGGTCGTGGCCAAGCGCTTCGGGCTCCTGGACGGGAACGCCCGAACCCTGGAGGAGATCGGCAGCGAGCTGGGCCTCACCCGCGAGCGCATCCGGCAGATCGAGGCAAAGGCGCTCGACCGACTCCGGCATCCCAAGCACAGCAAGCGATTGCGGGTCTTCGCCGGCATGGCGTGAGGCCACCACCAGGCGACCGTCGCGGCCGGGAGAAATCCAGGCTAATCCGCGGATACCTCCGCCGGGCGGGGCAATCTCGCGCCGACCTCCACAGCGGGGCGCGGGCTGACCTCGAACAAGCGGAATTGTTCGATCACCTGCCCATCCCGCTCTCGCGCGGCGCGGCCGAGCTCGGTGATGTCGTCCCAGACTTGCCGGTCGGGGCCCTTCCGCCGGCGAGCGCTGCGCACCAGCAGCCCCGGCTCGCCACCCGATCCGAGCTGGGGCAAGTCGAACAACCGCCAGCGTGGCTCTGCGCCGATCACCACCACGCCAGGCGGCAGCAGCCGGCCAAGCTTGGCCGCGACGCCGTAATCGTCGGCGGCGACAAAGGCGAGCCCGTGCGCGCGCCGCTCCCGTTCGATCTCGCCCGCCAGCGCCGGCCAGCCGGCCAGCCGCAAGGCGGTCGGGTCGATGCGCGGCGACAGCCGCAGGGGCGCGAACACCGCCTGGATGTAGACCACCCCCACGATCGCGGCGCCGAGCACCAGGGCGGGCCGCCGCAACCGACGCCACGCCGGGGCTTGCAGCGCGCCGGCCGCCAGCGCCGCGCCTGGATAGAGGATGGCGGGCCAGTTGCCTTGCACCCGGTCACCCAGCGCGTGTTGCAGGAACACGAGCGCGGGCGGCACGGTCGAGGCGGCGAGCAAGGTCCAGCCGGGCTCGCGGCGCCGCAGCGCGTGTCGCGTCGCCACCACGACCCCGGCCACCAGCAGCACGAAGACCAGCGGGGTAGCCAGGCCGATCTGGCCGCCGACCAGCTCGCCGAGGAACTGCGCGGCGCGTGCCGGCTGCCAGGCGCCCACCCTGCCGCCCTGTTTGACGAGGCTCACCCAGCCATGCGCCGCGTTCCACAGCAGCACCGGGGCAAACACGGCGGCGGCGATCAAGCCAGCGGCGTACGGGTACGGCGTGCGCAGCCAGCGCCGCGCCGCCGGGGCGACGAGCAGCCACAACGCCATGCCGACGCCGAGCAAGCCGCCGGTGTATTTGCTGTCGAGTGCGAGGCCACCAAATAGCCCGGCGACAAGCAGCCAGCCGCCCCCGCCGAGCCGCGCCAAGGCCCACAGGGTCGCGGTCCAGAAGAAGATCAGCGGCACGTCCGGTGTCATCGTCACCGCGCCGACGTTGACCAGCAGGGTGGCGTTGAGCAGCGCCGCCCCGACCACCCCCGCTCGACGCCCGGGAAACAGTCGCTCCCCTGCATCGGCCAGCATGATCGCGCCCGCCGCCGCGGCGAGCGGCGCGAGCAGGCGCACGCCGAGCGGTCCGTCGCCCACGAGCCAGGTCCCGGCGCGTATCCACAGCGCCACCATCGGCGGATGATCGAGGTAGCCGGGTGCCAGGGCGCGCGACCACACCCAGTAATACGCCTCGTCCGGCGCCAGCGGCATCGCGGCGGCCACCGCTAGGCGCAGCAGGGTGAGCGCCGCCAACGCCGCGAGCCAACGCGCCGGCGTCATGCCGGAGAGGTCACCGGCTCAGAACCGAGGTGTCACCGCGCGCGCCAGACCAGGGTGGCCGACACCGCGTAGTTCCACACCACCGCGATCACCGCGCCGACCGCCCCGGCGAGGGTCCAGGCCGTGTGATCGGCATACAGCACCCGCGCGATGCCGACCCCGGGCACCGCGCCCAGGCCGCATACCAGCATGAACAGCAGGAAGCCGCGCCACAGCCGCGCGCCGCGCAGTCGCTGGTCGCGGTAGGTGATCTCGTTGTTGAGCTGGAAGTTGAACGCCATCGCCACGACGGTGGCAGCGATCTGCGCCGTGGCGAAGCTGGTGCCGACGCGTTGCGCGGTGATGAGCACCGCCAGATGGACCAGCACGCCGAGCACTCCGACCGTCGCGAAGGCGAGGAAGCGCAGCGGCACCAGGCCGCCGGTCAGCTTGTCGACCAGCAGCGCGCCGAACTCCGCCAGCACCTGCACGTCGAGCTTGCTCTCGCCCGACTGCCGCTCGCGGAACCGCGCCGGGATCTCCGCCACCCGCAGCCGTTCGGGTGCGCTCAGCACGATGTCGAGCAGGATCTTGAAGCCGATCCCGGTCAGACGCGGGGCCAGCTGCTCGAAAAGCTCCCGGCGCAGCATGAAGAAGCCACTCATCGGATCGCTCAGCCGGACCGGCAGGATGCGTTGCGCGAGGCTGGTGCCGAGGCCCGACAGCCGGTGGCGCCAGGGCAAGGCCAGCCCCCTATCGTCGCCGCCCGCGACATGGCGGCTACCCACCGCCAGGTCGAACCCGCCGGAGCGAAGCGCCGCGAGCATGTCGGGCAGTCGCGTCTCGTCGTGCTGCAAATCACCGTCGATCACCGCGAGGAACTCGGCCGCCGAGGACAGGCCGCCCTCGATCACCGCCGAGGCGAGCCCCCGGCGGCCGATCCGCCGGATGCAACGCACACGCGGGTCGGCCGCGGCGAGCCGGCGCGCTTCGGCCGCGGTACCGTCCGGGCTATCGTCGTCGACGAACATCACCTCCCAGCGCAGCCCGGCGAGGGCCCTGTCGAGTGCGGCGACCAGCGGGACGATGTTGTCCCGTTCGTTGTAGCAGGGCACGACCACGGTGAGCTCGGCCGGCTCTCGCCCGGCCGGCTCGACCGCACTCTCGACCGCCTCGATCGGCACGTCCAATTCGGCCGGCTCCCCCCGCACCCTGGCGCGGCATAGAGCAGCGCGCGGCGCGGTCAAGGTGTCCTGGAGCTTTGCCGGACTACAGCGGCACGCCGGCGAGGTGGCGGCTGGTGCGGATCGTCTGCAAGGTCTGCACCCGGCCGACCGCTGCCATGCCGGTCAGCCGCTCGGTGAGCTGGTTCTCATGGGCGGTGTCGCGGGCGACGAACTTGAGCAGGAAGTCGCCGCCACCACGGATCATGTGGCATTCCCGCACCTCGGGCCAGGTCGCGACGTGCTGCTCGAAGGCGACGAGCACCGCCTCCTTCTGGCTGTCGAGACCGACCACGGCAAAAAAGGTGATCTCCCAGCCGAGGCGCTGCGGATCGGTGTCGGCGTGATAGCCGCGAATCACCCCCGCCTCCTCCAGCCGACGCACCCGGCGCAGGCACGGCGGCGCCGAAATGCCGGCCCGCCGCGCCAGTTCCACGTTGGTCATGCGCCCATCCTGCTGCAGCTCGGCCAGGATGCGGCGATCGACGGCGTCGAGGATGACCGGCTCGGGGTTGCGCAGCTTCATGCGGGAGATGGCCGGAGAGCCGCCCTGATTGCTCTGACGTTGCGGAGGATGGCGCAACAATATTACAGACCCGGCGCCCCGGCTAGACCGGCTTGCTGGTTGCTTGTTTGGTCGAGCGCCGACCCGATATGCTGCCCGACCCCGTCGAGCTGGATCATCGCCCGCATGTCGCAGACCCATCGCACCCGCGTTCTCATTATCGGCGCGGGAGCCGCCGGTTACACCGCCGCGATCTACGCCGCGAGGGCGAGCCTGTCGCCGATCCTGGTGGCCGGGTTGCAGCCGGGCGGACAGCTCACCATCACCACCGACGTGGAGAACTACCCCGGCTTCGCCGAGGTGATCCAGGGTCCGTGGCTGATGGAGCAGATGGCGGCGCAGGCGGCGCATGTGGGCACCCGTATCGTCGACGACCTGATCACCGAGGTCGACTTCTCCGCCCCGCCGTTCCGCTGCACCGCCGATTCGGGTGACGTGTTCGTGGCCGACTCGGTGATCGTGGCGACCGGGGCGCAGGCGCGCTGGCTCGGCCTGCCCTCCGAGAAGGAATATTCCGGCGCCGGTGTCTCGGCCTGCGCGACCTGCGACGGGTTCTTCTTCCGTGGCAAGCAGGTCGCGGTGGTGGGCGGCGGCAACACCGCCGTCGAGGAAGCGCTCTACCTCACCAATCACGCGACCAAGGTGACGCTGATCCACCGGCGCGACCGGTTGCGGGCCGAGCAGATCCTGCAGGACCGGCTGCTGGCCCATCCGAAGGTCGAGGTGGTGTGGGATAGCGCGGTCGAGCAGGTGCTCGGAACTACGGCACCGGCCAAGGCGGTCACCGGCGTGCGGATCAGGAACGTGAAGACCCGAGCGGTGCGCGACATCCCGCTCGACGGCGTGTTCATCGCCATCGGCCACGATCCGGCCACCGCACTGGTGCGTGGCCAGCTTGACCTCGATCCCGCAGGCTATGTGCGGATCGCCCCCTGGTCGACGGTGACGTCGCGCCCGGGCGTGTTCGCCGCCGGCGACGTCGCCGACCCAAAATACCGCCAGGCGGTCACCGCCGCCGGGATGGGCTGCATGGCCGCGCTGGAGGCGCAGAAACATCTCGCCGAACACCAGCCCGATCCCGCGCTGCGCCGCGCCGCGTTGGAGAAACCGCTGACCGGCGCTTGGGATTGAAAACGTAGCGGTTGCATCGTCGCATCGGAAGCCGAAGACTGCCGCGCTGAGAAGGTGGGCGGCGGACCTGGACTCCGATTCGGGACGCCACGCCCGCCCCGGTGACGCCGCGAGGCGACGCGGTAGGGCAGGTTTTGCGTGATCCCCCCGGCAGCCTGCTCCGGCGACGGAGCAGGGCCGGCGTGGCATGGGAGTGGCGGACGATGGATTGGGACAAGCTGCGGGTGTTTCACGCCGTCGCCGACGCCGGAAGCTTCACCCATGCCGGCGACACGCTCAACCTCAGCCAGTCGGCGGTGTCGCGGCAGATCTCCGCGCTGGAGGAGTCGCTGCAGGTGCCGCTGTTCCATCGGCACGCCCGCGGGCTGATCCTCACCGAACAAGGCGAGCAGCTCAACCGCACCGTGCGGGAGGTGTTCGCCAAGCTGGCGATGACCGAGGCGCTGCTGACCGAGAGCAAGGAAAAGCCGACGGGCCGGCTCAAGGTCACCACTACGGTGGGTTTCGGCGCGTCCTGGCTGGCGCCTCGGCTGCAGGGCTTCCTCGAAGCCTACCCCGATGTGTCGATCACCCTGTTGCTGGATGATACCGACCTCGATTTGGCGATGCGCGAGGCGGATGTCGCGATTCGGATGCACCCGCCGAAGCAGCCCGACCTGGTGCAGCGGCACCTGCTCACCATGCAGTGGGTGATCTGCGCCGCGCCGGACTACCTCAAGCAGCACGGCGTGCCGCAGCGCGCCGAGGAGCTGGACGAGCACAAGCTCATCCTGTTCGGCGACTATCGGGCGCCGGTCGAGGACATCAACTGGCTGGCGGAGGTGGGCCGGCGGCCGGGCAACCCGCGCCGCGCCTTGCTGGAGGTGAACAGCATCCAGGCGATGCTGCTGGCCATTCATACCGGTCTCGGCGTCGGCGCGTTGCCCGACTACATGCTGGGCGAGAATGACGGTCTGGTGCATCTGCTCACCGACCTCAAATCGCCGAAAGTCGACGTCTACTTCGTCTACCCGGAGGAGTTGCGCAACAGCAAGCGCGTGGCGGTGTTTCGCGATTTCCTGCTGGCCCGGCTCGCCGAGCTGCAATAGCCCCGGAAAACGACTGCTTGGGCATGCATACAGGTCATGCCCGCTGCCGCTTTTTTAGAGTCGCCAACACGCGCACCGGCTCCATAATTCCGTTCGAGAGATACGGCGGTGGTGCCGCCACTGTTCCGGTCATCTGGTCGGAAAGACTCTCATACGTGAAGCCTCCCTGTTACTTGCCCCCCGCTGTCACAGTCGGGGGGCATTTCTTGGTTCTCTGGTGCCGTGCGAAGCCGACAATTCTGTCGCCGGCAACCTTTTTGTAACCTCCGTGATGGCATTATGGCTCGCGCCCGGTGTGGTCGAGCCCGCATCCGGACGGACGCGGCACGCGATACAGAAATCGCCCAATCTGACCAGGGCTCCGGTCCAAGGAGACGAAATGCCGGATGCGAGAACCGTGATCGCCGCCGACGATGTCGCGGAGAACCATGCCTTGCTTCGCGCCGTGATCGAGGAGAACGGCTTCACCTTCCTCGGGGTCGAGGATGGCGAGGCATGCCTCGGCCTGGCCGCGCGCGTGACGCCTTCCCTGATCCTGCTCGATGTCCAGATGCCCGGCATGGACGGGTTCGAGACCTGTCGGCGTCTGCGTCGGATCGCTGCGTTGCGCGCGGTGCCGATCGCCTTCCTGGTCGCGCAGAAGACTCCGGGCGACCTCGAGGAGGGGCTCGCCGCCGGCGGCAACGATTTCATCGGCAAGCCGGTGGTGGCGGAGAAGCTGCGCCATTGCGTCGCCCATTGGAGCATGCGTTCCGTCGCTGCCGAGCAAGGCTGAACACCGCCGCACGCGCTGCCGGCGACCGGAGTTCGACGGGTTCGCGATCCCCGCTGCCGAAGAAGCCGGGGCGGCTGATAAGCCGTCGTAAGGCCCTACCCGCTTGGGTGCGAGGAACGGATCGACGCTCCCGGCGAGCGGAGCGGAGCGGCGGTTCTGCCAAGCGGTGCGGTCTGCGACGAGGTCGGACCGGGTGGGTGACGGCGTTTGCCACAGGTCACCGTTCTCTAGTCTCGGTATTACGTGCGGATTGCGAAAGGCGATTTTGTTTCGAAAACGAAACGTTATAGGCACGCCAAAGCAGCGCCGCGTCAGGCTCGAAATAGCGGCGGTGGCCAGGGTGGCAGGGAGACGGGACGCTTGGCGGAAGCGGCCGGACGACGCCCAGGTGGGGCATGGGATGGGACTTGGGGTGGAGCGTGGGGTGAGGCGTGGGGCGTTGCCTCGCCCGGCACTTCGGCGAGCGCCGCCGGAGCGAGCGGTTGCTCCGAACGCGGCGGTTTCGGCGGCAGCCGCAGCGGCGCGGGCAGCGGATCGTTGGTCAGTCGCCGCCACAGCGGGCGCAGCAGCCGACCCGCTTGCGGCGACGCCGCGAGCAGCGCCTGCATCTCCGGATCATCCACCAGCGCCAGAAGCCAGGCGCCGAGATACCCGGCGCCGAACCGCGCCAGCACCGGGCCGCCCGGCAGCTTCTCCCGTCGCGAGGTCGACTCGGCCGGCTCGGCTGCCCGGCGCGGCGCCCGGTCCTTGCGCGGCGCAAGCGTCCCGGCGGCGAACTGCGCATGCAGCGCCGCGAGTTTGCGCGTCGTGCGCTGCAAGTACTTCCACAGCAGCAAGGCGAGCGGCCCCAGCACGTCGCGCTTCCGGGGGTTCCGGTCGACCCAATCGGCGAGCGTCCACCTCAGCCGCTCGACGAGCAGGCCGAAGCGGCACATCAAGCCGGTTGGGGTGGAGGGGGCTGGGGACATGGGCGGAATGTATACGCCTCTGTTATCAGTGATGTCAACAGTTGTTAGTGTAGTGCCAGGTTCATGCGTCTGGACGGCGCAGTCGCTGCGGACGGTTGGTATGATACCAGCCGCTGCAAGTTGCTATCCGTCAGTGCCACGCTTGGCAGAAGGCCGGGCATCCACGGCCTTGCTCACGTTCGGACTGCCAACGGTGGATGGCCGCCGGCGCGGACCATAGCGGTCGATGAGTCATTTTTTACGGCGGATGGCGAGACACCCGTGTCCTCAGACCTCAGTGTTGCGGTGTCTCCGGGTCGGCGCGGTGGTCGGAGCGGCGGGATTCGAACCCACGACCCCCAGTCCCCCAGACTGATGCGCTACCAGGCTGCGCTACGCTCCGACTTGCGTCCGCCTTCGGGTGTGCCGGTTTAGCAGCGGCGCCGCCCGTCGGCAACGCGTCTATCGAATGAGGGCGCGAAGCGCTTCGAGTTCGCGCAAGATCTCGAGCAAGATCAGACGCAGACGCTCGCATTCGAGCTCGGCGCGGCTGCGACCCGGCGGGCGGCCCGTGCTGGCGGACCCGGTCGGCGCGAGGCCCGGCATCGGCAGCTCGGGCTCCGAAGCGAAAGGCCCCGCCCGCTCGACGGCGCCCTCGTCCAGCTCGTCCGGCGGCGGCGGCGGGATGTCGTCGGAGAGCAAGCCGCCGCCCTCGCGCAACAGCCGCTGCACACCCTTGATCGTATAGCCCTGGATGTAGAGCAGGTCCGAGACACGCCGCAGCAAGGCGATGTCGTCCGGGCGATAATAGCGACGCCCGCCGCCGCGCTTCAGCGGATTGACCTGCGGAAACTTCGTCTCCCAGAAGCGCAACACGTGTTGCGGGATGTGAAGCTCGTCGGCTACCTCGCTGATCGTCCTGAACGCGGTCGGCGCCTTGCGCGGCTTCTTCCGCCCGGGCCCGGAGCCACCACCCTCGACGCCGTCCCGATTGCCCTCGGGCGGGGCGCTCATTCGCTCTTGCCGTCGGCGGGTGGCACGCCGTTGACTTGGGCTTTCAGCACGTGGCTCGGGCGAAACACCAGCACGCGGCGCGGCAGGATCGGAACCTCCTCGCCGGTCTTCGGATTGCGTCCGATCCGGCGGCCCTTCTGGCGCACCGAAAACGTGCCGAACCCGCTGACCTTGACGGATTCACCGCCCTCCAGCACCGCGCACATCGTCTCCAGCACGGTCTCCAGCAAGTCGGCCGACTCGTTACGCGACAACCCGACCTGCGTATAGATCGTCTCGGCCAGCTGCGCCCGCGTGACGGTATTCATTGCCGCACGCTAGGCAGGCCGGCACGCGGGGTCAATAATCCAGAAGGATCAGACTGTTCGGTGCCTACATGCGCACCAGGGCCGAGCCCCAGGTCAGACCGCCACCGAGCGCTTCCATCAGCACGAGATCACCCCGACGGATGCGCCCGTCGTTGTAGGCGGTAGCCAGGGCGAGCGGCACCGACGCGGCCGAGGTGTTGGCGTGCTGGTCGACACACGCCACCACCCGTTCGGGCGGCAGGCCCAGCTTGCGGCCCACCGCGTCGATGATCCGCAAATTGGCTTGGTGCGGGACCAGCCAGTCGATGTCGGCGCTGTTCAGCCCGTTTGCCGCCAGCGCTTCCTGCACGCTCTCGACCAAACGCGTGACGGCGTGGCGGAACACCTCGCGCCCGTTCATCACCAGATGGCCGGGCCGCTCGCGCATTCCCACGGCGCCGTCGACATAGAGGATGTCGCCGAGCGACCCCTGGGCGTGCAGGTGGGTGGACAGGATACCCCGATCGTGGCTGCCCTCGCCGCTGCCGGCGCGGAGCAGCACCGCGCCCGCGCCGTCGCCGAACAGCACGCAGGTGTTGCGGTCCTGCCAGTTCATGATGCGCGAATAGACCTCGCTGCCGATCACCAGCACGCCGCTCGCCTGCCCGTTGCGGATCATGCCGTCAGCCACCGACAACGCGTAGAGGAAGCCGGCGCAGGCAGCCGAGAGATCGAAGCCGAAACCGCGCGTGATGCCGAGAGCGGCCTGCACCCGCAAGGCGGTCGCCGGAAATGCCTGATCCGGGGTGGCGGTCGCCAGGATCACGGCATCGACATCGTCCGCGCCGGCGCCGGCATCAAGCAGCGCCGCGCGCGCCGCCTCGGTTCCCATGTAGGCGCAGCTCTCGTGCGGGGCCGCCAGATGGCGCTGGCGGATGCCGGTGCGCTCGCGGATCCACGCATCGGACGTCTCCAGGGTGCGGGCGAGCTCGTCGTTGCTCACCGCGCGCTCCGGCAGGTAGGCGCCAATGCCGGCGACGACGCTACGGATCGGCATGTTCGCCCACGCGCGCGGTCAGCCGATCAGGCGGGGCCGGCGGACCCGGCGGGCTGCCGTTGCGCGCCACGTTGGCGCCGATGCTCTCCTTGGTGGTCGACCCGCTCAGGCCCACGATCAGGCCCAGCCCGTCGCGGATCCGATCGTTGAAACGATGCACCACCATGTCCATCGCCACGTCCACCGCGTGGGCGAAACCCTGCGGGTCGGTGCCGCCATGCGATTTCACCACCACCCCGTTGAGCCCGAGCATGACGGCGCCGTTGTAGCGCCGCGGGTCGAGCCACTCGCGCAGCCGCTCGAGGCCAGGCCGCACCAGCAAGTAGGCGAGCCGCGCCAGAATGCCGCTGGTGAAGACCTGCCGCAGCAGCTCGCCGATCAGCTTCAGCGCCCCTTCGGCCGTCTTCAGCGCGACATTGCCGGAGAACCCGTCGGTGACCACCACGTCGGTGGTGCCGGCGGCAATGTCGTGCCCTTCGACGAAGCCGTGGAACTGCGGCGCGATGTGGCTCTGACGCAGGATCTCGGCCGCGCGACGCACCCGGTCGTCGCCCTTCGCCTCCTCGGACCCCACGTTGAGCAGGCCGATCGTCGGCGCCGTAAGGCCAAGCACGGTGCGGGCGAACATGTCGCCCATCAAAGCGAACTCCACCAGGTTGCGGGCGTCGCAGTAGATGTTCGCCCCGAGATCAAGCATCACCATGTCGCCGCGCGCGGTCGGCCCGATCGCCGCCATCGCCGGCCGGTCGATCCCGGGCAACGCCTTGATGACGATCTTCGACAGCGCCAGCAGCGCGCCGGTGTTGCCGGCCGAGACGATGCCCGACGCCCGCCCCTCGGCCACCGCGTCGATCGCCACCCGCATCGAGGCATTGCGGCTGCGCAGCGCGGCGGTTGGCTTCATGTCGTCCTTGATCACGTCCGGCGTGTGTTGCACGACGCACGCCGCCGCCGCCCGCTTGTAACGCTTCAGCAGCGGATCGATCCTGACCTGATCGCCGACCAGCAGGAACCGCGCGCCAGGATGCCGCTCCGCCGCGATCGCCAACCCTTGTACCACCATGTCGGGCGCGCGATCGCCGCCCATGGCGTCAACCGCCAGCGTGAATGTCTCGTTCACCGCTGCCCGACCAGCAGACCGTCGGTCCGGGCTAGGCCCGAACTGCGGCCTTCAGCGCCTTTCCGGCCGACACTACCTCGCGCCCATCGTAATGACCGCAATGGCTGCAAACGTGATGCGGTCGGCGCAGCTCGCCACAGTTCGGGCACTCGCCATGCGCCTCGCGCGGCAGAGCCTGGTGGCTGCGTCGCATCCCGCGACGGGACGGGGAAGTCTTTCGCTTCGGAACGGCCATGGGACTTCGCCCCTCCTGTCTGCGTGACGCCCGCAAGTGTAGCACGCGGGAAGGGGGCGGTCACAGTTTGGCAACAACACGCGCGGCGCCGTCTAGCAGAGGGTATCCAGCCCCGCAAGGGAGCGCCGGTCGATCCAGGCATTCGCCACTGGCGCGGCATGTGGCGCGACACCTCAGTTCAGCCGCCGCCGCGCCGCCAGCTTGGCGAATGGATGGTCCGTCGCCGGCGTCTCGCCGATCGGCAGTTCGGCCTCCGGCCGGCGCGGATAGGGATCGAGGGCGAGCGCTAGTTGCTGCGCCGCCGCTTCGCCGAGATCGAGCGTCTCCCCGCGATACGGCACCTCGTCCTCCGACTCGGGGTCCGGATCGTCGCTCTCGCGGCCCTCGGGAACGAAGCGGAGTGAGAAGCTGTCATGCACCATTGCGTCGAAGTCCTCGAGCGATACCACGCAGGTGCGCACCACGCTGGCCTCCAGCCGGCCCTCCGCCGCGATCGCCTCGCCGGGGGCGGAGCGCAGGACGAACCAGCAACGCAACGCGCGTACCGCCGGGATCGCCAGGCGCCGCGCCAAGGCGGCGTTTTCCTCGGGCGTCGCCTCGACCAGGACTTCGTAACCGGTGGCGCCGATCCGCTCAAGCGGCACCGGTCGATGCAGTTCGAGGCGGGTCACGCGGCGGCCCCCGAGGCTGCCTCCGGGGCAGTGCGGAATCCGGCCCGACCGGCGGCAAAATCGGCCAGCTCGTGCCGTTCCAGCGCCGCCGCCTGCGCCCGCACCAGGCGCGCCAAGGTGGCGACCGCCTCGGTCGGCGCCGCCGCGCCACGCCAGACGTTGCGCGCCAACGCCGCCTCGAGGTCCGCGCCGTCGCCCGACTCGAAGGCCGCGTCGTAGGCACGGGCGCGCCCGTGGAACGCCTCCCACATCGCGCGGACCCGTTTGCCGACGCTGAGATCGCTCACGCCGAGTTCCCGCAGGTTGATGTCCATGTCGCTGAACATGGCGTCGAACACCGCCTGAGCGATCGCCGGGCCGGGAGCGGCAAGTGCCCGCAACCGCCGGATCAGCAGGTAGGTGTGCAAGCCGACCAGGTCGAACCGGCCATCCAGCGTGTCCGGCACCCCGAGTTCGGTGTAGAAATAGGGCTCCCGCCCCGCCGCGACAGCGGCGCCGTAGAGGCTGAAGCCGGCGCGATCCAGCCGGCCCGGACGTAACAGCCCGAGGAAACCCATCCTCCCCACCTTTCCCGCCGCTTGGGCGCGATCGCACCCGCGATTGACAGTCACGACAGACCTGCCATGACACGCCTGTTGACATAGCGCACCGGTCCGCCGGGTCAATCAGGATCGCCGGCACACATCCCCGGCGCGCGTGACCATTCGGACCGCCAGACGAGGGGATCGCGTCCCGTGCAGACCACCCTGCCACATCCTTCCAGGTCGTCCGGGCACATCGGCCCGGCTTTGCGGACCGTGCTCCTGGCCACCGGGTTGGCGCTGTCGGGCTGCAGCCTGTTCCAGTATCCGAGCCAGGTGCGGGGTAACCGGATCGAGGCCTACTCCCTGAAGGAGCTCACACCCGGCACCTCGACGCGCGCCGACGCGACCGCCCTGCTCGGCTCTCCCACCGCCAGGGCGACGTTCAACGACAACCAGTGGATCTATATCGGCGAGACGACCCGGCCGCTGATCGGCCGCACCCAGGGGGTGCTCAGCCAGACCGTCGTGGTGCTGACGTTCAACGATCAAGGCGTGCTGCAGAACGTGGAGCAGCGCGACAAGGCGGACGCACTCCCGGTGGACGTAGTGTCGCGAACCACCCCCTCGCCGGGCAGCGAGGCATCCGCGCTGCAACAGTTGCTCGGCAATATCGGCCGGTTCAACCCGGGTGGCCTGGGCGGCTCCGGCAGCGGCGTCTCGGTCGGCGGCGGCGCGCCAGCCAGCGACACCCGCACCGGCACCCGCTACTGACATGCTGCCCAGCCTGGCTCGAGCCAGGCTGGGTTCAGCCGGCGACCGGGACCAGGCGGCTACGCGATGCGCGGTGCCACAGCACCAACGCGGTAGCGATCGCCACCGGCGGAACAATCGTCGCGTTCAGCGTCAGCCAGCCGGCATTGGCCTCGATGTAGCCCGAGGCGAAGGCGGTGCAGGCGACGGTGCCAAACACGATGAAGTCGTTGGTGGCCTGAACCTTCATCCGCTCGTGCGGCTCGTACACGGTCGAGAGCAGCGCCGTCGCGCCGACGAACATGAAGTTCCACCCCACGCCGAGCAGCATCAGGGCGACGAAGAACGTCAGATACACCGGCCCCATCGCCCAGTTCGCCACCGCGCAAGCCACGGTGAGGATGGCGCCGGAGCAGATCACCTGGTGCGCGCCATAGCGCTGGATCAGCCAGCCGGTGACGAAGCCGGGCAGGAACATGCTGAGCGAATGCGCCCGGATCACGTCGGCGCTGGCGTTCACGCCGAAGCCGCACAGCATCATCTCGAGCGGCGTCGATGCCATCACCAGGTTCATCGTGCCATACGCGACCAGGCCGGCGATCACCGCCACGACGAAGGTGGGCCGGCTCAGGATGGCGCGGAAGCTGACCCGAACATAGTGCGGCGGCGGCGCCGGCGGCAAGCGAGCCACCGTGAGCAAAGCCGCGGTCAGCAGCGGCAACAGGGTGAGGCTGGCATAGGTTCCGAGGAAGGTCACGGGAAGCAGACCGTTGGTCCGCTTGACGATCTCCGGGCCGATGATGGCGGCGAGCACGCCGCCGGCCATCACCAGCGAGATCGCCTTCGGCCGCGCCTCCACCGCCGCCACCTCGGCAGCGGCGAAACGCAGATGCTGCGAGATACCAAAACCCAGCCCACCAGGAATCGCGCCGAGGCAATACAGCACGAAGCTGCCCTTGTAGACGCCGAGCGCGAAGACCAGGCTGCCGCACAAGGCACAGAAGCAGCCGAGGTAGAAACCAGGCTTGCGACCGAGGCGCGAGAAGATGATCCCCGCCGGGATCGAGGCCGTCATCGTCGCGGCCATCTGGATCGCCATCGGCAAGGTGACGAGCGACTTGTCGACCGCGAGCGAGTGACCGATCAACGACGCCATGACGACCTGGCCGGACATGATGGCGTTCATCAAGGCTTGGCAGCAGAACAGAAGCCACACGTTACGGTTCATGCGTTTCCCCTGCGAACCAGACCCGAGCGCCTTTACGGCTGCATCATATCAAAAATGACTCCAGCCGCCGCGCGGCAGCCGCATCTCGGAGCCGTCCACCGATCGCACAAAGACACGCGGCTTGCCGCTGAGGAAGCGGCCAATTCGAGTGACAGCCATGCCGGCCCGCCGCACTTGCTCCAGCAGCGCCGCTTCGCCGGCAGGAGGAACCGCCAGCAGCAGCTCGTAATCATCGCCGCCGCCGAGGCAATGCGGCAACCAGTCCGGCCCGGCCTGACGAGCGGCGGGCGAGAGCGGCACCAAGGCCGCCTCGATCTCGGCGGCGAGATCACCGGCGCGGCACAGATGGCCGAGGTCCTGCACCAGCCCGTCGGAGACGTCCATGCCGGCCGAGACGATCCCGGCCAGTGCCAGGCCCAGCCGGGGCTCGGGCAGCCGGTAGCGTTGCAGCAGAAACCCCGATGCATCCTCCAGCCGTCCCTGGGCGACGGCGAGGCCAAGCGCGCCGTCGCCGATCGTGCCGGTCACCCACACGCCATCCCCCGGCCGCGCCCCGCGCCGTCGGATGGCGGTACCGGTCACGACCTGGCCCACGGCGGTGAGCGAGAGCGAGATCGGTCCCGGTGTCGTGGTGGTATCGCCGCCGAGCAGGGAAACGCCGAAGCGCGCCTGATCCTCGGCCAGGCCACCGGCGAACGCGGCGAACCAGGCATCCTCGGTCGCCCGCGGCACCGAGACGGTCAGCAGGTAGCCGAGCGGTGCGGCACCCTTCGCGGCCAGATCGGACAGGTTCACCCGCAGCAGCTTGCGCGCCACCAGGGCGGGCGGATCGTCGGGCAGGAAATGCACGCCGCCGACCATGGCGTCGCAGGTCAGCACCAGTTCCTGGCCCGGCTCCGGTCGCAGCAACGCCGCGTCGTCGGCGAGGTCGAGGCCGCCGGGCCCGGCGAGCGGCCGAAAATGCCGGGCGATGCGGGTGAACTCCTCCGGCAGGTCGGGCTCGGTCATCCCTAGGCGGTGAATTCGGCCGGGCGCAGCAGCCGCGCCAGCCGGTCGAGCACGCCGTTCGCCATGCCCGGCTCGTCGCCGACGAAGAAGCCGTGGGCGACGTCGAGATACTCGTTGATCACCACCCGTGCCGGCGGTCCGTCCGCCATCATCAGCTCGGTGGCGCCGGCGCGCATCACCGCGCGGAGCACGGGATCGATCCGCGCCAGCGGCCACTCGTCGGGCAGTGCCTCGATCAGCATCCGATCGAGCGCGTCCTGGTGCTGCGCCGTGGCCCGCACGATGCGCGCGAACAATTTGACTTCGGCCTCCGGAACCCGCCCTTCCTCGAACCCGCCGGTACCGGGCAGCTCACCCAGCCGGTGGCGGACGAACTGGTCGATCACCGCTTCCGGATTGTCCTGCCCCTGCTCACTTTGATACAGCGCCTGCACCGCGGCGACGCGCGAAGCGGTCCGGGGCCGCCCCTGGCCGCCCTGTCGTCGCATCGTCGTTCGAGCCATCGACAGATCCCCCCTCGGGATGCCGCTCACGACGCTCCCAGCCGCCGTGCCGCGGCGATCTGCAGCAGCGCCGCCGCCGCCGCCTCGGCACCCTTGTTGAAGCCATCGCGCCGCGAACGCGCCAGACCCTGGTCGATGCTGTCCACCGTCAGCAATCCCGCGCCGAGCGCCAGGCCGAACTGTAGCACCACCTGCACCAGCCCGTTCATCGTCGCCTGGCAGATGAAGTCATAGTGGTCGGTCTCGCCCTTGACCACGCACCCCAACGCCACGAAGCCGTCGAAGCGGGTGGTGCCGCGCGTGGCGATGCGGATCGCCTGCGGCAGCTCGAAGGCGCCGGCGACATCGAGCACCTCGAACGTGGCGCCAGCCTCGCGCAGCAGCCGCCCGGCGCCGTCCGACAGGCCCTCCACCACGTCGCGGTAATACGGTGCCCGGACGATGAGCAAATGCGGCGCCGGTCCCTGGATGCGCGGCGCCGACGGCAGCGGCGCGTCCTCGGTGCTCATGGCGCCGCGCTTTCCTGCGCCGGATCGTCCATTCGCCGGTAACCGACGATGTTGAGCCCGTAACCCTCCAGCCCGACCAAGGTGCGGCGCGCGTTGGACAGCAGGGTCATGTCCCGCACCCCGAGATCGAGCAATATCTGCGCGCCGATGCCGTAGTCGCGCAGCTCGCGCGGCGGGGTCGCCGAGGTGGTCAGCATGCGCACCCGCTCCGACAGCGCGGTCTTGCGATGCTCGCGGATCAGCACGATCACACCCCGGCCTTCGGCGGCGATGATGCGCATCGCCGAGTGCAGCCCGATCCAGTGCGGCCCGCCGGTCATGTCGTCGAGCAGGTCGACCGCGTGCATCCGCACCAGCGGCGGCGCACCCTCGGACACGTCGCCTTTGATCAGCGCGACGTGCTCCATGTATTCCACCGTGTTGGCATAGACGACGGTGCGCCAGCTGCCGCCGGCGACATGCTCGATCGTCCCCTCTTCCACCCGTTGGACCAGCCGCTCGGTGCGGCGGCGATAGGCGATCAGGTCGGCGATGGTGCCGAGCTTGAGGTTGTGACGCTGGGCGAAGGCCACCAGGTCGGGCAGCCGCGCCATGGTGCCGTCGTCGTTCATGATCTCGCAGATCACCCCGGCCGGCGCCAAGCCGGCCATCCGGGCGATGTCCACCGCGGCTTCGGTATGGCCGGCGCGCACCAGCGCCCCACCTTCGCGCGCCATCAACGGAAAAATGTGCCCCGGCGTGACGATCTCGTCGCGACTGCAATCGGGGTTGATCGCCACCGCCACGGTGCGCGCCCGATCGGCCGCCGAGATGCCGGTGGTCACGCCGTCGCGCGCCTCGATCGAGACGGTGAACGCCGTCTGGTGCCGCGTGCCGTTGGACTGGCTCATCAGCGGCAAGCCAAGCTGCTCGACCCGCTGGCGGGTCAAGGCGAGGCAGATCAGCCCGCGCGCGTGCCGGGCCATGAAGTTGATCGCGTCCGGCGTGGCGAACTGCGCCGGGATGACAAGGTCGCCCTCGTTCTCGCGGTCTTCGTCGTCCACCAGGATGAACATCCGCCCGTTGCGCGCTTCCTCGATCAGCTCGGCGGCGCTGGTGAGATAGTCGGACAGGATGGCGGTCAGCAGCGGCGTGCTCATGTGAACTCCGCAAGTCGGGCGACGTAGCGGGCCAGGGTGTCGATCTCGATGTTCACGCCGCCCCCCGGTGCCAATGTAGCGAAGGTGGTGACGCTGGCGGTGTGGGGAATGATGTTGACGCCGAATGTGTCGCCCTGCGTGTCGTTGACGGTCAGCGACACGCCATCGATCGCGACACTGCCCTTGGCCGCGATGAACCGGGCGAGCCCGTCCGGCACCCGGAAGCGCCAGCGGGTCGAGGCGTTCTCGGCCACGGCGGAGACCGCTTCGCCCAAGCCATCGACATGGCCCGCGACCAGATGGCCGCCAAGCTCGTCGCCCAAGCGGAGCGAGCGTTCGAGATTGACCCGGCTGCCGACCCGCCAGCCGCCGAGCGTGGTGCGCGACAAGGTCTCGGCGGAGGCGTCGGCGGCGAACCAGTCCGCGCCCAGCTCGATCGCGGTCAGGCAACACCCCGAGCAGGCGATCGAGGCGCCCACCGCGATCGCGGCGGTATCGGGCCAAGGCGCCGCGATGACCAGTCGCATGTCGTGCCCGTCGCCTATCGGGCTGATCTCGCGGACGGTGCCGAGCGCGGTGATGATCCCAGTGAACATTCAGGCGGCCCTGCGAAAAAGCGTCAGCATGTCGTCGCCCAGCGGCACCGCCGACTGGCGGACGAACCGAGGCATCTCGGCCAGCCGGTCCACGCCAAAAGCCTGCGCCGACGGCCAGCCATCGGCGCCGAGCACGGCGGGCGCGTGAAACCAGGCCACCCGATCGACAAGATCGGCCCGCAGCGCCGCCGCCGCAAGCTTCGCCCCGCCCTCCAGCAGCAACCGGCTAATCCCGTGTCCGGCCAGCGCGGCCAGACCCTGGGCGAGATCGACGCCGAGCTCACCGCCGGGAACCTCGATGAGTTTCACGCCGGCCTTGGTCAAGGCGTGTTTCCGGTCCGGATCGGCGCCGTCGCGATGCAGCAACCACGTCGCGGTGCGCCCAGCCGTCGCCACCACGCGGGCGGTGAAGGGTGAACGCAGATGGCTGTCGGCGACGATGCGGATCGAAGGCAACGGCCGGTAGCCCGGGATGCGGCAGGTCAGGTCGGGATCATCGGCCAGCACCGTGCCGACGCCGACCAGCACCGCGTCGTGCCGCCCGCGCAACGCGTGCGCCGCGCGCCGCGCGGGCTCGCCGGTGATCCACTGGCTCTCCCCGGCGCGGGTGGCGATCCTGCCGTCAAGGGTGGAGGCGAGCTTGAGGGTCACCAGCGGACGGCCAAGGCGGATGCGGGTGGCGAAGCCGGCGGTCGCCTCCTCTGCCTCCCGGGCGAGCACGCCCTCGGTGACCACCACCCCCGCCGCTTGCAGCCGGGCGATGCCCGCGCCGTCGACCCGCGGGTCGGGATCGCGCGCGGCGATCACCACCCGGGCAACGCCCGTCGCGATCAGCGCGTCGGTGCAGGGCGGGGTGCGGCCCCAATGGCAGCAGGGCTCCAGCGTGACATAGACGGTCGCCCCGCGCGCCGCTTCGCCGGCCATCGCCAGGGCCAGTGGCTCGGCATGTGGCCGGCCGCCCGGCGCGGTGACCGCCCGGCCGACCACCCGGCCGGCGTTGACGATCACGCAGCCGACCGAGGGGTTGGGCGCGGTGTTGCCGATGCCGCGCCGCGCCAGCGCGATCGCCGAACGCATGTGCGCCGTATCCGCCGCCGCCGCGTCAGCGGCCTCGGCGCTCATCAGGGCGCCTCGCCCAGACTGCCGACGAAATCCTCGAAATCCTTGGCCTCACGGAAATTCCGGTAGACGCTGGCGAAGCGCACGTAGGCCACGGAATCGACCTCGCGCAAGGTATCCATCACCAGCTCGCCGATCTGCTTGCTGGCGATCTCGCTCTCACCGCTGGCTTCAAGCTGGCGGACGATGCCGTTGACGATGCGCTCGATCCGCTCCTCCTGGATCGGCCGCTTGCGCAACGCGACACGGATCGAACGCGCGAGCTTGTCGCGGTCGAAGGCGACCCGCCGAGCGTCCGACTTGACCACGGTGAGCTCGCGAAGCTGGACCCGCTCGACAGTGGTGAAGCGCTGGCCGCAATTGCCGCAGAAGCGACGCCGGCGGATCGCCGAGCTGTCCTCGGTCGGCCGGCTGTCCTTCACCTGGGTATCGTCATGGCCGCAGAACGGACACCGCATCTAGACCACCGTCACGCCTTTCGCCGGACCCGAGGCAGCTCGGACGCGCCTATCCGGGATAGATCGGGAAACGCGCGCACAGCGCTTGCACGCGGGCACCGACCGCCTGCTCCGCCGCCTGATTGGCGCCGTCATTCGACCCGGCCAGCCCTTCCAGCACCTCATTGATCATCAGCCCGAGCTCGCGGAACTCGGCCAAGCCGAGCCCGCGCGTGGTCGCCGCCGGGCTGCCGAGCCGGATGCCGGAGGTGATCGCCGGCTTCTCCGGATCGAACGGGATGGCGTTCTTGTTGGTGGTGATGTGGGCCCGCTCCAGGCTGGCCTCGGCCGCCTTGCCGGTCACCCGCTTGGGTCGCAGGTCGACCAGCAGCAGGTGGCTGTCGGTGCCGCCGCTGACGATCGCCAGCCCCTGATCGATCAAGCTCTCGGCCAAGGCGCGGGCATTCTCGGCCACCGCCCTCTGGTAGGCGCGGAACTCCGGCCGCAGCGCCTCGCCGAACGCCGCCGCCTTGCCGGCGATGACGTGCATCAGCGGGCCGCCTTGCAGCCCGGGGAACACCGCGGAGTTGATCCGCTTGCCGATCTCCGGATCGTTCGACAGCACCATGCCGCCGCGCGGTCCGCGCAGGGTCTTGTGCGTCGTGGTGGTCACCACATGGGCGTGCGGCAACGGGCTCGGGTAGAGGCCGGCGGCGACCAGGCCGGCGAAATGCGCCATGTCCACCATGAATAGCGCGCCAATTTCATCGGCCACGGCGCGAATGCGGGCGAAATCGATGAACCGCGAATAAGCCGAGCCGCCGGCGATGATCAGCTTCGGCCGCTCGGCACGCGCGGTCCGCTCCAGCGCCTCGTAGTCGAGCAGCCCGTCCTCGCGCCGCACGCCATAGTGCAGCGGGCGGAACCACTTGCCGGACAGGTTGGCCGGCGCGCCGTGGGTGAGGTGTCCGCCGGCATCCAGGCTCATGCCGAGAAAGCTGTCGCCCGGCTTGAGCAGGGCCAGGAACACCGCCTGGTTGGCTTGCGCCCCGGAATGCGGCTGCACGTTGGCGAAGGCGCAGTCGAATAGTTGCCGCGCCCGGTCGATGGCAAGCTGCTCGGCCACGTCGACAAAGACGCAGCCGCCGTAATAGCGCCGGCCGGGATAGCCCTCGGCGTATTTGTTCGTCAGCACGCTGCCTTGCGCCTCCAGCACGGCGCGCGAGACGATGTTTTCGCTGGCGATCAGCTCGATGCCGTCCTGCTGACGGTGCAGTTCGTTGCCGATCGCCTTGGCCAGCTCGGGGTCGGTCTCCGCCAGCGGGGCGCCGAAAAACCGGTGCAGGCTGGGGGTCGAGGACTGCTCGTTCATGCGAAATCTCGGTCTTTCCGTCGGATGGGCACGTGTAACATGTGGCGCGGAGCCCGGTCACCTTCCCCCGACCGCGATCCGAGCCGCGGATTGGCTGCCCCGGCGGGAGGGCATACCATCCGTCCCGTTGAGGGAGCGAGACGATGGCACACACGAAACGGGCCTTGATCGTCGGCGGCTCACTGGGCGGCCTGTTCGCCGCGACCCTGTTGCGCCAGGCTGGCTGGGACGTGCTGGTGTTCGAGCGCACCAGGGGCGACCTGTCGAGCCGCGGCGCCGGCATCGGCACGCATCACGAGATGTTCGACACGATGCGCAAGATCGGCATCGACGTGGACAGCGAGCCGCTGGGGGTGCTGGCGGCGGAGCGGGCCTGCTTCGACCACACCGGGGCGGTGCTCGCGACCCGCGCCTTTCCCGAGCTGATGAGCTCCTGGGCGAAGATCTACCGGCTGTTGCAGCGCGCCCTCCCAGACGCGTGCTACCGCCCGGCGATGCAGATCGAGGCGGTGGAGCAGACCCCGGATGGTGTCACCGCGATCTTCTCCGACGGCACTCGGGTCGAGGGCGACGTGCTGGTCGGCGCCGACGGGGTTCGCTCCACCTTGCGCGGCCTCTGCTTCGGCGCGGTCGAGCCGCGTTACGCCGGTTACGTGGTCTGGCGCGGCTTGCTGGAGGAGAACGAGGTTCCGGCGATCGCGCACCAGGCATTGTTCGAGCGGATGAGCTTCTTCCTCACCGAAGACGGCATGGCGCTGGGCTACCCGGTGCCCGGCCGCGCCGACGGCACCCGCCCGGGGGAGCGTGGCTTCAACTGGGCGTGGTACCGGCCGGCCGACGAGGCGACCGCGTTGCCGCTGCTGTGCACCGACGCGACCGGTCGGCGGCATGGTGTCTCGATCGCGCCACCACTGATCCGGCCGGAGGTGATCGCCGAGGTGAAAGCGGCCGCCCGGGCGACCTTGGCGCCGCAGTTCGTCGCCGTCGTGGAGAGCACGCCGCAGATCTTCTTCCAGCCCATCTTCGATTACGAATCGCCGCGCATGGTGGCGGGCCGGGTGGCGCTGCTGGGCGACGCCGCTTTCGTGGCACGTCCGCATGTCGGCGCCGGCGTGGTGAAAGCCTCGCTGGATGCGGAGAGCCTGACCGCCGCGCTGGCCGAAACACCGAGCGATCCGGCGGCCGCGTTGCTCCGCTACGAGGCCAAGCGGCTCGCGTTCGGCCGCGCCATGGTCGCCCGCGCCCGCTGGCTCGGCGCCTATATCGAAGGCTACCGCCTGGCGCCGGAGGCCCGCCGCGCCGGGATGTCCCCCGACCCCGAAACCGTGATGCGCGAGATCGCCGCCCGGTTGCAGGACATCCCCGAGGGAGGTGTTCCGGCCTGAGGCGTCGCCGGCCGACGCTTGGCAGGGCTCCCCCCGTGCCCTAATCCGAATGCAGCCTTGGGTAGCCTGGCAAGGAGAGTGTCGGCATGAGCGTCGGACGTTTCCCCACCACGCGCATGCGGCGCAACCGTCGTGACGCCTGGACCCGCCGACTGGTCGCCGAGCACCGGCTCGCGGTCGACGACCTGATCTGGCCGATCTTCCTTATCGAGGGGCGCGCGAACACCACCGAGGTCGCCTCGATGCCCGGCGTGGCGCGGGTGACGATCGACCGGCTGGCGGCGCATGTCGAACCGCAAGTGCGGCTCGGCATTCCGGCGATCGCCCTGTTCCCTTCGACCCCTTCCGACCGCAAGGACGCCGAGGGCCGCGAGGCGACCAACCCCGACAACCTGATGTGCCAGGCGGCCCGGCTGCTCAAGCAGGAGTTCCCCGAGCTCGGGCTGGTCGGCGACGTCGCCCTCGACCCATACACCGATCACGGCCATGACGGAGTGATACGCGACGGATACGTCGCCAATGACGAGACATTGATGATCCTTACCCGCCAGGCGCTGGTGCAGGCCGAGGCCGGCATCGACGTGATCGCCCCCTCCGACATGATGGACGGGCGGGTCGGCGCGATCCGGGCGGCACTCGACGCCGAGGGCCTGATCCATACCCGGATCATGAGCTACGCCGCCAAATACGCGAGCGCGTTCTACGGCCCGTTCCGCGACGCGCTCGGCTCGGCCAAGGCGCTGACCGGCGACAAGAAGACCTACCAGATGGACCCGGCCAACGCCGACGAGGCGCTGCGCGAGGTGGCGCTCGACCTCGAGGAAGGCGCCGACATGGTGATGGTCAAGCCGGGGATGCCGTATCTCGACATCATCCGCCGCGTGCGCGAGCGGTTCGCCGTGCCGACCTTCGCCTATCAGGTCTCCGGCGAATACGCGATGCTGATGGCGGCGGTGCGCAATGGCTGGCTCGACCACGACCGGGTGGTGATCGAGGCGCTGATCGCATTCAAGCGCGCCGGCTGCAACGGCGTGCTGACCTATTTCGCCCCCGCCGCCGCCCGCCTGATCCGCGAGCGCGACGGCACCGCCGCCTAAGCCTGATGGCGCGTGCGCTATCGCCCCAAGGCGGCGGACAGCGACCAGCGCCCGAGGAAGCGCAGCACCTCGGCGATCCCCGCCGCACCACGCGCCACCATGTAGTCGAGCGGCGCCTGGCCGTGGAACGGCAACGCGTCGGCCGGCTGCCTGAGCCACGGGCCGGCCTCGCCGAACATTATCTCGAGGGTGCTGGCGATCTCGCGCAGGTAATTGAGCCGGCGCGTCTCCTCGGCATCAAGGGTGAAGCGCGGCCGCTTGCCGGAGGGGCCGACGCCGGCGGCGTGGCCGAGCAGCCGCAACGCAATCTCATCCGGAATTTGCAGCCGATCCATCAGCGGCCAGACCGCCTTGGTGGTCAGCGCCGGCGGTTCGGCTGGCGCGGCGGCGGTGGTGGGCGGCACCTCGGCTCGGGGCGGCGGCTTGCGCCTCGCGGTGGCGCGGGTAGGACGCGCGGCGGGCGGGGCATGTGCGACCGGTTTGCGCTTCACGTCAGACGCATCCAGAGATGTCGCCGCGATCCGTTTCTCATTCAGCGTCCGCGCCTCACTTATACGCGAGTTGTCACCGTGGTGTTCCCGGCGAATGATTGCCTTCGCCCACAATACTAACGGAGGAAATAATGTCGTTCCAGGTTTATGGCGACAGCCCCGAGGCGGTCGCGTTCGGTTTGATGCAAACCATCCTGTTCGCCGGCGGTCGCGGCAATCACGAGCATCCGTTCCCGGCAGGCAGCACGCTGCTGCGTGGTCAAGGCCCGTGCACCGAAACCGAGATCCTGGGCCTCTACGCGCGTTGCCTGAAGGTGGTGCAAGCCGCCGACCCGACCGCCAGCCTCGCCGCCAAGCCGGAGCCGGTGGCGTCGCAGCTGCACTCTTGAGGTCGGGTCTGAGCGTGGGCCTGGGCGCCGGGTCGGACGCGCGCGCTTGACCGAGGCGCTGCCGATCTCGGTGCTGACCGGCTTCCTCGGCAGCGGCAAGACCAGTTTTCTCCGGCGCGTCCTCGCCAGCCCCGCGATGGCGGACACGGCGGTGGTGATCAACGAGTTCGGCGAGGTCGGGCTCGACCACCTCCTGGTCGAAGCCAGCCCGGACGACGTGGTGCAACTGCCCAATGGCTGCCTGTGCTGCGCCGTGCGGCAGGATCTGGTGCGCACGCTGTACGGCTTGCTTGCCCGGCGCGCCGAGGCGACCCTGCCGCCGTTCCGCCGCGTCGTGGTGGAGACCAGCGGCCTCGCCGAGCCGGCCCCCATTCTCTACACGCTCGCCGCCGACGCCTGGCTGGAGCGGGCGCTGCGGTTCGACACCGTGCTCGCCGTGGTCGACGCCGTTGCCGGCCTGGCGACCCTGGACCGCTTCGCCGAGGCGACCGCGCAGGTCGTGGTGGCCGATCGCCTGCTGATCAGCAAGACCGACCTCTCACCGCTGAGCGAGGCGCTGGCGACGCGACTGGCGGGGCTGAACCCGTCCGCCGAGAGGCTGACCCTGGCCGACCTCACGACCCCGGCGGCGGCGCTGTTCCGCGATGGCGGGCCGGTCCGGGCCCGGCCGATGCGACGCCCGTGGTCGGCGGCGGCGGTGCATTCACACGGCATCACCACGCTTGCCCTGACCTTGGGCCGCGCCATGACCCGGCTCGATTTCGCCAAGGCGCTCGGCGGCCTGGCGCGCGAGCGGGGCGAGGACCTGCTGCGGGTGAAAGGGCTGATCGCCTTCGCCGACGCCCCCGAGACCCCGGCGGCGATCCACGCCGTGCAACACACGCTCTACCCGCCCGACTGGCTCGCCACCTGGCCCGACGCGGACCGCTCGCACCGGCTCGTGTTCATCACCCGAAATATCGAGGCCGAAGAGATCATCGCCCGCTTCGCCGCCGGCGCACCTTCCATCATCGCCTGACAGTTGCAGCGCTGCGTCAGGCCGACGGTCGGCAGCGCATCAGGTTCATCGGCTTCAGTGACATCACCACCGCGTCGTCCTGGTTCGACACCTCGATCAGCGAGCGGACCATCCCCCGGTCTGGCCGGGTGCGAGAGCGGTTGGCCTCCAGAACGGTCACCCGCACCGTAAGCCGATCCCCTGGTCGCACCGGCCGCAGCCAGCGCAGTTCGTCGATGCCCGGCGAGGGCAGGCTCGACGCGCTGGACAGGAAGCGCTCGGCAATGAGTCGCATTTGCAGCGCGACGGTGTGCCAGCCGCTGGCGATCAACCCGCCGAACATGCCCTCGGCGGCAGCCTCTCTGTCGATGTGCATCGGTTGCGGATCGTAGCGCCGGGCGAAGCTGACGATCTCCTCCTCGCTGACCTCGAACGAGCCCAGCTCGAAGACGGCGCCCTGGGGATAGTCCTCGAAATAGCGAGCAGGGGCTGGTGACGCGGCTGGCTGGCTCATGTGGTATCCACGGTTTCGTCGGTCGATGGTGCGGGGCGACGGCACCGGGCGCAAGGTGATAGGATTTTTCCCGTAGCCGCCGGGGAGGCGCGGGTGAGCGGCAATGCCGTGGATTTCTTCGTCGATCGCCACGAGCGCGAGGGTAACGGCCAGCGCGTCACCTTTACCGACCCGTGGCGGTCGCTGCGCTATGCCGAGCTGCGCGCCAGCACTGCCCGTTTTGCCGCCGCCCTGGCTCGGGCGGGGATCGGGCGCGAGCGGCGGGTGGCATTGCTGCTGCTTGATACCATCGACTTCCCGGTCGCGTTCTGGGGCGCGATGCGGGCCGGCGCGGTGCCGGTGCCGGTCAACACCCTGCTGCCGCCGGACCAGATCGGCTACATCCTGGCCGACAGCCGCGCCGAGGCGCTGGTCGTCTCCGCGCCGCTGCTCCCCGCCGTGCGGCCGTTGTTGCCCGCGCTGGACGCGCTGCGGCTCATCGTGGTGGCCGAGCCGGACGGCACGCCCGCCACCGCCGCAGACCCGGCCTGTCGCGACTTCGCCGCGTTCCTCGATGGCGGCGAGCCGGACGAACCGCCGGCCCCGGCCTCACCCGACGAAGTGGCGTTCTGGCTCTACTCCTCCGGTTCCACCGGCGCGCCGAAGGGTACCCGTCACGTGCATGGCAGCCTGCAAGCGACGGCGCAGACCTATGGCGCCCAGGTGCTCGGCATCGACGCCGACGACGTGATGTTCTCGGCGGCGAAGCTGTTCTTCGCCTACGGGCTCGGCAACAGCATGACCTTCCCGATGGCGGTGGGCGCGCACGCTTTCCTGCTGCCCGACCGACCGACGCCGGAAGCGGTGCTCGGCGTCATGCGCCGGGTCCGTCCGACCCTGTTCGGCGGCGTGCCCACCCTGTACGCTGGGCTGCTGGCGCACCCCGAGCTTGCTGCCGGGCGCGGGTTCGGACCGGCTGCGCCACTGCATCTCGGCCGGCGAGGCGCTGCCGGAAGCGATTGGCGCGCGCTGGCGCGAGGCGGTCGGGGTCGACATCCTCGACGGGATCGGCAGCACCGAGATGCTGCACATCTTCATCAGCAACCGCCCCGACCGGTTGCGCTTACGGCACCTCCGGCGTGCCGGTGCCTGGCTACGAGGCGCGCATCGTCGACGAGGCCGGCCAGGACGTGCCCGATGGCGAAAGCGGCGAGCTGCTGGTCGCCGGGCCCAGTGCCGCCGAGGGCTACTGGAACCAGCGCGCCCGCAGCCGACGCACCTTCGCCGGCGAGTGGACCCGCACCGGCGACACCTACATCCGCGACCCGGATGGGATGTATCGCTACTGCGGCCGCTCGGACGACATGTTCAAGGTGAGCGGCATCTGGGTCTCGCCGTTCGAGGTGGAGGCGGCGCTGGTGGCACACCCCGCCGTGCTGGAGGCCGCCGTGGTCGGCCAGGCCGACGCCGACGGGCTGCTCAAGCCGCGCGCTTTTGTCGTGCTGCGCCAGGGCGCCGACCCGGCCGGCCTGCGCGAGGCGCTGCGTGAGCACGTGAAGGCGCGGATCGGCCCGTGGAAATACCCGCGCTGGATCGAGCTGGTGAGCGCGCTGCCGAAAACCGCCACGGGAAAGATCCAGCGCTACAAGCTGCGTGAGGGCGGGTGAGCGGCGCCCCCGGCTTCGTCCGGCTCGACGGCCAGCAGATCGAGACCGGCCGCTGGGGCCCGCCGCCCGAGCTGGCCCCGGCCCTGGTGCTGCTGCACGAGGGGCTCGGCTCGGTCGGGCTATGGCGGGGTTTTCCAGCGGCGCTCGCGTCGGCCACCGGGCAAGCGGTGTTCGCCTATTCCCGCCTCGGCTACGGCGGGTCAGACACGATCACCTTGCCGCGCCCGCTCAGCTACATGCACGACGAGGCGCGCGAGATGCTGCCACGCGTGCTCGACACCGGCGGGATCGGCTCTTGCGTGCTAATCGGCCATTCCGACGGCGCCTCCATCGCCGCGATCCATGCCGGCGCGACGCCCGACCCGCGGGTGCGGGGGCTGGTGCTGATCGCGCCGCACTTCTTCGTCGAGGATATCTGTGTCGCCAGCATCGCCGCGCTACGCGATGAGTACGCGCACGGTGGGCTGCGTGATCGGCTGGCGCGCCACCACGCGGACGTGGACGCGGCATTTCGCGGCTGGTGCGACGCCTGGCTCGATCCGGCGTTCCGAAAGTGGGACATCACCGAGTTCCTGCCGCGCATCACGCAGCCCGTGCTGCTCATGCAGGGCGTGGACGATCCCTATGGCACGCCAGCGCAACTGGCGACGGCCGAGCGCCTCGCCACCGCGCCGGTGCGGACCATGTTGATCCCAGGCGTTGGGCACGCACCGCACGCCGAGGCGGCCGAGCTGGTGACCGCCGAGATCGCGCGGTTCGTCGAGGGAGCGCTGGCCGTATGATTAACCTGGACAGGATCGACTGCCAGACCGAGCCGTCCAGCTATCGGCACTGGCGGCTACGTTGCGACGGGCCGGTCGCGTTTCTGACGATGGACGTCGATCCGGCGGGCGGCCTTTTTCCCGGGGCCGAGCTGAAGCTCAACTCGTATGACCTCGCGGTCGACATCGAGCTCGCCGACGCGGTGCAGCGGCTGCGCTTCGAGCACCCCGAGGTGCGCTGCGTCGTGCTGCGCTCGGGCAAGGACAACGTGTTCTGCGCCGGCGCCAACATCCGCATGCTCGGCGCCGCCAGCCACGCTCATAAGGTCAATTTCTGCAAGTTTACCAATGAAACCAGGCTGGCGATCGAGGATGCGAGCGCCTGCTCCGGCCAGATCTGGATGGCGGCGGTGAACGGGCCGTGCGCCGGCGGCGGGTACGAGCTCGCCATCAGCACCGAGCACGTCATGCTGGTCGACGACCGCCGCAGCACCGTCGCCTTGCCGGAGGTGCCGCTGCTCGCGGTGCTGCCCGGCACCGGCGGGCTCACCCGGCTGACCGACAAACGCGGGGTCCGGCGTGACCGCGCCGATGTGTTCTGCTCCTTGCAGGAAGGCGTGCGGGGCAGCCGCGCGGTGCAGTGGCGGCTGGTCGACGAGGTGGTGCCGCCCTCCGCCTGGGATGCGGCGGTCGAGGGGCGCGCGCAAGCCCTGGCCGAGCGGTCCGATCGGCCACGCGACGCGCAAGGCATCGCGCTGACCCCGCTCCGGCGCGAGTTCGCTTCGGAAGCGGTGCGCTACGAGCATGTCACCGTTGCGCTCGACCGCGCGGCACGGCGCGCCGACATCACCATTCGCGGCCCGGCGCGCGTGCCCGCCGACCTCGCCGGGCTCATCGCCGAAGGGGCGGCGCTCTGGCCGCTAGCGATGGCGCGTGAGTTCGATGACGCGCTGCTGCATCTGCGCCTCAATGAACCCACGCTCGGGCTGCTGACCCTGCGCACCGAAGGCAGCGCCGAACCGGTGCTGGCGGTCGATGCGTTGCTGCACCAGCACGCCACGCACTGGCTGGTGCGCGAAATCCGGCTGCTGCTGAAACGCGTGCTCAAGCGTCTCGACCTCACCGCGCGCAGCCTGGTTGCGCTGATCGAGCCGGGAAGCTGTTTCGCCGGCACCCTGGCCGAGCTCGCCTTTGCCGCCGACCGCGCGTTGATGTTCGCTGACGGGCGCGCGACCTTGCACCTGTCGCCGCTCAATTTCGGCGCCTATCCGATGAGCAACGGCCTCACCCGCCTCGCCACCCGCTTCCTCGGCGAGCCCGACAGCAACGCGCGGGCGGAAGCGGCGATCGGCGATGCGCTCCCCAGCGATGCCGCCGAGGCGCTCGGCCTGATCACCGCCGCCTACGACGACATCGACTGGGACGACGAGGTGCGGCTGATCCTCGAGGAGCGCGCCAGCTTCTCCCCCGACGCGCTCACCGCGATGGAGGCCAATCTGCGCTTCGCCGGGCCGGAGACGATGGAGACCCGCATCTTCGGCCGCCTCACCGCCTGGCAGAACTGGGTGTTTCTCCGCCCCAACGCGGTGGGCGAGCGCGGCGCGTTGCATCGCTACGGCAGCGGCGTGCAACCCGACTACGACCCCGAACGAACCTGAACCTGTCGCGAGGAGCATGAGCCATGCCGGACGGCCTCGACATCGACTATGACGGCCTGATCCCGAACAATGTCGGCCTGGCGCAGGACCAGCGGGTGCGCCGCGCGCTGGAGACCTGGCACCCCGGCTACATCGACTGGTGGCGCGAGATGGGGCCGGAGGGGTTCCAGGACGCCCTGGTTTATCTGCGCACCGCGGTCAGCGTCGACCCGCAAGGCTGGGCCAAGTTCGGCTTCGTGCGGATGCCGGAGTATCGCTGGGGCGTGCTGCTCGCCCCCGCCGTGCCTGGCCGCACCATCCCGTTTGGCCGCCACAAGGGCGAGCCCGCGTGGCAGGAAGTGCCGGGCGAGTATCGCTCCATGCTGCGCCGGCTGCTGGTCATCCAGGGCGACACCGAGCCCGCCTCGGTCGAGCAGCAGCGCCATCTCGGCGCCACCGCGCCCTCGCTCTACGACCTGCGCAACCTGTTCCAGGTCAATGTCGAGGAGGGGCGGCATCTCTGGGCGATGGTCTACCTCCTGCAAAAATATTTCGCCCGCGACGGGCGCGAGGAAGCCGAGGAGCTGCTGCGCCGCCGCTCCGGCCACCAGGACACGCCGCGCATGCTGGGCGCGTTCAACGAGGCGACGCCGGACTGGCTCAGCTTCTTCATGTTCACCACCTTCACCGATCGCGACGGCAAGATGCAGCTCGCCGCGTTGGCGCAATCGGGCTTCGATCCGCTGGCGCGCACCTGCCGCTTCATGCTGACCGAGGAAGCGCACCATATGTTCGTCGGCGAAACCGGGGTCGGCCGCGTGATCGAGCGCACCTGCCAAGCGATGCACGACGCCGGCATCACCGATTCGACCGACATCGAGCGGGTGCGCGCGCTCGGCGTAATCGACCTGCCGACCATCCAGAAGAAGATCAATCTGCACTTCTCGCTGACCCTCGATCTGTTTGGCAATGAAATCAGCACCAACGCGGCGAACGCGTTCAACGCCGGGATCAAGGGTCGCTACCGCGAGGGCAAGCTCGACGATGACCATCTGCTGCTCGACACCACCTATCCGGTGCAGCGGCTGGTCGACGGCCGGATCAGCGAGCAGCACGTGCCGGCGCTCTCGGCGCTCAACATGCGGCTGCGCGACGATTTCGTCGGCGACACGACGGGTGGCGTGCGACGCTGGAACACGGTGATCGAGCGCGCCGGCTTCGAGTACCGGCTGGCGCTGCCGCATGTCGCGTTCAACCGCCGCATCGGCGAGTTCGCCGCGATCCACGCCGACCCGGATGGTCGGCTGCTGTCGGACGCGGAATGGGCAACCGCGCGGGCTGAGTTCCTGCCGGGCACGGATGACGGCGAGTACCTCGCGAGCCTGATGCAGCCGGTGCGCGAGCCCGGCGCCTACGCCGGCTGGATCGCCCCGCCAAAAGCTGGCGTCGACGGCAAGCCGGGCGATTTCGAGTACGTGCGGATCGAGGAATCGTAGCGGATGAAACCTGAAGCTTGAGCTTGTAGGCCACCAACTCATGTCCGTGCCAGATTATCAAGCCCTGATGCTTCCGGTCCTCGCGGCCGCCTCCCGTGGGGAAGTTCGCATCGGAGAGGTCGTTGACCGACTGGCGGAGCAACTCAGCCTGACAGCAGAAGAGCGCACAGCGCTTCTTCTCTCCGGGAAGCAAACGATATTTGGAAATCGGGTGCATTGGGCGAAAGCCTACCTCGGAAAGGCCGGATTGATCGAGGCCACACGACGCGGGCACTTCAGGACCACGGCTCGCGGCAATCAAGTCATCGCATCGCACCCTGCCAAGATCGATAATGTCTTCCTGGCGCAGTTCGACGAGTTCAAGCAGTTCAAGGAGAAGTCTGGGCAAAACTCGGGCGACGACGAAAACAACCGGGCGGCAATCCCCGCACTTGTGAACCGGCCGGAGACGCCCAACGAGATCATCCGCGTGGCGCACCGGCAGATCGAGATTTCTCTCGCACAGGAACTCCTTGAGCGGATCCAAGCCGCGCCGCCGGACTTCTTCGAGCGGCTTATCGTTGGTCTGCTTCTCAGCATGGGATTTGGCGGGACAGCCGCTGATGCCGGACGCGCACTCGGGCGCAGTGGCGACGACGGAGTCGATGGTGTGGTCGATCAAGACGCGCTCGGACTTGATCGCGTGTTTGTTCAGGCGAAGCGCTACTCAACTGGGAATAACATTGGTTCTGCCGCGATCAGGGATTTCTTTGGCAGTCTGGATCGTCACAAAGCAACCAAAGGGCTATTTGTGACCACCTCAAGCTTTTCACCGTCCGCGCGGGAGACGGCAGAGTTTCTCAGCAAGCGCATTGTTCTGATCGACGGCGAGCAACTCACCAAGCTGATGATCCGTCACAACGTCGGATGCAGGATCGAAGACACCCTGCATATCAAGAAGATCGACGAGGATTTCTTTGACTGATCGACAGCGGCCCATTCCCGAGTCGACGACTGCCAGAAGAAGGAACCACTGCGCATGGTGCTGATCAACTGCGACATGGGCGAGAGCTTCGGCATCTGGCGGCTCGGCGACGATGCCGGACTGATGCCCTCCATTCATCTTGCCAACGTTGCCTGCGGGTTCCACGGCTCCGACTTCAATCACATGCGGCACACGGTCCAACTGGCCAACAGCCACGGCGTGAAAGTCGGCGCGCATCCCTCCCTGCCGGATCTGCAGGGGTTCGGCCGACGGGAGATGAAGATTGACCGCGAGGAACTGGCGAACTGCCTGATCTATCAGATCGGCGCGCTGAAAGGTTTTCTCGACGCCGAAGGAGTGCCACTCAACCACATCAAGCCGCATGGCTCGCTGTATGGGATGGCGGCGCGTCAGCCCGAGATCGCGCACGCCATCTGCGACGCGGCCGATGTGTTCAAAGTGCCGCTGCTCGGCATGATCGAGACGCTGCACGCCACGATCTATCCGCAACGTGGCCACCGCTTCGTTCCCGAGTTCTATGCCGACCTCGATTACGCCGACGACGGATCGCTGCTCATCACGCGCGAACACCCCCCGGTCGACCCGCACGAGGCCGCGCGACGCTGCGTTCGGGCGGTGCGCGAAGGGCAGGTGAGCTCGATCGGCGGAAAGCCGGTCAAGGTCGGCGCGGAGACCATATGCGTCCACTCCGACACGCCGGGTGCAGCGGAGCTGGCAAGGATATTGCACCGGACATTGCAAGAGACACTCGAAGCGGAGAGCATGCTGCCCGCCGCGACTGCTTAGCGTCCGCCTGTTTCCACCAGGAAGGTGTCGATGCCTGTCAAGACGATCCAGGCTCCTATCCCCGGCACGTTCTATCGCTCACCATCTCCAGGTGAGCCGCCGTTCAAGCGCGAGGGCGAGAGGGTGGCGGTGGGCGATCCGGTCGGGTTGATCGAGGTGATGAAGACCTTCGTGCAGGTCGCCGCGGAGGAAGCCGGCACCTTGGTCGCCTTCCACGTGGAGAATGAGGACGCGGTGATGGCGGCGCAACCGCTCTACGACATCGAGGTCTGATCGGTTCATCCTGCCGCGCAACACCCCAAGGAAGACGCCGATGCGTTACGCGTTCGGAGGTGACGAACACATCTTCGTCGAGGTCAATGAGGAGATGTCGCTCGCGGCGTTCTTCAAGAGTCTCTCGATGACCAACGCGATCCGTGACAGTCGCATCGGCGGAGTGAGCGAAATTTGCCCGGCGAATGCCTCGTTCCAGGTCAAGTTTGATCCGGACCGCATCGCGCCGGACGAGCTGATGCGGGAGTTGCGCGGCCTGGAGGATGCCGCCGCGAACGTGGGCGGCGAGCTCAGCACGCGCATCGTCGAAATCCCGGTGTTCTACGGCGACCCGTGGACGCATGAGACATTGATGCGGTTTCGCGAGCGGCACCAGGACCCGACCGGCAGCGATCTCGACTACACCGCGCGCATCAACGGCTACCCGGACGTGCCGGCTTTTATCGCCGCTCACTCGGGCGCGCCGTGGTTCGTCTCGATGGTGGGGTTCGTCGCCGGGCTGCCGTTCCTCTACCAGATGGTGGAACGCGACAAGCAGATCGAGGCGCCAAAATATTTGCGGCCGCGCACCGACACACCGAAGCTCACCGTCGGGCATGGTGGCTGTTTCGGTTGCATCTACTCGGTGCGCGGGGCTGGCGGCTACCAGATGTTCGGCATCACCCCGATGCCGATCTACGACCCGAGGCAGGAGATCAGCTACCTGCGCGAGTTCATGATTTTCTTCCGGCCGGGCGACATCGTGAAGTTCCGACCCGTCGGGCGAGAGGAATACGATGATGCGGTGGAAGCGGTCGAGGCGGGTCGCTTCACCCCGTTGATCCGCCCGATCGATTTCAGCTTGCAGGCATTTCAGGCCGATCCCGCCGCCACCAATACCGCGTTGCTGCGGGTGCTGCATGGTTGAGCGGGCCCAGTCGATGCTCGAAGTCGTTCAGCCCGGCCTTGCTACCACGGTGCAGGATCTCGGCCGGCCGGGCTACTACCATCTCGGCATTCCGCTGTCCGGTGCAATGGACCGTTATGCGCTGACCGCCGCCAACCTGCTGGTCGGCAACGCGGCCGGCGACGCGGCGCTAGAGGTGGTGTTCCTGGGGCCGGCGATCCGCTTCACGGCGCGCGTGACGGTCGCCGTGACGGGTGCCGATCTGCCGCCCAAGGTCGACGGGGTCGAGCAGCCGAGCTGGACCGCGTTCGAGGTAAGGGCGGGCCAGACCCTGTCCTTCGGGTTCCTCAAGAGCGGCGCCCGCGCCTACATCGCCGTCGCCGGCGGCATCGACGTCCCCGCGGTGCTCGGCTCGCGCTCGACCTACCTACTGGGCGCGCTGGGCGGCCACGAGGGGCGCGCGCTGAAGGCGGGTGATGCCCTCCGTGTCGGAGCCGCCGGGAATCCGGCCAAGCAAGGTTGCAACGTCCCGCCGACGCAACGTGGCGCAGCAGCCGGCGAAAAAGCCGTGCTGCGGGTGTTGCCTGGCCTCTACTGGCATCGCCTCACCGAGAAGTCGGGCGAGGGCTTCTTCCGCGAGAGTTGGAAGGTGGCGCCCGAAGCGGATCGGATCGGCTATCGCTTCCGGGGCGGTGCGCCGATGACGTTTGTGCCGCGCGCGCAGCCGTTCGGCGCCGGCTCGGACCCGTCCAACATCGTCGATAGCTGCTACCCCTACGGCTCGGTGCAGGTGCCCGGTGGCACCGAACCGATCGTCCTGCATCGAGACGCCGTTTCAGGTGGCGGCTACTTCATGCTCGGCACCGTGATCTCCGCCGACATGGACTTGATCGGCCAGCTCCAGCCGCATCAGGCCGTGCGCTTCGCGCAGGTCGACATGGTGGAAGCATTACGTGCGCGCGGCGAAAGCCGACGCCGTTACGAAGCTTTGGCGGAGGCGCTTGCGTGACAAGTTCGCAGGATTTGCGCGTGGCGGTGGATGTCGGCGGCACGTTTACCGACATCTGCATCATGGATGAGACCACCGGGCTGATCCGGATCGAGAAGATCGCGTCCACTGCCGATCCGATCGACGGGATCATGGCGGGGATGGAGAAGTCAGCGATCGATCTGGGGCGGGTGGCGCTGTTCTCGCACGGCACCACGATCGCCACCAACGCGCTCATAACCCGTCGCCTGCCGCGCACGGCCATGGTCTGCACGAAAGGTTTTCGCGACGTCATCGAGATCCGCCGCGCCAACAAGGAGGATCTGTGGGACACGTACAAGGACGTGGTGCGACCCTATGTGCCGCGACGTGATCGCCTGGTCGTCGCCGAGCGCGTCGATGCCGAAGGGGCAGTTGTCGAGAAGCTGGACGAGGCCGGGGCCCAGGAGGTCGCGCGCATCCTCAAGCGACGCGGTATCGCGGCGGTCGCGGTCTGTTTCATGAACGCCTACGTAAACGGCGCCAACGAGCGGCGCATGAAGGAGATCCTGCAAGCGGCGATCCCGGACGCGCTGATCTCCATCTCCTCGGAGGTGTTGCCGGAAATCTTCGAGCACGAGCGCTTCTCCACCACCGTGGCGAACGCGGCGCTGAGCCCGGTCGTGGTGAACTACACGAGCCGCCTCGGTGATCGCCTCAAGCACGAGGGCTACGGCCGCGACCTGCTGTTGCTGCACACCGGCGGCGGCGTCATGACGCCAAACAGCGTGAAGGATTTCGCCGCCCGGCTCGCCGGTTCCGGCATCGCCGCTGGCGCGATCGCCAGCCGGCACATCGCGATGCTCTGCGGCTTCCCGAACTCGATCGGCCTCGACATGGGCGGCACCTCGACGGACGTGTCGTTGACCTATGAAGGACAGTTGCGGGTCACCAAGGATTGGTATGTCGAGTTCGGCTACCCGATCCGCTTCGCCTCGATCGAGGTCTTGACCATCGGCGCCGGCGGCGGCTCGCTCGCCTGGACCGACGAGGCGGGCTCGCTGCGCAACGGTCCGCAATCGGCCGGCGCCAATCCCGGCCCGGCCTGCTACGGTCGTGGCAATCGCCAGCCCACCAACACCGACGCCAACATGGTGCTCGGCCGGCTCGGCGCCAGCCTGGCGGGTGGCGACATCATGCTTGATCCGGCATTGGCGGCGGCGGCGGTGAGCGAGGGTGTCGCAGAAAAATTCGGCCTGGAACTGCACGCCGCCGCCGATGCGATCATCCGGGTGGCCAACGCCAACATGTCGGACGCGGTGCGACTGATCTCGATCAGTCGCGGCTACGATCCGCGGGACTTCGCCCTGGTCGCGTTCGGCGGTGCCGGCGCGTTGCACGGCGTGGCGATCGCGCGCGAGCTGTCGATCCCCGCGGTGATTGTGCCGCCCAACCCCGGCGTGACCTCGGCTCTCGGTTGCCTGCTGGTCGACGTGCAGCACGATTTCTCAAAAACCTTTCTCGCGGCGGCGGACGAGGCGGACCCCGGCGAGATTGAAGCCGCGTTCGCCGCCTTAGAGACGGACGCCTCGGAGCGTCTCGCCCACGAAGGGGTCGCATCCGAAGACACCGTGCTGCAACGGTCGATCGACATGATGTATCAGGGGCAGTGGCGCTCGTTGGCGGTGAGCGCGCCGCGGCCGATTGGCGCGATGAGCGATCTGGTCCGCGCCTTCCACATCGAGCACGAGCGCGAATACAACTTCCGCCGCGACGATGCGCCGGTCGGCCTGTTCCGCCTCAACCTCAAGGCGATCGGCGTGGTGCCGAAGGCGGCGCTGGCCACGCACCAGGCAACCGGCGCGACACCGGAGCCGACCAGTCGCCGGCCAGTGTGGTTCGACGGGGAGACCTCGCTCGACACGCCGGTCTACGCGCGCCCGGACCTGCCGGCGGGCTTCAGCCTTGCCGGCCCCGCCGTGGTCGAGCAGGTCGATTCCACGGTGCTGATTCCGCCCGGGACCACCGCCGAGGTCGACCAATACCTCAACATCGTCATTCGCGTGAAGGATTGACCCGGATGGCCGACATGCCCGCGCTCGACCCCGTCACCTTCGAGGTGCTGAAGAACTCCTTCATCACCAGCGTCGATCAGATGGGCGAGCAGATCCTGCGCACCTGCTACTCGTTCGTCATCTACAATCGCGACTTCTCCAGCGCCTTGCATGACGCGGAGGGCAACTCGGCCGCGCAAGGCAACCAGGATATCGCGGTGCACGTCGGTACCTTGCATTTCACCTGCAAGGACGTAATGCGCGCCTTCGAGGGCGACATGCATCCGGGCGATGTGTACGCGATAAACGACCCCTATGCCGGCGGCACGCATTTTTCCGATGTGCGGCTGATCCGTCCGATCTTCTCCGAGGGCCGTGTGATCGCGTTCAGCCAGTCGAACGGTCACTGGTCCGACGTCGGAGGCAGCGTGCCGGGCTCGTTCGATGTCGTCGCGCGCGAGATGTTTCGCGAGGGACTGCGCATCACGCCGGTGCGGCTGTTCGACAAGGGCCGCTTCTGCGCCGATGTCGCACGGCTGATCGCCGCCAACACGCGCGACCCGGTCTCCATCATCGGCGATATCCAGGCGCAATCCGCCGCGACGCAGGTGTGCGAGCGGGAAATCCTGCGGCTGGTCGACAAGTACGGCCACGAAACGGTCGCGACGGGCCTCGCCGCCGTGCAGGACTATGTCGAACGCGCCGTGCGCCAGCGTCTCGCCGCGCTGCCGGACGGCGAGTGGGAGACGCAGGACTTCATCGACCGCGATCCGGCGGGCTCGGAGGGCCTGATCCCGATCAAGGTCAAGCTCACCATCAAGGGCGATCGCGCGATCTACGATTTCACCGGCAGCCATCCCACGATCGCCTCGATCTACAACTCCGCGTTCGGGGCGACATTCTCGGCGGTCGCGGCCGGCATGAAGACATTCTTCCCCGATCTGCCGCTCAACAGCGGCTTCTACCGCGTGTTCGAGATCATCGCCCCCAAAGGCAGCATCGTCGATGCCCGTTGGCCGGTCGCGGTCACCGGCTTCCTGATGCCGTTCGAGAAGATCATGAACTCGATCTACGAGATCTGGTCGAAGATCATGCCCGAGCGCGCCATCGCCTGCGCGTTCAATCTCGAATACCTGTTGACCGGCGGGCTCGATGGGCGCCGGCCCGACAAGCCGATCTTCATGTTCTACGACTGGCTGCCCGGCGGTTGGGGCGGGCGCAACGGCAAGGACGGCTGCAACGTCACCACCGCCTGTTTCGGCACCGGCCTGATGTCGCAGCCCGTTGAAGGCCAGGAACGCGCGACGCCGGTGCTCACCACCGAATACGAGGTGCTGAGGGACTCTCCCGGGCCTGGCAAGTGGCGCGGCGGCGCGGGCGTGCGCAAGACATCGCTGATGCTGGCTGCGGAGAAGACGGTGATCTCGTACATCTGCGACCGCGAACGGGCCGTGGTCTGGGGCATCGAGGGCGGCCTGCCCTCCATGCCCCACGGCCTCAGCCTCAAGCGCGCCGGGGTGAACGAAGAGGAATGGCTCGGCGCCATCTTCTCGGATGTGCCGATCGGGCCTGGCGATTCGTTCAGCCGCCCGACCGCCGGCGGCGGCGGCTTCGGCGACCCGCTGGAGCGCGATCCGGCGCTAGTGCTTGAGGACGTGGCGGACGATTACGTTTCAATCGAACGCGCGGCGAAGGATTATGGCGTCGTGATCCGAGCGATTGACGCCGAGCTCTGCGACTACGAGGTCGACGAAGCGGCGACCCGGGTGGAGCGCGACACCATTCGCCGGCAGCGGAGCGGCTGGCTCGCGACCGACCCTGAAGAGGTCGCGGCGCAGTACCGTGCCGGCAAGATCGACAAGCTGGATATGGTCCGTCGTTACGCGGTGCTGCTCGACTGGGGCACCGGCGCGCTGCTGCCGGACTCGACGCGGCAATTCCGCGAGATGTTCCGCAAACGCTCGGCCGCGACATGGACCTGATGTGGTGGTCGCTCCCGAGCCAGCCCGCCGCCGCACGCGACGAGGAGTGGCCATGAAGTTTGCCCCCAACCGGTTGTACATCGAGAGCTACGACAAGTGTCCGAACTGTGGAGTTTTGCTCTACGAGAGGACCGTAAGTGGCGGCGGGACGGTCGTATCCGAGGGAAAGATCTACTGCTCCGACTGGTGTCTGGAGTGGCAACGTGACCGCATCAAGCGGCGGCAGACGGAGAGCTAGAAAGCGTTGGCGAAGCGCAGGCGCAATTGCGCGCCTGCGCTGTCCGGCAGGAGGTTTGTCTTGACAGCAAGACGTTTGATCGGCGTGGTCGTGGCTGCGGTCCTGGTGTTCGCCACGGCGCGGACCGCCTCGGCCAAGGACGACATCACCATCGGGATGGCGGTCGCCTTCTCCGGCTGGATGGAGGCGTACGACGGCGAGGCGGCGAAGATGGCGCAGCTCTGGGTTGAACAGACCAACGCCAAGGGCGGTCTGCTCGGCAAGCAGATCAAGGTCATCACCGCCGATACCAAGACCGATCGGGTGGAAGGCGCCAAGGCGGGCAAGGACCTGATCGACCAGGGCGCCAACCTGCTACTGGTGTCGGCCGACTACGACTACGGCGCGCCGGCCGCGCTGCAAGCGCAGAAAGCGGGCATCATTTCGGTTTTTCTCGGCGCCTCGGACCCGAAGGCCGGTGTGATCGGCGTGGGCCCGCTTTCCTTCACCGCGAACAACGCCGCACAGCTCGAAGGCGCCGTGATGGGCGACTGGGGCTATAAGAAGAAGGGCTTTCGCAAGGGCTACATGCTGATCGACGAAACCATCGAATACAACAAGTCGATCTGCGCCGGCTACGAGTGGCTGTTCCCGAAGGACGGCGGCAAGGTCATCGGACAGGACACGTTCAAAGGGCTCGATCCGACGATCAGCTCGCAGATCACGCGCCTGAGTGACGCCATCCGCTCCGAAGGCGTCGACAACGTGATGCTGTGCTCAACCAATCCAGGTGCCGCCAGCGCGGTGCGACAGATGCGCGCCGCCGGCATCACCTTGCCGATCCTGAGCGGGACTGCGATGGACGGGACGTATTGGCTGAACTCCACGCCGGGGCTGAAGGATTTCTATCTGCCGGTGCAAGCGCTCACCTCCGACGATCCGCGCCCGGAGGTCAACACGCTGACCGCCGCCTATGCGAAGAAATACGGCAAGCCGCCGACCACGCAGTATGCCTACCCGATCTACGCCTTCCTGCAACTCTGGGCCGAAGGGGTGACCAAGACCGAAACAACGGAGGCGACGAAGGTCGTTGCGTGGCTCAACAAGGAAGACAATGCACCGACCATCCTCGGGCCGCGCAGCTTCTCGCCGAAGCTGCATATCCAAGCCGACATGCCGATGATCGTGGTGTCGTACGCCAATGGCAAGGAAACACCGGTCGAGGAGTGGCGCATCAAGGAACCGATCCCGACGCCGGTGCTGTATCGCCTGAAGAAGTAGTGCGGCCCTATGTCGAACCACCCGCGCGCGGCGTGGACCGAAGCCTCACCGATGCAGCGGAGCTGTCGGCGGACAAGCTCTCGGTGCATTTCCAGGGGCTGGCGGCGATCTCCGAGGTGAGCCTTACGGTTCGGCGTGACGAGGTGTTCGGCCTCATCGGCCCGAACGGCGCCGGCAAGACCACCTTGGTCAACTGCCTCACCGGCTTCCAGCGCCCGAGCGAGGGGCGCGTGCTGCTGGGCGGCGACGACACCGCCGGCTGGCCGGCGGCGCGGTTTCGCGAACACGGGGTCGCGCGCACGTTCCAGGCGGGGCGGCTATTCAAGGACATGACGGTGATCGAGAACGTCGAGGTCACCGTCGCCGGCCTCGGCCTCGGTCTGCGCGGCGCGCGCGAGCACGGCATGGCCATGCTGGCCTGGGTCGGCCTCGCCGAGCTCGCGGCGCGGCGCGCTGGCGCTCTCGCCTACACCGACCAGCGACGGCTCGGCATCGCGCGCGCGCTGGTGCTGTCGCCGGCCTTCGTGCTGCTCGACGAGCCGGCGGCGGGAATGTCGGATGCCGAGTGCGAGGATCTGATGGAGCTCGTCGCGGCAATACCGCGCAGCTTCGCCTGCGGCGTGCTGCTGATCGAGCACAACATGCATGTGGTCATGGGCATCAGCCACCGAATTCACGTGCTCGACGGCGGCCGCACCATCGCCGAGGGTCCACCCGAGGAGATCCAGCGGCACGAAGCCGTGCTCGCGGCCTATCTGGGGATGGAAGGATGACCGGCGCCCTTCTCGAAGTCGATGCGATCGACGTGCGCTACGGTGATCTCGTCGCGTTGCGCGATGTCTCGCTCACTGTGGCCGAGGGCGAGATGGTCTGCATCATCGGCCCGAACGGCGCCGGGAAGTCGACGGCACTCGCCGCCATCGCGGGTGGCGTCTCGCCGCATCGTGGCGACATCCGCCTCGATGGGCGCAGTCTGCTCGGCCAGCGCCCGGAGCGGATCGCCCGGCTCGGCCTTTCCCTGGTGCCGGAGGGGCGGCGCATCTTCGGCAGCTTGACGGTGGAGGAGAATCTCCGCGTCGGCGGCTACATCCAGGCGGACGGCGCCGCCGCCAAGGCCGATCGCGACTGGCTGCTCGACCTGTTCCCTCGCTTGGCCGAGCGGCTGCGCTATCCCGCCAGTCGCCTCTCCGGCGGCGAGCAGCAGATGCTGGCCTTGGCGCGCGCCGTCATGACGCGTCCCCGACTGCTGCTGGTCGACGAGCCTTCGCTGGGCCTGGCGCCCAAGATCATCGACCAGATCTACGAGATCCTGCTCGATCTGCGCCAGCGGCGGCAGCTCACCTTGCTCATAAACGAGCAGAGCTCCAACCGCGTCCTCAAGCACGCCGACCGTGTCTATGTGTTGCGCAGCGGCGTGGTGCAGCTTGCAGGCCGTGCCGCCGACCTGCAGGACGGCGAGGCGATCCGGCAAGCCTATTTCGGCTTTGGCAAGCAGCCTGCGACCGAATCGGAAGCGCCCGCATGATCCAGTTCGTGCAGAACCTCATCGACGCGATCAGCCTGGGCAGCATCTACGCGCTGGTTGCTCTCGGCATCGGCCTGCTGTTCGGCATATTGCGGCTGATCAACTTCGCGCACGGCGACTTCATCACCGTCGGCGCTTACGCGCTGATCGTGCCCTCGGCCGATGTGACGGCGCGGCTGCTGGTCGGCGCCTGGGTGTGGCCGGTGATGATCCCGACCATCTGCCTGATCGTCGTGATCATCGCACTCCTCGCCGACGGGCTGGTGTTCCGCCACCTGCGGCGCGCCTCCTCGCCGACATTGATGATTGCCTCGTTCGCCGTGAGCTACATCGTGCAGCACGCCATCCTGATGGCCTATGGGGCGCGGCCGAAGGCGGTCAATCTCTGGAGCGGCGCCAACACCCAGGTGTACATCAGCGGTGTACGGGTGCCCACCCTGGAGATCATTACCTTAGTAACCACCCTGGTGCTGATGACGGCGATCTCGCTGTTCCTCAAGCGCACCGCGCTAGGCGTGCAGATGCGCGCGGCAGCGGATGATTTCCGCATGGCGCAGTATCTCGGTGTCCGGGGAGACGTGGTGATCGGGCTCGCCTTCGCCATCAGCGCCATCCTCGCCGGTGTCGTCTCACTGCTCTACACGACGCAATCCGGCTCGCTCACCTACACGATGGGTGTCCCGCTGGCGCTGTTCGCCTTCGTCGCGGTGGTGGTGGGCGGCATGGGCAGTCTCGTCGGCGCCGTCGCCGGCGGCTTCCTGATCGGCATCATCGTGACCATGCTGCAAGCCTATCTCCCGCCCGATCTGCGGTCGTTCCGGGACGCCTTCGCCTTCGCCTTCGTCATCCTGGTTCTGCTGGTGCGCCCCGCCGGGCTGATACCGGCGCGAAGCACGTTCGAGCGCGTCTGAGGCGGAGGTTCGGTCCACATGCACCGGCTTGTCGTCGCATTCCAGACCCCGCTGCTGTTAATCCTGCTGATGGGCCTGATCGCCGCGATCAGCCTGCTGGCCGGCGCCGACACGGTCAGCGTGACCTTGACCGAGATGTTCATCCGCGTCGTGGTCGTGGTTGGCCTCTACGTCTTCATCGGCAATTCGGGGATCATCTCCTTCGGCCATGTCGGCTTCATGTGCATCGGTGCCTACGCCGCCGCCTGGGCGACGGCGGAGCCCGCGTTCAAGCAGATCATGCTGCGGGGGCTGCCCGGCTTTCTACAGGACAATCAATATCCGTTTCTCGTCGCCCTGGCGGGGGCGCTGGTGCTGCCGGCGCTCGTCGCGCTGGTGCTCGGCATCGCTATCATGCGGCTCTCCGGGATCGCCGCGTCGATCGCCACTTTTGCCTTCCTGATCATCGTCAACAGCGTCTACTCGAACTGGGACTCGGTCACCGCCGGCGTGAGTTCCATCATCGGCATTCCGACAGTGGTGGGACCGTGGACCGCCTGCCTGTTCGCAGCACTGGCAGTCGTGATCGCCTACCTGTTCCAGATATCGCGCTGCGGACTGATGCTGAAGGCTTCGCGCGATGATGAAATCGCCGCCCAGGCCTCCGCCGTGAAGATCGTACGCATGCGCCTGCTGGCGTTCGTCCTCAGCGCCGCCATTGTCGGTGTCGGTGGCGGGCTGTATGCGCAGTTTCTCGGCATCCTGACCGTCGATCCGTTCTACCTCAACCTGTCCTTCATCACCGTCGCCATGCTGGTGGTCGGCGGCATGGCGAGCCTGACCGGCGCGGTCACCGGTGTCGTCGCGGTGACCGCGATCGTCGAGGTCCTGCGTTTTCTCGAGCGCGGCGTGGCGATCGGCCATGCGACGATCGCCTTGCCGCAGGGCAGCCAGGAGATCGGCCTCGGCATCGTCATGGCGCTGATCCTGATCCTTCAGCCGCGCGGGCTGAGCCGCGGGAAGGAGATTGCGCTGGTGCGCCCTGCCCCGGCGCGAGGCGAAGCGCCGCTTGCGCTGGCCGGCGATCCCGAGACGGCAGTTAGGAACCGACCCGCATGACCAAGTTCGCCTCCGGCGCCGCCTATATCGACGGGCGTTACATGCCGATCGCCGAGGCCGCGATTCCGATCACCGACTGGGGCTATCGCCGGTCGGACGTGACCTACGACGTGGTCGGCGTGTGGCACGGCGCCTTTTTCCGCCTCGACGATCATGTCCGGCGTTTTCGTGCCTCGATGGAGGCGTTCCGCTTCCGGCCGCAAGAGAGCGACGGCGACATCAAGGCCATCCTGCATCGCTGCGTCGCACTTAGCGGCCTGCGGGACGCGTACGTCGCGATGGATTGCCTGCGCGGCCGTCCGCCACCGGGCAAGCCGTATCATCCGGCTTATGCCCGCAACTACGTCGCCGCCTTCGCGGTGCCGTGGATTTCGCTGCTGGACCAGACGGTGATGGAGCGCGGCGCCCATCTGGTCGTTGCCGAAACGCGGCGCATTCCCGCCAGCTCGGTCGATCCAGCGGCCAAGAACTTCCATTGGGCCGATCTGACGCGCGGCCAGTTCGAGGCACACGACCGAGGTGCGGATTTCTGCGTGCTGCTCGACAGCGAAGATCGCGTGACCGAGGGGCCGGGCTTCAACGTGTTCGCGGTCTCCAACGGGCGGATCGCAACTCCTGACGCCGGCATCCTCGAGGGCATCACGCGCCGCTCGGTACTCGAGTTGTGCCAAGAACTCGGTGTGCCGATCGAGGTGCGTCCGGTGTCGGCGGCGGAACTGCGTGACGCCGACGAGATTTTTCTCTCCACGACGGCCGGCGGCGTGATGCCGGCCACTCGCATCGACGGCCGGATCATGGGCAACGACCGGCCCGGCCCGATCTCGCGGCGCTTGCACGACGCATTCTGGGACCGGCGCGCCGAAGGGTGGCACGCAACGCCAGTCGACTACGCGGCCGCGACGGGTGACACAACGGGGGCTTGATCATGGGCTACAGGCTCGGCATCGACATCGGCGGCACCTTCACCGACTTCGTTTCCTATGACGATTCTAGCCGCGCGCTGAAGGCGTGGAAGAACCTGTCCACCCCGAACGATCCGATCAGGGGGATCATGACGGGTCTGCACGCGTTCGGCGACATCGACGCCATCGCCGGCATCCGGCTCGGCACCACGGTTGCGACCAACGCCTTGCTCGAGAAGAAGGGCGCACGTGTCGCCTATGTGACGACGAGCGGCTTCCGCGACGTGCCGTTCATCGGGCGCGGCAACCGCAAGCATCACTACGACCTCGCTTGGGTGAAGCCCAAGCCCTTCGTCCAGCGTCGCGATGCACACGAGGTGGATGAGCGGATTAGCGCGTCTGGAGACGTGATCCGAGCGCTCGACGAAGCCCAGGTGGCGGCCCTCGCGGACCGGCTCGCGGCCGAGGGGGAGGTCGAGGCCGTCGCGGTGGTGCTGCTGCACTCCTATCTCACCCCGGCGCACGAGCAACGGATAAAAGCGATCTTCCGCGAGCGCCTGCCGACGGTCGCGGTGTCGATCTCCTACGAGGTGCTGCCGAAATGGAAGGAGCATTTCCGCTCGTCAACGACGATCTGCGACGCCTTCATCAAGCCGGTGGTCGGCAGGCAGCTCGGCTCGATGCGACGCGAGCTCGACGAGCAAGGCGTCAAGGCGCCGGTGCTGGTGATGCGCTCCAATGGCGGCGAAATGAGCCTTGCCGCCGCGGTCGAATCGCCGATCCAGATCGCGGTCTCCGGCCCATCGGGCGGTGTCATCGCCGCCAGACGTACAGCGGAACTTCTCGGTCTGCCCAATCTCGTCACCTTGGACATGGGCGGCACCTCGACCGATGTGTCGACCGTGGTCGACGGAAAGGAGAAGTTCACGACCGATTTCGAGATCGAGTGGGGCCGCCCGATTCAGATCCCGATGATCGACATACGCACCATCGGCGCGGGCGGTGGCTCGATCGCACGGATCGACGCGGGCGGGATGCTGGTAGTCGGGCCGGAGAGCGCGGGCGCCGATCCGGGTCCGGCCTGCTACGGTCGCGGCGGCACCGTGCCCACCGTCACCGACGCCAACGTCGTGCTCGGCCGCATCGGCGTAACCAACTTCCTCGGCGGCTCGATGAAGCTCCATGCGGGTGCGGCGCGCGCCGCGGTCGAGCCTATCGCCGCGTCACTCGGCGCCTCGGTCGAGCAGGCGGCGCTCGCCATCGTGCGGATTGCCAACAACAACATGGTGGGCGCGCTGCACACCGTGCTGACCGAGCAGGGGCGCGACCCGCGCGATTTCGTGCTCGTCGCCTTCGGTGGCGCCGGACCGTTGCACGTTTGCGACCTGATGACCGAGGCCGCGATTCCGAAGGGGCTGGTGCCGAATTTTCCGGGCCAGTTCTCCGCTTTCGGCTTCATCATGGCCGACGCTCGAGTCGATCGGTATCGCACCGTACAGCTCAACTCGCGCTTCTTCGACCGCGGGCGCGCGGCATCCTCGATGAAGGCGCTGGTGGCGGAGTGCCAGGCCGATCTCGCCGCCCAAGGCCACGGCGAGGTGGCGGTCACACGCAAGGTCGAGATGCGCTATCTCGGCCAGAACTACGAGCTAGAGATCCCCGTCGAGGGCGACGACTTCACGGCCGGCGAGGTCGCCACCCTGGTCGAGACATTCCACACCGAGCACGAGGCGCGGTTCGGCTTCCGGCTGGCGGATCACATGGAGATCGTCAATTTCCTGGTCACCGGCACGGCGCGAACCGGGGTGCTGGAGTTTCCCGTCGTCCCGCCCGCCGCGAGGCCGGCCGAGCCGCGCTCGCGCCGCCCGGTCTGGTTCGGCGACGCTTGGACCGATACACCGGTCTATGTGCGCGCCGACCTGACATCCCGCGACGTGATCCAGGGTCCGGCATTGGTCGAGGAGGACGCGTCGGTGACGGTGCTTGATCCGGGCAAGTCGCTGACCGTCGATCGCTACGGCAACCTGATGATCGCCTCCTGAAGGAGCGTCCCGGCATGGACATGGTATCGCTCAACATCGTCGGCGGCATCCTGGTCTCGATCTGCCGGGACATGGGGGTGACGTTGATGCGCACCTCCTATTCGACGATCTTCTCGGAGTCGCTCGACTTCACCTGCGGCCTGGCGCTGCCGAGCGGCGAGCTGGTCGCGACCGGCGATTTCTGCCCATCGATGATCGGCGGCATGCCGCTGCTGCTGCGCTCCTGCGTGCAGGAGATCGCGCCCGAGGATCTCGAGGAGGGCGACGTGATCGTACACAACGATCCTTATCGCGGCGGCCTGCACACGCCCGAGCATACCTTCTTCAAGCCGGTGTTTGTCGAAGGCGCGCTGATCGGCTTCGCTGTCGCGATCGGCCATGTCTGCGAGGTCGGCGGCATGGCGCCCGCGGGCTTCGCCGGCGAGGCAACCGAGGTTTTCCACGAAGGGCTGCGGGTGCCGCCGGTGAAGATCAAGCGCGCCGGCAAGGACGTCGACGACGTCTGGCGCCTGCTCCTCGCCAATGTCCGCACGCCGCGTTACAACTACGGCGATTTCCGCGCTCTCATCGCCGCGATCGACCTCGGCGAGCGACGCATGACGGAGCTGGCGCGCAAGACAGGGAACGCCGCGTTCCGCGAGCACGTGTTGGCGCTGATGGACTATTCCGAGCGGCGCATGCGCGCGGAGATCGAGAAGATCCCCGATGGGCGCTACAGGTTCGAGGACGTGATGGAGGATGACGGGATCGAGGACCGGTCGTTCACTATCCGCGCCGAAGTCACCGTCGATGGCAGCGATCTCGTGGTGGACTATCACGGCTCGTCGCAGCAGGCGAAGGGGCCGATCAACGGCACCTTGGGGGTCGCGCACGGCGCCGCCTACAACGCCATCCTGCAACTCACGGATTCGACCATCCCGAAGAACTCGGGTTGCTTCCGCCCGATCCGCGTGCTCGCCGAGCCGGGGACGGTGGTGAACGTCAACTTCCCCGGCCCATCGGTTGGCGGCAACACGGAGACCCATTGCCGCATCGCCAATGTCGTAATGGGCGCGCTCGCCCCGGCACTGAAGGACCGCTCCGCCGCGACCGATGGCGCATCGCACAGCAACTTCCTGTTCGGCGGCACCGATCTCAAGACGGGCGAGTTCTTCTGCTGCTACGACCTCACGCCGGTGGGCTGGGGCGGGCGCAGCTTCGCCGACGGCAACGATGCGGTGGGTGGTATTAACGGCAACTGCCCGCATATCCCGGTGGAGGTGTTCGAATACCGGTTTCCCTGGCATGTCGAGGAGTTCAAGCTGGTCGATGGTTCCGGCGGCCCCGGCACGTTTCGCGGCGGGCTGGCGCTGTCGAAAACGGTCCGCTGCACCGATACGCCGATGACGTTCAGCTACATGAGCGATCGTCAGAAGGTTCACCCCTGGGGTGTTCATGGCGGCCATCCGGGTGCCAAGGCGGAGCTGCTGTTCCAGCGCGCCGGCAGCGACCAATGGCTGACGATCACCCAAGCGTTCAACAAGGTCTCGCCAAGCAAATTCGCCAATGTGCCGATCAACCCTGGTGACCGCATCAGGATCTCGTCCCCTGCCGGCGGCGGCTGGGGACCGCCGGAGCAACGCGATCCGGCAAGGCTGCAAGAGGATTTGCGGGACGGGTTCGTGACAAGCGAGCAGGCGTCGACGGTCTACGCCGCGGTCGACTAGCCCGGCATCCGTGGCAAGCGGCGCTGGGCGCGGGAGCGACAACCAGGAAGGACAAGCGAGTGGCAAAGCAGATCAACTGCGTCTTCGGTGTCGACATCGATGCCGTCGCCGGCTGGCTCGGCTCGTACGGCGGTGAGGACTCGCCGTCCGACATCCAGCGCGGCGTGTTCGCGGGCGAGGTGGGAACGCCGCGGCTGCTAAAACTGTTCGACAAGTTCAAGATCAAGGCGAGCTGGTTCATCCCGGGTCATTCGATCGAGACCTTCCCCGAGGAGACACGGATGATCGCCGCAGCCGGGCACGAGATCGGCGCGCACGGCTATTCGCACGAGAACCCGGTCGCGATGACTCGCCGACAGGAAGAGGACGTGCTCAAGAAGTCGATCGAATTAATCGAGCAATATTCGGGCAAGAAGCCGCGTGGCTACGTGGCGCCTTGGTGGGAGATGTCGAGCGCGACAGCGGAGCTGCTGCTGCAGAACGGCTTCCGCTACGATCACAGCCAAGCCTACAACGATTTCGTGCCGTTCTATGCGCGCGTCGGCGACTCCTGGACGAAGATCGACTACTCGAAGACCGCCGCCGAGTGGATGCAGCCACTGAAGCGCGGCAAGGAGGTCGATCTGGTCGAGATCGGCGCGAACTGGTACGTCGACGATCTGCCGCCGATGATGTTCATCAAGAAGGCGCCGAACAGCCACGGTTTCGTCAACCCGCGCCATCTTGAGGAAATGTGGCGCGACCAGTTCGACTGGGTGTATCGCGAGATGGACTACGGGGTGTTTCCGATCACTATCCACCCCGACGTCAGCGGCCGGCCGCAGGTGCTGATGATGCTGGAGCGGCTGATTGGCCACATCAATGCGCATGATGGCGTTCGCTGGATGACGATGGAGGAGATCGCGGAAGATTTCCGCGCGCGGCAGCCGTTCGCAGCGAGGTGACGCAGGCGCAACTAGCAGGCTCGACCAGCAGGAGACCGGGGTGATGTGCGTGCTGTGCGGGCAGATGTTCAGCGAAATCCACTGGTCCGAGCGCCTGCTCGATCCTCAGGCGTCCAGCCAGGGCGCGGGCGAGACGCTGCGCCGGCAGGGCCGCCACGCCCGCACCCGGCTGCTCGGCCAGGTGCTCGCGTTCTACGGCCTCGACATCAGCGACGACTGGAGCGCCACGAACTACGTGATCGGCAACCGCAAAGGCGATCAGCGTGTGGTGGCGAGCTTGGCGGAGTTGTGGCCGGCGGCGGGCGGGATGGCCGGCCGTCCGCTCGATCCACTCGACCCGGCGCTGCTGGATCGGCTGCGACGCGCGGCATCGGACGACGCGGCATGACGGCGGACGGGCGTCGGGCGGTTACCGTGCTGTCGGGCTTTCTCGGCAGCGGCAAGACCACTTTGCTGCGCCGCTATCTGGCCGACCGCGGCGGCGGCGGGATCGGTGTCGTCATCAACGAGTTCGGCGCGGTGGGCGTGGATCATCACCTCGTGCGTCTGGTCGAGGAGCAGTCGGTGCTGCTGCAAGGCGGGTGCGTCTGCTGCAACCGGCGCGAGGATCTGGTGCGAACTTTCCGCGAGTTGCTCGACCTCGAGCAGAGTGGCGCGCTAGCACCCCTCGAACAGGTGGTGATCGAGACCAGCGGGCTCGCCGATCCGGTGCCGGTGCTGTTCACGCTCGCGACCGACCCGGTGCTAAGGCATCACTTCGCCCCGGCCTCGGTGGTGGTGACGCTCGATGCGATCAATGCGGAAGCGCAGATCGAGCGGCAGCCCGAAATCCGCAAGCAGATCATCGCCGCCGACCGGGTGGTGGTGACCAAGATCGGTCTCGCCGCACCCGGAGCAGTCACCGGCTGCCAGATGCGGGTGCGGCAGCTCAATCCGACCGCGACGATCACGATGTCCTCGTTCGGCGACGGCTTCGACGCGCTGTCTCCGGCAGCAGGATCGCACGCGGTGATCGACGCCGATCCCGGCACGGACATGCCGCATCCGGAGGTGCAATCGACGACGCTGGGGTTTACCGCCCCGCTCGACTGGCCGGCGTTCGGCGTATGGCTCGGCATGCTGCTCCAGGCGCGCGGGCCGGATGTGCTGCGCATCAAGGGACTGCTCGACATCGGCGATGCCGGGCCGGTGGTGATGAACGTCGCGCAGCATGTGGTTCATCCGCCCGAGCACCTGCGCGACTGGCCGGCCGGCGCGCATCGCTCCTATCTCGTCTTCATCACGCGCGACATCGATCCGACGCGCATCGGCGAATCGCTCGAGACATTCCAACGCGCGGGCGGTCGCGCCGACCTGTCCGTGACGGGGCTTGCCTGATACAGGTTGGTAGGAAGGCCTTGATGATGCCGTCCAATCAGATCAACGCCATCACTGTCGATCAATCCGATCCTGATCGACTAGCGGTGCGCGGCGCGAGCCTGTCGCCGGCGGCAGCGGGCGAGATCACCGTCCGGGTCACGGCGATCTCGCTCAATCGAGGCGAGGTCAAACGCGCACTCACCATCACCGAAACAGGAATCACGCCCGGCTGGGATTTCGTCGGCGTCGTCGAACAGACCAACGGCGTGTCGGGTGCCCCGGATGTCGGCACGCGCGTTGTCGGGCTGCTGCCGGTCGGCGCTTGGGCGGAGCGGGTCCACGCGCCGCTGAACCTGATCGCCGTCATTCCGCGCAGCGTAACGGACGCGCAGGCGGCGAGCTTGCCGGTCGCCGGGCTGACGGCGTTGCATGCTCTGCGCAAGGGCGGCCTCCTCCTCGGACGCAAGGTCCTGGTGGATGGCGCCACCGGCGGCGTCGGGCAGATCGCGATCCAACTGGCCACGACCTCCGGGGCCCTGGTCTACTCACACATCCGCCACGAACAGCAGCGGGCACTCGTCGAGGCGTCGAGCACGGGCGGCGTGATCGTGGGGGAGACACTCGAGGCGGCGCGGGCGTCCGGACCCTTCGACTTCATTCTCGATTCGGTCGGGGGATCGGCGCTGTCCGCCGCGCTGACCATGCTCCGGCGAAACGGCACCTGCGTCACGGTCGGGGTCACGGAAGGCTCGCCCGTCACGTTCGACAGCGCGGTGTTCCTACGAACTTCGGGTACGTCCCTGCACTCCATCATTCTTGGAGACGACATCGCGGCAACGGAACCCGCCGCCGACGGGCTGGCGCTGCTGCTCCGACTTGTCGAACGAGGCGCACTACAGCCTCGCATCGGTATCGAAGCACCGTGGACCGAGATCGCCACCGTTGCGCGTCAACTCGTCGATCGAGGCTTCGCCGGCAAGGCCGTGCTCCACCTGCCGAACTGACGTCCGCCCGCCGGCGGTTGGCTCCCCGAGCGGCCGCCGGTGGGCACTCCGGTTGGCGCGCCGGCGGGGGCTGCGGCTTGCCGTGCCGCGTAGCATCCGCTACACCCCCGCCCTCGGCTGCGCCCGTAGCTCAATTGGATAGAGCACCAGACTACGGATCTGGGGGTTAGGAGTTCGAATCTTCTCGGGCGCGCCACTCACATGGGAGCTTTCCAGGGCTTCCCTCCTGGCGCCGGCCGCACCCGCTCCCAAAATGCGTTATAAGCAGAGCGAGCATCGGGAGCCGCGCCCATGTATACCCAGGCCCTGAACACGCGTGACGCCGCACCGGCCGAGCCCGAGGACCTGCTCGACCGCTTCCAGGCGCGGGTGGATGCCGAGGAGCGCATCGAGGCGAACGACTGGATGCCGCAGGCGTATCGCCGCAGCCTGGTGCGCCAGATCTCGCAGCACGCCCATTCCGAGATCGTTGGCATGCTGCCGGAGGGCAACTGGCTCACCCGCGCTCCGTCCTTGCGACGCAAGGCGGCGCTGCTCGCCAAGGTGCAGGACGAAGGCGGCCACGGCCTATATCTCTACGCCGCCGCCGAGACGCTGGGCGTAACCCGCGAGGCGCTGGTCGACCAGTTGCTAGCGGGAAGGGCAAAGTACTCGTCGATCTTCAACTACCCGACCCTGACCTGGGCGGATATCGGCGCCATCGGCTGGCTGGTCGACGGCGCGGCGATCATGAACCAGATCCCGCTCTGCCGCTGCTCCTACGGCCCCTACGCGCGCGCCATGATCCGCGTCTGCAAGGAGGAGAGCTTTCACCAGCGCCAGGGTTTCGAGATCATGCTCACCCTGTCGCGCGGCAGCGCCGAGCAGAAGGCGATGGCGCAGGACGCGCTGGACCGCTGGTGGTGGCCGTGCCTGATGATGTTCGGGCCGCCGGACGCGGAATCGCAACACTCGGACCAGTCGACCCGCTGGAAGATCAAGCGGTTCAGCAATGACGAGCTGCGCCAGAAATTCGTCGACGCCACGGTGCCGCAGGGCCATTCGCTGGGGCTGAGCTTCCCCGATCCGGCGCTGCGCTGGAACGAGGACACGAAGCACTGGGAATTCGGCGAGATCGACTGGGCCGAGTTCCGTCAGGTGCTGGCCGGCAACGGCCCGTGCAACCGCGATCGCCTGGCCGCACGGCAGGACGCGCACGAGGCGGGCGGCTGGGTGCGCGAGGCAGCCCTCGCTCATGCCGCCAAGCGTCGGGCACGCGCGCAGCAAGCTGCCGCCTGAGCCCGCGCCGGAGCCGGAGCATGGCCGCAACCCCCACCATCCCGATCTGGGAGGTGTTCATACGCAGCCGCAACGGCCTGTCCCACCGGCATGTGGGGTCGCTGCACGCCGCTGATGCCGAGATGGCGTTGCAGGCGGCGCGCGACGTCTACACCCGGCGCGGCGAGGGCTTGTCCATCTGGGTCGTGCCCTCGGTGGCGATCGTGGCCAGCGATCCGGCCGACAAAGCGATGCTGTTCGAGCCAGCCGCCGACAAGATCTATCGCCACCCCACGTTCTACGAGGTGCCCGAGGACGTCGGGCACATGTAGCGCGATGGCCACCACCTCGATCGAGGTCGCCGAGACGCCGCTGGTCCGCTACGCGCTGGGCCGAGCCGATGACGCGCTGATCCTCGGCCACCGCCTCTCGCAATGGACCGGCCGGGCGCCGATGCTGGAGGAGGAGCTGGCGCTGGCCAATATCGGCCTCGACCTGATCGGCCAAGCACGCGCGCTCTATACCCACGCGGCGGCTTGCGAGGGCGCGGGCCATGACGAGGACCAATACGCCTACCTGCGCGACGCCCCGCAATACCGCAACCTGCTGCTGGTCGAGCAGCCGAACGGTGATTTCGCCCAGACCATTGTCCGCCAGTGCTTGTACTCCGCCTTCGCCGACCCGTATTGGCGGGCGATGACGCGCTCGACCGACCCGACGCTCGCCGCCATTGCCGCCAAATCCGAGAAGGAGAGCGCCTACCATCTGCGTCACGCCGCCGAGTGGCTGATCCGGCTCGGCGACGGCACCGAGGAAAGCCGTCGCCGCGCCCAGGCGGGGCTCGACGCGCTGTTTCCGTTCGTGGGCGAGCTGTTCGAGGCGGACGCGGGCGAGGAGGCGCTGATTGCGGCGGGGGTGGTCGTCGATGCCGCCGAGCTGCGCCCAGCTTGGGATTCGACGTTGGATCGGGTGCTGCGCGAGGCCACGCTCGATCGACCCGCCGAAAGCTGGATGCAGCGCGGCGGCCGGGCCGGGCGTCACAGCGAGCATCTCGGCCATCTGCTGGCGGAGATGCAGCACCTGCCGCGCACCTATCCGGGGGCCACCTGGTGAGCCCGCCCGACAACGCCGTGCCTGCGTTGCGCGAACGGGCTTGGCAAGCGGCGGCCGAGGTGGTCGACCCCGAGCTGCCGGTGCTGACCATCGCCGATCTCGGCGTGCTGCGCGACGTGCGGGTGAGCGAGGACAGCACGGTCGAGGTGGAGATCACGCCGACCTATTCCGGCTGCCCGGCAATGGCGATGATCGCGATCGAGGTCGAGCTCGCGCTGGCCCGCGTCGGCATCCCGGGTGCGAGGGTGCGGACGGTGCTCTCGCCCGCCTGGACCACCGACTGGATGAGCGCTGAGGGCCGGCGCAAGCTGCGCGAGTACGGCATCGCGCCGCCGCCCGAGCCGGGTGCCGGTCGCGCCGCGCTGTTCGGCCAGGACGCGGTGACGTGTCCGCGTTGCGGCGCGGCGGAAACCGAGCGTCTGGCCGAGTTCGGCTCGACCTCCTGCAAGGCGCTGTGGCGGTGCCTCGCCTGTCGCGAGCCGTTCGACCACTTCAAGTGCCATTGATGGCCGAAAGCGTGCCGCGCTTTCACCGTCTGCGCATCGCCGAGGTGCGGCGGGAGACGGCGGACGCGATCTCGGTGGCTTTCGCCATTCCGCCGGAGCTGACGGAGCAGTATCGGTTCCGCGCCGGCCAATACCTGACCCTGCGGACCAGTTTCGACGGCGAGGAGGTGCGGCGCTCGTACTCGATCTGCTCAGGGGTCGATGACGGCGAGCTCAGGATTGCCATCAAGCGCCTGGAGGGCGGGCTGTTCTCGGCCTGGGCGCACGGCGCGCTGAACCCGGGCGATGCCGTCGACGTGATGACCCCGACGGGGCGTTTCGGCGTGCCCGGGTCGTCCGAGCCGAACCCGGCGCGCGTCCATCTCGGGTTCGCCGCCGGGTCGGGCATCACGCCGATTCTGTCGATCATCAAGACCGTGCTGGCGCGCGAGCCGCACAGCCGCTTCCTGCTGTTCTACGGCAGCCGCGCGACACAGGAGATCCTGTTCCGTGGCGTGCTCGAGGATCTGAAGGATGGCGCGATGGGCCGGCTCGCCGTGTTCCACGTGCTGTCGCGCGAGCGGCAGGACGTGGACGTGCTGAACGGGCGGCTGGATCGGGACAAGCTGCAACTCCTGCTGCGCCACGTCCTCGGCCCGGTGACGGTCGACCACGCCTACATATGCGGCCCGTTCAGCATGATCGACGGCGTCGAGGCGGCACTCGCCGAGCTCGGAGTGCCGGCCGAGCGCATCCACGTGGAGCGCTTCACCTCGGCCCTGGACGGGCGTGCCCGCGCGCCCCGCGTCGTCCAAACCCATGATGCGCCCGGCAAGGCGCCGCATGCCACGGCCGTGGTGACGATCGACGGCGTGCGCACCGAAGTGCCGGTTGCCGTCGACGAGGCGGTGCTGGACGCGGCGTTGCGCGCCGGGCTCGACCTGCCGTTCGCCTGCAAGGGCGGCATGTGCTGCACCTGTCGCGCCAAGCTCGTCGAAGGCGAGGTGGAGATGCAGGCGAACTACTCGCTGGAGCGATGGGAGGTCGAGGCCGGCTACGTGCTGACCTGCCAGTCGCGCCCCCTCACCGGCCGGGTGACGCTCGACTATGATCAGCAGTAGCGGGTGCTTGACCGCAAACCCCGGCGGCGCTCACCATCGAGCATCGCAAAGGAGCCGGCCGCGATGGAAAACGAGGGCGTCGATGTCACCGTCCAGATCGGCGGTCGGACGCATCAGGGCCGCTACACCGCCGACCGTCACGGCATCATCACCGTCCGGCATCCCGAATACGGCGAGAAGATCTCGCAGCGCGGCGGCGTGAACACCTTGGCGGTGGCGCGCTCGATGCTGAAGCAGCTCGTTCGCGAGGGCTCCCGCGCCCGCACGTCGGCGCCGGAGACCTGACCTTTCGCTGCGTGGTGAGCCGCGCGACGCGCACTTGATACCGCCGGCGGGTCACGTCATGGTCACGCGAGGGAGCAAGCAGGGAGTTGCCGTGTCGGTCCCATCCGCGAGCGCGCGACGGGCGCATCCGCCGTTGCCGACCGAGCCGACACAGGCGCGCCGATTCGGCAAGGCCCGCAGCGCGCAGTCGACGGCGTTGCTGGAGGACTATGTCGAGCTGATTTCGGACCTGCTCGGCGAGGGCGGCGAAGCGCGGCCGACCGACATCGCGCGCCGGATCGGCGTGTCGCACCCGACCGCGATCAAGTCGATCAGTCGGCTGAAACGCGAAGGCCTCGCGGTCGCCAAACCGTATCGCGGCGTGTTCCTGACCGAGGCCGGCGAGCAGCTTGCCGAACGCGTGCGGGCACGGCACCGGCTCGTGGTCGACCTGCTGATCGCCGTCGGCGTGCCCAGCGAAGCCGCCGAGCAGGATGCCGAGGGGATCGAGCATCACGTCTCCGACACGACCCTCAGGGCGTTCGGCCGCTTCCTGCGCAAGCAAGGCTGACACGCTCTCGCCAGAGCAGCAGCAGGGCGGTGGCGATCACGGTTACGGCTAGCAGGGCGAGGCCGCCCTGCAGCGGTGAAAACCCCAGCTGGCCCTGCATGAACAAGGTGAGCAGCAGGTAGAACGAGGTGTTGCCGAACTGGAAGCTGAACGCCGCGCCCAGGCCGCGCACGAAACTGCGGTTCCGCAGCAGCGCCAGATCGACCAGCGGCAGGCCGCCGCGACGCTCCACCGCGCGTTCGAGACGCGGGAACACGACCAACAATGCCAACCCCGCCGCGATGGCGCCGTACAGCCACGCAGGCCAGCCCAGGTCGTTACGGCGGTGAACCGCCCGGCGATGCCGACCAGGGCGAGGAACAGCACCGCCGCGCCGGCGATATCCAGCCGCGTTCCCGCCCGGCCCGGCATCCGAGGCATCAAGCGCGACGCGGCCGTGACGATGATGATCCCGGCCGGCACATTGACGAAGAACACGCTGGTCCAGCCGAGCCCCGCCACGTGGAGCGTAACCAGCCAGCCGCCAAGCCCGAAGCCGGCGGCACCGCCCAATCCCAACGCGACGCCGAACACCGCGAACGCCTTGGCGCGGCCGGCGGCGGGAAACAGCGTGTGGATGGTGGCAAGCACCTGCGGCACCATCAGCGCGGCCGTGGCACCCTGGCTTGCGGCCCCAGATATCACCGAGCCGCCCGTCGGTAATGACCAGCGCCGCTCGGCGGTATGATAGGCCGCTACCACCGCCTCGATCTCCCAGGCGCTGGCGTGCAGTTCGGCGCGGATCGACGGGATCGCCACGTTCACGATGAACGCGTCAACCACGAATATGAACTGCGCCGCGACCACGACCGGCAGCACCCACCAGCGACGGCGATCGCTCAATTCCTGGGCTGCCGGGGCGGCGGCGATGGCTGAACTCAGCTCGGACTGTCTGGACATTGACGGCTCGCTCCCTGCGGGGAACCGTCGCTAGACGGTCCGATGCAGGCCGGCGATGCCCTCGGAGGTAATTGAGGCCCGGATCGGATCAGGTCAGGTCAGCGTGCCGGCATCTCGTCGAGCCGCACGACCACGCCTTCGAGGTCGGGGCGCGGTGGCTTGTAGCGGCGCATCACCTCGGGGTCGTGGCCGGGGACGATGTGCTGCGGTGTCGGCGCGGCGGCGTATAGCTTGTCGAAACCCTCCAGCATGCCGCCGATGTGGAACGCCGTGGTGAACGGTCGGCCGGATTCCATGTTCTCGTAGAAGTGCGTCACGTCGGAAGCGACGACGACCCAGCCCCGCGCGGTGTGCACGCGCACGAATTGCAGCCCGGCGGAGTGGCCGTACGCGGCGTGCAGGGTGATCCCGGGCGCGAGCTCGGCGTCGCCGGTGTAGAAGCGCACCCGCTTGCCGAAATTGAGCCGCACGATGCCGACGACATCGTCGACCTCGAACGAATGCGCGAGCTTGTCGTAACGCATGTAACGACCGGTGGCGTAGTGGATCTCCGGTTCCTGCAGATGGAACTCGGCGACCGGGAACTTGTCGAAATTGCCCACGTGGTCGTAGTGCATGTGGGTCAGGATCACGTCCTTCACGTTGCGCGGATCGACGCCAACCAAGCCCAGCGACTCGATCGGGCAGCGCAGGAACCGGCGCGCCCGCCTGGCCGCCACCTCGGCGGTGAAGCCGATGTCGATGACAAAGCACCGCTCCGAGCCGACCGCGACCCAGACGAAGTAGTCCATCGGCATCGGCCCGTCATGCGGATCGCCGCCGATGAAATGGTCGGCACGACGGGCCTCGCGCGTCGCGTAGCGGATGGCGTAGAGCTCGTAGCGCGGCGGTGTGTCCTGCACGTTGGTGCCCCCTAGATGATGCCCTTGCTCCGCAGCTCGGCCAGCGCCGCGTCATCGAGATCGAGCCGCTCGCGCAACACCGCGTCGGTGTGCTCGCCGAGCGCCGGCGGCGGCAGGCGGTAGTCGGGCGGCGTCTCGGACAGGCGCACCGGGTTGGCGATGGTCTTGACCGTGCCACCCGCAAGCGCGGCGTGCGCCATCTCGACGATCACGCCGCGCGCCTGCACGTGCGGATCGGCGAACACCTGCTCCAACGTGTTGATCGGGCCGCAGCCGACCTTCAGCGTCTCCAGCCGGTCGATCCACCATGTTGTCGGGTGCTGCCGCATCACCGGCGTCAACGTGTCCGTGACGAGCTGACGGTTCTGCACGCGCGCCGCATTGCTGGCGAAGCGCTCGTCGGCGAGCAGTTGCTCGAGGCCGAACTCGTTGCAGAAACGCTGAAAAGTGGCGTCGTTGCCGATCGACAGCACCATGTAGCCATCCGCCGTCGGGAAAACCTGATACGGCACGATGTTGGGATGCTGGTTGCCGAGCCGGGCCGGGTTCTCGCCGGTGGCGAGATAGTTCATGCCCTGATTGGCGAGCCAGGCGACATGGGTGTCCAGCATGCCTATGTCGACTTGCTGACCCTGCCCGGTGCTCTCGCGGTGCCGCAAAGCGGCAAGGATGCCGATGCAGCCGTACAAGCCGGCGAACAGATCCGCCACCGGCACGCCGACTTTCTGCGGCAGCCCGTCCGGCTCGCCGGTGAGGCTCATTACCCCGCCCATGCCCTGGATCAGGCTGTCATAGCCGGGACGCGGCGCGTACGGGCCGGTCTGGCCGAAACCGGTGATCGAGCAGTAGATCAGCCCGGGGAGTTTCTCGTGCAGTTGCTGATAGCCGAGGCCGTATTTGGCCAACGCGCCGACCTTGAAATTCTCCACCAGGATGTCGCATTGCTCGATCAGGCGCAGCGCCAGTGCCTGGCCCTCGGGCTTGCTGATGTCGAGCGTGACCGAGCGCTTGTTGCGGTTCACGCCGACGAAATAGGCGCTCTCCTTGGTGCCGGGCATGAACGGCGGGGCGAAGCCGCGCGTGTCATCCCCGGCGCCGGGGCGCTCGATCTTGATCACGTCGGCGCCGAGATCGCCCAGCATCTGCACGCAGGTCGGCCCCGCCAGCACCCGCGTCAAATCGAACACACGCAATCCCTCGAGCGGCCCTCGCTTGGTGTCCATCGGCCTCTCCCTGGTCCCTCGGCGTTTATAGGTCGCGCGGCCGACCAGGGAAACCCGACGGCCCCGGAGCGGACCGCCGCTTTTCCCGCGCCCTGCTCTCTGCTTCACTGGCTGGAGAAGCAGGGGGAACGAGCGATGGCAGCGGCACCGGCGCAACAAATTCCGGGTGTCTACCACCGGCGCATCGGCGATATCGTGGTGACATCCGTATCTGATGGCGTGCTGCAAGGCGCGCTCAGCGTGCTGCAGAACATCGACACCCCGGACGCCGAGCGGATGCTCACCGCCGCGCACCGCAAGCTGCCGCGCTTCACCTCGATCAACACGTTCCTGATCCACAGCGGCGGCCAGACGGCGTTGGTCGACACCGGCTGCGGCACGTCGATGGGCGACGCGGTCGGCAAGCTGCCGCAGAACCTGCAAGCGGCGGGGGTGGCGGCCGGCGAGGTCGACACGGTGCTGCTGACGCATGTGCATCCCGACCACTCCAACGGCCTCGCGGGCAGCAACGGCGAGCGACTTTTTCCGAACACCGAGCTCGTGCTGCACGAAGCCGAGATGGCGTACTGGCACGACGACGCGGCGATGAGCCGCGCCGACGAGACATCGCGGGCGCGCAACTTCATGGCCGGCCGCCAGCAACTCGCGCCCTATCGCGACCGCACGCGGCTGATTGCCGGCGGCGAGGTGTTGCCCGGCGTCACCGCAATGCCGCTGCCCGGGCACACGCCGGGCCACACCGGCTATCTCATCGCTTCCGGCGGCGAGTCGCTGCTGATCTGGGGCGATATCGTGCATGTTCCGGAAATCCAGGTGCCGCGCCCGCAGGTGACGATGACGTTCGACATCGACCCCCGGCAGGCCGAGGCGACACGGCGACGCACCTTCGACATGGTGGCGAGCGAGAAGCTGCTATTCGCCGGGATGCACGTGCATTTCCCCGGCCTCGCCCGGCTGGCCCGCGAGGGTGACGGCTACCGGCTGGTGCCGGAGCCCTGGGTGCAAGTCTTCTAGGAGAGCGACGATGAGTGAGACCACGTTCGACGTCACGCGGCAGTTCGTCGTCGGGCTGCCGGAGCCGACGCCGCGCTTCACCGGCTTCCCACGCTACAATTTCGTCGGCGGCCACAACGATCCCGAGCGCATTCCGGTCGACGCGCTCGCCGATGCCGCCGCTACAGTGCTGCGTCGCGAGGGCACCAGCCTCGCCATGTACAATCTGGCGCAAGGGCCGCAGGGCTATCCCGGACTGCGCCGCTTCCTCGCCGACAAGCTGGCGCGACATCGCGGCATCGACTGCACCGCGGATGACGTGCTGATCACGTCGGGCTCGGGCCAGGGCATCGACCTCGTGAGCCGGCTTTTCGTCGCCCCAGGCGATACGGTGATCGCCGAGGAATATTGCTACGCCGGTGCGATCAGCCGTTTTCGCAGCCTGGGCGCGAAAGTGGTCGGCGCCAGGCTCGACGGCGACGGGATCGACATCGACGCGCTGGCAACGCAGCTCGCGGAGCTGGCAAAGGCCGGCGCCACGCCGAAGCTGATCTACACCATCCCGACGATCCAGAACCCGACCGGCTCGATCCTGCCGCTCGGCCGACGACACGCGCTGCTGGAGCTCGCGCGCAAGCACGCTATCCCGGTGTTCGAGGACGAGTGCTACGCTGACCTGCTGTGGAGCCGCGACGACGTGCCGCCCTCGCTCTACAGTCTCGATCCGAAGGCGGTGATCCACATCGGTTCGTTCTCGAAATCGCTGGCCCCGGCGTTGCGTGTCGGCTACGCGGTGGCCGCCTGGCCGGTACTGTCGCGGATGATCGCTTGCAAGAACGACGGCGGCACCGCCGCGATCGAGCAGATGGTGATCGCCGAGTATTTCTCGACCCATTTCGAGGCCCATGTCGAGGCGTTGTCGGACACCTTGCGCGGCAAGCTCGACACCATGGTCGAGGCGGTGGAGCGCGAGTTCGGCACCGCCGCCGAGCTGTGGATTCCGAAGGGCGGCATTTTCCTGTGGATCAAGCTGCCGGACGCGGTGGACGTGCGTACGCTGGTCAAGCCCGCGGCCGCCGCCGGCGTCGCGTTCAATCCTGGGCCGGAATGGGCGTGCGATGCCGAGGCGTCGCGCTCGCATCTGCGACTCTGCTTTGGCCTGGCCAGCAAGCAGGAGATCACCGAAGGTGTCGCCGCCTTGGCGCGCGTCTGCTTCGAGCAGACCGGCATCCCCGAACGCAGCGCCAATCGCGAACAGGCCGAGCGGCAACCGTAGGAGCACCCAAGTGAGCAACGCGGACAGGATCGACGCCTTGCTGCGCGACGCCACCGCTTCGGCGCGGATCGCCGGAGTGGTTGCGCTGGCGGCGAACGCGGACGGCGTTGCCTACCAGGGCGCGGCGGGCAAGCGGATGCTCGGCTCCGACGCGCCGATGACCTTGGACACCGTGTTCCACATCGCCTCGATGACCAAGGCGATCACCGGCGCCGCCGCGATGCAGCTGGTCGAGCAGGGCAAGCTGACGCTGGATGAACCGCTCGGCCGCTTCGCCAAGCAGCTCGCCGAGCCGCAGGTGCTTGACGGGTTCGATGCCTCCGGCGCGCCGAGGCTGCGGCCGGCGACACGCCCGATCACCTTGCGCCATCTGATGACGCACACCTCGGGCTTTTCCTACGAGCACTGGAGTGCCGACCTGCACCGCTACGCGCGGGCCACCGGTCTGCCCAGCGGGCGCAGCGGCAAGCTCGCGGCGCTCGACGCCCCGCTCGCCTTCGAGCCCGGCGAACGCTGGGAATACGGCATCGGCATCGACTGGATCGGCCGGCTGGTGGAGATCATCAGCGACCAGGACCTCGAGACGTATATGCGAGCCAATCTGTTCGATCCGCTCGGCATGCGCGACACCGGGTTCCTGCTGACGCCGGAGCAGTGCGCGCGCGGTGCCGGCATGCACCAGCGCGGAACCGACGGCAGCCTGACCCCTGCTCCGTTTGCCACGCCGGTGAAGCGCGAGTTCTTCGGCGGCGGCGGCGGGCTGCACTCGACCGGCCCCGATTATCTGCGGTTCGCGCGTATGGTGATGAACGGCGGCAGTCTCGACGGCGTCCAGGTGCTACAGCCGCAAACCGTCGCGACGATGGGGCGGAACCAGATGGGCGAACTCGACGTGCTGCCGATGCGCAGCACTGATCTCGCCAATTCGCAGCATGTCGAGCTGTTTCCGGGCATGCGGAAGAAGTGGGGGTTGAGCTTCCTGATCAACACGGAGGACGTGCCGGGCCGACGCAGTGCCGGCAGCTTGGCCTGGGCCGGGCTGCGCAACGGCTACTACTGGATCGATCCGAAGCAGCGGATCGCCGGGGTGCTGCTCACCCAGACCCTGCCCTTCGCCGACCCCACCGTGCTCAATCTGCTCGATGCGTTCGAGACCGAGGTTTATGCGGCGCTGGGCTAACGGGGTTCACGCCACGCGCGGCGCGCCGCTGAGGCGGTTGACCAGGAAAGCGCCGCCGCCGCAGAGCAGGATGAACGCGCCCATCGGCCGCGCGGTGCCGTCGTTCAGCGAACCCACCGCCATGCCGACCAGGCCGCCGGCGGCGAATTGCGCGATGCCGTAGAGCGCCGAGGCGTTGCCGGCGATCCGGCCATGCGGCGCCAGCGCCAGCGCGGTCGCGTTCGGCCCGACGAAGCCGATCGCCGCGACGCAGACGAACAGCGGCAGCAGCAGCGCGGGAAAGCCGCCCCAGCCGGTGAAGGTCTGCAACGCCACGAGCATCGCCGCCACCACGGTCACCGAAAGCACCACGCGCAGGATCGCCTCCATGCCGAACCGACGCAGCAGCAGCCGGTTAATCTGACTGGCGGTGACCAGGCCGATGGCGTTGCTGCCGAAGAAGAAGCCGAAATGCTCCGGCCGGACGTGATAGATCTCCATGAACACGAAAGGCGAGCCGGCGAGATAGGCGAACATGCTGGCGCTGTACAAGCCGCCGGTAAGCGAGCGCGCGACAAACTCGCGATCGGTCAGCAGCTGAACGAAATTGCGCCACACCTCGACCACGCCGTGTTGCGCGCGACGCTCGATCGGCAAGGTCTCCGGCAAGGCGAGCGACACCGCGAGCAGCGAGACCAGCCCGTAGCCGGCGAGGAAGACGAACACGCTTTGCCAGCCGAAATGGATCAGCAGGAAGCCGCCGAGCAGCGGCCCGATGATCGGCGCGATGCCGTTGACCAGCATGATCATCGAAAAGAACCGCGCCGCGTCACGACCGTCGAAGCAGTCGCGCACGATGGCGCGGGCGACCACCATCTGGGCACAGCCGCCGAGCGCCTGCACGAAGCGCCAGGCGATCAGGTGGGTCGCGTCCAACGCCCGCGCGCAGCCGAGCGCGCCGGCGATGAACAGCACCAGGCCGGCATAGACCGGCAGCTTGCGCCCGATCCGATCGGAGAGCGGCCCGTAGACCGCCTGCCCGAAGGCGAGCCCGATGAAGTAGACGCCGATGCTCCACTGCATCGCGCCGGGCGAGGCGTGCAGCGCCTGGGCCATGGTGGGAAAGCTTGGCAGGTAGGTGTCGATCGCCAGCGGCCCGATCATCGCCATCGAGCCGAGGGTCAGGATCAGCCGCGGATAAGAGGCCGGCGGCGTCATTCAGGCGCGGCTCCGGCGCTCGGTGCTGGCCCGCAGCAACGCCTCGGCGAGATTGGGCAGATCGTCGGCCCAGAACTCCGGCGATCGCGGCACCGCCGCACCCGACGCGGCGAGCGGTCGGCAGGAGAGCAGGTCGAGCAGGGGAAAACGCGGCAGGACCGCGCGTCCGCCGGCGGCGCCGAGCAAGGCCCCGGCGGCGCCATCCGCGCCGAGGATGTCGCCAAACGCGGTGCGGCGCGCGAGGTGGAAGAAGCCGCGTTGCAACGCGCCGAGCGGGTCCGCGGCGTCGCCCGGCTGCCCCTCCTCGGCGGAACGCAGCGCTCGCAGCACCGGGCCACTATCCGGCGTCGTGCCCGCTGCTGCTTCGGCGGCAAGCAGCATCGCCTGGTGGGTGCCGCCGGCCACCCCGGTGGCGATCGCTGCCGCGTATGGCGCGCAGGCGGCGATCACGCGCGGATCGGCCTGGCGCGACGCCAGGTGCTGCATGACCAGACTTACGGCATCGGGCGGCTCGGTGCCGATGGCGAGCGAGGTCGCGCCCAGCAGCGGCCCGAGCGCAGGTCGCGATCCCTCGGATGGCGATCCCTCGGATGGCGGCGGGCTCGCGGGCGCGCCCGCCACCAGGGCGCGAGCGAGCGCGATCGCCGCTTCGGCGGCGGGGCCACATTGCCCGGGTAGTCGGCCGGCGCCGGCGCCCTCCCCCAAAGCGAGCCCCGCCAAGCAGCCGAGGGCGCGGTCGAGCCCCTGGTCGGAGCGCGGCCAGGCGAGGGTCACCCGCTCCGGCAACGGCGTCTCGGGCGGATCGCCGAGCGACCAGTCATTGCCCAGCAGTGCCCGCACCGCGCGCGACGCACCGGCGAAGCAGGTGTTCATCCCGCCGCTGCCGTTCGGCCCATAGACCGGCTCGCACCCCTCACCATCGAGCAGCACCGCGCCGGCGCCACGCAACAAGGCGTGCCCGGCGGCGTAGTCGTAGGCCGAGAGCTTCGACTGGCGGGAGACGGTGGCGATCGCATCGCCCGCCGCGACGCGCGCCAGCCGGTAAGCGATGCTGTTGCTCGCCATGAAGCGCGCCGGTGCGACTCGCCGCAGATTGGTCGCCGGCCGCGCATAGGAGCGGTAGGCCAGCAACACCAGTTCCTGAGGGCAAAGCTCGCGCGCCGCCTGGTCGGGGCGCAGCTGGGCGCCGTTGCGGATCAGGTGGTCCATGCCCTCGGCCCAGCCGATCAGGTCCGAGCCGAGATCGGGGCAAAGCGGCGCGTGAACCACGCCCAGCACCGGCACGCCATCGCGCAGCAGCGCCACCGATACGGACGAGCCGCGCGCGCCGCGCAGGAACTCCGAGGTGCCGTCATGCGGATCGACCAGCCAGCAGCGCGACGGGTCATCCGTGAGCACCGGCGGCAACTCCTCGCCGACGAACGCGACCGGCAGCGTGCTGCGCAACGCGTCGGCGAGAAAGCCCTCGATCTCGGCGTCGACCGGCGCGGTGTGGCCCGATCCGCGCGGGCCGTCGGCGCGAAGGAACTCCTGCCTGATCATGTCGCCCGCCCGCAACACGGCTGGCAAAACCCGGTGGAGCAGTGCGACGAGGTCCATACGGCGAAAACGCCCTCCTGGCGGGCACCATACAGGGCGACACGTGGCGCGCGAGCCCGGCACGCGCGCAGGGCTGCTCATCCCGGCGAGAAATTATGCTGCCAATTCGCTGGTGACTTACATACGATGGCGCCGGCTGGCGTCGGCCTACGAAGCGGCAGCCAGCGACGATTTCGGACGGAACGCGGGTCCGGACACGCACTCCTCCGGCGTTTCGCCTGGTTTCCAAAAAAACCAAAGAGGGGCATGCCCCAGGGGGACGCGTTTCATGACCAAGTCGGTCGAACAACGGACGATGCGCAAGGTGTATCTGCGGCTGTTGCCGTTTGCCTTCGCGCTCTACCTGATCTGCTATCTGGATCGGGCCAACATCGGCTTCGCGGCGCTGACGATGAACCGCGACCTGGGCTTCAGCTCCTATATCTACGGGCTTGGCGCCGGAGCGTTCTTCTGGGGCTACTTCCTGCTCGAAGTGCCGAGCAACCTGATCCTGGAGCGGGTCGGCGCGCGGCTGTGGATCGCCCGCATCATGATTACCTGGGGGATCATTTCCGGCTCGTTCGCTTTCGTCAGCGGGCCGGTGAGCTTCTTCATTATGCGCTTCCTGCTCGGGCTCGCCGAGGCGGGCTTCTTCCCCGGCATGATCCTGTATTTCACCTACTGGTTCCCGCCGTATCACCGCGCCCGCGTCATCGCCGGTTTCATGTCGGCGATCCCGGTGGCGATCGGCGTCGGCGCGCCCGTCTCTACCGCGCTGCTCGGGCTGAATGGCGTGCTTGGCCTGGCCGGTTGGAAATGGCTCTTCCTCGCCGAAGCGGTGCCCGCGGTGATTCTCGGGGTTTGCGTGCTGTTCTATCTGACCGAGCGACCCGAGGTCGCTCGCTGGCTCGCCCCCGACGAGAAACAGTGGCTCTCTTCCGTGATGAGCGAGGAACGGCGCCGCGTCGAAGCCGAACCGCACGTCTCGGTGTGGCGGTCCCTGATTGATATCCGCGTGCTGGCGCTGGGCGGCATCCATTTCGCCCAGGCCGGAGTGAGCGTCAGCATGGCGGTGTTCATCGCCCTAATGATCAAGCAGCTCGGACTGACCAACATGCAGACCGGGTGGCTCACCGCGATTCCGTTCGTCTGCGGCTTCATCGGCATCCTGGTCTGGGGCCACATCTCCGATCGCATGAACGAACGGCGCTGGAACCTCGCACTCTCATGCACGTGCATGGCGGCCGGACTGGCGGCGGCGGGCTTGCTGCAGGGCAGCTACTGGTCGATCGCGGGCTTGTCGGCCGCCATGGTCGGGCTCTACGCCGGCAATGCGCATCTCTTCCCGATCCCGTCGATGTTCCTCACCGGCGCGGCGGCGGCCAGCGGCATCGCCTGGGTGAACTCGCTGGGCATCCTCGCCGGCGCGGTCAACCCGCCGATCATCGGCTGGCTCAGGGACAGCACCGGCAACTACGCGACCGGCCTCTACTTCCTCGCCGCGCTCAGCCTGCTCGGTGCGATCATCACCGTCATGGGCGTGCGAGAGACGAGCGCGAAACTCGCACCTGGCGTGGTCCCGGCGGCGGAGTGAAGCTTCCGGGCGGATCGGAGGATTTCGCGCGCCTCCGATCCACCCTGGACGGATTTGCCTCAGCTCTTCCCGGCGTAGCTCTTGGCCATGCCCTCGCCAGGCTCCGCTTGCGGGCCCCAGGGCATGATCGGGTAGCGCAGCCCGGCTTTCGACAGACCCTGCAGCCCCTGCACGGCGCGGGCCAGGTCGGCGGGCGGACACGCCATCAGCATCTCCTCATCAGCGACGCCGCCATAGCGCCGCTCGGCGTAGCAGGGCAACGACAGGCTGACCTCGCGGGTCTTCAGCGCGCGGCCCCAGCTATCGGCGCAGGCACTCTCGCCGGTGATGCTGAAATCGTAGCGGCGATACTGCTTCCATTGCAGCCCGTTGATGAACAGGATCATCTGCGCCGGGTTGCCGTAGAACAGACACACGTCCGGCGGATCGAGCCGCGCGGTGCGCAACGGTGCCACGACCAGCCCGTTGTACTGCCCCGAGGGCACGCGCGGCATCTGCGCCTGGTGCGCCGCCGAGGCTTCCAGGTTCTCGAACCACACGCCCTCCATCTTGCGCCCGGAGAGATACGCATCGCTCGGCGGGCTGAGGCCGATCACGCCGCTGCAGTTGGAGAACTCGGGCACGTTCTCGGTGGTGATGCCGAGGGTGAACCCGGCGATGCGCGAGCGCGTCACGAGCTGGCAGGTCGAGTAGGTCTTGCCCGGTGTCGGTCGGCGCAAGCCGGGCACGGCGTTCATCTCGTCGAGGTTCTCGAACAGCTTCATGCCGATCGGGAACGTGCGCAGTCGTAGCAACTGGGTGAGCTGCTCGCCGAGCTCGGCGACCGTCTTGGCGTCCGGCGGGGCGGCATTCGCCGCGGGCAATGTGTCGGGCATTCCGTGCTCCTCAGTCGTAGGCCAGGGCGATGGTCTCGGCGACCAACGCCGGGCGTGATTGGCCCTCGATCTCGATCGTGCTCAGGAAGGTGAGGCGCTGGCCGCCCTCCACGGGTTCGATCGTCTGCAGCTTCTGCGACAGCCGCACCCGCGAACCAGCCTGCACCGGCGCGGTGAACCGCACCCGGTTCAAGCCATAATTGATGCCGCGCGAGCTCTGCCTGATCCGGTAGATCGAGGCGGACAGCATGGGCACCAGCGAGAGTGTCAGGAATCCGTGCGCGATCGTCTTGCCATCCGGCATCTCGCGCCTGGCGCGCTCCTGATCGACATGGATCCACTGATGATCCCCGGTCGCATCGGCGAACTTGTCGATCATGGCCTGATCCACCAGGACCCATTCGCTCGTGCCGATTTCATTCCCGAGATGGTCCGCCATCTCGGCGGGTTTCTCAACTTCCAGCACCTGTTCGCTCCTGCCAGCTCGATCGCCGCATCCTCGATCGCCTCATCATGGACCAGATCACAAGTTGCGTCACACCGGCGCGTTGAGACGGGCGTGGTCAGACCGGCGGGGTCAGACCCGCGTCAGCACCGCCGCGTGGAACCGCCGCATCTCCGCCAGGGCGGCGTCGGCGCTTTCGGTCCACTCGAAATCGAAGTCGATCGCCGTGACGCCGAGGTCGCGCAGCGCCCGGAGGTCGCCGAGCACGTCGGCATCGGTGCCGGAGAACAGTCGTCGATCACCATTGGACGCCCGCGCCGGCACGACCTCGCCGTAGCGCTTGACGCGATACACCACCTCGACCGCCGCCGGGTCGCGTCCGGCATCGGCGGTCAGCTTGCGCAAACGCTCGATGCCCGCGCGCAGGCGCGGCAACGTGTCGAGCAGGTGCTTGTTGTTGCTGCCGATCGGATACCACGCGTCGCCGATCCGCGCTGCCCGGCGCATCGACGGCCCGCTCTCCCCGCCCACCCAGATCGGCGGGTGCGGCTTCTGCACCGGCTTCGGCTCGAACAGCAGATCAGCCACGCGCACGTATTTCCCGTCGATCCGCGGCGACGCCTCGGTCCAGAGCGTGCGGAACGCGTCGACATACTCGTCGGTGACCGCGCCGCGTTCGGCAAACGGGGTGGTCACGGCGGCGTCGAACTCGGCCCGCAGCCAGCCGGCGCCGATCCCCACGATCAGCCGGCCGCCGGAGAGCACGTCGATCGTGGTGAGCGCCTTGGCGGCGAGCACCGCCGGGCGATGCGGCACCACCAGCACGGCGGTGACCAGGCGGATGCGGCTGGTCTTCGCCGCCACCCAGGCGACGGCGGCCAGCATCTCGTGCCGGCTGGTCGGACCCGTTCCGTAGAACTCGCCGCTCTCGGAATAGGGATAGCCCGGCACCGACGTGTCCGGCAGGATCAGGTGATCGGTGAGAGTGAGGTAGTCGAAGCCGATCCGTTCCCCCTCTTGCGCGAGACGCGCCATGGTGTCGGGTTCGGACATCGGACCGCTGATCGGCAGGTTGAAGCCAAATCGCATCGGGGCGCCCCTTGCAGCCGCATGGCGTGATCCCCGCCAGTCTCGGCCGGTTTGCCCGCTTGGACCAGTCCCGCCGTGGGGAACATCGGTCGGGCCGCATCGTTGAACGGGCGACGTTCCGCGCAGCAGGCCAGGAGAAAGTGGCAGTCCCGCATCCCGACCCGACCGACGCCATCCCGCAAGCGACCATCGGCGCCGCGCTGCCACCGCCATTTCGCCGCGCCGACGTTTGCACCTGGCGCAGCGGCGGCATGACGGCGGCGGAGCGCTTTCTTGCCGAGGAGACGCCGGTCGCGCTCACCTATGGGCGCGTGACCCAGGCGGTGATGCTGGCGACACCCGCCGATCTCGAGGATTTCGCGATCGGCTTCAGCCTCACCGAGCGGATCGTCGCCCATCCCGAGGAGATCGAGGCGCTCGACGTGGTCACGGTCGAGCATGGCATCGAGTTGCGTTTGTCGGTGACGGGGCTGCGCCTGGATGCGTTGCTGCGCCGGCGGCGTTTCCTCGCCGGCGCCACCGGCTGCGGCCTATGCGGCCTCGAAAGCCTGGACGAAGCGGCGCGCCAGCCCCCATTGATCAGCAGCACCGCGCTCGTCTCGGCGACGAGGCTCGCCGCGCTGCCGGAGCAGTTGGCGGCCCATCAGCCGCTGAACCACGCCACTCACGCAGTCCACGCGGCGGCGTTCTGGACCGAACGTGACGGCATCGTGCTGCTCCGCGAGGATGTCGGCCGGCACAACGCGCTCGACAAGCTGGCGGGGGCGCTGGCGCGAACCGGGTCGAGCGCGGCGGAGGGTGTGGTCGCGCTGACCAGCCGGGTCTCGGTGGAACTGGTGCAGAAGGCCGCGCGCATCGGCGCCCCGGTGATCATGGCGATCTCGGCGCCGACGGCGCTCGCGTTGCGCGTCGCCGATGCCGCCGGCATCACCGTGATCGGCGTCGCGCGGCACGATGGCTTCGAGGTGTTTTGCCACCCCTATCGAGTGACGATCTGAGCACGCGGGGGCGCCTCGCAATCATCACCGGCCCGCCCAAAATTTGACACAGACCGCGCCCAGATTACGACCCTGCACCGGGCCCTTCGAGGAGCCCGTCGTTGATGAGGTGGACCATGGCTCTCACGGCGAAACGTATACTGGCTCTGCCGCTCGCCGCCGCGTTGCTCGCCGCACCGTTGGCGGCCCACGCTGAATGGCGCGGCCATCACGGCGGCTACGGCCACGGCGGCGGCCACGGCTATCGCGGCGGCTACGGCTATCGCTCGGGTCCGCACTGGGGGCCGGGCGCGGTCGTCGGTGGTGCTTTGCTCGGACTGGGCGCCGGCGCGCTGATCGCTGGAGCGCTTGCCCCGCCGCCCCCGGTGTATGTCGCGCCGGCACCCCCGGTTTATTACGCGCCACCGCCGCCGGTCTACGCCGCACCAGCGCCGGCGTACTACCCGCCCGCGACCTACTACTCACCGCAGCCGGCCTACTACCCGCCGTCCACGGTCTACTACGGGCGCTAGTGTCCCGGATCTGAAGTTCGTCATCCGAACTTGAGATCCAAAGTGGATACTAGGTTATTGATACCGCAGTGCGCCGACGGTTTCGAAATACGCCGGCAAAGCTGGATGCGCTACCGTACCAGCTGCTCGCGCGAGGTGGCCAGCATCAACGCTGCCTACTGATTCGCCGTCTGGACCGGACTGTAGCGCATGGTCGGCCGGCTGGCCGCCTCGCATAGCGCTTCGGCGTCCGCCGCGTCGTTCTTGCCGCGCTTGACGTAGGGTTGGGGGCGAGCTGCCGCTTCACCGTGTGCCCCATTGCGCTGAGCACCGGATTCCAGTGATGCGACGCTCCCGCACGCCTCCAGCGCCATGGTTGCAGCTTGTTGCGCAGCACCGGCTGCTCGGCGGCATTCACCCCGTGCATTTAAAAAATGCGAATTGGACGTGTCCATGCCGATACGGATAATCTGGTCCACCGGCGGCCTCTCTTGCTCGGATCTCAGCAGCCCAAACCTTGGCACAGATGCCGTTCGGGGCCGTCCACCCTAACCGGGCCATCCGGCGAGCCGGTGATGCAACACCCGTGGATCGCCACGACGCTGCGCGCCGTGCGATGACGATGTTGGGTTGGTTCCAGTCCCACCGGAGCCGACCTAAACGGCGATTACGTTACTTAACCGGAACGATTAGGACGTGGCTTGGCGCGACGCGTTCATCCCGGTTCAAAAAGTCCGCCCGGCGGGCCGCGGACGACCCACGGCAGCTGGTCGACCCGCCGGGCGGCACGACGACGGCGGGAACGGCCGGTCGCTTGCGGCGCCTCGGCGGAACTTCGCGCGGGCGCTGCGGCGTCGGCGGGCGCACCGGCGGGCGAGGCTGCGGCGCGCTTACGCGGCGTGTGTTGCAAGAGGGGGTGTTCGGATAGCCTGATGCCCAGCATCTGACAGAGCGGGCGCAGCAGCCGGCCCATCTGCGGCGCGGCTTGCAGCAGCGCCACCATCTCCGGGTCGGACAGCAGATGGTTCAGCTGACTGCCATAGACCGCCGCCTCCGGCACCAGCCGAAGCAGCCAGGCAAAGCCGCGCGGCAGACGCTTGGCCGGACAGTCCGCCGGATCATCCGACTTGCGCCGCTTCGCTTGGCGGTCGGCGCGGGACTCCGCCGACTGGTCGGACGCACCCGATGCGGACCTCCGCGCGGCGGCCGGGAGCTCGCCCGCGCGGACCCGCGCGGCCAGCTTGGCGAACCGCGCGCCGGTGCGTCGCAGCCGGAGCCAGATCAGGTTGGCAATGGCCACCGCAATCCAGCGCCTGGCGCTGCGCTCGGCAGCGGCCTGGCACAACGCCTCAATGATGAGGGCGAAGCGTTCGATTGGGGGTGGGAGGACGTAGGTCACGAACGGAATAGAACACAACGCGAACAAGGTGCGCAAGGAAAATCTCTGGCACTTGCCCCCAGAAGCCCTGTTTCTTGACCATCTTCGGCCAGCGGGAGGTCGTCAACACGGCCCGTGCTAATACCTCGGATCGTCACAGTCAGCCGGAGGCGAAGCAATCCCGCACCATCACTCGGCTGGCCGACATAGCGGTTTGGTATGCCGGCCAGCCGAGTGCAGGATCAGATCGCTTCCTTGAGCTCCTTGGCGGCGCGGAACGCGATCTTCTTGCTGGCCTTGATCTTGATGGCCTCGCCGGTTGCCGGATTGCGCCCCATGCGCGCGGCGCGGTGCCGCACCTGCAGGATGCCAAGCCCACCGATCCTGACCCGGTCGCCCTTCTTCAGGTGAGTGACCATCATGCCGACCAGGTCGGACACCACCGCGTCCGCCTGGCGCTTCGCCATCTCGTGCCCCTCGGCGAGGCGCACCGCCAGATGCTTCAAGGTCACCGTGCCAGGTGCTGCCGTGGCGGCGGCCTTTGCGCCTTTCGCGGGAGCGGCCGACTTGGAGGTCTTCGCCGCGGCAGACTTGGTCGCGGCAGACTTGGTCGCGGCAGACTTGGTCGCGGCAGACTTGGTCGCACTCGTCTTGCTGGGTGCGGCGGTCTTTCCAGCGCTCGTTTTGGACGCGGGTTTTTTCGACGCCGTGGCGGCGGGCTGCTTCGCCGTCGAGGGTTTCTTGGCCATGGAATAAGCCTCGCTGCTCGAATCGGGACTTTCCGCCCCTCCAGCTACAGAATCACACGTCCGCGCCCGGAAACAAGAGATTCGCGACGATTGGCGGCAAATCCCGTCACTATTATGGGTTCAAAAGGTTCCGCACCGCCGCCACCACCTGTTCGGGCGCCTCGCGCGGCAGGAAATGCCCGACGGTCGGAACCACGCGGCGCTCGTATCGGCCGATGAACCGCGCCGCGTGCGGCTCGCTGTTGGCCGGCGGGTCGACGCCATCGCACGCACCATGCAACACCACTGTCGGCACCGAGATCGGCGGCCGGTCGGCGAGGCGCTGCTCGATCGGCTCCACAGCCGGGTCGCCGAGGGCCGCTCGGTGCCGGTGCCGATACGACTGGATCACCACCTCGACGAAATCGGGATTGTTGAAACTTTCCGCCGTACGCTCATAGGCCGCCTCGTCGATCGGCATGTTGGGCGACCACAAGGCCCAGAGCAGCCGGCACAGCTCGCGCCGGTTGGCCGCGAGACCGGCGCGACCTCGTTCCGTATGAAAATACCACTGATACCAGTGGCGCAATTCCTGCGCCGGGTCGGCCGGCCGGCCTGATGCGGCGATATCCTGGATGTTGTAGCCGTTGATCGAGACCAGTCCGCGCACCCGCGCCGGCCAGAGCGCGGCGACGATGCAGGCCGCGCGACCGCCCCAGTCGTAGCCCGCAAGCGTGGCCTGCCCAAGCCCGAGCACGTCCAGAAACGCGAGCAGGTCCGCCCCGAGTGCCGCCTGCTGGCCGGAGCGTGGCGTCGCCGGATCGAGAAAACGTGTGCCGCCGTAGCCGCGCAGCCACGGGACGAGCACCCGGCATCCCGCCTCGGCCAACTCGGGTGCCACACCATCCCAGGCACGCGGATCGTCGGGAAAGCCGTGCAGCAGGATGACCGGCGCAGCGTCGTCCGCGCCGTGCTGCTCGTAGGCAATCTCCAGCTCGGCGGTGCGAACCCGCCGGACAGCGTGTTTCTCCGACATCCGCGATCGTCCTCGTCTTATCCACACCTATTGTGGCCGTGCGCCGGATGATGCACCAGGGAGCGCAACCTGAGTACCCCTGGTCGCGTTGCTAGCGTGCTTTGTCCGCCTACCCGCCGCGCCGCCGGAGGGCCTTCGACCTGGAAGCGGGGACGGGTTCTCCCCGATCGAGCCTGATTTGGAACGGAGTTGAGCCAGCCGAATGGGCGGATTGGTCCTGGTAACCGGAGGCGCGGGTTTTATCGGTCGGCATGTGGTTCGGGCGCTTCTCGAACGTGGCGACACGGTTCGCGTCATCGACAGTCTGATCGAGCAGGTGCATCGCGGCGTCGAACCTGATCCGATCCTCGACCACGTGGAGTTCATCGAGGGCGATGTCCGCGATCCGGACGTGATGACCCCGGCCGTGCGCGACGTCGACAAGGTAGTGCATCTCGCCGCCGAAGTCGGGGTCGGGCAAAGCATGTACGCAATCGACCGCTACGTGTCGGTCAACGACCACGGCACCGCCGTTCTGCTGCAAGCGTTGCTCCGCCACCCGGTCAAGCGGCTGGTGGTCGCCTCGTCGATGAGCATCTACGGCGAAGGGCTGTATCGCAACGCGGCGGGCAATGCCGTCGAGGACGCGGTACGACCGGTCCGGCGGATGGCGCGCACCGGGTGGGACCCGGCCGACGCCGCGGGCGGACGCCTAGTGCCGATTGCCACACCGGAATCGAAGCGACCGGAACTCGCCTCGGTCTACGCGGTGACCAAGTTCGTGCAAGAGCGGCTCACGCTCACCGTGGCACCCGCGTACGGCATGGAAGGGGTCGCGTTGCGGCTGTTCAACGTCTACGGTCCCGGCCAGGCTTTGTCCAATCCCTATACCGGCGTGCTGGCGATCTTCGCTTCACGGCTACAGAACGAAGAGCGCCCGCTGGTTTTCGAGGATGGCGAGCAGCGGCGCGATTTCGTGCACGTCGAGGATGTGGCCCGGGCGTTCGTCCTCGCACTTGAGCACCATGACGCCGCTGGTGGCGTGTTCAATATCGGCAGCGGTCGCGATGTCAGCGTCGCCGAGGTGGCACGCGCTATCGCCGGTGCAATGCGCAAGCCGCATCTGCGGCCGGAAATCACGCAACAGGCGCGGGTCGGCGACATCCGCCATTGCTTCGCCGACATCGGCGCGGCGCGGAACCGATTGGGTTACGAGCCGCGACGCTGCTTCGATGACAGCCTGGAGGAACTTTCGGACTGGGTGCGGCGACAGCGCGCGGTGGATCGGGTCACGGAGGCACGGCGAGAGCTCGAGGAGCGGGGCCTGGTGACATGAACGCCAGCGGGCCGGTGCTCGTCACCGGGGGTGCCGGCTTCATCGGCAGCAACCTCGTCGATCGTCTGGCGAGCGCCGGCCATGACGTGATCGTCTATGATTCGCTGGCGCGTCCCGGTGTCGCCAACAATCTCGATTGGCTGCGTCGCCGCCACCCGCACCGCGTCACCCCGGTGATCGCCGACATCCGCGACGCCGAGGCGCTGACCGCCGCAGTGCAGCGCTGCGCGGCGGTGTTCCATCTCGCCGCCCAGGTGGCGGTCACCACCAGCATGCGCGATCCGCGCACCGATTTCGACGTCAATCTTCTCGGCACGATCAATCTGCTGGAGGCATTGCGCCGTCGCGCCGAACCGCCACCGGCGATCTTCGCCAGCACCAACAAGGTCTACGGCGATCTCGATGGCATTGCCTTGGCCGAGAGCGATGCAACGTACCTGCCGACCGACGCGGAGCAACGCGCGAACGGCATCAGCGAGGATTGCCGGCTCAGCTTTCACACCCCCTATGGTTGCTCGAAGGGCGCGGCCGATCAATACGTCCTCGATTACGGGCGCAGCTTCGGCCTGCCGACCACCGTGCTGCGCATGAGCTGCATCTACGGACGGCGCCAGCGCGGCACCGAGGACCAAGGCTGGGTCGCGCATTTCCTGCTCCGCATGCTCGAAGGCGCGCCGATCACCGTCTATGGCGACGGCAAGCAGGTGCGCGACGTGCTGTGGATCGACGACGCCATCGATGCCTACCTCGCGGCGTGGCGTCGCATCGACGCGGTTTACGGGCAGGCGTTCAACCTCGGCGGTGGTCCGCAGAACGCGGTGAGCTTGCTGCAGGTGCTCGACCGGATGCAGGCCATGCTGGGCCGCACGGCGGACCTTCGCTTCGAGGACTGGCGGGTCGCCGATCAACGCTATTTCGTGGCTGACACGCGAAGGCTCCGCACCGTCCTCGACTGGCGCCCACGGCAAAGCTGGCAGGCCGGCCTCGCCCTGCTGGCCGAGTGGTTCGACGGCGAGCGGGTCGCGGCGGCACGGGTCGAGGCCGCGCAATGAGGGTCGCGCTGGTCAATCCGCCGTGGAGCTTCGATCACAGCATCTATTTCGGCTGTCGCGAGCCCCATTTGCCGCTGGAACTCGGCTACGCCGCGGCCATGCTCGACCGCGCGGACCATGCCACCCTGATGCTCGATGGCCATCTGTTCGGCCGCGACATGCGCTCGCTCGCCAATGAGGTGGCGGGGTTCCAACCCGATATCACCGTGGTCGCGACCGCGCCGAGCTACCTGTTCTGGCGTTGCGCGCCGCCCGAGCAACGTGTGCCGCGCGAAATGATCGCGGCCCTCGACGGACGCGGCGGGACCATTGTGGCGGTCGGGCCACACGGATCGGCGACCCCGGCGGCGACGTTGCGCAAGCTTGGCGCCGATGTGGTGATACGCGGCGAGTGCGACGAAGTTGTTGCCGAGCTCGCCGACGGCGCGCCACGCACGACGGTCCCAGGACTCGCCTGGCTTGAGGCCGGCGAGCTGCGCACCAGCGGCCCGCCGCGTATCGCACGATTCACCGACCTGCCGGCGCTGCGCTGGCCCGATGCCTGGATCGCCCGCCACCATCACCATCACCACCGGTTCGAGGCGCCGCCGAGCGGGCCCGGCGCCGAGGTGGAGGCGTCGCGCGGCTGCCCCTATTCCTGCAGCTTCTGCGCCAAGATCGACTATCGTGACAGCTATCGCCGGCGCGACCTGCCGCCTTTGCTCGACGAGATCGACCGGCTACGCGCGCAGGGTGTGACGTATCTCTACTTCATCGACGAAATCTTTCTCCCGCAGCGTGCCTTGCTGGAGGCGCTGGTGCCGCGCGGCATGAAATTCGGCGTGCAGACGCGCATCGACCTGTGGCAGCCGGAGATGATCGCGTTGCTCGGCCGTGCCGGCTGCGTCTCGATCGAGGCCGGCGTCGAGAGCCTGACCGAGCAGGGCCGCGACGCGCTCGACAAGAAGTGCCGCAAGACCACGGACGAACTGGCCGAGCTGCTCATTCTCGCGCGCCAGCACGTCCCGTTCGTGCAGGCCAACCTGCTGCAATCCGACGGCGATGATGCGGCGCTGGTAGAACCCTGGCGCGAGCGGCTGCGGCGCCACGCGGTGTGGGCCAACGATCCGGTGCCGCTGTTCCCCTACCCCAGCTCGCCCGACTACCGCCGCCTGTTCGGCGAACCGGACGATCTTGCCTGGGAACGCGCGCATCAGCGCTATCTCGCGTTGTTCGATCGGTTCAGCGACATCCAGGACGAGCGGCCACTGCCATTGCGGGAACTGGAACGCGCGTGCCTGGGGTGAACCGGCCGCGTGTTCTCATCACTGCCGATGCGGTGGGCGGCGTGTGGCGCTACGCGATCGAGCTCGCGCATGGGTTTGCCGCATCCGACATCGACAGCGTGATCGCCGTGCTCGGCCCGTCACCAAGTGCGGCGCAAGCGGCGGAGGCGCGCGGCGTCGCGTCGCTGGTCGAGACCGCGCTGCCGCTCGACTGGACCGCGCCCGACGAAGCGGCGCTGCGACAAGCGGCGGCCGCGCTCGGTCGGCTGGCGCACCGCGTGGGCACCGACCAAGTCCACCTGCACGCGCCGGCTTTCGCCGCTTGGCACGATTTCGCCACCCCGGTCGTTTCGGTCGCCCACTCCTGCCTCGCGACCTGGTGGAGCGCCGTGCGCAAGACGCCGCCGCCGGAGGAATTTCGCTGGCGCATCGCCGCCACCGGACGCGGTTTGCTTGCCTCGGACGCGGTGATCGCACCCACCGCCGCATTCGCCGACGCGCTGCGCCGCGCGTACGGCCCCGTCGAGATCACCGTCGTGCACAACGGTTGCCGGCCGATGCAAGTCGCGGGCGAGCCGCGTCGTCGCCGGGAGATCCTGACCGGTGGGCGGTTATGGGACACGGGGAAAAATATCGCGCTGCTCGATCGCATCGCGCCGCTCGTCGGAGCGCCGATCCTCGCCGCCGGTCCAACCGCGGGACCGAACGGCGCGGCCATCAAGCTCGATCGGCTCACGCTTCTGGGCACGCTCGATGCCGCCGCGCTGCGACGCCACTACGCGTCGGCGTCGATCTACGCGGCACCGGCGCGCTACGAGCCGTTCGGCCTCGGCGTGCTGGAGGCGGCGCAAGCCGGCATGCCGCTGGTGCTCTCCGATATCCCGAGCTTCCACGCGCTCTGGGACGGCGCGGCGGTGTTCGTCGATGCCGAGGACGAGGCCCAATGGCTCCGCGCTCTCGCCAGCCTGATCGGCGATCCCGCTGCTGTCGTGCGTTTCGGCGCACTGGCGCGCGAACGGGCCGGGCGCTACACCGCGACGGCAATGGCACGCGGCACGGCGGCGGTGCATCACGCGGTGCGATGCGCCGCCAGTCCCGCCCCGGCTGCGTAGCGCCGCGATGCGCCTGGCCTACTTCACCCATTCGCTCGTCTCGTGCTGGAATCACGGCAACGCGCATTTCCTGCGCGGCGTGCTGCGCGAGTTGACCAGTCGCGGGCACGAAATACGCGTCTTCGAGCCGGAGGACGGCTGGAGTCAGGCGAACCTGCAAGCCGATCACGGCCAAGCCGCGCTCGATTGTTTCAAGCGTGACTTTCCCGGCCTGTCCTCGCGCGCCTACGCGGCCGACCTGGATATCGGTGCCGCCCTCGACGACGTGGATGTGGTGATCGCTCACGAGTGGACCGCGCCGGCGCTGATCGCCGCGATCGGCCGCTATCGGCAACGCGCGGGGCGGTTCCTGCTGCTGTTCCACGACACCCACCACCGTGGCGTCAGCGATCCCGCCGCGCTGCGAGCGCTGGATCTGTCCGGCTATGACGGCGTGCTGGCGTTTGGCGCATCGCTCGCGGAGGTGTATCGGCGGCAAGGCTGGGGCAGGCGCGTGTTCGTCTGGCACGAGGCGGCCGATACGCACCTGTTCCATCCGCCAGCGCAGGAGCAGTCACGCAACGGTGTGGTGTGGATCGGCAACTGGGGTGATGACGAGCGCAGCGACGAGTTGCGCGGCTTCCTGCTCGAGCCGGTGCGGCGCGCCGGGCTCGGCCTCGACATTCATGGCGTGCGCTACCCGGCGGAGGCGCTGACGGAGCTCGCTCGCGCGGGCGCGCGTTACCACGGCTGGCTGCCCAACGCGGCGGCACCGGCGACGTTCGCGCGACACCTGGCGACCGTCCACGTGCCGCGTCGTCACTACGCGAACGCGCTACCGGGCATTCCGACGATCCGCGTGTTCGAGGCGCTGGCCTGCGGCATCCCGTTGCTCTCGGCGCCCTGGCAGGACAGCGAGAACCTGTTCCGCCCCGGCCGCGATTATCTGGTGGCCGAGGACGGCGCGGCGATGGAACGGCATCTGCGTTCGCTTGCCCGCGATGCCGACCAGCGCGCCGCACTCGTCGCCAGCGGCCTCGAAACGATCCGTGCGCGCCACACCTGCGCCCATCGCGTCGATGAACTGCTCGGCATTGTCGCCACGCTCGACCAATCGGTGCTCGCCTGATGCAGATCGCGTTCTACGGATCAAGCCTGCTGTCCTCCTATTGGAACGGCGCCGCAACCTACTATCGCGGATTGCTGCGCGCCCTCGCCGGGCTCGGACATCGCATCACCTTCTACGAGCCGGACGCCTACGATCGGCAGGCGCATCGCGATATCGACCCGCCCGACTGGGCCGGCGTGGTGGTGTATCCCGCAACCGAGGACGGCGTGCGCGCGGTGCTCGCGGAGGCGACGCAAGCCGATGTCGTGGTGAAGGCGAGCGGCGTCGGCGTGTTCGACGACGCGTTGCTGGTCGGCGCCGTGCAAGCCGCCGGCTCCCGGGCGTTGCGCGTGTTCTGGGACGTGGACGCCCCCGCGACGATCGCAGCACTCCGCGCCAACGCCGGTGAAGCGCTGCACGAAATGCTCCCCGCGCTCGATCTGGTGCTGACCTATGGCGGCGGCCCGCCAGTGGTGACAGCGTATCGCGAGCTGGGTGCCCGTGCTTGCGTGCCGATCTACAACGCACTCGACGCCGAGACGCATCATCCGGCCGCACACTCGCCAGAATTCGCTGCCGATCTCTCGCTGCTGGCGAACCGGCTGCCGGATCGCGAGGCCAGGATCGAGGCGTTCTTTCTGCAACCAGCGGCTCGGTTGCCCGACCGGCGCTTCCTGCTCGGCGGCTCCGGCTGGGGCGACAAGGCAACGCCGTCCAACGTGCGCGCCATCGGCCACGTACCGACGGCGGCGCACAACCGTTTCAACGCTTCGGCACTCGCCGTGCTGAACGTGGCGCGCGACAACATGGCGGCGGTCGGATTCTCGCCGGCCACCCGGGTGTTCGAGGCGGCGGGCGCCGGTGCCTGTCTAATCACCGACGCATGGGAAGGCATCGAGCTGTTCCTCACACCCGACGAGGAGATATTGGTCGCGCGTGACGGCGCCGACGTCGTCGAGCACCTCGCGGCGCTCACCAGGGAGCGCGCCGTCGCGATCGGCCAGCGCGCGCTGCGACGGGTGTTGCGCGAGCACACCTACGCGGAGCGCGCGGCGACGGTGCACGCGCTGCTGACCGAGGCGCTGGAACGCAAGCGCGCGGCGGTGGCGGCATGAACCGGCGGCTGCGTCTCGTCGTGCTCGGTCTCAGCCTCAGCTCGTCCTGGGGCAACGGTCACGCGACGACCTATCGCGCGTTGCTGCGCGCTTTGGCTGGTCGCGGCCATCACATCTTGTTCCTGGAACGCGACCAGCCCTGGTATGCCGAGCACCGCGACATGGCGCGGCCGGATTTCTGCGAGCTGGCGCTGTACGACAATGTAGAAAACCTCGCATCGTGGCGCGAGGAGATCGGCGCCGCCGACCTGGTGGTGCTCGGCTCCTACGTGCCGGAAGGCGCCGCGGTCGCCGGGTTCGTGCAACGCGCCGCAAGGGGCATGACGGCGTTCTACGACATCGACACTCCGGTGACCCTGGCGAAGCTCCTCGCTGGCGACCACGAATACCTGACGCCCCAGATGGTGCGCGGCTTCGACCTCTATCTCTCCTTCACCGGCGGCCCGACCCTGGACCGACTGGAACGCGAGTTCGGCGCCGCCAGCGCCCACGCGCTGTATTGCTCGGTCGACCCCTCGCTCTACCAGCCGACCGGCGCGCCACGTCGCTGGGATCTCGGTTATCTCGGCACCTACAGCCCGGACCGGCAGCCGACGCTCGAACAGTTATTACTGAAACCGGCGCGCCAAGCCCCGCGCCGTCGCTTCGTGGTCGCCGGGCCGCTCTACCCAACCGGCATCGCCTGGCCCGAGAACGTCGATCGCATCGAGCATCTGCCTCCCGCCGCGCACGCCGCGTTCTATTCGAGCCTCGGCTGGACCTTGAACGTCACGCGCGCCGACATGATCGCCGCCGGTTACAGCCCGAGCGTCCGGTTGTTTGAGGCGGCCTCGTGCGCCACGCCAATCATCTCCGATCCGTGGGACGGGCTGGGCGCGTTGTTCCTGCCGCAGCGGGAGATCGTGATCGCCGAGACGAGCGAGCAAGTCCTCGCCGCCCTGGATCTGCCGGAGACCGAGCGCGCCGCCATCGGCCATGCCGGGCGGCGACGCACGTTGGCGGCGCACACCGCTTCGCATCGGGCCGAGCAGCTCGAACGCCTGGTGCTGGAGCGCGGCCAGCACCGCTCCCTCGCCCCTGGCACGCAGCGGACAGAACGGGCTAACTTGGCGCGTCGCTACTGACCGTTCAAGAATGCCGGCTCGGTCCGGTGCAAAAGGAGGATACGTTCGCATGAAAGCGTCGTTGCCAACCGGGCGGGGCACGTTGCTCTGTTCGCTGCTTTTTGCTGCCACAACGCTCGTCGGTGCCGAAGTGAACGCCGCCTCCGTTCGCGGCGTGACCGACAGCGAGATCGTCATCGGGACGATCACCGATCTGTCCGGCGTCACCGCGGTCCAGGGTGTGAACAACAGCCAGGCCGTTCGCATGGCGTTCGACGAAGCCAACGAGAAGGGCGGCGTGCATGGCCGCAAGATCCGCTACATCGTCGAAGACAACCAGTATCAGGTTCCGCGCGCCGTCCAAGCAATGAACAAGATGCTCAACCGCGACAATGTCTTTGCCATGGTGAGCAACGGCGGCACGCCGATGAACAACGCCAACATGCCGACCCAGCTCGAACACAACGTGCCCAACGTGTTTCCGCTGACCGCGGCACGGTCCATGTACGAGCCGTTCAATCGCCTGAAGTTCGGCCAGTTCGCCTCGTATTACGACCAGATGCGCACCGGGATAAAATACTTCGTCGAGCACAAGGGCAAGAAGCGCATCTGCGCGATGTATCAAGATACCGATTTCGGCCGTGACGTGCTGGCCGGCGTCGTCGAGCAAGCCAAGGCGGAGAAGCTCGAGGTGGTCGGGCAGACCGCGCACAAGCCGACCGACACCGACTTCACCGCATCGCTGGCCCGCCTGCGCGATGCGAATTGCGACATCATTGCAACCGGCACGATCGTGCGCGATTCCACGCTCATCCTGTCGACCGCCCGCAAGATGGGCTGGAACGTCGACTTCCTCGGGCAGTTCGCCTCCTACGACACCGCCGTTGCCGAAGCTCCGGGTGGCGTTGGGGAAGGGTATTACGCCGCCAGTCCGGGGCTCATCGCCTATCCGGACGACAAGCGCCCGGCGGTCCAGGAGTTCACGCACAAATACAAGCAGCGCTTCGGGATTGAGCCGAATTTCATCGGCGAGATGGGATACAGCGCCGCCCAGGTGGTGCTGCTGGCGCTCGACCGCGCGGGAAAAGACCTCACGCTTGACAGCTTCATCAAAGGGCTCGAGAGCATCAAGGACTATCAGGACATTTTTGGCTCACCACCCGTCACCCTGGGTCCGAACGATCACCACGGCTCCTCAAAGGCTTGGCTGTCGGTCGTGAAGGACGGCCGCTGGGTGCCGATCGTGGACCAGCCGCTTGGGTATTGAAGCCTGTCCGCCTGACTGCGGTCAGGCGGGTTGGTCCATGCCCTTGTCCGCCAGTTCAGCCCGCGCCTTCTCACTTTTGGCGAGGCCGAGGCCCATGCCGCGCAAGACGTGCGGTGCCTTGGTGAACTGGATATCCGCGTAGTCGACCACCTCGACCCGATTGCCCCACGGGTCGAGGAAGTCGAGGAACGGACCCTCGACCATCACCGCGCCGGCCGCCTCCGCTAGCGCGCGCACGGCGGCGCGATCATCGACGGCGACCCCGAAATGCCGGTGACCAGCGGGTTGCTTCACCGGCCCCTCCATCAGCGCGATGAATTGGTCACCCATGTCGATGAACGCCGCGCCCTTTCCCCTGCCACGCAGCTTGAATTCGAAGATGCGACCGTAGAATTCGAGCGCCCGTTCCACGTCGCCGACTTCCAGCGCGATGTGGTTGATGCCGACCACGACCGGCCGGCGTAGCGACGACGCTGTGTGTGACATGAGCGTTCTCCTCGGCTTGCGGCACCGATCAGATGGGCGCGCCGATACCGGATACCAAGGCGGGCGGCCCCGAGACCGCCTGCCCGGTGGCGGGCGGCATGTCACGGCACCCGGGGCGGCACACGCAGCAACGACAACGCAATGAAACACCCGCCCATCAGCGCTCCCGCGAGCAGCAGGATAGTGCGCGGGCCGGCGCGCTCGAGCACCAACGCGAAAAGCAAGGGCGCGCCGCCTTGCAGGATGCGGGCGGGTGCCGCGAGCAGCCCGGTGCGGAGTCCGTAGCCGGCCGCGCCGAACAAGGCGAGCGGCAGGGTGCCGCGCGCGATCGTCAGCAAGCCGTTGCCGGCACCATGCAGAATCGCGAACAGCGCCGCCGCCGGAGCGCCGAGCAGGGCGAGAGCAACGGCGCCCACCGGGGGCAGCGCGGTCGCCAAGCGGGCCGAGACCAGCGGGGAGACGCGGCGCAGCAAGCTGAATTCGACCAGCCGCGCCGCGACCTGGGCAGGGCCAACCAGCGTCGCCGCCGCGATCGCCGCGGTCGGTGTCGCCCCGAGCGCCTGCAACAGTCGCGGCAGATGCGCTGCCATGCCGACCGCGACGAACCAGCTCGCCGCGAACACGCCGGCCAGCACGATCATCAGCGCCGACACCCCGCCCGGTGCGCTCGGCGCGTTCTCGACCAGCGGCGCGCCCGCTTTCGGCACCAGCAGACGGTTGAGTGGCAGGCCGATTGCCAGATGCAGCGCCGCCCAGGCGAGGCAGGCGCCGCGCCAGCCAAAAACCCCGGTGAACGCCACGCTCGCCGGCCAGCCGATCGTGCTGGCAAAGCCGGCGAACAAGGTGATGCCGGTGATCGCGCCGCGTGCGTTGCCGCCATACAGGCCGGCCGCGGTGGCAAAAGCGGCTTCGTAGAGCCCGAACCCCATGCCAACGCCGAGCACGGCCCACGCGACGGCGAGCCCGCCCAGCCCCGATGCCTGCGCCAGCACGACGAGCCCGGCGGCGAAGATCAGGTTGGTGAACGCCAGCACATCGCGACCACCGAGCCGGTCGATCGCGCGCCCCGCCAGGGGACCGAGCAGTCCCGACAGCAGCAACGATGCCGAGAACAGGCCGAAGAACCAGTCGCGCGACACGCCGAGCCCGGCCGAGATCGGGTCCGCCATCACCGCCGGCAGGTAGTAGGTCGACGCCCACGCGAGGGTCTGCGTAATGCCAAGGGTGGCGGTGACCAGGGTTCGCCGCGCCGGCGCCTGGGGGGTTTCAGCCGCCTTCATGCGTTGCACGGTCGATGCGCCGGCGCAGTTCGTCGAGCGCGTCGTCGACCGTGCGGCCGGCAGTGTCGATCACGATACGCGGTTGATCCCAGGGCTCGTATTCGCGATCGACGACGAGTTGCCAGGTCGGCAGCGCCAGTCCGGCAATGTCGCTCACCCGCGTCTCGACCCGGCGACGGTGTTCGACCGGATCGGAGCAAACGATCTCGATCTCCACCAGATCGGCGCCGGTGATCGTCGCGGTCTTGCGCCAGGCATCGCGCGTCACCGCGAGCGGATTGACCGATTCGGCAACGACCGTGTGGCCGAGGCGAAGATTGGCTTCCGCCAAGGCATAGGCCACCACGTAGCCCGCCGGCCCCACCGTCCATCCGCAACAGTGCAGTGCCTGCTCGATGGTGTCGATGCGCAGAAAGGTCGCACCTCGCTCGCGCGCGAGCGCCTGGGCAAGCGTGGTCTTGCCCGTCCCCGGCAACCCGCCGAACACGATCAGCACGGGCTCGACCTACCCCGCGTTCGCGGGCGACCAGTCGTAGATGCGCTGCAAGCTCCCGCCCATAAGCGCGGCCCGATCGCTCTCGGAGAGGCGGTCGGTCACGCGGAACGCCTCGACTCCCTGCTCGTAGGTGAGAAACGCCACCGCTCGGGTCCAGTCGGTGCCCCACATGCAGCGATCGAAGCCGAACGCATCGAAGATGCGGCACAGCGGGTCCCAGATGTCATTGTACGGGAACGCCTCGTGCGACAAGGTGCAAGCGCCGGTGATCTTGACCACCACGTTGGCGTGCGCCGCCAGGCGCAGCAGCTTGGGCAGCTCGGCGAACGGATCGGCCGGGACCGGTGGCTGGAACGGCTGTTGCAACCCGAGATGGTCGATCACCAGCCTGGTCTCGGGGTTGCGGGCCGCCAGCGCCTCGGCCTGCTCGAGACGACCCCAGCACAAGAGATTGACCGGCAGCGAGTGACTTGCGGCGGCGGTGAGGACCCGCTTGATGCCGGGATCGTCGGGGTCCTCCGAGACGCCTCGGTTCATCATGATGCGGACGGCGACGGTGCCATCTGCGGCGGCCCACTCACCAATCGTTTCGGCCACGGCGGGATCGGCCGGGTCGACCGGCTTGATCAAGCCGAAGCGGCCAGGGTGGGCGGCGTGGACCTCGCGCGCGTAGCTGGCGTCGAACTGATACAGCGTGAACGGCGAAACCAGGAGCGCCCCGTCGACACCCACTTCGTCCATCGCCGCCACCATGTCTTCGCCCGTGACCTCCGGTGGCCCGTGCAGAACCGCGGCCCAGGGCCGACCCGGACGGTCGCGCTCGTAGGCGTGTACCTGGGCGTCGATCGTTGGCATCGTCGCGTTCCCTTCCCGACCATTTGCACACAAGCAAAGCACACCAGCGAGGCATGTCCAACGCCTTGTGCCCGGACGCAGGTCGTGCAGACAGACTGCGGGCCGAGTGCCAGGCCCCTGTCGACGGAGGTGAAGATGCGATTGCAGAACTTCTCGAAGGGCCTGAAGGTCACGTTGAAGGACAATACGTCCGCGTATGGTTATTCCGTTTCGATCACGGGGTCGTATGCCCTGCTCAGCTCGCTGCAGACCAGCCCCACGACGGTCAGCCAGATCTTTGCCGCGGCAGCAGGTGCGGCGTGCGCCTTCGCAGTAGTCGAGCTTGCCACCTTGGTGCTGTTCCGCAACATGAACGAGGGTCAGGCGGAACGAACCAAGCTTCTCGCTCGTCTGATGAGCGCAGCGTCCGTCGGCAGCAGCATGGGAGCCGCGGCGCTGGGCGGCCTTCTGCTGCACGGACGGACGGCGTGGTTTGCCGGAACCTTCGCGGCTACCTGCCTGTTCGTCCTGTTCGACGCGGTGGAACTTGGCATCGTCGAGAGCAGCGAGCACGATCGGTCATGAGTAGACCCGAGGTCAGACCGCCAGCTTGTCGAGCTCGCGCAGGATCGCTTCGCCCATCACGCCGGTACCGACCTTGGCGGTACCCGGCGCCATCACGTCGGCCGTCCTGAGGCCGCTCGCCAATACGTTGCCGCACGCCTTTTCGATCAACGCGGCGTCGTCGGCCATGTCGAACGAATAGCGCAGCAGCATGGCGAAGCTGAGGATCTGCGCCAGCGGATTGGCGATTCCCTTGCCGGCGATGTCCGGCGCGCTGCCGTGAATCGGCTCGTAGAGCGCGTGCCGCCGTCCCGAAGAATCCGGCGCGCCAAGCGTCGCCGAGGGCAGCATGCCCAGGCTGCCGGTCAGCATGGAGGCGAGGTCGGAGAGCAGGTCGCCAAACACGTTGCTGGTGACGATCACGTCGAACTGGCGCGGATTGCGCACCAACTGCATCGCGCAATTATCCGCATACATGTGCGACAGCTCGACATCGGCGAACTCGCGCCGGTGCAGATCGGTCACCACGCGGCGCCAGAACAAACCGCTTTGCATCACGTTGGCCTTCTCGACGCTGGTCATGCGGTTCTGCCGCTGGCGCGCCAGCTCGAAGCCGACCCGCGCAACCCGCTCGATCTCGCTCGTGGTATAGGCTTCGGTGTCGAACCCGCGCTCCTGGCCGTCCGGCAGGCGCTCCACGCCGCGCGGCTCGCCGAAATACAGGCCACCGGTGCTCTCGCGCACGATCATCAGATCGAGCCCGCGAATCACGTCCGGCTTGAGGGTGCTGGCATCGACCAGCGGATCGAGCACCGTCGCGGGACGCAGGTTGGCGAACAGATCGAGCTGCTTGCGCAACGACAGGATGGCGAGCTCGGGTCGCATGTCGAAACCGAGCCCATCCCATTTCGGGCCGCCGACCGAGCCGAACAGGATGGCGTCCGCCTCGCGCGAGAGCTCCAAGGTCTGCTCGGTGATCGGCACGCCGCGCGCGTCGATCGAGGCGCCGCCGACCAGGTCCTCGGCCACATCGAAGCGCACCACCCGGCGACGGTCCATCCAGTCGATGATGCGACGCACCTCGCGCATCACCTCGGGCCCGATGCCGTCGCCCGGCAGGATTATCAGCTTCTTGTTGGCCGCCATCCAGCTCCCTCCCTCAGCCCGCCCTAGACCTCGCCCTAGACCGGGCCGATCGACGGCAACCACGGCTGGCCGCTTGCCCGTCGCTGTTCGAACGCGTCGATTTTCGGAGCGTGCTGCATCGTCTGTCCGATATCGTCGAGCCCGTGCAGCAGCAGATGCTTGCGGAACGGCTCGATCTCGAAGCCGATCTCCTCGCCGCTCGGCCGGATCACCACCTGGCGCGCCAGATCCACCGTGAGCCGAGCGTTGCCACCGAGCCGCGCGTCCTCCATCAGCCGGTCGCACACCGCGCGCGACAGCCGGATCGGCAGGATGCCATTCTTGAAGCAGTTATTGAAGAAGATGTCGGCGAAATCCGGCGCGATCACGCAGCGTATGCCGAAATCGAGCAACGCCCAGGGCGCGTGCTCGCGCGACGAACCGCAGCCGAAATTCTCGTGCGCGATCAGGATCTGCGCGTCGCGCCACGGCGCCTGGTTCAGCACGAAGTCCGCCCGTTCCTCGCCTTGCGCGTCGTAGCGCAGGGTATCGAACAGGTGCACGCCGAGCCCGCTGCGCTTGATCGTCTTGAGAAACCGCGCGGGGATGATCTTGTCGGTGTCGACATTCGCCATCGGCAACGGTGCCGCCGGGGCGGTCAGGGTGGTGAAAGCCTGCATCGTAAGAACTCCCTCAGCCGAACTGCCGCACGTCGGCGAGCCGGCCGACGATGGCCGCGGCCGCTGCCATCGTGGGTGAAACCAGGTGGGTCCGCCCGCCGGGCCCTTGTCGCCCTTCGAAATTGCGGTTCGACGTGCTGGCGCAACGCTGACCCCGGGTGAGCTTGTCGGTGTTCATCCCGAGGCACATCGAGCAGCCGGGCTGGCGCCATTCGAACCCGGCCTCGGTGAGCACGCGGTCGAGCCCCTCCTCCTCGGCCTGCCGCTTCACGATGCCGGAGCCCGGCACCACCATCGCGCGTACTCCGGCGGCGACCTTGCGGCCGCGCACGATCTCGGCCGCCGCGCGGATGTCCTCGAGCCGTCCATTCGTGCACGAGCCGATGAACACCACGTCGACCGGCACGTCCTCCAGCCGCTGCCCTGGCGTCAGCCCCATGTAGTCGATCATGCGCTGCATCTGCGCGCGACCGTCCTCGTCCTCGACCGTGCTCGGGTCGGGCACCAAGCCGGTGATCGGCAGCACCGCCTCCGGGTTGGTGCCCCACGTCACCATCGGCGCGATCGCGCCCGCGTCGAGCGTCACGGTGCGGTCGTATTGCGCGCCAGGGTCGCTCGGCAACGTGCGCCAGAACGCGACCGCCTGCTCGAACGCCGCGCCCGAGGGCGTGTAGGGGCGGCCACGCAGCCAGTCGAACGTGGTCTCGTCCGGCGCGATCAGCCCGGCCCGCGCGCCCGCCTCGATCGACATGTTGCACACCGTCATCCGGCCGGCCATGTCGAGCGCGCGCACCGCCTCGCCGGCGAACTCGATCACGTGGCCGGTGCCGCCGGCGGTGCCGAGCTTGCCGATGATCGCCAGCACCAGGTCTTTCGCCGAGGTGCCGAACGGCAGCGTGCCAGCGGCCTCGACCAGCATGTTCTTCGATGGCTTCTGCAACAGGGTCTGCGTCGCCAGGACGTGCTCGACCTCCGAGGTGCCGATGCCGAAGGCGAGCGCACCCACCGCGCCGTGGGTCGAGGTGTGGCTATCGCCGCAGACGATCGTCGTGCCGGGCAGTGAGATCCCCTGCTCCGGCCCGATGATATGGACGATGCCCTGCCGCTCGTCGAGGATCGGGAAATAGGGCACGCCAAAAGCTTCGACGTTGCGCTCCAGGGTTTCCACCTGAATGCGGCTGTCTTCCTCGCGGATGCCGTGCTCGCGATCCATGGTGGGGATGTTGTGGTCGGCCACCGCGATGGTCGCGTCGGGGCGACGCACCTGGCGTCCCGCCAGACGCAGGCCCTCGAAGGCCTGCGGGCTGGTTACCTCGTGCAGCAGGTGGCGGTCGATGTAGAGGACGCAGGTGCCGTCGGCGAGACGCTCGACAAGGTGATGGTCGAAGATCTTGTCATACAGCGTGCGCGGCATCGCTTACCCTCCTGTTGTTGCCAGGGGCGCTGCCCCTGGACCCCGGCAAAGGCCGCAGGCCCTTGCATCCCATCAGTTACTCGGCGGCGGCGGGCTCGGGCGTGCTGTCGGCGCCCGGAACGCTGCGAGCACGCTCGGCAATGCGCGCCGACTTGCCGCTGCGACCGCGCAGATAATACAGCTTTGCCCGTCTGACATCGCCGCGACGGATCACCGCGATCTCGGCGATCACCGGTGAATAGAGCGGAAACACGCGCTCCACGCCTTCGCCATAGCTGATCTTGCGCACCGTGAAATTGCTGTTCAGGCCCTTGTTGGACCGTGCGATGCACACGCCCTCGAAATTCTGCACCCGTCGCCGCTCACCCTCGACCACTCGCACCGCCACGCGCAGCGTGTCGCCGGGCTGGAACGTGGGCACGCCGCGATCGGCGGTGAGACGGGTGATCTGCTCGGCCTCGAATTGCTGGATGATGTTCATCGTCGGTCCCTTCGTGCGAATTCATTACGGTGCGCCAGCGGGCGACGCAACCGGAAGCACTCCTTGGTAGGCCAGCCACAGATCCGGCCGCCGCTCCCGGGTCACCCGCTCCGCTTCCGCCCGACGCCACGCCGCAACCGCCGCGTGATGCCCCGAAAGCAGCACCTCCGGCACCTTCCGGCCCGCCCAGTCGGCCGGGCGCGTGTAATGCGGGTATTCCAGCAGGCCGGCGGAAAAACTCTCTTCCTCGGCGCTCTCGGCCGCGCCCATCACGCCGGGCAGCAACCGGACGCACGCATCGAGCAGCACCATCGCGGCGAGCTCGCCGCCGGACAGCACATAGTCGCCGACGCTAACCTCCTCCAGGCCACGCGCCTCGATCACCCGCTGATCGACGCCCTCGTAGCGACCGCAGAGCAGCACCACGCCGGGCGCGTCAGCGAACCGTCGCGCGTCCGCCTGGGTCAGTTGCCGGCCACGCGGGGTCAGGAACACGGCGGGACGCTCGTCGCCGACCTCGGCGAGCGCGGCGTCAACCACGTCGGCTCGCATCACCATACCCGCACCGCCGCCGAACGGCGCGTCGTCGACGCTGCGATGTCGGTCGGCGGCGAAATCGCGGATGTCGACCGATGCCAGCGACCAGCGCCCCGCCCGCAACGCGCGCCCCGCCAGCGAATGGCCGAGCGGACCTGGGAACATCTCGGGGAACAGGCTTAGCACGGTGGCACGCCAGCTCATCCCGCCGTGGCCTCGCTCGGCGCGGACGGCACCGTCTCCACCGGCAGCACCACCGCGAGGCGGCCGGCGGGAAGATCCACCTCCGGCACGGCGGCGCGAGTGAACGGCACCAGCAAAGCCGGGGCTCCCTCGCGCGCAATCTCCAGGCTCGCCCCGGCGCCGTAGTCATGCACCGCCGTCACCGCGCCGAGCTTGGCGCCGTCGCTGTCGAACGCGGCGAGGCCAACCAGGTCGGCGAGATAGAATTCCTCCGCCTCGGGCGGCGGCAGCCGATCGCGCTCGAGGTACAGCCGCGTGTTGGTCAGGCGCTCGGCGGAATCGCGATCGGCGACCGGCACCGTCTGCTCGCCGCGTTGCTCGGCCAGCTCGGCGATCCCGGCGCCGCGCCAGCGCAGCACGAAGCGCCGCCCCTGGTCGTCCCCGAGCGCGCCGTAGCTCGCGAGGTCCGGCGGGTTGGCGGTGTAGCTGACCACGCGCACCAAGCCTCGCACGCCATGCGGCTTGCCGATCACGCCCATCAGAATGCGCCGGCCGGTCACGCTTGCTCGGTCAGGCGGCCGAGCCGGCGGCGCTCGCGCGTTCCTGCGCCCGCTTCTTCGGCGCCGACTTCACCGGCTGCTCGGGATAGGTCGGCATCGGCACCAGCCCGGCCTTGCCGAGGAACCGCGCCACCCGATCAGTCGCGATCGCGCCCTGGTCGATCCAGTGCTGTATCCGCTCCTCCTGCAGCCGCACCCGGTCCTCGTGCTCAGCCGGCAGCATCGGATTGTAGCTGCCGAGCTTTTCCAGGAACCGCCCATCGCGCGGGCTGCGGCTGTCGGCCACCACGATGTGGTAATACGGCCGCTTCTTCGCCCCGGCGCGGGCAAGTCGAATTTTCAAACCCAAGACCTCGTTCTCCTCTTCATGTCGTCAGAACGGACGGCCGCGCTGGCCGCCGCCTCGCTGGGCCAGACCCTTCGGCATCAACGCGGACAGGCCGTGGCGCATCAGCCCCTTCTGCCCCAGCTTGTTCATCCGCTTCATCATCGTCGACATGTCGTCGAACTGCTTGAGCAGCCGGTTCACCTCCTGCACCGAGGTACCGGACCCGGCGGCGATGCGCTTCTTGCGGCTCGCCTTGATCAGGTCCGGGGCGCGCCGCTCCTTGCGCGTCATCGAGCCGATGATCGCCGACTGGCGCTTGAGGATGGTGGTGTCGAGATTGGCGTCCTCGATCTGCGCCTTCATCTTGCCGATGCCGGGCAGCATGCCGAGGATGCTCGACAAACTGCCCATCTTGTTGATCTGCCTGAGCTGGCTGGCATAGTCCTCGAGGTCAAAAGTGCCCTTCGCCATCTTGCGGGCGAGTTTTTCCGCCTCTGCCTCGTCGACCGTGTCGGCGGCCTTTTCGACCAGGCCGACGATGTCGCCCATGCCGAGGATCCGCCCGGCCACCCGCTCGGGGTGGAAATCCTCGAGTCCGTCCAGCTTCTCCGACACGCCGGTCAGCTTGATCGGCGCGCCGGTGACCGCGCGCATCGACAACGCCGCCCCGCCGCGCGCGTCGCCGTCCATCCGGGTGAGCACCACGCCGGTCACGCCGAGTGCGTCGTTGAACGCCTTGGCGGTGTTCACCGCGTCCTGGCCGGTCATCGCGTCGACCACCAGCAAGGTCTCCACCGGGTTGGTGGCGGCGCGGATCTCGGTGACCTCCGCCATCAGCTCCTGGTTGATCGACAGCCGCCCGGCAGTGTCGAGGATCACCACGTCGAACCCCTCGCGCCGCCCGGCCTCCATGGCGCGGCGGGCGATCTGCACCGGGGTCTCGCCGGCGACGATCGGCAGCGACGGCACCCCGGCCCGCTCGGCGAGCTGCGCCAGCTGCAATTGCGCGGCGGGACGCTGCGTGTCGAGGCTGGCCAGCAGCACCCGCCGCCGCTGCCGCTCGCGCAGCCTGAGGCCGAGCTTGCCCGCCGTGGTGGTCTTGCCGGACCCCTGGAGCCCGACCATGAGGATGGGGATCGGCGCCGGCGCGTTGAGGTTGAGCGGCACCGCGCCCGACCCGCCGAGCTGCTCGATCATCACGTCATTGACGATCTTGACCACCTGCTGGCCCGGACTGACGGACTCCAGCACCTCGGCGCCGGCCGCCCGCTCGCGGACCTTGCCGATGAAGTCGCGTACCACGGGCAGGGCGACGTCGGAATCGAGCAGCGCCAGCCGCACCTCGCGCAGCGCCTCGCTGACGTCGGCCTCCGACAGCGCGCCGCGGCCGCGCAGCCGATCGAACACCCCGGTAAGCTTGTCGGAAAGCGCTTCGAACACGATCGCTGGACCCCAACGGCTGAAAGCGCCGCTGCGCGAACCCTCGCGGAGCGGCGGAGCCCCCGCCTCGGGCGGGGACCGGGCGTATCAAGTTGACCCGGAACGGCGGCTTATCGGTCCGCCCACCGCCGAAGTCAATCAGCGATCCACCAGGCGCGCCAAGCGCCACACGCAATGATTGCGCCGGGGTGGCACGCCCGATAGGTTTCGCGCCGCTCGTGGGCGCCACCGTCGGAGAACGGCTATGAACCTGACCCGCCAGCGCGTGCTGGTCACCGGCGGCGCCGGTTTCCTTGGTTCGCATCTCTGCGAGCGCCTGCTGGCGGACGGCCACGACGTGCTGTGCGTGGATAACTATTTCACTGGGCGCAAGGACAACATCGCCCACCTGATGTCCAATCCGCATTTCGAGATGATGCGGCACGACATCACCTTCCCGCTCTATGTCGAGGTCGACCGGATCTACAATCTCGCCTGTCCGGCCTCGCCGGTGCACTACCAGCACGATCCGGTGCAAACGACCAAGACCAGCGTGATCGGCGCGATCAACATGCTCGGTCTCGCGAAACGAATCGGCGCGCGCATCTTCCAGGCCTCGACCAGCGAGGTGTATGGCGACCCGTCGGTGCATCCGCAGACCGAGGATTATCGCGGCAACGTCAATCCGCTGGGACCGCGCGCCTGCTACGACGAGGGCAAGCGCTGCGCCGAGACCCTGTTCTTCGACTACCGGCGCCAGCACCGGCTGAGGATCAAGGTGGTGCGCATCTTCAATACGTATGGGCCGCGCATGCACCCCAACGATGGCCGCGTGGTCTCCAACTTCATCGTCCAGGCGCTGCGCGGCGAGGACATCACCCTGTTCGGCGACGGCGCCCAGACCCGCGCGTTCTGCTTTGTCGACGATCTGATCGAGGGCTTCGTCCGCATGATGGCGACCGGCGACGACATCACTGGGCCGCTCAATCTCGGCAACCCGCACGAGATCCCGGTGCGCGAGCTCGCCGAACGGGTCATCGCCCTGACTGGCTCGCGCTCGCGCATCGTGCACCGCCCGCTGCCGCAGGATGATCCGATGCAGCGCTGCCCGGACATCACCCGCGCGCGCGAGACGCTCGGCTGGGAGCCCTCCGTTGGCCTCGAGGACGGGCTGCGGCAAACCATCGCCTATTTCGACGCCCTGCTCGCCGAGCATCGCGCATGATCGGGCGCGCGATCAGGGCCGCGCATCAACCAAGCGTTAGGGGCGGATGCGGTAGACCAACGCCATCATGATCCTGGTTTTCGAAATGGTCTGGACCGGGACGCATCACGCCCCGGGAAACAGCGCCACCCTGCAGACGATCGCCCGCGCGATGCCGGGCGAGACGATCCGCGTGTTCGCCGAGCCGTCGCATCTGGCCGAGTTGCAGGCCGACCCGGCGCTGGTTGCCAATCGGGGCATGAGCTTCGTGCCGATCCGCATCTCGCCCTATTTCCGCACCAAGCCGCACGTGGTCTCGGCCCGTCGCTTCCGCCAGGAGCTCGCGACCATGGCGGCGGCGCTGCGGGCGGTGCCCGGCGACGAGCCGTGCCTGATCTTCCTGATATCCGCCTCCTCGACCGCGATCTACGCGGCGAAGCTGCTGGCCGCGCTGTCGCGACGGCGGGTCGCGATCCAGGTCGGCATGCACGGCAACCTCGCCGAGATCACCGGCTGGCGATCGCGCAACCCGCTGATCCGCGCCTTCGATCTGCGCTCTGCCCTGACCAGCCGCCATCGCGTCCGGCTCCGCTTCCTGGTGCTGGAGGACGCGATCAGGCGTGAGCTGGAGCACCTCGCACCGGAGGCGGCGAAACGCTGCGACGTGCTGCCGCTGCCGATCAATCGGGCGGAGATCGCCGCGGCCCGACCGATCGCGCTGGCCGCGCCGCTGCGCATCGGCTTCGTCGGGCAGGGGACGGAGGCGAAGGGCATCACCGCCTTCCTTGAAACCGCGCGGCTGCTGAAGGCGCGCCACGGCTCGCGGATCGACTTTTTCTTGGTCGGCCGCCCGGCACTCGGCAGCGATCTGGCGCGCTTCTCGGTGCTGTCGCACACCGTCTCGCCCGATCATCTCTCGCGTGACGAGTTCCGCACCCTGCTCGGCAGCTTGCATTACGTGTTCCTGCCGTTCCAGCCGGGCTACTACAATCTTTCGGCCAGCGGCGCGCTGATCGACGCGATCACCTGGCTGAAGCCGGTGATCGCGACCAAGCTGCCATTCGTCGAAGACCTGTTCGCCCGGCACGGCGACATCGGCTTCGCCTGCGACACGATTGACGACATGCGCGCGGTGCTGGACGAAGCTGTCGAACGACCGGACCCGGCGCGCTACGAGCGGCAGATCGAGTCGCTGCGCCGCGCCCGCGAGACGCGCGAGCCGGAAGCGCTGGCCCGCGTCTACCGCGCGATCCTGCATGACGGGTTCGGGGATTTCCTCGCGGCGAGGCCGGCTGCGCCTGGCTTGCGACCGCACCGCGCCGGGACCGGCGCGGGTGCCTGACCCGCTATCGCGGCCGCCCGCTCCGGTCGCGCTCGCGGGATCCTGGGAGATCGCTCCGGCGCGCGTGCTGCACGTCTACCGCCGGTTCCACCCCGACTACACCGGGGACGGCATCTATTACACCAAGCTCATCCCGTTCATCGCCGAGCACGGGGTGCGCAACGAGATCCTGGTGCTGGACACGGTGGCGGAGAACGACGCCGCTGCCACACGGGTCGACGGGATCGATGTGCACTATCTCTCGCGCGCGGGCCGGCCGGCGACCCTCGCCACCCTGCTCGGATGGCTGCGACGCCACGGCAGCGACTACGACGTCCTGCACGCGCATTCGCACACCGATCGCTGGTTCCTGGCCTACATCCTGGCGCGCGCGCGCGGCACCCATGTCGTGTTCTCGTGTTCGCTGAACGACAGCCCGACCCAGCTGCTCGCCGGCTACAAGCCGCGGCATCGGCCCGTCGCCGCGTTGCTCAGCCGCGCGATCGACCGCTACGTCGTCATCAGCCCGCATCTGCTGCGTCTGGCGCTGCAATCCACCACCGAGCGGCGGGTCCGCTTCATCCCGCAAGGCGTGCTGCTCGACCAGCCGCCGCCAGCGCCCGAGGCGCGCACCGCCGCCCGGCTCGCTGCGGGAGTCGAACCGGACGACTTCCTGCTGCTGTTCGTGGGCTCGATCAGCCGCCGCAAGAACGTGCTTTTCCTGGTGCAGGCGTTGGCGCGCATCGCCGATCCCCGAGTACGCCTGCTGCTCGTCGGTCCCGCGCTGGAGGCGGACTACCAGGCCGAGATCGACGCCTTCGTCGCGCGCCATGCGCTGGGCGATCGCGTGCTGCTCAGCGGCTTCACCGATGACCCCGCCTCGTTCTACGCGGCGGCCGACCTGTTCGTCTTCGCCTCGCACGCCGAGGGGTTCCCCAATGTCTACCTCGAGGCGATGGCGCACGGCCTGCCGATCCTCACCCTGTTCCTGCCCGGGCTGGTCGACTTCATTATCGATCATGGACGCACCGGCTGGCTGGCCGCCAACGAGACGCAGTTCGTCGACGCGATCGAGACCGCGCGCGCCGACCCCGCTCGATGCCGGCGGATGGGTGCCGAGAATCGCCGCTTCGCCGAACGCAACTTCGACATGGGACTGGTCGCGCAATCCTATGTCGCGGTCTATCAGGAGCTCGGCGCGCGCGGCCCAGCCTGCGAGCCGCCGACGCGGGCCGGATCGGAGCTTGCCGTTCGCTTCACCCGCGAGATGGCCGCGGGTCCGGCGAGCCTCGACCTGCGCTCGGTCGACACGCCGAGCGACTGGCGGCCGCTGCTTCAGGTCGTGATCGACACCGAGGCCGAATACGACTGGGAAAAAGGCGTGGCGGACGATGGGGGACGCGTCGAAGCGGTGAGCGCGTTGCAGCGCAACTTCGACCTGTTCGCCAAGTGCGGCGTGCTGCCCACCTTGGTCGTCGACTACCCCATCGCCACCCAGGAGCCGGGTGCCCGGATGATCCGCGCGCTGGAGGCGGCCGGCTGCGAGATCGGCGTCCACCTGCACGCCTGGAGTGCGCCGCCGCTGGTCGAGCCGCGCGACGATTGGCACTCCTTCTCGGGCAATATCGGCCACAAGCTGGAGCTGGCCAAGCTCGTCGCGCTACGCGACGCGGTGAGCGACGTGCTCGGGCGCCGGCCGCGCATCTTCAAGGCCGGCCGCTACGGTTTGGGCGGCAACACCTTGGCGGCGATCCGCGCGCTCGACTTCGACATCGACCTCAGCATCTGCCCCTATTTCGACTTCTCAGCAATCGGCGGGCCGGATTTCTCGATGTTCGACGCGCGGCCCGGCTGGTATGGGCCGGCGCGGGACATTCTCTCGCTGCCGACCACGGCCGGCCCGCGCGGCCTGTTGCGGCGCTGGCCGGCCTCGGTCTACCGCCTGGTGAAGCCGCGCTGGGCGCGCGCGTTGCGGCTCGACCGAAACGCGGCGCGCGCCCGATTGCTCTATCCGCATCGGCTCTCACCCGAGGGCAGCAGCCTCGACCAGATGAAGCAGCTCACCCGGCTGCTCCACCGCGACGGTCTGCGGGTCTTCACCATGAGCCTGCACAGCCCGTCCCTGCAGGGTGGCAACACGCCGTACACGCGGACCGAGCAGGACGTCCGTGCCTTCACGGACAAGATCGAGCGTTACCTCACCTTCTTCCGCGACGAACTGGGAGGCGAGTTCTCGGCGCCGTCCGTGTTGCACGCGCGGCTTTCGGCGGTTTCGCCCGGAATAGGCCGGTCATCCACAAAATGAGACTATGTCGAAGGTTTCCGGCTAATTCATCGACCTCTGATTGTATTTGAAAGGGCGACATGTCAGGGTTTGCTGTCTGCCCGAGACGGACCATGCCTCGTCGCACGCGCGTTCTGCACGTCCTCAAGCGCTACCGCCCGGTGTTCGCCGGCGAGGGCGTGTTCCTGGAGCGCTGCTCGGCGGTGATGCAGGCGCTGGCGCCGGAGATCGAGCACGACCTGCTCGTCACCGTCACGCCCAAGCCCGAGCAGGTGCTGCCAATCTGCTCGACCTTGCGGCTCGTCTGTTACCTCGACCGGCCGGACCGCCCGGCATGGCGGCACGAGCTGGCGCTGGTCTGGTGGTTCGTCCGCAACCTGCATCGCTACGACACGGTGCATTTCCGCACCCATGCCGACTGGTATTTCCTGACCTACCTGCTGGTCCGTCTATTCGGTCGGCGGCTGGTATTGTCGGCGACACTCGACGACAGCGCGCCGGCGCTGGTTGCGCAATACCGGCGCGCGTTGCGCGGGATCGCGCGGCGCGTGTTCCAGCGCTTCGATGCGTTCGTCTCGATCAGTCCGAAGTTGCAACAGCAGACCGCCGCGATGCTCGACCCGGCGCGGTGCCACCTGGTTCCGTGCGGCATTTCCCTGCCGCGCGTGGACCCGGCGCGGGCGAGGCGCACGCGGGCGCGTCTTGGCATCCACCCCGATGCCCTGGTCCTGGTTTTCGTCGGCGGTTTGTGCGCCCGCAAGGACCCAAGCTTGCTGGTGCGCCTGCTCCCCGAGGTGCTGCGGGTGCGGCCCGACACCACCTTGCTGCTGGTGGGGCCGGAGCTCGAAGCCGATTACGTGACCGAGATTCGCAGCCTGATCCGCGAGCTCGGCGTCGACAAGCGGGTGGTCTTCATCGGAGAGGTCTCCGACCCGCACCCCTACCTCGAAGCCGCCGACATCATGACATTTGCCTCGCATCTGGAGGGCTTCGGCACGGTCGTGCCCGAGGCGCAGGCAAACGGGCTGCCGGTGGTGGTGCGTCACTTGCCGGGCGTGAACGACCTGTTCGTGATCCACGGCGAAACCGGTTTCCTGTTCACCGAGGACCAGGGCTACCTTGACGCGGTGCTGCGCCTGGCGACCGCCCCGGCGCTGCGGGCCCGTATCGGCGCCCAGGCGCAAACCCTCGTTCAAGCAACGTTCGGCATGGAGCAGGTCGCGCGTCGCTACCTGTCGATCTACGGCTTCCCGCTTCAGGCCGCAGCCGCGCCGGCACACGTCCCGCTTCAGGGAACGCAAGCGCCGGACGCGGCGGCCGCCGAGCCAGCTTGGCACCAACGGGTCGAGGATATCGGCACCTCCGCATCGGTGCTGAACCGCCGCTTCCACCGGCCGGCGCCAACCGAGCGGATCGCCCGCCCCACCCTGCTGACCATCATCGACGCGGAAGAGGCGTTCGACTGGGGGCGGCCGTTCTCCCGCGACGAAATCGACGTCGCCTCGATGGCCCATCAAGGGCCGGCGCATCGCGTGTTCGAGCGCTACGGCGTGGTGCCCACCTACATGGTCGACTATCCCGTTGCCACCCAGGATGCGGGCCGGGCGCCGCTGCGCGAGTTGCTGAGCCAAGGGGCTTGTGACATCGGCGCGCAGTTGCATCCCTGGGTCACGCCGCCCTTCATCGAAGAGGTGTCGCGCCGCAACTCCTATCCCGGCAGCCTGCCGTTGCCGATCGAGCTCGCCAAGATCCAGGCCCTCACCGAGATCATCGAGAGCACGTTCGGCGCCCGTCCCCGCATCTACCGCGCCGGCCGCTACGGCGCCGGGCCGCGCACCGCCGACATCCTCAAAGCGCTCGGCTACCACGCCGACAGCAGCGTCATGCCGCGCTGGAATTTCTCCCGGCAGGACGGGCCGGACTTCATGTCGCTTTCAGCGGCGCCGTTCTGGCTCGATGGCGAGCGTCGATTGTTGGAGATCCCGGGCTCCGCCGCCACCGTCGGCGCGTTGTCGCACCTGTCACCGGCGCTGGATCGAGCGGTGTTCAGCGGCTTGGGCGAACAACTCGGCCTGACCTCGTCGATGGCGCGGCTTCGCTTGTTGGAGCGGATCAAGATCACGCCCGAGGGCATCACCATCGCCGAGGCCAAGCGGCTGGTCCGCCACATGGCGGCGAACGGTCACAAGTTATTTGTGCTGACCTATCACACGCCCTCCTTGGTGCCGGGCAACACGCCCTATGTCCGCACCGGGGAGGATGTGCGCCGGTTCCTCGCCTGGCTCGACGAGTTCTACGACTTCTTCGCCCGAGACGTGGGCGGCGCGTCTTCAACGTGGCGCGCGGTCCACGCCGCCCTGCTGGATACGCCCTCACCGGCAGCGACACTCAGGCTGCCGATCGCCGCATGAGCCATCGCGCTGACACCTTTGGCCTCAGGCTTTGACTTGCAGCACCCCATGATTTGAGCCAACCAGCGCGCTAAGCGATCATCCCGGTCTCGTCATCGCAAGAATGGGCCCAACAGCGCTCAGCGCGGCGACAGCACCATCACCATCTGGCGGTTCTCCATGCGGGGCATCTGCTCCACCTTGGTCACCGGGTCCATCTCGCTGCGTATCCGCTCCAGCACGCGAACCCCGATCTCCTGGTGCGCCATCTCGCGGCCGCGGAAGCGCAACGTCACCTTTACCTTGTCGCCCTCCTCGATGAACGACTTCATGGCGCGCAACTTCACCTGATAGTCGTTCTCGTCGATATTCGGCCGGACCTTGATCTCCTTGATCTCAATGACTTTTTGCTTCTTCCTCGCCTCGTTCTTCTTCTTCTGCTGCTCGTATTTGAACTTGCCGAAGTCCAGGATCTTAACCACCGGAGGGTCGGCGTTCGGGCTGATCTCCAGTAGATCGAGGCCGACGCCATAGGCGCGCAGCAGCGCATCGCGGGCGCTCATCACGCCCTGCATCTCGCCATCCTGGTCGATGAGCCGCACTTGCGCGGTCCTGATCTCCTCGTTCACGCGGGGACCGTCGCGGGTCGGCGGCGCGGTCATTGGTCCTCTTGCTATGGGTATCTCCTATGATAATTGGGTGTTCTCGGCGGCGTTCTTCGGCCGGAACGCTTCCAGCCGGCGACGATTTTGCCGCTCCGGCACGTTACGATCAAGCGCCGGGTGCCAGTGCCGGTTGCGACGACGCTTCCCGAAGATCGGGAGCCAGCGCCTCCGCCGCAAGCCGCGCCACCGCGTCATCGAGGGCCAATACCTCCTGTGCCTCGCCGCCGAGCCGCCGCAGCGCCACAGTGCGGGTCTCCGCCTCGCGGCGACCCACCACGGCGATCACCGGCACGAAGGCGAGGCTGTGCTCGCGGATCTTGGCGTTGATCTTCTGGTTGGAGAGATCGGTGATCACCGCGAGGCCGGCGGCGCGCAACGCGTCGGCCACTTCCAGCGCGTATTCGTCGGCGTCCGAGACGATGGTCGCGACCACCACCTGCACCGGCGCGAGCCAGAGCGGGAAGCGGCCGGCATATTGCTCGATCAAGATGCCGAGGAACCGCTCGAAGCTGCCGAGGATCGCGCGGTGCAGCATCACCGGCCGGTGCCGGGCGCCGTCCTCGCCGACATACTCGGCGTCGAGCCGCGCGGGCAGCACGTAGTCAACCTGCAAGGTGCCGCACTGCCAATCCCGCCCGATCGCGTCGCGCAGCACGAACTCCAGCTTGGGTCCGTAAAACGCGCCCTCGCCAGGATTAAGCTCGTATTCGATGTCCGCTAGCCGGCAGGCCTCGCGCAGCGCCGCCTCGGCCCGGTCCCAGTCCGCCTCGTCGCCAGCGCGCGGAGTCGGACGATCGCTGAACTTCACGCGGAAGCTGTCGAAGCCGAAATCCTGGTAGATGGACGAGAGCAGCGCCACGAAGCGCGCGGTCTCAGGCGCGATCTGCTCGTCCGTGCAGAAGATGTGCGCGTCATCCTGCGTGAACTGGCGCACGCGCATGATGCCGTGCAACGCACCAGAGGGCTCGTAGCGGTGGCAGGAGCCGAATTCCGCCATACGCAGGGGTAGCTCGCGATACGAGCGGATGCCCTGGCGGAAGACCAGCACATGGCACGGGCAGCTCATCGGCTTCAGCGCGAGATGCTTGTCCTCGTCCTCGACCCGGGCGATGAACATGTGATCGCGGTAGTTGTCCCAATGGCCGGACGCCTCCCACAGCGAGCGGTCCACAAGCTGCGGGGTCTTCACCTCCTGGTAGCCCGCCGCGTCGAGCCGGCGGCGCATGTAGGCCTCGGCGGTGCGATACAGCTTCCAGCCTTTCGGGTGCCAGAACACGCTGCCCACCGCCTCGTCGCCGATGTGGAACAGGTCCATCTGCTTGCCGATGCGGCGATGGTCGCGCTTCTCCGCCTCCTCCAGCATGTGCAGGTAGGCGTCGAGCTCCTTCTGGTCGCGCCAGGCGGTGCCGTAGATGCGGCTCAGCATCGCGTTGCGGTGGTCGCCCCGCCAATAGGCGCCGGCGACCTTCATCAGCTTGAAGGCCGGCCCGACATCGGCGGTGCTTCGCATGTGCGGGCCGCGACAGAGATCCACCCAGTCGCCCTGGCGGTACAGCGTGATGGTCTGGTCGCGCGGCAGGTCCTCGACGAGCTGCGCCTTGTACTTCTCGCCCTTGTCGCGGAAGAAGCGGATTGCATCGTCGCGGTCGATCACCGAGCGCTCGAAGTTTTTCCCGCGCGCGACGATCTCGCGCATCTTCGCTTCGATCGCCGAGAAATCCTCGGGTGTGAACGGCTCGTTGCGGGCGAAATCGTAATAGAACCCGTGCTCGATCGCTGGGCCGATGGTCACCTGGGTGCCAGGATACAGCTCCTGCACCGCCTCGGCGAGCACATGCGCCGCGTCGTGGCGGATCAGCTCCAGCGCCTCGGGGTCGCGCCGGGTGACGAACACCACCTGGGCGTCATGCTCGATCGGCGCGGCGAGATCGACCAGCTTGCCGTCGAGCTTCATCGCGAGCGCGGCGCGAGCCAGGCCGGGGCCGATCGCGGCGGCCAGCGCCGTGCCCGTCACCGGGCCGTCGAAGCGGCGCACGGATCGGTCGGGCAGGGTGATGGCGGGCATGGCGAACTCCGGCGAGTGGCGGACGCGCGCCTGCATGCACGCGCTCCGGGCAACGTCTATGGCGTCACGGCAACGCCGCGACAACCCTCTCCACTGGAAGAGTTGCGAGATCGTCAACGCGCAGCAACGCCGGCCATGATCCGTCCGCCCCGCGCGGCGCGGTCAGCGCCGGATCGCTCTCCGCCGAGAACAGCACCAGGCAGCGGCAGCCTACGGCAGCGGCCAGATGCATCGGGCCGGTATCGTTGCCGACAGCCAGCCTCGTCTGCGCGGCGAGCCCGGCGAGATCGGCGACATCGGTCTTCCCGGTCAGGTCGAGCGCTTCCGGGCAGACGGCGCGGATGGTGGCGGCGATCGGCGCCTCGGCGGCGGCACCGACGATCACCGGCACCCGGCCCGCCATGCCAAGGTGCCGGGCGAGGGCGGCGAACCGCTCCACCGGCCAGCGCTTGCGCGGCCGGCGCGGCGCCGCGCCCGGCACCAGCAGCACGGCGTTGTCCGGCAGGGTCAGGCGCGGCCGTTCGGTGAGCCAGCCGAGCTCGGGCGGGGGAAAGCGCTCGATCCCGGCCATCGCGAGTTGCTCACGTTGGCGCTCACGCGTGTGCATGCGGTCCCGCCCCGGGTTGGCGTGCGGATGCGAGCACCCGCGCGCGATGCCCGACCAGGGCGGCCGGCCCGCCATGCGGAAATAGCGCGAGGAGCGGCTCGAGGTCTGCAGATCGTAGACCAGGTCGAACCCGCGCAACACGCGCGACAGCCGGGCGAGGCCGGCCAGATCCCACCAGGCCGGCCGCTGGTCGATCACGATCGCGTCGAACCAGGGCGCGCGCTCGGCCAGCGCGGCGAACGGGCGGGTGGTCAGCAAGGTGATGCGCGCGCCCGGATGGTGCGCCCGGATCGCCGCGAACGGTGCGAAGGACTGCGCGAAATCGCCCAGCGCGCCGAGGCGGATCGCCAGGATGCGCCGTGACCCGCTCACCCCAGCACCTCGCGATAAATCTCGAGCGTCGCCGCCTGCATCGCCGCCGTGGTGTAGCGCGCCAGAACCGCCGCGCGCGCCTGCCGCCCGATCGCGGCAAGCGCGTCCGGCGGCAGCGCCAATACCGCATCGAGCGCGTCAGCCAGGATGGCGGCATCGCCCGGCGGCACGCGCCAGCCCGTCACCCCGTGCTCCACCGTCTCGACCGGCCCGCCGAGATCGGCGGCGATCACCGGCCGTCGCATCGCCTGCGCCTCGATCACCACGCGGCCGAACGCCTCCGGCTCGGTCGAGGCGTGGACGACCACGTCGGCGAGCAGCAGCGCCGCTGGCATGTCATCGCCCTCGCCCGCCAGCCGCACCCGATCGGCGATGCCGAGCGCCTCGGCCCGCTCAGCGAGCCAGGCGGCGAAACGCTCGCGCCCCGACGCGCTGCCGAGGAACACGCAGCACACATCGCGCCGCCCCATCCGCGCCACCGCCTCCAGCAGCACGCCCTGCCCCTTCCAGCGCGACAGCCGCCCCGGCAGCAGGACCACCGCTTTCCCCTCGGGCAGCCGCCAGCGCGCCGCCAGCCGGGCGATGCGCTCGCCCGACACCACGTCGGGGTCGAACACGGCCGGATCGACGCCGCGCGGGATCAGGCGGATGCGCGCCGGTTCGACACCGTGCCGGATCACGACCAGCTCGGCGATGTGACGGCTGATTGCGATCACCCGCTCGCCCTTCGCCATCACCGCGTTGTAGTGGCGCTTCAACGGCACGCCCTCGCTGTACGCACCGTGATAGGTGGTGAGGAAATGCGCCCCGGTGCGCCGCGCGGCGAGATAGGCCGACCAGGCCGGCGCGCGTGAGCGGGCGTGGACGATCTCCACCCCCTCGGCGCGGATCAGCGAGGCCAGAAGGCGCGCGTTCCACAGCATCGTCAGCGGGTTCTTGCTCGCCAGCGGCAGCGTGACATGCCGCCCGCCGGCATGGCGCACCGAGGCGACCATGCGGCCGCCGGCGCTCGCCACCAGCGCCGTCCCGCCCGCCTCGGCGACGGCACGGGCGATCTCCACGGTGCCGCGCTCGACGCCACCGGTGACGAGCGACGGCAACACCTGCAGCACCACCATGCGGCGCGCTATATCACCCCTTTGCCCCGGCACAAGGACAGCTTCATGGAGACCAGTGGACGGCTCGATCGCGGCGACGGGTGCGAGCTCGCCTGGGCGCGGATCGCGGGACGCGGCCCGACCGTGGTGTTCCTGCCCGGCTTCAAGAGCGACATGACCGGCGACAAGGCAACCGCGCTCGCCGGGTTCTGCGCCACGCGGGGCCTGGCGATGCTGCGTTTCGACTACTCGGGACACGGCGCCAGCGGCGGGCGGTTCGAGGACGGCACGATCGGGCGTTGGCGCGACGACGCGTTGACGGTGATCGACCAGATGAGCAACGGCAAGCTGGTCCTGGTCGGCTCGTCGATGGGCGGGTGGCTGGCGCTGCTCGTCGCCCTCGCCCGGCCGGCGCGAACCCACGCCGTCATAGGCATCGCCGCCGCGCCCGATTTCACCGAGGCATTGATGTGGGAGGCGATGGCGCCGCCCGAACGCGCCACCTTGCAACGCGAGGGCGTGCTGCTGGTGCCGAGCCAATACGGCGAGCCGACCCCGATCACCCGCGCCCTGATCGAGGAGGGCCGCCGACACCTGCTGCTCGGCGGCCCGATCGCGCTCGACTGCACGGTGCGGCTGCTGCACGGCCAGCGCGACCCGGACGTGCCGTGGGAGCACAGCCTGCGGATCGCCGAGCATCTCGCGACCGACGACGTTGTGGTCAGCCTGGTCAAGGATGGCGACCACCGCCTGTCGCGGCCGGCGGACCTGGCGCTGCTACGTCGGACCTTGATTGCGCTCCTCGGCGAGGATGCCGCGTAGTCCTTCGCGAAAGGTTGGGTAGCGCCAGGCGATACCGAGTGCCGCCTTGGTCGCCGTGTTGGCGATCTTGCGGTTCTCCGCCCAAAAACTGCGCGCCATCGGGCTCATCCGCTGCACTGCCTCTTCTAACGGCACCGCTGGCGGCGGCTCGATGCCGAGCAGCGCCGCCGCCTCCTCGACCACGTGGGCGCTCTCAGCCGGCTCGTCGTCGACCAGGTTGAGCACCCGAAGCCCGGGGCCGCGTGGCTGCCGCGCGGCCGCCACCACCGCTTGGGCGATATCGTCGCGATGGATGCGGCCGAATGCGTGGCCAGGGGCGATCACCCGCCGCGCCGTGCCCTCGCGCAGGTCGTCGAGCATTGAGCGCCCCGGCCCGTAAATGCCGGCGAGGCGGAACAGATCGACCGCGCAGCGTTCGGCCAAGCGCGCCCATGCCTGCTCCGCCGCGACCCGCCGTTTCGATCGCGGCGAGCCGGGTGCCGCGGGCGTCGCCTCGCTGACCCACCCGCCTTGGCGGTCGCCATAGACCCCGGTGGTCGAGAGATAGCCGATCCAACGCACCGAGGTCGCGACCGCGATGGCCGCGCCGAAGCGGAGCAGCACCGGATCGCCTTCCTCCCCCGGCGCGGCGGTGCTGACCAGGTGGGTCGCCTGGCCGATCGCGCGTTCGGCATCGTCGAACCCGATCACCGCCACGTCTGCGGGCGGCGTCTGTTGCCCGGGCGTGCGGCTGGTGACGGTCACCGCGAACCCGCTCTCCCGCGCCAAGGCGGCGATCGCCCGCCCCGAATAGCCCAACCCGAACACGACGAGCCGTGTCTCGTCGCCTGCGACGGAGGGCACGGAGGGGAAGTCGGCGGCGGCGTTCATGCCATCCGTCTACCGCGAAACCGGCATCCTTAAGAGGGTTGATTTCACCTCATCGGAGTGGAACCGGAACCGTCTCGCCGATATAGGGACAAGTTTGAGCTGACTCACGCATGCATCGCTGGTATGTATGTTCAGTCACATTCACACGTTTCGGTTGTCCACTTTGGTGAAGTACTCGGAATTTCAGATCCACAGCGAAATGCTGGATCAACCCGCGTTTGCCGGCCTTCCTCGGAAGGTGTTCATCTGCTCCCCGCCGCGGAGCGGAAGCTGGATGCTGTGCCGATACATGATCAATGCGGGGCTCGGCGTTCCGGGAGAGTATTTCAACCCCGTGTTCCTCGAGCCGTTTGCGCGGCGGATCGGGCTCAGGGGGGAGGACATCCACTGGCGCTCAAAAGGCCGCGCACGGCGCTGGCTGCTTCGCCGACGCGGGCGCGACCCGCGTGCCGAGTTCTTGCGGTCCTACATCAGCCATCTCCTTGCCAACCGGACCCGAAACGGTGTCTTTGCTTCGAAGATTCAGTACTGGCACTACGGCTACGTGCTACGCAATCCGATCGGATCGGAACTGTTGGACGGCAGCGTGTTCGTTCACCTGTATCGACGCGACCTGATCGACCAGGCGATATCGTATCACGTTGCGAAACTCACCAATCGATGGGGATTTACCGACGACGTAATCGGCAGACCATTGGATTCGGATCCGTTCGATACGAAAGTGATTGAACGGCACCTGGAAGAGATCGTGACGGAGGATGCCGGCTGGCGGGCGTTCTTTGTCCAGCACGGCATAACGCCCCTCGGCATTGCCTACGAGGACTTGCAGAGGGAGCCGGACCGGTTCGTCCGCGAAATCGCCAGGCTGATCGGCCTAAGCGAGTCCGCCCTGACACTCGGGTATCAGGAAACCGGTGCCCATCCCGAGCGTATTCCCGGGCTGCCGAGCAAATCGGAAATCAGGCAGCGCTTCCTGGCTGCTTCGAGGGCCATCCGACCAGCGGATCGAATGCGGGCGCCGCCGGACGCCTTGCTGCGCGACCAGCCGCACAGGACTTTCAGTCTATCGCACTGACACTACCGGCCAGGTTCGCCGCGCGCGCGTCATGTCGACGGCGGTACTGCAGCTTCCAACGGACACGCTCGCCGAACTGAATGCGATCGCCGGCGAGGCCGGGTGAGCACGCCGGGCAGATCACGGGCCGCTGACACAGGACGCCGAGCGGCGCCGGCATCAGCGACCCTACGCGCGTTGTCGAGCTTAGGTGTTTACAGCAGGCAGCAGCCCTGCGTAGGCGTGAGACGCATCGACGCCCACCAGGCCGAGGATGGATGCGGCGGACGGAACGGACGAATAAGCAGAGCTATCGGACGACCTGGCGGTTTGGCCCGAAGATGACGCGATGCCGGGAAAAGCCTTGAGGAGGTCATCTGAGAAGCTCTGCAGCAGGGCAGCGAGATCGGACGAGCCCGGCGAGGATGGCTGAAACACCAACCCATGAGCATTGCTCAGCCCGGTGACGATCGGCGTCACCTCGCCAGTGCGCGGGTCGGCCTGGACGACGGCGCTGCCGACTGAGGTGTAAATATCGTTGGGATTCAAGAGGGTGACATTTGCCGCCACGATGTCGTTGGTGTTCTGGCTGGAGATGTAGAACGTGCCGGAGGTCGCGTTCGGGATGATCGCATCATCGGGGGAGTTGCGTTCGGCCGGAGGCGAGTTGGTGTCGGTCGGCAGGGTGATGAAGCTCGCGCTCTGCTGCGTCGTGCCAGGATTGCTGATGATGGTGAAGGACTTGTCGTTCTCACTCGTCAGGATAAGCGAGCCGTCGGGCAGCGTTGGTAAGCTGCTGGATCACCGCGTCGCCAGGATTGGCGGGATTGGTATAGCTGAGGAAGACTTTCTGACCGACGAAGGCTACGTCGTCGTAGCCGCGCCCTTCGCCGTAGGGTGGGGACGCGTAGCTCAGCGGGGCGCTCACCTGCTGGGTCGCGGGGTCGATCAAGGTGAGGGTGGAGTTGCCGTCCTGGTTCTGTAGCGCCCAGACGTCGCCGGTTGCGGGGTCCACCTTCAGGCCATCGACCAGGCCGGAGATGGTGTAGCTGCTCTGCACGTTTCCAAGCAAATCATACTGCACAACCGTGCTGCTGCCGCCCGCGCCATTGCTGCTGGCGCCGTTGCCATATTCGACCCAGATCGAATTGGCGCCTGCGGTAATCGAATCTGGAGCGCTTGCTCCGGTGGGCGCGGTTGCGAAGATCTTCGTGCTCTGAACTGTGGGCATTATTGTTATCCTCACGTGGTTTGACGAGCCGTCGGGAGGAGAACCTATCGGGAGAAAGCAGACGTGAACGTTAAGCTCTGTTGACGATCGGATTACATTGCGTTGCCTCCTCCAGGAAGCTTGGCCAGGATGCCTTGCCGAGCACGACACCGACGGGTCGGAACGTGCGGCGGCTGCCGTGATCCAGCGCGATCACCGGACGTGGCGGCCGGACGGCGGGGGCGGTAAGGTGGGTGGTGTGACCCGACGACTGCTCCGCCTTGCCGCCACCGCGACGCTTGCCGGGATGATTCCAGCCTGGGTCGGTCCAGCTTGGGTTGCCAGCGCGCAAGCTGCCGAATCGACCGCGGCGCCAATCCCGCCGGATGGGCCGCGTCTGGCGCAGGATGCGGATTACGAGCATTGCCTCGACATGCTTGGCCGCGATCCCGCCGGCGCCGATGCCTTTGCCGATGCCTGGGAAGCGACCGGCGGCGGAGCACCGGCCCTGCATTGCCACGGCTTGGCCAAGATCGGCCTGGGCGACCCCGAGGCCGGAGCGACGCTGCTGGAGAGCGCGGTGCAAGCCAGCAACGCACCCAGGGCGGTGCGCGCCGCCGTGCTCGGACAAGCGGTGCAAGCTTGGCTGATGGCCGACGATCCGGCGCGCGCCCACGGCGCGGCGACCAAGGCGCTGGCGCTGGCACCAGATGATGCCGACCTGCTGATCGACCGCTCGATCGCTGCGGCGACGATGGAGCGATACCTGGACGCAATCGACGATCTCGACCGCGCGCTGGTCTTGCAGCCGGGCCGCGTCGACGCGCTGGTGTTCCGCGCCGCCGCGTGGCGCAACGAGGACAAGCTGCCGCGGGCCGAGGCGGATGTGGACCGCGCCCTGGTCCTCGATCCCGACTATCCGGAAGCGCTGCTGGAGCGCGGCATCCAGCGTCAGCGCCTCGGCAACAAGGAAGGGGCGCGGCAGGACTGGAAGCGCGTCCCCGACCTCGCGCCCGGCAGCGCTTCCGCCGACCAGGCCGAGCAGAACCTGGCACTGCTCGCCGCCAGCCCGACCGAGAAATAGTTCTCAACCGAAGTTGAAGGGGTTCAGGTGGAAACCACATAAAGGAAATCGTATAGGACTAGGCACTCATTCATGTTTGTGTTTACGCCATCCGCCGTATCTGATGACTGTTCCGTTGATTGCCGTGGTGGGCGCAGACCATCATCTACACCTCTCGCGGTTCAGATGTGAGCGAAGCCATGGATGCTCGGCCTTCGCCGAGCACGGCATCCACGTGGTGGGAACTTGCGGCCGCTGGCATTGAAGCCGTTGCGGAGATCATTCCGAGTCGGGTCCGTACAGCCACGTGGCGCTTGGCGTTACTTGTTTTGTTGGGGTTTGCGTCGCTTGTAGCAGTTCAAGATCGTCATTACCCCGAAAGGCCGTGCGGGCCGTTTTTGGTCGGATACTCCACCCTCAAGGGATGCGATCGCTTGGGTCCTTAACTCCCCTTGAGCCGGTGTCTTGCATTTGCCGTTTATCCTGACGTTGACGCTGGACCCCGAGGCGTTTGGCTTTTTCAACGGGCTGCGGCGGAAGCACTTCCCGCCCGAGCGGAATCTTATTCCCGCCCATCTCACCCTGTTCCACCATCTGCCCGGCAACCAGCTCGACCATGTTGTCGGCACAATCGAAGCCGTGGCGGCCGATACCAGCGCGATGACCCTGGCGGTGATCGGGCTGTCCCGGCTGGGTGGCGGCGTGGCCTATCGGCTGGACGCGGCCGAGTTGCTGAGCTTGCACCGACGGCTCGCTGGCGCGTTCGCGGCGTGGCTTACGCCGCAGGACAGACAGAAATTCTCGCCGCACGTGATGATCCAGAACAAGGTCCCGCCGAGCGTCGCCGGCGCGTTGCACGAAGCGATGTCCCGGTGCTTCACACCATTCGCTGCCCGCGCCATCGGGCTCGACCTCTGGCGTTACTTGGGCGGTCCGTGGCAGCACGCGGGACACTTCGCGTTTCGGCGCGATCCGCAAGGCACCGGAGGCCGATGCCGCTGAACCACGCCTCGCCACTCGCCGCCCTGCTGCGTGCGCCGATGCGTCCGGGCGTGATCCGCTGGATCGGCGTGCGACCAGCCAGGCGCGCCCCGGTGACAGCGGTGCCGACGGCCTTGCTCGACCCGCTCGCAGGGCTGCGCGGTGATCACTACGGCAACCGCACGAGCCGGACACGGCAGGTCACCCTGGTGTCGCGCGAGCATCTCGCGGCGATCGCCGCCTATCTCGGGCTGGCCGAGATCGCGCCCGAACGACTGCGCCGCAATGTCGTGACCGAGGGTATCAACCTGCTCGCGCTGAAGGGCAGGCCGTTCCGCCTCGGCAACGCGCTGCTGGAGATGACCGGTGAGTGCCACCCCTGCTCGCGGATGGAACAAACCTTTGGTTCGGGCGGCTACAACGCGGTGCGCGGCCATGGCGGCATCACCGCGCGCATCCTGACCGCGGGTGAGATCGGCCTCGGCGACCGTCTCGTGCCGGCCGACGACAACTCTCCGCCGGGCCAGGGCTGAACACGGCCAGGGCTGAACACGGTCAGGGCTGAACACGGTCAGGGCTGAACACGGTCGGGGCTGAACACGGTCGGGGCTGAACACGGCCAGCGAGCGTCGGGTCAGCAGGCGGTGCGGCTGCACGCGGCGCGGCGGCGTAGCCCGGCGGGGCCGGCGAGGGCCGCGAGACCGACCAGGCCCACGCTGAACAGCGCCAGCGAGGTCGGCTCCGGCACCGCGGCGACGCCGAAATCGAGCTTCACCACCGTGCCGTCGACGTAGGACAGGCCGTTCCAGTTAATGCCGATGCGGTTGGCGTCGAAGCTGACACGGCTGTCATCGAAGCCCGACATGGTTGTCCCGGGGTCGACCGTCGCGGAGGTGATGCCCAGCGCGGCGGCCGAGGTGAAGATCACCCCATTGAACGGCGCCGTGCCCCAGGTCGGCGAAGCAAGAACGGTGGTCAAGGTCACGGTCAAGGATGCGTCGGCGAAGTCCACCAGGATGTGCGTGACCCCTTCGATCGAGCCGTCCGTCTCCTGGCCGGCGCCGACAGTGAAGTTCGCTGGCGTGAAGCTGGCCTGGGGATACGCCGTCGTCGCCGTAGGGTAGTAATAGACCGCATCCAACGACTTGCCGATCAGGCCGGCTTCGGCCGGCGCGGCGAGCGCGACCGCGGAGGCGGCGGCGATCAAGGCGGCTCCCAAAACATGTCGCATCATGGTCCTCCCGTTTGGCGACCAGAATGCAAACGGCACGCCATCCGAAAAGTGGGTATATTCCAATTGTTGGAAAAACCCCTGTTAAGAGAAGTGTAAAGGATTTCGACACAGATCCGCCGTGAACTGAGGAAGGTCTACGCCTTCGGCTTCTGCTGGATGGGCGTGATGCTCATGCCGGTGATCGTCCCCTACCTGGCGGAAAAGGGGATCAGCCCAGGGCAGGTGGTCACGTTGCAGGCGATCTACGGCTTCGGCGTCATGCTGTTCGAAGTGCCGACCGGGTATCTTTGCGACCGCGTGGGCCGGCGGCAGAGCTTGGCACTTGGCGGCGTGCTCAATCTCCTCGGCTTCGCGCTGTTGCCGCAGGTGCACGGCTTCGCCGCCCTCGCGGCTATCGAACTGGTGCTGGCAAGCGGCTGGAGCCTGGTATCGGGCGCCGACATCGCGCTGATCTACGATCTGCTGGACCAGCAAGGAGCCGACCGGCAGCAACGCCGCGACACCTTGGCGAACTACCAGCTCGCCCAGGTGCTCGGGGAGGCTACCGCCGCGATTCTTGGCGGGCTGCTCGCTTCCCGCTCGCTCGCCCTGGTCGGCTGGACCAACGCCGCCTTCGCCCTCACCCCGCTCGCCATCGTGCTGGCGTTGCGACCCACGCCGGTGCTGGCCCGGCCGCATGCTTCGCCGCTGGCCGATCTCGGCGCGGCCACGCGGCTCATCCTGCGCACACGACGGCGTCGGCTGGTGTTCCTCAACATGACGGTGTGGGGGCTGTCGACCTTCGCGGCGGTGTGGCTGTTGCAACCGTATTGGTCGCTGCGCGGCGTGCCGATCGGCTGGTTCGGCCTGCTCTGGGCCGGCACGCTCGCCACCGTCGGCGTGGTCGCGAAATCGGCCCGCTGGCTGGAGCGCGGCGTCGGCGCGCAAGGCGTGCTGCTGATCCTCGCGCTTTGCCCGCCGCTCGGCTATCTCGGCATGGCGGGGCTTGATGGCGCGCCGGGTGTCGCCTGCGGCTTCCTGTTCTATGTCAGCCGCGGGCTGAACTCCGTGCATCTGCGCGAGGCGTTCAATCACGAGCTGCCCGCGCGCCTGCGGGCGACCTGCAACTCGCTGGCGAGCGGCAGTTTCCGCCTGGTCTTCGCGGTTTGCGGCCCGGTGATCGGCGCCGTCGTCGATCAGGCCGGGCTGCTCGCGGCGCTCACCGGGCTCGGCGTCGTGTTCCTGCTCGCCGTGTTGCTGGTCGCGTACCCGCTCTGGCGCGAAAGCTGAGGCTGGCGCTCGGCTCAGTCTCCGGGGCTATCGAGCGAGGCGCGTTGTCGCTCGGCAACCCTGGTGACGCGGTTTGCCGCTTCGTCATGCCCTTGCGCCGCCAGGTACGACGCCAGGCTCTCGAGTTCGGCCACCGCCTGGTCCTGCGCGTGCCTGGCCAACAGGCTTTGCCGGTCGATCGTCCGTGACAAACGCCAGCTCTTGGCGGCGATGCTGCGACGATCATCGACCAGCATGCCCAGCACCGCGATCCCGACGGCGCCGGCGATCAGGAAGGCCAGCAGCGGCAACGCGCTGCGGGGCGTCAGCCAGAGCGACCCAGCCGAGGGGCCGAAAAAGTACCACTCGCACAGACCCGCTGCCGCGAGAATGATCCATGCCAGGTTCCGGCCGCTCAGCAGCACGGTGATGAAGATGGCCGGTAGGAACAGGATGACCGGCGCCGAGCCGAGCCAGCGGGACGAGGCGAGCAGGATGGCGAGCGGCGCGAGGAACAGGGCAAGGGCAAGGCCCCAACGCATTCGATTGTCGTTGATGCTGGACAGCTTCTCTTCCCAATACGCCCGCCGCGAGACCAAGCCGCGTCCGGGCACGTCGGGCCCGAGGTCGCGGCTTGGTCGCTCGAATCCCGCGCGTTGTCGCCCGGAGGCGCTGGCGGCGATCTCGACGAGCGCGATCTGCGCCACCACGACGGCCGTGTCCGAGGCCAGCGCGACCGCCCCCGAGCCCGCGAGTTCAGGTGAGCCAAACGCAGGGAAGAACAACGAATAGGCCAGGCCGAGCTCGACCACCGCGCCGATGGCGGCGGGGATCCAGCCGCCCACGAACGCGGTGAGCAACACCGCCGGGAAGTAGGTGACGAAGGGGAATCCGTCCAGCCAGGGGTCGATCGCCCACCGCAGGCCAGTCGCCGCCGCGCCGGTGACCACGGCCACCAGGATTCCCACGGCGAGGGTTCTCCGCGCTGGCGCACGCCACATCAGCTTAGGCCCCGGGCAACCTGCGACTGAGCAGTATCAGCCGCCGAGCACTATCATGAGAAGGCAACGCTGTCGCTCCGGTTCCATGGGCCCGGACGGCAGTCAGAGCCGCGCCAGCAGGAACAGGCGGCGGAACGGCAGCAAGGTGGTGCCATCCGCCCGACGCGGATAGTGCGGGCGGACCGCCTCGGCATACGCGGCACGAAACGACGGACGCTGCTGCGGCGGCAGCGCGTCGAGGAACGGGCGCAAGCTGGAGCCGGTCGCCCATTCACCGATCGCGTCCTCGCCTTGCAGCGGATGCAGGTAGGTTGTCTCCCAGATATGGAGTGCCCCGACGCGGGGCCGCAGCAGATCCCAGTAACCGCCGGCGTCGAGGATCGGCGGCGCCGAACCGGCATCGCGCAGCCGCTCAGCCCACGGACCGTTGGCCGCCACCGTGTATTGCAGCGCTCGCAGCGGCGCGTCGTGCATGGCCGGCATCTGCACGGCGAGGCAGCCACCCGGAGCGAGCAAGCCGACGAGGCGCGGGAACAGGCCGGCGTGGTCGCCGACCCAATGCAGCGCCGCGTTGGAATAGATCAGGTCCGGCGACGCGGCTGGCCGCCAAGTCGCCACGTCCGCCTGCTCGAACCGACACGTCGCCCCCGCCGCGCGCGCCTTTTCCAGCATGGCGTTCGAGGCGTCGATGCCGATCACCTCGGCTTCGGCGAAGCGCTGACACAGGATGGCGGTGAGATTGCCGGTGCCGCAGCCGAGATCGACCACCCGCGCCGGCCGGTCGAGCGGTACCCGGGCCAGCAGGTCGAGCGCGGGGCGCAGCCGCTCGTCCTGGAAACGCAAATACTGGGTCGGGTCCCACTCTGCCATGGCAGCCCCCTGCGACGCGGCTCTTTGTGACGACGACGCCACCCTGGTTCACGGCAGCCGCGCGAGCAAGCGGGACAGCCGTGCCGACCACCGGCCGAACAGCCGAGGGGTGTAGAACTCGCCAGCGGCGCGCTTGATCGCCTCGGCGCGGGTGGGATACGGCACGATCAGTCCGGCCAACGCCGAAAGCGGCACGCGCCGGCCGATCGCGAGTCCGAGCAGACCCGCCATGTCCCCGGCATGCGGGGCGACAACGCCGGCGCCGAGCAGCTTGCCGCGCGCCACCACCAGCTTCACCAACCCCTCGGTCGCCGCCTCGGCGATGGCGCGGTCGTTCTCGGCCATTCGCCAGCACAGCGCCTGCACATCGTAGCCGGCCCGGCGCGCCTCCGCCTCGGTCATGCCGATCTGCGCCAGCTCGGGGTCGGTGTAGGTCACACGTGGCAGGGCGGCGTAGTCGATCCGCGCCGGCAGCCGGAACAGCGCGCGACGGACCACGATCCCGGCGTGATAGGTGCCGACATGGGTGAAGGCGCGCGGGCCGATCCCCTCCGGGTCAGCGATGTCGCCCACGGCGTAGACCCGGCGGTTGCTGAGGCTGCGCAGCCCGCGATCCGTGGCGACCCCGTGCGGGCCGGATCGCACGTCGCCGGCGGCGAGGTCGAGCGCTTCGAGGTTCGGCCGCCGCCCGGTGGCGACCAACAGATGCGACCCGTCGATCCGCCGCCCGTCCGCCAGCACCAGCACCGGCCCCGGCTCCACCGCTTGGACCGTGGCATGCTCGACCAAGGTCACACCCTGGGCCACCAGCCGTTCGCGCAACGGCGCGACCAGCGCCGGGTCCTCGCGGGCGGCTATCGGGCCGGACTGGACCACGGTGACCCGGCAGCCGAGCAGCGCATGGGCTTGCGCCAGCTCGATGCCGATCGGCCCGCCGCCGAGCACCAGCAGGTGCTCCGGCCGATCGCCTTGCTCGAACACGGTCTCGTTGGTCAGATACGGCACCTCGGACAAGCCGGCGATGCCGGGCACCACGGGATGGCCGCCGGCGGCGATGACGATGCGATGGGCGGTGATACGCCGGCCGTCCACCAGCAACGCGTCGCGGCCGACGAAGCGGGCTTCGGCGCGCAGCACGGTGGCGCCGAGATCGGCGTAGCGCTCCTCGGAATCGGTCGGCGCAATGGTGGCAATGGCGCCTTGCACATGCGCGCGCACCGCCGCCCAGTCGATCTCCGGCTCGGGCAGGCGGAGGCCGTAGCGCCCGGCTTGGCGGGCCGCCTCGGCGGCGTGCGCGGCGGCCAGCAGGGCCTTGCTCGGGACGCAGCCATAGTTGAGACAATCCCCGCCCATCCGCCCGCGCTCGATCAGCGCGACCCGCAGCCCGAGCCGCGCCGCGACGGAGGTGACCGAGAGGCCGGACGCGCCGGCGCCGATCACCGCGAGATCGAACTCAGCCATCGGTCGGCGGCCGGAGGCGGCTTGGGTGACGCATGGCGCCCGTCTTACCCGGCTCCGGTGCTGGGCGCGAATTGACGGCTCCCGGTCCTGCTCCTATAAGCCGCCGCTTGCGATGAGGCCGAGCCGGGCCTCGCGACGGCCCGCGCGGCCAGTATTCAAATCGGCCAGTATCCGAACCGGAGAGTGTCGTGAAGCGTACCTATCAACCGTCGAAGCTGGTCCGCAAGCGGCGGCACGGCTTCCGCGCCCGCATGGCGACCGTTGGTGGCCGCAAGGTCCTCGCCAATCGTCGGGCCAAGGGCCGCAAGCGCCTCTCCGCCTGACCACGCCCGACATGATGCCGCCGCAGCGCCTGAAGCGCCGGGCGGAGTTCCTGCGCGTCGCCGCCACCGGTCGTCGCGCGGCGATGCCCGGCCTGGTGTTGCAGGCGCTGGCGCGCGCGGACACCGGACCGGCGCGGCTAGGCTTCACCGTGACCCGCAAGGTGGGCAATGCCGTGGTCCGCAACCGCACCCGACGCCGACTGAAGGAAGCCGCCCGCCTGGTGCTGCGCGACCAATCGCTCGCCGGCGTGGACCTGGTGCTGATAGGCCGGGACAAGACGCGCGGGAGACCATTCGAGGCGTTGCAACAGGATTTCCGTCGGGCGATGACCAAGGCGGGCGTGACATGACCGTGGGCGCCGAGATCGGGGTTGCCACGGTGCGCGTCTACCAGTGGACGGTGCGGCCGTTGATCGGGCCCAACTGCCGGTTCTACCCGAGTTGCAGCGACTACGCGGTGGGCGCGCTGCGATCGCATGGGGTGGTCCACGGCAGCGCGCTTGCGGCGGGACGCATCCTGCGCTGCAACCCGTGGGGCGCGGGCGGCTACGATCCGGTGCCGACGCGGACCCCGCCCGACGGCGCCGGGTCCTGACCAGCGGACCTCTCCAGATGGGGCTTTGATGGACCAGAAGCGGCTGTTCCTTGCGATCGCGGTGTCGATTGCGATCCTCCTGGGCTTCCAGCTGCTGGTGTCGCCGCACCTGCCGCATCCGGCACCGCCGCCGACGCAGCAGGCCAGCACCACGGCCCCCCGATCGGGCGGCGGCCTCACGCCGAAGGAGGGCTCGCCGGATGCCGGCACCCACGCCCCGCCGACCGGGCAGGAGGCGGTGCCGAAGCAGGTGCCGCGCCTGAAGATCGCCGCACCCCGCGTGCAGGGCTCGATCAGCCTGCTTGGCGCCCGGCTGGATGACCTGGTGCTGTCGGACTACCACGAGACCCTGTCGCCGAGCTCCCCGCTGGTCCGGCTGCTGGAGCCGCGTTCCGAGCCGCGCCCGTATTACGTGCAGTATGGCTGGTCGGCGGCCCCGGGCACCTCGGTCAAGCTGCCGGGCAACGACACCGTGTGGACCGCCTCGGCGCCCGAGCTCACCGCCGGCCATCCGGTGACCCTGAGCTGGGACAATGGCGGGGGCCTGGTGTTCGAGATCCGGCTTTCGGTCGATGACAACTACATGTTCTCGGTGCAGCAGCAGGTCCGCAACAACACCACGGCGCCGGTGAAGCTGTTCCCGTGGGCGCGCGTCCGCCGCGACTACACCCCGGCGGTGGCCGGCTATTACATCCTGTTCGAGGGGCTGCTCGGCGTCGCCAACGACAGGCTCGAGGAGGTCAAATACTCCAGCGCCAAGAGTGAGGGGGAGAAGCACGACGGCGTCGCCTATACCGCCACGGGCGATGGCGGCTGGGCCGGCATCACCGACAAGTACTGGCTCACCGCGCTGGTGCCCGACCAGTCGGTCGCCTCGACCGTCACCTTTCGGCACACCAGCGACAATGGCGATCACTACCAGGTGGACTACGCGACCGCGCAGCCGCAGACCGTCCCGGCCGGGGGTGACACCGGGTTGTCGACCCACCTGTTCGCCGGCGCCAAGATCGTCAACCTGCTGGATCGCTACGAGAACCAGTATCACGTCCCGCATTTCGACAAGGCGGTGGATTTCGGCCTGTTCTACTGGCTGACCAAGCCGATCTTCTACGCGCTCGACTGGCTCAACGAGATCCTGGGCAATTTCGGCCTGGCGATCATGGCGTTCACGCTGGGCGTCAAGCTGCTGTTCTTCCCGCTCGCCAACAAGTCGTACCGCTCGATGAGCCGGATGAAGCTGCTGGCGCCAAAGGTGCAGGCGCTGCGCGAGCGGCTGAAGGAAGATCCGGCAAAAATGCAGTCGGAGATGATGGCGCTGTACCGGGCCGAGAAGGTCAACCCGGCGAGCGGCTGCCTGCCGATGGTGGTGCAGATCCCGGTGTTCTTCTCGCTCTACAAGGTGATCTTCGTCACCATCGAGATGCGGCAGGCGCCGTTCTTCGGCTGGATCCACGACCTGTCGCAGATCGACCCGACCAACGTGTTCAACCTGTTCGGGCTGATCCCGTTCGATCCGGCTACGATCTCGCCGTTCCTGCATCTCGGGCTGTGGCCGCTGATCATGGGCTGCACCATGTTCCTGCAGCAGAAGCTGAACCCGCCGCCGCCCGATCCGATGCAGGCACGGATATTCCAGTTCATGCCGATCATCTTCACCTTCATGCTGGCGCGGTTCCCGGCCGGGCTGGTGATCTACTGGAGCTGGAACAACCTGCTCTCGATCGCGCAGCAATGGCTGATCATGCGCCGCACCCGGCTGCCGCAGCCCAACCTGGCGCGCACCTGAGCGATCCCTCCTCCCGACCGCCTCCCGCAAGCGGAGGCGAAGACGCGGACGAGGGCCTCGAAGCCGGTCGGGTGCTGTTCGCCGGCGCGTGCCGCTTCGTGCTCGGCGCGCCGACGCACGAGCACCTCCCGCCGCCGGGGGCGCCGGAGATCGCCTTCGCCGGCCGGTCCAATGTCGGCAAGTCGTCGCTGCTGAATGCGTTGACCGGGCGGCGGGCGCTGGCGCGGGCCTCGGGCCAGCCGGGGCGGACCCGTCAGCTCAACTTCTTCGATCTCGGCGAGGGGCGGCTCACCCTGGTCGACATGCCGGGCTACGGCTACGCGCAGGCGCCCAAGGACATCAAGGCGGACTGGCAAGGGCTGATGTTCGACTACCTGCGCGGCCGGCCGAGCCTGCGGCGCGCCATGCTGCTGCTCGACGCGCGGATCGAGTTCAAGCCCGCCGACGCGGCGGTGATGGCGCTGCTCGACCGCGCCGCGGTCACCTTCCAGCTGGTGCTGACCAAGGCGGACGGCACCAAGCCCGGCCCGCTCGCCCGCAAGCGCGCGGAAGCTGATCGCCTGGCGCGGAGCCATCCGGCGGCGTACCCAGAGGTGCTGGTGACCAGCAGCGAGACCGGGCTCGGCATCCCCGAGATGCGCGCCGCGCTCGCCGGCCTGGCGGCTTGACCGGCTGCCTCGGGCGTCGCTACAGCCAAGCCTCCCTCGCGGCGGAGACAGCCCCATGACCGGCACACGAGCGGCCTCCCCCGGCGAGATCGCGCAAGCCGCCGAGCAGGCCCGCACCCTGGCCCACGCCTTGCCCTATCTGCGCCGCTACGCCGGTGCGACGGTGGTGGTGAAATACGGTGGCCATGCCATGGAAGAGGGGGCGATGGCGGACCAGTTCGGCAGCGACATCGCGCTGCTCAAGCAGGTCGGCATTAATCCGGTGGTGGTGCATGGCGGCGGGCCGCAGATCAACGCGATGCTCAAGCGGCTGGCGATCCAGTCGACCTTCATCGACGGCCTGCGGGTGACCGACGCGGCGATGGTCGAGGTGGTCGAGATGGTCTTGGCCGGGACCGTCAACAAGCACGTCACGTCGCTGATCAACAAGGCCGGCGCGCTGGCGGTGGGGATCTGCGGCAAGGACGGCGCGATGATCCGGGCGCGCAAGCTCAGCCGCGCCACGGTCGACCCGGGCAGCCGGATCGAGCGGGTGCTCGACCTCGGCTTCGTCGGCGAGCCCGAGCATGTCGACGTGCGGGTGATCCACGCGCTCACCGGGGCCGGGCTGATCCCGGTGATCGCGCCGGTGGGCGTGGGCGCCGATGGCGCGACCTACAACATCAACGCCGACACGGTCGCCGGCGCGGTCGCCGGCGCGCTCGGCGCGACCCGGCTGCTGATGCTGACCGACGTCGCCGGCGTGCTCGACGAGAGCAAGGCGCTGGTGCCGGAGCTCCGCATCGCCGATGTCGAGCGGGGCATCGCCAGCGGGATGATCTCGGGCGGCATGATCCCGAAGGTGGAGACCTGCGCGAACGCGGTGCGCGCCGGCGTCAAGGGGGCGGTGATCCTGGACGGACGACTGCCGCATGCCTGCCTGCTGGAGCTGTTCACCGAGAGCGGGATCGGCACGCTGATCCGCACCTGAGCTCAGCGGCCGCCGCGGCTGAGGAACTCGACCTGCCAGCGCATCTCCTCGACGGCGAGCGGGAAGCCGCCGTCGCGGGTGGGCGCAAGCAGCTCGTTGGGCGCCACACGGGTCAGCAGCGCTTGCAGCGGGCCGGCGATCGCCATGCCGTAGCCGGCCTTCCAGAGCAGGCTGACCAGCCCCTTGGTGCTGCGCAGCGACACCGCGCGGTCAACCACCGCGAGCGACACCCCCGCCGCCAGCGCGAGCAGCACCGAGGCCGAGCGGACGTCGCCGCGCTGGATCGCCTCGAGCAGCCCGGCCTCGCCGCTCGGGGCATTGCTCGGCTCCCCGGCGACGGGCGGCGGCGCGACGGAGGCCGGCTTGGGTCCGGCGCCCCAACGCGCCGGCGGCGGAACCGTCCAGGCGAGCGCGGCCGCGTCGAGCCGGCGGCGCAGGTCGGCGAGCAGGGACGGGTCAAGATCGGTCCGCGCGGCAAGCACGCCCAGCAGATTGTCGGCGACCATCTCCGACAGCCGCTTGGCCGAGCGGTGCGACAGCGTGGGGCGGTGGACCAGCGGCTCGTGCCATTCGATGTGGGTGGTCGCCTTCGCCACCAGCGCGTCCAAGGTGCTCTCCCGGATCGCCGCCGAACGGTTTTGCAGCAGCGCACGGATCGCGGCGACGTCGGCGGTGGCCGCGATCGCGTCGCACACCGTCTCGTCGAGCAGCGGCCGCCGGGCGACCGCGAGGGTGGTGGGCGGACGGCTCGGCGCCAGCAAGGTCAGCAGGTCCTGCGCGGTCAGCAGCGGCGACAGCCGGATCACCGGCTCGCTCACCATCACCGCCGGGTCGTGCGCCAGCGCCAGGATCAGCTCACGCGGGGCGTCGGGCAGTTCCTTCAGCACCTCGCTCAAGGTGGCGCGAACGCGCACCGCCTGATCGGCGACGAGTGCGACCAGCGCCTCGTAGGTCTGCCGACGGACCCGCTCGTGCTCCCGATCCGTCAAACCGGGCGCCAAGGCGGCGAGCTGGCGGGCGATCAACGCGCGCACCCGTTCATCCTCGTCCTCCGCCAGCAGGTGCGCGGCGCGGATCGGGGTCGCCTCGTTCATCGCCACCGCGGCGCGAACCGTGACGGCGGGGTCGCTCGCCAGATAGTAGAGCATCTCTGGCGGCGTGTCGGCGCTGGCGCCGAGCCTCACCCGCGTGGCCTCGTCGGTGCCAACCGCGAAGGCGTTGGCGGCCTCGTATCCGGCGATCGCGGCAAGTCCGATCAGAGGCAAGCGGGATCCTCCGGCGAGACGAGCCAGTAACCACGGCCAGACCGCTTCACCTCGTACATGGCCTCGTCGGCGCGACGCATGACGCTCTCGATCGTCTCCACCGAGCCCGGGCTGCGGGTGGCGATGCCGATCGACATGGTGAGCGGGGGCGACTTGCCGGCGGTCAGATCGGCCAGCGCTCGTGGCGCCTGGACCCGGAGCGCTTCGGCGCGCTCGGCGGCGGTCAGGTGGTCGGCGCCGTTCAGCCACACGGCGAACTCGTCGCCGCCGAACCGCGCAACGAGGTCGGTCGGGCGGACGGTGTTGCGCAGCAGCGCGGCGGTGGTGAGCAGCGCCTGGTCGCCGACCTGGTGGCCAAGCCGATCGTTCAGCGTCTTGAAGTGGTCGAGGTCGAGGAACATCAGCGTGCCCGGCAGCTCCTCGCGCTCCAGCCGGGGGATGTGCCGGTCCAGCTCCTCGAAGAAGGCGCGTCGGTTGAACAACCCGGTCAGCGCGTCGGTGCGCGCCTGCCGGTGCATCTCGTCCTGGATCGCGTCGTGCTCGAGGATGACCCGGATCACCGTGCTCGACGAGGCGACAAGCAGCTCCTCCTCGGCATCCCAGGCGCGTCCGCCGGACCGGCGCCACAGGGCGAGCGCCACCTGCTCGCCGGGCCGCATGTCGCAGCTCGACATCACGATCGGTCGCTGGTCGGGGGTCGTGGCGGCGATGGTGGCACGGCCGCTGCCCAGCAACCCGACCACGGTCGGCAGCGTCGCGTCGGCGCCGATCCCCACCTGATACAGCAAGGTCGGGTCCTGCCCGGCCCCGGGCGCGCGGACGACCGCGCCGCCCTCGGCCCCGACCGCCCGCATCAAGGCATCGAGGGCGGCGTGCATCATCCGCGGCGCCAGCACCTCCTGGCGCATGCGCCACAGGACGTGGTCGAGCACCTCGCCACGACGCAGCGCCGCCGCGATATGCCCCTCGTCGGCGCTGTTCTCGGTCACGTCCAGCGCCACGCCACGCGCGCCGACGATGCCGCCCTGGTCATCGACCAGCGGGGTGACGAAGAAGGAGAGACAGCAGTAGCTGCCGTCGGCCCGCTTGACCCAGGCGCGGCGTCGGCGGATCGGGGCGGTCGGCCGAAACGGATTGAAGCCCGTGGTCGCCGTCGCGTCCGCCACCAGCAGCTCGGCCGGCTGGCCGATCAAGGTGGCGGACGCCCAATCCAGCGCCGGATCGGGATAGACGAAAACGAAGCGCCCCCATTGATCCGTCTCGAAGGCGAGATCGGCGACCAGGCCCACGAGGTCGCGCCATCGCTGGCGGCTGTCCAGCAGGGCGCTGCACAACGCATCGGACCGCGAGCCGATCAACTCCGCGCCGGCGGGATGGGCGTCGAACATCTCGTGCATGGTGAAACGGATCTCGCTCCTGCGGCAGCGCCATCAAACACCACGGAGGTAAAGGCGCGGTTATCGCCAAGCTTGCGGCTTGGGGCCGCGTTGACAGGACCGGGGGCGCTGCGCATGAGTCCCCGGCACCCCGAACCGAGGAAACCCGATGGCCGATCAGGAGCTGCAGCCGCCGATCGAGGCGCTGTGGGACCAGCGCGAAACGCTCTCTCCCGCTTCGGGCGGCGCGGCCCGCGACGTGGTGGAGGCGGCGCTCGATGCGCTGGATTCCGGCACCGTTCGCGTCGCCGAGCCGAACGCGAGCGGATGGGTCGTCAACCAGTGGCTCAAGAAGGCGGTGCTACTGTCGTTCCGGCTGACCGATTCGGCGCCGATGCAGGGGCCGGGCGGGGCGCCGGTGTTTGACAAGGTGCCGCTGAAATTCGCCGGCTGGGGCGCCAATCGGTTTCGCGAGGCCGGGTTCCGCGCGGTGCCCGGAGCGGTGGTGCGTCGCTCGGCCTACATCGCGCCGGGCGCGGTGCTGATGCCGAGCTTCGTCAATGCCGGGGCCTATGTCGGGCGCAACACGATGGTCGACACCTGGGCCACGGTCGGCAGCTGCGCCCAGATCGGCGCCAACTGCCATCTCTCGGGCGGCGTCGGCATCGGCGGCGTGCTGGAGCCGCTGCAAGCCAACCCGGTGATCATCGAAGATGACTGCTTCGTCGGCGCCCGGTCCGAGGTCGCCGAGGGTGTCGTCGTCGAGCGAGGCAGCGTGCTGTCGATGGGCGTGTTCATCGGCGCCTCGACCAAGATCGTCGATCGCAGCACCGGCGAGATCCATATCGGCCGGGTGCCGGCGTATTCCGTGGTGGTGCCGGGCTCGCTGGCGGGCCGCGCGCTGCCAGACGGCTCGCCCGGCCCGTCGTTGTATTGCGCGGTCATCGTCAAGCGGGTCGACGCGCAGACCCGCGCGAAAACCTCGATCAACGAATTGCTGCGCGATTGACCCACGGCCTCGATGACCCCCTTCCGCTGGCGCAGGCGCTGATCCGCTGCGCCTCGGTCACACCGGCTGATGCCGGAACACAAGGCGTGCTCGCCGATGCGCTGGAGCGGCTTGGGTTCAGCGTCACGCGGCTGCGGTTCGGCGAGATCGAGAACCTGTTCGCGCGGATCGGCGAGGGCGGCCCGCATCTGTGTTTCGCCGGGCACACCGACGTGGTGCCAGCGGGCGAGGCGGAGTGGCGTGCCGACCCGTTCGGCGGCGAGGTGCGCGATGACGTGCTGTACGGGCGCGGCGCCTGCGACATGAAAGGGGCGATCGCCGCCTTCGTCGCCGCCGTGGCGCGGCATCTTGCGGCCGGCGCGCCGACCGCCGGTTCAATCAGCCTGCTGATCACCGGCGACGAGGAAGGCCCGGCGGTGGACGGCACCACGCGGGTGCTCGACTGGATGGCGGCGAACAATCAGGTGCCGGATTTCTGCATCGTCGGCGAGCCGACCAACCCGGTCCGCCTCGGCGACATGATCAAGATCGGCCGACGCGGCAGCCTCAACGCCCGGATCGCGATCCACGGCACCCAGGGCCACGTCGCCTACCCGCAACGCGCCGACAACCCGGTGCATCGCCTCGTCCGCGCCTGCGCCGCGCTCACCGCCGCACCGCTCGACGCCGGCAGCGCGTGGTTCGAGCCGTCCTCGTTGCAGCTCACCAGCCTCGATGTCGGCAACCCGGCGACCAACGTGATCCCGGCGACGGCGCGTGCGGCGCTGAACATCCGCTTCAACGACCGCCACAACGGCGCCTCGCTGACCGGCTGGCTGCGCGCCGTGCTGGCGCAGCACGCCGACGCCGACAGGTTCGAGCTCCATGTCGCTGTCAGCGGCGAGAGCTTCCTCACCACGCCCGGCCCGATGGTCGACACGTTGCGGCACGCGATCGCCCAGGTGGTCGGCCGCGAACCGGCGCTGGACACCGGCGGCGGCACTTCGGATGCCCGTTTCATCGCCCGGCTCTGCCCGGTGGCCGAGTTCGGCCTGGTCGGTGCCACGATGCACCAGGCCGACGAGTGCGTCCCGGTGGCCGAACTGCGGCAACTGGCGCGGATCTACGCCGCCACGATCGCGGCGTTCCTGCCATGAGCGATCCCGCGCCGCGCGGTCCCGGACGCCGGCCGAGCATCCTGGTCGGCGTCGGCCGCCTGGTGCGTGGCCGCGCCGACGGGCTGCGGCATTTCGGCAATACCGGCCAGGCGTTTCTCGCCAGCCTGGCGCCGCTGATCGCCTTTCCGCTGGTCGGCAGCGTTCTGGTGGTGGTGGGTGGCGGGGCCGGGCTGCCGGCGCTGTCCAACCTGCTGGCGACCATGTGCGCTCTGCTGGCGCCGCCGGTGCTGTCCTGGTGGTTCGCCTGTCGCTGGGGGCGCGAGGAGCAGTGGCCGCGCTTCGCCACCGCGTTCAACTGGTGCCAGTGGGGCATCGCGGCGGTGGCGGCCTTGCTGCTGCTGGTGCTGGGCCTGCTGATGGCCGGCGGATTGCCGAATCGCCTTGCCGGCCTCGTCTTCGTGTCCACGCTGGTCGGCTACGGGTTGTGGCTGCACTGGTTCGTGGCCCGGCACGGGCTGGCGCTGTCGGGGGGGCGCGCGGCGCTGCTGGTGCTCGGCGTCAACCTGGGGACCGCCGCGCTGGTGACGCTTCCAAGCTGCTGGGCTCGATGGGACAGGCCCCGCCGGCTTGAACGGGTCACGGCGTGAAAGGGTCGGGGGCGTAGTCCACCCCGACCAGGCACAGCCCCGCCGCCGGCGCGGTCGGACCGGCGGCGGCGCGATCACGGGCCAGCAGCGCTGCCGCGACATCCGCCACCTGCCAGCGTCCCTCGCCGACCAGCTTGAGCGTGCCGACCATGTTGCGCACCTGATGGTGCAGGAAGCTGCGCGCCTCGGCGGTGATTTCGATCCGGTCACCGTCCGGGCGCACATCCAGCCGATCGAGCGTGCGTTGCGGGCTGTTGGCCTGGCAGGCTGCGGCACGGAACGACGAGAAGTCGTGCCGCCCGAGCAACGCGCCCGCCGCCTGCCGCATCGCCTCGGCGTCCAGCACGGAGCGCACGTGCCACACCCGGCCGACCAGCAGCGCCGGGCGGGCGCGACGTTGCAGGATGCTGTAGCGGTAGCGCCGGCGGATCGCGCAGAACCGCGCGCTCCAGGTCTCGGCGACCGGTGCGGCGTCGAGCACCACCACCGGGTGCGGCTTCATGTGGAAATTGAGCGCGTCGCGCAGCTTGTCGGCGGCGATCCCGTCCGGCAGGTCGATGTGCGCGACCTGCGCGGTCGCGTGCACGCCGGCATCGGTGCGGCCGGCGACGACGCTGGCGACGGGGTGGCCGCCGTTGAGCCGCGTTGCGGCCGCCTCCAGCACGTGCTGCACCGACACGCCGCTCGCCTGGCGCTGCCAGCCGACATAGGCCGTGCCATCATATTCCAGGCGCAGCGCCCATCGGGACATCGTGCGGGCCGTCAGCCCAGCCGGGTGCCGGGCGGCAGCCGCAATCCGCGTTGCAGCTCGGCGGCCCCCATCGCGGCGCGCCCGGGCCGCTGCACCGTGAGCAGCCGCAGCGCCCCGGCACCGCAGACGACGGTCAGCGCCTCGTCGAGCACGGTGCCGGGGGCGCCGACGGCTTGCTCCGGCCCCGCTTGCTCTGGCATCGGCGCGGCGCGGCGCACCTTCAGCACCTCCCCGGCGAGGGTGGTGAACGTGCCGGGCCAGGGATTGAGCGCCCGCACCTGCCGGTCGAGCGCGGCCGCGTCGCGGCGCCAGTCGATCCGGCCGTCCTCGCGGGTCAGTTTCGGCGCGTAGGTCACGCCCGCGTCGGGCTGCGATCGTGCCGGGGGCGCCTCGTCGAGCACGCGCAACGCCAGCCGAGCGCCGATCGCGGCCAGCGCGTCGTGCAGGTCGGCGGCGGTGGTGCGCGACGTGATCGGCACCCTCGCATCGAGCAGCATCGCGCCGGTGTCCAGGCCCGCGTCCATCTGCATGATGGTGACGCCGGTGACCGGATCGCCGGCCAGGATCGCCGCCTGGATCGGCGCGGCACCGCGCCAGCGGGGCAGCAGGCTGGCATGGATGTTGAGGCAGCCGCGACGCGGCGCCTCCAGCATCGGCCGCGGCAGGATCAGCCCGTAGGCGGCAACCACCGCCCCATCCAGATCGAGGGCTGCAAACGCCGCCTGCGCGTCCGGGTCGGCGCGCAGGCGCGCCGGCGAACGCACCAGCAGGCCCAGCTCGTCGGCCGCCACGTGGACCGGCGCCCGACGGACGGCCTGCCCGCGACCGGCCGGGCGCGGCTGCTGACAATACACGGCGGCGACATCGTGCCCGGCGGCGACCAGCGCGCGCAGGGCGGGTACCGCGAAATCCGGACTGCCCATGAAGGCGAGGCGCAAGCCCGCTATCCCCCGGCCCCGGTCAGCGCCTGTCCGCGTCTATCGCCCGGCATCCTCATCGCGCTTCTGCCGCATCTCCTTGGCCAGGCGCCGCATGATCATGTTGCGCTTGAGGCTCGATACATGGTCGACGAACAGCACCCCGTCGAGGTGATCGATCTCGTGTTGCAGGCAGGCGGCGAGCAACCCCTCCGCCTCGAGCTCTTGCCGGGTGCCGGTCGGATCGAGATAGCGCACCTTCACCCGCAGCGGCCGGGTCACGTCGGCATACTGCCCAGGGAGCGACAGGCAGCCTTCCTCGCGGACCGCCAGCGCCTCGCTCACCGCCACGACCTGCGGATTGACCAGCACGATCGGGGCGGGCTTGTCGTTCGGCATCAGGTCGACCACCGCCAGCCGCAGCCCGACCCCGACCTGGGGTGCGGCCAGCCCGATGCCGGGGGCGTGATACATGGTCGAGAACATGCGCGGCACCAGGTCGCGCACCGTCGCCGCGTCGCCCACGCCGACCGGATTGGCCTTGGCGCGCAGCAGCTTGTCGGGCGCGATCAGGATGCGCAGTCGCTCGAGAGTCGCGGTTTCGCTCATGGCGGGCATGTAGCGGGCCATCACCTCTCGATCAACGGGCTGATCAACCGGCTGACCAACCGGCTGACCAACCGGCTGACCAATGGGCGACGCTCCGCCTCGCAGGGCGATCGTGGCTGGCGGTGCCATTCCCAGCCCGGCCGGCGATCCCCCTGCTTGGACCCCTTGCGAAGGAAGTTCGCAGTGCCAACATGTTAGCCTGCCGGGATGCCGAGATCGGGTCCCGGCCGACGGGCCCCGCCAGGGAAGGCGAAGGCCCGGCTTCGCTCTGAGGAGGGGGCCATGACCGCCCGGATGTTCACCTCGCCGTTGTTCCTGGGCTTTGACCATCTCGAGCAGATGCTTGAACGCGCGTCGAAGACCTCGTCTGATGGCTACCCGCCGTACAATATCGAACAGACCGCGCCGACCGGGTTACGGATAACCTTGGCCGTCGCCGGCTTTACCATGACCGACCTGCAGATCACCCAGGAGGACAACCAGCTGGTGATCCGGGGACGCCAGACCGACGACACGCAGGGCCGTGTCTTCCTGCATCGCGGTATCGCGGCGCGGCAGTTCCAGCGGTCCTTCGTGATGGCCGAGGGGATCGAGGTGAAGGGGGCCTGGCTCGACAACGGCTTGCTGCATATCGATCTGGCCCGGCCGCAGCCGGAGTCGCGGGTCAGGACGATCGCCATCGGCCGGCCCGGCGCGACCCAGCCAGCGATGGGCGAGGGCGAACGGCGGCGCATCGTGGAGACCGAACAGGATTAGCGAAGGACGACTAGGGACACGACCGGGGACACGACCGGGGGCTGCGTGACAGACCCGGAACAGCGACAGGCGGCAGCGGGCTGGGGATCAGCCGCGGGTCCGTCAGGAGAATCGACGATGAACACCGATCCGACCAACGAGCAGACCGGACCGGGCGGCGACGCCGTCATGATGGACATCCGGCACCTGTCACAGCAGCAGCTCGCGCAACTCGGCGTATCGCACATCGCCTATGTGAAGCCGGTTTCAACCGATGATGGGATCGCCTTCGCGATCCATGCCGCCGATGGCACGCCGATGGCGATCGCTGCCGATCAAGAGGTGGCCGTCGCCGCCATCCGCCAGCACGAGATGATGCCCGCGCTGGTGCACTGACACTGGCGGCCGCATCCAACCCCCTTCCCGCCGACCGCCGACTCGGTCGGCGGGAAGGCCACGGCTGGTTTCCCGCCGCGAACAGGGGCGGGCGTCCGGACGGCGGGGATGGCCGGGTGGGTGCCGAGCCCGGGGATTTTCCTTGCGCACCTTGTTCGCGTTGTGTTCTATTCCGTTCGTGACCTACGTCCTCCCACCCCCAATCGAACGCTTCGCCTTCATCATCGAGGCGCTGTGCCAGGCCGCTGCCGCGCGCAGTGCCAGGGGCTGGATTGCGGTGGCCATTGCCAACCTGATCTGGCTCCGGCTGCGACGCACCGGCGTGCGGTTCGCCAAGCTGGCCGCCCGGGTCCAGTCCGGCGAGCTCCCGGCCGCCGCGCGGAGGTCCGCGTCGGGTGCGTCCGACCAGTCGGCGGACTCGCGCGCCGAGCGGCAAGCGAAGCGGCGCAAGTCGGATGATCCGGCGGATCGTCTGGCCAAGCGTCTGCCGCGCGGCTTTGCCTGGCTGCTTCGGCTGGTGCCGGAGGCGGCCGTCTATGACAGTCAGCTGAACCATCTGCTGTCCGACCCGGAGATGGTGGCGCTGCTGCAAGCCGCGCCGCAGATGGGCCGGCTGCTACGCCCGCTCTGCCAGATGCTGGGCATCAGGCTATTCGAACACCCCCTCTTGCTCAGGCCGCGTAAGCGCGCCGCAGCCTCGCCCGCCGGTGCGCCCGCCGACGATGGTGCACCAGCCAACGCCGCAGCGCCCGGTGGCGCCGGTGCGCCCGCGCGAAGTTCCTCCGCCGAGATGCCGCAAGCGACCGGCCGTTCCCGCCGTCGTCGTGCCGCCCGGCGGGTCGACCAGCTGCCGTGGGTCGTCCACGGCCCGCCGGGCAGACTTTTCGAACCGGGATGAACGCGTCGCGTCGAGGCACGCCCTAATTGTTCCGGTTCAGCAACGTAATCGCCGTTAGAGCTCGCCGTTGGGATTGAAAACGATCCAACATTGCCATCGGTGGACGCGCGTGGCGTCTCACCCGATGGTGGATGGGTCGATCCAGCCAATATGGCCGTCCGAGCGGCGATAGACCACGTTGAGCTCGCCGCTGGCGCTGTTGCGAAACATCAGCACGGCCTGGTCGGCCAGATCGAGCTGCATCACCGCCTCGCCGACCGATAGCCGGCTGATCTCGGCGGGCGTCTCGGCGATCACCGTGGCATAGGCCGCGATGTCGTGCCCGTCCACCTGGTCGGCGCCGGATTCGTCGTCCTGGCGCAGCACGTATTGCCGTGCCGCCTCGGGGCGGGCGCGGCTGGCAAGGTCGCGGGCGTGGTCGTTGACCCGTCGGCGATAGCGGCGCAGGCGCTTGGCAATGTGCTCGGCGGCGTCGTCGAACGCGCCGTTCGCATCCGCCGCCTCCCCCTCGCCGCGCAAGATCAGGCCACGCCCGGCATGGATGTTGATGTCGCAGGTGAAGAAGCTGCGAGCGCGGCCGAAAGTGACGTTGGCCTCCATCGCGTGGTCGAAATACTTGCTCGAAATAAGCTCGAGATGGCGCGCGACGCGCTCCTGCAACGCGTCCGAGAGCTCGACCTGCTTGCCGGAAACCGTGATCTGCATTGCCTCCCCCTAAACAGGTTGCGCGACGCAGGCCGCGCTTCAGGCTGGAACGGCTTTCTCCCGCTTGCGCTGCACGGAACTCGGAATCCGCAGCGCCTCGCGGTATTTGGCCACGGTCCGGCGCGCGATGTCCACGCCCTCTCCGCGCAGGACGAGAACGATCGCGTCATCGGAGAGCACCGATTCCGCGCGTTCCGCGCCGATCATGCCGCGAATCCGGTGCCGGATGGCCTCGGCGCTGTAGGTCTCGCCCGAGATGCCGGCGATCGCGGTGGTGAAGAAATATTTCAGCTCGAAGGTCCCGCGCGGCGTGGCGATGTACTTGTTGGCGGTGACCCGGCTGACCGTGCTCTCGTGCATCTCCACCGCCTCGGCGATGTCGCGCAGGATGATCGGTCGCAGATGCGCGACCCCGTGGCGCAGGAAGCCCTCCTGCTGCAGCATGATCTCGGTGGCGACCTTCAGGATGGTGTGCGCGCGCTGCTGCAACGACTTCACCAGCCAGTTCGCGGTCTGCAACTGCTCGGAGAGGAACGCGCGTGTCTCACGCGGCGCCCGGGGCGTCACTTTCGCATAGAAGCTCTGATTGACCAGCACGCGCGGCAAGGTCTCGGGGTTGAGCTCCAGCAGCCAGGTGCCGTCCGGATTGGCCCGCATCAGCACGTCGGGGATCACCGTCTGCAACGGCGCGTGCTCGAAGGCGGCACCCGGCTTCGGGTCGAGCTTGCGGATCTCGGCGATCATGTCGACGATGTCCTCGGCGTCGACGCCGCACACCACCATCAGGTGGCGCAGGTCGCGCCGGGCCAGCGCATCGAGATTGTCGAGCATCGTCGCCATCGCCGGATCGAGCCGGTCCTGCTCCGCCAGCTGCACCGCCAGGCACTCCCGCAGGTCGCGCGCGAACAGGCCGACCGGGTCGAAGCGCATCATGCGCCCGCGCACCGCCTCGACCCGCTCGAACGGGATGCCCATCGCCCGCGCGACCGCCGCGGGCTCGGCGGTGAGCCGCCCGGCGGGTGACAGCAAGGCGATCAGATGCGCCCCGATCATGCGGTCGATCGGGTCGGGGAAGCTCAGTCGGAGCTGCTCGCCCAGCTGCTCGCGCAGGGTCGGCGGGTTCTCCGCCATCTCCTGCACGTCCCGCCCCTCCTGGTCGAAATCGTGCGCGCCGCCACGACCGTTGCCCGGGAACGCCCCCGGGCCGCCATCCGACGGACCCCCGGCGTCGTAACGCTCGGCTAGCTCGCCGACATCGAGCGGATCAGCGCCTTGCTCCGGCAATGTCCCGGCGCGCGCCTGGTCGGCCGCGTCGGGCTCGCCGGCGGCGCGTTCCGGACGCTGATCCGGCGCGGCGGCCTCCACCGTCACCCGATCCGAAACCTCGTCGCGCTCCAGCAGCGGATTGCGCTCGAGCTCCTGTTCGACGAAGGCGATGACTTCCTGGTTGGAGAATTGCAGCAGCTTGATCGCCTGACGCAGCTGCGGCGTCATCACCAGCGATTGGGTCTGGCGGAACTCGAGGCGTGGGCCCAGCGCCATGGTCAGGCCCCCCGCGACCGGCAGGCCGGGTCGTTACGTGGCGTCGATCTCTTGCTGATGCGCGTGCAATCCATGCCACCCGATCTACAGGCTGAACCTTTCCCCCAGGTACACGCGGCGCACATCCTCGTGCGCGACCACTTCCTTGGGCCGGCCCTCCATCAGCACCTGGCCGTCGTGCATGATGTAGGCCCGATCGATGATCTCCAGCGTCTCGCGGACGTTGTGATCGGTGATCAGCACGCCGATGCCGCGATCCTTCAGGTGCGAGACGAGCTGGCGGATCTCGCTCACCGCGATCGGGTCGATGCCGGCGAGCGGCTCGTCGAGCAGGATGTAGCCGGGCTGCGAGGCCAGCGCCCGCGCGATCTCCACCCGCCGCCGCTCGCCGCCGGAAAGCGCCAGCGCCGGGGTGCGTCGCAGATGGGCGATGCCGAATTCAGCCAGCAGCTCGTCGAGGATCATCCGGCGCCGGTCCGGATCGGGCTCCACCGCCTCCAGCGCCGCCATCACGTTCTGCTCGACATTGAGGCCACGGAACACGCTGGCCTCCTGCGGCAGGTAGCCGATGCCGAGCCGCGCCCGGCGATACATCGGCAGCGTGGTGATGTCGGCCCCGTCCAGGCTGATCGCGCCGGTGTCGGGCCGCACCAGGCCGACGATCATGTAGAACGTCGTGGTCTTGCCGGCGCCGTTCGGGCCGAGCAGCCCGACCGCCTCGCCGCGGCGGACATTGATCGAGACGTTCCGCACCACCGGGCGCTTGCGGTAGGTCTTGCCCACGCCGCGCGCGACCAGGCCGGCCCCGCCTTGCAGCACACGCAACGCGGCCGGCCGTTGCTGCACCGTCATCGGCCCGCCTTCGGCTGCTTCGCCTTGGCCGGGGCGGGCGCGCCGCCACCGGTCGCCGCTTGTGCGTCGTTCGGCACCACCAGGCCCTGTACTCGCCCGGCGCTGCCGGAGATCAAACGGGAAATGCCGGTTCGCAGGTTCACGTCCGCTTCTGCTCCATTCAGCTGGTTCTGGCCCCTGGTGATACGCACATTGCCGACGAGCCGGGCAATGCCGCTGTCGGGCGTGTAGACCGCGCGATCGCCGGTGACCGTCTCGGTCGCGGTGCGCACCGAGACGTGGCCGAAGCCCTCCACCCGCTGCAGCTTGCCGGAAGCGGCGAGCGGGTCGTCCGGTGGCTTTGCCGCCCCTGGAGGGGTTGTCTTGGGCTCTCCGGACGGGGCGACGGCCGCCGCCTTGGTCGCCGCCGGCGGAGAAGCTGTCTTGCCGGCCGCGGCCGGGACGGACTGGCCCTCTGCAGTATAGGCGACCAGCGTGTCGGCGGCGAGCCGTCGGCCGTCATTGGTCACCACGACCGCCTCGCCGCGCGCCACCGCCATGTGCTTCTGCGCCCAGTATTCCATGTCGTCGCGAGCGGTGAGCACGTCGCTCGGCGTGGTGAGCCGCAGATTGCGGCCGGTCATCACCAGCACCGCCTGGTCGAGGTCGTACACCGCGCGATCGGCCTCGGCGTGATCGGTCGGGGTGAAGATGTGCACATGGCCCTCGGCCTCGACCCGAAAGATCTCGTTGCCCGAGGTGTCGCCCTCGCCGATGGTCGCGCCGCCCTCGCCGTCGGGCTTGGGCGATGGCGCCGGGCCCGCCCCCGGCTTCTTGCGGTAATGGGCGATCAGTCGGTCGGCGACCACGGTCACGTTGCCCCGCGTGGCGCGGGCATCGCCGCGCGCGATCACCACCTGCTCGCTCTGCCGCCACTCGAGCCCGTCCTGCGCGGTCACCGCGATCGGACCGCCATGCGCCATGTCGAGCGGCTGCGCCCCGGCGGGCCGCGCCAGCAGCAGGCCGAGGCCGAGCAGCAAACCGGCCCGCCTCATGGCTGCGCCGCGTTCATCACCAGCCGCGCGGGGCCGGGGAACTGCACGACGGCGCCCTTGTCGGTGAGGGTGAAGCCGGTCGCGTCGAGCACGCCGAACGGCCCCTCGGCATGCACGCTCACCGCGCTGGTGGCGGCGCCGACCTTGAGATCGATGGTGGCGCTCTGGGTGCGCAAGGTGGTGCCGTCGTCGCGATACAGCAGCACGTCGCCCGACAGGTCGAGCAGGTTCTGGCGCTGGATGAACACGCCCTGCTTGGCGTCGACCATCAGCCAGGTGCCGTTGTCGAGGGTCACGTCGCCCTTCGGCAGGGTGAGGTTGATCCGGTCCTGGTCGACCTCGACGGCGGTGGCCGCGGTGATGGTGTAGGGACGGTTTTTCTCGTCGACGCCATGATAGCGGGCATCGCGCAGATGGGCGCCGTCGACCGTGCCGGCGAGGCGGCGGAACGCGACCCGTGCCTGGTCGGTGGCGCGATCCAGCTCGGGCCAGAGTGCGATGCTGGAGAGCAGCGCCAAGGCGAACACCGGCAGCAGCCACTTGGTGGCGGTGACCAGGAAGCGTCGGCGCGCGATGCCGCCCGGCGTGAGCGGGCGGTGGACGCGCGCGGTGGTGGCGGAGAGCAGCCGCTCGCCGGGCCGCCGATCGGTCGAGGCCGGCACCGTCATGCCACACCCGCGCGCAACAGGTCGTGGATATGCACGATGCCGACCGGCACGCCTGCCGCCTCGACGGCGAACAGGGTGGTGATCGGCCGATCCCGCGTGGTCATGGTACGCAGCGCCTCGGCCGCGAGCGCGTCCGGGCTGATGGTGAGCGGCGCCGGATTGGCCACCGCGCCGGCGCGGCGGCCCAGCAGGTCCGGCCCCATCGCGCGGCGGAGGTCGCCGTCGGTGACGATGCCGCACAGGCGTCCCGCTTCATCGACGATGCCGAGGCAGCCGAAGCGCTTCTCAGTCATCAGCAGCAGCGCCTGGTCCATCGAGGTATCGGGGCCGGTGAGCGGCATGGCGTCGCCGATGTGCATCACGTCGCGCACCCGGCGCAGGCGCGCCCCGAGTCGCCCGCCGGGATGGAACTGGCGAAACTCCGCCGCGGTGAAGCCGCGCCGGGTGAGCAGCGCCACCGCGAGCGCGTCGCCCAGCGCCATCTGCATCGCCGTGCTGGTGGTGGGCGCCAAGCCCATCGGGCAGGCTTCGGCGGCCTCGGGGAGCAACAAGGCGACGTCCGCGGCGTCGGCCAGGGTCGAGCCGGCGCGGGCGGTCATCGCGATCAGCGGCAGGCCGAACCGGCGCGCGTGGGCGACCAGGTCGGCTAGTTCGGCGGTCTCGCCGGAATTGGACACGGCCAGCACGGCGTCACCCGGGACGATCATGCCGAGATCGCCGTGCGACGCCTCGGCCGGGTGGACGAACAAGGAAGGCGTGCCGGTCGAGGCCAGGGTCGCGGCCACCTTGCGAGCGACATGCCCCGACTTGCCCATGCCGGAGACGACCACCCGACCGGTGGTACGCGCCAGCAGCTCGATCGCGGTCGCGAAGCCGGTGTCGAGCGCGCGGGCGAGCGCCTGCAACCCTTCCGCCTCGATGCGGAGCACCGATCGGCCGACCGCGAGGACATCCGCTTCGCAGGCCAGCAGGGCAGGCATTGTCGTATCCATCGGTCCGCCGGGCTTTCTTTGCCACCAACCCTGTATGGGCACCCGCGCCGGCACGGTCAACGCTGCGGGCGATTGAATTGGCCCAATCCGGACAAAAACCGTGCCAAATCCAGCCGCGCGCGATGCCACAGAGGATAAGGCGAGCCTAATCAATGGTTAAAAATGTCGGGTTCATCGTATCCGAGAACATCGAGCTTGCCTCTCGCGGGCAGGAACGCGAAGCAGTCCTCGGCCAGCGCGAGCCGGTCCTCGCGGCGCAGCAGCGCCTCGAGCTTGGCCCAGAGCGCGTGCAGGTGGAGCACGTCCGACGCGGCATAGGCGAGCTGCTCCGAGCTCAGCTCGACAGCGCCCCAATCCGAGGTCTGCTGCTGCTTCGAAAGCTCGACCCCGAGCAGTTCCTTGCACAGGTCCTTCAGCCCGTGCCGGTCGGTGAAGGTGCGCACCAGCTTGGCCGCGATCTTGGTGCAGCGCACCGGCGCGACGGTGATCCCGAGGCTGTGTTGCAGCACCGCGACGTCGAAGCGGGCGAAATGCATCAGCTTGGTCACCGCCGGCGAAGCCAGCTGGCGCCGCAAATTGGGACAATCGAAGCCGTTGCCGCCGAGGGACGCGGGAATCAGCTGGACCAGGTGCGCGTGCCCGTCGCCGGACGAGAGCTGCACCAGGCAGAGCCGGTCGCGGTGCGGATTGAGGCCCATCGTCTCGGTGTCGACCGCCACCACTGCGCCGAGGTCGACGGTTTCGGGCAGGTCGTGGCGATGCAGGTGGATGGTGGCGTTGGGCATGAACTGGGTGATCCCGCTCAAGCTGCGTGCCTTCCTTCGGCGGGGTCGCGGATGCCAGGTTCAGCGTCCGCCAAAGCTTGCCATGGTGCCCAGGAGAAGACTCGAACTTCCACGACCTTGCGGCCACAGGTACCTGAAACCTGCGCGTCTACCAATTCCGCCACCTGGGCACGGGCTGCAACCCCGCGCGAGCGAGCGGGGCGTCGGGTGGCCGGGCGATGTAGACCCGACGCCCCGGCCCGTCAACCAGCAAGCGGCTTGAGGCACGGGATCATGCCCCATATCAAGGGTGCAGCAAAAGGAAGCGGTTCGACATGGTCGCATCGGCGAAGACGCGGAGCGTGGCGGCAGTTTTTGGCGGCTCCGGCTTCGTCGGCCGCTACGTGGTCAAGCGGCTGGCGCAACGCGGCTATATCGTGCGCGTCGCGGTGCGTGACCCCGAAGCCGCGCTGTTCCTCAAGCCCATGGGGGCGGTCGGCCAGATCGTGCCGCTGTTCGCCTCCATCGCGCAGGACGCCACGGTGGCCCGTGCGCTGGAAGGCGCCTCGGTCGCGGTCAACCTGGTCGGCATCCTGGCCGAGCAGCGGCAGGGCGACTTCGAGCGAATCCACGCCGAGGGCGCCGGCCGGATCGCCCGGATCGCGACGCAAGCGGGGGTCATGCGGCTGGTCCACGTCTCGGCGAACGGCGCCGACGCGGAGAGCGATAGCGCCTACGCCGCCAGCAAGATGCATGGCGAGACGGCGGTGCGCGCAAGCTTTCCTCTGGCCACCATCCTGCGCCCGTCCATCGTGTTCGGCCCGGAGGATGCGTTCTTCAACCGCTTCGCGGGCATGGCGCAGATCTCGCCGATCATGCCGGTGATCGCTGGCGAGACCCGGTTCCAGCCGGTCTATGTCGGCGACGTCGCCGACGCGGCGATGGCCGCCCTCGCCCGCCCCGACGCGGCGGGCGCGATGTATGTGCTGGGCGGCCCGCGCGTGTGGAGTTTCCGCGAGATCCTCGAATACATCCTGCTCGAGACGCGAAGGCGGCGGCCCCTGGTCACCATCCCGCCGGGCCTGGCCCGCTTCCAAGCCAGCGTGCTGGAGCGCCTGCCGGGCAAGCTGCTGACCCAGGATCAGCTGCTGCTGCTCGCGCGAGACAACGTCGCCCCCCCGGGGGTGCCAGGCTTGGCCGAACTGGGCATCGTTCCCACACCGGTGGAGCTGGTGGTGCCGCGCTACCTGCGGCGCTACCGGCCCGGCGGCGGCAAGCGCGATGTGCTTCCGGAGGAGCTGAAAGGGACCACTTCGGACCTTCCCCCCTAGCCGATCGACTCGAGCGTTAACCATTCGGATGGTCTGGCCTGCGAATAGGACAGATATAATGACCTTTTCACGAGATTCGATTCGCGCCGCATAACAAGGCACGATATAACGCGGCGCGCGACGGCATGAACGGTCGCGTTGTCGTACGGCGCGCGAGGGTTGGCGCAGGGAGGTACGAATGCCCGATCGAATGCTCAGCTTCGTCCGCATCCCGCAGCAATCGCCTGAAAAACGCGAGGTTGACGAGCGTAGCGCTGATTTCGACGAGATCTACCGCGAGTTCGCCCAAGCGCAGGCCGCCGCGCAATCGAGCCGTTGCAGCCAGTGCGGCGTGCCGTTCTGCTCGATCCACTGCCCGCTTGGTAATCACATTCCCGACTGGCTGAAGCTGACCGCCGATGGCAGGCTGGAGGAAGCCTACGAAGTAAGCTCCGCGACCAACAATTTTCCCGAGATCTGCGGCCGGATCTGCCCGCAAGACCGCTTGTGTGAGGGCAATTGCGTCATCGAGAAGGGGTTCGAGAGCGTCACCATCGGCGCGGTCGAGCGCTACATAACCGATACCGCGTTCGATCGCGGCTGGGTGCGGCCGATCCGGCCCCGTCTCGAGCTCGACAAGTCCGTCGGCATCATCGGCGCCGGACCGGCCGGGTTGGCCGCGGCCGAGCAATTGCGGCGGCACGGCTATCAGGTGACGATCTACGACCGCTACGACCGGGTCGGCGGGCTGATGATCTACGGCATCCCCGGCTTCAAGCTGGAAAAGGAGATCGTGCTGCGACGCTGGAAGCTGCTGGAGCAATCCGGCATCCGCTTCGAGCTGAACTGCGACATTGGCGGCGAGGTCAGCTTGGCCGACCTGCGCGCCCGGCACGCCGCCGTGCTGATCGGCACCGGCGTCTACAAGGCGCGCGACATCGGCGGCCCTGGCGCGGGGCTCGCGGGCATCGTCACGGCGATGGATTATCTCACCACGTCCAACCGTCAGGGGCTCGGCGATGATGTGCCCCACTTCCACTCCGGGGCGCTGAACGCGGCCGGCAAGGACGTGGTGGTGATCGGCGGTGGTGATACCGCGATGGATTGCGTGCGCACCGCCGTCCGCCAGGGTGCCAGATCGGTGAAGTGTTTGTATCGGCGCGATCGCGCCAACATGCCGGGCTCGATGCGGGAGGTGCGGAACGCCGAGGAGGAGGGCGTGGAGTACGTCTGGCTCGCCGCCCCCGAGGCTTTTCTCGGCGACGATCATGTCGCCGGCGTGCGCGCGGTGCGGATGCATCTCGGCCTGCCCGACGCATCGGGTCGGCAATCGGTCGAGCCGCTGGAGAACAGCCATTTCACGGTGAAGGCCGATCTGGTGGTCAAGGCGCTCGGCTTCGATCCGGAGGATTTGCCGGTGATGTTCGGCACACCCGAGTTGCAGGTGACTCGCTGGGGCACGTTGCGGATCAATCACCGCACCTTCATGACCAGCCTGCCGGGCGTGTTCGCCGCCGGCGACATCGTGCGCGGTGCCAGTCTCGTGGTCTGGGCGATCAAGGACGGACGCGACGCCGCAGCGCAGATCCACGACCACATCCAGACCACCACCGCCGCGCTGGCGGTTGCTGCGGGGTGAGGGTGCGTAGAGGAACCAAGCCGATGACCGAAGCCGCCGCCGACTTCGTTGCCGCGTGGGACGCCAACACCGCCGCGCTGCGCCACACCTACGACCCGTCCCAAGAACACGATTCCTGTGGTGTCGGCCTGATCGCGGCACTCGACGGCCGGAAACGGCGCGAGGTGGTGCAAGCGGGCATCGAGGCGCTGAAGGCGGTGTGGCATCGCGGCGCGGTGGACGCCGATGGCAAGACCGGCGATGGCGCCGGCATCCACATCGAGATCCCGCAGGATTTCTTCGCCGAGGCGGTGCTGCGTGGTGGCGACAAGCTGAAGCCCGGCCCGATCGCGGTCGGCCAGGTGTTCCTGCCAAAAACCGATCTCAGCGCGCAGGAACGCTGCCGACAGATCGTCGAAACCGAGATCCTGGCCTTCGGCTACGCGATCTATGGCTGGCGACAGGTGCCGATCAATGTCGACTGCATCGGCGAGAAGGCCAATGCGACGCGGCCCGAGATCGAGCAGATCATGATCTGGAACGCGCGGCGCTCCGACGAGGCAACGTTCGAGCGCGATCTCTACGTGATCCGCCGGCGCATCGAGAAGCAGGCGATCGCGGCGCAGATCCCGGAGCTCTACTTCTGCTCGCTGTCCTCGCGCTCGATCATCTACAAGGGCATGTTCCTGGCGGAAAGCCTCACCGACTTCTATCCGGACCTGCTCGACCCGCGCTTTGTCTCGCGTTTCGCGATCTACCACCAGCGCTATTCGACCAACACCTTCCCGACCTGGCGTTTGGCGCAGCCGTTCCGCATGCTCGCGCATAACGGTGAGATCAACACGGTCAGCGGCAACGCCAACTGGATGAAGAGCCACGAGACGCGGCTCGCCGACCAGGCGCTCGGCCCCTATGTCGAGGACATCAAGCCGGTGGTGCAGGCCGGCGGGTCGGACACCGCGACGCTCGACAACGTGTTCGAGCTGCTGGTGCGCGCCGGCCGCGACGCGCCGATGGCGAAAGCATTGATGATCCCGGCCAGCATCGGCCAGGACGCGACCATGCCGCAGAGCCATCGCGACATGTTCCTCTACTGCAACTCGGTGATGGAGCCGTGGGATGGTCCGGCGGCGATCGCCGCGACCGACGGACATTGGGTGATCGCCGGGCTCGATCGCAACGGGTTGCGGCCGCTGCGCTACACGATCACCACCGATGATATCCTGATCGTCGGTTCCGAAACCGGCATGGTGAAGGTCGACGCCGCCGATGTGGTCGAGCGAGGCCGCGTCGGCCCCGGCCAGACCATCGCCGTCAATCTCGAAGAACCCCGCTTCTACCGCGACGACGAGTTGAAGGACGTGCTCGCCGCGCGCCAGCCGTTCGGCGAGTGGGCGAAGCGCATGACGCCGATCGACAGCATCGTCAAGACCGACGCGGCCGAGCCGGTGCTGTACGAAGGCGAGGAATTACGGCGACGTCAACACGGCGTCGGCTTCACCCTCGAGGAGCTGGAGATGATCCTCCACCCGATGGTGGAGGACAGTCAGGAGGCGGTCGGCAGCATGGGTGATGACACGCCCATCGCCGTGCTGTCGGACCGCTATCGCGGGCTGCACCACTATTTCCGCCAGACCTTCAGCCAGGTCACCAACCCGCCGATCGACAGTCTGCGCGAGACGCGGGTGATGACCTTGAAGACCCGGCTCGGCAATCTCGGCAACGTGCTCGACGAAGACCCGAGCCAGTGCGAGCTGCTGCAACTGGAAAGCCCGGTGCTGTCGAACGCCGAGTTCCTGGCGATGACGTCGTTCATGGACAGCTCGGCTTGCGTCGTCGATTGCACCTTCGACGTGACGGATGGCGAAGCCGGACTGCGCGCCGGACTCGAACGAATCCGACGTGAGGCGGAGGAGTCGGTGCGCGCCGGCTGCACGCATGTCATCCTCACCGACGAGCACACCAACGCGGCACGCGCGCCGATCCCGATGATCCTGGCGACCGCCGGCGTGCACACGCATCTCGTGCGCCACAGCCTGCGCACCTTCACCAGCCTCAACGTGCGCAGCGCCGAGTGCCTGGACGTGCATTACTTCGCTGTGCTGATCAGTGGCGGTGCCACCACGGTGAACGCCTATCTGGCGCAGGAATCCATCGCCGATCGCCATCGACGCGGGCTGTTCGGCGACATTTCGCTGAAAGCCGCGGTGCAGCGTTACAAGAAGGCGGTGGACAAGGGTCTGCTCAAGATCATGTCCAAGATGGGGATTGGCGTCCTCTCCTCTTATCGCGGCGGCTACAATTTCGAGGCGATCGGCCTGTCGCGCGCGTTGGTGGGCGAGTTCTTCCCCGGCATGCAGTCGCGCATCTCCGGCATCGGCCTGCTCGGCATCGCGCGCAAGGTGCTCGATTTGCACGGTCGCGCTTGGGACGCCGATCTCGTGACCCTGCCGGTCGGCGGCATCTACAAGCTGCGCCGGCGCGGCGAGAGCCATGCCTTCGAAGGCACGTTGATCCACATGCTGCAAAGCGCGGTGCAGTCCGACAGCTATGCGAGCTATCGCAAATACGCCGACGCGGTGCGCCGCCTGCCACCCGTGGCGCTGCGCGATCTGCTCGATTTCCGTGACGGCAGAACACCGATCTCGGTCGACGAGGTCGAGAGCATCACCGAGATACGCAAGCGACTGGTCTCACCGGGCATCTCGCTCGGCGCGCTGAGCCCCGAAGCGCACGAGACCTTGTCGATCGCGATGAACCGCATCGGCGCGCGTTCCGACAGCGGCGAAGGCGGTGAGGACCCGGCGCGATACAAGCCACGGGCGAACGGCGACAACGCGTCCTCCGCGATCAAGCAGATCGCCTCCGGCCGGTTCGGTGTCACCGCCGAATACCTCAACAACTGCCGCGAGATCGAGATCAAGGTCGCACAGGGCGCCAAGCCGGGCGAAGGCGGACAGCTTCCGGGCCTGAAAGTGTCGCAGCTCATCGGCCGACTGCGCCACTCCACGCCGGGTGTGACCTTGATCAGCCCGCCACCGCATCACGACATCTACTCGATCGAGGATCTTGCCCAGCTCATCTATGACCTCAAGCAGATCAATCCGGATGCGACGGTCTGCGTGAAGCTGGTGGCGCGCAGCGGTATCGGCACCATCGCCGCCGGCGTCGCCAAGGCGAAGGCGGACGCGATCCTGATCTCCGGCCATGTCGGCGGCACCGGCGCCAGTCCGCAGAGCTCGATCAAATACGCCGGGCTGCCTTGGGAGATGGGGCTGACCGAGACGCATCAGGTGCTGATGCTCAACCGGCTGCGGCACCGGGTGAAGCTGCGCACCGATGGCGGCATCAAGACCGGACGCGACGTGGTGATCGCCGCGATGCTTGGCGCCGAGGAGTTCGGCATCGGCACCGCGAGCCTGATCGCGATGGGCTGCATCATGGTGCGGCAATGTCACTCCAACACCTGCCCGGTCGGCGTGTGCACCCAGGACGAGGCGCTGCGAGAGAAGTTTGAGGGCTCGCCCGAGAAGGTGATCAGCCTGTTCTCGTTCGTCGCCGAGGACGTGCGTAACATCCTCGCCGAACTCGGCTTTCGCAAGCTCGAGGAGGTGATCGGACGCACCGACCTGCTGCATCAGGTGAGTCGCGGCTCGGAAATCCTCGACGACCTCGACCTGAACCCGCTGCTCGTCCAGGCCGACCCCGGACCTTATGCGCGGTTCTGCACCCGCGAAGGCCGCAACGAGGTGCCGGAGACGCTCGATGCGCAGATGATCTCGGACGCGCACGCGCTGTTCGAGCATGGTGAGAAGATGCAGCTGACCTACACCGTGCGAAACACCCATCGCGCGATCGGCACCAAGATTTCGTCGAAGATTACCCGCCGCTTCGGCATGAAGGGATTGCAGCCCGGCCACCTCACCGCGCGGCTGCGCGGCTCGGCCGGCCAGTCGCTCGGCGCCTTCGCGGTGCAGGGTCTGCGGCTCGAAGTGTACGGCGATGCCAACGACTATGTCGGCAAGGGCCTGTCGGGGGCGACGATTATCGTGCGTCCGGCGCCGTCGTCGCTGTTGCGCAGCAACGAGAACACGATCGTTGGCAACACCGTGCTATACGGCGCGACCGCCGGACGGCTGTTTGCCGCCGGGCAGGCCGGCGAGCGCTTCGCGGTGCGTAACTCCGGCGCGGAGGCGGTGGTCGAGGGTTGCGGCTCGAACGGGTGCGAATACATGACCGGCGGCACGGTGGTGATTCTCGGCGCGGTCGGCGACAATTTCGGCGCCGGCTTCACCGGTGGCATGGCCTTCGTCTACGATCCCGACGAATTGTTCGAGAAGCGCGTCAATCCCGACACCCTGCTCTGGCAGCGCATCGCCTCGCCATACTGGGAGAAAGTTGCGCGCGATCTGGTGCTGGCCCATGTCGAGAACACAAGCAGCCGCTACGCCACGATGTTGCTGCACGACTGGGATCGCACCGTGCCGCGGTTCTGGCAGATTGTCCCGCGCGAATACGTCAAGTATTTGGCCGAGCCGCTATCCCTGGTCGAGGAGGAGGCACGCCGGGCCTAACGGCTCGGCGTCCCGACCCGGGGCAGACGCCGGGAGGAGGCCGCTCTGATACCGCTATCGCCGTTTCCCAATCTGGCACTCGGGCGGCCGGCGGACCAGAGCTCGCGATCGGAGTGGTCGCGCGGGACCACGCCGGCCGAGGACGCCGCCGGCGCGGTCAACGGCGCGATCACCGGCCGGCCACAGATGCACACCACCTTGCAGCGCTTTCCGTGGTGGGCGGTCGATCTGGAGGTGCTGGCGCAAATCCACGAGATCCGCGTCTACAACCGGATCGACCATCCGGAATACGCGGCGCGCCTGCGGCATTTCTTCATCGAAGTCTCCGCCGACGGAGACGAGTGGGAGATGGTCTACGCCAAATACGACGAGACGGTGATCGGTGGCGTCGACGGCGCGCCGCTCATCGTCGCGCCCGACCCGCACGCGCCGGCGCGGTTCGTGAAGATCACCCTGGTCGATGAGGGCTTTCTGCATCTGGATCAGGTGGAGGTTTATGGCGAACCAGTCGCGGACGCGCCGCGTGCGGCCACCCGGGCGCGCGCTGCCCCGCCGGTTGCCCATGTCGAGCCGCGCGGCGGCGTTGGCAACCGGATGGTGCAGTTCCTGGTAGCGCACGCGCTCGCCTCGCGCGTGCCCGACTGCGCCATCTCCAATGTCGAGCTGCCGGCCTGGAACCTCGCCTTTCCGCTGGTGCCAAGGTCGGACGCGGCCACCGCCCGCATCGGTCCGCTCGACATGCGGCTCGATCTCGATGGACTGGGCAGGGAACTGCGCTCGGGCGCGCTGGCCCGTGTCGAGATCGACAGCGTGGTTCGTCACATCGGCAACTTCCCGTCGCGTGAGCGGTGCGCGGCGCTGATCCCGCTAGGTCTGACCGATGCGCGGGGTTTCGGGCCTGAGCATCTGGTGATCAACCTGCGTGGCAACGACGTCTATCTCGCGCCGCGACCGAACCAGCCCTTGATCCCCGGCGCGTTCTACGAGGAGCTCGTCGCGCAGACCGGGCTGGTTCCCATCTTCATGGGCGAGATCGGCGCCAACGCCTATGTCGAGGACCTCCGACGACGGTTCCCACGCGCGGTCTTTTTACCGAGCCGGGGTCCGCTGACCGATTTCGAGACGCTGCGCCGATCGCGCAACATCGCTGTCAGCGTTAGCGTGTTCTCCTGGCTGGCGGCGTGGCTGTCGGACGCCGAGCGCATCTTCCTGCCGATGTCGGGCTTCCTCAACCCGTTCCAGGCTTCGGCGATCGACCTGCTGCCGCTCGACGATGCGCGCTACCGCTTCCACCTGTTCCCGATCAACCACGCCGTGCCGGCGGCGGAGTTCGCGACGGCGCACCGGGCGATGACGGGTGCCTGGCGTTTGGTGACACCGGCGATGATCCGGGAATTGCGCGCGCGCCGGCCGCGCTTCGGCGACGCGAGCCGCCTGGTCGAGGCGCAGTTCGACGAGGCGTTCTACCTCGCACGCTACCAAGGTGTTGCCGAAGCGGTCGCGCGTGGCGAGTTCGGCAGCGGCTTAGAGCAGTTCCGACAATTCGGCGAACGTGAGGGATACGACCCGTTCCCATTCGACCAGGCGTGGTATGCGCGGACCTACCGCATCGCCGCGATCGAGGTCGGCCAGGGCGATTTTCTCAGCTTGCACCATCACTATGTCGCGGTCGGCCGTGATCGCGGCTACCTGCCCATCGCGCCGCCGACCCGATCGGAGACCTGGGACGAGATCGTGCGGCGCCACGCGGCGGCAGCGGCCACCAACCCCTCGCTCGCCGCCTGGTAGCCGCCCCGGCTCAGCGCGTCGGCTTGGGTGGGTCCTGGCTGTAATCGTAGAAGCCACGGCCGGTCTTGCGACCGAGCCAGCCGGCCTCGACATATTTGACCAGCAGCGGACACGGCCGATACTTGCTATCCGCCAGCCCCTCGTACAGCACCTGCATGATCGACAAGCAGGTATCGAGGCCGATGAAGTCGGCGAGCTCCAGCGGTCCCATCGGGTGGTTGGCGCCCAGCTTCATCGAGGTGTCGATGCCGGAAACCGAGCCGACGCCCTCGTACAACGCGTACACCGCCTCGTTGATCATCGGCACCAGGATGCGGTTGACGATGAAGGCCGGGAAATCCTCCGCGACGGTGGCGATCTTGTTGAGCCGACGGGCCAGCCCTTGCACCGCCTGGAAGGTCGGCGCGTCGGTGGCGATGCCGCGTATGATCTCGACCAGCTTCATGACCGGAACCGGGTTCATGAAGTGCATGCCGATGAACTTTTCCGCCCGATCGGTCCTCGCCGCGAGGCGGGTGATGGAGATCGACGAGGTGTTGGAGGCCAGCATGCAGGACGGCTTGAGGTGCGGCACCAGCTCCCTGAAGATCGCGGTCTTCACCGGCTCCTTCTCGGTCGCCGCCTCGATGACGAAGTCGCAGTCGCCGAACAAGGCGTAGTCGGTGCCGGTGGAGATGCGCGCCAGCGCCGCCTCGCGATCCTCCTCGGCGATGATCCGACGGTTCACCTGCCGGTCCATGTTCCGCGCCATCGTCGACAGCGCGCGGTCGAGCACCGACTGGTCGACATCGAGCAAGGTGACCGGCAGCCCCGCCAGGGCGCAGACATGGGCAATGCCGTTGCCCATCTGCCCGGCGCCGATCACGCCCACCTTGCCGATTTCCGGCGCTTCAGAAAGCAACGGCCCCGTTTCGGGGGCCGTTTTCACATCCACGTTCATTCAGGAGTTTCCCAGTTCCTTGTCCAATTCCGGCAAGGCCTTGAACAGATCCGCCACCAGGCCGTAATCGGCCACCTGGAAGATGGGCGCTTCCTCGTCCTTGTTGATCGCCACGATCACCTTGCTGTCCTTCATGCCCGCGAGGTGCTGGATGGCACCCGAGATGCCCACCGCGACATAGAGCTCCGGGGCGACGATCTTGCCGGTCTGCCCGACCTGGTAGTCGTTCGGCACGAAACCCGCGTCGACGGCGGCGCGCGAGGCACCGACGGCGGCGCCGAGCTTGTCGGCGATCGGCTCGATCAGCTTGAAGTTGTCGCCGTTCTGCATGCCGCGCCCGCCGGAGATCACCACCCGCGCGGCGGTGAGCTCGGGCCGCTCGCTCTTGGACAGCTCGGCGGAGACAAACTTCGAGCTTTTCGGCAGCTCGACCGATGGCGCGTCCTCGACCGTAGCCGAGCCGCCCTCGGCCGGCACCGGGTCGAAGCTCGCCGCGCGCACGGTGATCACCTTGATCTTGTCCGACGACTTCACCGTCGCCATCGCGTTGCCGGCGTAGATCGGCCGGACGAAGGTGTCGGCGTCCACCACGTCGGCGATGTCGCTGATCGGCTGCGAATCAAGCAGCGCCGCCACCCGTGGCATCACGTTCTTGCCGGTCGCCGTCGCGGCGGCGAGCAGGTGGGTGTAGTTGGGCGCCAACGCCACCAGCAACGCGGCCAGCGGCTCGGCCAACGCGTGTTCGTACTCGGCGCCGTCCGCCACCAGCACCTTGGTGACACCCGGCAGCTTGGCGGCGGCCTGCGCCTGGTCGGCAACACCCTGGCCGGCGATCAGCGCGTGGATCTCGCCGAGCTTGGCGGCGGCGGCGATCGCGCTACGCGCCGGCTGCTTGATGCCCTTGTCGTCGTAATCGAGCAAAACGAGGGACGTCATCGGTCAGATCACCTTCGCTTCGTTGCGCAGCTTGTCGACCAGTTCGGCCACCGAGCCGACCTTCTTGCCGGCCTGCCGCTTCGGCGGCTCGACCACCTTCAGCACGGTCAGCCGTGGCGCCGGATCGACCCCGAGATCGGCCGGCTTGATGGTCTCGATCGGCTTCTTGCGCGCCTTCATGATGTTGGGCAGGCTGGCGTAGCGCGGCTCGTTGAGGCGCAGATCGGTGGTGATGATCGCCGGCAGGGTGAGCTGCACCGTCTCCAGCCCGCCATCGACCTCGCGGGTCACGGTGATGCCATCGGCTTCGACAGTGAGCTTGCTGGCAAACGTCCCCTGCGGCCAGCCGAGGAAGGCGGCGAGCATCTGACCGGTCGCGTTCATGTCATCGTCGATCGCCTGCTTGCCGAGGATGATCAGCGTCGGCTCCTCCTTGTCGGCGATCGCCTTCAGCAGCTTGGCCACCGCGAGCGGCTGCAAATCGACATCGGTCTCGACCAGGATGCCACGATCGGCACCCATCGCCAGCGCGGTGCGGATCGTCTCCGAGCTCTGCGCGACACCCATGGAGACGGCGACGATCTCGGTCGCGACCCCCTTCTCCTTGAGCCGGACGGCCTCCTCGACGGCGATCTCGTCGAACGGGTTCATCGACATCTTCACTCCGGCGGTCTCCACGCCGGTGCCGTCCGACTTCACCCGAACCTTGACGTTGTAGTCGACAACCCGCTTGACCGGGACGAGGATCTTCATGGGAAAACCGTGCCGCTTTCCAGGGGTGGGTACGCTTGCGCGGGCGCCGATCCGCCGCCGGACCCCGCCCGCCTGTTCGCGCCTGCCATCAAACAGGGGGCGGACCTTAGTCAGCCGGCCGAGCGACTGTCAAACCCCAGAGTCGCACTCAGGGCCGCCACTCAGCGCCGCCACTCAGGACCGCAGCATCGCCATGATCAACGCGAACAGCAGCAGCGCGGCCGCTTGCAACAAGATACGCCAACGCATCAGCGCGTTCGAACGGTGCGGGTCGCCGCCGCCGCGCACCATGCCGATCAGCCCACCGAACAAGACGCCGAGCGTGCCCAGCATGAGCAATACGAGGATGATGATCAGAAACGTCTTCACCGTGGCGACATAGGCGTCATCGCCATCTTGTGCACCCCACCTGGCGCGCCGGGCGTTATTCGCCGCCCCGGCCGGGGCTTGGTTGACCATACTCGGCGGATGTGGTCGACCGCGCGCGTCATGATCCGCGCCCTGCTCCTGCTGCTGGCCCTGGGATGCGGGCTGGCGGGTGCGGCGCGGGCCGAGACGCCGACGGCCAGGCCCGCCGCCCATCCTGACGCGGTCTCCGCCGGTCAGGCGCAGCAGACGCTCGACATCTTGCGCGACGACAAGAAGCGCGCGGCGCTGATCGGCACCTTGGAGACGATCGCCAGGGCGCAACCGCAGCCTGCGGGCGGCACTCTGGCTTTACCGCTAGAGCCGGGGAGTGTCGCCGCCCAGACGTTCGGCGCGTTCTCCAGGTTCCTGCGCAATCTGTCCGTCCAGTCACAAGCCTTGTTCGCGGCGGTCGCGCGCACGCCCGAACTGTGGCGGGGCATGGCCGACCTGTCGCGCGATCCGGCGCAGCGGACCTTGCTGCTCGATGCGCTCTGGCGGCTGGTCGCCGTCATGGCGTGCGGCATCGCCGTCGAGTGGCTGCTACAGCGGGCGATCCGGCGACCGACGCGCGGCTTGCACGGCCTCGCCCCCGGTGGGACCGCCGACGCCGCCGAGTACGAGCCCGTGCCCCAGCCCGCGACCGACGAGGAACCCGAGCCCGAGCCGCCGCACCGAGTACGAGCAAACGCGTGGACGTTGCTGCGGCGGGTTCCGCTGGCGATCGGACGCCTGCTGCTGGACCTGCTGCCGGTCTGCGGCTTCCTGCTGACCGCGCAGCTGCTGATCGCCAGCCCGCTCGGCGGCAACGGCCTGCTCCGTTCGGTGCAGGTCGTGGTGGCGGAGGGCTACGCGACGTGTCGGGCGCTGCTCTGCCTCGCGCGGATGATGCTCTCCCCCGACAGTGCGAGGCTGCGGCTGATCCAGGTCTCCGACCAGGGCGCCGCCTATATCATGCGCTGGCTGCGTCGGCTGATCGCCGTTGCGGTGCTCGGCTACGCGCTGGCCCAAGCCGGCCTGCTGCTCGGCATGAGCGAGGCGGCCCATGAGGCGGCGCTCAAGGGCGTCGGCCTGGCGGTCCATGTCATGCTCATCATCGTCGTGCTGCAAAAGCGCGAACCGGTGCGCCGGCGGCTGCAAGCGCCGAAACGCGCGCACGGCTTCACCGCTGCGTTGCGCGACAAGTTCGCCGCGCGCTGGCACTGGATCGCGCTGTTCTATCTGGTCGCGATCTGGCTGGTATGGGCGGTCGAGCTGCCGCACGGCTTCACTCGGCTGCTGCACTTCGCGGCGACCACGACCGCCGTGCTGCTGCTCGGCCGCCTGGCGCTCATCGTCGCACTCGGGCTGCTCGACCGCGCCGCACCAAGCGCCGAGACAACCGCCGGCCATCCCGGCCTCGACCAGCGCGTCCAAGCGTACCGGCCGGTGCTGCGCGCCGTGGCACGCGGGCTGATCTACGCGATCGTGGCGCTCGTGCTGCTCCAGGTCTGGGGGTTCGGCACCTTGACCTGGCTGAGCTTCAGCACGCCGGGCCGCCGGCTGCTGGGCTCGCTGGCCAGTATCGCTGTCACCGTCGTGGTGGCGCTGCTGGTGTGGGAAGCGAGCAACGCCGCCATCCGCGGCCATCTCGAGCGACTGGCGGCCGAGCAGCAAGCGGCGCGCTCGGCCCGGCTGCGCACCCTGTTGCCGCTGCTGCGCACCACCTTGCTGGTCGCGATCCTGATCGTCGCCGGGCTGATCGTGCTGAGCAATCTCGGCTTGAACATCGCCCCGCTGCTGGCCGGCGCCGGGGTGCTCGGCATCGCCATCGGTTTTGGCTCGCAGAAGCTGGTGCAGGACGTGATCACCGGCTTGTTCCTGCTGATCGAGAACACCGTCCAGGTCGGCGACGTGGTGAGCCTCGCCAGTGTGGCCGGGGTGGTCGAGCACCTCTCGATCCGTTCGATCCGGCTGCGCGCCGAGGACGGCTCGGTCCACGTGATCCCGTTCAGCGGTGTCACGACAGTGACCAACATGACGCGCGATTTCGCCTATGCGGTGATCAACGCGTCGGTGGCGTATCAGGACGATTACGACGCCGTGGTCGCGGTGCTAAGCGAGATCGTCAAGGAGATGCGCGAGGAGCCGCGCTGGGCTGGCGAGATCCTCGACGACCTGGAGGTCTGGGGTCTCGACAAGTTCGCCGAGTCGGCGATCATAGTGAAGGTGCGTATCCGCTGCGGACCGTTCGCCCGCTGGTCGGTCATGCGGGAATTCAACAGGCGCATGAAGATGAAATTCAACGAGCATGGGATCCAGATCCCGTATCCGCATCAGCAGCTCATCATTGACCAGCCGATCCGCCTCGACCACAAGCCGCCGGTGGCACCGGCCTCGCCCGCCGTCCCGGCCGAAAGGGCGGCGGAGTGAGCGATCGCGCGGAAGCCGAGCTGCTTGCCACCCGTGTGGCGCGCGATGGGTTCTGCCACGTCCACGCGCCGGAGATGCGCCTTCTGCTGGAACAGCATGGCGGGCTGGCCGACTGGGATGCGTTCGCGGCGAGCTGGGACGATCTCGGGCTCGACACCTACATGGCCGATGGCGGGCGCTATCGGAAGCGCCGGCACGCCGCCTTCGCCATGCTGCCGGGCTCGGACGTGATCCGCCGCAAGCCGCATCAGCCGCACTACCAGAGCCGCGACTACAACACGCTGAATGGCGGCGTGGAGCGCTGGTTCCAGCCGGTGTTGCCGGAGGTGGGCGACGGCGCGTCGATGGGTGCCATCCTGCGCGGCTGCCGCGACCTGTTCGACCGGCTGACCAAGGTGCCGGGCTGGCATGTCGAGCTACACCAGTTCCGCATCGAGGCGCGCGCCGGCGAAGCGGGCCAGCCGACCCCGGAGGGCATGCACCGCGACGGGGTGGACCAGGTGCTGGTGCTGCTGATCCGCCGCGAGAACGTGCAAAGCGGCGAGACCAGCATCCACGATCTCGCCGGCCGCAAGCTCGGCAGCTTCACCCTGACGGAACCGCTCGACGCGGCGCTGGTCGACGACAACCGAGTGTTCCACGGGGTGACCCCGGTCGAGCCGGTCGACCCCGCCGCACCGGCGTTTCGCGACGTGCTGGTGATGACGTTCCGGCGCGAATAGCTTGGAGGAGACTCATACGAATCAACACCAACGGGTGTTGGCATGGGAGTTTTGTTCTGTTATCGCAACGTTATCGACGCGCCAAGGCGGGCGATGCGTCAGGCGCGAAAAAACGGCGGTGGCCAGGGTGGCAGGGAAGCCGGCGACTTGGCGGACGCGGCCCGGCGACGGTGCGGCGGGGCGTGGGGCTGTGTGTGGGGTGGGGTGTCGGGCGCTGCGGCGGGCGACGTGTCGGCGAGCGCCGCCGGAGCGAGCGGTGGCTCCGAACGCGGCGGTTTTGGCGGCAGGCGCAGCGGCGCGGGCAGCGGGTCGTTGGTCAGTCGCCGCCACAGCGGGCGCAGCAGCCGACCCGCTTGCGGCGACGCCGCGAGCAGCGCCTGCATCTCCGCATCCTCGACCAGCGCCAGCAGCCAGGCGCCGAGATACCCGGCGCCGAACCGCGCCAGCACCGGGCCGCCCGGCAGCTTCGACCGCTCGGGTGGTGTCGACTCGGCCGGCTCGGCTGCCCGGCGCGGCGCCCGGTCCTTGCGCGGCGCAAGCGTCCCGGCGGCGAATTGCGCATGCAGCGCGGCGAGGCGCCGCGTCGTGCGCTGCAGGTACTTCCACAGCAGCAAGGCGAGCGGCCCCAGCACGTCGCGGTTCCGGGGGTTCCGGTCGACCCAATCGGCGAGCGTCCACCTCAGCCGCTCGACGAGCAGGCCGAAGCGGCACATCAAGCCGGTTGGGGTGGAGGGGGCTGGGGACATGGGCGGAGTTATAGGAGATTGTTAGCGGGTGTGGCAACACATTTGTTAGAAGCGGTCCTGGTGGAACTGGAACGGCCGGCCAGCCCCAACACTGTCATTGCGCGGCGCGAAGCCGTGGCGATCCACCGGTCGGTGCATCACGTGCTCGCCAGATGGTCCTGTTGGGGTAGACGGCCCCGAACGGCATCTGTGTGCCAAGGTTCGGGCTGTCGAGATCCAAACAAGGGACGCCGCCCGTGGGCCAGATTATCCGTATCGCAGCTTGAAAATGCTCGCGTGCATCATGTCGCCAGCCTGCTTCTATCACCGGATATGTAATGGAACCTTGTAGCTTCTGTCCTCGCCGTTTAACACGGCCCTGCTCTCGCCTAATACGGGAACTTGGCCGCAGATGCTTTCCCGCGCCTTGCAATCCGGTTTGGTGGTCGAACGTGGGTTCCACAGACTTCGGCATCCGCGGTCGCCTTGCCGGCTGGGAGTTCTCCTTTTACGGCGTCACTCTGCCGAAGCCGGGACAGCAATGCGCCGCACCTTGATCCGGTCAGCGTGTTTCCTGGCCTGCGCCATGTCATAATCGAGCTGTATGCCCGCCCATGCCTCCGCTGTGCTGCCAAATGCCTTTGCCAGCCGGATCGCCATTTCCGGGGAGATGCCACGCCGCTCGTTGATGAGTTCCGACAAAGCGTTGCGCGAGACGCCGAGCGCCTTCGCGCCGCCCGTCACGCTCAAGCCGAGCGGTTCGAGGCATTCCTGCCGGACGATGCGGCCTGGATGTGGCGGGTTCTTCATCGGCATGGCTGATACCTCCTAATGGTAGTCGGTCAGATCGACGTCCACGGCGTCAGCGCCCTCGAAGCGCCAGATGATCCGTCAGTTGGCCCGGACGGTGACCGCCCAGAAGCCGCGCAAGTCGCCCTTCAGAGGGTGCAGCCGGAAACCGGGAACGTCCATCACGTCCGGCGTATCGGCCCGGTTCAACAACACGAGGATGCTTTCGATCTTGTCGCGCATATCGGGACGGACCTGGGCCGCGTCCCCGCGTTCAAACAGACGCCTCAACCCGCGATGACGGAAACTCCTTATCACACAGCGATGTAGCCTGTAATCTTACGCATGTCGATAATGGCGAGCGGATAGGTTCTGTCGTCGAAAAAATCCCACACCAACTTGCGCTCCAGCCGTGCGTGGTAGATCAGGATACGCCGATGGACGAGACCGACGGGGTTCCGCGACCGCAGCGCTATTGGGCGATCCTGACCATAGCACTTGGTCTCATCCTCGCCGTGCTCGACGGCTCGATCGCCAACGTGGCGCTCCCCACCATCGCGCGCGATGTGAATGCCAGCCCGTCCGCTTCCATCTGGGTGGTCAACGCCTACCAGCTCACCGTCACCATCTCGCTGCTGCCGCTGGCCTCGGTCGGCGACATTTTCGGCTACCGGCTGGTCTACCGATGGGGGCTGGTGGTGTTCACCCTGGCCTCGCTCGGCTGCGCCCTGTCGGATTCGCTGCTGACCCTCACCCTGGCGCGCATCGTGCAGGGTTTTGGCGCCGCCGGAATCATGAGCGTCAACGGCGCGCTGATCCGCTTCATCTATCCACGCGCCGCGATCGGCCGCGGCGTGGCGCTCAACGCCACCGTCGGATCGATTTCGTCCGCCGTCGGCCCGACCGTCGCCTCGGCGATCCTGTCGGTGGCGAACTGGCCGTGGCTGTTCGCGGTCAACGTGCCGATCGGCGCGCTGGCGATCCTGATCGCCTGGCGCGCGCTGCCGAGCACGCCGCGCTCGCATCACAAATTCGACGTGCCCAGCGCCGGCATGACCGCGTTCACCATCGGGCTCGTCATCGCCGCGATCGACGGGCTCGGCCATGGCCAGAACGCGATCAGCGTCGGCATCGAGCTAGTCGCCGCCGGCGTGCTCGGCTTCGTGCTGGTGGCGCGGCAATTGTCGAAACCCTCGCCGCTGCTGCCGGTGGACCTGCTGCGCATTCCGCTGTTCGCCCTCTCGGTGGTCACCTCGATCTGTGCCTTCGCCGCGCAGGGCATGTCGTACGTCTCGCTGCCGTTCCTGTTCGAGAACACGCTCGGCAAGTCGCAGGTGATCACCGGATTGCTGATGACGCCGTGGCCGCTCACGGTTGCGGTCATCGCGCCGTTCTCCGGCCGGCTGTCCGACCGCTATCCGGCCGCCATTCTCGGCGGCGTCGGGCTCACCATCATGGCGCTCGGGCTGGCGCTGGTGGCATGGCTGCCGCCGGAGCCCTCAGTCGCCAACATCGTCTGGCGCATGACGATCTGCGGCCTCGGCTTCGGCTTCTTCAACACGCCCAACAACCGCGCCATCATCACCTCGGCGCCGCGCGCGCGCAGCGGCGGGGCGAGCGGGATGCAAGCAACATCGCGGCTGCTCGGGCAAACCTTTGGCGCCGCCATCGTGGCCCTGGTGTTCGGCTTGGTTCCGATACACGGCAGCGTCGTCACCTTGATCATCGCCGCCGGCACCGCCGCCGCCGCCGCCGTGGTGAGCTTCACGCGACTGCTCGACACCGGCCCCTCGCCGATCACCGAGTAGCCTTCGCAATCTGGGCTTGGTTCCGGCGGGCCGCCAGGATGGCAAGTTGATTTCGCCGAAACCCCGGTTCCTGACCGTCACGCGATGCGGATCACCACCTTGCCGACATGAGCTTGCGACTGTAGATGGCGGTAGGCGTCCCGCGCCGCGCCGAACTCGTACACGCGGTCGATCACCGGCTTGATCCGGTGCAGGCCGAGCGTGCGGTTCATCGCCTCGAACATCTGCCGTGATCCCACGTAGATGCCGCGCAACATCAGGCTGCGTCGCATCACCGGGGTGGGGTTGATCTCGCCGCCGGTCAGCACCCCGATCAGCGCGACGTGGCCGCCGATCCGCGTGCTCGCGATCGAGCGCGGCAAGGTTCCCGCCCCGCCGACCTCGACCACCTGATCGACGCCAGCGCCGGCGGTGAGCCGCAACACCTCGTGCTGCCACTCGGGATGCTGGCGATAGTTCACTCCCTCGGCGGCGCCGAGCGCGCGGGCGCGCTCCAATTTCTCGTCGGAGGACGAGGTGCCGATCACCCTGGCACCGGCAGCGTGCGCGAATTGCAGCGCGAAGATCGACACCCCGCCAGTGCCGAGCACCAGCACGCTCTGGCCGCTGGTCAGCCGCGGGCCGCCGAACAGCGCGTTCCACGCCGTCACCCCCGCACAGGGCAGGGTCGCGCCCTCCTCGAACGACAGGTGCTCCGGCAGGTGCACAAGTCCGGCCTGGTCGAACAGCACGTATTCGGCGAGCACGCCGTCGATCGCCCCGCCGAGCGCACTCGCGCCGTCCGCAGCCTCGATCGGGCCCCCGACCCAGCTCTGCATGAACATGCCGGCGACGCGATCGCCGACCTTCACCCGCGTGACATCCGCACCGATCGCCGCCACCTCGCCGGCGCCATCGGAGAGCGGCACCAGATCGGTCGGCGCGGTGCCGCTGCCGTAGCGCCCGGTCGCCACCATCAGGTCGCGATAGTTGAGCGACGCGGCGCGCATCCGCACCAGCACCTGGCCGCGCCCCGGTTGCGGCGTGTCCTGCTCGAACAAGGTGAGCGCGTCGATGCTCTCCGCCCGAGGAAAGCGATACAGTTTCATTGGATATATCCTCAGTAGCCGCGCGTCGTGTCGAACCGGTTCGGCATCGCCACGCCGTCGCGACGGGCGCGGAGGTTGGAGAAGAACAGATCCAGGCTGCGGTCGTTGTAGGTGTCGGGATCGTCGGCGCTGGTGTGCGGGCTGATCACCAGGTTGGGCGTGGTCCACAGCCGGTCGCCCGGTGGCACCGGCTCCTCGGCGAACACGTCGAGCACCGCCCCGGCGAGATGCCCATCGTCCAGCAGGTCGCACAACGCGTCCTGGTCGAGCAGCGCGCCACGACCGATATTCACCACGCCCGCCCCTCGCGGCAGCAATCCCAGCCGGCGCCGATCGAGCAAGCCGCGCGTTGTGTCGGTAAGCGGGCAAGCGAGCAGCAGGAACTCGGTGTGCGGCAGGACCGTATCGAGATCGTCATAGCCGATCACCGACGCGCAGTGCGGGTGCGGCCTGGCGTGGCGCCGCACGCCGGTGACGTGCATCTCGAACCGCGCCGCCAACATGGCCGCGGCACCGCCGAGCGTGCCGAGCCCGACGATGCTGATCCGCCGCCCGCCGATCACCCGGCCCCAGTGCTTCTCCCAACGCCCGGCGCGCTGCGCCGTCAGGATCGCCGGCATCGCGCTGGCCAGCATCAGCACCGCCATGATGGCAAACTCGCCCGCCTTGTCGCCATGCACCCCGCGATTGTTGAGCAGCGCCACATTCGGCGGCAGCCAGTCGAACGGCGCCAGCGCGTCGAGCCCCGCCGCGCTGACGAACACCAGCTCGAGCCGCGGCGCTGGCGGCAACGGCAGCAATCGCCGCAATGTCGCCGGATCGGTGACCAACGCCTCGGCCTCGCGCATCGCCGAAGCGAGATCGTCGTCGCCGTCGCCGATGCTGAGACGGTGGCCGGCGCCGATATCGCCGGCACGGCGCGCGGCCGCCTCCCACTGACGATCGGTGAAGACGAAGTGCGGATCGTCGAGCGGGTTGTGGATGTGCACGCGCATCGTCTCCCTTCCCCGACCCCCGCGCCGCTGTCAACCTGGGCGCCGATGCTGCCCATCCTGTTCCGCGACGCGCGCTTCGTGGTGCTCGACAAGCCGGCCGGCTTGCCCGTGCATCCCGGCCCGCGCGGCGGCGCCAACGTCGAGGATTGCTTCCCCACGCTGTCGCGACGGCGTGACGGTCCGTGGCTGGCGCATCGGCTTGACGCGGATACGGCGGGCTGCCTCGTCGTGGCACTGCGGCGTGCGGCGCTGATCGCGGCACAGGCCGAGTTCGCCGCCGGTCGCGCGCGCAAAACCTACTGGGCGGTGGTCGAAGGCGGCCCGCGCGACGCGGCGGGCGTGGTCGAGAACCGGCTCCGGAAAATCTCGACCGCCGCCGGCTGGCGCATGGACTCCGGTTCCGATGGCGCGCACGCGATCACCGAGTGGCGCGTGCGCGGTCGATGCGAGCACCACGCATGGCTCGAGCTCACGCCGCGCACCGGACGGACGCATCAGGTGCGGGTGCATTGCGCCAGCCTGGGCTGTCCGATCATCGGCGATCCGATCTACGGCACGGCACGCGCGCCGCGATCGCTGCACCTGCTGGCCCGCGCCATCGGCTTGCTGCTCGACCCGCCGGTCCACGCCACCGCGCCGCCGCCGCGGCACATGCGCGACGCGCTGCGAAGCTGCGGCTGGATCGCGACGAGCGGCCCCGCGCTCAGCCCAGCATGAACCAGAGGCGAAACAGCAGCGTCTCGGGCCAGCTCTGCCGCAGCATCCCGCGCATCCGACGCAACACCCGGGCGCGCGCCAAGAGCCCGCCGCGCAACGCCGTCGCGACCGCGCAGACCTGCTCGAACGAGGCGTTGCTGATGGTGCCCTGATGGGCGGCCAGCGCGAGAACCTGCTGGCGAAACACGTTCATGAACACGCGCGGTCCTCGGCGCAACGCCGCGACGCTGCGGCGCGGCATCGAAAGCGGCGCGCCGACGAGGTTGTCGCGGTGCTGGCGATACAGCACGGCGGGCTCGTCATCGGTCAGCACCGCGCCCTCGACCGCCGCGACCATCAGATAGGCCCACCAATCATGATACGACGCCGCCGGCGGCCTGCTCTGCGCGACCAGGGTCGCGGCGGCGCGGTTCAGCATCACGGTGCAGCCGGTGGCGATGTTCTGCGTCAGCGCCGCCGGCAGTCCGGTGTGCCGCACCACGCACGAGGCGCCGAGCCGCCGCAGCCGCTCGTCGACATAGACCTGCCGCGCGCAATACAGCGCCGGCCGCTCGCCCCGCGCCGTGCGCAACGCCCGCAGGCCGCGCGCCAGCTTTTCCGACAGCCAGACATCGTCCTGGTCGGCGAAAGCGTAGGCATCGAAGTCGCCAGGGAGGGCCGTGCGGAGCAGACCGAGGAAGCTGCTCGTCGGCCCGAGTCGCTCAGGCGAACCGGTCTCGACACAGCGTCCCTTTCCCGGCCCCTCGGCGAAGCCGCGCAACAGGCGCCGCGTCGCGTCGGCCGAGCCATCGTCGCGCCAGAACAGCACCCAGTCGCGGCAGGTCTGCGCGAGCAGGCTGTCGAGCTGCTCCCGCAGGAACCGCTCGCCGTTGTACGTGGACAGCAGGACCGCGATGCGCCCACCACCGGAGTCGTCGGTGATCATGGCTCGGCAGTCTAGCCGCTTTCGGCGAGAATCGCGTCTACCGTGTGGCAGAGGCTGCGCTGCCAACCAGGCAGCTTGAACCCGAACGTGGCTTCGAGCTTGTCGCAACCGAGGCGGGAATCCGGCGGCCGTTTCGCGGGCGTCGGCCAATCGGCGGTGCCGATCGGCTCGATCACCGGCACGCGCGCGAGATGCGCCGAGGCATGCTCGAATAACGCGGTCGCCAGGCCGTGCCACGTTGTCCAGCCGGTGCCGACGACATGGAAGATGCCCTGGTAGCGATCCTGCCAGCCGTCGCGCCGGATCGCGGCGACGATGCGCACGATCGCCTCGGCGAGATCGGCCGCCGCGGTCGGGCAGCCCTTCTGATCGGCGACGACGCGTAGTCGGTCGGTCCGCTTAGCGGCGTTCAGCATGGTGAGCACGAAATTCTTGCCCGAAGGCGCGTAGACCCAGGAGGTACGCAGCACCATCGCCCGCGCGCCCGAAGCCAGCACCGCCGCCTCGCCTTGCTGCTTGCTGGCGCCATACACTCCCGATGGCGCGACCGGATCAGATTCCACGTAGGGCGCGCCCTTGGTGCCGTCGAACACGTAGTCGGTGGAGACGTGGATCAGCGGAATGCCGGAAGCTGCCGCCAACGCCGCGAGCTGCGCCGGGCCGTCGCGATTGGCGCGCAACGCCGCCGCCGCGTCGGTCTCGGCCGCGTCCACGGCGGTGTAGGCGCCAGCGTTGACCACCAGCGAAGGCTTCGTCTCGCGCATAACCGCGGCGATGCTCTCGGGCCGGTCGAAGTCGAAGCGCGGGCGTCCGACCCGCACCGCTGCGATCGACGCCACAGCGGCCGCCGTCTCCAGCGCCCGAGCAAGCTGCCCCTGCCCGCCGGTGATCAGCAGCGGTGCCGCCGCCATGCTCAGGCCCGGAACCAGGCCGGACAGTCGGCGAGCCGCGGCAACGTCTTGTCCTTGTCGGACAGCAGCGCCTCGTCGGCCTTGATCGGCCAAGGCAGATCGAGCGCCGGATCGTCCCACGCGACGCCGCGCTCGGCGGTCCTGTCATATGGCGCGGTCACCTTGTAGATCACCTCGGTGTCCGGCTGGAGCGTGCAGAACCCGTGCAGGAAGCCGGCGGGGATCCAGAGCTGCGCCCAGTTCTCCGCACTCAGCACCGCCGCCACGTAGCGCCCGAAGCTCGGCGAGCCATGCCGGACATCCACCGCCACGTCCCATATCGCGCCGCGCGAAACCCGGATCAGCTTGCCCTGCGCGTTCGGCGAAGTCTGCAAATGCAGGCCGCGTACCACGCCGCGCGGGGCCGACATGCTGTGATTATCCTGCACGAAGTGCGGGCCGATCCCGAGTGCGGCGTGCCGCTCGGCGCTCCAGGTTTCGGAGAAGAAGCCGCGCGGGTCGCTGTGGCGCGCCGGCTCGATCAGGATCACGCCCTGTATCCCGAGCTGCTTCACCTTCATTCATGCTCTCCCTGCGCCAGCTCCATCAGCACCCGGCCGAGCTCGGTCTTGCCGAGCGACTGCGCGTGCTGCGTCAGTTGCGCCGCGTCGATGTAACCCATGCGAAACGCGACCTCCTCGGGACAGCCGACCAGCATCCCGGTGCGGGACTGGATGGTCTGCACGAAGGTCGCCGATTGCAGCAGGCTGTCGGGCGTACCCGCATCGAGCCAGGCGCAGCCGCGTGAGAGACGCACGACGTGCAATGAGGCATCCTCGAGATAGAGCCGGTTCAAATCGGTGATTTCCAGTTCGCCGCGCGGCGAAGGACGAATGCTGCGGGCCAGGTCGGAGACCCGCGCGTCGTAGAAGTAGAGGCCGGTGACCGCCCAGTTCGAGTGCGGCACGGCGGGTTTCTCGACGATGTCGATCGCGCGGCCGGTGGCATCGAACGAAACCACCCCGTACCGCTCGGGATCGCGCACCTGATAGGCGAACACCGTCGCACCGGTCTTGCGTTCGACGGCCTCGCGCATCAGGGCGGGGAGACTGTCGGCGTGGATCAGGTTGTCGCCCAGTGCCAGCGCGCACGCCTCGCCGCCGATCCAGTCGCGGCCGATCAGGAACGCTTGCGCGAGGCCCTCGGGGCGCGGCTGCTCGGCATAGGCGAAGCGTACGCCGAAACGCGAGCCGTCGCCGAGCAGCCGGCGGAATTGCGGCAGGTCCTCCGGTGTGGAGATCACCAGCAGATCGCGGATGCCGGCCAGCATCAGGGTCGCGATCGGGTAATACACCATCGGCTTGTCATAGATCGGCAACAACTGCTTGGACGAGGCCAACGTCATCGGATGCAAACGCGAGCCCGAACCGCCGGCGAGGACGATCCCCTTCATCGCACCCGCTCCAGCTTCGCGCCGCCGCCGAGACGCTCGCCGCTATATCGCGCGGCGCGCACCGGTCCCCACCAGGCGCGATTGTCGAGATACCAGTCGATGGTGCGCGCCAGTCCCGCTTCGAAATCGTGCGCGGCACGCCAGGCGAGCGCCGCCTCGCTGCGGCTCGGGTCGATCTCGTAGCGGAAATCGTGGCCCGGCCGGTCACCCACGAAGCGGATCAGCCGCTCACGCGGACCCGCCGGGTCGGGCAGTCGCCGGTCGAGATGGGCGCAGATCGCTCGCACCACTTCGAGGTTGCCGCGCGGTTGTCGCGCGCCGATCGCGTAGGTGGCACCCGGCGCGCCAACCTCGATCACGCGGAGCAGCGCGTCGGCATGGTCGTCGACGAACAGCCAGTCCCGCCGATTCGACCCGTCGCCATAGATCGGCAGCTCTTTCCCCTCCAGCGCGTTGAGCGTGACCAGCGGGATCAGCTTCTCCGGGAATTGCCACGGGCCGTAATTGTTGGTCGTGTTGCTGACGATCACCGGCAGCCCGTAGGTGTGACCCCAGGCCCGCACCAGATGATCGGACGCGGCCTTGGATGCCGAGTACGGGCTGCGCGGATCATACGGCGTGGTCTCCGTGAACGGCGGCGCGTCGGCCTCCAATGCGCCGAACACCTCGTCGGTCGACACGTGGTGGAAGCGAAACCGGGCGCGTCGCGTTGCCGGCAACCCTGCCCAGAACGCGCGCGCTGCTTCCAGCAAGGTGAACGTGCCGACCACGTTGGTGGTGATGAACTGTGCCGGCCCGTCGATCGACCGATCGACGTGGCTCTCGGCGGCGAGGTGCATCACCATGTCGGGCTGAAACGCCGCGAATACCTCGCGCATGGCCGCCACGTCGGCGATGTCGGCGCGGATCAGCGTGTGTCGCGGGTGAAACGCCGCTTCCTCCAGCGCCTGCTCCGAGGCGGCATAGGTCATCACATCGACGTTCACCACCTGGTGCTCGGTGTTGCGGATCACATGCCGCACGACGGCGGAACCGATGAACCCGCATCCGCCGGTGAGCAGCATCTTCATGTCGCGCGGGTCACGACAGACATCACGCCGATTGTCTTTCTCCAATGAGTGCCACGAAGTCTCCGACGCAGCGCAGCTGGTCCATTTCCCTGGTCCGCAGACGTATATCGAAACGCTCCTCGACCGCCATGATGATCATGACCATCTTCAGCGAGTCCCAGCCATCAATATCCGCCGCCGACATCTCCGAGCGCAACGCGAGTGTGAGGTCCGCAAAAGTCTCGCGGAATATTGCCGTGAGTCCGGCGTAAATCTCCGCCTCCATCATCCGGCCCGCCTTGCCGCGTCGGGCGCGGTCACGCTTTCCCGCGTTTGGCGATACGCCTCGGCGCAAATGCGAAGCCAGCCCTCGTAGCAGATGTTGGTCGCATCGTCGTACGGCGCCAGCCGCTCGATATGGGCCTTCAGCAGATGTGGGCCGCGCCGTTGCACGGAGCCTGGCGGAAACCCAGGCCCCGCCTCCTCGACCCAGAGCAGCGTGTTCGGCCCGAAGCGGCCAAGCGCCGAGACGGCTTCCATCACGTCGCTCTCCGCCAGCCGGAGGTTCGATTTCCAGACCAGGATCTTCTCGGCGCTGGCGAGGTCGGTGAGCAGCTTGCGGCGCAGGAACTGCAACTTCTTGGCTTCCTGTAGCCGCAGGGCTTCCGGATCAATGCGACCCTCGGGCTGGAAGCTATGATACATCAGATCATAGGCGGTTTCTCTGATGAGGTATTCGCGCCTGCCCGCTTGTCCGGCCGCTTCGGCGCGCACCGTCTCCGGCCGACCCAGCCCCTCGAAGCGCGCGTCGAGCGCCATGACCAATCGTTCGAGTCGCTGCTCGACCGGAATGTGGAAGCCGGCAAATCGCAGCAAGCCCAACGGCTCCGCGCCGGCGCGACGCTGCACCAAGCCGAACTCGCAATTATCGCCGAGTGTCTCAAATCGGACCGCCAACTTGTCGAGCGGCAACATCAATTCGCTCTCCTGATGCTACTTGTTTTTCGGCCGCGCCGCGACGCAACATGCTTGGCGACCGCGGCTCAATCGCGTAGTTTCAAAACCATTCACCACGCTAATGCAATTCAGGATTCCCGGCATCATGCTCACTGCGATCCCCAGGGTAGATCTGGGCGCTTTTTTTGACGCCGCCTGGTATTGCGCCGCTTATCCAGACGTTGCCTCGGCCGGCATCGACCCGTTGGATCATTTCCTGAACCACGGCATGGCGGAGTTTCGCGATCCCAACGCTTTTTTCGACAGCGCGTGGTACTTGGCACAATATCCAGACGTCGCCGAGGCCGGCATCCATCCCTTGCTGCACTACATGCAGCACGGCGCCGCGGAGTTGCGCAACCCGCATCCGCGTTTCGACGCCACGTTCTACGCGCTAGAACACCCGGAGGGGGCCGCAAATCCGCTGCTGCATCATGTCCTGGTTGGCAGCGGGCAGGGCTGGGCAACCGAGAAGCGGATCGACATCGCCGACTGTCTGCCCTCGGAGGCCGCGCCGCCGTCCGGTCCGCGCGGCGTGCAGGTTGACATCGTGATCCCGGTGTATCGCGGCCTGGCGCAGACGCAGCGCTGCCTGCAATCGGTGCTCGCCGACAAGCAGCGCCCACCCGGCGAGATCATCGTGGTGGATGATTGCTCGCCGGAGCCGGGGCTGTCGGAATGGCTCGACACCGTCAACGCGACCGGGCGCATTCGACTGATTCGCCATCGCCGCAATCTCGGTTTCGTGGTGTCGGTCAATCGGGGCATGCAGGTCTCCGATCGCGCCGACATTCTCTTGTTGAACAGCGACACCGAAGTGCCGCTTGGCTGGCTCGGGCGCCTTGCCGGCCATGCCTACGCGCAACCGCGCATCGGAACGGTCTCGCCGTTCTCCAACAATGCGACGATTTGCAGCTATCCGCACGAGGAAGGCGGCGCGATGCCGTTCGGCCGCACGCTCGCCGAGCTCGACGACGCGGCCCGCGAGGCGAATGGCGGCCGCACCGTCGACGTGCCGACCACGGTCGGCTTCTGCATGTACATCCGGCGTGCCTGCCTCGACGAACTCGGGCTGTTCGACGCCGAGACGTTCGGCCGCGGTTATGGCGAGGAGAACGATTTCTGCATGCGTGCCGCCGCGCGTGGCTGGCGGCACCTGCTGGCCTGCGACACTTTCGTCTACCATGAAGGCAAGGTGAGCTTCGGCGTCGGATCGGCCGATCTCGAAGGCAAGGCCGACCTGCTTCTCGCGCGCCATCCGGAATTCAACGCGCTGGTGGCGCGGCACGTGCGTCGCGACGCGGTCGGCCCGTATCGTTTCGCGCTCACCGCCGCGCTGTTCCGCCGCAGCGGATTGCCGACATTGCTGATGGTGACGCACGGGCTCGGCGGCGGCGTGCGCCAGCAGATGAACGCACTGATCGCCGATGTCGGCGAGCGCGCCAGTTTTCTCGAGCTGGCCGCGACGACGCGCGGGATCGCGCTCTCGGCGCCGGCGCATCCCGACCATCCGACCCTGCAACTTGGCGACGATCGCGGCGACGATGTGCGAGCATTCCTGCGCTCGGCCGCGGTGAGCCGCGTGCACATCCATCACACGCTCGGCATGCGCCTCGACCTGCGTGCGTTGGTCCATGCGCTCGCGGTGCCATTCGACTTCACGATGCACGACTATCTGACGATCTGCCCGCAGATCAACATGGTACCGCAACGTGATTCGCAGTATTGCGGCGCGCCGGAACCGGCGGTGTGCAACGCCTGCATCGCGGCGCGGCCGGACATGACCGCCGGCGACATCCTCGCCTGGCGCGCCGAGCACGCGTGGCTGCTGCGGCAGGCCGACCGGGTGATCTGTCCCAGCAGCGACACCCGCGACAAGCTGACCCGCTACGGGCTCGACAGGCGCGCCGTGGTGGTTCCGCACGAGACGGTGAGCAAGGCAGCCTGGCCGAGCCGGCTTCCCGCTGATCGGCGCGGCCCGACCTTGCGTGTCGCCATTCTCGGCGTGCTCACCAGCCACAAGGGATCGCGCACGGTCGCCGCGGTCGCCGAAGCCGCCGATCCGGCGCGGCTCGACATCCGGCTGATCGGCTATTCCGAGGTCGCCTTGCCGCCTTTGGCGGAGCAGCGCATCCAGGCCACCGGCCCGTACAAATCCGCTGAGCTGGCGAACTTGATCGCCGAGGCCCAGCCACACGTCATCTGGTTTCCCGGCCAGGTGCCGGAGACCTACAGCTTCACGCTGAGTGCCGCGATCGCGACCGGGCTGCCCATCGTGGCGTCCAGGATCGGCGCGCTACCCGAACGGCTCGAACATCGACCGCTGACCTGGTTCGCCGATCCGACCAGCGACGCGGCAGTGTGGATCGAGCTGTTCGAGACGGTGCGGCAGGACCTGCAAGCCCGACGCGCGCCGCCCCGGGCGCGAGCGCGGGTGCCGGTCGAGGATTTCTACGCCGACGCCTATCTGCGCCCGGCCAAGCCCCCGGCGCCAAAATCGCGGGCCACGAGCGGCACGATCGACCTGCGCTTGCCCGGCCGGACCAGCGTTGTGGTCGTGCCGGAGCGGCTTGACGGCGCGGCGATCAGCCCGTGCGGCTACATCCGCCTGCTGCTGCCGCTCGATCATCCGGCGATCGGGGCCGAGCTCGACGTGACCGTCGCGACACCAGAGGAGGCGCTGCGCTACCGCGCCGACATCCTCGCCTGTCAGCGCTATTCGGTGACCGAGCCGGCACAAGCCGACCGGCTCATTGAGCACTGCCGCGGCCTGGACGTGCGGCTGCTGTACGATCTCGATGACGATCTGCTGAACATCCCGCCCGAACACCCGGACGCGGCGGTGCTGCGGCCGCGAGTCGACGCGGTGAGCCGCATGGTGCGAAGGGCCGACGCCGTGTGGGTGTCCACCCCGGCCCTGCGCGAAGCCCTTGCTGGCGTGCGCAATGACGCGACCCTGGTCAGGAACGGCCTCGACGAACGCCTCTGGTCGGCGATCCGGCCCGCCGAGACCGCGCCGTTCGGGCCGTTGCGCGTGCTGTTCATGGGCACCGCGACGCATGACGCCGACCTCGCTTTGGTCATGCCGGCGCTGCAGCGACTGCACGAGGCACACGGCACGCGCGTCAGGGTCGACGTGCTCGGCGTCACCAGCGCGTCGTTGCCGGAGTGGATCAATCGCGTGCGGCTCCCGCCGACCGCGGCGGCGAGCTACCCAGGGTTCGTGAACTGGATCACCCAGCAGCACGCCTGGGATGTCGGCATCGCGCCGCTGGTCGATACCAGTTTCAATCGGTCCAAATCGGCGATCAAGACGATGGACTATGCCGGGCTCGGCCTGGCCGTGCTGGCCTCCGACGTCGAGGTCTATCGCGGTTCGATCGCCGAGCGGGGTGGCGGTCGGCTCGTCGCGGAGAACGCGGCTTCCTGGTTCGAGGCGATCAGCCAGCTGCTGCACGACTGGAGCCTGCTGCGCCGCCTGCGCGAGGCGGCACGGCACGGCTTCGCGGACTACACCCTCGCGGCTCAGGCCGATGAGCGCCGCGAGGCGTGGTCGGGATTGACGACAACGGGAGTTCGACGGCGAGCCGCCTGACGAACGTCATGCTAGAGCTTGAGAATGGGGACGGGCAACAGCAAGGGCGCGGTGCGAGAGAGCCGAACCAAGCGTGATGCATACGCTTGTGTTGCCGTCGCACGGCGACCCGGCGCCGGCCGCGATTGGCTAACCGACGTGGTCTGAACCTACGAACCGGCCGAACAACTACCGGTCCGGCAGCGCCGCCTCGGCGGCGGGCTTGCGGCCGCCGTGGGAGTGCTCGCCCCCTTTGCGCCCGGCTTCCGCCGCCAGCTTGTGGTTCTGCGAGAACGGCCGCTTCTCGGCAGGCACGCTGCTGCCGCCCTTCGAGGCGATCTCGCGCTGACGTGCCGGGTCCATCGAGGCAAAGCCGCGGCGGCTGCTTCCCGTCTTCGTGGTGTTTGCCATCGATCTGGCTCCTTCCCAAGCGCGACGACCGGCGGCGGCGTCACTACGAAAGGCAACGGAGGCGCGCCGCCGTGGTTCGGCTACATACGTTCACCGAGACGTATGTTGCAGCGGTTGGCCGCCATCCACGGGACCGGATTTCTCCAGCGGGCCGGGATGGCTGACCGGCGCAAAAGGCGACCCCGGCGCTTTGCAATCGATCGTTGGCAAGGCCACATCCAAGTCATGAGACGCCGCACCTTGCTCGCCGCTTTTCCCGCCATGCTGGGCGCCGTGCCCGCCGTGCTCGGCGCCATGCCCGCGCGAGCGCAGCCGGCCGATGCCGCCACGATCAGCGCGATCGAGACCTATCTCAACTCGATCCACACGCTGAAGGCACGCTTCCTGCAGATCGGTCCCGACGGGCGGACGACGCGGGGCACGGCTTGGCTCGAACGGCCGGGGCGAATGCGGTTCGAATACGACCCGCCAACGCCATTCCTGCTGGTCGCGGGGGGCGGCTTGCTGGTGTTTCACGACTCGCAGCTTGGACAGACCAGCAATGTCCCGCTCTCCCAGACGCCGCTCGGCATCCTGCTCGCCGAGCACATTCGCCTTACCGGCTCGGTCAACGTCACCGCCCTGCAACGCCAGCCGGGTATGATCGCCATCACCGTGAGCCGCTCGTCGGCCGTTGGCGAGGGCAGCCTCACCTTGGTGTTCGCCGACAACCCGTTGGCGCTGCGGCAATGGTCGGTGATCGACGCGCAGCGCCAGGAGACCCGGGTGACGCTCTACGACGTGCAGCTCGGCGGGCATTTCAGCGACAGCCTGTTCCAATTCATCGACCGAGGCTTCCCCAACGGCAGCCCGTACTCGACTGGGGGCGGCGGATGATGCATTGCTCCGCCGTGCTTCGTGGCCACCCACGCGCAAATGACTTTTTTTTGAACCTCACATGGTCGATGATGTGTCGTCGCTAATGTCACGCTGGATCATGAAGCCGCTCATCGGGATCAGTTGCTGCACCAAGACCTTCGGCATCTTTGGCATGCCGAACCACGCCGCCTCCGACACGTATGTCCGCGCCACGGATCAGCTTGTCGGCGCGGTGCCGGTGCTGATCCCGGCCAACGGCTCGCGGTCGGAGATCGAGACGCTGCTCGCCCGGCTGGACGGCATCATGCTGACCGGCAGCCGCTCCAACGTGCACCCTGACCTGTACGGCGGCCCGCCGCACGCCGAGGGCACGTTCGAGGACCCGATGCGCGACGGCGCCACCCTGCCGCTGATCCGTGCCGCCATAGCCGCCGCCGTGCCGCTATTGGCGATCTGTCGCGGCTTTCAGGAACTGAACGTCGCCCTCGGCGGCTCGCTGCACCAGCGATTGCAGGATGTGCCGGGGCGACTCGACCACTCCACCCCGATGCAGCCCACCCATCGGGTGCGCACCGGCAAGGCGCATTCGGTGCGCGTGACGCCGGGGAGCTGGCTGCATCGGGTCGCGGGCGCGACCGAGATCGCCGTCAATTCGCTGCACAACCAGGGTATCGAGCGGCTGGCGCCTGGCCTGGTCGTGGAAGGCGTCGCCCCCGACGGCACGATCGAGGCGGTGCGGGTCGGCAACGCGCCCGGCTTCGCCGTCGGGATGCAGTGGCACCCGGAATACGACTGGGACACCGACGTGGTGTCTCGCGGCATCTTCGAGCGTTTCGGCCAGGCGGTTGAAGCCTACGCCGCCGGCGAGCGCCCGGTGGCGATCGTCGCGGCGGAGTAGTTCGGGACGGCGCTAGGCGGCCTGCCGGCGGCCGGGCCGCAGGATGGCGAGCAGGGCGCCGATCAGTTGGTCCATCATCGCGTCGGTGTGGAACGGGGTGGCGGTCAGGCGTAGCCGCTCGGTGCCGCGCGGCACCGTCGGGTAGTTGATCGGCGTGGCGTAGAGGTCGAACTCGGTCAGCAGCCGTCGGCTCACCTCCGCGCACAGGGCCGCCTCGCCGATATGCAGCGGGACGATGTGGCTGTCCGACGGCAGCCGCGGCAGTCCGGCCGCGTCTAGCCGCCGCTTCAGGGTCGCCGCGCGCTCGAACAGCTTGGCGCGCCTTGCGTGATCGCCGCGCAGGTGCCGCACGCTCGCCAGCGCCGCCGCCACCACCATCGGCGGCAACGCGGTGGTGAAGATGAAGCCGGCGGCGCTGGAGCGCACCCAGTCGACGACCTCCGCCTCGCCCGCGATGTAGCCGCCATGCGTGCCGAATGCCTTGGCCAAGGTGCCCTCGATGATGTCGACCCGATGCGCCACCCCGTCGCGCTCGGCGACACCGGCCCCGGTCGGCCCGTACATGCCGACCGCGTGCACCTCATCGAGATAGGTGAGCGCCCCGTAACGCGCGGCCAGATCGCAGATCGCCCCGATCGGCGCGATGTCGCCATCCATCGAGTAGACGCTCTCGAAGGCGATCAGCTTGGGCGCGGCGACCGGGGCCGCGCGCAGCCGCTCCTCCAGATGGTCGAGGTCGTTGTGGCGGAACACGTGGCAGGTCGCCGAGCGGGCGCCCTTGATGCCGGCGATCATCGAGGCGTGGTTCTTGGCGTCGGAGAACACGTGCCAGTCGGGCAGCGCGCCGAGGATGGTCGACAGCGAGCCCTGGTTGGAGACGAAGCCGGAGGTGAACAGCAGCGCCGCCTGCTTGCCGTGCAGGCTGGCGAGCTCCGCCTCCAGCGCGTCGTGCAACGGGCTGGTGCCGCTGATGTTGCGGGTGCCACCGGCGCCGGCGCCCATGCGCTGCGCCGCCTTGCACGCCGCCTCGATCACCAGGGCGCTGTTGCCCATGCCGAGATAGTCGTTCGACGACCAGACCAGCACCTGCCCGCCGTCCAAGCGCCGGTAGATCGGGAACTCGACCGCGCGCTTCTCCAGCGGCGTGAAGCTCCGGTAGCGTCCTTGCGCGCGGATATCCGCCAGCGAGCGGCGGCAGAGGTCGTGGAAAGGATGCATCGCCAGCGCCTTCAGGCTTGGTCCTCGTCATCGGCCACGCGGCCGGACGTCCGCGTTATAGGATGACGAGGTGCGGCGACAAAGCCTGTGATCGTGATCTCACCGCCGATCAGGATCGCGCCTGCTATCCACGCACCGCGAGAGCGACGCCGGTCAAGGTCAGCCCCAGCGCGGCGAGCTGGGTGAAGCCCAGCGGCTCGCCGAGCAACAGCGCCGATCCGCCGACGCCGATCACCGGCGCGATCAAGGTGCCGATCGCCGCTGTCGATGAGGGCAGCAGCCGCAGCGCGCGGAACCAGGCGAGATAGGCCAGGATCATCGGCGTGGTGCCGCAATAGAGCAGCGCCAGCCAGCCGAGCAGCGGCACGCGCGACCAGTCGGGGTGCTCGAACAGCGCCAGCACGCCGGGCGGCACCGCGCCGATCGCCGCCTGCCAGGTCACGCCGGCGACCGGCGGGAGCTGCAACGGCCGATGCTTGGCCAGCACGGTGCCGACCGCGAACATCACCGCCGCGGCCAGCGCGAAGCCGACACCCGGCAGCTTGCTCCACCCGAGGCCGCCCGCTGTCCCCAGCAGCAAGCCCGGGCCGACCAGCACCAAGACGCCGGCGAAGCCGAGGGCCAGGGCCAGCAACCGCCAGCTCGTGAGCCGCTCGCCGTAGACGCCCCAGGAAATGAAGGTCGCCCAGATCGGCATCGAGTAGACGAAGATCACGCCCTCGGAGGCGCTGAGCCACAGCAGGGTCAGCATGGTCAGCACGCTGAACAAGCCGAAGTTCAGCATCGCATACACCACGGTCCGGCCGATCTGGTCCACCGGCAGGCGCAGCCGCTCGCCACGCAGCAGCGCGACCACGACGCCGAGCCCCATGCCGAACAACGCCATCGACGTCCGCACCGAGAACGGCGGCAGCACCCCGAGCAGGTATTTCAACACCGGCCAGTTGAGGCCCCAGGTGCCGGCGGCGAACAGCAGGAACCCGAGCCCCCGCGCCGTGCTCGCAGCCGGCGCGGCTACCGGCCTGTCAACGGACGTAGACACGGACCTCCCGCACTGTCGCGGCCGGATCGGTGCGGGCCCCAAGTCCGATCCGCGTATCGGGCACGCCGAGCTGGATCATCGAGCGCATCACGGCGACCGCGTTGGGGCGGGTCTGGTCGAGCTCACGCCGGCGCAGCGCCGGATCAGGCGCGGCCGGTACCACGGCGACGACGTCGTAGAGCGCCCCCGGCCGGCGCTGCTCGGCCGCCCTCACCGCGATGCGGAGCTGCTCCTGGTAACTCGGATTGGGCGTGCCGTAGCGGATGGTCAGCAGCGGCGGCAGACCGGTGACCGGGGGCAGGGCCGCGAGCTCGGTCGGACTGGGTTCAGCGGCCTTCGGCGCGAAAGTGGTCTGGTCGATCAGCTTGCAACCGGCGAGCAGCAAGGCGGCCGCGATGATGGGGATGCGGTGGAGCGGCATGGATGTTCCTGGCGGGCGGGCGACGGTTACGGCGAAAGCGGGCGATCAGCGGCGATAGTCCGGCGCCTCCCGGTCCAGCACGCGGCGAATGCTTTGCAGGTGCAAGCGGGCCGATTCGGCGTCGCCCGCCCGCATCTGTGTCGCGGTGTGGCGAGCGATCTCGGGCGGCACCGAGACGATCCGCCTGCCGGTCGATTCCGCGAGACGCTGCACCTCGCAGGCGCGTTCGAGGTAATAAAGATCGTCCCACGCCTCGGCGATGCCGGCACCGACCACGATCACGCCGTGATGGCGCAGGAAGACGATGTCGGCCTCGCCCATCGCGGCGGCGATGCGGTCGCCCTCGGCTTCGTCGAGCGCCAGCCCATTATAGGTCTCGTCGACCGCGGTGCGGCCGTGGAATTTGAGCGCGGTCTGCCCGGCCCACACCAGCGGCGGCCCTTCCAGCATGGTCAGCGCGGTGGCGTTCGGCATGTGGGTGTGGAACGCCGCCCGCGCGCGCGGCAGGCGCAGGTGCAGCCGGGCGTGGATGTGGAACGCGGTGGCTTCCGGCGCGCCGCTGCCCTCCACCACCCCGCCGTGCAGATCGCAGATCAGCAGCCGCGAGGCGGTGATCTCGGCAAAACCGTAGCCGTAGGGGTTGACCAGGAATAGGTCGTCGCGCCCCGGCACCATGGCCGAGAGGTGATTGCAGATCCCCTCGTGCAAGCCGAGCCGCGCGGCCATGCGGAAGCAGGCGGCGAGATCGACCCGCGCCTGCCACACCTCCGCCGAGCCAAGAGCGCTGTTGCGCAGCACGCCGGGTGCGCTCCCGTACCGCAGAGCGTGTGCCATGTCGCTTCCTCGCGCCGAACCCGTCGCGCGGCAAGCTTGCAGGAAGTGCTGCGCCGGGCAAGATGGCCCGCCAACGGGAGAGCAGGGCGTGAGCGGGCAGACCAACCAACGCATCGACGGGCGACGGCTGTGGGACAGCCTGATGGAGATGGCCCAGATCGGCGCCACGCCAAAGGGCGGTGTGCGGCGCCTCGCGCTCAGCGAGGTCGACCGCGCCGGTCGCGAGCGGTTTCGCGCGTTGTGCGAGGCGGCCGGCCTTGCCGTGCGGGTCGACGCGATGGGCAACATGTTCGCCCGCCGCCCCGGCCGCGACCCCGCCCGTCCTGCCGGTGCTGTTCGGCAGCCATCTCGACAGCCAGCCTTCGGGCGGCAAGTTCGACGGCGCGCTCGGCGTGCTGGCCGGGCTCGAGGTGATGCGCAGCCTGGATGATCTCGGCATCGTCACCGAGGCACCGGTCGAGCTGGTGAACTGGACCGACGAGGAGGGCAGCCGGTTCGGCTACTCGCTGATGGGCTCGGGGGTGTGGGCCGGCGTCCTGCCGATCGACGAGGCATACGCCAAGACCGATACGACGGGGGTCAAGGTGGAGGCGGCGCTCGACGGCATCGGCGCGCGCGGCCCGGAAAAGGCCGAGGCGTTCCCGGCGGACGCCTATTTCGAGCTGCACATCGAGCAGGGGCCGATCCTCGAACGCAACGGCGAGGCGATCGGCATCGTCACCGGCGCGCAAGCGATGGTCTGGTACGACGCGTTGGTCACCGGCCAGGACTCGCACGCCGGCACCACCCCGCCCTCGGCGCGCAAGGACGCGCTGGTCTGTGCCGCGCGGATCATCGACCTGGTGGACCGCATGATGCGGGCGCGCGGCGAGGACGGGCGCGGCACGGTGGGCCAGCTCATGGTGCAACCGAACAGCCGCAACGTTATTCCGGGCGAGGTGCGCTTCTCGGTCGAATTCCGCCACCCGAGCGACGCCGAGATCGACCGGCTCGACGCGCAGTTCCCGCGCGAAGCCGGCTTCATCGCCCGCGATTGCGGCGTGCAGCTGGAGGTCAGCCAGGTGTTCAAGAACCCGGCGCAGCCGTTCGATGCCGAGTGCGTCGACCTGGTGCGCCAGGCGGCGCGGCGGCTCGGCTACCAGGCGCGCGAGATCGTCTCCGGGGCCGGCCACGACGCGGTCTATGTCGCGCGACGGGTGCCGGCGGCGATGATCTTCACGCCGTGCAAGGATGGCCTGTCGCACAACGAGGCCGAGAGCATCGAGCCCGCCGAGGCCGAGGCCGGCTGCCAGGTATTGTTCGAGGCGGTGCTGGCGCGGGCCAACCGAGCTATCTGACCGCCGCTCCGCTTCTCGGCGCGGCCTTTCACACTTGTCTGTCACAATGGAGAGAAAAATCATGCGGCACACGCGTCGGACCCTGATCGCCGCGACGGCAAGCGCGGTCCTCGCGGCTCCGTTCGTCCGGCGGGGCTACGCGGCGGAGGTGGTGCGCCTCGGCGTGCTGAGCGACCTCAATGGCTCGTACGCCACGCTTTCCGGCGCCGGCGCGGTGGCGGCGGTGAACGCGGCCGCCGAGGATTTTCGCAAGCAGCACCCGGACATCCCGGTCGAGGTGCTGTCGAGCGATTTCCAGCTCAAGCCCGACATCGGGCTCGGCATCGCACGGGAGTGGTTCGACACCAAAAGCGTCGACTGTATCCTGGACGTGCCGATGTCCGCGCTCGCCTTCGGCCTCGGCTCGCTGGCGAAGGAGCGCAACAAGGTGGTCGTGTTCACCGCCACGGCGAGCGACGAGATCACCGGCAAGCTGTGCGGGCCGAACCACGTACATTGGACGCACGATACCTATGCGTTGGGCGCCACGGTCGCGCGCGCGGCGCTGGCCAGGCAGCTCGACACCTGGTTCTTCATCATGCCCGACTACGCGATGGGCAAGTCCCAGGTGGCGAGCATCACGCACATCCTGGAGCAGAACGGCGCCAAAGTGCTCGGCACGGTCGCGCACCCTTTCCCCGGCACGACCGATTTCTCGAGCTATCTGCTCCGCGCGCAAGCGAGCGGCGCGAAAGTCATCTGCCTCGCCAACTCGGGCGAGGACGCGGTGAACTGCATCAAGCAGGCGGCGGAGTTCGGCATTCTCGGTAGCGGCCAGGCCATCGTCCTGCCGCTGTTCGACACGCCGCTGGTCAAGGCGGTGGGTTTGCGCACCGGGCACGGGCTGAACTATGCCGTCGCCGCCTACTGGGACCAGAACGACGCCACCCGCGCGTTGCAACAGCGGCTTGCCCCGGTGTTGAACGGCGGCCCGCTGGCGCAGAACCACATCGGCGACTACAGCGGCGCCTACAACTACCTGAAAGCCGTCGCGGCGGTGGGGCTCGCGCGCGCCAAATCGGACGGGCGAGCGGTTGTCGAGCAGCTCAAGTCAGCGCCGTTCGACGACGCCATGTTCGGGCGCTGCGTGGTTCGCCAGGACGGCCGCATGGTCCACGACATGCGTCTGATGGAGATCAAGACGCCCAGCGAGTCGCATGGCGATCTCGACCTCGCGCGGGTGGTGAAGATCGTCCCGGGTGACCAGGCGTTCCGCCCCTTGGCGGAGGGCCACTGTCCGATGGTTGCGGGCTGAGCATCGCCACCGCCGCCTTGCGGCGCGTGACTAACGTGCGAAATCTCTCACACATGTAGACGTGATTGCATAAATATCGCTCGGGCGTTGTAGGATGGCTCCGTCTGGGGTTAGGAAAACATTAGGGATCTTTAATGCGACGGAGCGACGCGAAGCGGATTCTGGTGACGTCTGCACAATGGGAAACCGCCATGGCCTACGTGCAGAGCTATGGCCGGCTCGGCCACCAGGTATTTCTTTACGATCCCGATCCTAAGCAGCCGCTCTCGAAGTCGAAGTTCTGCTCCGGCTTCATCGAGAGTCCGGCGGAGAACACCGGCGACACCTATGTCGACCGGCTGCTGCAAGTGCTGCGTGACGGCAAGTTCGATCTGTTCGTGCCCGTCAGCGACGCGGTGGTCGACACGATAGCGGGTCGCATCGACGAGCTACGCCAGCACGTGCGCGTCGAACTCGCGTCGCCCGACAAGGTGAGGAACGGCCAGGACAAGGCGAAACTGGCCCGTTTCGCCCTCCAGCATGACATCCGCATCCCGCACAGCTACTTCCCCGAGAACCTGGAGCAGGCGCGCGCGCTTGCCGAGGAGATCAGTTATCCGTGCGTCGCCAAGCTGCCGATGGGCACCGGCAGCACGGGGGTACAGATCGTGCGCGACGCGCGCGCCCTGATCGCCTTTTTTGAGCAGCGCGGCAGCCCGGACAACTGGCCGTTCGTGCAGGAGTTCATCGGCGGCGACCTGTTCGACGTCACCGCCATCTGCAAGCACGGCGATGTCGTCGCCTTCTTCGCGTTTCGCTCGCCAATCGAATCCCAGGTTGGCGGCACACCTCCGTATGCATTCACGCTGCATGACCCCGAGCTGGTCGATGCGACCCGCAAGGTGGCGCGCGAGCTCGGCTGGCATGGCGCGGTCGATTTCGATTTCCTGCGCAATGCGAAGGGCGAGTATCTGCTGCTGGAGCTCAATCCGCGCCTGTCCGGCACCACCAACTTTGCCTACAAGCTGGGCGTCGACCTGCCCAAGGCTTATCTCGATCTGGCGTTCGGGCGTCTCGAACAAAGTTACCAACGTGACTATCGGGAAGGCATCATGTTCCGTACGCCGATCCCGGCGGAGATTATCTACTGGAACCGCTCGCGTTGGCCGGCAACCAAGGAGATCATGCGCCGCAGTGCCTATTTCCCGGTGCGAACGAACATCTACTGGAGTGACTGGCCGCTGCTGATACGCAAGATCCGCCAGGCGGCCTGGCTGGTTGGGCGGCAGTGGGTCTGATACCAGAAGCCCTGTTCCCTGACGGTTCTCAGCCACGGTCGGCGCCGGCCTCGGCGAGGCCCGCGACAATACGCGTCAATCTCGCCTGCCAGACGCGTGAGCCCGGGAAGCGGGACAACGGCGGTTTCGGGTCGACTTGACCCAGCGTTGCAGCGGACCCACGGCGGACCGCGTCGTCGCATCGCCCTTGCGAGCTGGAGGCGAAGCACTCCAGGACCATCCGGCGAGGGTTGGCGCCGGCTGTTCCAGTCCCGCCGGGACTCCACTAACAATATGTTGCAATACTAGCTAACCGTGTGATACACGTGAGTGAAGCCGTGGGCGCTGGGCTTCGCCGAGCACGGCGCAGGCGGGTGGGGGAACTCGCGGATCACAGCGTTTTTGTTGCATTGCAGCAGAACCGCGGCTAAGCTCCGCCATTCGCCTGGACCCGGTGCGAACCCGGGTGGCGCTTCCGGCCGCCAATCCGCCGGATAACGCACATGGAACGGCAACGCGGACCGGCGCCTCGCTTGGCGACACAGCCGCGCGTCCGTCACGGCCCGCGCAATCGATGCGATCGTTCTCCCCTGCCTTGCGCGAATGGTTCGCCAACCCCCGCGGCGACATGCTCTCGGGGGTCGTCGTTGCCCTGGCGCTGATCCCGGAGGCGATCGGGTTCTCGGTGATCGCCGGCGTGGATCCCAAGGTCGGTCTCTACGCCTCCGTGGTCATCGCGTGCGTCATTGCATTCGCCGGTGGCCGCCCGGCGATGATCTCGGCCGCGACCGCCGCCACCGCCGTGCTGATGACCGGCTTGGTGCGTGACCACGGCGTGCAATACCTGTTCGCCGCGACCATCCTGATGGGTGTGCTGCAAATACTCGCCGGCGTGCTCAAGCTCGGGCGATTGATGCGCTTCGTGTCGCAATCGGTGATGACCGGCTTCGTCAATGCGCTGGCCATCCTGATCTTCCTCGCCCAGCTACCGCAGCTCGTCAATGTGCCGTACGCCACTTACGCGCTCATCGCCGTCGGGCTGGCGATCATCTACCTGTTCCCGCGGCTGACCCGTGCGATACCCTCGCCCCTGGTGGCCATCGCGGTCCTGACCACGGCCACGGCGCTGTTCCGGCTCGACGTGCGAACGGTCGCCGATCTCGGCCAGTTGCCATCCGCCCTGCCGAGCCTCGGCATCCCCGACGTGCCATACACGCTGGAGACGCTGCGCATCCTGCTGCCGGTGTCATTGACCCTCGCCGCGGTCGGGCTGCTCGAATCGCTGCTCACCGCGCAGATCGTCGACGACATGACCGATACGCCGAGCCCCAAGAGCCGCGAGTGTGTCGGCCAAGGTCTCGCCAACATGACATCGGCCGTGTTCGGTGGCATGGGCGGCTGCGCGATGATCGGCCAGTCGGTGATCAACGTGTCGTCCGGCGGGCGAGGGCGGCTCTCCACCTTGACCGCCGGCGCGTTCCTCCTGGTGCTGCTCGTGGTGCTGCAGAAGCTGCTCGCCATCGTGCCGGTCGCCGCACTCACCGCCGTGATGATCATGGTTTCGATCAATACGTTTTCCTGGAGCTCGATCGCGCGGCTACGCACCAATCCGCTGCCATCCTCGGTGGTGATGCTCGCAACCGTCGTGACGGTCGTGGCGACCGGCGATCTTTCCAAGGGCGTGCTGGTCGGCGTGCTGTTGTCCGGCGTGTTCTTCGCCGGCAAGGTCTCGCGCCTCAGCCGGGTCACCTCGGCGCTTTCCCCCGATGGCCGGGTGCGGACCTATCGCGTCGAGGGCCAGGTCTTCTTCGCCTCCGCCGGCACGTTCTTCGACGCGATCGATCTGCTCGAACCCGTCGACAAGATCGTCATCGATGTCAGCGCCGCGCATTTCTGGGACATCTCGGCGGTCGGCGCGCTCGATCGCGTGGTGCTGAAGGGGCGACGCCACGACCACGCGGTGGAGGTCATCGGCCTCAACGCCGCCAGCGCGACGATGGTGGATCGCTTCGCCTTGCACCGGCAGAACGGAGCAGCCCTATCCGCGCCGACGCACTGACGCGGCCGGAATGCCGCACTCGACGGTCGTTGCCAACGCTTAAGATAGAGCTAGGCGCTCAGGGTGGCGACACGCCGGCGCGGAACAGCAGGCGGTTGACGTATGGGTCCAGACCGTCCGCGCCTGCAAGCACAAGCGGCTCGTAGCGGAACGCGAACACCGGCAGCAAGGAATACTGCGCCTGTAGCATCAGCCGGGGCGTGTGCGTGGGCACCAGGCCGGCGTGAATACCATAGGTGTCCGCCATGAAGGCGGTCCCGCGCGGCCCGAGCATGGTGCAGACCTGGTCGCTTGTGTATCGCCCATCGGCAATGGGCGAGGCATAGGGACGGGCCCGGATTGCTCCACCGGTCCGCGAGGTATGCATGACATAGGCGTGCGGGCCGGAGCCGGCATCCACGTCGGTCAGGTAGACGAACAGCTTCAGGAACTGCCAGTCATCCGGGTCGCGGTGGAAGTGCTGCGTCGAGACCAGCGGCTTGCTGGCGGGAAACGACCAGCGCACACCCAGGCTGGAGAGCGTGGGCTTGCAGCCGAGATAGTCCGCGGCGATGCGCAATACCGGAGCGGCGTTGATCAGGTTCAGCACGTCCGCGTTCTCGAGCACGGTGCTGAGCGGATACGCTGCCACCCCGGTGCCGGGCGCCAATCGGTCCAGCGAAGTCGGGCGACCATCCTTGCCCACCACCTCCTTGCCGAGGAAGTAGTTCAGGATCGCGGTCGCCGCTGCCTCGCTCACGAGCTTGGGCAGGGTGGCGATGCCTTGTTGTCGCAACATGGGGGCAACATGCGCATAGTGGGTGTCGACCGGAGCCCAGAAGCCGGTGCCATGCCGGGCGCGGATGGCCGCGGCGATGGCGCGTGATATGGATCGGCGCAGACCGGGTCGGGTGACGAGACGCTGGGCATAGTACAGGCTGGCCGGACCAAGCCTGAACCCGGGCCCGGGCTGCATTCTGGCGTAGGGCAGCACCGAAACCTCCACAGCCCGTTGCGGTACATCTACGCCAACGCGATTACCAAACCGTCACCGCGTGCGTGGCGCGGACGAGACAGGAGAAGACGATGCCCCTTATCGCCACGATCGGCGCCGCGCCGAAGCGCCGGGAGGACGCGCGGTTCGTCATCGGCCAGGGCGCCTATCTCGACGACCTCGGCTTCGAGCACGTCGCCCACGCGGTGTTCCTGCGCTCGCCCCATGCCCATGCTCGTATCGACGGTATCGACACCAGCGCCGCGCTGGCGTCACCCGGCGTGCTCGCCGTGCTGACCAGCGCCGACGTGGCGGCGGATGGCTTGCAGCCGATGCGCCCGATGGTGGAAGCGAACACGCAGACCGGCGAACCGTTCGCCTTCACCCCGCAACCGCTGCTGGCTGACTGCACGCTGCGGCATGTCGGCGAGCTGGTGGCGCTGGTCGTGGCGGAGACGCGCGCGCAGGCGCTCGACGCGGCCGAGCGGATCGCGCTCGACTGCACCGCCTTGCCGGCCGTCGTCACCGCCGACGCGGCGCGCGCGCCGGGCGCCCCCGAGATCGCCGGCGTGCCGGGCAATCTTTGCTTGGACTGGCGGACCGGCGACTGGGGGGCGGCCGATGTCGCGTTTGCCAGCGCCGCGCACGTCGTCCGCGTGCGCGTCGACAACCATCGCATCGTGACCAATCCGATGGAGCCGCGCGGCGCGGTCGGACGGTTCGACCCAACGGACGGCCGCTACACGCTGCACTTGTCCAGCCAGGCCATCCACAGCAACCGCGACCAGACCGCGCGGGCGCTCGGCGTCGCACCGGCGGCGGTGCGGTTCGTTGCCCCCGATGTCGGCGGCGGATTCGGCGCAAAAAATTTCCCCTACGCCGAGAACGCCCTTGTGCTGTGGGCGGCGCGTCGGACCGGGCGCACCATCAAGTGGATCGCGACCCGCAGCGAGGGTTTTGTCTCCGACCACCAGGCGCGCGACCATCAGGCCGACGCGGCACTTGCACTCGACGACAAGGGAAAATTCCTGGCGCTGCGGGTCGAGAGTGTGGCCAATCTCGGCGCCTACATCGCCGGCAGCGCCGCCGCGGTGCAGACCTTCCAGTACGCGCACCTGCAAGGCACCGTCTACGCGATCCCGGCGGTCGCCCTGCGCGTCGCCGCCGTGTTCAGCAACACGACCCCGATCGGCGTGACGCGCGGCCCCGGTTTCTGCGAGGCGGTGACCATCATGGAGCGGCTGATCGACGCGGCGGCGCGGCAATGCGGCTTCGACCGCGCGGCGCTGCGCCGGCGCAACATGGTGCGGCCCGAGGCGATGCCGATGACCAACGCGCTCGGCTTCGACGTGGACAGCGGCCGGTTCGCCGAGACGTTCGACCGCGCGCTCGACGCGGCCGACCTGGCGGGTTTCGCCGCGCGCCGTGCCGCGAGCGAGGCGCGGGGGTGCCTGCGCGGGCTCGGCTTCGCCTACCACATCAAGGGCACCGGCGGCTCGCCGCACGAGAACGTGGACATTCGCTTCGAACCCGACGGCACGGTCTCGCTCATCACCGGCACGCAGACCATCGGCCAGGGCCACGAGACAACGTTTCCGCAGATCCTGGCCGAGCGCCTGGGCGTGCCGAACGCGCTGATCCGGCTGCGTCAGGGTGACACCGACCTGATTCCGATGGGCGGCGGCCACGGCAGCTCGCGGGCGACCTACATGGGCGGCACCGCGATCTGGCGTGCCTCCGACACCATCATCGAAAAGGGCCGACGCATCGCCGCCGATGCGCTGGAAGCCGCCGAAGCCGATATCGTTTTCGAGGACGGCCGTTTCGTGGTGACCGGCACCAACCTGGCGATGCCATTGCTCGAAATCGCCGAGCGGGCGCGCGCGACCGACGAGCCGCTCGACACGTATCACGCCTGGACTCGCGAGGCGATGACCTTCCCCAACGGCGCGCACGTGGTCGAGATCGAGATCGACCGCGACACTGGGCACGTCGCTCTGGTACGTCATGCGGCGGTCGATGACTACGGCGTGCTGGTCAACCCGATGGTTGCGACAGGGCAGGCACACGGGGCGATCGCCCAGGGTGTTGGTCAGGCGCTGCTGGAGCACGCGGCGTACGATGCGGAATCGGGCCAACTGCTGGCCGGCTCGTTCATGGACTACGCCATGCCGCGCGCCGATGACCTTCCCGCGTTCCAGCTGGGGTTCAACCCGACGCGCTGCACCACCAACCCGCTCGGTGTGAAGGGCTGCGGCGAGGCCGGCGCGGTCGCGCTGCTGCCGGCGATCGGCAACGCGCTGCTCGACGCCCTCGCCCCGCTCGGGGTGCGCGCATTCGACGGCCCCGCGACGCCGTTCCGGGTGTGGCAAGCGATGCAGGTCGCGCAGTCAGCGCCAGAGCCGCCGTAGCCCCTCGTCGGCGCCGAGCACCGGGTCGTTGTCCGGCAGGGGCACCGAGCGGATGGCGCGCAACGCCGCCGCGTGCTCGGCCGGGTCGCCCCGGCGGATGTCGTAGTCGGCACCGCCGGGATACGCGCCGACCACCAGCAGATCGGCGCTCTGGCCCATGTTGCGATGCGCGACCCCGGCCGGGATCACCACCACGTCGCCGGCCCGCACCGTCACCTCCCGGCCGGACGGGCCGCCGAACGCGACCCGCACGTCGCCCCGCGCGATGCCGAGCACCTCGTGGGCGATGCTGTGGAAGTGGTGATAGTCGAAGATGCCGTTGCGCCAGCCATTCGACCAGCCATTCGCCGCAAAGGCTTGCTCCATTGCGGCAGGATCGGCGGGCAGCCCGCCACGATACACCAGCAGCGGCAGCGCCGAGTTCGGGAATTTTCCGTCATCGGCAAAACGATGGGTTTCAGCGTCGCTCATCTCGCCTCCCTATTCGATCGACATCAGGCTGGCGTTGCCCCCGGCGGCCGCCGTGTTGGTGGAGATCGAGGTTTCCTCCAGCAAGCGGTCGAGGTCGTACTCGTCGCCCATCGCGGTCTGGATCTGCACGATCGGCCCCTCCCGCGCGGCGATCCGCCGGTCGAGCGCGCGCAGGGCGTCAGCCTCGCCCTCGAACAGCACGGCGCGCAGATCGGCGACATCATCAAGGGTATCGACCACCACCACCCGCGCGGCGATCTGCGGCGGCAAACCCTTGAGTGCGTCGCGCGCCGGATTGCCGGCCTCGACGAGTGCCACGTTCCCGGTCGCCAGGATGGCGCCGATCTGCGCCAGCAGGCCGGTCTCGCTGCGAGCGAGTGCCGCCACCCGGCCCCGTGGGCGCAAGGTGTAGACGTTGCGTTCACCCACCGGGCCGGGTAGCTCGACCGTTGCACCAAGCGCCGAGCGCGACAGATAGCCCGCGCAACGCTCGGCAGCACCCTCGCGGCCGCGCGAACGCAGCCAGTCGACATAGGCGCGCGCCGGACTGGTAGCCGCCGGACGGGGCAGCCCGACTTCGGGCGAGGTGGCGAGCAGGCGCCCGAGATAGAGCGGGCCGCCTGCTTTCGGTCCGGTGCCGGACAGGTGGCAACCGCCAAACGGCTGCACGCCGACCACCGCGCCGATGATGTTGCGGTTGACGTAGACGTTGCCAGCCGCGATCCGGTCGAGCACCCGCGCGATCGTCTCGTCGATGCGGGTATGCAGGCCGAAGGTGAGGCCGTAGCCCGAAGCATTGATTGTCTCGATCAACGTATCGAGCTGTTCGCGGCGATAACGCAGCACATGCAGCACCGGCCCGAACACCTCGCGCTCCACATCGGCGATCCGGTTGATCTGGATGATCATGGGCGCGACGAACGTGCCGTGCCCGGTCTCGGGCAGGAGCGGCAGCGCCTCGACGACGTGGCCGCGCACCCGCATGGTCTCGACGTGCTGGCGGATCGCGTCGCGCGCCTCGGCGGTGATCACCGGCCCGACATCGACCGGGAGCCGAACCGGGTTGCCGATCTCTAGCTCACGCAACGCGCCGCGCAGCATGGTCAGCACGCGGTCGGCGGCGTCCTCCTGCAGGCAGAGGATGCGCAAGGCCGAGCAGCGCTGTCCCGCCGAATCGAAGGCGGAAGCGATCACGTCGGCCACCACCTGCTCGGGCAGCGCGGAGGAATCGACCACCAGGGCGTTCTGCCCGCCGGTCTCGGCGATCAGCGGGATCGGCTGCCCGGCCTCGGTCAGACGCCCGGCGAGCTGGCGCCGGATCAGCCGCGCGGTGGCGGTCGAGCCGGTGAACATCACGCCCTGGACGCGGGGATCGCCCACCAGCGCCGCCCCGACCTCGCCGTCACCCGGCAGGAGATGCAGCACTCCGGGCGGGATGCCCGCTTCGTGCAGCAGCCGGACCGCCTCGGCGGCGATCAACGGGGTCTCCTCGGCGGGCTTGGCCAGCACCGCATTGCCCGCCGCCAGCGCCGCCGCGACCTGACCCGTGAAGATGGCGAGCGGGAAATTCCACGGCGAAATGCACAGCACGGGCCCGAGCGGCTCGTGTCGGTCCGTCGCCAGGGTGCGTTCGGCCTCGCTAGCGTAGTAGCGCAGGAAATCCACCGCCTCGCGCACCTCGGCGACGGCGTTGGCGAACGACTTGCCAGCCTCGCGCACGATCAACCCGATGAAAACCGGCATACGCGCCTGCATCCCTTCGGCCGCGCGGCGCAAGCAGGCCGACCGTTGCGCGGCGGAGATCGCGGCCCAGATCGGTGCCGTCGCAGCCGCCGTCGCCAGCGCCGCCCCGATCTCGGCAGGCAGCGCCTCGCGCACCTCGCCGACGATGTCGCGATGATCGGCCGGGTTCACCACCGGGCGCGGGGCGCCGCCGCCACCGCCGGTCGGCAACGCGGTCCACGCGATACGCGTGCTCTCGATAACCGCTTCGGCGAGCGCGGCGAGGCTGCTCTCGTCGGACAAGTCGATGCCGAGCGAGTTCGCCCGTGTTGGCGCATAGAGGTCGGGCGGCCGCGCGATACGCGGGTGTGGCGCGCCGATGGGGTGGGCGGCGCGCACCAGGGGGACGGGATCGGCGACCAGGTCCGCGACCGGGACGCGCTCGTCGGCCACGCGATTGACGAAGGAGGAGTTGGCGCCGTTTTCGAGCAGCCGGCGCACGAGGTAGGCGAGCAGGGTCTCATGCGTGCCGACCGGCGCGTAGATGCGGCACGGCCGGCCCAGCTTGTCCGGCCCGACCACCTCCTCGTAGAGCGGTTCGCCCATGCCGTGCAGGCACTGGTACTCGTATTGCTCGGGGCGGAAATCCGCGCCGGCGAGTTTCATGATCGTCGCCAAGGTCTGCGCGTTGTGCGTCGCGAATTGCGGGAACACGGCATCCGGCGCGCCGAGCAGTTTTCGCGCGCAGGCGATGTATGAAACGTCGGTGTGCGACTTGCGGGTGAACACCGGGAAGTCCGCGAGCCCGTCGACCTGCGCGCGCTTGATCTCGCTATCCCAATAGGCGCCCTTCACCAACCGGACCATGAGCCGCCGCTCGGCGCGACGCGCGAGATCGATCAGCCAGTCGACGACGAACGGGCAGCGTTTCGAATACGCCTGGATGACGAAGCCGAGGCCGCTCCACCCGGCGAGATCGGCATCGAGCGCCAGCGCTTCCAGCAGATCGAGCGACAGGTCGAGCCGATCCGCCTCCTCGGCGTCGATGTTGAGCCCGATATCATAGCGTTTCGCGAGCAGCGCCAAACCTTTCAGGCGCGGCAGCAGCTCCAGCATCACCCGCTCGCGCTTGGGCCGGCTGTAGCGAGGGTGCAGGGCGGATAGCTTGATCGAGATGCCCGGGCCGTCGCGCGGGCCGCGCCCCGCCGCGTGGCGCCCGATCGCATGGATCGCGCGTTCGTAGTCGGCGAGATAGCGCGCGGCATCCGCCGCTGTCGCCGCCGCCTCGCCGAGCATGTCGTAGGAGTAGCGAAACCCGCGCGCCTCCCGCTCGCGGCTATTCGCCAGCGCCTCCTCGATGGTCTGGCCGCTGACGAACTGCTCGCCCATCAGCCGCATGGTGAGATCGACGCCCTTGCGGATGATCGGCTCGCCGCCGCGCGCGATCAGCTTGGTCAACGCGGCGGACAGGCCACGCTCACTGCTGGTTTCCGTCAGGCGCCCCGTCACCAGCAGGCCCCAGGTGGCGGCGTTGACAAACAGCGATCGGCTCTGGCCGAGATGGGCGCGCCAGTCGCCGGTGGAAATCTTGTCGCGGATCAGCGCGTCGCGCGTCGGCGTATCGGGGATGCGCAGCAGCGCCTCGGCGAGGCACATCAGCGCCACACCTTCCTGGCTCGACAGCGCGTATTCGTGGATCAGCCCCTCGACGCCCCCGGCGCTCCCCTTGGCGCGCAGCCGCTCGACCAGTGCGCGGGCAGTGCCCGCAATGCGCCGCGCCGATTCCGGTGAAACGGCAGCGAGGTCGAGCAGCGGCGGCAGGCACTCCGGCTCGGCCCGCCGATACGCGGCGGTGATCCTGGCCCGCAGCGCGGTCTGTTGCCGCACCCCGGCCGCGAAGGTCGCGAATGGCTCCGAGCGCGGGTCGATCAACTGGCCTTGGGCGTGTGGCGCCGCAGGAACGCCACCACACGGCTCTCCTGCTGTTCGAGATGCTCCGGGCCGCGCCAATCGGTCAGCACCTCCACCCCCGGCAGCAGTTCCGCCAGCTCGGCGCTGATGGCCGCCGGGTGCGGCACGTCGGTTCCCGGCAGCAGGAATGTCGGCACCGGGCAGTCGCGGGCGAATGCGCGATCCACGCAGAAGACGAAATCGTGATCCCACATGTTGCGACCGAACGCGGCGATGGCTGCCTCGTCCAGTTCCGGGCGCGCGGCACGCTGCTCCTCGCTCCACTCGGCGTGGCTGTTCGGGAAGTAGTCCGGCTGCTCGGGGTGCCGGCCGATGGGGTTCTGCAACACCGCAGCCGTGACGCGCTCGGGCGCCATTTGCGCCACCTTCAAGCAGAAGCTGCCGCCGATGCAGCCGCCGAGCACGTGGAACTTGTCGCACCCCAGGTGATCCATCAGCGCCAGATGATCGGCCGCATAGGTATGCCAGCCGTGATCGGGCTTGATGTCGGTGCGTGATTGTCCGGCGTTGCGCTGGTCCATGGCGATTGCGGTGAAGCCCGCCGCCGGCAGCGCTTGGGTCCAATCGACCCACGGTCGAGGCGGGCCCCCAGCGGGCGAAGGCCACATCTCCATGCGCGAGCGCAAGCCACCCGGCGCGAACAGCAGCACCGGGAAGCCTTCGCCAAAGGTCTGGTAGTGGATGACACCATCCGGCCGGGTCAATTGAGGCATTGCGTCCCCCGTTTCATGGTGGCATCCGGCCGCTACATGCCGCGCTGCATCTGGAGAGTTGGTCTCAAGGCTCAGACGTTCGAGGCGATCCAGTCTTTCAGGCGGCTTTTCGGCAAGGCGCCGACCTGGGTGGCCGCCGGCTTGCCGTCCTTGAACAGGATCAGGGTCGGGATGCCGCGCACCGCGTAGGTGTTGGGAGTCTCCGGATTCTCATCGATGTTGACCTTGGCCACGGTCAGCTTACCCGCGTACTCGCCGGCGA
>CBDCJX010000001.1:0-350560 GCA_965218045.1 Acetobacteraceae bacterium | reverse complement strand
TGTAGGGGGTGTCGGGTGCCTCGGCATCGTGCAGGCCGAACCAGAGCAGCGCCGCGCCGATCACCAGCACCGCGCCGGCCGCGGCGCCGAGCATCGCGGGGGATGGGCCGTTGGTGTCCTCTAGCAAACGCCAGGAGACGAAGGCCACGAAGGGCGCAAGGAACAGCAGTATTTCAAGGAACCGCAGCATCCGGCTATTCGCCGCGCAGCAGGTGGGCGAGATGCACCAGGATCGCCGCCGTGGCGCCCCAAATGTAGTGCTCGGGATGCGGCCAGACCCAGAAGCTGCGCCACCGCCCGCGATAGTGTGCCCGCCGCTGCTGCGGCGCTTGCGGGTCGAGCAGCACCGCCAGCGGCAGCTCGAACACCGCCTCCACCTCGTCCGGCGAGGGGATGTGGACGAGCCCGGCCGGCACGATGCCGACGACCGGCGTGATGCGGTAGCCGGTGCCGGTTACGTAGTCCGAGAGGCGACCCACCAGCTCCACCTGGCTCGGGGCGAGGCCGATCTCCTCCTCCGCCTCGCGCAGCGCGGCGGCCTCGGGGTGCGGGTCGTCGGGGTCCATGCGGCCGCCGGGGAAACTCACCTGACCGGCGTGCTTGGCGAGGTGGGCGGTGCGTTTTGTCAGCAGCACGCCGGGCGCCGGTCCGAGCACCAGCGGCACCAGCACCGCCGCCGGGGTCAGCTCGTCATCGACCAGGTCGATCGCGTCATCGGAGCGGAGCGGCACGGCCAGCGCCCCGAGCGGCAGGGAGGTGGCCGGGGCGCCATCGCCCGCCCGCTGCACGGCCAGCCCGGCCAACCGGGCACGCACCTCATCGGCATTCAAGACAGCGAACTCTCCAGCAGCGAATGCGAGAACGACCCTACCTGCCTCTCACGCGTCCTCGCCCGGCGGCAGCTCGCCCAGGGCAAAGAATTGGCCGCAGCTCCACACGCCGAGCATGCGGCGGCAGCCGACCCATCGCGGCTCGGCAAGCGCCACTAGCTCATAGTACACCGAGCGATTGACCCGCGCCTCGATGCGATCGGTACCCAGACCGCCGCGCACCAGCACGTACGGCGTCGGTTCGCAGGTAAGCAGATCGTGCGCCACCCGCAGCGGGTGATCGGCGCCGATGGTGACCACCTGGTCCACATTGGTCCGCAGCGAGAGCCGCTGCTCGCGCCCGTCGCCGGTCCAATCCAGCTCCACCGCGACGAACGGCACGTCCTCGACCTCGATCCGGCCACGCTCAGCGGGGGTCTCGAGAAAATACCCACCCTCCGCGTCGCGCTTCAGCACGCTGGCGAACAGGCAGACCAGCTCCTTGCGGGGGATCGGACTGCCTCGGTAGAGCCAGGTGCCATCCCGCTTGATCACAAAGGGAAGATCGCCGCAATCCACCGGCACCCGCTTGGGACGCGGCTCCGTCGCCGTCAGGGCCGGGTATTTTGGGTCCGCTGCGTGAGACATCAGGCCGGTTCCCATGTTCTCATCCTTGTTCTGCTTCAGGAACGCCTCCCGAGGAGTGCGCGGACTGGTTGTTCACGTCCGCGTCTCCACGTCTCGTCACGCTTCCTATGACAGGGTCGATATAGGTAGCATCCCCCCGCCGGTGAAAGTGCCCAGCACGGCGCGGCTGGCCAAAACGGACAAGCAGGAGTTTGCATGTCGGCCAGTATGGCTTCGACGACACACAGCTTTTCCGGCGCCGACGCGAGCGCCATCCTCAACCAGGTGGAGACCCTGGGCGCCCGCATCGCCGCGGTTCGCCAGGAGGTCGGGCGGCTGATCTTCGGCCAGCAGGAGATCGTCGACCAGACCTTGATCACCCTGCTCTCCGGCGGCCACGCGCTGCTGGTCGGCGTCCCCGGCCTCGGCAAGAGCCGTCTGGTAGAGACCTTGGGGGTAGTGCTCGGCCTCGCCAGCAAGCGGGTCCAGTTCACCCCGGACCTGATGCCGGCCGACATCCTGGGCAGCGAGGTGCTCGACGAGGCGGAGGGGCGGCGCAGCTTCCGCTTCCTGCCCGGCCCGGTGTTCTGCCAGTTGCTGATGGCCGACGAGATCAACCGCGCCAGCCCGCGCACCCAGTCGGCGCTGCTGCAAGCGATGCAGGAGCGACGGGTCGCGGTGGCCGGGGTGGAGCACGCGTTGCCGCAACCGTTCCACGTGCTGGCGACGCAGAACCCGATCGAGCAGGAGGGCACCTACCCGTTGCCCGAGGCGCAGCTCGACCGGTTCCTGCTGGAGATCGTGGTCGGCTACCCGGACCTCGCCGCCGAGCGCACCATGTTGCTGGCAACCACCGGAGCGGCGGAGGAGACCGCCAACCCGGTGCTGTCGGCCGAGGAGATGCTGGCCGCCCAGGCGCTGATCCGACGTATCCCGGTCGGCGAGGGCGTGGTCGACGCTATCCTGGGGCTGGTGCGCCAGGGTCGGCCGGAGAGCTCCGATGACGACGGCGTGCGGCGGCAGATCGCCTGGGGTCCCGGCCCGCGCGCCGCGCAAGCCTTGATGCTGGCCAGCCGCGCCCGGGCGCTGCTCGACGGCAGGCTGGCCCCCAGCGTCGACGACGTGGTGGCGCTGTCCCGACCGGTGCTGCGCCACCGCATGGCGCTGACCTTCGCGGCGCGCGCCGACGGGGTGCTGCTCGGCGACGTGATCGACCGCCTGGTGGAGCGTCTTGGCTGAGGCGACGATGGCCTCCCCGCTCAGCGCCTTGGCCTCCGCGCGACGGGCCGAGGCGCTCGCCGCCCGCCTGCCACCGCTGATGGTCGCCGCCGAGCGGGTCGCGGCGACGGTGGCGCAAGGGGTGCACGGGCGACGCCGCGTCGGCCAGGGCGACAGCTTCTGGCAGTTCCGCCCCTTCGTGCCGGGCGACGCCACCACCCGCATCGACTGGCGGCAATCGGCCAAGTCGGATCGCGCCTTTATCCGCGAGACCGAGTGGGAGGCGGCGCAGACCGTGGCGCTGTGGCGCGACGGCGGCGCCAGCATGCGCTGGCGCTCGCAGCCGGCGGTCCCCGACAAGCGCGAGCGGGCCGGGCTGCTGCTGCTCGCCCTCGCCTCGCTGCTGCTGCGTGGCGGCGAGCGGGTGGTGCCGATGCAGCCGGGCGCTCGTCCGCTCGACGGCCGCGCCGGGCTGGATCGGCTCGCGTTTTCCCTCGAAGCGGCGGGCGCCGGCGGGGTGGAGGACGGCGAGGGCTTGCCGCCGGTGGTGTCGGTGCCGCGCCACGCGAGGGTGGTGCTGTTCGGCGATTTCCTCTCCCCGCTGGAGGAGATCGCGGCGAGCGTCGCCCGGCTTGCCGCGATCCCGGTGACCGGCCATTTGCTGCAAGTGCTCGACCCGGCCGAGGCCGTGCTGCCGTACACCGGCCGGGTCCGGTTCCGTGGCTTGCGGCGCGAGACCGACGCCCTGATCCCTAGAGTCGAGACCATCCGCGACGAGTACCGCCGCCGGCTCGCGGCACACCAGGCGGGGCTCGCCGCGATCGCGGCGGCGGCCGGTTTCAGCTACGGGGTGCACCACACCGACCAGCCACCGGAGGCCGCGCTGCTCGGCGTCTACACCGCGCTCGCGCCGCTGCCATGACGGATACGGCCATGATCGATCCGGGCGCACACGGATGATCTTCGTCTACCCTTGGGTGCTGCTGGCGCTGGCGGGATTGCCGATCCTGTGGTGGCTGCTGCGGGTCACGCCGCCGGCGCCGCGCACCGAGACGTTCCCGGCGATCCGCCTGCTGCTTGGGCTCAAGGCCACCGAGGAAACCGCCGCGCGCACCCCCTGGTGGCTGCTGGCGTTGCGGCTGCTGGCGGCGGCCTTGATCATCGTCGGGCTGGCGCGGCCGGTGCTCGACGCCGGCACGGCGCTGCCGGGGAGCGGCCCGGTGCTGCTGGTGGTCGATGACGGCTGGGCCGCCGTCGCCGACTGGCCGCGCCGGCTGCAAGCGGCGACGGCGGCGCTGGATCGGGCCGAGCGCGCCGACCGGCCGGCCGCGCTGCTCGCCACCGCGCCGAACGACAGCGGCGCCGCGCCCGCGCCGACCGCGGTGATGCCGGCCGCCGAGTTGCGCGCCCGGCTCGGGGCCCTGCGGCCGAAGCCGTGGGCGGTTGATCGCGCCGCCGCCGCGGCGGCGTTGCGCGGCTGGCAGCGCACGGGGACCGCCATCGTCTATGTCGGCGACGGGCTCGACGAGGGCGAGACATTCACCGGCTTCGCGGCGGCGCTGAGCGGGGCCGGCGCGGTGACCGAGCTCTGCTGCGACACGCCGCCGATACGCGCCTTGCTGCCGCCGCGCGCCGAGCCCGACCGGCTGGTCGCTCGCATCGCCCAGGTGCCGCAGCCGATCGCGACCCAGGCCGCGGTGCTGGCGCAGAGCGGCGACGGTCGCAGCCTGGCGCGGGGCACCGCCACGCTGGAACCCGGCGCGGAGTTGGCCGAGGCGGTGATCGCGTTGCCGACCGAACTGCGCAACCGGCTGAGCCGGCTGGTGCTCGAGGGGCCGCCCTCGGCCGCCGGGGTGACCTTGCTCGACGAGCGCTGGAAGCTGCGGCCGGTGGGACTGGTCGCGGGCGACGTCGGCGCCGCCGAGGCGCCGCTCACCGGGCCGCTGTATTATCTGCGCCGGGCGCTCGCCCCGTACACCGAGGTGCGCGAGGGCGACCTACGCACGCTGCTGTCGCGCGCGCTGTCGGTGCTGGTGCTGGCCGACCGGCCGCTGCCGCCCGGCGAGGAGCGCGACGCCATCACCCGGTTCGTCGAGCAAGGCGGCCTGCTGGTCCGCTTCGCCGGCCCACGTCTGGCCGAGCAGCCACTGGGTCAGGCCGACCCGCTGCTGCCGGTCCGCCTGCTCGCCGGCGACCGTCAGCTCGGCGGGGCGATGTCCTGGAGCCAGCCCGCGGGGCTCGCCCGGTTCGCCGAAACCAGCCCGTTCGCCGGCCTCGCCGTGCCGGGGGAGGTGCGGGTGACACGCCAGGTGCTCGCCGAACCCTCGGCGACCTTGGGCGAGCATACCTGGGCGACGCTCGCCGACGGCACGCCGCTGGTCACCACGGCGGCGCGGGGGGCCGGGCGGGTGGTGCTGTTCCACGTCACCGCCAATGCCGACTGGTCGAACCTGCCGCTCTCGGTATTGTTCGTCGACATGCTGCGCCGACTGGTCGAGCTGTCGGCCGGGGTGGCCGGCAGCCCGCCGCACGCGGTGCTGGCGCCGGCCGAGACCCTGGACGGGTTCGGCACCCTCGCACCACCGCCGCCGGCCGCAACCGGCCTCGCCGCCGAGGCGTTCGGCACCACCCGGGTCTCGCCGCTGCATCCGCCGGGCCTCTATGGACCCGAGAACGGCCGCCAGGCGCTCAATCTCGGCAGCACGTTGCCCAAGCTGCGCGCCGCTTCGGTGGTGCCGGGCGCGCGGGTCGAGGGGCTGTCGGCGGTCGCCCCGGAGCGCGCCATCGGCCCCTGGCTGCTCGCCGCCGCGCTGGCGCTGCTGGCCGTGGACCTACTGATCTCGCTGGCGCTACGCGGGCTGCTGCGGCGCGGCGCCGTGGCTGCCGCGCTGGCGCTGGTGCTGCTAGCGCCGGCAGCGTGGGCGCAGGACCAGTCGCCGGCCTTGGCGACGCGGCTCGCCGCCATCGTCACCGGCGACGAGCAGGTCGATGGCGTGGCGAAGGCCGGGCTGGCGGGCCTGTCCGACTACGTCAACCAGCGTACCGCCGCGATGTTGGCGGCACCGGACGCGGTGGTGCCGGGGCAGGACGATCTCAGCTTCTATCCGCTGCTGTATTGGCCGGTCACCGCCGATGCCTCGCCGCTGAGTGCCAAGGCCACGGCGGCGCTGAACGACTACATGGCGCGCGGCGGCATCATCCTGATCGACACGCGCGACAGCGGCAGCGGCAGCGGCTTCGCCCCGGGGGCGGGCTCGGCGTTGCGCCGCATCGCGCAGAACCTGTCGATCCCGCCGCTGGCGCCGCTCACCACCGAGCACGTGCTGGCCCGCGCCTTCTACCTGCTGCAGGATTTTCCGGGCCGCTTCACCGGCGAGGCGGTCTGGGTGCAACGCGACCAGGATCGCGCCAATGACAGCGTCAGCCCGGTGATCATCGGCGGCAACGACTGGGCCGCCGCCTGGGCCACCGACGGCGCCGGGCGCAACCCGTACGCGGTGATCCCCGGCGGGGCGCGGCAGCGGACCATCGCCTACCGGTTCGGGATCAACCTCGTGATGTACGCGCTCACCGGCAACTACAAGGGCGACCAGGTGCACGTCCCCGCCATCCTCGAGCGGCTCGGGCAATAGGCTGATGCATCCCGAGCAAGCCATCGCCGCGTTGCGCTTTTCTCCGTTGGTGCCGCTTTGGGTGCTGGGCGCGCTGGCGCTGCTGTGCCTGCTCGCGTTGGCTCCCTCGGCCTGGCGTCGGGCGCGCGGGACGTTTTGGCGGGCGCTCGCCTTCGCGGTGCTGCTGCTCTGGCTCGCCGGCCCACGGCTGGTGCAGGAGACGCGCGAGGGGCTGCCCGATATAGGCTTGCTGGTGGAAGACCAGACCGCCTCGATGCAGGTCGGCAAGCGCGCCGCCTTGGCGCACGCCGCGCGGCAGTCGATCGAGGCGCAGGCGGCGCGGCTGCCCGATCTGGAGCTGCGCACCGTCACCGTGCCGGAAGGCGGCGATGCCGGCACGAGGCTGTTCGCCGCGATCGACCGGGCGCTCGGCGACATCCCTCGCGCCCGGCTGGCCGGCGTGATCGCCATCACCGACGGGCAGGTGCACGACATTCCAGTCGCCACCCAGGGTAACGCATCCGGCAACGCCGGCGCGCCGCTCAACGTGCTGATCCCGGCGCGTGGCGAGGAGACCGATCGGCGGTTGCGGGTGATCGAAGCGCCGTCCTACGGCATCGTCGGCAAGTCGGTCACCTTGCGCGTCGCGATCGACGATCTCGGTGTGGCGCGCAAGCCGGGTGCGGCGCGGCTGACGATCCGCCGCGACGGCGAGCCGCCCCGGGTCGAGAGCGTGCCGGTCGGGCTCGAGCATACGATCGATATCCCGATCACGCGGGGCGGCCCGACCGTGGTCGAGCTGCGGGCCGACACTCTGCCGGGCGAGGTCTCCACGCTCAACAACCGCGCCGTGGTCGAGATCAACGGCGTGCGCGACCGGTTGCGCGTGCTGCTGATCTCCGGCGAGCCGCATGCGGGCGAACGCACCTGGCGGCGGCTGCTGAAGGCCGACCCGGCGGTGGATCTGGTGCATTTCACCATTCTGCGCCCGCCGGAGAAGGACGATCTCACGCCGCTCAACGAGCTGGCGCTGATCGCCTTTCCGGTGCGCGAGCTGTTCCAGGTCAAGATCAAGGAATTCGATCTGATAATTCTGGACCGGTTCCAGAATCGCGGCCTGCTGCCGCTGCCGTATTTGCGCAACATCGCCGACTACGTGGCCGAGGGCGGGGCGCTGCTGCTCTCGGTCGGTCCCGAGTTCTCCGGTGCCGCGAGCCTGGCCGCGACTCCGCTCGGCGAGGTGCTGCCGGCCCGCCCGGCCGGGCTCGATTCGGTGGTCGACGGCGAGTTCCGCCCCCGCGTGACTCCGCTCGGGACGCGCCATCCGGTCACCGAGGGGCTGACCGGGGCCAATCCGGGCGGCACCCCGAGCTGGGGCTCGTGGTATCGCCGCATCGACCCGGCCGAGGTGCATGGCGAGGTGCTGATGAGCAGCCCGGACGGTCGGCCGCTGCTGGTGGTGGATCGCGTGGGCGAGGGTCGCGCGGCGCTGCTGCTGTCCGACCAGATCTGGCTGTGGTCGCGCGGCCACCAGGGCGGCGGCCCGCAGGCCGAGCTGCTGCGCCGCACCGCGCACTGGCTGATGAAGGAGCCGCAGCTCGAGGAGAACGCGCTGACCGCGCGGGTCGAGGCCGGGCGGCTCAGGATCGAGCGTCGCGCGACCGCGCCGACGCCGCCGCCGGAGGTGACGGTGACCGACCCCGAGGGCCACGCCGCGACCTTGCGGATGACCGAGGTGGCACCCGGCCAGGCCGAGGCCGGCGCCCCCGCCCCGCTGCCCGGCGTGTGGCGCGTCACCGACGGCACCCACAGCGCCTACGCCGCCGCCGGGGCCGCCAATCCGCCGGAGCTGGCTGATCTGCGGGCAACCGGGGCGTTGCTGGCGCCGCTCGCCCGAACTGGCGGCGGCGGCGTGCACTGGCTCGACAACGGCGCCGCGGGCGGAGCGGTGCCGACGGTGATGCGCACCGAGCCCGATCGCGCCGCCTCGGGCAGCGGCTGGATCGGGCTGCAACGCCGGCACGACCATATCGTGACCGGGATCGCCTCGCTCGCCTTGCTGCCGCCGTGGGTCGCGCTGCCGCTGCTGCTCGGCCTGGCGCTGATCGCGTGGCGGCGGGAGGGCGCCTGAGCTGGGCCGACCCGGCAACGTGATGTGGGCAAGCGCCAGGCTCATGCTTAAGATCGGCAGCTGCGGAACGCCAAAGGAGCGCGTGCCTTCCTCGACGGTGACCATCACGAACGGGGCCATTTCCCCGGCTCCTCCGCCCCGGTCTCGCCGGCGCTCGCGCTGGTGGGGTTCGTCGGCCTGTGCCTGCTGGTGGGCGCCGCGGCGGGCGCTATCACCGCGACCAGCGTGCGCACCTGGTATCTGTCGCTCACCCCACCGCCGCTGACCCCGCCGAACTGGGTTTTTGGCCCGGTCTGGGGCACGCTCTACGTGCTGATCGGTGTTGCCGGCTGGCTGGTCTGGCGGCGCGCTGGGGCGACCCGCGCCATCCGGCTGTGGGGCTGGCAGCTTCTCCTCAACGCGCTCTGGACCCCCGCCTTCTTCGGCCTGCACCGCACCGATGTGGGGCTGCTGGTGCTGCTTGGGTTGCTCGGGTTGATCGTGTGGACCACCCGTACGTTCTATCGCGTGAGCCGCCCGGCCGCTGTGTTGATGCTGCCTTATCTCGCCTGGGCCGGCTTCGCGACCTACCTCAACGCCGGTTTCTGGTGGCTCAACCAAGCCTAGCCGGCGCCGGATTCCCAGCACCGCTCGAACCGGCTATAACGGTCCCATGATAATCGCCCCAACTCGACTCGCCCTGTTCCTCGGACTGGTCACCGCCGGCGTCGTGGCGGCGATGCCGTCCGCTCATGCGCAGTTGATCGCCGGCCCGGGGATGCGTAGCAAGTCGGAGCCGGTGAAGCCCCGCCCGGCGCCGCCGCCGGCGCTGCCCGGCGCGCAGACCGATGCCAGTCTGGTCACACCCTCGGACAAGATCCCGACCGATATGCCGCCGACCGAGGCGCTGTTCGACGCGATCAACCGCGGCGACATTACCTCGGCGCGCGACGCCATCTCGCGCGGCGCGGACCTCAGCGGGCACAACCTGCTCGGCATGTCGCCGATGGAACTCGCCGTCGATCTCGGGCGCAACAACATCGCCTTCCTGCTGCTGTCCTTGCGCGGCGAGCGGCGTGGCCCCACCACGACGAAAACCGCGGCGACAGCGGAGCAGGCCGGCAAGCCGCCGGCGCTTGCCCCCCGCGCGGCACGGGTCGAGCGGACCGCTTCACGCCCGGCGCGTTTGCCCGCCGCCAAGGCGCCGCAAGCAGCGCAGCTTTTCGCCGGCGATGGTGGCACGCCGATCCCGTCCGCCGGGTTCCTTGGCTTCGATCCCGACCGCACTGCCCCACCGACCACCCATTGAGCTCGGCCTGCCATCTTCGAGAGAACTGCTATGCCCACCGCCAATCTCACCGACGTTGCCCACGCAATGATCCGACGGCACGGCTTGCGCGCTGGGGCGGTTGCACTCGAACGTGCCGCCGAGACCCGCATCGGCGGCGGGACCGCCGAGCATGAGCGCTGGCAAGCAGTGCATACGCTGATCTGCGAGCTGAAACGCACCGGCCGAGGCGTGGAGCCCGCCATGAGGGACCGCGTACCCCCAGCCTAGCCAGGTCGTCGCTTCGGCAGCGATGGCGCGCAGCGACAGCATCGACGCGGATGAAGCGCGGTCACAGCCCTGGGAAGGCGATGGCTGTGGAACGCGCCGCTGGCGGAGGCCAGCCTCTTCGTCTGTATCCTCCGTGCGCTTGTCAGCACTCACGCCGCCCGTCAGAGCCGCGGCCTCGCGCCACGTGCCTCGTGCCTCGTGCCTCGTGCCTCGTGCCTCGTGCCTCGTGCCGAGGGTCCGTTCCGGTTCTACCGACAGAACTAACAATATCTTGACACCATGGATAACCGAGGCGTATACACTCCGCCCATGTCCCCAGCCCCCTCCACCCCAACCGGCTTGATGTGCCGCTTCGGCCTGCTCGTCGAGCGGCTGAGGTGGACGCTCGCCGATTGGGTCGACCGGAACCCCCGGAACCGCGACGTGCTGGGGCCGCTCGCCTTGCTGCTGTGGAAGTACTTGCAGCGCACGACGCGGCGCCTCGCCGCGCTGCATGCGCAGTTCGCCGCCGGGACGCTTGCGCCGCGCAAGGACCGGGCGCCGCGCCGGGCAGCCGAGCCGGCCGAGTCGACCTCGCGAGGGGAGAAGCTGCCGAGCGGCCCGGTGCTGGCGCGGTTCGGCGCCGGGTATCTCGGCGCCTGGCTGCTGGCGCTGGTCGATGATGCGGAGATGCAGGCGCTGCTCGCGGCGTCGCCGCAAGCGGGTCGGCTGCTGCGCCCGCTGTGGCGGCGACTGACCAACGATCCGCTGCCCGCGCCGCTGCGGCTGCCGCCGAAACCGCCGCGTTCGGAGCCACCGCTCGCTCCGGCGGCGCTCGCCGCAGCGCCGGGCGAGGCGTCGAGCGACGCAACGCCCGACACCCCACCCCAATCCCCACCCCATGCCCCATTGGGGCGTCGCGCGGCGGCTTCCGCCAAGCCGCCGGCTTCGCTGCCACCCTGGCCACCGCCGCTTTTCCGGACCTGAGGCGGCACAGTCTCGGCACGCCCTAAATGTTGCGTTATCAGAACAAAACCCGGTGGCGCCCGGGGCTATTGCCTCTTCCCCGGCTGCACGAGCGTGCCGCCGGCGCTGGTCTCCACCTCGAGGCCCTTGGCGCCGGCGACGATGCGCGGATACCGGCAATCGTCGAGGTCATCGCGCGACATCGTGTGACCGTCCTTGAATTTCACGCGCATCGACGACAGGCAGTCGTCGCTCTCGAGCATGAAATTCTGCCCATACCGGCCGCCGATCGGGCCATGCGTGGTGATGTCGATCGTCTTGCCCTTCTTGGTGCCGGCGCGCGCCTCGACGATCGCCTGGTCGGTGTCGTTCTGCAGTGTGAAGTTGCGCAGCGTCGCCGATCCACGCGCGGCTTGCGGCGCCTCGGCGGCCGATGCCGGACCGACGAGCCAAACGCCGACGGCAAGCGGCGCCGCCAAGCCCAGCAGCAGCGCCAGGCCCAGTGGGGCCAAGCCCAGTGGGGCCAAGCCCAGTGGGGCCACGCCCAGTGGGGCCACGCCCAGTTTGCGCGTCATGAAAATTCTCCGATTGCCGAACCGGTGCCAACGCGCGCCACCATGTCCGGTTTGCCGGCGTCGGCGGGCGCGGACGGCTGGGGCGGGAGGATTCGAACCTCCGCATGGCGGAATCAAAATCCGCTGCCTTACCACTTGGCGACGCCCCATCGCCGGCGCTGGTGATAGGTGCTGCGGCGAGACGCGTAAAGTCCGCAACCGCTATCCCGCCCGCAGCCCGCCGCCCCAGCTCCACCAGCCCGGCCGGCGCAGCGCGGTGGCCGCCCGCGCCGCCGCCGCGCTGTCGGCGAACAGGCCGAAGCACGTGGTCCCCGACCCGCTCATCCGTGCCAGCAGGCAGCCCGGTACGCCGCGCAAGGCCGCCAGCACCTCGCCGACCGCCGGACACAGCGCTTGCGCCGCCGGCTCCAGATCGTTGCCGAGGGTGGCGAGGTCGGCCGCCATGCCGGCTGCGTCCCGCCAGCCTGGCGGCAGCCGGGCGGGCGAGGAGAACGGTGTGGTCCTGGCGCCGAACACGCGCGCCGTGGCCAGCGCCAAGCCCGGGTTGACCAGCACCATCCCGCAGGGCGGCAACCCCGGCGCCGGGCTCAATCGCTCGCCGATGCCGCCCATGCGTTGCGGCTTTGCGCCGAGGCAGACCGGCACGTCGGCACCGAGCCCGAGCGCCAGGGCGGGGCTCGGCGTCATCCCCCAAAGCCGACCCAGCAGGCGCAGGCACGCGGCGGCATCGGCCGATCCGCCGCCGATGCCCGACGCGACCGGCAGGTTCTTCTCGAGCACCAGCCGGACCAGCGGCGCGCGATCCGCCTCGGCCGCGAAGGCGCGCGCCGCGCGCAGCACCAGATTGTCCGCCTCCCCGGCCAGCGCGCTGGCGAACCTGCCCCGCAGCGCCAGGCCGAGCGCGTCGGCGGGCTCGGCGCGCAACACGTCGCCCGCCTCGGTGAACACCGCCAGGCTGTCGAGCTGGTGATAACCGTCCGGCCGGCGACCGGTGACGTGCAGATACAGGTTGACCTTGGCGGGCGCGGTCTCCGCCAGCATGGCGGGTTACTGCACGGTGCGTTCGGCCTGGGTCGGCCCCACGCCCGCTGAGGCGGCTTCCTCGTGCAGCTTGGCCTCCAGCTTCGCCGCGTCCTCGGGGTCGGGCTTGAGCGTGAGCGCCCGCCGCCACTGATAGCCGGCTTCGAGCTTGCGCCCCGCCGCCCAGTAGGCATCGCCCAGATGGCCGTTGATCGTGGCATCCTCCGGCGTGATCTCGACCGCCTGCTCGAGCGAGCGGATCGCCTGCTCGGTGTCGCCTTGTCGCAACATCACCCAGCCGAGACTGTCGATGATCGAGCCGTCGTTCGGCCGCAGCGCGGCGGCCTTGTCCAGCATCTGGCGCGCCTGCGCCAGGTTCTCGCCCTTGTCGGCCCAGGAATAGCCGAGATAGTTCAGCACGTAGGGCTGGTCCGGCGCGAGACGAAGCGCCTCCTTGAAGTCGGCCTCCGCTTTCGGCCACTGGTGGGATCGCTCCTCGGCGATGCCGCGCGCGTAGAACAGCGGCCAGGCCGATCGCTGGCGGTTCGGGACGCGGGCGATCGCCCGATCGTAGACCGCGACCGCCTCCTCGAAGCGGCTCTGCGCGCGCAGCATGTCGCCCTCCTGGGCGAGCGGCAGCGCGCTGTCCGGATGCTCGCGGGCAACCTGTTCCAGCGCGGCCATCGCCTCGCTGCTGTGTCCCATCTGGTCCTGCAGCGCGGCCCGGCGCAGCTGGACGATGGCGCTCAACGGGTCGCTCGGCGGGATCGCCGCCATGATGCGAAACCCCGCTTCGGGATGATGCGCCGTCTCGTAGGTGTCGGCCAGCAACAGGCGCGCGGCGGTGAAATCGGGCTTCAGGTCGAGCGCGAGGCGCAGCAGCGGACGGGCGAAATCGGCGCCCTCGCGCGTGTTGAGCGCGGCGGCCAGGGCGAGATAGGCCTCGGCCATCCCGTCGGCCGCGCGCGCCACCGGCCGGGGGGTGAGGGAGGCGGCGAGCTTGGGCAGCGCGATCGACATCTCCGGGGCACCCTCGGCGAGCGCGCTCAGCGTCTGCAACGCCTCGGCGCTGCGGCCCTGGCGCGCCTGCCAGCTGGCGAGGATCTGCGCCAGGCGGACGTTGAGCCCGCCATATTCCGCCTGGGCGAGCTGGTAGAGCCGTCCAGCCTCGGTGTTCCGCCCGGACAAGTCGGCGATCAGCGCGGCGTGCAGCGCGTAGACCCCACGGAAACGCTGCCCCTCGACATAGGGACGCAACGTGGCGAGCGCCGCCTCGACGTGGCCCGCGCCCTGCTGCGTCCACGCCACCAGCAGCGGCTGCAACAACTGGGTGGCCCCCTGGCGCGGCAAGGCGCGGAAACGCTGCTCCGCCGCCTGCCAGTTGCCCGCCTTCACGTCGCGATCGGCCAGCAGCAACTGCGCCGCCGGATTGCCCGGCAGCAGACGGGCGAGCTGCAACGCTTCGGACCGGCCGCTCAGCAGGCCGGCGATGAATGCCTGTTGCCGCAGTTCGGGATTGCCGGGGTCGAGGGCGAGCGCTCGCAGGAAGGCGTCGGCCGCGTAAGCGACATCGGCCTCGCTAAAGGCGAACCTGCCATCCAGGTAGTCCGCGTATATCCCCGTCGCGGAGAAGCGATGGTGCCGCGGGAGTTGCGCGGAGGTGACGGAAGGGCCGGGCGCCGGCGCGGCTGCCGCCGCCGAAGCGGCCGCCGCCGCCGCGGCGGCCCCCGCCGCCCCGGAGACGAGGAGGGCAAGGCCGATCAGGGCGCGACGGAGGTGTTGCATGGGCGTAGGATATCAGTCCCGCTCGGTTGCTGTCATGTGCGTCGCGATGGCCAAGGGTTGCGCCCGGCCGCCCAGTAGGAACCGCCGGCTCAGACCGCCGGGAAGATGCTCTTGCGAACAATCGCGTGAACGCCCCAGTTGCCGTCCACCACCTGGGTGATGCCGAAATCCACCGCGATCGACATCAGCGAGATCGCCTCGTCCTCGGTGAGCTGCTTCCCGTTCATCAGGAACTGCCGCATCTTGCGGAACGCGTCGCGCATGGCGAGGTCGATCGAGGATTTCTGAAAGATCGCGCTCTGCGCTTCCGCGCCGAGGGTCGCCAGGTAGTTCGGGTAGCTGAACCCCGACAGCACCCACTCATCCGCCGTCTCGATCATCGGAAAATCCAGGGTCTCCAGCGGCGTCCCCGCCAGGTCGGCCTGCTTGTGCAGCACGAACTGGAACGTGCCGGTCAGCGAGCACTCGATGGCGGTGCCGCACAACTCGGAATCACCTTGCGAGGCGTGCGGGTCGCCGACCGAGAACAGCGCGCCGGGCACCGCGACGGGATAATACATCGTCGCCCCCTTGCCGATCCGCCAGTTGTCGATGTTGCCGCCGGTGTAGCCGGGCGGGATCGAGTTGACGTAGTCGGCCTCCTTCGGGGTCACGCCCATGGTGCCGAAATGCGGCCGGATCGGCACGCGGATGTCCTTCAGCACGTCGAACGTCTTGACCGTCTTGGAGTGGTCGACCGGCAGGCCGGGATAGTCGATCTTGGTGTGCGTCACGCCGGAAGGATCGACGATGGTCGGCCAGCGGAAGCTGTACACCGCCCGCGCCCAGTCGCGCGCGCCGGTGGCGTCCACCTCGTAGATCGTCACCACCTCGCGCGGCTTGTCGCCGGTCAGCAGGTCGAGATACTGGTAGCCCCAGTTGGCGGCGGCGTTGCTGCCAAAGGCGAGGCCCTTGTAGTTCGGGTTGGCCGAGGGGCGCGGCTTGACGTCGAGGATGCGCACCTCCAGCACGTCGCCCGGCTCGGCCCCGCGTATCGCCACCGGGCCGGTGCAGATATGCACCCCGAGCCCGCCGCCGGCGCCGACCTCGGCGTCCATCGGCCCGGCGCCGCGCCGGTTCACGCCCTTGCGCTCCTTGGTCCACAGATAGACGCTCTCGGCGCCGGGATCGCCGTCGATCATCCGCTCGCTATCGTCGCTGGCCTGATGCGTCAGGGTCTCGATGGTGACGTAATCGCCCGAGCCGATCTCGAGCTGCGGCCGCAGCAGCTTGGAGAAGTAGCCCCAATGCACGGTGTCGGCGTTGGCCGGAAGGTGGTGCAAGCCCGGCTGTCCCGCTTGTCGCGCCGCCGAGGTCTCGGCCAGCGCGGGTGTCACCAGCGAGAGCGCGCCGCTGGCCAAACCCACCGCCGCGCCGCTGGCGACGAAGCCGCTCTTGAGGAACGCCCGCCGCTCCTTCGCCATGTCGCTGCGAAACCGCGAGCGATGCTGCTCGAATTCGGCGCAGTTCGGATCGTCACCCAGGCACATGCCGCGTCTCCCGACCGAGGATCGGCCGAGCGACGCAACAATCGTGCCGAACGTCAGGGCGCGCTGCGCTCACATCCCGCCGGGGTAGCTCGGGCCGCCGCCGCCTTCGGGGGTCACCCAGTCGATGTTCTGCGTCGGGTCCTTGATGTCGCAGGTCTTGCAGTGCACGCAGTTCTGCGCGTTGATCTGCAATTGCGGATTGCCCTCCTCGGCGCCGACGATCTCGTATACCCCCGCCGGGCAGTAGCGCGTCTCCGGGCTGCGGTAGTGCTCCCAATTCACCGAGATCGCTTTCGACGGATCGAGCAGGTGCAGATGCCCCGGCTGGTTCTCCTCGTGATTGGTGTTGCTGATGAACACCGAGGACAGCTTGTCGAAGGTGAGCACCCCGTCCGGGCGCGGATACTCGATTTTTGGCGCGGCACTCGCCTCGCGCAACGTCTCGTTGTCCTTGTGTGGATGGTGCAAGGTCCAGGGTGCCTTGCCGCGCAACAGGTAGGTGTCGAGTGCCGCATAGGCGAGCCCGCCCCACATGCCGAACTTGGCGAAACCGGGACGGATGTTGCGCACCCCGGACAGCTCATCCCACACCCAGCTCGCGCGCAGCTTGTCGCCGTAGGTCGCGGGTTCCGCCGGCCTGCCGTCCGCCAACGCTTCGGCGACCGCCTCGGCCGCCACCATCCCGGACTTCATCGAGGTGTGGGTGCCCTTGATCTTCGGCACATTGAGGAAGCCGGCCGCGTCGCCGATCAGCGCGCCGCCCGGGAAGGTCAAGCGCGGGATCGATTGCAGCCCGCCCTCGTTGAGCGCGCGGGCGCCGTAGCTCACCCGCCGCCCGCCCTCGAAATGCTTGCGCATCGCCGGGTGGGTCTTGAAGCGCTGCGTCTCCTCGAATGGCGACAGCCACGGGTTGCTGTAGTCGAGCCCGACCACGAAGCCGAACGAGACCAGGTTCTCGCCGAGGTGATACATGAACGAGCCGCCATAGGTGCCGGTGTCGAGCGGCCAGCCGATGGTGTGCTCGATCAGCCCGGGCTTGTGGTTGGCGGCGGGCACCTCCCACAGCTCCTTCACGCCGAGCGCGTAGGTCTGCATCTCGCACCCGTCGCGCAGACCGAACCGCTCGATCAGCCGCTTGGACAGCGAGCCGCGGCAACCCTCCGCGATCAAGGTGTAGGCGGCGCGCAGCTCGATGCCGCGCTGGAAATTCTCGGTCGGCTGGCCGTCCTTGCCGACGCCCATGTCGCCGGTGGCGACGCCGACCACGCGGCCGTCCTCCTCCAGCACCTCGGCGACGGCAAACCCCGGAAAAATCTCCACCCCCAGCGCCTCGGCCTTCTGCGCCAGCCAGCGGCAGACATTGCCCAGGGAGACGATGTAGTTGCCGTGATTATGCATCTGCGGCGGCGTCGGCAGCTTGAAGGCGCGGGTCGCGGTGAGGAACAGGAAGCGGTCCTCGGTCGCCGGCGTCGCCAGCGGCAGCTCGGCGGCGTCCCAGTCGGGCAGCAGCTCGTTGAGCGCGCGCGGCTCGATCACCGCGCCCGAGAGGATGTGCGCGCCGATCTCGCCGCCCTTCTCGACCAGGCACACGGAGGCATCGGGCGCGAGTTGCTTGAGACGGATCGCGGCGGACAGACCGGCGGGACCGCCGCCGACGATCACCACGTCGAATTCCATCGCCTCGCGCTCGGCTGCCTGCTCCATCGCCTGTTCCGCCATCTTGCTCCTCCGGTCTGGCCCTCATGTGGGGGCCCGGGTGAAATTAGGCAGAGTGCGGCGGATTGCGCAAAGCCGGGCCGCGGTGCAGGAAGCGTCGCCATGGACGCATCAGCCGCAGCGGCGGCGCTGGCCGCGTTGCGGCTGCAGGTCGAATGGGGCGCCGACGAGGCGCTGGCCGAAACCCCGGTCGAGCGCTGGACGCCGATCGGCGGATCGACGCCAACTCCTGCCGTCGCCATCCCGCCGGGAGGCGCCGCCACCCGGGCGACAGCGCCGGTGCGGACCGGAACGCCGGCCGCCTGGCGCGCCGGCCAGCAGGCCGCCGCCGCGGCGACCCTGGAGGAGCTGGAGGCGGCACTCGCCGGCTTCGACGGCTGCGCCTTGCGGGAGACCGCGACCAGTCTGGTGTTCGCCGAGGGCCCCGCCACGGCCGGGCTGATGCTGATCGGCGAGGTGCCGGGATCGGACGAGGACCGCGCCGGGCGCCCCTTCGCCGGCCCGCCCGGACGCCTGCTCGACCAGATGCTGGCCAGCATCGGCCTCGATCGCGCGACGCTGCGGCTGGCGATGCTGGTGCCCTGGCGCCCGCCCGGCGGCCGCCCGCCGACCGAGAGCGAGATCGCGTCATGCCTGCCATTCCTGCGGCGCCACGTCGCGCTGGTGCGTCCGCGCCGGCTGCTGCTGCTCGGCGGATCCACCGCGCGCGCCCTGCTGCCGGCGGCGGAGAACACCACGCAACGCCGCCGGCCACGCGGCGCCTGGCTCGACGTGACGATCGCCGGCCTATCGGTGCCGATCCCCGCTTTAGTGTCGAGCAGCCCCGCTTCGCTGCTCGCCAGCGCCGCCGGCCGCAAGCAGGCCTGGGCCGATCTGCGGCTGCTGCGACGCAGCTTGGACCAGGATCCAGCCGGCGCATAACGGGATCGTGAACAAAAACTCGCTTCGTGAGACGAGGATGCGGCGGATTCGCCTCGCGACGTGAGACTCACCACCGGGGCTTGCTTGTCGCACCTGGTATCGCCGTGTAGGGCCGCGGGATGCGAGCGATCGGCACCCCATTCTCCCCCCCGCCCGCAGGTCGGGCCCTGCTCGCCGGAGCGGCCCTGCTGCTCGGCGCGATCGCCTCGACCGGCCCGGCCAGCGCGCAAAAGGTCGCCAGCGACGAGACCGCCATGGCGCTGCCCCGCCTGCCCTCGCCCCGCGCCGAGGGCGTCGCCCTGCCGGCACCGCTGGCGCCGAGCGAGGCGGCGCGCATCCGGCGCATCCTCGGCTTGCAGTCGCGTGGCGCGATGGCCGAGGCCAGTCGGGAAATGGCGCTGCTGTCGGACACCACCCTCAACGGCCCCCTGCTGGCGCAGCGCTATCTCGGCCCGCATCACCGCTCGACCAGCGACGAGTTGCAACGCTGGCTCGCCGCGTATTCCGACCAGCCCGACGCGCCCGCCATCCACGCGCTGCTGCTCACGCGCTTGCCGCCCGGCGCCACCCCTCCGCCAGCGCCGGCGCTCAACGCGCTGCCGGCGGCGGTCGACGCTGCGCCGGAGCCCGAGGACACCGACCCCGGCGCGCACGCGATCACCCGCAACGCGTTGCTCGACCGCACCGTGTTCACCCGCGCAAGCGAGGGCCACGCCGCCTCCGCGCTGCACCTGATCGCGCGGACCAAAAGCATTCGGGTGGCCTATGCCGCCCTGCTCCGCGCCGAGGTGGCGCAGGTGCTGTTCACCCGCAACGAGGACGCCGAGGCGCTCGCGGTCGCCACCGCCGCCAGACCGCGGGGGCGGGATGGCGAGACCGTCGGGCTCGCCGGCTTCATCGCCGGGCTCGCGGCATGGCGGCTCGACCTGGTCGATCTCGCCTTGCCGGCCTTCGAGGAAGCAACGCGGGCGACCTATGCCCCTTCGGCCCTGCGCGCCGCCGCCGCGTTCTGGGCGGCACGCGCCCACATGCGGCTCGGCGACAGCGTGGCCGCGCTGCCTTGGCTGCGGCGCGCCGCCCAGGAGAAGCGCACCTTCTACGGGCTGCTCGCGCGCCACCGGCTGGGGCTCAGCGGCGGGCTGGAGTGGGAGCGGGAGACCTTGGGCGGCGCCGATGTCGACGCGATCGCCGCCACCCCGCAGGGCGCGCGGGCCTTCGCGCTGTTGCAGGTCGGGCAGCCCGACCGGGCGGCGGCGGAGCTGCGGCTGCTGTGGCCGACGGTGAAGGATCAGCCGCCGCTGCGCCACGCCCTGCTGCTGGTCGCGCGCGACGCCGGCTTCACCGACATGGCGGCGCAGATGGCCGGCCTGGAGCAGGCAGCCGACGGCAAGCCGCGCGATGCCGATCGCTTTCCGGTGCCTCGGCTGCGGCCGCGCAACGGCTTCCTGGTCGACCCCGCGCTGGTCTACGCCCTCACCCGGCTGGAATCGAATTTCGACGCCGACGCCACCTCGCCGGTGGGCGCGCGCGGGCTGATGCAGCTCATGCCGGTCACCGCCGGCTACATCGTCGGCGACCCGTCGCTCGACGCCGAGCGGCTGCACGACCCGGCCTTCAACCTGGAGCTCGGGCAGCGCTACGTCCGCCACCTCGCGTCCTTGGACGGCGTCGCCGGCAACCTCGTCGCGCTGCTGGCGAGCTACAATTGCGGCCCCGGCTGCTTCGCCCGCTGGGCCGGCGAGGTCCGCGACGGCGGCGATCCGCTGCTGTTCATCGAGGCGATCCCGGTGCCGGAGACGCGCGCCTTCGTGCAACACGTGCTGGCCTACACCTGGATCTACGCCGCGCGGCTGCACCTGCCGGCGCTGAGCCTGCAGCAGATCGCCGCCGGCAGCTTCCCGCGCTTCACGCCGCTCGGCGGAGCTGAGACACTGCGCGCCAAATCGCGCCCGCACTGACCCGCCGAGGCGGCGGGCGGAGCCGGGGGCGCAGCAGCGAGGGCCCAGCAATGGCACGCGTCGACGAAAGCCGCCCGTTCCTCCCCGTCAACATCGCCGTGCTCACCGTCTCCGACACGCGCACGTCGGCGAACGACACCTCCGGCGACACCCTGGTCGAGCGGATCATCAAGGCCGGCCATCGGGTCGCCGCACGCGCGATCGAGCAGGACGACGCCGACGTGATCGAGCGGCGGCTGCGCGGCTGGATCGACGATGGGGCGATCGACGTCGTGATCAGCACCGGCGGCACCGGCATCACCGGGCGCGACGTGACGCCGGAGGCGCTCGACCGGGTGTTGGAGAAGCGCATCGAGGGCTTCGGCGAGCTGTTCCGGATGCTAAGCTTCCAGAAGATCGGCACCTCGACCATGCAGTCGCGCGCGATCGGCGGGGTGGCGCGTGGCACCTACCTGTTCGCGCTGCCCGGCAGCACCGGCGCGGTGAAGGATGGCTGGGATGACATCCTGCTCTGGCAGCTCGACAACCGGCACCGCCCCTGCAACCTGGTCGAGCTCATGCCGCGGCTTCAGGAAGGTCAGCCGACGGGCGCGGCTTGACCGCCTGCGCCGCGAGGTAACGCCGCGCCAACGCCGAATACAGCGGCCGCCGGCACACCAGGCGCGAGAAGCCGAACGCGAGGAACGCCGTCGCCATCAACGGGATCGTCATCGCCTGGTTGTTGGTCATCTCCATGACGATCAAGGTCGCGGTGATCGGCGCCTGCACCACGCCGGAGAAATACGCCACCATGCCGAGCAGCACGACCGCGCCGGCGGTGGCATTCGGCAGGAAGGGCGCCAGCCACTCGCCGATGCCGGCGCCGACCGCGAGCGAGGGCGCGAAGATGCCGCCTGGTATGCCGCTGATATACGAGACGATGTTGGCGAGCAGCTTCAGCACCGCGTAGCTCGCCGGCAGGGTCGAGTGCCCTTCCACGATGCTGCGCGCCTGCGCGTATCCGGTGCCGTAGGTGGTGCCGCCCGACAGCGTGCCCAAGGCGGCGATCGCCAGCCCGCACAGCGCGGCGAACAGGATCGGGTTGTGCGCGAGGAACAGGCCGACCCGGCCGCGCAGGCCGCGCGCGACCGCGAGCAGGGTGGCGCTGAACAGGCCGCCGGCAAGGCCGCCGATCAGGCTGCACAACAGCACCGCGATCCAGCTCAGGCCGAGGTTCAGTTCCGCCGGAGTGGTGCCGAAATAGGTGTAGTTGCCCATCAGCCCGAGCGTCGTGATGCCGGCGATGATCACGGCGGTGAATACATAGCCGGAGGTGCGCGCCTCGAAGGAATGGCTGAGCTCCTCGATCGCGAACACCACGCCGGCAAGCGGTGTGTTGAACGCCGCCGCGATGCCCGCGGCCCCGCCGCCGAGCACCAGCGCGCGCTGCAATTCGGCGCGCGGCAGGCGCAGCCGGCGTCCGAGCGCGAACATGATCGAGGCGCCGACCTGCACCGTCGGCCCCTCGCGGCCGATCGACGCGCCGGACGCCAGGCCGAGCAGGGTCAGCAATACCTTGCCGGCGGCGATCCGCAGGCTCAGCACCCGCCCGACCATCGTCTCGTCGGTCATGTGCAAGGCGGCGATCACCTGCGGGATGCCGCTGCCCTGCGCGCCCTGGAAGAACCGCCGGGTGAGCAGCAGCGACACCACGAGCCCGGCCGGTGCGATGACGAAAGCCAGCGCCGGGCGGCCGTCAAGTGCGGTGGTGAACAACGCGCTGGCCCAGTCCGCACCTTGCGCGAAGGCGATCGCCATCAGGGCGACGCAGATCGCGCCGAGCCAGAACACGAGGCGACGCAGCCACAGGCGCGGCGAGATCAGCGGCATGCGCGACAGCCGACGCAGCCGCGCGCGGTCTTGCAAAGGGGTGGGAATTCTCATGCTTGCAGCTTCGCAAAATCCGCGCCGCTGTCCACGTCCCGCAATCGTCGCAACAGCACAACATGCAGGCCGCGAAAATTGGCCAGCGTGTCGGCCAGGGTGTGCTCGCTCGACCAGCGCACGCGTTTGAACGGGCGGTCGGGCCGGCGGGGCGACAACGCCACCAGCCAGTAGCCGCCATCCTCGGCCGGTCCGAACGCCGCGTCGGCGCGGCCGAGCGCGCGCAAGGCAGCGATCACGTCCTGCGGACCAGCATCGGGGATGTCGCTGCCGATCAGCACCACCCGCGCGGTCGGGAAGCGGGCGAAGGCGCGATGCATGCGCTGGCCGAGATCGCCGCTGCCCTGGCCCACTCGTCGTACGTTTGTCGGCAGCGGAACGTATGCCCGCTCCGGCGTCAGCGCCAGGACGGTGCGGAACCGCCGATCCGCCGCCAGCCGGCGCAGCAGCCGCAGCAGGGTGGCACGATGGAACCGCAAGGCGGCGCGCGCGCCGATGTCGCGGGCGAGGCGACGCTTGACCGCGCCGAGCCGGGGCGCGCGCGCGAACACGATCGCGACGTCGCTCACAAGTAGAGCCGCGAGATCAGCCGTGGCGGCATCCCGGCCAAGTAGAGCGACAGGCAGACGAGGTTGCGCGCCGATCGCCGGCGCCAGCCTTGGCGCTCCCATTTACGCGCCGACGTGACGGCCTCGGCATCAAGTGCCGCCAGCCGGTGCCGCCCGAGCCGGCGTATCAGATCGACGTCCTCCATCAGCGGAAGCGGCCGCACCCCGCCGACCGCGCTCAGCAGGTCACGACGGATCAGCAAGCCCTGGTCGCCATAGGGCAACGCCAGCCAGCGGCAACGCCAGGCGACGGCGCGCTCGAGCCGCCGCGCGCGCGCATCGCCGCTGGCCAGCGCGAAGCGGAAGTAGCCGGCCCGATCCGCACCGGCTCGCATGTGCCGCGCCACCGCCGCGCGCCATCCCGCCCCGAGCCGTGTGTCGGCGTGCAGCAGCAGCAGCCAGTCCCCACCGGCAGCGGCGATCCCGGCCGCGAGCTGCGTGCCGCGTCCGCGCGGCGCCACGATGATGCGGGCGCCAAACGCGCGGGCGATGCCGCGAGTGTTGTCGTCGCTGCCGCCGTCGCAGACCACCGTCTCGGCATTTGGTTCTCCGGCGCTTGGGTCGAGCAACGCGCCCAAGGTTGCGCCCAGCGTCTCGGCGGCGTTCAACGTCGGAATGATGATGCTTAGCGAAATATGTTCCCTTAATGTTCTTGCTTTCATGCGGCGGCTTTGCCAGTTTCACGGGGCAAAGCGGTCAGACAGAAGGGGAGCACGGCCATGCGGCAGGATACCGCGCCCGAGCAGCGGACGGAACGACGCGAGCTCGACGCCGAAGCGCTGGCCGCGTTCGACCATGCCGGCCTGCCGGACCCCACGCCCGAAATCGCCGTGCCGCCGCGTGGTCGCAAGGGACGCGGTGCGACCAGCAATCCCGCCGTCCGCTTCGATCGCGCGACCGCGTTCCCGTTCGATGACGGGTGGGAGACCTTGTCCGCAGACTTCGCCGAGCTGCCGCCGCTCGCCACCAGCCTGACCCGTGACGCCTCGCGCTCGGCGATAAGCTGGAACAACAGCCCGGATGTCGGCTTCGACCGCGCGGTCAACCCGTACCGCGGCTGCGAGCACGGCTGCATCTACTGCTACGCGCGGCCGACCCACGCCTATCTCGGCTACTCGCCCGGGCTCGATTTCGAGACCAAGCTGGTGTTCAAGCCGGAGGTCGCCGAGCTGCTCGAAGCGGCGCTGCGCAAGCCCGGCTACGTCGCGCGCACCCTCGCCCTTGGCTCCAACACGGACCCGTATCAGCCGGTCGAGCGCACCCTGAAGCTCACTCGCGCCGTGCTCGAAGTGCTCGATCGGTTCAACCACCCGGTCGGCATCGTGACGAAATCCGCCGGCGTGCTGCGCGATCTCGACATCCTCACGCGGATGGCGGCGCGGCGGCTGGCGCGGGTGTATGTGTCGATCACGACGCTCGATCCGGCGCTGGCGCGGGTGATGGAGCCGCGCGCGGCGACACCGGCGCGGCGACTGCAAGCGATCGCCGAGCTGTCCCGCGCCGGGGTGCCCGCCGGGGTGCTGACCGCGCCGATGATCCCCGGGCTCAACGACGCCGAGATGGAACGCATCCTCGAGGCCAGCGCCACGCACGGCGCGCGCCATGCGGGTTACGTGCTGCTGCGCCTGCCACACGAGCTACGCGAGATGTTCGAGCAGTGGCTCGCGACCCACTTCCCCGACCGCGCCGCGCATGTGCTGAGCCTGATCCGCCAGACGCGCGGCGGCGCGCTGAACGAGCCGCGCTTTCACCACCGCTTCTCCGGCAACGGCGTGTATGCCGACCTGCTGGCGCGCCGCTTCACTCGCGCCGTGCGGCAATGGGGGCTCGACGCCGACCACGAGGGGCTGGACACGACCAGCTTCGCCGTCCCCGACGCCGACGTCACACCCGAGCGGCAGTTGTCGCTGTTCTGATCCGCGAGGTTTCGCGCACGCCATCCCGGTGGGATGATGCGGCAGAACCGGGACGGGGGAGCGCGCGGGTGGCACGTCTGAATGGCAAGGTCGCGATCGTCACGGGGGCGGCGTCGCGCGCCGAGGGGATTGGCAACGGCGCCGCCACCGCGATCCTGTTCGCGCGCGAGGGCGCGAAAGTGGTGCTGGTCAACCGCGACATCGAGCGGGCCAATGGGCTGGCCGAGCGCATCGCCAGCGATGGCGGCGAGGCGGTGGCGTTCGCCGCCGACGTGACCCAGCCCGACGCGGCCGAAGCGATGGCGGCATTCGCGGTGGAGCACTATGGCGGGCTCGACATCCTGCACAACAACGTGGGCATCGGCGGTCGTCGGCCCGGCACGGCGGCGACGGTGGAGCTCGCGGATTGGAACCGGGTGCTGGAAGCGAACCTGACCTCGGCGATGCTGTGCTGTCAGGCGGCGATCCCGCGCATGCTCGAAGGCGGCGGCGGGTCGATCATCAACGTCTCCTCCGCCGCCGGCGCGATCGGGCTGGCCGGCGGCCAGGGAGCGGTCGCCTACACCGCCTCGAAGGCCGGGATGCACGGGCTGACCTTGTCGATCGCCGCCGATTTCGCGGCCCAGGGCATCCGCGCCAACTGCCTGGTGGTCGGCACGGTCAGCACGCCGATGGTCGCCCGTCTCGGCGAGGACGCGCGCGAGCGCCGACGCCTGGCGGTGCCGATGCAGACGGAGGGGACCGGCTGGGATGTCGGCCACGCCGCGGTCTATCTCGCCAGCGACGAGGCGCGCTGGATCACCGGGGTTATGCTGCCGATCGACGGCGGGCTGCTCGCCATCCGCGCCTGGCCCCGCTGAGTGCGCGGGATCGTCCTGCCCTCGATCCGCGATGATCTTCCGGTGCGGCGGCCCGGTTCAAGGCAACCGGCTGCGCCGGGCGCTGCGCGCACCTTGAGCCGGCCCACCACACCGGAAGCAGGACTACAATCGAGAGAAGGTGGAGATGGGCAGCCCGACGCCTTGTCGATCAATGCCGAACCGCCGGTCGGCTGTCCTGGGTCAAGGCTCGCGCAGCGACCGGCGAAGCCGGCTGCCTTGACGCGGGACGGCCGACCGCCCGCACCATTCGCATCGGCAAGGATCCAGCGAGCCGCTGCAGCAGCACCGGACCGAACGTGCCGGCCGCCATCAGCACCATGGCGAACGGGAGGAACCCTGCGCCGTCCCAGCTCACCACCAACAACAGCAGCCCCTTGGTGGCGCCGATGCAGATCGTGTTGAGCAGATAGATCGCGAAACTGGCGCCGCCGAGCCACAGCAGCCACGCCGAGCGCGCCAGCACCCCATTGCGCACCGCCCCATGCAGCGCCGGGATTGCCGCCGCCGAGACGGTGAGCATCAGCAGCCGATAACCGAGGGTCCGCGTCCCGTCGAGCACGTCAACCGCGAACAGTCCCGCATAGACGCCGGCCAGCAACGCAAGCGACGCCAGCAGGAACACCCAACGCGCCCGATCGACCAGCCACAGCCAGCGCCACCCCGCATCGGCAGCCAGCCCGCCGGCGACAAAGAACAGCAGATACGCGCCCATCCGGTCGGCATACAGCACCGGCGGCAGCGGCAGCAGGAACAGCAGCGCCGCACCCAGCGCCAAGGTCGCCCGCCAGCGTGCCAGCAGCGGCGTCGCCACGCTGAAGACGAACAGCACCGCGAGATACCAGACCGAGGTGGCCGGGCTTGCATCGGTGTTCCACAGCAGCGCCCGCAGCCCCACCCACGGAGCGGACGGCACATTGTCCACCGGCACGACCGACGCCGCGACAAACTTCCCCACGAGGATCGCCAGGCCGAACAGCAGGAACGGCAACAGCAGCCGCGCCGCGCGGCGCCGCGCCAGCGCCGGCCACGCGGCGAGCCGGGTCCGCGCCGCGCCTGAGCGAAACATCACGTAGCCGCTCAGATACATGAAGAACGGCATGTGGAAGAGATAGACCAGGATGCGCGCCTTCTCGTACCAGACGACCCCGTGCGGCCCCTGGCGCGCCACCAGATGGCCGAACACCACCAGCAGGATAGCCAGCCCCTTGGCGCGGTCGATATCGTCCCACCGCGACAGGGCCGCGCTGCTGGCGCGACTCCCGCCGGCTCTGCTATCCGCCCGGCGATGCCGAACTTCACCCTGGAGAAGCGGGCGGGCGGCCGGGTCGCCGGCGTGGACGAGGTCGGACGTGGCCCGCTCGCCGGCCCGGTGCTCGCCGCCGCCGTCGTGTTCCCGCGCGGCGTGCCGCGCCGGCTCGCCCGGCTGCTCGACGACTCGAAAAAGCTCACCGCCGAGGAACGGCTGACCGCCTTCGTCGCCCTGCGCGCCGCCGACTGCATCGAGATCGGCGTCGGCGCCGCCTCGGTGGCCGAGATCGAGCGCATCAACATCCTGCGCGCCGCCCTGCTGGCGATGCGCCGCGCCGTCGCCCGGCTCCCCGCCTTGCCGGACCTCGCGCTGGTGGACGGCGACCGCCCCCCTGCCCTGGCCTGCCCCGTGCAGTGCGTGGTCGGCGGCGACGGGCGCAGCCTGTCCATCGCCGCCGCCTCGATCATCGCGAAAGTGCTGCGCGACCGCGCGATGGCGCGGCTGGCGCAACGCTGGCCCGGCTACGGCTGGGAAGCGAATGCGGGCTACGCTACCCGATTTCACCGCGACGCCCTCGCCCGCCTCGGCCCGAGCCGGCATCACCGACCGACCTTCGGCACCGTGCGACAGCTCGCCCTCGCCCTCAACGCCGCCGGATTGGAAGCAACCGGGATCGAGGACCCCGCCCTTGTAGCGGAGCCCCTCGACGCGGCTGATTGACGCGGCTTGCACGGCTTTGTCACCATGGCGGCGACGGAAGTTGTTGGAGCCACGTGGAAATCGTCCGTGAGTTGCCGCTGGATCAGGTGCTGCTGGGCGACTGCGTGCAGATGATGCGCATGCTGCCGACCGCCTCGGTGCACTGCGTCTTCGCCGATCCGCCGTACAATCTGCAATTGCGCGGCGAGCTGCGCCGGCCCGATGACAGCCTGGTCGACGGCGTCGACGAGGACTGGGACCGGTTCGACGACTACGCCACCTACGACGCGTTCACCCGCGAGTGGCTCGGCGAGTGCCGGCGCCTGCTCCGCAAGGACGGCACGCTCTGGGTGATCGGCGCCTACCACAACATCTTCCGCATCGGCGCGATCATGCAGGATCTCGGTTTCTGGATCCTCAACGACATCGTCTGGCGCAAGACCAACCCGATGCCCAACTTTCGCGGCCGGCGCTTCACCAACGCGCACGAGACGATCATCTGGGCGGCGCGGCAGCGCGACAGCCGACACCGGTTCAACTATCAGGCGATGAAGGCGCTGAACGAGGACCTGCAGATGCGCAGCGATTGGCTGATCCCGCTGTGCACCGGCGCCGAGCGGCTGCGCAACCAGCACGGACTCAAGCTGCACCCGACGCAGAAGCCGGAGGCGCTGCTGCATCGGGTGCTGCTGGCCAGCACCGGCGAGGGCGAGATCGTGCTCGACCCGTTCCTCGGCACCGGCACAACCGCCGCGGTCGCCAAGCGGCTGCATCGTCACTTCATCGGCATCGAGCGCCACCCGGCCTATGTCGAGGCCGCCCTGGGCCGCATCCTCCGGATGGCACGCGCGCCGCACGACGCGGTCGGGATCACGCCGTCGCGGCGGGAGGCACCGCGCGTGCCGTTCGGCAGCCTGGTCGAACGCGGGCTGGTGCCGCCCGGAACCAAGCTGCACGACCGGTTGCGCCGGGTCAGCGCCACCGTCACCGCCGATGGCACCCTGGTCACCGGCGAGCTGCGCGGCTCCATTCACCAGGTCGGCGCCGCGGTGCAGAACGCGCCGTCCTGCAACGGGTGGATGTTCTGGCACCTCGACCGGGACGGCAAATCCGTGCCGCTCGACAGCTTGCGCGCCGACCTACAGCGCTAACCACCCACCCTCGATCCTGGCGTTTCACGCGACAATGCTCATCTCTCGGACATGACTCCCTCCCTCCTCTGGTTCCGTAACGATCTTCGATTGCACGACCACGCGGCGTTGCACGCGGCAACCGAGGCCGGCCCGACGCTGCCGGTGTTCGTGCTCGATCTCGACGCGGCGGGGTGCTGGGCGCGAGGTGGCGCGTCGCGCTGGTGGCTGCACCACAGCCTCGATGCGCTCGGCCATGAGATCGCCGGGCGGGGCGGGCGGCTGGTGCTGGCACGCGGCCACGCCGAGACCGAGCTGGCGCGCCTGGCGGACGCGGTCGGCGCCGGCGCGGTGTTCGCCGGCGCCGCCATCGAGCCCTGGGCGCGGGCCCAGGAGCAACGTGTTGCCGACACGCTCGCTCGCGACGGCCGAACGCTGGTGCTGCACCGCACGGTCTCGCTGTTCGACCCCGAGGCGATTCGCACGAAGGCGGGCAGCCCGTACGGCGTGTACACCCCCTTCGCCCGCGCCTGCTTCGCCGCCGGCGTGCCCGCGACCTTGCCGCCGCCGAGCCGCCTCGCCACACCGCCCCGCGCTCCCAAGGGCGAGGTGCTAACGCGCTGGGGCCTGCTGCCAAGCAAGCCTGACTGGGCCGGCGGGTTGCGGGCGAGCTGGACGCCGGGCGAGTTCGGCGCCCGGGCGCGGCTCGAACGCTTCACCGATGCCGTGCTCGACAACTACGACGTCAGCCGTAACCTCACCGACCAGGACGGCACCTCGATGCTCTCGCCGCACCTGCATTTCGGCGAAATATCTCCGGCGCAGGTCTGGCACGCGGCGAGCGAGGCGGCGGACACGCGCCAGCGCGGACTGACCACCTACCTCAAGGAGCTGCTGTGGCGGGAGTTCTCGATCCATCTGCTCTGGCATCACCCGGAGCTGCCGGAGCAGCCGCTGCGAAGGGAATTCGCTGCCATGCCGTGGCGGCGCGATCCGGCCGGCCTCGCCACCTGGCAGCAAGGTCGCACCGGCGTGCCGATGGTGGACGCGGCGATGCGCCAGCTCTGGCAGATCGGCTGGATGCACAACCGGGCGCGCATGATCGTCGCGTCGTTCCTGGTGAAACACCTGCTGATCCCCTGGCAGGACGGCGAGGCCTGGTTCTGGGACACCCTGGTCGACGCCGACCTCGCCAATAACAGTGCGAGCTGGCAGTGGGTCGCCGGCTGCGGCGCCGACGCCGCCCCCTATTTCCGCGTGTTCAACCCGGTGCTGCAGGGCGTGAAGTTCGATCCGGAGGGCGAGTATGTGCGCCGCTTCGTCCCCGAGCTCGCCAAGTTGCCCACCAAGCACATCCACGCGCCCTGGGATGCACCGCCCGACGTGCTGCGCGCGGCCGAGGTGCGGCTCGGCGAGACCTATCCCGAACCGCTGGTCGGTCTCTCGGCCGGGCGCGGTCGGGCGCTCGCCGCCTATCGGTCGGTCAGCCAGGCGACCAAATGAGCTGGCCGGCGGTGCCGCGCGACGCACCGCTGCGCGTCGTCGGTGACGTGCACGGCGACGCGCGCGCGTTCAGCTTCGCCGCCGCCACCGACCGGTTCGTGATCCAGCTCGGCGATCTCACCGATTACGGCCCCGACAGCGCCGAGGCGCTGCGCATTATGTTCCGCCTGATCGAGGCCGGGCGCGGCGCCTTCGTCCTCGGCAACCACGACCACAAGCTTGCCCGCGTGCTCGCCGGCCACTCGGTGCACATCACGCCTGTACTAGCGGAGACCTTGCGCCAGCTCGACCCCGAGCTGCGCAACCGCGCCCGGGTGGAGCTCGCCCGCGCCCCGAGCTGGATCAAGCTCGGCGACATCGTGTTCGTCCACGCCGGCTTCCACACCGGAATGGTGGACCCGCTCGGGCCGGCGATCGGCGCCGAGCGGCCGTCCGGGCCTATCTCGCGCGCGCTGTTCGGCGAACCCACCGGCCGGGTCCAGTCGGACGGCTACCCCGAACGCAGCCTGCGCTGGGTTGATCGCATCCCGCCCGGCCTCACCGTCTACTGCGGGCACGACAACCGCAGCTTTGACGGCCGGCCGTATCAGCTCACCGGCGCCGCCGGCGGTCACGCCGTTTTCCTCGACACCGCCGCCGGCAAAGGCGGCCACCTGTCCTGGATCGACCTGCACTGACAGCGAGCGGCCCCGCTTCGTTCAAGCCGCCAGTCGCACCGGCAGCGACTTGATGCCGCGCAGGAAATTCGAATAGGCGTAGACCGGCTTGCCGACCACCTCGACCCGCAGGTCGCGCCGCAACACTTCCTCCCACAGGATCTTCAACTGCAGCTCGGCCAGGCGATTGCCAAGACAGCGATGGATGCCAAAGCCGAACGAGAGATGTTCGCGCGGTCGACGGCGATCGACGACGAACTGGTTCGGCCGGTCGATCACCGTATCGTCGCGATTGCCCGAGATGTACCAGACGACAACCTTGTCGCCCTTGCGGATCTGCTTGCCGCCGAATTCGACGTCCTCGAGCGCGGTACGGCGCATGTGGATCACCGGCGTCTGCCAGCGGATGATCTCCGGCACCGTGTCGGTCACCAGCTCGGGGTTGTCGCGCAGCTTGCGCATCTCGTCGGGGAACTGGCTGAGGCCCCACAGCCCGCCCGACATGGAATTGCGCGTGGTGTCGTTGCCGCCCACCAGGAACAGGATCAAGATGCCCATGCGCTCACGGATGGTCATGTTGTTCATCAGATCGCTGTGCGCCAGGATCGAGATGATATCGAAGCTCGGCGGCAGCTTCGCGCGCGCCTCCCACAGTTCGTTGAGATGCTCGGTGAACTCCATCTGGATCGCGAAACGCTCGGCCTCGGACTTCACGATGGCGCCGGGCGCGTTGACGTCGGTGATCACCACCTCCGACCAGTGCACGAGCTTGCGCCGATCCTCGATCGGATAGTCGAACAGGGTCGCCAGCATCATCGACGTGAGCTCGATCGAGACACGGTCGACCCAATCGAACGCCTCACCGCGCGGCAGCGCTTCGAGAACCTTGCCGGTCCGCTCGCGGATCAACGTCTCCATCTTGGCGAGGTTGATCGGATTGACCGTCGGGCTGACCACCAAGCGCTGCTCGTCGTGACCACCGGGCGGGTCGAGCAGGATGAAGCTGGGCCGCTGGAACCCTGCCGGCTGGTCCTCGATCCTGATCCCGCCCAGTTCCCAGCTCGACGAGAAGACCTTGTGGTTCACCTCGAGGTGGATGATGTCCTTGTAGCGAGTGACCGCCCAGTATGGCCCGTACGGGCTGTCCGCCACGTAGTGGATCGGGTCGTCGCGACGCAGCCGCTCGAAATAGGGCTGCCAGACGTCGTCGTGATAGAGCTGCGGATCGCTGACATCGAGCTGATCGAGCGGCACCGTGGCCGCGTGGGTCCGATGATCGAAGCCGACGGGTGCGTTCACGAGTCTCCTCCTGGATGTTTCCCTGCCCCGCTCCTGACTGGCGGGTTATACCTTCGATCAGCCTACGCGCGTTGCGAGGGACGCGCCAGGATACCGGTCAGCTCATTGGTGCTGGGGAGATGCTCGAACTCGGCGACCAGCGCGATCAGGCGTTCCGCCTCGGCAACGGGGCAAGCACGACTGCGCGTTGCGCCGGAATTTTTCGCGCAGCGCGTCGGCATCCACCGGGTTCTCCGGACTGCCGCGTCGGTCGTAGACCTCTTGGCGCAGCTTGCGGCCCTCGCGTGTGGTCACCATCATGCGACAGGCGTGCCGTGCGGCGCGACCCCTGGCCTCGATCTCCGGGTCCGTAGCCGGCGATGATCGCGGCGAGAACGTCCCGCCCCGCCAACCCCTCGCGCATCTCCGCGTAGCCAAGCCCGATCGGCACCGTGATCGAGTTGGGATGCAGCACGGAATCGCTGGCCGGGATGTCGCGATAGTCGAGGCGCGCCGCGAGGTCCCGAGTGGCGTGGGCCAGCAGCTCACCGCTCGACAGGGCGTATTCTCCGCTCCGATCGTGCGAGACGGTCTACACCATCTCTCCCCGATCCAGCGCCGCGAGAAACGCGCCAGCACGGGCGCGGATCGCCGCCAGCTTGGCGCGATCCATCCGTTCCAGCGAGCGCACCGGCATCGCCATGCGCGGGTTCCCGGCGAACCGGGCGGCGTGGCGCGCGACGAAATCCCAATACAGCGCGTTGAACGGGCAGGCGCGCGGCCCGGCGGCGTCCTTCACGTCGTAGGCGCAGGCGCCGCAGTAGTCGCTCATGCGATTGATGTAGGCGCCCGACGCCGCGTACGGCTTGGAGCCGACCGTGCCGCCATCGGCGTACAGCGCCATGCCGCGCGTGTTCGGCATCTCCACCCATTCATACGCGTCGGCGTAGACCACCATGTACCACTCATCGACCTCGTCGGGATCGAGGCCGGCGAGCAAGGCGAAGTTGCCGGTGACCATCAGCCGCTGGATATGATGTGCGTGGGCGTGCTCGCGCGTCTGGCTGATCACCTGACGCATGCACTCCATCTTGGTCTCCGCCGACCAGTAGAGCCACGGCAGCTTGCGCCGTGCATCCAGCGCGTTGCGCGTGCGGTATTCCGGCGCGTGCAGCCAGTAGATGCCGCGCACGAACTCGCGCCAGCCGATGATTTGCCGGATGAAACCCTCGACGGCGTTCAGCGGCACCGCGCCGGCGCGATACGCCGCCTCGGCATCGCGGCACAGCGCCAGCGGGTCGAGCAGGCCGACATTCAGCGAGGTCGACAGCAGGCTGTGGAACAGATGCGGCGCATCGCGCTTCATCGCGTCCTGCCAGTCGCCGAACGCCGCCAGGCGATGCGCCACAAAGTCCCGTGCGGCCGCCTTCGCGTCCCGCGCGGTCACCGGCCAGGCGAACCCGTCCACCGCACCGAAATGCTCGGCGAAGCGCTCGCGCACCAACGCCATCACGTTGCGGGTGGTCGCGTCCGGCGCGAAACTTGGCACCCCCGGCGCGGCCACGCCGGCGGGCAGGCGCTTGCGGTTCTCGGGATCGAAGTTCCAGCGCCCACCGGCCGGCGCGTCGCCGTCCATCAGCAGCTCGGTGCGCCGCCGCATCTCGCGATAGAAGAACTCCATGCGCAAGGTTAGCCTGCCCGCGGCCCAGCGGCGGAACTCCTGGATACGGCAGAGGAAGCGATCGTCGTCGCGCAGCTCGGTCTCCACCCCGGTTGCGTCCTGCCAGCCGCGCATGTCCTCGAGCACCCGCCACTCGCCCGGCGCGGTGGCGATGACGCGACTGGGGCGGTGACGCGCGACGGCGCGCACCACCTCGCCGCGCAGGCTCTGCGTGTTCGCGGGATCGTCGAGCCGCACGTAGTCGACGCGGACGCCGCGCGCCGTGAGCGCGTCGGCAAAATGCCGCATCGCCGACAGCACCAGGACAATCTTCTTGGGGTGATGCGCGACATAGGTGCACTCGTCCGCCACCTCGGCCAGCAGCACCACGTCGTGCGCGGGTTCGAGATCGGCGAGGGCGGCGATTCCGCTCGAGACCTGATCGCCCAGCACGACCCGCAACGCACCATCGTTCATCGTGGAAGAATGGTCGCGGTGATGGGGAGGACAAGCCCGTTTGAGCGTGGCAAGATGGGCAAACACGGGGATCAAGCGTCCGCCCGCCCATGCGTCAGCTTCTGCTCCTGCGTCATGCCAAGTCGTCCTGGGATGATCCGAAACTTCCGGACCACGCCCGGCCGCTGAACGCGCGGGGGCGGCAGGCTGCCGCCGCGATGGGAACGGCGATCCGCTCGCTGAACCTGGCGCCCGATATCGTGCTGGTCTCCTCGGCCCGGCGTACCTTGCAGACGCTTGAAGCGCTTGGCCCCTGGGAAGAGACGCCGCTGGTCGAGCCGATGGACGCGCTCTATCTCGCCGACGCACGACAGATGCTGCGGGTTCTGAACGGCGTGGCGGAGACGGCGCGCAGCGTGCTGCTGATCGGCCACAATCCCGGCCTGCACGAACTGGCGGTGCTGCTGGCGGGTTCCCTGGCGTCGGTTGCGGCCGGTGCGACGGCGCGCAAGCTGGAGGCGGGCTACCCGACCGGCGCGCTGGCCGAGTTCACCGTGCCTGGACCGTGGTGGCAACTCGACGCCGGCCGCGCGCGGTTGCTGCGCTTCCTTGCCCCTCGCGACCTGCCGGAGGTGGCGGCCTGACCGAACTCGAGCTGAGTGTCCGCCCGGAGGCAGCGGCGCGAGTGGCACGGCTGAAACGGATCGCCGCCCACCGGACCGGCCGGTCGCGCAACGTGCCCGTTCGCATCATCTGGCACGACACACCAAGCGCCGAGCTGCAGCAACGCGGCCTCGCCGTGGCCGAGCAACGCGGCGCGTGGCGGCTGGAGCGCATGATCCCGGACGGCAGTGTCTGGGCGCCGGGCGCGCCGGGTCCGGTGCTGGCCGAGGCGCCGAGCCTTGCCGAGTTGCAGCCGCTGCCGGCCGCATCGCTGATGCCGGTCGCGGCTTTCGAGGGCCGCGTCACCTCGCTCGATCTGGCGCGGGACGGCGAGGCGGTCTCGCTCCGGCTGCTCGATGGCGTGCTACGCGGCGTGACCGCCGAGCGGCGGACGACGCGCATCCGGGTGACGGGCGACGAGGCGCCGGCGCTCGCGGTCGCCCTCGACCTCGCCGAGGACCTCGACGCGACGGTGGCGGATGCGGCGCTGGCCAGCGAGGCAATCGCCGCCGCCCGAGCGGAGCAGCCCGCGCCCCGCCGGCTGGGCGCGCCGTCGCTGCCGGCCGAGCTGACCGTGGGCGAGGCGTTCGCCTATCTCGCGGGTCACCTCACGGACGTCATGCTGCATTGGGGACGGCTGATCGACGCCGGCGAGGCGGCCCTCGAGCCGGTGCACCAGATGCGCGTGGCGATGCGGCGGCTGCGCTCGGCCGTGTCGCAGTTCCGCCCGGCGGTGCAACGCGACCTGCTCGACGAAGCGAGCGCCGGGCTGCGCGCGCTCGCCGCCGTGCTCGGCCCGGCGCGGGACTGGGACGTGTTCTGCTCGCAGACCGGCGTGGCGGTGGACGCGACGTTCGGCCCGGACCCGCGCCTGGGCAAGCTGCTGGCCGCGGCCGAGCGGCGACGGGCCGAGCACTATCGGAGCTTGCGCCAGTTCATCGCCGGGACCGAGTACCGCAAGCTGATGATCCGCCTCGCCGCCCTCGCGGTGCCGCTCCCTGCCGACGCCCCGATCGGCCCGGAGCAGCGCGCCGCTCTCGACCAGCCGCTGGCCGAGTTCGCCACCCACGTATTGGACAAGCGGCTGCGTCGGCTGCTGCAGGCCGGCGAGGATATCAACGCACTGCCCGCGCCAGCCCTGCACGAGGTGCGCCTGTTGGGCAAACGACTGCGCTACAACGCGGAGTTCTTCACCCCAGTCTGGCCGCGCAACGGCACCAAACGCTTCCTGCGCCGGCTGGCGGCGTTGCAGGAGGCATTGGGCGTGCTCAATGACGGCGCGGTCGCGGCGGAGCTGATGCGCGAGCTCGGCGGCGCCGGGGCCGACCGCGCCTTTGCCGTCGGCGTGGTGCTCGGCTTCGTCGCCGGACGCCGCGCCGGCAGCGGCGGGGAGATTGCGCACGCCTGGGACAAGCTGCAAGGCGCGGGGCCGTTCTGGCGCTGACCGGTGACCCTCCAGCGACCCCGCCGCATTTTTCACCGTTCCACCGCGATGCCGCGCGTCGGCGTGGTGCGCGGCGTGTTGCTCGCGGCGTGCGGCGCGATCTGCCTCGCCGCGCTGGCGTTCGCCGCGTCGTCGATCACCCTCTTCCGTCACACTCCATCGGCGGCCGGTCGGATTGCCGCCAATCCAGCCCAGGTCACGGTGCTCGATGCCGGGACACTGCGGCTGAACCAGCAGGTGATCGTGCTGCTCGGCGTGGAGCCGCCGCCACGTGGCAAGAGGTGCGGCGCGGTGGCCGATTGCGGCGCGACGGCCGCCAACGCGCTGGCAGAGCTGATCCGCGACAAGCCGGTTTCCTGCGCGTTGCTTGGGAGCGACGCGATGGGACGCCCGCTCGGCCTCTGCTTGGCCGGGGGAACTGACCTGAACCGGGCGGTGATCGCCGCTGGCTGGGCGCGCGCCGGCAGCGAGCGACCCGAGCTGCGCCAGGTCGAGGCCGGAGCCCGCGCTGATCGGCGTGGCCTGTGGGCCGAGCGATAGGCGCCGCTCACCGTGCATGCGACTATGCTGCGGCAGCGAAGGTTGCGTCGGGCGCGGGTCCGCCATAATTTCCAGGGGCGTCTGCCTCCCGACCTGCGTTACTGAGCCGGAGCGCGGGGACGCATGAGCATGAGCAGGAACAAGGACACACACATGAGCGGCCCGGCCTCCAAGTCCGTCACCCTCACGCTCGACGGGTCGAACAAGTCAGCCAAGCTGCCCCTGATCGAGGGCACCATGGGGCCGCCGGTCGCCGACCTGCGCAAGCTCTACGCCGATCTCGGCGTATTCACTTACGATCCAGGGTTCGGCGGCACCGCGTCCTGCGAGAGCAAGATCACCTACATCGACGGCGACGAGGGCATCCTGCTGTATCGCGGCTACCCGATCGAGCAGCTCGCCGAGCACTCGTCCTTCCTCGAGGTTTGCTACCTGCTACAGCACGGCGAGCTGCCCAATGCCCAGCGGAAGGAGGAGTTCGAGAAGGGTGTGATGTTGCACACCATGCTGCACGAGCAGATTCGCGCCTTCTACAACGGGTTCCGGCGCGACGCGCATCCGATGGCGGTGATGTGCGGCGTGGTCGGCGCGCTCTCCGCCTTCTACCACGACAGCATGGACATCAACGATCCGACGCAGCGGACGATCAGCGCGTTCCGGCTGATCGCCAAGGTGCCGACGATCGCCGCCTGGGCGCACAAGTACAATATCGGCCAGCCCTTCATGTATCCGCGCAACGATCTCAGCTACGCGGCGAACTTCCTCTACATGTTCAACGCCGTGCCGGCCGAGCATTATGAGGTGAACCCGATCCTGGCGCGCGCCATGGATCTCATCATGATCCTGCACGCCGATCATGAGCAGAACGCCTCGACCAGCACGGTGCGGCTCGCCGGCTCCACTGGCGCGAACCCGTTCGCCTGCATCGCGGCGGGCATCGCCAGCCTGTGGGGACCGGCGCATGGCGGCGCCAACGAGGCCGTATTGAAGATGCTCAACGAGATCGGCCACAAGAACAACATCAAGGAGTTCCTGTCCAACGTGAAGGACAAGAACAACCATGCCCGCCTGATGGGCTTCGGCCACCGCGTCTACAAGAATCACGATCCGCGCGCGCGCATCATGCAGCGCACCTGCCACGAGGTGCTGGGCGAGCTCGGCGTCAACGACCCGCTGCTCGAACTGGCGATGGAGATGGAGCGGATCGCGCTCAGCGACCCGTATTTCGTCGAGCGCAAGCTGTATCCGAACGTCGACTTCTATTCCGGCATCATCCTCAAGGCGATGGGCTTCCCGACCAGCATGTTCACCGCGCTGTTCGCGGTGTCGCGCACGGTCGGCTGGATCAGCCAGTGGGAGGAAATGATCACTGACCCGGCGCAACGGATCGGCCGTCCGCGGCAGGTCTATACCGGTGCTGCGACGCGTGACTTCGTGCCGCTCGACCGACGGAGCTGATCCCGCCTCTCAGCCGGGGGTCGCCGCCGCGACCTGCACGGCGGCCAGCTCGCGGATCTTGCGCGCCATCGCCGCGACCCCGTTGCCACGATTGGTGGACAGCGCCTCCAGCAAGCCGAGCTCCTTGAGGAACACCGGGTCGGTCGCCAGGATCTCGCGCGGCGTGCGACCGGAATAGACCCGCAGCAGCAACGCGATCAGGCCGGAGACGATCGCCGCGTCGGAGGTGCTGGCAAGTCGCAACGCGCCGTCCTCGACAGCGCCCTCCATCCACACCCGGCTCTGGCAGCCGGGCACCCGATGCGCGTCATCCATCCACGCCTCGGGAAACACCGGCAGCTTGCGGCCGAGCTCGATGATGAACTGGTAGCGGTCCATCCAGTCATCGAACACGCCGAGCTCGTCACCGATCGCGGCGATGGCCTCTGCGGCACTTGGCTCCTCGGGAACGACGAACGGATCAGACATGCGTCGGATGTGCGGCGCGGGCGGCGGCAGGTCAACCCTTCGGGACGACGTGCTCGCGCACCCAGGCGACGAACTCCTCGTCCGAGAGCTCACCGGCCGCCATCGAGAGCATCACAACCACCGCTTCCGCCTCTGGGGCTTCGAGCTCGAGGCCGTTCTGAGACAGGAACAGCACCAATACGGCGAAGGCGGTGCGCTTGTTGCCGTCCACGAACGGGTGATTGCGGGCGATGCCGAGCGCATACATGGCAGCGAGCTCGGCGGTATCGGGCGTGCCGTAGCCGGCGAGGTTCAGCGGACGCGCGAGCGCGCTTTCCAGCAATCCCGTGTCTCGCACGCCGAGCGCGCCGCCATGACGAGCAAGCTGCACCTCGTGGATGGTCTCCACGACACGGCGGCTGATCCGGATCGTCACTTGGCCAGTTCTCGCAGAACGTTGCGCCACTTATGCATCAGGCGCTCGGCATCGGCGATCTGTGCTTCGAATTCCGGATCGACGGTGGTCAGCCGGAGCCCGTCGGGACTCTCGACTGCATACAGCGTGTCGCCCTTCTGAACCCCGAGCTTGGCAAGCAAGTCTCGCGGCAGGATAACCCCCACCGAGTTGCCGATGCTGGTCAGTTTCAGTGCGGCCATGGCCATCGCTCCGCTCTCCGGTCCGGCGAAACGCCGGTCCTCGGATCTCACTGTGGCGAACGACCCATCGTGTTGCAACCAATGTTATAATTCGGGCAGACCTGCCGCCGGCGCAGCTCCGCCGGGCGAGGCGTGCGATCGCGGACTTTGCAAGCGCCTGCCCCTGTTTTCGCCTTACAGGATGAACCGGCTGAGATCGCCCTTCTGGGCGAGCGGCGCCACGCGATCGTTCACATAGTCCGCGTCGACCGTGATGGTGTCCCCGGCGCGGTCGGTGGCGGTGAAGCTGATCTCCTCCAGCAGTCGTTCGAGCACGGTGTGCAGCCGTCTCGCGCCGATATTCTCGATGCGGTCGTTGATGTCGGCCGCCAGCTCGGCCAACGCGTCGATGGCACCATCGGTGAACACCAAGTTGACCCGCTCGGTGCCGAGCAGCGCCTCGTACTGCTTGACCAGCGAGTGCTCGGGCTCGGTCAGGATGCGGCGCAGGTCCGCCCGGCTGAGCGGCGCCAGCTCGACCCGGATCGGCAACCGGCCTTGCAGCTCCGGCAGCAGGTCGGCGGGCTTGGCCAGGTGGAACGCGCCGGAGGCGACGAACAGCACGTGGTCGGTCTTGACCGTGCCGTATTTGGTGCTGACCGTCGTCCCCTCGATCAGCGGCAGCAGGTCGCGCTGCACGCCCTCGCGCGAGACATCGCCGCCGCGAAAGCCGCCCTCGGTGGTGCGGGCGCAGATCTTGTCGATCTCGTCGATGAACACGATGCCATTGTTCTCGGCATGCGCCACCGCGTCCTTGGCGAGCTGCTCGCTGTCGAGCAATCGGTCGGCTTCCTCGCGCTCGGCGGCGCGGCGCGCGGCCTCGACCGTCATGCGCCGCTTCTGCGCCGGGCGGCCCATCATGTTCTTCATCATCTCGCCGAGATTGATCATCTGGCCCGGCGGCATCCCAGGAATATCGAGCTGGCCAATCGGCGAGCCGCCGCCGCTATCGCTGACGGCGATCTCGACTTCCTTGTCCTCGAGCTCGCCCGAGCGGAGCATGCGGCGGAATTTCGAGCGCGTATCGGCCGCCGCGCCCTCGCCGACCAGGGCGGTAACCAGCCGCTCCTCGGCGGCGAGCTCGGCCTTGGCTTGCACTTCCTTGCGCGAGGCCTCGCGCAGCATGTTGAGGCTGACATCGACCAGGTCGCGGACGATGCTCTCCACATCACGCCCGACATAGCCGACCTCGGTGAACTTGGTCGCCTCTACCTTGAGGAACGGCGCCTGCGCGAGCCGCGCCAGACGGCGGGCGATCTCGGTCTTGCCGCAGCCGGTCGGGCCGATCATCAGGATGTTCTTGGGCACCACCTCCTCGCGCATCGCCTCGGGCAATTGTTGACGGCGCCAGCGATTGCGCAAGGCGATCGCGACCGCGCGCTTGGCGTCGTCCTGACCGACGATGAAGCGGTCGAGCTCGGAGACGATCTCCCGTGGGGAGTAGGTGGGAACGTCCATTCAGATGGTCTCTACGATGACGTTGTTATTGGTGTAGACGCAGATCTCGGCGGCGATCTTCATCGCCCGGCGGGCAACCTCCTCGGCGGCCAGATCGGGCACGCTCATCAGCGCGCGGGCGGCGGACAGCGCGTAGTTGCCGCCCGAGCCGATGGCGATCACGCCGTCCTCGGGCTCAAGCACGTCGCCATTGCCGGTGAGGGTGAAGCTGCGGTCGCGATCGGCCACCGCCATCATTGCCTCCAGCCGGCGCAGATAGCGGTCGGTGCGCCAGTCCTTCGCCAGCTCGACGCAAGCGCGTTCGAGCTGGTTGGGAAACCGCTCGAGCTTGCTTTCGAGGCGTTCGAGGAGGGTGAAGGCATCCGCGGTGGCTCCAGCGAAGCCGGCCAGCACCGCGCCGCCGCCGATCCGGCGCACCTTGCGGGCGTTGCCCTTCACCACGGTCTGGCCGAGGCTGACCTGGCCATCGCCGGCCATCGCCACCTGCCCGTCGCGGCGGACGCACAGGATCGTCGTGCCGTGCCAGCCGACCGGATCGTGCGGATTGGAAGTGTGGGTTTGCATGTCTCACCAAATGGAACCACCGTGTCCCCGCCACAAGATGCGCCGCCGACGCGGCCCAAGCTGCGAGGCCAGGAGAAGGAAGACAGGAGATGGCTGAGCCTGCCATGAGCGCCGCCCAGCCTGGCCGATGGGACAGCCGGCTTGGCGAGTTGCCAGCCCTGGCCCGGGCTGATCCATGGCTCGTTCGGCGCGGGCAGCATCTCGATCTCGATCTGCTGCTCGGCGTCGGCGACCAGGACTGGGTCGTCACCGTGCGCCAAGGCCGCGTCGAGCGGGCCGAGCCGAGCCGTCTGCGTGCCCAGCCCTGCGATCTCGCCATCCGCGCCAGCACCGAAGCCTGGGCGCAGTTCTGGCAGCCGACCCCGCCGCCGCAACGTAGCGACATCTTCGCCCTGATGCGCCACGGCATGCTACGGCTCGAAGGCGATCTGCACCTGTTCTACGCGCATCTGTTGTGGATCAAGGCCCTCCTCGCCCTGCCGCGCCAGCGCGGCCCGGCCGCATGAGCCCGGAGCCCACGCCAATGTTCAAGCCAGGCTTCGAGCCGGTGATCGGCCGCTACCTCCATTGCGAGATCGGCGGCCGCGCGCACCGGCTCTATGTCGAGGAGGCGGGCAGCGGCATTCCGCTGCTCTGCCTGCACACGGCGGGCTCGGACGCGCGATAGTTTCGCGGCGTGCTGAACGATCCCGCCATCACGCGCGACTTTCGGGTCATCGCCTTCGACATGCCCTGGCACGGCAAATCGTCGCCGCCGGCGGGCTGGCAGGGCGAGGACTACCGCCTGACCACCGCCGGCTATGTCGGGCTGATACGCGACGTGATACGCGCGCTGGAACTCGACCGGCCTGTGGTGATGGGTTGTTCAATCGGCGGGCGAGTGGTGCTGCACCTCGGCCTCGCGCATCCGGCCGAGTTTCGCGCCCTCATCGGCCTGCAATCAGCGACGCACACCACGCGCGTCTATGATCTGGAATGGCTGCATCGTGGCGACGTGCATGGCGGCGAGGTCGCGGCGGGGATCGTGTCCGGGCTGATCGCGCCGCAGAGCCCGGAGGAACACCGCTGGGAGACGCTCTGGCACTACATGCAGGGCGGGCCCGGAGTTTTCAAAGGCGACCTGCACTTCTACGGCGCCGAAGGCGAGATCCGCGACCGGGTCGGACAGATCGACACTGCCGCCTGCCCGCTCTATCTGCTCACCGGCGAATACGACTACTCGGCCTCGCCGGACGACAGCCGCGAGGTCGCCCGCGCGGTGGAGGGCGCCGCGCTCACCATCATGACCGGCCTCGGCCATTTCCCGATGAGCGAGGACCCGGCGCGGTTCAACGCCTATTTGTTGCCCGTGCTGGAGGAGATCAGGACGCGGCAGTGAACCCGCCACGCAAAAAGCATCGCGGCACGCCATCGTTGCGGTGATTGGCACTCAGGCGTGGCCCGCGATAGCGGCGAACGGGTCCTCGCCGCTCACCCGGACGACCGCGGCGAGCAGGCGGAGCGCATCCGGGCCGCCGCGATCGGACAGGCTGCCGGTCTCCATTTCGCTGGCGAGGATTTCGGCCTGCCCCGCGATGGTTTCGGCGGCGCGCTTCAGCGCCTCGCGGGAGAGGGTGAGTTGCAGGTCGTCGGAGAGGATGGTCCAGTCGGAAAGCATGGATAGAACTTCCGGAGCTGGCCTTTTTGGCGGGGTTCGGTTCCGTCGGGCGATGCGGGGTGCGGCCCGGTGACCGTCAATATGTGCCGAGTAGGTTAACAGACAGTTGTCGCTATGTTCTTGTGTTGTGCAGCTCCAGTTCTACCGGCGTGAGGTTGGCAAACGCTACTTTCACGATGGATGAACGATCGGGCGGGGGTTGGTCAAGCCATATCGGCGGGGTGACGCTGCCGAGCATGATTGTCTGGCCAGCGCGCAGCCCGCCGAACGCGGCAATCTCTGCCGACCCGGCGAGCCAGGCGAGGCAATTCCAGGGATGCTCGAGCAGGTCTCCGGCAACGCCCTCGCCTACCACCCTGCCGTCCACCCACATGCGGCCAGCGAGGGAAGCGATATTGAGGCTACGCCAGTCGGTTCGCGGTGCACCGGCGATGCAAGCGGCGTGATAGACTTGGTCTGCCATCAAAGTGGGCACGCCGATTACGGCCGGATCAACCTCGTAGCGATTCTCCACGATCTCGATGCCGGCGAACACCGCCTCGACGGCGGCGGCCGCCTGGTCGGGCGTGCATGGCCCGGCAGCGATGTCGCGCGCCAGCCGCACGACGATCTCGCACTCGGCGCCGGGATTGAGGAAATCGGCGAATGGCAAGCTCGCGCCGCTACGGTGCAGCCCAGCCACGGGTATAAATCCGGCGACCGGCGCGACGAGGCCGAGATAATCCTGCATGCGCTTGGCGGTGGCGCCGATCTTGAAACCGGCCGGCGGCATCGCGCCCAAGCGTCGGGCCAGCGCGACCTGCACGGCAGCACCCTCGGAGGGGGTGCTCGGTGCGATGCCCGTCGGCAAGGGGGCGAGACGGCGCCGCGCGGCGCGCGCTAGGGCTATCGCTTCGGCCGCGCGGTCTGGATTGAAGCTGCTCATCCGCGTCTCCTCAGTTCATAGAGCGCCACGGCGGCGGCAACGGAGACATTCAGGCTCTCGCTGCCGCCCGGCATGACCACCGCAGCAATTTCGTCGCAGGTATCGCGGGTCAGTCGTCGTAACCCCTCACCCTCGGCGCCGAGCACGAGTGCCACCCGCCGCTGCGCCAGATCGGGGCCCGACAACGCCTTGCCGGTGCCGGCGTCGAGCCCGACCACCCAGCACCCGGCGGCCTTCAGCGCGATCAAGGTGCGGGCAATGTTCACCGCGCGCAACAGCGGCACGGTTTCCAGCGCGCCCGAGGCGGCTTTCGCGAGCGATCCGGTCTCCTCCGGCGCGTTGCGGTCCTGGGTGACCACCGCCGCCGCGCCGAACGCCGCTGCGGAACGCAGGATGGCGCCGACATTGCGCGGGTCGGTCACCTGGTCGAGCACCAGCACGGTCCCGTTCCGCTCCAGCGCCTGCTGCAGCGAGGGCGCAGGCAGCGGGTCGGCCAGCAACGCCGCGCCCTGGTGCACCGCGTCGCGCCCGAGCAGGTGGTCGATGCGACCGCGATCGGTGCGTTCCGCCGCCAACGCCCAAGGCTGCGCCAGGCGTTGCGCGAGCGATTGCTCCGCCTCCTCGGTGAGCAGCAGCCGCCGCAATCGCCGCTGCGGGTTGGCGAGCGCCGCCGCCACGGCGTGCTGGCCGTAGATCCACACGGTGCCGCGCGGCGCCTCCGGCGGGCGCGTCGCTGCCTGCTCGCCCCGTCTGTCGCGCTGCTCCGAACCATGCCAACCGCGCCCCTGCGATCCTTGCGAGGGACGTTGCCCCTGCGGTGGACGTTGCCCCGGCAAGGGCTTGCCTTGCGGGGGGCGCGGGCCCTGCGGGGGGCGCGGACCTTGTGGGGGGCGCGGGCCTTGTGGACGTTGGCCGGAGGGGGCGCGGCCGCCTCCGCCGGGCCGGTTCGAGTGGGGCGGTTTCATTTCGCCAACCGGTATAGCGTTTGGCGCGGGTGCTGCCCAGCAGGGGCGTCCTCCGGTCAGTCGGTTCGTTGACAAGCCACGGCTTATGAGAATGATGCGGCCTCCGGTCGGAGGGGTGCCCGAGTGGCTAAAGGGGACGGACTGTAAATCCGTTGGCGCACGCCTACGTTGGTTCGAATCCAACCCCCTCCACCAGCTCCCCCGTGCATTTGGCTGCCGTCCATCAACTCTGGCGGATCACTTCCAACCGGGACCGGCTGGTGCGTTCTGTGCGTGCATCCAAAGGAGAAACCGCTCGTGAGCCAGACAGCCCAACCATTCCTGACCGATGTCAAGACGTTGCGCGAGCGCGCGCGTCAGCATCTCGGCGACGGCGCCGTGACCCCCGCCTATGGCATGGACGCCAAGCAGGCGATCGAAATTCTGCAATCGGTGCTCGCCACCGAGATCGTCTGCGTGCTGCGCTACACCATGCACGCGATCGCTGCGACCGGGATCTCCAGCGACAGCGTCAAGGCGGAGTTCGCGCAGCACGCCAAGGAAGAGCAGGAGCACATGAGCGCGGTCGCCGAACGGATCAATCAGCTCGGTGGCAAGCCCAACTTCAACCCGGAGGGTCTGGCGACCCGCTCCGCCTCGCAATATGCCGAAGGCGAGAACCTGGTCGACATGATCCGCGAAAACCTGATTGCCGAGCGGATCGCCGTCGAGCACTACCGCGAGCTGATCCGTTTCTTCGACGACAAGGACCCGACCACCCGCGTGATGCTCGAAGGCATTCTCGGGACCGAGGAGGAGCACGCCAACGACATGCACGACCTGCTGGTCGCGCATGAGGGCAGGCCGATGCTGAAGGACTAGCCTCCGACACCAGGCTTCCGCTACCAACGCGGGGCGGCGCGGGTGTAGCTCAATGGTAGAGCCCCAGCCTTCCAAGCTGGTTGTGCGGGTTCGATCCCCGTCACCCGCTCCAACGGCACCCGAAACGTTTTCGCCGCAGCGGAGTAGAGCGATGTTTCAGCAAGACTTGCTCGCGGGAAAGAAGATCCTTGTCACCGGCGGCGGCACCGGCCTGGGTGCCGCGATGGGACGGCGATTCGTCGAGCTCGGCGCCGAGCTGGTGATCTGCGGCCGGCGGCTCGACGTGCTCGAGGAGACGGCGGCGACGATCCGACGCGACCTCGGCGCGACCGTCACCGCGCTCCGCTGCGACGTGCGCGATCCGGATGCGGTCGAGGCAATGATGGAGCTGATCTGGCAACGGGGACCGCTCACCACGTTGGTGAACAACGCGGCGGGCAACTTCATCGCTGAGACGCATCGCCTGTCGCCGCGCGCCATCGATTCGATTCTCGGCATCGTGCTGCACGGCGCGGCCTATTGCACCGTTGCCGCCGGACGGCGCTGGATCGACGCCGGCGCGCCCGGCGCGGTGCTGAGCGTGCTGACCCTCTCGGCGCTGAAGGGTGCGGCTTTCCGCGTGCCGTCCGCCATGGCCAAGGCCGGCGTGCACGCGATGACCAAGAGCCTCGCCGTCGAATGGGGGCCAAAAGGCGTTCGGCTCAACGCCGTCGTCCCGGGTCCCTTTCCGACGCCGGGCGCGACGCAGCGGCTGAGCCCACCCGGCGCGCGATCGAAGCCGATCGGCGAGGAGATCCCGCTGGGCCGCGTCGGTGAGCACGCCGAATTCGCCAACTTGTGCAGCTATCTCGTCTCCGACGGGGCGGGTTTCATCAACGGCGAGTGCGTCGTGATCGACGGCGGCAAGCAGCACCTCGGCGACGGCGGCAGCCAGACCGAGATGCTGCTCGACTGGACCGAGGCGGACTGGGCGGCGATGCGGGCCAAGGCGCGCGGAGCCAGCCGCTAGGCCGCGAGCGATAGCGGCGCGCGGATATGCTCGCGCGCTTGACCTGTGTCGGGCAGATTGGGCGCCACGATGACGAGCGCCACGCCGCTGGACGAGATGGTCGACGGGAAAGGCGGGTTGCGCCCGCGCTGGCGCACCTTGCTCGGTGCCCTGACCGAGCTCGGCCGCGACACCCTGGTCGAGCGCGCCGCGCGACTCGACCGTGCGCTTGAGGAAGAAGGCGTCACCAGCCTGCTGCCGGGTGCGTTGGCGGCCGGCCCACGCTGCGATCCGATTCCGCTGCTGCTGGCGGAATCGGAGTTCTCCACGCTGAGCGCGGGGCTGGCGCAGCGCGCCCGCCTGCTCGATGCCATCCTGGATGATTGCTACGGCCCGGCGCGGCTGCTGGCGACCGGCGCCCTGCCGCCCGCATTGATCTACGCCAACCCGGGCTTCCTGCGGCCCTGCTCGGCGCCGGCGGAGACGGCACCGTGGCGGATGCTGCGCTTCTATGCCGCCGACGTGATACGCGGCCCCGAGGGCGAGTGGCGTGTCATCGCCGATCACACCGGCTGGGCCGACGGGCTGGCGGCGGCACTCGAGCATCGGCAGATGCTGTCGCGCGCGGTGCCCGAGATCTTCCACAGCCACTCGGTGGCCCAGCTCCGGCCGTTCCTCGAAGCCTGGCAGGACAGCTTGCAGCGGCTCATCCCGCCGGCGGTCAGCGGTGGGGTGGCGCTGCTCACCCCGGGACACGGCGATCCGCGCTGGTACGACCACGTGCTGCTCGCGCGCGAGCTGCAATGCGCGCTGGTCGAGGGCGGCGACCTCACGGTTCGCGGCGGCGGGCTGTTCCTCAAGACCTTGCGCGGGCTACAGCCGATCGGCGTGCTGCTGTCGGCCGTGGACGGGCAACTGGTCGACCCGCTCGAACTGGCCCCCGACGGAACCGGCGTCACGGGGCTGCTAGATATCGCCCGCTCGAACGCGGTGCGGATCGTCAACCATCCCGGCGCCGCCGTGGCCGAGGCTCCCGCGTTGTCGGCGTTCCTGCCAACGCTTGCCGAGCGGCTGTTGGGCGAGCCGCTGGCGCTTGACGGCGTGCCGACGCGCTGGCTCGGGCAACCGGGCGCGGTCGAGGCGCTGTTCGACGACTTCGATCGCTGGGCGATTCGCTCCGCGACCGATAGCCGGAGCGCGCCGGAGCGGCTGCACCGGCTCAGCCCGGAGCGGCGGGAGCGCCTGTTTGCCCGGATTGCCGAGGCGCCGTGGCGCTTCGCCGCCGCCGCGCCGGTCGGCGCTTCGGTCACCCCGTGCCTCGGCAAGGGCGGCTTCGTTCCGCGCGGCGTCGTGCTCCGCCTGTTCCTGTTCGACGAGGGCGGCGAGTGGCGGGCGATGCAGGGCGGGCTCGCGCGAACCATGCCAAGCGAGGAGGCGCTGGCCTGGCGGCTGCCCGAGCAGGGTCTCGCCAAGGATGTCTGGGTGCTGGCCGAGACCCCGGGGGCGATCGTCGGGCCGGGCGTGGCCTCGCGGCCGGCGCTGGCGATCCGGCGTACCCCGGGCGACCTGCCCAGCCGGGCCGCCGACAACTTTTTCTGGCTCGGCCGCTACCTGGAGCGGCTGGAGGGAACCGCCCGCCTGCAACGCGCCGCGATCAGCCGCATCGTCCGCCCGACACCGAGCCCGCGCCAGCTGGCCGAGCTGCAAGTCCTCGCCGACTGCCTCGGCACCGCCCATCTGATCGATCGCGACATCAACATCCTGCTCGGCGCCGAGCTGTTGGCGGCGGCGCTGCTGCGGGCCGCGCGCGAGGACGGGCCGACCGGCGGCCTGCTCGGCCGGGTGGCGCGCATGACCGGCCTGCTGCGCGACCGGCTGAGCGGTGACATGTACGCGGTGATGAGCCGGGCGGTCCGCGAGCTGGCCGACGCGCTGCGTCAGATACCCGGCTTGCCGGAGGGCGAGGAGCTGGACGCCCTTTCCCAGGCGCTGGGCGGCGTGGTGCGTTTCTCCGCCACCGTCGCCGGGCTCGCCGCCGAGAACATGGTGCGCGGCGGCGGCCGGCTGTTCCTCGATCTTGGCCGCCGGGTCGAGCGCGCCCGCGCGATCGCCGACGAGCTCGCCTGCGCCCTGCGGCAACCACTCGCCCCGGCGCAGCCCGGACGGGTGGAGATGGCGTTGCGGCTGTCGCTCGAACTGTGTGATTCGGTGATCACCTATCGCAGCCGCTACCTCGCCGTGCTGCAACCCGCGCCGGCGCTCGATCTGATGCTTGCCGATGAGGCCAATCCGCGCGGCCTCGCCTACCAGCTCGCGCAATCGCGCGACCTGCTGGCCGAAATCGCCGGCGAGGCCGCCGCCACGTCGCTCGCGGGCGTGGTCGCGACCCTGCTCGCCGATGTCCAAGCTATGGTTCGCGACGTCGCCACCGCGGCCGATCAGCCGGAGGTCGCCATCCGCCTCGCACCAAGACTGCTCGACCTGCGCGACGCGATCGCCGAGCTGTCGGACCAGGTCTCGCGCCGCTACTTCGCCCTGCTGCCGGCGGCACGCAGTGTCGGGCTCGAAGTGCAACCGGCGCTGCGCGGCGCCGCGTGATCTATCGCGTCCGTCACTCGACCCGGTACGCCTATCGCGACGGGGTCGACCTCGGTGCCCATGTATTGCACCTGCTGCCGCGTCCGCTGCCCTGGCAGAGAATCCTCGCCTCGTCGCTGCGCGCCAACCCGGCCGCATCGCGCCGCCGCGACGGGCTCGACCATTTCGGCAATCACGTCACCTGGCTGTCGGTCGACGCGCCGCATCCGGATTTCGAGGTGATGGCGGAATCCCGGGTCGATGTGCGGCTGCCTGACCCACCGGAGCCGGGCGACACGCCAGCCTGGGAGCAGGTCGCCGTCGCCGCGCAAGCTGGCGGGCCGGACGCCTGGCGCGCCGCGGAGTTCGCCTTCGAGAGTCCGATGGCGCCGCAGGCGGCGGGAGTGACCGAGTATGCCGCCACCAGCTTCCCGCCCGGCCGGCCGATCCTGCACGGGCTGCTGGAGCTCAAGGCGCGGATTCGTGGCGAGTTCACCTTCCGGGCCGGCGTGACCACGCTCAACACGGCGCCGTTCCACGTGCTCGAGCGACGCGAGGGCGTCTGCCAGGATTTCACCCACTTCATGATCGCCGGACTGCGTGGTCTCGGCCTGCCGGCCCGCTATGTCTCCGGCTACATCCGCACCCGCCCGCCGCCGGGCATGCAGCGTCGTCTTGGCGCCGATCAGTCGCACGCCTGGGTCGGCTGTTGGCTCGGCGCCGCGTTTGGCTGGGTCGACCTCGACCCGACCAACGATCTCGTGGTCTGCGACGAGCATGTGGTCCTCGCCTGGGGTCGCGACTACGGCGACATCACTCCGGTGCGCGGCGTCCTGCTCGGCGGCGGGGCTCATACGCTCTCGGTGCAAGTCGATCTCGAACCGGTCTAGGCGGTGGCGTAGATCGGCGTCGATGTCGCTTAGGCCGTGGCTGGCCTGGCCCTGCGACCGATATCGGGCAGGAAGACCGTGAGCAGGCCGATGACCGGCAGGAAGGCACAGATCTGATAGACCAGCCGGATGCTCGTCGCGTCGGCAAGCACCCCCAGGGCCGCCGCACCAAGCCCACCAATCCCGAAGGACAGGCCGAAGAACAGACCCGCGATGGTGCCGATCTTTCCCGGCAGCAAGTCCTGCGCGTAGACCAGAATCGCGGAAAAGGCCGATGCCATGATCAGGCCGATGAACACGGTCAGGATGCCGGTCCACAGCAGCCCGACATGGGGCAAGGCCAGGGTGAAGGGCAGCACGCCGAGGATGGAGACCCAGATCACCAGCTTGCGGCCGAACCGATCGCCCACCGGGCCGCCGACCAAAGTGCCGATCGCGACGGCGCCGAGGAAGACGAACAAATGGATCTGCGCGTCCTGCGCCGTCACGTGGAAGCGGTCGATCAAGTAGAACGTGTAATAGCTGCCGATGCTTGCGGTGTAGACGTTCTTGCTGAACATCAGGGCGAGCAGGACGGCGAGCGAGATGGCGACCTTGCGGCGCGACAGCCCCGATGTCGAACGCTCGCCGCCCTTGCGCAAGGTGCTCGCCCGCGCCTGGCCGCGATACCAGAACCCCACGAAGGTCAGCACGCCCATCGCCACCAGGGCGACACCGGAGAACCAGCTGATGCTCCACTGTCCGTAGGGTAGCACCACGAACGCCGCCAGCAGCGGCCCGAGCGACTGTCCGGCGCTGCCGCCGACCTGAAAGAACGATTGCGCGAAGCCATAGCGCCCGCCCGAAGCCATGCGCGCGACACGCGATGACTCCGGGTGGAACACGGAAGACCCCATGCCCACCAAGGAGGCGCCCAGCAGCAGCACGGGGTAGCTTCCCGCTTGCGAAAGGACCAGCAGCCCAGTCAAGGTGAACGCCATGCCGGTGGCCAACGAGAACGGCATCGGCCGCCGATCCGTGTAGAGCCCCACCACCGGCTGCAACATCGAGGCGGTGAGCTGGAACACCAGGGTGATCAACCCGACCTGGGCGAAGCTCAGGCTGAATTTCGACTTGAGCAGCGGGTAGATTGCCGGGATCAGCGACTGCATCAGGTCGTTCAGCATGTGCGAGAAGCTGACCGCCACCAGGATGGCGAAAACCGTTCCGCCGGCGGCGGACGCTGCCGGGACCTGACGCGGAACCTCGGTGACGACGGACGGCGCCGTCGCTTCCGGCACACTCTGGGTCACGGTGTCAGGCGCTACAGTGCTGCTCATCCGGACCCCTCGGCGACGGCAACGGCGGGACCGATCCGCCGATCAGGGCAGCTACTCTGCCGCACCCCGGCGAGCCACGCCAGAACCGGTTGAGCCAGTCAGCTCGGCGTCAGGCTCATACGAGCCGCCTCTCCCCGCTCACCGCCACAATGATCGTCGCGAGATCGAGGACCGTCGTCGAACGGCGGCACGCGCGGTCGCGCGGTCTAGCGCGCCTCGCCGTAATGCTGCGCCGGCGCTCTGGAAGGCGAGCTGCCCGCTGTCAGCCCGACCAGCAGGGCGGCGATCACGCTCGAGACGGCAAGCGCGACCAGGCTGACGGTGAACGATCCGGTATGGTCGCGCAGCAACCCGATCAGGTAGGGGCCGAAGAAGCCGCTGATATTGCCGACCGAGTTGATGAGGGCGACGGCGCCGGCCGCGGCCACCCCAGTGAGGAACATGGTCGGCAAGGTCCAGAAGATCGCAATTGCCGACCACGAACCGAGGATGACGCAAGCCAGCCCGGCAAGCGCCAGTGCTGCCGAGAAGGTATTGGCGGTCAGCAAGACCCCGACCGCAACCAGCAGGCACGCCGCGATGATGTGCCAGGTGCGCTCTCCGCTACGGTCGGAATGGCGCGTCCAGAATTGCAGCCCCACCACCGCGACCGCGTTGGGCAGCATCAGGGTCCAGCCGACCTCAGCGTTGGTCAGCCCAAACTGCTTGATCATCAGCGGCATCCACATGCCCATCCCGGCCAGGCTGAGGATCATAAAGAAGTAGATCACCGCCAGCATCAGAACGCGCGGGTGCGCCAGCGCCTGGGCGAGGTTGTGTCGCCCCGTCGCCTCTCGCTCGACACGCTCCGCAGCGATGGTCCGAGCGAGCCAGCCCCGCTCCTGCGCGGTCAGCCAGCCGGCGTCGTCCAGCCTGGAATTGAGCAGCAGCGCGACGACAACGCCCATCACCAACGCCGGGACCGCCTCGACAATGAACAGCCAGCGCCACCCGGCAAGGCCGGCCAGACCATGCGTTGCGCCGAGCAGCCAGCCGGACAGTGGCGAGCCGATCAGGGCGGAGAGGATCGACGCGGTGCCGGCCAGCGCCAGCATCCGCGAGCGCTGGCGGTGCGGCACCCAGTAGGTGAGATAGACGATCATCGCCGGCGCAAACCCGGCCTCGGCGACGCCGAGCAAGATCCGCACGACGTAGAAACTGACCTCGTTCCAGATCGCCGCGTTCAGCGCGGACACGACGCCCCAGGTCATCATGATGAGGGCCAGCCAGAACCGGGCGCCGACGCGCTCCATGACCACGTTGCTCGGAACCTGGAACAAGACGTAGCCCAGCGAGAAGATGCCGGCGCCGATGCCGAACGTCGTGGCGTCGAAGCCCATGTCACGGTTCATCGTCAGCGCGGCGAACCCGACATTGGTTCGATCGAGGTAGTTCGCGAAGTTGCACAGCAGAAAAATCGGCACCAAGCGAAACACGACCTTGCGAATAGTGCTCCGTTCAAGTTGTGCGTCACCGGCGATGGCGGCGTTGAACGTTGATCCTTCTGCGGACATCGCTGCTCCCCGGTCACTGGGTTGCCTCGCGGCCAGGAAGACTCCCCCCGCGCGAGGGCCATCTTGGCGTTTTCACAACCCTGCCACTCTCGCCCTATTGGCCGCAAGGTCCGCAGCGGTTGCGCATTGGCGGCGGTTTACACCTCAACGACCAAGTACTCCTGCTCCACACTGACCGGCACCGTCTCCGCGACGAATGGCCCTTTCGCCAAGCTCTCGCCCGGCTCGACGCTGACCGCGTAGCTGCGGGCACGCACCGTGTCGGGGTTGCACCAGGACTGGCCGGTGCGGATGTCGAACTCCCAGCCGTGCCAGGGACAGCGCAGCAACTCGCCCCGGCGCGCCAACCGATAGCGGCCAGGCGTGTCGGCTTCGGCCAAGCCGACGATGCGGCCCCGGCATAGTGGCGCGCCTTCATGCGGGCAGCGGTTGATCAGCGCGAAATGCTCGCCGTCGATATTGAACACGCCGATCTCACGACCTTGCACGCTCACAATCTTGCACCCGCCCGGCGCGATCTCGCCGAGGCTGGCGACCACGTGCCGGGCCATCGCTCAGTCGAGCTGATACAGCGCGAACGCGTTGTCGCGGAACAGCTTGCGGCGGAACGCTTCGGGCAGCGGCGCCTTGATCGCGTAACGCGGGTCGTCCTGGTCCCAATGCGGGTAGTCGGTCGAGAACATCACCCGGTCCCAACCGATCCACTCGAAGGTGGCGAGCAGATCTTCGGGCCGCTCCGGCTCCTCGATCGGCTGCGTGGTGACGTAAATATTCTCGCGCACATACTCTGAGGGTGCCCGCTTCAGGTGCGGCACCTCCTCGCGCAGCCGCTTCCAGTGCTTGTCGAGCCGCCAGCAGAGCGATGGCAGCCAGGCGAAGCCGCCCTCGACCAGCACGACGCGCAGCTTCGGAATGCGCTCGAACACGCCCTCCACCACCAGGCTGGTGACCAGCGCCTCCATGCTCTGCACGTAGGAATGGTGCTCCTCGTGGTAGAATGACGGCCAGCCGCCGCCGGTGGAGGCGTGGCCGCTGGTGCCGCCCAGATGCAGCGCGATCGGCAGCCCGTTCGCCGCCGCCGCTTCCAGGATGGGCCAGTAGCGGCGCCGCCCAAGCGGCTCCAGGCCGCGCGGCGGGATCATGATCTGCGAGAACCGGCGATCCCCGGCGCGGCGCTCGATCTCGGCGATCGCCGCCTCGGTGTGTTCAACCGGAACCTGGATCGAACCCTTCAGCCGAGGCTCGGCGTCGCTCCACACCTGCGCCTGCCAGTCATTGACGGCGGTGCACAGCGCGGCGCCGAACTCGACATTGCGCTCGTCCGAGCAGCGACCGATCAGCGGCAGCATCATCCCGTAGGCGGCGCCGAACGCGTCGAGCAACTGCTCGCGCATCAGGGCGAGGTCGGAGCCCGGATGACCGCCATCCGCCGCCCAGGCATCGCGGCGCATCCCGGTGCCGGGTGCGAGGCGCGGGTATTGCGGCGCGTTCGACAACGCGGCGCGCGATCGGCCGCCGAACATCTGCTTGTGCTTACGCCACCGCTCGGGAAGGAACGGGTCGAGATCGGCCCCTGAGCGGACATAAGGGTGCACGTCGCAATCGACGTAACCCAGCGTGGTCTGGCCGGATGTCTCCGGCGTGCGGTCCATCACCGTGACGTTCATCGGGCTCTCTCCGGGTTCATGGGTGTGGCTGCGACAGGCGCGAATAGGTGGCGAGCGGGTTGTCGACCAGCATTCGGCGGACCAAAGCCTCGGGCAGCCCGTCCGGCACGGCATCGTCGCCGTCGAAGTGCCAATGCGGGTAATCCGTGGAGAACAGCAAAATCTCGTCCGAGCCGATCTCCTCGATGATGCGCTCGACTTGGCCGGCGGTGGGCGGCGCGTCGAACGGCTGGATCGTCAGCCGCACATGCTCGCGGATGATCTCCGCCGGCGAGCGCTTGTTCCACGGCACCTCCATCCGGGCAGCGCGCCAGGTCTTGTTGGCCCGCCAGATGAAGTTCGGCAGCCAGGTCACGCCGGATTCGAGCAGCACGACCTTCAGCCGAGGGAACTGCACGAACACGCCCTCGGTGATCAGGCTGTTGAGCGCCGAGGCGAAGCCGGCGGACTGGGCGACATAGTCCTCCAGATAGTACGACGGCCAGCCCAGCGAGGTCGGCGCGTGGCGATAGCTGCTGCCCGCGTGGATGCCGATCGGCAGGTCGTGGCGTTCCGCCGCCTGATAGATCGGCCAGTGCTGTCGACGACCGAGCGGCAGCTCGCCCATCACCATCATCAGCACCTGCACGAAGCGCCGATCGGGCGCGAGTCGCTCGATCTCCTGCGCCGAAAGCTCCGCGCTATGGGCGGGGACCACGATAGAGGCGCGCAGCCGAGGGTCGCGGTCAAGCCACTCGGCGGCGATCCAGTCGTTCACCGCCCGGCAGAACGCTGCCGAGAGGTCCTCGGCGAAAAACACCTGAGCGCCGTGCAGGCAGTTCAGGATCGCAAACCGGGTCTGGAAACCGTCCAGCGCCTGCGCGCGCAACAGATCGATATCGGTGCCCGGGCCGCCGGTGCTGGGCCGCCAATCGGACCGGCCGGTCAGAGGCGAGCCCGGTGGGTAGGCGCCGATCTCCAAGTTGTCGCGCTCGAGCCCGCGCGTCAGGACGTGCTCGCGCCAGTAATCGTCGAAATACGGCACAAGCACTCTCGTGCCGGGCAGCGCCGGATGCACGTCACAGTCGATCGCGCCGGGCGCCGGGCTGGCCAATGCCGCTCTCCCTCCTATCGCAGGCTACTGCCCATCCTCGCGGGGTTCAATGCCGCCGCCTTCACCGTTCGGGGACCAGTCGGCGCACCGGCATCGTCGTGGCCGCGAAGACGATGAGGCAGGAGAAGCAGCCGACGGTGAGGAACATCGCGCGAAACGCCGCCGCGATCACCACCTGCGAGGCCGCCTGCCGCTCGATCGACAACGCGGCCAGCGGGCCCGGTCCGCGCAGCACCATTTCGGTGAACAGCAGGCCGGCCTCGTGGTCGAGCGCGAACAGCACGGCGAACAACACCGTGCCCGCGATGGCCACGCCGAAGGCCGAGCCCAGCGAGCGGGAAAGCTGGATCGAGCCGGCGGCGACCCCGAGGCGAGACGGGCCGGCGACGAGCTGCGCGGTGACCTGCGCGACCAGCATGGACGTCCCTTGGCAGAGCCCGCCGATCGCCAGCACGATCGACAGCTCGGCCCCGCTCATCCGTGGTGCCCACAGCGCCAGCATCACCAAGGTCAGCGCGGTGATCGTCAAGCCGATCATCGGAAAGATCGCAGTGCGGCCGGTGCGCGAGACCAGCATCCCGGTCAGCACCGAGCCGCCGCTCACGCCGGCGGTCAGCGGCAACAGCAGCAGGCCGGACCGCGCCGGCGAAACACCAGCGACCGCCTGGAAATAGATCGGCAGGAACGTCACCATCGCGACCAGCGAGGCACCGGAGCAGGCCGACATCACGTTGGCCCGCCAGATCGCCGGCTCGCGCAGCAACGCCAACGGCAGCAACGGGGTCGCGGCGCGGCGCTGATGCCAGACCAGCGCGGGCGCCGCCAGGGCCGCCACCGAGAGCAGCGCCGCGATCATCGGCAGCCCCGCCAGCTCGACCCGGCGGAGTTGCGACAGCGCCAGCAGCAGCGGCACGACCAGCAACGTGAGCAGGACCAACCCGACAAGATCGAATCGCACGTGCCCCCGGTGCGACGCGACCACGGGCAAGCGGCGGACCAGCAGCAACGCCACGGCGCCAAGCGGGAGATTGACCACGAACACCGCCGGCCAGCCGAACCACTGGGTAAGGAAACCGCCGCCGACCGGGCCGAACGACGAGCCGGCGACGATGCAGGCGGCAAAATAGCCCTGGTAGCGGCCCAGCAGCGACGCCGGCACGTTCGCACCCAGCAACGCCTGCGCCAAGGTGATCAGACCGCCGGCACCAAAACCCTGCAAGGTGCGAGCCGCCAGCAGCCATCCAAGGCTTGGACTGGCGATGCTGCACAGCGAGCCGAGCATGAACAGGCCGATGGCGACAAGCATCAGCCGGGGGCGGCCGAGCAGGTCGCCGAGCCGACCGTAGACCGGCGCTGCGATGGTGCTGGCGATCAGGTTGGCGACCATCACCCATTGCAGCAGCTCGACATGACCGAAGCTCGCGCCGATGGCGGGCAACGCAGTCGCGACCGAGGTGCTGTCGGCCGCCGCCAGGAACACCGGCAGGGCGATCGGCGGCATGATGGCGAGGAACAGGCCCTCGGGCGATCGAGGCGGCAACGCCGGAGCCTGCCCGGCACGCTCGCCCGCCCCCTCTCCCGTTTCCTCCCGCAGCATGAGACGAACTATAGCCAAGTTCGGCCGCGCGCCTAACGGCTGGCAAGCTTGTTGCGCAGCGCGCCCTTGGTCGCCATGCTTGGTCGATGAAAAAGCGCCGTCGCATTCCGTCCTTCTTCCCTCCCGCGATGATGGCCAAGCTCACGATGGCTTCCTGGGAGACCATCGCGCGGCGAACCGCGCTGATGGTGCAAGGCCAATGTTCGGCGGCCGAATATCAGCGGATGGTGACGGAGAAGGCCACGGCGGCGCGGTTGTCGGCGACCTCGCTGATGCTGGGTCGCGGCGGCAAGAGCGTGCTGGCGCCCTTCGCGACGCGTGCCAGCGCCAACGCCAAGCGGCTGCGTCGCCGTCGGGTGAAATGACCCACCTGGTCGGTCGTCATCGAGGATCGGATGGTGGGCGCGACAGGGATTGAACCTGTGACCCCCGCCATGTCAAGGCGATGCTCTCCCGCTGAGCTACGCGCCCATCCGACTGAAAATTTCTAGCGAGACGTGATCGCCGCCGCAAGCGGGAGGTGATGACAGCGACGACGCCGGCGGCTTCAATGCGCCTCATGGACCTGCCCGTCCCGAGCCTGCCTTTCGCGCTGCTCCGCCCCGTCGTCCAGACGGCGCCGGTGATCATCGCCTCGCCGCATTCGGGCCGTAACTATCCGGCTGATTTCGTGGCCGCCGCGCGACTCGATCCGTTCAACCTGCGCCGCAGCGAGGACAGCTTCGTCGACGAGCTGGTCGCCGCCGCGCCGGAATACGGCATGCCGCTGCTCGCCGCGACCTTCCCGCGTGCCTTCTGCGATCCCAACCGCGAGCCGTGGGAACTCGATCCCACAATGTTCACCGAGCAGCTCCCCGCCTGGGTCAACACGTCGAGCGCCCGGGTCGGCGCCGGCCTCGGGACCATCGCCCGCGTGGTCGCCTCCGGCGAGGCGATCTATCGCGACAAGCTCAGCTTTGCCGAGGCCGAGCGCCGCATCCGCGGTTTCTGGGAGCCGTACCACGCGATGATGGCGGAGCTGATCGAGGCGACGCGGCAGAGTTTCGGGGCGTGCCTGCTGATCGATTGCCATTCGATGCCGGAGAGTGGCGCCAGCAAGCGCCACGGCGCGGCCGCCGCCGACTTCGTGCTGGGCGACGCCCACGGCACCGCCTGCGCGCCGCGCGCGGTGCGGCTTGTGGAGCGCGTGCTGAGCGGATGCGGCTATGTCGTGCGGCGCAACGACCCCTATTCCGGTGGCTACATCACCCGCCATTACGGTCGGCCGCGCGAAGGCGTCCATGTGTTGCAGGTGGAGATCGCGCGGCGGCTCTACATGGACGAGGCTCGGATCGAGCAGGTCGAACGCTTCGCGGCGGTGCGGCGCGACCTCACCACCCTGTTCGCAACCCTCGCCGCCGACATCCCCACTGCCCTGTTGCGCTGACGCCTTCCAGGAAGAACGCCACACAAAAAAATGCCGGCGCTTTTGGCGCCGGCAAGTTTAGGGAGGAAACGTCCAAGAAAGCAGACAGCGCGGTCAGCGACCGCATTGCTGCGATGCACAAGCTAGGCGCGCCGGCCGCTCGACGCAAGCATTATTTTGCATCGCAGCATTGCCCGGCTGTGGGAGTAAAAATCGCCAGCGCGGGCAAGACTCCAGTAACCCGCTTCGGCCTAGGTTGCCCGCAATGCGGCGCATCCTCCTCATCGTCTCGGCGACACTCGGCTTGGCCAGCCCGGCCCTGGCCAACACCGCCGGCTTCGGCGAGGTGCAGCCCTGGGCGCAGTGCCGTTCTGCGGTTCGCGCGGCCGAGCGCGCCGGCGCCATCCCGGAGCATCTGCTGGCCGCCATCGCGCGGATCGAAAGCGGCCGGCGCGACCCGCAAACCGGCCGCTCCAATCCGTGGCCCTGGACGATCAACGTGGAGGGCCGCGGCTTCTTCTTCGAATCGAAGGCCGAGGCGATCAATGCCGTCCGTGACTTCCAGGCGCGCGGAGCGCGTTCGATTGATGTCGGGTGCATGCAGATCAACCTGATGCATCACCCGAACGCCTTCGCTTCGCTCGAACAGGCGTTCGATCCGATGACCAACGCGGCCTACGGCGCGCGCTTCCTCAATCAGCTGCACGACATCACGGGTGATTGGCCGAAGGCCGCCGCGCGCTACCACTCGGCCACCCCCGAGCTCGGCGCGGATTATCAGCAGAAAGTGCTCGCCGTGTTGCCGGAGGAGAAACAGAACCAGGCCAGCATCGGCGGCGGCAGCGTGCTCGCCAACGCGTGGGCCAGGACTCTTTCCGGGCCGCCGGCAGCTCCGGCGCAGTTCACCGCCTCGCTGCCGGCTAGTCGGGGCAGCACATTCCGGATCATTCCGCTCAGCACCGGCGGCGGCGGCATGAGCCAGGGTCGCGGCCTCGACGCCTACCGCTCCATGCCGATCGCCATCGCCTCGCGGCTGCAACGCGGCGTCGGCGGCTGAACCGAACGCGCTGGAATCGCGAGCCGCTACAACGCGCGAGGAGTTGCCTCGGAGCCTGGCCGGGCCACCGGCGTCCCGCCGCGCAGGCGGGTGACGCGGGCGCGGTCGGCGGCGGGCCACATCAGCGCCAGCCCGGCCAGTCCGGCGGCGATCTGCAACGCCGCGCATACCGCGAATCCGGTGTGATAGCCGGCAAGCACCGAGCTCGCGCCCTGGATGATGCTGCCGGTGGCGAAGGGGGCGACCACGCCCGCCAGGGTGTAGATCGCCCCGAAGATCGCGATCACCGCGCCGCGTTGGACGACCGGCGTGAACTCCCCCAGCATCGGCGCGCAAACCACGTAGATCGGCCCAGTCAATCCGACGCCGATCATCAGCACCGCGATCTCCGCCGCGCCGGTGCCGACATACGGCAGCGCCAGCAGCAGCAGCCCGCCGAGCATCATCGGCACGCAACCGAGCACGCCGCGCGCCAGCCTTGTGCCGACCCCGCGCGCCACTAGCGCCTGCGACGCGACGCCGGCGCTGATCACGGTGATCGCGCCGATCACCCAGGGCAGGGTGGCGAGCCAGCCGGCGGCCTCTTGAGAGTAGCCAAGGCCGCGCACGATGAACGGCGTCGACCAGGTCAAGGCGATCGCCAGCGACCAATAGGCGCCGAAGCAGGCTAAAGTACAGCCGATGAACGTCGTGCTGAGCAGCAGTTGCGAGTACGGCACGCGCGGCGCCGTGCTGGCGATCGCCGGCGGGTCGACCAGCGGGCCCTCACGGCCGATCAGCAGCCAGCCGCCGACCCAGAGCAAGCCCACGATGCCGAGCGCGCCGAACGCCCAATGCCAGGAATAAGTGACGATGACCCAGTTCAGCGCCGGCAGCGCGAATATCACGCCGAACGCCGCACCCTGCGACAGGAACGCGGTCGGCAAGGTGCGCTTCTTGTCGGGGAACCACTTGTAGATCGCGTGGGTGGCGACGGCGGCCGCCGGCCCTTCGCCGACGCCAAGCAGGATGCGGCAGACCAGCAGCGTGGCGAAGCTGACCTGGAACACCATGGGAAACTGCACCAGCGCCCAGGAGAGTGCTAGCACCAGCAGGATGGTGCGCGTCGGCCGCCGGTTGGCGACGAAGCCGACCAGCACGGCGGAGAGCGAGTACAACAGGAAGAAGGCCGAGCCGAGCAGGCCGAACTGCTTCGGCGTGAGTGCCAACTCCTTCATGATCGGCACCGCCGCCAGGCCGACCACCGCCTTGTCGGCGAAGTTGACCAGCATGTAGGCGAACAACATGATCGCCACCGGCCAGGCGCCCCGTGGCGTGGTTTCCTCGTCCATTGGTTCCCCCCCCCTCGGCCGCCGTCGATCAGGCGGCGAACTCGCGCCGAATGGCGGCCGAATGATCGCCGATGCCGGGCACCGGACCAAGCGAGCGTGGGCCGTCACTGGTCAGCACCGGGGGTGCGGCGATCGACACGGCGCCACCCGGCGTCTGCACCGTCACGCGCCGCAAGGCCGGGTGATCAGCGAGGGCGGCGACATCGTTGACGAAGCCGTAGGCGGTGTTCGCCGCGCGCAGCTTGGCCGCCGCCTGGTCGCGGGTGAGGGTCGCGAACATGGCGGCGACATGCGCGTCAACTGCCGCCCGGTTGGCGACCCGGATCACGTTGACCTCGAAGCCGGGGCGCCGCGGCAAGTCGGGCTGGTCCATGAAGCGGGCGCAGAAATCGGCCCATTCGCGCTCGTTCTGAATCGAGATCAGCACCAGCGCGCCATCGGCGGTGGCGAACGCGCCGTAGGGGCAGATGGAGGGGTGAGCGAGGCCGATCCGCTCGGGCGCGCGGCCGGTGCCCTCGTAGTAAAGCAGCGGCACGTTCATCCAGTCGGCCATGCCGTCGAACAGGCTGACCGCGATCCCCTTGCCGCGCCCGGTGATGCCGCGCTCGATCAGCGCTTCGAGCACGCCCGCGTGCGCCGCCATTCCGCAGGCGATGTCGCAGGCCGAAACGCCGACCCGGCCCGGCCCCTCGGGGCGGCCGGTCACCATCGCGAGGCCGGATTCCGCCTGCACCAGAAGGTCGTATGCCTTCATGGTGGCGTAGTCGCCGGTCTCGCCGTAGCCCGAGATGTCGACCGTGATCAGCCGCTCGTGTTGCTCGCGCAGCGCCGCGCTGGCGAAGCCCGCGCGGGCGGCGGCTCCGGGGGCGAGGTTCTGGATGAACACGTCGGCGCGCGCCAGCAAGCGCCCTAGCAGCGCCGCGTCGTCGGCACGCTTGATGTCGGCGACCAGGCTCTGCTTGCCGCGATTGAGCCAGACGAAGTAGCTCGACAGTCCCTTTGCCGCCTGGTCGTAGCCGCGCGCGAAGTCGCCCTCGGCGCGCTCGATCTTGATGACGCGGGCGCCGGCATCGGCCAGGCGCGAGCTGCAATACGGCGCGGCGACGGCCTGCTCCAGCGAGACGACGAGCAATCCCTCCAATGGGCGGCTCAAGTGCGCAACCCACTGTCGATCGACGGCACGAAGTACACGTGTCTTCCCCGTAACGAATGGGCTAATATCGTTGGCGTCGGTCGTGGAGGACAGTCGTGCATCGCCTTCAACCCATCGCTCCCATCGGGATCGTCAAGCACCGCACAGTGACCCGCACGATCGTCACGCCGCCCGGCAGCACGACCCGCCAGCCGCTCGTCCGGCATGCGTCGGCAGCTCGATCCGGCGAAGGCGAAAGTAACACCGTCTTCCCGGTTCCGACCATCCCGCCCGGCGGGCTCTCGGTTTCGCACGACGGTGGCACCGTGATGCAGAAGCCGAAGGTGCAACTGCTGTTCTGGGGCAACGCCTGGGCCAACGACCCGTCGCTGAGCGCCACGGCGTCGCAGCTCTTCGACGCCGCCCATCAGATCATGCGCGGACGGTATCTGGACGGGATGCGGCAGTACGGCACCGGCGGCAACGGCTACATCACCGGAGCCAACTTCGTGCTCGCCGACCCGCCCAACCCGTTCTCGATGAGCGACGTCGGCAACCTGACCTGGGCTCTGATCGACTCTGGCCATTTTCCGGATCCGCACGACTCACCCGGGCCGAATTTCTACTGCGTGTTCGTTTCGCCCGGCGTCAATCCATCGGCGGCCGCGAACGGCGCGCATTCGTTCGCGGACGATACCGACGTGTTCGACACCGCTCGCATCTGGACGGCGTGGATCAAGTTCATGAGCTTCGACGCCATGACGCGGACATTCTCGCACGAACTCGTGGAGTTCTGCTCGGACCCAGGCGGCGATGGGTGGCAGGTCGAACCGCGCAACGATGAGAACTGGAACGAGATCGTCGATGTGTGCGGGGGGCGGCGGGGCGGCTCGATGGGCTGCTGCTGGCCGCCTACTACTCCCGACAAGACAGGGCCTGCATCATCCCGCAGAATCCTCCGCCACCGGTCCCGCCCCCGACCCTGCCCGACGGGCGCTACCGGGTTACCTGCACCGAGCACGCGACGAAGAACTACATCCTAGCGATAGGCGGCGTCCTGCCTGACGGCAAATCCTGGATGATGTGGGAGGACGATGCGTTTGACCGGGTGGTCCGCGGCGAGCTCTCGTTCTTCGTCGAGGAGGCAGGCTTCTCGGACGACCTCATTATCGACGTGTCGTTCTTCGGGTTCCGGTTCTTTCGGACGCGCGGTGATTCGGTCAAAGCGAACAATCTGGGCAGCCTACGCGGCTGTGACACCTCAGCGGCTGTGCGCTACGTCTAGCCCGGTTCGGGCGCCGCGCGGCGCCCCGGCTAGTAGCTTCGCGGCATCCCGAGCACGTGCTCGGCAACGTAGGAGAGCACGAGGTTGGTGCTGATCGGCGCCACCTGATAGAGCCGCGCCTCGCGGAACTTGCGCTCGACGTCGTATTCCTCGGCGAAGCCGAAGCCGCCATGCGTCTGGATGCAGGCTTCGGCGGCCGCCCAAGAGGCATCGGCGCCGAGCATCTTCGCCATGTTGGCCTCCTCGCCGCACGGCAGTCCGGCCTCGAACTTGGCGCAGCCCGCCTTCACCATCAGCTCGGCGGCGCGCATCTGCGCATAGGCGCGGGCGATCGGGAACTGGATGCCCTGGTTCTGCCCGATCGGCCGGCCGAACACCCGCCGCTCGTTGGCGTAATCGACCGACTTCTTGGTGAACCATTTCGCGTCGCCGATCGTCTCGGCGGCGATCAGCAGCCGCTCGGCGTTCATCCCGTCGAGGATGTAGCGAAAGCCTTTCCCCTCCTGGCCGATCAGGTTCTCCGCCGGCACTGCCATGTTGTCGAAGAAGATCTCCGTCGAATTGTGGTTCATCATCGAGCGGATCGGGCGGATGGTGAGGCCATGCCCCTTGGCCGCCTGCATGTCGACGATGAAGGTCGAGAGCCCGTCGGTCTTCCGCTGTTCTTCGCCTTTCGGCGTGGTGCGGGCGAGCAGCAGCATCAGGTCCGAGTGCTCGGCCCGGCTGGTCCAGACTTTTTGGCCGTTGACGATGTATTTGTCGCCTTCGCGCTTGGCGAAGGTGCGCAGGCTGGTGGTGTCGGTGCCGCTGGTCGGCTCGGTCACGCCGAACGCCTGCAAGCGCAGCTCGCCGGTGGCGATCTTCGGCAGGTACTGCTTCTTCTGCGCCTCCGAGCCGTGCCGCAGGATGGTGCCCATGATGTACATCTGCGCGTGGCAAGCGGCGCCGTTGCAGCCCTCCTGCTGCACCGTCTCGAGGATCGCCGCGGCGGCCGAGATCGGCAGGCCGGCACCGCCATATTCCTCGGGGATCAGCACGGCGAGGTAGCCGGCCTCGGTCAGCGCAGTGACGAACTCGGTCGGATATCCGCGCACCGCGTCGAGCTTGCGCCAGTATTCGCCGGGGAACTTGGCGCAGAGCTTGCGCACTTCCTCGCGGATCTCGGCATGCGGGTCGGCGAGCAGGGTGGTATCGACCGGGGCGTGGTCCATCGCGGCGTTCTCCGGACAGGGCTGAGATTGGATTACGTCCGGCCCGACAGCCATGCAAGGTTTCGCGCGCCCGCTATCGCCGCCGATTTGCGGGCTGGTCCTCGACCGGCATTTCGCGGAGGATGCCAAGCTCGGCAAATGATCGGCTAGCCATGCGCCGCCCAATGCCGAGCAATGCCCGACCAACTAGCTGGGTGCAGAGTGGCGTTCACGATCCAGGGCCCGAGCGGCCGACCGAGCGACCGGCGTCATCCCAATCACCAGGCCCGCGCCTGGCTGTTCGGGCTGCCGGTGGCGTTCGCGCTGACAACGCATGGCCGCGCCCAGCCATCGCCGGCGGTCCCGGTGACAGCCGCACCCGTCACTCGCGCCGATGTCCCCGTGCTGCTGCGCGGCCTCGGCACGGTGCAGGCATTGAACGCCGTCACCATCAAGGCGCGGGTCGAGGGCACTCTGATGGACGTGAAGGTCACCGAAGGCCAGGAGGTCCGCAAGGGCGAGCTCGTGGCGGTGATCGACCCACGCCCGTATCAGGCGGCACTCGACGCGGCGATGGCCAAGCGCGCGCAGGACCAGGCGCTGCTCAACAACGCGCAGCGCGACCTCGCGCGTTACAGCTCGCTCGCGACCCGGGATTTCGCCTCGCGCCAGCAGGTCGAGACGCAGCAAGCGACGGTTGCCCAAGCCACTGCCGCCATGAAGGGCGACGACGCGCTGATCTCGACGGCGAAGCTCAACCTCAGCTTCTGCTACCTGCTGGCGCCGATCGACGGTCGGGTCGGGCTGCGCCAGATCGACCCCGGCAACCTGGTGCGCGCCGGCGACTCCGGCGGCATCATCAGCATCGCCCAGCTCCACCCGATCTCGCTGGTGTTCACCTTGCCGCAGGACAGCCTGCCCCGGATCAACGCGGCGATGGCGGAGGGGAAGCTGCCGGTGCGCGCCTATTCCGGCGACGACAAGACCGAACTCGGCGTCGGCGAGCTGCTCACGCCCGACAATGCGATCGACACCGCCACCGGCACGATCCGCCTGAAAGCGACGTTCGCCAACCCGGACAACCGGCTGTGGCCGGGCCAGTTCGTCAACGCGCGGCTGCTGGTGGCGACCCGGCACGATGCGCTGACCATCCCGTCGGAGGCGGTGCAGCACGGCCCGTCCGGCTTGTACGCCTACGTGGTCAAGCCCGACCAGACGGTGGCGCGCCAGGATATCGAGGTCGAGCAGGACACCGGCACCGTGGCCGTGGTCGGCAAAGGGCTGCAAGTCGATGATCGCGTCGTGGTCAGCGGCCAGTCCCGGCTGCAGAACGGCACGCGGGTCGCCGACAGCGCCGCCCCGGCGAAAGGCGGCTAGGCCATGAGCATCTCGACGCCGTTCATCCGCCGGCCGGTCGGGACCTCGCTGCTGATGGCGGCGTTGGTCCTGATCGGCATCGCCGCCTATCCATTCCTGCCGGTGGCACCCCTGCCGCGCGTGGACTTCCCCACCATCGTGGTCAGCGGCCGGTTTCCGGGCGCCAGCCCCGAGACGATGGCGGCCACCGTCGCGCAGCCGCTCGAATACCAGATCGCGCAAATCCCCGGGGTCGCGCAGATGACCTCGATCAGCCTGCAAGGCGGCGCCCAGATCACCGTGCAGTTCGACCTCGACCGCAACATCGACGCCGCCGCCGGCGACATCCAGGCGGCGATCAACGCGGCCGGCGGGCAGTTGCCGAAAAACCTGCCCGGGCCGCCGACCTATCGGAAGGTGAACCCGGCCGACAGCCCGATCCTGATCCTCTCGCTGTCGTCGGACGCGATGCCGATGATCAACGTGAACGACTACGCGGACAACGTGCTGAGCCAGCAGATCTCGCAGATCAGCGGGGTCGCGCAGGTCTATATTGCCGGCGAGCAGAAGCGCGCCGTGCGGGTGCAGGTCGATCCGGCGAAGCTCGCGGCGATGGGCATGACGCTCGAGGACGTGCGCAACACCCTGGTCAACGCCACGGTCAACACGCCGAAGGGCAGCATCGACAACGCCACCCGCTCGCTGACGATCTACGACAACGACCAGCTCACCAAGGCGGCCGAATACAACAACGTCATCCTCGCCTACCGTAACGGCGCCGCGGTGCGGGTGCGCGATATCGGTGTCGCGATCAACGGGCCGGAGAACACCAAGCTGCAGGGCTGGCACGGCAACACGCGCGGCGTCCTGCTGATCGTGTTCAAGCAGCCGGGCGCCAACGTGATCGACACGGTGGAGCGGGTGAAGGCAGCACTACCCCGGCTCGAAGCCTCGATCCCGCCTTCGGTGAAGGTCCAGGTGGTGGCCGACCGGACGCTCACCATTCGCGAGTCGGTGGCCCACGTGCAGTTCACCCTGCTGCTGTCGATCTGCCTCGTGGTGATGGTGATCTTCCTGTTCCTGCGCAACCTGTGGGCGACGTTGATCCCGAGCCTCACGGTGCCGGTGGCGCTGATCTGCACCTTCGCGGTGATGTACCTGCTCGGCTACAGCCTCGACAATCTCTCGCTGATGGCGCTGACCATCGCGGTCGGCTTCGTGATCGACGACGCGATCGTCGTGCTGGAGAACATCTACCGGCACATCGAGGAGGGCATGAAGCCGATGGAGGCCGCGCTGAAAGGCGCGGGCGAGATCGGCTTCACCATCGTCTCGATCAGCCTGTCCCTGGTCGCGGTGTTCATCCCGTTGCTGCTGATGGGCGGCATCATCGGCCGGCTGTTCCGCGAGTTCGCGATGACGGTGACGATCGCCGTGATGGTCTCGGCGGTGGTGTCGCTCACCCTCACGCCGATGATGTGCTCGCGTTTCCTGCGCCACCAGCCGACGCATGGCCGGGTCTACCGTTTCGTCGAGCGCGGCTTCGAGCTGATGATCGGCTTCTACCGCCGCACCCTCGACATCGCGCTGCGCTTCAGCCCGATCACCCTGCTGGTGTTCTTCGCGACGATGGCACTGACGGTTTATCTCTACGTCCTGATCCCAAAAGGCTTCTTCCCGACGCAAGACACCGGTGTCGTGGTCGGCATCAGCGATGGGCCGCAGGACGTCTCGTTCGCGAAAATGGTCGAGCTGCAGGAATCGGTGGGCCGGGTGGTGAGCGCCGACCCCGACGTGCAAACCTTCGCCTCGTTCGTCGGCTCGACCTCCGGCCAGACCGGCAACACCGGGCGCATGTACATCACGCTGAAGCCGTGGTCGGAGCGCACGCTCGGCAGCAATGTCGACTTCATCAACCGCATCCGCCCGAAACTGGCCGGGCTGGAGGGCATGAAGCTGTATTTGCAGCCGGCGCAGGACATCCGCGTCGGCGGGCGGCGGACGCGCACGGAATTCGAGTACACCCTGCAGGATGCCGATCTCGACCAGCTCTACGAGTGGGCGCCGAAAGTGCTGGCGAAATTGCGCAGCCTTCCGATGCTGCGCGACGTCGCAACCGACCAGCAGGTCGCCGGCACCACCGCGACCCTGACCATCGACCGTGACGCGGCGGCGCGGTTCGGTGTCCAGCCGCAAGTGATCAACGAGACGTTGTACGACGCGTTCGGCCAGCGGCAGATCGCGCAGTATTTCTCGCAAGTGAATTCGTATCACCTGATCCTCGAAGTGCCGGAGGACATGCAGGGTGAGGTTGCCACGCTGAACAAGCTCTACGTTCGCGGCGCCAACGGCCAGGTGGTGCCGCTGTCGAGCTTCGTGAAATGGGACACGCGACCGGTGCAGCCGCTGTCGATCAGCCACCAAGGCCAGTTCCCGGCGGTGACCATCTCGTTTAACCTGGCACAAGGCGCCGCCCTCGGTGACGCGGTGCAGGCGATCCAGACGGCGGTCGGGCAGATCGGCGCGCCGTCGACCTTGAACGGCACGTTCCAGGGCACCGCGCAGGCGTTCCAATCCTCGCTGGCGAGCCAGCCCTACCTGATCGCGGCGGCGTTGATCACCGTCTACATCATCCTCGGCATTCTGTACGAGAGCTACATCCTGCCGCTGACCATTCTCTCGACCCTGCCCTCGGCCGGCGTCGGCGCGCTGCTGATGCTGATGGCGGTGAATTACGATCTGTCGGTGATCGCGCTGATCGGCGTGATCCTGCTGATCGGCATCGTCAAGAAGAACGGGATCATGATGGTCGACTTCGCCATCACCGCCGAGCGACGCGACGGCGAGACCCCGCTGAACGCGATCCGACAGGCGTGCCTGCTGCGGTTTCGCCCGATCTTGATGACGACGATGGCGGCGCTGCTTTCCGGCCTGCCACTGATGCTATCTTCCGGCGCCGGCTCCGAGTTCCGCAGGCCGCTCGGTTACACGATGGTTGGCGGCTTGATCCTCAGCCAGGCGCTGACCTTGTACACCACGCCGGTGGTTTATCTCTATCTCGACCGGCTGCAACGCTGGCTTTCGCCGCGACGCCACCGGATGCCCGCCCTCGCCGCGAAAATGGGCGCGCCGGGCGATTAGGGTGGTCACCGCCTCGCCATCGCGAGGGGCGCAGCGCCGTGGCGATCCATTGCGTTGCTCCGAGTTGCGAGCATGGATCGCCACGCCGCCAAGCGGCTCGCGATGACAAAGGCGGGTTAGTCGCGGTAGTCGGGCTCCTTGCGGTCGAGAATCCGCTTCAGCGCGTCGAAGTGCCACTCGCAGGCACGCCGGCCACCGTAACGCGGGCCGCCGCTCATGCCTTTCGCGGTCTTCTCGACGACGTCCGGCGGCAGGTGGCGCAGCGGTCGGTTGGTCCACATCGCGTAAAGCTGCACCTGGGCGACGCGCTCGACGTAATACAACCGGTCATACGCCTCGGCCACGCTGCGGCCGACGATGCCGACGCCGTGATTGGCCATCATCAGCACCGTCTTGTCGCCGATGACCTTGGCCAGCCGAGCGCCCTCGGCCGGATCGAAGGCCGGGCCATCGTAGTGATCGTCATAGGCGGTGTGCACCAAGGTGCCGAGCTCGGTCTGGCCGATCGGCAGGATGCATTGATCTTCGAGCCGGGTCAGCGCGCTCGCGTAGGGCATATGGGTGTGGAACACCGCCGCCGCGCTCTCCAGGTCCCGGTGGATCGGCGCGTGGATGCAGTAGCACGAACGCTCGATCTCGCCCTCGCCCGCCAGGCGCTCGCCTTCGTAGCTCACTTCCATGAAGCAGCTTGCGGTCACCTCGGACCAATGCAGGCCGAACGGGATCTGGTAGTAGCGGCCGGGCTTGCCGGGCACGCGCAGGGTGAAGTGGTTGAAGATGCCCTCGTTAAGGTAGTGCATCACCGCCAGCCGGTGGGCCGCCGCGAGATCGACCCGGGCTTGCCACTCCGCGTCACTGGTTCCGGCGCGCCGCGCTTCGCTCGAGACGTAGTTCATGTCGAAACTCCTGCCGTTACGACTACAATGTCCTCCCGTGCCCGGTCGCCGTCAACGCGGAGGCGGGCGGATGAGCCAGCTTGCACCGGCGGGGAGTAGCGGCGGATGAGCGATCGCGAGTATCCCGCCCGCCCCATCGTGGGGATCGGCGTTGTTGTGCTCAGGGCCGGCGCCGTGCTGCTGGTCCGTCGCGGCAAGGCGCCCAGCCTCGGGGCGTGGAGCTTGCCCGGCGGGGCGCAGGAACTGGGCGAGACCGCCGAGCAAGCCGCACGCCGCGAACTGTTCGAGGAGACCGGGCTGGAGGTGGGTGCGCTCGCGCTTGCCGCCAATGTCGACACCATCCACCGTGACACGAGCGGCCGGGTGCAGTTCCACTACACAATCATCGACTTCGCCGCTCGCTGGATCAGCGGCGAGCCGGTCGGCGCGACCGACGTATCCGAGGCGGTGTGGGCGCCGCTCGACGACCTTGAACCCTATGGCCTGTGGAGCGAGGCCCACCGGGTGATCGGCATCGCGCGGCGCTTGCTCGACATCTGAGCCGCGTCAGGCGGTCAGCAGCTCCGTGGCCTGCGCGTGCGATACCGGCGCGCTCGCCAGCAGCAAGCTGGCGGCCGCTTCTTCCCAGGCGCGTCCGGCCAAGCTCAAACGCGGAGCCTCGGCCATGCGATGCTCAAGCACACAGCGCGCGAGCAGCATCCGTCGTGCGTCGCCGCCGTCCGCGGCCAGTTGTTCGCCCTCGCAGGCCAGCAGCACCGCCGTGATCGCGTGATACAGCGCCCCGGCGGCGGTGCGGCAAAACCGCTCGTTCTCCGGCGAGGCGGCGACCTCCTCGGCGAAGCGGATCGCTTGCGCCACGCCGCCCTCCAGCCGAGTGCGGAACTGGCCAGGCAGACGCGTTGCGCGATCCAGCCGCTCGGCGAGCTCGTCGCGCAGCGCGAGATGCGCGCCCTCCTTGCCCACGGCGCGCTGCACCGCATCGAGGCTGTTGATGTTGCTCGTGCCCTCCCAGATCAGGCCGAGATGCGCATCACGCACCAGGCGGGCGTTGGGAAAGTCCTCGATGTAGCCGTTGCCGCCGCGCGCCTCCATCGCCCCGGTCGCGACGGTGACGTTGTCGCGGCAGGCGCGGTATTTCATCACCGGCGTCAGCAGGCGCAGCACCTTACGCGCGCGCGTGTTGTCAGCGCTGTCGGCGTCGGCGGAGGTCGCGGCGGCGAACATCAGGGCCGAGAGCGCCTGCTCGGTCGGCACCATCAGCTTGATCAGCTGCCGGCGCATCAGCGGATGCTCGATAACGGCGCGCCCGAACGCATCGCGATGGGTCGCCGCCTGCATCGCCTCGTTGAGGCAGCGGCGCATCATGCCGGCCGCCCGCGTCAGATGCGACAGACGGCTCGAATTGACCATCTCCAGCATCTGCTTGAGGCCGTTGTCCAAGGCGCCGAGCTGATAGGCGACCGCGCCGTCAAACATGATCTCGCCGCTCGCCATGGAACGGCTGCCAAGCTTGTCCTTCAGCCGCACGATGCGAAATGCGTTGCGCGAGCCATTGGGCAGCGTCTTCGGCATCAGGAACAGACCGAGGCCCTTCCCGCCAGCTGGCGCGCCCTCGGGTCGGGCCAGCAGCACGGCGAGCTCCGCATCGGCGTTCGAGCAGAACCATTTTTCTCCATGCAGCCGCCAGTGCCCGCCGTCCGGCACCGCGCTGAGCTCAGCCGCGCCGACATCGGAGCCGCCCGCCTTCTCGGTCATGAACTGGGCGCAGCGATGCAGGCGATCGAGGTTCTGGCTCCACATCGCGTCGAGATAGCGGGCGCGGACCGCCTCGCTGCCGTAGCGCCGGACCAGCTCGGAGGAGCTGTCGGTGAGATTGACCGGGCAGAGCAGGCCGAACTCCGCTTGCGCAAACAAGTAATGAAAAACGTATTTCGCCAACTTCGGCATCGGCGTGGGCCAGCCGAGCACGCCGGCGCGATGGGTCATCGCGTGCAGCCCGAACCGGCCGAACGCGATCTGCTCCATCTCCCGGTAGGCCGGGTGGAACTCGATCCACTCCTCGTCACGGCCAAAGCGGTCGCGCGGATGCAGCACCGGCGGATGCTTGTCGGCGGCCTCCGCAAGCGCGTTGAGCCGTCCGCCGGCGAGTTCGCCCATCTGTTCGAGATGCGGCCGCAAGTGATCCAGCAACGCCGCGTCCATATACAGCGGCAGCAGATCGCGCAGGCTGCGGTCGATCGAGTAGAAATCGAGGCCGCTGCAATCCGGCGCGAGCTTGGCGGCACGCGTGGCCGAGGCAGCGCGGTCGGTGAGCGAGCTCGGCGAGGCGGGGGGGCGGAGATCGTCAGGCAAGACTTGTCACCGTCGTTTGTGGCGCGGCGGCGCATTCCGCTGCGGCGCGAGACTGAACGCCAAGCCGGCGCACACCATGCCGAGCCCGGCCGGGATCAGCCAGGCCGGACGGATCAGCGCCGGCATTGCAACGTGGCTCCAGAACCAGGGCGCGTGCGCCCGCAAACCCCCCTCCATTCGGCCAAGCAGCCCGGGGTCGATCGCCAGCAGCGCTTGAGCGAGCGGCAGGTCGGGTGGAGCAAGCGTAGCCAGCCCCACCGCGGCGACCAGGAAGATGGCCGCTAGCGCGGCCGGGACGCGTTGCTTGATCACATGAACAGCTTCTCTTTACTCTTGCCCTCGTACAGCGAGGCGACGAACGGCCCGTACCCGTTGTAGATCTGGGTCGGCACGCGTTCCCCGCTGGTCAGCAGTCGCTCGGTCGCCTGGCTCCAACGCGGATGCGGGACCGCTGGATTGACGTTGGCCCAGAAACCGTATTCGGAGGGGGCGATCGCTTCCCAGAACGTGGTCGGGCGGGTCTCGACGAAGCTCACCTTGACCAGCGCTTTCGCCGACTTGAAGCCGTATTTCCACGGCAGGGTCAGCCGGATCGGGCCGCCGTTCTGCGGCGGCATCGGCTTGCCGAACAGGCCGGTGGAGATGAAGCCGAGCTCATTGGCCGCCTCCTCCATCGTCACCGCCTCGATGTAGGGGAACGGATAGAAGCTGCGGCGCACCCCAGGCATGTGCTTGCGATCGAGGTCAGTCTGGAACACCACGAACTTGGCCGACCCGAGCGGCTCGGCGATCCGCACCAGCTCGGCCAAGGGGAAGCCGGTCCAGGGCACCGTCATCGCCCAAGCCTCGACGCAGCGGTGGCGATACACCCGCTCCTCGAGCGAGACCTGCTTCAGCAGGTCGTCGACGCCGACCGTGCGCGGCTGCTTGACCATGCCGTCGAACTGGATCGTCCACGGGCGCTGCGGCAGGTCCTGCGCCTCGCGCCAGAGATTCTTGCCTTCGCTGAACTCGTAATAGTTGTTGTAGGTGGTCGCGTCCTTCTCGGCACTGAGCGGGCGCCCCGCCTCGTATTTCGGATTGCGCGGCACCGCCTTCGCCTCCTCGGCCCGTGCCAGCCGGGGCGCGCCGATCGCCAGCGCCGCCGAGCCGGCCAGCAGCGTGCGCCGGCCCAGCGCCAGCGCCTCCGGGGTGACCGCGCTCTCGGGAAGCTCCCAGCCGCGACGTCGCAAGATCTGCATGGCACCGACTCCTTACCTGTCCGTAGAGGGATACGAGGTCGCCCCGTGCCGACGCTCCTACGCGCCCGCTCCGGTGGCAGATCACCCGCCGCAACCCGTGATCGGCGATGCACTATAGGGCGGATCGGCCACGGAAGCACCTCATCAGGAGATACGTGATCACGTATCGCAAGGTTACCTGGCGCAAGGTTGCCTGGCGCAAGGTTACCGGGGCGGCCGCGTCGCTGGCGATGCTTGGCGTGACTTGGCTCGCCGGTGCCCCGGCGGCGCGGCAAGGTCCGGCGTCGGAGACCCCGCACGTTGCACCGCCGCCAATGACGGGTGAGCCGATGGCGTTCATCGCCGAGGGTCGGTAACCCGCTCCCGATTTTTGCCAGCCGCCGTATCCGACGGCCTTCCCGCTTACCGAAACCGGCCCGGAGTAGGGTTTGGTATGAGAGCGCCTGGGATTCATCTTGCGCACGTTGTTCGCGTTGTGTTCTACTCCGTGAGTGCAGTACGTCCCTCTACCTCCAATCGAACGCTTCGCCTTCATCATCGGCACGCTGTTGCAGGCCGTTGCCGCGCGGGGTGCGGTTATCGGCGTCATCCACATCCTGATCTGGAAGCGGCTGAGCCGCCTCGGCGTGCGGTTCGCCAAGCTTGCCGCCCGGGTCCGCTCGGGCAAGCTCCCGTCGGCGACATCGGCTGGTTCCCGCGCCGGCCGGCAAGCCAAGCGGCGCAAGTCGGATGATCCGGCGGATCGTCCGGTCGAGCGTCTGCCGCGTGGCTTTGCCTGGCTGTTGCGGCTGGTGCCGGAGGCGGCGGTCTATGGCAGTCAGCTGAACCATCTGCTGTCCGATCCGGAGATGGTGGCGCTGCTGCAAGCCGCGCCGCAGATGGGGCGGCTGCTGCGCCCGCTCTGTCAGATGCTGGGCATCAGGCTATCCGAGCACCCCCTCTTGCAACACACGCGGCGTAAGCGCGCCGCAGCCTCGCCCGCCGGTGCGCCCGCCGACGATGGCGCGCCAGCCGACGCCGCCGCAGCGCCCGCGCGAAGTTCCGCCGAGATGCCGCAAGCGACCGGCCGTTACCGCCGTCGTCGTGCCGCCCGGCGGGTCGACCAGCTGCCGTGGGTCGCCCGCGGCCCGCCGGGCGGACTTTTCGAACCGGGATGAACGTGTCGCGCCGAGGCGTGAATCAATCGTTCCGGTTTGTTAACCTAATGCCGCCCCCCCCCCCCAGAGCGGGCGGGTGGGAAAACTTGCGGCGGCCGGAATCAGCCGCCCTTCGCGCCCTGCGCCTCGACATAGACCGCGTACACCGACTGGCTCGCGGTCATGAACAGCCGATTGCGCTTGGTGCCGCCGAAGCACAGGTTGGCGCAGCGCTCCGGCAACAGGATGCGGCCGATCAGCGTGCCGTCGGGCGCGAACACCGCCACGCCGTCGTGCCCCTCGCCGCCGGAAAAGCCGCACCAGACATTGCCCTCCGTGTCACAGCGTATGCCGTCGGCGAAACCAGGCGTGGCGTCGAAGAACACCCGTCCGTTGCTCACCTCCGTGCCCGAGGCCGACACGTCGTAGACATGCGTGGTCTTCACCCCACCCGGAGTATCGACGACATAGAGCCGCGTCTCGTCGGGGGAAAAGCACAGGCCGTTCGGCCGCTCCATGTCGCCCACCGCGATCGTCAACGCACCGGTGACGCCGTCCATGCGATAGACCCGGAATGGCAGCTCCTGCGGCGCCTTGTCGCCGAGATAGTTGCCGCGAATGCCGGCGCCGTTGTCGCTGAACCAGATCGACTTATCGGATTTGACGATGACGTCGTTGGGGCCGGTGAGCCTGGTGCCCTCGAAACTCTCCGCCAGCACGGTGACGCTGCCGTCATGCTCGGTGCGGGTCAGCTTGCGGGTGCCCAGCTCGCAGGTGATGAGCCGTCCCTGCCGATCGCGCGTGTTGCCGTCGGGGTAGCCGGCGGGCTTGCGCAGCAGGCCGACCGCCCCGGTCTCCTCGTCCCAGCGCATCAGTCGGTCGTTCGGGATATCGCTGAACAGCAACTGCCGGGTATCGCCGAACCAGGCCGGCCCTTCGGTGAACCGGCAGCCGTCGACGATACGCTCGATCGCGGCGTGGCCTAGCATCAGCCGCTCGAAGCGCGGATCGAGGGTGACGAAATCGGGGTCTGGGTAGCGGATCGGCGCGGCTGAGGTCCAGCGGTCGACCGGCGGCGGACTCACGAAGACCTACCGCCCGAACCTCGCCTGAAACGGCTGCCTAGGGCACGCACTGGCGCGGTGAGCGACCACGACGTGCTGGCCCGCATCGCGGCGAGCTCGCGCTCGGCGGTGGCGCAGCGGGCCTCGAGGTCCAGCAGCCGACGCCGATGCTCCCCGCCGCCCTCGGGCGAGCCGAATTGCCACGCCTGAACGCCGGGGTAATCGCGCCACAGCAGCCGATCGGTGCCGCCGAGCTCTTTGAACAACCAGTCGAGCGCGCCGCGCGAATAGAGGCTGATATGGCCGTTATCCGGCCCGACATACCACCAGTTGCGACCATTCGCCCGGTCGTATTCGGCGGTCTGGAAGGCGAACACGCCCCCCGGCACCAAATGGTCGCGGATGAAGCGAAGGGTCTCGCGCGGCGTCGGGATGTGTTCGATCACCTCGCACGCGGTGATGATGTCGAACTTCCGATCGAGCTTCGGCAGGAAGAACTCCTTGCCGAATTTCGGCGGGTTGATGTCGGTCCCCCACGCCTTCAATTGCAGGCTCTTGCGGCAGGTCTCGACGAAAGTGCCGGCGCCGCAGCCGAAATCCAGCACTTCGAGTTCGTCGGGCTGCTTGCCGAGCAGGCGATTGGCCAGCAGCACCAGCCGAATGGTTTCGCTGACCCGACCATACCAGTCCGGGTCCTGGTTCTCCCAGTAGTCGTCGTCGTACACCTCGGTGTGGTCGGCATCGTCGATGTGAGTCGAGAAGCAGAACCCACATCGTGTGCATTCGTAGTACGGGCAGTCATCGGGCAGATCGGGGAAGGGGTGCCCGGATTTCTTCGAAGCGGGCACCCGGAACGTCTCCGGCGCCGGAGCACCGCAGACCTTGCATTGCAGTGTCCCGGCTTGCCGGGTCGGCTCGCGCAGCATGGTGTCGGCCATCGTGCCTCCTAGCCCCGGCCTGCCCTGGTCGGAATCACGGGTCGATCCGCGCGGTTGCCGAACCGTTGACAACCTCCTTGCCCTCCTGATTGGTGGTCGACACGGTGAGATCGACCAGCTTCTGGCCGCCCTCGTCGCGGATCGCCGCCACCGTCGCCTTCGCCTCCAAAGTGTCGCCCGGCCAGACCTGGTTGGTGAACCGGACGCCGAACTTGGTCAAACGTCCGTCGCCGACATAGTTGGTCAGCATCTTGCCGGTCAGCCCCATCGACAACATGCCGTGGGCGAACACGCTCTTGTACCCGGCGGCCTCCTTGGTGTACGGCTCGTCGGTGTGCAGCGGGTTGTAGTCCCCCGACGCGCCCGCGTATTGCACGAGCTGCGTGCGCGACAGGTTCTCGACGACCTGCTCGGAATGCGTGTCGCCGACCTTGAGCTCGCTTGCCTTCAACGTCATGTCCGCCTCCTTCAGCCTGCGTCCACGGGACGCTCGGTCCGCACGCCCACGCTGCGCGCGGTGACGACCAGCTCGCCCTTCTGGTCGCGGTACTCGGTCACCCGCTCGGTGAACATCAGCTTGCCGGCACGCTTGCTTTCCTTCTCCCAGCTGTTGCCGGGCTTGGTCTCGACCGAGAGCACATCGCCCGGGCGCAGCGGGCGGTGATATTCGAAATGCTGCTCGGCGTGCAGACCGCCGCTGGAGGAGGGCTTCTCGTCGACCCCGCTTGGTCCCTTGGCCGAGCCGAACCATTTCTGGCCGACTTTCGGACGCAGATGGTACTCCGGGTCGAACTGCGCCACCGCCTGGGGGAAGGTCGGCGGCGCGATGACCCCGCCCGCCTCGGTCTGCTTGGCCGCTTGCGCATCGTGATAGACCGGGTTCTCGTCGCCGACCGCGCGCGCAAACATCATGATATGCGTGGCTTCGACAGGAAAGGTGATCTTCGCCAAGGGGCGCATCCTCCACGTTTCGTTGGGCCGATGCCACAGAGGACAGGCTTTGACCAGGGTCCGTCAAGCGGGCACGCTTGTCGGGCAAGCCACGGGGAGGCAGGCGGATGAAATTCGGATTGCGCTACTGCAACACCGGTCCGTACACGGAGCCGGCGCGCGCGGTGGAGCTGGTGCAGGCCGCCGAGGCCGCCGGCTTCGACTCGGCGTGGACGGTCGAGCACACGGTGGTTCCGCACGGCTACCAGTCCGCCTACCCCTACGCGACCGATGGCAAGCTGCCCGGTGGCGAGGGCGATTTCGTGCTCCCCGACCCGCTGATCTGGATGGCCTATGTCGCCGCCGCGACCAGTCGGATCAAGCTCGGCACCGGGGTGTTGATCCTGTCGCAGCACAACCCGGTCATCACCGCCAAGCAGGTCGCCACCTTGGATGCGATGTCATCGGGGCGGGTACTGCTCGGGGTCGGTGTCGGCTGGCTGCGCGAAGAATTCGACGTGATCGGCGCGGTGTTCGAAGAGCGCGGCAAGCGGTGCGATGAGTATATCAAGGTGATGCGCGAGTTCTGGTCCGCCGACCGGCCGAGCTTCGAGGGCCAATTCTTCCGGTTCAAGGACGCCTACATGCGACCCAAGCCGGTGAACGGCAGCGTGCCGGTAATCATCGGCGGCCACTCGCCGGCGGCGGCGAAGCGCGCGGGGCGGCTGGGCGACGGCTTCTTCCCCGCGCGCGGCGCGTCGCGGGAACTGATCGACCTGGTACGCCGCACCGCCGAGCAACATGGCCGCGACCCCGCCGCCGTGGAGGTCACCACCAGCTTGCCCGAGGATCTCGACGAGCTGCCCAGGCTCGCGGAGATCGGCGTGAGCCGGGTGCTGGTCCCGGTGATGGCCAATTTCGGCCTGGCGCGCCGGGTGTCCGGGCCGGACAGCCTGGGCGAGTGGCGCGATACGATCGACAAATACGCGTCGCTTTAGGGGGTTGGGCGGGCATGGACGGAGATGATCGCGGGGCGTCGAGGCGACTGGGGAGGATCGCCGGCGCGCTGGCGGCCGATTTCGCCACCCGCGCCGCGCGGCACGATCGGGAAGGATCGTTTCCGTTCGAGAATTTCGACGCGTTGCATCGGGCCGGGCTGCTCAACCTCGTGGTGCCGACCGAGCTCGGCGGCCTCGGCGGCGGCCTGCGCGACATCGTCGAGGTGACCAGCACAATTGCGGGCGGCGACGCCTCGACCGCATTGGTGCTGCTGATGCACTATTTGCAGCTCGCCGGCCTGCTGCGCTCGCCGCGCATCGCCGCGCCGATCCGCGAGCGCATCCTGAACGAAGGCCGAACCGGCATCGCGCTGGTCAACGCGATGCGCGTCGAGCCGGAGCTCGGCACCCCCGCCCGCGGCGGTCTTCCGGCGACGACCGCGACGCGCACGCAAGCGGGCTGGCGCCTCGATGGGCGCAAGATCTACAGCACCGGCAGCCCGATCCTGCGCTACGGCATCGTCTGGGCGCGCACCGACGACGATCCGCCGCTGGTCGGCCAGTTTTTGGTGCCGATGGACCGGCCCGGCCTGCGCATCGAGGAGACCTGGGACCATATGGGGATGCGCGCTTCGGGCAGCCACGACGTGGTGTTCGAGGGCGTAACGATCCCGGCCGACCACGCGCTCGATCTGCGCGCGCCGCAGGAATGGGCGGGCCGCGACCTGATCGTGACGGTGTGGAACAACGTCTCCGTCGGCGCGCTCTATGACGGCGTCGCGCGCGCCGCGCGGGACTGGCTCGTCTGCTACCTGCATGAACGCAAGCCGGCCAATCTCGGCGCAGCACTCGCCACCCTGCCGCGCTTCCATGAGGCAGTCGGCCGCATCGAGGCGTTGCTCGGGGTGAGCCGGATGGTGATCGACGCGCTGACCGAACGGGCCGAGCTCGATCTCGAGGGGATCGCGTCGACCGAGGCGAACCTGGTGAAATACACCGCCACCAACAACGCCATCGCCGCGGTCGGCCACGCGATGGAGCTGGTCGGCAATCCCGGCCTGAGCCGCGCCAACCCGCTGGAGCGACATTATCGCGACGTGCTGTGCAGCCGCGTCCACACGCCGCAGAACGACACGATTTTGAGCACCGCCGGTCGCGCGGCGCTTGGGATCTAGGATGGAATGGAGAGCGTCATGAGACTCGCGCCCAGCGGCTTCGAGGCGAGCTGACAGGCATGGTCGCCGACCCCGCCCGCGCGCTTGCCGAGCACGTGCATCGCACCCGCTTCACCGACCTGCCCGCCGCGACGGTCGAGGCGACCAAGCGCGATATCGCCGACACGTTTGGCTGCATGTTGGGTGGCAGCGGCGCGCCGGGTATCCCCGCGTTGCGCAAGCTCGCCGAGCGCTGGGGCGGTGCCACCGAAAGCACCGTGCTGCTGCACGGTGAGCGCCTGCCGGCCCCGGAAGCGGCACTGATCAACGCGGCGATGGGCCACGCGCTGGATTTCGACGATACGCTCGACCACGGCGGCTCGATCCACCCCGGCGTGTCCGTGCTGGCCGCCAGCCTCGCGGTCGCCGAGATGCGCGGCACCACGCCGGGGCGCGACCTGCTGCTCGCGGTGGCGCTTGGGCTTGACGTGTCGTGCCGCATCGCGATCGCCGCGACGGTGGATCGCGGCTGGCATCGCACCGGCGCGATCGGCGTGTTCGGCGCAGCCGCCGCTGCCGGCAAGCTCATCGGCCTGACCGCCGACCAGATGGAGCACGCGCTCGGCATCGCGCTGAGCTTCGCCTCCGGCAGTCGCCAGTGCATTCTCGACGGCGCGCTCACCAAGCGGCTGCAAGCCGGCCAGGCCGCACGCGACGGCACCATCGCCGCGCTGCTGGCCGCCGAGGATTTCACCGGCACGCAAGGCACCTTGGCGGGACGCTTCGGCTTCTTCGAGCTCTACCAGCCCGGCGGCTACGACCTCGCACCGCTCACCGAGGCGCTCGGCAGCGCGTTCCGGGGGGACGGGTTGAGCCTGAAACCCTACCCGTGCGGCCGACCGCTGCACGCGGCACTCGATGCGGCCCTCGCGATCCGCGACGAGCTTGGCATCACCCAGGTCGCGGACATTGCCGAGATCACCGCCGCCCTCGGCCCGGCGACGTATCGCGACCAGTTCGAGGGTGGCCCGGCGAAGCAGCGTCCGAGCCACATCGTCGAGGCACAGTTCAGCTTGCCGTTCCTGGTCGGACTCGCGCTGCTGCACGGCCGCGTCGGGATCGCCGAGGTCGCGGCGGTCGACGCGCCCGCCCCACTCGCCCTCGCGGCCCTGATGCGCGGCACATCGGTCGACGGCAAGCCACGCGACTGGGCCACGCTGACCGTGCGCACCCGCGATGGGCGCAGCGCGACTCGCGAGACCACGGCCCCGCTTGGCGCACCCGACCGGCCGCTGACCGAAGCGCAGCGAGCCGCGAAATTCGCCGATTGCGCGGCCAACGCCGCTCGTCCGCCCGAAGCGGCATTGGTCGACCGCACGCTCCACCGCTTGGGGACGCTCGAAACCCTCCCCGACGCGGCGGAACTGGTGCGTAGCCTGAGCTAGGCTGGCCCGCACCGGCCGAGTGTTCTCCCGGTCGGCGCGGGCTGTCGCGCTCTCCTACGCCGGCGGCACCGGCGGAACCGCCGGGATTGCCGTCGAGGCGTCGGTGCGGGGGCCGGCGGTCTGGTCGAACCGCGTCCAGCCGCCCTGGCGGTACTCGGCGCCGCGCTGCTGCCAGTCGACCGGCCCGCCCTTCGCCATGATCGAGGTGGCACGCTCGGCTTCCGACTCCTCGCAGCGGACCGTGACCAGGGTGCCGCCGCGACGGACACCCTCGCCATAGACGTTGGCCTCCTCCTCGCTCACGCCCGCCCCGGTCAGCGACCCGATCAGACCGCCCGCGGCCGCGCCGACCCCGGCGCCGGTGAGCGTTGCGATCAACCAGCCCGCCGCGATCACCGGCCCGACGCCAGGGATCGCCAGCGCGCCGATGCCCGCCAGCAACCCGGCACCACCCCCGATCAAGGTGCCGACCGACGCCCCGGCGCCGGCGCCGCTGGCGGCGTCGCCCTCGGTCGCCGTGGTTTCGCGGTGGCGTGCATCGTTGGACACGATGCTGATGTCGGAGTGCGGGATTCCCCCCGTCTCGAGGTCACTGACCACCTGGGCCGCGACATCGTAGCTGTCGTACATGCGTGCGACGGTGCGCTGTGCCATGTGCATCTCTCCTGATTTCGTTGGACTAGGTCCGGCCAACTCGGCCGCGTCTTGCCGTCCGAACGGCTTAGGTGCCGCTGCCGACGTTACCCTTGTAGTCGAGCCAGACGCTCACCGGCTGACCGGCCTTCTGCGCGTGACCGCGCCACACGCCGTTCTTGTCCTTCATCAGCCCTGTGACGTTGCTGAAGCCGCCATCCTTTTCGAGCCGGTCCTTCGCCTGACCCTCGGTGAAGCTGTTCGAGCCATGGGCGGGCTGTGGTGCGTTCGCATCGGTCGTCGCGACCGCCTGGTTGTTGTTGCCCGACGCTGCTCCCGTATCCTTCGTGGTCTGAGCCACCGCCATGCTTGCGGCGAGACTTGCCGCTGCCAGGCCCAGTACAAACGCTCTCATCTCTCCTCCTAGAAGGGTTGTTGTGCGTGCAGAACGCGGCCACGGAGCGATCGTTCGCCGCCCATGTTTCCAGGCGGGGGATCAGGCACGCTCAGCGCCGGTATTCGCGGCCCCTCGCCTCACGATCCGGCAGGCCGCCGTAGCCGCGCAGGGTGAGCGGCAGGGTTGCCGGATCGGCGAAGGCGGCGAACAGCGCGCTGGCCGGCGCGAAGGCGCGGTATTGCGACTGGCTGGTGGCAAACGCGGTGTAGACCGTTGCCGCTCCCAAAACGGGCGGCAACCCGGCCGGCGAACGGCCCCACGCAGCCAACACCCGGCGGGCGTAATCGGTGCCGATCCCGGCGGTCTGGGAGTGGTAGGCGGCGATCGCCCGCTGCCAATCGCCAAGCTCGCGATGGAGCGCGATCAGGAAGCGGGCGGCGTAACGCGCATTGGCGTGCGGCTCGAACGCCTCGGCGAGCGAGGCGAAGGCGTGCGGGTGGTGCATCAGGTTCACCTGCATGCATCCGACATCGATCGAACGCACGCCGCGCGCCTGCAACGCCTCGACCGCCGCGATCGCCTGTTCCTTGGTGTCAAAAAAGTGACCCTGCCCTTCGGCGTTGATCGTCCACGGCCAGGGTTGCACCGACCCGATGCGGGGGTCCGGCCGCCCGCTCTCGACCCGACCGATCGAGACCAGCAGGCGATCGGGGGTCCGTTGTGCGTGCTCGGCGGCGGCGACGGCATTTAGACAGAGCTGCGACGGAGCAGAGTGCGGCACGCCGCGAGCAGCGCTGGCGGCGGTCCAGAGCACGAGGCCGCAAAGCAGGATGAACAGCCGCATGAGCTTGTTCTTGCCAGTCAGGGATTAGGATTTCCACTACGAGGGGCGGGGAAGCGGTCCCGCCAGGCGAGCTGCGCCTCTGGTCGCGGCAGCGCGGTCGCGGCGAACACGCCCCGGGCAACGGCGCGTGCCACGACCATCGCGGCGGCGTGGCCCAGCGCGGTTTGCTCCGCCAGCGTGTCGCTCAACGCGAGCCTGCCGGTCGCCGCGGCGAACAAGGTGTCGCCGTCGAGCGGCGCGTGGGCGGGCAGCAGCGCGCGGGCGAGCCCGTCATGCGCCATCACCGCCAGCCGGTACGCCTGCGCCTTGTCGAGGGCGGCATCGGTGACCACCACGCCGATCGTCGTGCTGGTGCCACGCCCGCCTTTCACCCGCAATCGCCGATGCTCCGGCCCGATGCGCGCCGGCCAGCCGAGACCGCCGAACTCGGCCTCCTGCTCGAACGGGGCAGCCCAGAAATGCGGCCCCTCGCCCACCAGCGGCGAGCCGAGCGCGTTCACCGCGACCAAGGCGGCCACACGATGACCCGCCGGGGTTCGCCCGCTCGCCGCGCCCAGGCCGCCCTTGACCGTGGCCGTCGTCGCCCCGGTGCCAGCACCCACGGTGCCCAGCTCGAACCCGCCCGGTCCGGCCGCGCGAGCAGCGGCGTAGCCGAGCTCCCAGTAAGGCGGCACCCGTCCCCAATTCTTGTCGCCGCCGTTGAGCAGGTCGAACAGGATCGCCTGGGGCACGATCGGCACGATCGCGCCGCCCACGGCAAAGCCACGGCCGGCCTCGCGCAGCGCCGCCTGCACCCCGCCGGCCGCATCCAGGCCGAACGCCGACCCGCCCGAGAGCACCAGGGCGTCGATCTGCTGCACTGTCATCGCCGGGTCGAGCAGACCGGTGTCCCGCCCGCCAGGGGCGCCGCCCAATACACATGCCGACGCAGTCGCCGGGCGATCGAACAGGATCGCGGTGACGCCCGAGCCGAGCGCGAGATCGGTGGCGTGCCCGACGGACACGCCAGCCACATCGATCAGATGCTTAGGCGGCGTCACTGATACAAAAAGTGCAGTCCGAGCGCGAACATCACGACGACGAAGACGGCGAAGAGCCAGGCGCCGGCGCCGAGGCCGGAACGGGGCGTGGACGTGCGCCACCCGTGCGTCCGGTTTGGCGCGTCCGATGCCGTGGTTTCAGGTTGCTCTTGGACGTTCATCGCCTCGGCCCTCACGCCTTTGCGGCAATCCGAGCATGGGCCCGAAACGGGCTCCATTGCAACAATCGCACCTGCAACAATCGCAACTGCAACAATCGCACCTGCAACAATCGCAACTGCAACAATCGCACCTGCAACAATGGCACCTGCAACAATGCACCGGGCGGGGAGCCACGAGCAGGATTACCTCTCGCGTAATTGCCCCGTTCCCTCGGGCAAGCAAGAACGGGCCGCCGACAGCACAAGGAACGCGGCATGACACGTTTGGCAGGCCGGGTGGCCATCGTCACAGGCGGGACGAGCGGAATCGGCGCCGCTGTCGCGGAGATGTTCGTCCGGGAGGGCGCTCGCGTCATGCTTGCCGCACGGCGCCAATCCGAGGGCGAGAACGTCGCAAATCGGCTCGGCGCGGCCGCCGACTTCCGGCGAACGGACGTGTCCGACGAGAACGACGTCAGGAGCTTGCTGGACGATACGCTGGTTCGCTTCGGCCGCGTGGACTGCCTGGTCAATGGCGCCGGAACGCCTGGGCTGATGACCGGCATTGCCGAGACCACGGTCGAGCACTTCGACGCAATCATGGCCGTGCACGTACGCGGCGCGATGCTCTGCATGAAGCACGCCGCGCCCGCGATGCTGCGTCAGCGGAGCGGCAGCATCATCAATGTCGCGAGCGTGTCCGGGCATCGCGCCGGCTTCTCGGCGCACAGCTATTCCGCGGCCAAGGCGGCATTGATCCAGCTCACCCGGTCGGTGGCCGCGGAGTTGGGTGAACATGGCATTCGGGTGAACAGCATTTCGCCCGGCCCGATCGTCACGGGGATTTTCGGCAAGGCGGCGGGCGTCGGGGACGCCGACGCGGATCGCGGCAGCCCGGCGGTCCAGGCCGTGTTCGAGCGGCTGCTGCCACGCATACAGCCGATCCCGCGCGCCGGTCTTCCCGAGGATGTCGCGCAGGTAGCGCTGTTCCTGGCGAGCGACGCCGCCGGCATGGTGAATGGTCAGGATCTCGGGGTGGATGGCGGGCTGATGGCTGGACGCCCGTTCTCAATTGGCTTGGCGGATCGGCGCGAGCTGGCCGCCGCCCTGGCCTCGCGGTAGCTCGCGCCCGCTCACCCGAACGCGCCCACCTCATGGGTGATGGCGATGGCGATCTCCCGCATCAAGGCGAACAGGCGTCGCATCGGGTCGAAGATATCGGCGTGCTGGCGGGCGTAGGCCGCCGTCTCGCGCGGGCCCGGCGGCTCGCCGTAATCGTATTCGGCAGACAGGTCGGGCGAGGCCGGGAAGACTTCCGCGAGCAATCCGAGTGCCGCCTCGATGTCGAGCCGCAGGATCGCCGCATCGAGCATTGCCCGGGTGACGTTATGACGCGGGGAAAAATCCGGAATCTCGGTCGCCAGCAGCCAGAGACGCTGGATCAGCGCGAGCCGCAGCGCGTGCAGCAACACCTCGCGCGACTGCATTCGCGGCGCTTCCGGCCAGGCGACGCGCAGCGCCAGATGATCGGACTGGATGCGGCGGAACATGGATTGGACCTCGGCCCAGACATCGAGCCGCTCCAGCGCGCGTGCCACCGCGACCAGCGCCTCGCGTCGACCCGGCCTTCGGGTGTTGGCCGCGCGATCGAGCCAAGCGCCCGGATCCAGCGTGGCGGTCACCGCGCGCAGCACGTCGAGGTCGGAATGGGCGAGCGCATGGGTGGCCAGATCGAGCGCGCGCTTGAAGCGGCGGCTGCTCGCTCGCATTTCGTCAAACGTCTCGGGATGCCGCGCCGCCGCCGCACCCAGGCCCTGCAAGGTGTTGGCGCACCAGCCGAGCTGCTGCAGGATCGCGTTGTTGGGGATCGCCCGCAGCTCGCGCGGATGGCCGATGCGCGCCGATGCCGCGATGCCCTCCGACTGGCGGGAAGCCGGCCGAGAGCCGGTGCTGTCGACCAGCGCCGGGCCGAAAGCGCCGAGCAGGGCGGCGTAACCGGCATCCTCCACCAGGCGCTGCATGCCCTGCTTGATGGTCGCGAAGAAGTCGGCAACGAAATCGGGGTCAGCGTAGATCGGGTCCTCGATCGGCCCGGCGGCGGGGTGGAACGTGTGCTCGGCGATCCGCGCGACGGTCGCCAGCGCGAGTTCCGGCGTGCCGAACAGCAGGTAGCCGTCACCACCCTGGAAAGCGGTCTCCTCGCGCACCGCGAGCCCGGCCTTGTTCAGCGCCTGGCGGCTGGCGGTGGGCGAGAGGTATTTCAGCCGGTCGTTCAGCGAGCCGGGATGCGCGCCCCGGCCGATGCTCTCGCCATGCGTGTCGAACAGCAGCACCTCGACTCCGCTGATACCGAAGCGGGCGAGCATGTCGGCGATCTTCAGCCGCAGCCGCTCGATCAGGTAGCTCGCCGCGAGCTGGCCGACGAAGCGCCCGGAATCCGAGTAGCCGAATTGCAGCGCCAATCGCCCGGTCTGCCGCAGATACGCCTGGTAGTGCGGGCTGCGCAGCGCCTCCTCCAGCACGGTGGCGCCGGATTCGAGCGCCTCGGCGGTCTCGAATAGCGGGCTGATCTCGATATGCCGCTCGACGCCGAAACGGCGCGCCAACCAGAGGGCGCATAGCAAGGTGTAGCCGGTCTCGGTCTCCGCGATCAGAAACCGGACCGGCGCCGTGGCGTCGACGTGCTTGACGATTTGCGCCACCGTCATCATCACCCGCGCCGCCGACGCTTGTTCGAGCTGCAACGCGCCGAAATCGACCGGGATCGGCTCGACCTTGTCGAGTGCGGTATTGATCGAGGCGAGCAGCGCCCGACGATGCGCGGGGTCTTCCGGCGGATCGGCGATATCGAGCCGCTGGCGCACGACATTGTGGATCTGCGCCGCGTTCAGCCGGACATGCGTGTGCGCGAGCGACATGCCGTGCGAGACCAGACCGGCGCGCGAGACGCAGAGGGCGAGGCGCACCTTGTCGTCCGGCGCCGTCGCGATCGCCTCTCGCAGCAATTCGAGCAGCGGTTCCGGCGAGACCAGGGCAGCGTCCCGATGGTCGATCAGTTCATGCGCCAGCGCCGCGACGCGGGCCGGCTCCGGCTTGGTCGGGCAGACCTCGATCTGCCGCGTCACCGCATCGAGGGCAAGCTCGATACGCGCCGCCAGCGCCTCGCCGCCGGGCAACGCGGCGAACTGGCCGTGCAGGCGGCGCAACTGCAGCCGCTTCATCGCCAGCCGGAGCCGCAACGTGTCCCACCAGCCGATATCGGTCCGCCCGTCGGTGTCGTAGCCGACCCAGCTCGTCAGGATTACCGGGCGGGGCACAAGCTGGGTCCAGCGGTCCGGCCAGGCGGTGCGCGCCACGTCGAGGAAGGCCGCATTCAGTCGGTCGACCGCGTCGCGACCCCGCTCGATCGCGGCGATCGCCTGGGCGAACTCGTCCTCGAGGGTGACCCGCTTCGGCCGGTGCGAGTCGAAGCGGGGCGGAGTCTGCCCGGAGACCGCCGCGGCGAGCGCCTGGTAGACCTCGCGCGGCAAGGCGAAGGTGGGATGGGCGGTGAACACCGCGGCGAAGCGGGTGCGCTCGACCTGCGCGCGATACTCCGCCCAACGCACCGGACTGTCCGCCGGGTCCGGCCGGTGCAGGTGTTGCGCCAACCCCACCAGTACCGCGTCATTGGCCCGCATGTCGGTGCCGCCGACATAATCCGCGATACGCTGCGCCCGGGCCCCGAACGCCTGATCGCGGAGATGGCGCACCAGGGCGCCGATCATCGGCTCGGTCAGCTCGCCGGCGTCCATCCGGCGGGTGATCCCCAGCGCGATCGACAGCACGGGGTTGCCGAACGGATCCTCGGCGCTGCGCGCGGTGGCGAGTTCCGTCGCCCGCAACAGCTCGGCGGCAACCTCGTCGACGGCAGGAGCGGTCGGAATATCTGGCATGCGTACAACTCTGCTCCGCATGGTGCAGTGCGGCAAGGGGCGCCGACGCCGCTGGGCGAGACCCGGGTGGACCTCCTATGAGTGCGCCGATGAACACCACCGATCCGGACATCGAGCGCCGCCGGGCGCTTGCGTCGCACCGCGCCTTCGCCACCGGGCTGCTGGTGCTGATGGCGGTGCTAACCGTCGCGACCTACGCCTTCCCGGAGGGGTGGGGCACTGATCTGTTGCAGGCCGCCGCCAAGGCGGGGTTCGTCGGCGGCATCGCGGACTGGTTCGCCGTCACCGCGCTGTTCCGGCACCCGCTCGGCCTGCCCATCCCGCACACCGCCATCCTGGCGAACCAGAAGGCGCGGCTCGGCGGCGCGCTTGGCCGGTTCGTCGCCAACCACGTGTTCACCCCGCAGGAGGTCGCCGGCGTGGTCGGCCGGCTCGACGTGCCGGGCATGCTGCACCGCTTTCTCGCCGATCCGGTGGCGACCCGGCCGACAGCGGAGGCGCTGGCGGGGATGCTGCCGCGCTTGATGGCCGGCGTGGAGGACGGCCGCGCGCGACGGCTGATCTCCCGACTGACACCGCGCGTCCTCGGCGGCCCCGGCGCGGGCGCGGTGGTGGCGCGCGCGCTCCGCAGCATGGTCGAGGGCGGCCGACATCAGGAGGTGTTCGGCTTCATTCTTGGCCAGTTCAAGGAGTTGATGGCCGGCAAGGAACACGCGCTGCGCGGCGCGATCGAGGAGCGGGTACGCGAGCAGGGCGGTCGGCTGATCGGCTGGGCGGTCGGTGCATCGGTGGCACGGCGGGTGCTCGGCATGGTCAACGCCGAGCTCGACAAGATGAGCCCCGACGGATCGGAGCTGCGCCAGGCATTCGACGAGTGGGTGCGGCGCGAGATCGACCGGCTGGAGACCGACCCGCAACGTGCCGCCGAACTCGGTGCCGCGATCCGCAAGCTGGCGGCGCACGAGACCGTGCAGGCGTGGCTTTGGGACATCTGGGCGCGGCTGCGCGTCGCCCTGGAGAACGATGCCGCCAAGCCGAACAGCCACACGATCGCGCTGATCGAGGGCGCGCTCGGCAATCTTGGCGCCATGCTGGATTCCGACCCGGTGGCGCGGGCCCGGGTGCAGGCCGTGGCGGAGGACCTCATCGCCCGCATCCTGCCGGCCGGACAGGGCCACCTGTCTGAGTTCATTGCCCGCACCGTCGCCAACTGGGATGCGGCGACGATCACCGACCGGCTGGAACTCTATGTCGGCAAGGACCTGCAATATGTGCGGGTTAACGGCACGTTGGTCGGTTTCCTGGTGGGCGGCCTTGTCTACGCCCTGCTCCGCGCGACATTCGGTCATGCGACCTTCTGACCCCAGCCCCTTCGAGCGGACCGCGCCCCGATGACCCCCGATATCCGGCTCTCCGTGCTCGACCAGTCCACCGTGGTCACCGGCCGCTCGCCCGATGCCTCGATCCGCGAGAGCCTGGCGTTGGCCCGGCACTGCGACGCGCTCGGCTACGGCCGCTATTGGGTGGCGGAGCACCACAACTCGGCCAGCATCGCCGGCACCGCGCCGGAGGTGCTCATCGCCGCCATCGCCGCCACTACCCCGCGTATCCGGGTGGGCAGCGCCGGCGTGATGCTGCCACATTATTCCAGCCTGAAGGTGGCCGAGCAGTTCCGGGTGCTGGACGCGATCGCGCCCGGGCGGATCGATCTCGGCCTCGGGCGAGCGCCGGGGTCGGACGGGCGGACCGCCTACGCGCTCAACCCGCAAGCTGAGACCGCCGCCGATCAGTTCCCCGCTCAGGTGCGTGATCTGCTTGCGTGGGTCGCGGGCGAGAAGCTGGTCGAAGGCCACCCGTTCCGCGACATCGTCGCGAACCCACAGGGGCCGACCGCGCCCGAAGTATGGGTTCTCGGCAGCTCGGATTACGGCGCCCAGGTCGCCGCCTATTTCGGTCTGCCTTACTGCTTCGCGCACTTCATCACCGACGGGCGCGGCGCCGAGCAGGCGCTCGGGGTTTATCGCGAGACCTATCGGCCGAGCCCGCAGCACCCGGCTCCGCACGCCGCTGCGTGCGTCTGGGCATTGGCGGCGGAAACGGCGGAGGAAGCGGCGTGGCTGTTCCGCTCCCGCGAGATCGCCCGACTCAACCGGGATCGCGGCATCTTCGCGCCCCTGCAATCACCCGAGGAAGCGGCGGCGCAGCCACTCAGCGATGGCGAGCAGCTTCGACTTGACCGAATTCGGGAGCGGGCGATCTACGGCACCGCCGCAGAGGTCGCGGCAAAGCTTCGCGCCCTGGCGGCGGACCAGAATGTTGCGGAGGTCGCGGTATTGACGACGTTACATGATCCAGCCGCCCGGCAGCGTTCCTATACGCTGCTGGCGCGCGAATTCGGGCTGGCCGGGATCGACTAAGGACGAGCCTGATAAACTTCGCGCCTGGCCGCCGCCGCCCGACGCGCTCGCCAGAGCTGGATGCGAAACGCGATCACCGCGATCACCCCGGCGGCGATCGCCACCGGAATCAGCGCCAGCGCCAGCCATAGCACGAGGGCGGCCGCCGCGATGGCACCGGTTAGCACGGCGACGACCAATGCAACGGCGCCGATCCGGAAGGGAAGCGACGGACGCACCGGCTGACGGAAGGCGCCGTCGGGCGTCATGTCCAGAAGCTCGGGTTTGCGATATGACATGGTATCGACGTGGCCTGAATCCTAAGCTGGTTCAAGGGGCGTCGCGTCCGCATGACGGGCTTGTAAGCAAGGCAGGGAGCTAGAACTCGCGCGCGCGCCCCGCGTTGCGCTGCAAACCACTTGGGCGAAGCTGATGGCGCCGGCGAAGCTCACTGACGAGGATCGAAAAGAGATCCGGCAAGAGTTCCGCCAGGCGGTCAACATGGCTCCGGCAGCGCTGCGCAAGTGGCTGGAGAGCCGACCCAGCCGATCGGTCGGCATGAAGCCGGGTGGCGAGAAGGTCACTTCGCCCGGCAAGGGCGAGGCGGTCGGGCACCACATGGGCCGCCGCATCCTCGAAATCCGCGCCAAGAAGCAGGCGGAGTACGGCGACCAGGATTACCGAGACATGCGCAAGGTGGTCGGTTACGTCCACCGCCATCTCGCGCAGCGACCGGACGGCGACGTTGCCAACACGCGCTGGCGCAAGTCGTTGATGAATTGGGGCCATGACCCGCTGCGCTGACACGACCTAAGCACCGATCGCGGCACGCGCCCGGGCAAGCGCTTCGAGGTGCCGCTCGTGGTCACCCGCAAAGCGGAGCACAATATGGTGGGCACCCGCCCGCGCGTAGCCGGCGATCCATTCGGCGGCGCCTCCAACCGGGCCGGCAAAGCACACCTGACGCGCGCGGGTCATCGACGCCGGCTGACCGTAATAGCCCTCCAGGAATGCATTCAGCCGCGCGTCGCCCCTTGCCTGGTCATCGTCGATCGCCATGGTGAGATAGATCGCGCCGATCAGCCCCGCTGGATCACGCCCAGCGGCTCGCGCCACCTCGCGGATCTGCTGCATCTGCGTACCGAACGTCGATGCATCCGGCGCATTGGGGAACCAGCCGTCGAAATGCTTGCCGACCCGTTCGAGGCTCGCCGGACGATTGCCACCGATCCAGATCGGCGGACCACCCGGCCGATGCGGCAGCGGAGCGAGCGCCGCTTCGTGCAGGTTCCACCTGCCGTCCCACTCCACCGCCTCGCCGTTCCACAACGCCCGGCATAGCCGCAATCCCTCCAGCATCCGCCCGACCCGCTTGTCCCACGGCACGCCACATGCCTCGAACTCGGCGCGGATATTCGGCCGGTCCGAAGCGATGCCGACGCCAAGGATTAACCGGCCCTCGCAGAGCTGGTCCAAGGTCGCGACCTGATGCGCCAGCAACACGGGATTGCGCAGCGCCGGCAGCAGCACCGCCGTCCCGAGCTCGAGCCTGGGCGCGCGGACCGCGACGGCGGCGAGCAAAGTCAACGCATCGTGCCGAGGTCGCGCCAGCACCGAATCGCCGACCCACACCGAATCGTAGCCGAGCGCCTCGGCCCGCGCCGCCAGCGTCAGCAGCGGCGCCGTGTCAGACCGGCCCTGCATGATCTGCTCGCGCGTCGGCAGCAGATAGCCGAGCTTCGGCATGGCGTTTGCTCCGTCGTGTTGCTGTCGTGTTGCTGTCGTGTTGCCGGGCCACTTTATCGAAACCCGTCGCCGGGCCATCCTGCTCCGATGCAGCACCCCGACCCAGTCACCGCCGAACTTTTTCGCAACGCGCTGACCGCGCTGGGCGACGAGATGGCGCTGACCATCTATCGCACCGCCTATTCCGGCGTGCTCAAGAACATCATGGATTTCTCCGCCGCCATCTGCGACGCCGACGGGCGGCTGGCGGCGCAGGGGCTTAGTCTGCCCGGCCATCTCTGCAGCATCCCGGTGGCGCTGCAAGCGGCATTGCGTCGCTTCGACGGCGACATCGCCGAGGGTGACGTGCTGGTGCTCAACGACCCCTACGAGGGCGGCATGCACCTGCCCGACATATTCGTGTTCAAGCCGATCTTCGCCGGGGCGCGGGTGATCGCCTATGGCGCGACGATCTGCCATCACACCGATGTCGGTGGACGCGTGCCTGGCTCCAACGCGTCCGACAGCACCGAGATCTACGCCGAGGGACTGCGCATCCCGGCGCTCAAGCTGTATGAGCGCGGCGTGCCGAACGCGACGTTGTTCCGCATGATCGAGCGCAACGTGCGCCTGCCCGCGCGTGTGCTTGGTGACCTGCGCTCGCAGCTCGCCGCGTGCGAGATGGCGGCACGCGGCGTGACCGAACTGGTCGCGCGCCACGGCGAACCCGAGATGCGCGCGCTGCTCGCCGAGACAATGGACCACAGCGAGCGGCTGACCCGGCATTGCCTGGCCGAGCTGCCGGACGGCGAGGCGACGTTCACCGACTGGATCGACGACGATCAGATCGATGTCGGTCGCGCCATCCCGCTGGTCTGCACGGTGCGCAAGCGCGGCGAGACGATGGAGATCGACTGGACCGGCAGTGCCGCGCAGGTGAAGGGCGCGATCAACAACACCTGGAGCTACACCGCCGCCGCCTCGTTCACCGCCGCGAAATCGGTGCTGTCGATCAACATGCCGAACAATGACGGCGTGTTCCGCCCGATCCGCGTGATCGCGCCGGCGGGCACGATCATGAACGCGCTGCCGCCCGCCGCCTGCGCCGCGCGGGGCCTCACCGGTTTTCGCGCCACCGACTGCTGCTTCGGCGCGCTCGCCCGCCTGTATCCCGACCGCGTGTTCGCAGCGAGCGAAGGTGGCAACACCGGCATTACCATCGGCGGCTACGATGCGGACCGCAAGCCATTCATCTACGTGGACTTTCTCTCGGGTGCGTGGGGTGCGCGCCCCTGGGCCGACGGGCCGGACGCCAACACCTCGATGTTCGCCAACATGGCGAGCTTCAGCGTCGAGGTGATCGAGGCGGAGAACCCACTGGAGGTGCTCGACTACGCCATGATCCCCGACACCGGCGGCGCCGGCGAATTTCGTGGCGGGGTGGCGTTGCGACGGACCTGGCGGATGCTTGCCGAGGAAGGGGTCTTGCAGGTACGCGCCGACCGCCAGGCGCATCGGCCGTATGGGCTGCAAGGCGGCGGGCCGGGTGCGGCTGGGCGCAACGTGCTCGATCCGGGATGCGCCACCGAGCAGGCGCTGCACGCCAAGCTGACCATGACCCTGCGGCGCGGCCAGGTGTTTCGCCACGCCCTGCCGGGCGGCGGCGGTTGGGGCGACGCGCTCGATCGTGATCCCGAGCTGGTCGCGCGTGACCTGCGCGACGGGCTGGTCTCGATCGAAGCGGCGGCGCACGATTACGGCGTGGTCGCGTCGGGCGATCCGCCGCAGATCGACCTGCCCGCCACGGAGACGCTGCGCGCCCGCTTGCGCGCGACCCGGCCGAAGCTGCCCGACGTGGCGTGGACGCCGATCGGATGACCTTGCGCGTCGGCATCGACATCGGCGGCACCTTTACCGATCTGGTGGCGATCGACGGCGCGGGCCGCGTGTTCACCCGAAAAGTGCTGTCGACGCCGGCCGACTACGCCGAGGGTATCGGTGCCGCGCTGGAGGCGCTGCGAACGGAGGCGAGCGGCGCCATCGCCGAACTGCTGCACGCCACCACAATCGGCTCGAACACCATCCTCGAAGGCACCGGCGCTCGCACCGCGTTGATCACCACCGAGGGGTTTCGCGACGTGCTGGAGATCCGCGATCTGCGGATGCCCCGGCTCTATGATCTCCGCTGGAACAAGCCGCCAGCCTTGGTCGAGCGGCGACTGCGGCTCGAAGTGCGCGAGCGGACGCGGCCGGACGGCAGCATCGCTACTCCACTCGACCCCGCAAGCGCTGACACAGCAATCACCGTGTTGCGAGGCGAGCAGGTGCAGAGCCTCGCGGTGTGTCTGCTGCACAGCTACGCCAACCCCGCGCATGAGCAGGCGATCGCCGACGCGGTGCGGGTCGCGCTGCCCGACCTGCCGATCTCGCTCAGTCACGAGATCCTGCCGGAGATCAAGGAGTATCCGCGGACGAGCACGACGGTGATCAACGCCTACGTGCAGCCGGTGTTGCGAGCCTACCTGACCACCCTCGCCGCCCGGCTGCGCGGCCTCGGAATCGACGCGACATTGCACCTGATGCAGTCGAATGGCGGCCTCGCCTCGCGCGACTTCGCCGCCCGCGTGCCGGCACACGTCATCGAGAGCGGCCCCGCCGCTGGTGTGGTGGGCGCGGCGGCGTTGTCACGGCGGATCGGTGAGACGCGGCTGATCACCTTCGACATGGGCGGCACCACCGCGAAGGCGGGTCTGGTCGAGGATGGCGAGGTGGCGCGCAGCGAAGCCATGGAGGTGGGTGCCGGGGTCACCGCCGGGGCGCGGCTGCTGGTCGGCGCCGGCTACATGCTGAAGCTGCCGACCATCGACCTCGCCGAAGTGGGCGCCGGCGGCGGCTCGATCTGCCGGCTCGACGCCGCCGGCGCGCCGAAAGTCGGGCCGGACAGCGCTGGGGCCGATCCCGGCCCGGTCTGCTACGGCACCGGTGGCACCGAGCCGACGATCACCGACTGCAACCTCGTGCTCGGCTATCTCGATCCGGCGGGCCTCGCCGGGGGCGCGATCCCGGTGCAACCGGACGCCGCGCGTGCTGCCATCGCCACGCGGCTCGCCGAGCCGATGGGGCTTTCGGTCGAGCAAGCGGCGGCCGGGATGCTGCGCGTCGCCGCCGCGACGATGATGCGGGCGATCCGCGCGGTCACCGTGGAGCGCGGCCGCGATCCGCGCGCGTTCGCGTTGCTGGCGTTCGGCGGCAATGGGCCGCTGTTCGCCGTCGGCATCGCCGCCGAGCTCGGCATCTCGCGGGTGATTGTCCCGCCCCTGCCCGGCCTGTTCAGCGCGTTCGGCCTGCTCGTCGCCGAGACCGAGCATCATCTGGGCCGCAGCCTGCGCATGCCGGTGAGCGAGGCCGACCCGGCGCGGCTGGACACCGTTTTCACCGAGTTGATCAGCGAGGCCATCGCGCAGCTCGAAGCCGCCGGGTTTCCCGCCGCCCGCCGCGAGATCCGCCGCGCGGTCGCCGCCCGCTACATGGGGCAGTCGAGCGAGCTCAAGCTCACCCTGCCCGACGGCGACGGCGCGACCATCCTTGCGCGGTTGCCGGCGCTGTTCGGCGCCGAGCACGCCCGCGCCTACGGCTTCCAGGCGCCACCCGGCGAGCCCGTCGAGCTGATCGGCGTCAATGTCGTCGCGCGCGGCCTGCCCGAGCGGCCGCGATTGCCCGACGCGATGCCGCCCCGAGGGAGCGCCGCCGCCACCTCGCGCCGCGCCTGGTTCGACGGCTTGGGCTGGGTCGAGACGCCGGTGATCGATCGCGCCGGACTCACCAGGACGCGCGGCGGCCCGCTCATCATCCAGGAATACGACGCGACCTGCCTCGTATTGCCCGGCACCAAGGCGGCGCTCGACACGTTCGGCAATATCCGGCTTACGCTCGGCCGCGCGCCGGCCCAGACGAGGGAGAGTGACGCATGACGAAGCCGCTGGACGGCAAGATCGCCCTGGTGACCGGGGCGGGCAAGAACATCGGCCGCGCGGTCGCGCTCCGCCTGGCGCGGGACGGCGCGACGCTGGTAGTCAACGGCCGCAGCGACCGTGCCTTGCTCGACGCGGTGGTGGCCGAGATCGAGGCCGCCGGCGGCAAGGCCCTGGCACAGGTGGCCGACGTGACCGATCCGGCGGCGGTGGCGCGCATGGTCGACACCGCGAGCGCGGAACTGGGCGGGATCGACATCCTGGTGAGCAACGCCGGGCTGCGTCGGCAGACACCGTTCCTCGAGATGCGCCTCGAGGAGTGGCGCGAGATTCTTTCGGTGGCGCTCGACGGCGCCTTCATCATCGCGCGCGCCGTGGTGCCGCGAATGATCGCGCGTGGCGGCGGCGCGATCGTCGCGCTGTCGGGCATATCGACCCATGTCGGCACGCCGAACCGCTGTCACGTCTCGGCCTCGAAAGCCGGGCTGGAAGGACTGATCCGCGCGCTCGCCATCGAGCTCGCGCCACACAGCATCACCGCCAACTGCGTAGCACCCGGCGCGGTCGACACCGTACGCGGCGCCTCGGCCGGCGCGTTGCCAGGCACGCTCTCCAACGACACGATCCCGCTCGGGCGCAAGGCGAGCACCAACGACATCGCCGAGATGGTGCGGATGCTGGTCGGCCCCGAAGGCGGTTACGTCACCGGCCAGACCATCCACGTGAATGGCGGCGCGTTCCTGAGCTGACGGTCGCTCGAACTGCCGCCCAGCGGCGCAATCACATTGCGGGTAGGACTACTATGGTGAGAGGAACGACCTACATCCGAGTCACGCTCTGACTGCATGACAGGCGCGAAGGTGAAGCATGGACTGGATTCTTGTTCTCGCGTTGGCCACATTCGTCTTCCTGATCGCGTTCCTGCTATGGAATCGCCACTCCACCAAGCGTCACCAGGAAACCGGTGGACGCGTAAGCGGTATCGGTGGGCCGAGTGATCCGCTGTCCGGAACCGCTGAGGGTATGCGGCATCCCGACGCCATGCGCGGGGATTTGGAAAAGGCGGCGGCCAAACCGTCGCCGCGCGATCGTGACCTCCGCTGAAAGTTGCGTCGGTTGAGGGCTCTTAGCCTGCTCAGCTCGCCGCGGCGAGCGGTAGCGGCGTGATATCGCGGCGGTAGCTCTCCTCGATATGCGCCGCCAGCGCGTCCGTTACCGGCTGGGCTGGCGCTTCGCCCTTAAGCATGAGGATGCCGAACTCGGGCAGCGGCGGCAGCGCATCCTCGGCGCGCACCGCCCGCAGCCCCTCCGGCAGCCAGGTCATGGTCGAGACCGTCACCGCCAGCCCGGCCATCACCGGGGCGTGGGTGCCAACCTGCGTGCCAGAGGTGTAGGCGACCCGATACCGCCGCCCCGCCGCATCGAGGGCGTCGATCGCGGCGCGTCGCCAAGCACAGGTGTGATGCGCCAGCGCCAGGGGAAGCGGCTCCTGGCGCTGCGGCGCGTAGCGCGTGGAGGTGACCCAGATCAGCGGCCCACGCCACAGCCTGGTGTGCGGCCAGTCGCGCGGCTCGTTGCCTTCCGAGACCAAGGTGAGATCGAGCTCGCCACGTCGCAGCCGATCGACGAGCTCATTCGACGGGCCGCACATCACGTCCACCTCGACCGAAGGATGGGTCTCCGCGAAGCGCTTGAGGATGGGGGGCAGATAGCTGAACGCGTAGTCGTCCGGCGTGCCGAGCCGAACGGTACCGGCGACCGGCGGGGCGCGGAACATGCCGACCACCTCGTCATTCAGCGACAGGATCTGCCGCGCGCGACCGAGCAGATATTCGCCATGCGACGTGAGTTCGACGCCGCCGCCCTTGCTCCGTTGCAGCACCGGCTGTCCCAGCACCTCCTCCAGCCGTTTGACCTGCATCGACACCGCCGACTGCGTGCGGCCGACCAGCTCGGCGGCACGGGTGAAACTGCGCCCCTCGGCAATCAGCACGAAGACACGCAGCAGGTCAGGATCAAGCGCGGGAGGGTTCATAGCCACCATCAGTATTCTTTATTGCCGCCATCAGTGCAATTCGTTTTCCTGATGACGCCCGCCGCACCATCCTGCGGCGTGGACAAGGGTCAGGAGAGCCAGTCATGTCCGGCAACAACGTCGCACAGCTATTCGCGCCGACGATCCCGCAACGTCGCACGACGGGCACGTGGCAGCGCCTCGTGCATTGGCTGCGGCAGTCCTATTACGTCATGACGACCCGCCGGCAATTGATCGAGATGGACACGCGTTTGCTCTCCGATATCGGCGCCTCGCGTGCCGACGCGATCACCGAAGCATCGCGCGCCTTTTGGGATCACGGAGGGCGCGATACTTGGTCGTGAGCCTCAAATCAGCAGCTTGTCGAGAGTGATCGGCAAGTCGCGGATGCGCTTGCCGGTCGCGTGAAAGATCGCGTTGGCGATCGCCGCGGCCGTGCCGACAACCCCGATCTCGCCGAGCCCCTTCACGCCGATCAAACTGGTCTTGTCGTCGCGCTCGCTGACGAAGATGACCTCGATGTCCGGAATGTCGGCATTCACCGGCAGATGATACTCGGCGAGATTGTGGTTCATGAAGCGGCCGAGGCGATGATCGAGCAGGCTCTCCTCCTCGAGCGCCATGCCAATGCCGAACACGACGCCACCGATGATCTGGCTGCGCGCGGTCTTCGGGTTGATGATCTTCCCGGCGGCAACCGCGTCGACCACCCGCGTCACGCGCACCACGCCGAGTTCCTCGTCTACCCGCACCTCCACGAACACCGCCGAATGGGTGTAGGAGCTGAAGTTCTTCTGCGTCGCGGAACTGGGAGACGCCGTCTCCTCCTCCTCGATACGGTCCACCTCGGCTGAGCGCATTGCCTCGGCGAATTTCACGAAGCGGGACGCATCGTTGTTCATCACGATCCGATCGCCGGCGAAGCTGACGTGGTCCAGATCGGCGTTGGCGAGCGGCGAGTTCTCCATCGCGCGGGCATGTTTGAGCAACGTCGTGCGCACTGCCTCGCAGGCGAGTTGCACCGCTGAGCCGGCGGAAGCGGCGGTCCACGATCCACCCTCAATCGGCGACATCGGTAGCGATGTATCGCCGATGCGCGCCGTTACTTGCTCCATCGGTAGCCCGAACGCATCCGCCCCGATCTGGGTCAGGATCGTGTAAGTACCCGTGCCGATATCGGCGGTCGCGGTGGCGACCTCGAGCCTGCCATCGGCGGTCAATGTGGCGCGCGCGCTGGTCTTCTGCATCGCCGCTTCCCACACGCCAGATGCCATGCCCCAGCCAATCAGTTCGCGCCCCTCGCGCATCGAGCGTGGCTCGGCGGACCGTCTCTCCCAGCCAAAGCGCTGAGCTCCAAGCTGACAGGCGGCGCGTAGCTCGCGGCTGGTGAACGGCTTGTCCTCGTTCTCGTCGATCTCGGCATAGTTCCGCAGCCGCAGCGCCAGCGGATCGGCTTTCAGTTCGTAAGCCAGCTCGTCGATCGCCGACTCGATGGCGAACACACCGAGCGGCGCGCCCGGCGCTCGCATATCCACCGGAGTGTAGGTGTCGATCTTCGCAATCTTGTAGCTCAGCTCGACATTGTCGCAGTGGTAGAGCAAGCCCGACCAGTTGACGACCACCTCCTGGTAATCCTCGAACCGCGAGGTGGCGCCGACCGCTTCATGGCGGATAGCCTGCAGCACACCGCTGGTATCGGCGCCCAGTGCTACCGTGTTGATCGTGCCAGGGCGGTAGCCGAAGGTGAACATCTGGTCGCGCGTGAGTTCGACGCGAACCGAGCGTTGCAGCTCAAGCGCCGCCATCACCGCGAGGAAAAGCTGATACTGCGGGCGCAGTCCCGAACCGAAAGCACCGCCGACGAAGGGGGTGAAGACTCGCACGTCGCTCGCGCGCAGCCCGAACACGTTGGTGATGTATTCCTGAGTGTTCAGCACGCCCTGGATCTTGTCGTGAACCGTGATCTTGTCGTCACCCTCCCAGACCACGGTGGTGGCGTGCGGCTCCATCGGATTGTGATGCTCGGGAGAGATACGATACTCGTTCTCCAAACGCACCGAGGACCCGGCGAGCGCCTCCGCCGCCTTGCCGCGCGGCTTCGGTGGCGGCGCGATGCCGGAGCGCTTCTCCGGTGGCACGTAGGCCGCGTTCCTCGCCTGCTCGAGATCGGTCTGGTGCGCCTCCGCTTGGGTCTCGACCCGCACCAGGGACGCCGCGTAGCGCGCGGTGGCGTATTCCTCGGCAACAACAAGCGCCAGAGGCTGTCCGCTGAATATGATGTTCTCGTCGTAGAGCGGGCGGAACGGCGAGCCCGGGGGCGCCACCTCGTCACGGTACTTGCTGTCCCGCCAAGCGGTGCGCGGCCGGTTCTCGTGGGTGAGAACGCGGACGACACCCGGCACGGCTTCGGCCACATCCGTGTCTATGCGCGTGATCCGCCCCTTCGCGATCGCGCTTGACACAACGTAGCCATGCAGCAATTCGGGTGCCGCGAACTCAGCCGAGTACTTCGCCGCACCCGTTACCTTGGTATGGCCATCAACGCGGCTGCGCGGATTGCCGACATGCGGCTCAGTGGTTGTCGACATGGTGGACCCGCTCCTACACGACGCGCTTGTCGGTCTGCGACTGCGGCGTGCCGGCAGCCGCTTGACTGAGGGCTCGAACGATCACCCGCCGCGCCAGCTCGATCTTGAAGTCGTTGTGGCCGTAGCCCCTGGCACTCGCCAGCAGATGGTCCGCGGCGCTGGCGAAGTTTTCCAGCGTCGGCTGCTGGCCGCGCAGGACCGCCTCCGCCTCGCTGTCGCGCCAGGGCTTGTGCGCCACGCCGCCGAGCGCCAAACGCGCCTGGACAATGCGATCGCCATCGAGCTCCAGCGCCGCCGCGACCGACACCAACGCGAAGGCATAGCTCAATCGGTCTCGTACCTTCAGGTAGGTGTAGTGCGCCGAGAAATCCTCGGGTGGCAATTCAATCGCGGCGATGATCTCGTCCCGCGCAAGGTTGGTGTCGGTCTCGGGATGCTCGCCGGGGAGACGATGAAAGTCGTGGAACGGGATGGCGCGGTCACCCTGCGGACCGGTGACGTGCACCGTCGCCGCCAATGCGGCCAACGCGACGCACATGTCGGATGGGTGCGTCGCAATGCAGTGTTCGCTGGCGCCAAGAATGGCGTGCATGCGGTTCAGCCCGCCGATCGCCGAGCAACCGCTCCCGGGTTCGCGTTTGTTGCACGGCGTCGCCGCGTCGTAGAAGTAGTAGCAGCGGGTTCGCTGCAGCAGGTTTCCGCCAGTGGATGCAGCATTGCGCAGTTGCGGCGATGCACCGGCCAGGACGGCGCTGGCCAGCAACGGAAAGCGCTTCGTCACGCGTTCGTCGTAAGCAACCGCTGTGTTGCTCACCAGCGCACCGATCCGCAGCCCGCCTTGCGAGGTGTCCTCGATCGTATCGAGCCCCGGCAGCCGCGTGATGTCGATCAGCCGCGTCGGGTGCTCGACGTTGTATTTCATGAGGTCGACGAGATTGGTGCCGCCGGCGATGACGCGGGCCGCCGGGCCGGACGCCAGCTCGCGCACCGCGCTGGCCATGTCGTCCGGGCGCACGTAGGAGAAGCGGTTCATCGCGCCGCGCCTTGGCTGTCTTGCAGCACCTGCTCGATCGCCGCGACAATGTTCGGGTAGGCGCCGCAGCGACAGATGTTGCCGCTCATGTGCTCACGAATTTCCGTCGCGGTGTGCGCCCGGTCTTCCGCCAGCAACCCGACCGACGAACAGAGCTGACCGGGCGTGCAATAGCCGCACTGGAAGGCATCGTGGTCGATGAACGCCTGCTGCATCGGATGCAGCGCGCCGTCGGATGCCGCGAGCCCTTCGACCGTGGTGACGCTGGAGCCGTCCTTCATCACGGCGAGCACCAGACAGGAGTTCACACGCGCCCCGTCCAGTAGCACCGTGCAAGCGCCACATTGGCCGTGATCGCATCCCTTCTTGGTGCCGGTGAGATCGAGATCGAGACGCAGCAGATCGAGCAGGATCGTCCACGGCGCCACCGCGACTTCACGCGCCTGCCCGTTGATAGTCAGGGTAATGCGTCGAACCGCGGCGGGTTCGGGCACGGCTTGCTCGGGCATGGGCTGGGTCCTCTCGACGGCCGCCCATTCAACGGCCCATATCGAGACGGGTTCAGACCCCCTCGACTGCGTGAACGCCCGGCCGGAACCCCGGTGTCGCGCTTAGACCGTGGCGATCGGGGTCGCCGGCGAGCCCACCGCGCCGGGCAGGCGCAGCGGCGGTGCGGTGAGCAAGAACCGCGAGCGCTTGGTCTCGCGCAGCCAATCAGCGAGATCGGAAAGGAACCACATCTCGCCGAGGTAGACACCCAGCCGGAACAGGCAGTGCGCGTGCAGCGGCAGCATCGCGCAATATTCATCGTCGCACGGCCGAGCCGGCGTGGTCTCGACGGCGTAGTTGTCCGAGATCAGCGCCACCGCGCCGCTGTCGGTGACCCATTGCTGGAGTCGGTCGTCGCGCCCGTCGAGCGCCGGCGTGGTGGCGAACAGCTCTTGCGGATCGGGCGTCTTGTTCATTGCCAGCAGCGCCCGGTCGAAGCCGGTGCGCAGCAACACGAAATCACCTTGCTCGACTACCACATTGTCGGCCTGCAGGATCCGCGCGAGATCGTCGTAGTCGACCGACTTGCCAGTGCCGCCGAAATGCGCGGCGAGGTCGATCATCACGGCGCGGCCCTGCACCCCGTGCGTTGCCATGTTCTCGACGCCGAGGCGATTCGCGCCGACATGCTCGCCACGCGGCACCGCCTCGGTGCCCTTCCAGGTCACCGGCCCGAGAATGTCCCGGCCCGAGCGGAAGCCGTTGTAGAACACGTCCTCTGGCTTGCCATCGCCGTCCACGTCGAACATCTGGCCGACATGGGCGAGCGTGTCCCACTGCGTCGAGTACTGCAGGGTGAGCAGCACCTTGTCGTCGCACACGATGTCGAGCGCGGTCGGATCGACGCAACGCATCGGAAAACCCATGATCGGCCGTCCATCGCGCTGAGTCGGCATCAGTTCGGGGGGCGAGCGGCGCGGGTTGAGGATCGACTTGCCCGGCACGTCGAGCGGCAGGCTGAGGCAGAAGGTGCGACCCTCCTTCACCTCGGCGACACCCTGGAGCACCTTCTCGCGCGTGACGAGGTTGAGCCGCCCGAGCTCGTCATCCGGGCCGAAATCGCCCCAGGTGGAGCCTTGCGGCCGACGCGTCCAGCGCGAGGTGGTCATCCGATTTCCTTCCAGAACGAGATTACGCGGCCTGCACCTGCTCCACGGTCGGCGCCTCGCCGGCCACCGTGGTGCGACGCATGTCGCGAACCTTGGTCTCGTCGAAGCGGGTGACCCGGTGCATGGTCTGCCGGTTGTCCCACATCGCGAAGTCGTTCGCGCGCCACTTGTGGGAGTAGACGAACTGACGTTGCGTTGCATGCTCGGCGAGGTCGCGGATGAAGGCCCGCGCCTCGGGCACCGGCCAGCCGACGATGCCGCCGATATGCGACGACAGATATAGCGACTTGCGGCCGCTGACCGGATGCGTGCGCACCAGCCGCTGGCGCACCGGGCGGAACATCGCCTTTTCCTCGTCGCTGTACTCGGTGAAGCCGAGCGCGCCGCGCGAGAACAGCAGCGAGTGCTCGGTGACCAGATCCTCGATCTCCACCTTCGTGGCAGCATCGAGCGCGTCGTACGCTGTACGCATGTCGGCGAACTCGGTGTGGCCGCCGCGCTCGGACACGATCCGCCCGGACAGCAGCGAGTATTTGGCCGGAATGGCGCGAAACGAGCTGTCCGAGTGCCAGAGCCGATTGCCCAGGTTGAACAGCCGGGTGCGATCGGTGCGCCCGAGCGGCTTCTGATCCTTGCCGAGATTCGACACATCCGCCATCTCGACGCTCAGCCGGCGCTCGTCCATTCGGGTGATGTTGCCGCCCACCGCGCGCTCGATCTCGCCGAAATTGCGGCTGAAGGCGACCTGCTGCTCGTCGGTGAGGGCCTGATCGTGGAACACGAGCACGGCGCACGCGTCCATCCCCGCCTCGATCGCCGCGACATCTGCTGGAGAGAGGGGCTTGCTGAGATCGACGCCGGAGACCTCGCCAGCGAAACCCGGATTGATCTGACCGATCGCAATGCTCATCGGACGGCGCTCCCCTCGGCTGAATGCTGTTGGCCGACCATACAGCCCGCCCGCTAGGCTGTCATGAGCGACAACGGAAAAGGGGAGAGACGACAATGCAACAGGCAATGATCTGCGCACCGCAACCCGAGGCAGCAGAGGCCGGGGTAGAGATCATGCGGGCCGGCGGCAACGCGGTCGACGCCGCCATCGCCTGCGCGCTGGTGCAGGGCGTGGTCGACCCGCTGATGTGCGGGCTCGCCGGTTTCGGCAGCATGGGATTGTTCCTGCCGACGCGCGATCGACACGAATACATCGACTTCCACGCGCCCGCTCCGCTGGCGGCTCGGCCGGACATGTGGGAGCGGCAGATCGTCGGCGAGGCACGTGACGGCTACGGCTTCATCCTCGAGGGCCACGTCAACGATCTCGGCTACCAGTCGATCTGCGTGCCGGCGAGCCTGAAAGCCTTCCACCAAGCGCAGCGCGAGTTCGGCGCGCTGCCCTGGGCCGAGATCGTGCAACCCGCGATCGCCTGGGCGGAGGGTGGCTGGAGGGTGCGGCCGCACGTGCGGTTCTTCTGGGCCGAGCAGCAGTTCCTCGGCAGCGTGCCGGGACCCGAGCGGCTGCGGCACACGCCGGCCTCGGCGGCGCTGTATTGCCGTCCGGACGGCTCGCCCAAACGGGTCGGCGACGAGGTGCGCAACCCGGATCTGGCAAGCGTGCTTCGCTTGATTGCGACGCAGGGCGCCGACGTGTTCTACCACGGCGAGATCGCCGACCGGATCGCCGCCGACATGCGCGAAAACAGCGCCCTGCTGTCGCGCGAGGACCTGGCGCAGTACCGGCCGCGACGGCTGCCGCCGCTGTGGGGCGAGTATCGCGGCTGGCGCATTGCCACCAACAACCCGCCCGGCGGCGGCATCATGCTGATCGAGATGCTCAACATCCTCGCGCATTTCGACCTGCGCGCGCTCGGACACAACACGGCGGAATACGTGCGGGTCGTCGCAGAGGCGATGAAGCGCGCGACGATCGACAAGGACCGACACGTCGGTGATCCCGATTTCGTCGAGGTTCCGGTCGAGCGCCTGACCGGCAAGCATCATGCGGAGGCGATGGCGACGGAGATCGCGGCCGGCACCAAGGCCGACGTGCCCCGGCTCGATGCCGGCCTGCCGAGCACGGACACCACGCACATCTCCGTGGTCGACCGCGACGGTGGCTGCGTGACGATGACGCACTCGCTCGGCATGCCGTCGGGCGTCGTCACGCCGGGGCTCGGGTTCATGTACAACGGCTGCATGGGCGTGTTCGACCCTCGGCCGGGTCGGGCGGGATCGATTGCTCCGGGCAAGGCGCGGTTCTCCTCGATCTGCCCGTCGATCCTGTTCCGCGACGGCAAGCCCGGCCTGGTGATCGGCGCACCGGGTGCGACGCAGATCGCGATCGGCGTGCTGCAAGCCATCCTCAACGTCATCGAATTCGACATGACGATGACCGAAGCGGTCAGCGCCCCGCGCTTCTCGGCGACCAGCAACGCGATCGACGTAGCCAACCGGGTTCCCCGCTCCGTCACAAGCGCGTTGGAGGGCCTGGGCTATGGGATCGTGCGCAGCCCCTACACGTTCTGCTTTGCGTCGGTTCACGGCATCCGGATCACCAAGACCGGACTGGACGGCGGCGCCGACCCCGGTCACGACGGGGTCGCCCTCGCGGTCTGAGCGGATCGGGCGACGGGCAACGGCCTGGGAGTGGCGGCGCTTTTTTTCGCCACATTGGGAAGGTCTAAGAGGACTGGGGCGAAGTCATGCGGGTGGCGGTGCAAAGAAAACCTAGGTGCCCTGCTAGGCCACCTCAATCGTGAGAGAGTTGAGCGGGTATGCGCATAGCACAGATCGCGCCGCTATTCGAGGCGGTGCCGCCGAAGCTGTATGGAGGCACCGAACGGGTGGTCTCCAATCTTACTGAAGAGCTGGTTGCACAGGGCCATGACGTCACGCTGTTCGCCAGCGGTGACTCCGTTACATCGGCCAAACTCGACGCGGTCTGGCCACGCGCGCTGCGCCTTGATCCGGCGGTGCGGGACTGGATCGCGCCGCACGCGCGGATGCTTGAGCTGGTCCGCCGGCGCGCCGCGGAGTTCGACGTGCTGCACTTCCACAACGACTACTTCCCCTTCTCCTTGTTCAGCCGCCAGAGCACCCCTTTCGTCACCACCTTGCACGGTCGGCTCGACCTGCCGGAGTTCGGCGTCATCTACAACGCCTTTCCCGACGTGCCAGTGGTTTCGATTTCCGATGCGCAACGCCGGCCGCTGCCTGGGCTCGCCTGGGTCGGCACCGTGCCGCACGGCCTGCCGAACCTTCTGCTGACGCCACAGCCGGTGAAACCGGACTACCTGGCGTTTCTCGGCCGGATCTCGCCCGAGAAGGGACTCGATCGCGCGATCCGCATCGCCGCCGCGTCCGGCATGCGACTGAAAGTGGCCGCCAAGGTCGACCGGGCCGAGACGGATTATTTCGAGGGCCAGATCCGGCCGCTGCTCGGTCAAGCTCACGTCGAGTTCGTCGGCGAGATCAACGATGCGCAGAAGCCGGCTTTCCTCAGTGGCGCCCACGCGCTGCTGTTCCCGATCGACTGGCCCGAGCCGTTCGGCCTGGTGATGATCGAGGCGTTGGCCTGCGGCACGCCGGTAATCGCCTGCAACCGGGGCTCGGTTCCCGAGGTGATCGAACACGGCGTCTCCGGCTTCATCGTCGAGGACGAAACTCAGGCGGTCGCCGCGCTGGGCCGGCTCGACGAGATCGACCGTGGCGACGTGCGGCGGCGGTTCGAACGGCGGTTCACCGCCCGTAGGATGGCGCAGGACTATGTGGGCATCTATGAAGCCCTCACCGACGGTCAGAAGCTGCGCGCCGTCGGTGACTGACCACTGTCGGCCGATTATGCGCGCGGTCGGGAGTGAGGTAATTTCCCGCTGGGAAACCGGGAGAGGCGCATGCTTGGGGACATCCACCTGAACGAGCTGGACGGCGACGAGCAGTGCCTGCACGAGTTCGTCGAGGCGGCGCGGGCCAAGCTCAGCGATGACATCTGGGACTATCTGGTCGGCGGCACCGAGACCGAGACGACCTTGCGGCGCAATCGCCTGGCACTCGACGCCATCGCCTTCCGCCCGCGCGTGCTGCGCGACGTGTCGCAGGTTAGCTGCCGCGCCCGCTTCCTTGGCAAGCCGATGCGCCTGCCGGTCATGCTCGCACCGGTCGGCTCCCTCGAATCCTTCCACCCCGAGGGTGCCGCGGAGGCCGGAAGGGGTGCCGCCGATTTCGGCGTGCCGATCATGGTCAGTTCGGTGACCAAGCCGGGGCTCGAGGAGAGTGCCACCGCGTGCGGAGACGGGCGTCGCATCTTCCAGCTCTACGTCCGCGGCGATGACGCGTGGGTCGACGACTATGTGCAACGCGCGGTGGACAGCGGTTACGACGCGTTCTGCCTCACCGTCGACACCGCCGCCTACAGCCGGCGCGAGCGCGACATCACCAAGCGTTTCGTCAAGCCGTGGCGCAGCGCCGCCACCGGGCAGGAGTATCAGGCCGCTCTCAGCTGGGACAATGTGCGCCGCTTCAAGGACAAGCACGACGTCCCGCTGATCCTGAAGGGGATCGCCACGGCCGAGGACGCCGCCACCGCCTGCGAGCTCGGCGTCGACTGCGTCTACATCTCCAATCATGGCGGCCGTCAGCTCGATCATGGACGCGGCGCGATGGAGGTGCTGCCCGAAGTGGTCGCGGCGGTGCGCGGCCGCGCCGAGATCGTGATCGACGGCGCGTTCAGCCGCGGCAGCGACATCATCAAGGCGATCGCGCTCGGTGCCGACGCGGTCGCGGTCGGCAGGCTCTACTGCTACGGACTCGCCGCCGCCGGAGCCTCCGGGGTGGCGCGCCTATTGGAGGTGTTGGAGCATGAGGTGGGCGTCAATCTGGCCCTGCTCGGCGTGACCAGTCTCGACGCGCTCAACCCAAGCTATCTGCATCTCGGCGCGCGGGTGACGGAGCCGGGTGTGCACAGCTCCTTTCCGCTGATGGGGATCTACGCCGACAAGCGGCGCAGGCGGGATTAGCGAGAAGATTTGCGAGCGGATCAGTCGATGATCCCCTTTACCCGCAGCGGCCACTCGAGCCGGTCCAGAGCCTCACGCCAGAGCACTGCGTCGCGGCGCTCGCCAGCACTTGCCGGGTTCGGCGCGCGCCCACGTTCGCCCCAGATACGCAGAACCCGGGCATGAACCAGGTCGATGCGGCGACGGCGGTACAGCTGGTCGATGCACTTGATCACATCATCGGGCTCGCACGGTCGCTCAACCTTGCCGATGCCCGCCGTGTAACGAGCGCCCTCGCGTCGGGCGACCAAAGCCGCCATGGTCCAGAACCAAGCCTCGTCAGCGGTGCTGAAAGCTTGCATGACCCGCTTTACAACCTTGGCACCGGACGGAGAAAATGCCTGGCGGGCGGCAATGGTCATCTTCAAATCCTCGAGGCTCTGTGTTGAACTAATCGTGAACATATAACCGAGGGTTGTGTTCGTATGCAAGACTTATAAGGTTTTCCGCAATCGGTGGATTTGAGACGCAGCAATATTTCCATGACTTTTAGGCTTTTGTGAGACCAACCGTGAACCAGGCGAGCCGAGTCAGTCTCAGTAGGGTGTGATTGATGAAGCACAACGATATCTGGCGAGCCCTTGATACACTCGCGGCCGAGAACGGTCTGTCCGCTTCAGGGCTGGCTCGGCGCGCCGGCCTGGATGCCACCACGTTTAATCGGTCTAAGCGGCAGATGCCCGACGGAAGGCCACGCTGGCCAAGCACCGAAAGCCTCGCCAAGGTGCTGGACGCGACGGGAGCAAGCCTCGATGTGTTCAGCGAGCTGGTCTCCGGTGCGCGGGCGCTCTCCGGTGGCTCGATGTCTCGCGCCGCGCCGCGACGCATTCCGCTCATCGGCTTGGCACAAGCCGGCGGCGAGGGGTTCTTCGACGATGGCGGCTACCCGGTCGGCGGAAGCTGGGACGAGATCGGCTTGCCGGAGGTTGGCGATCCGAACGCCTATGCCTTGGAGATCAGCGGCGACTCGATGGAGCCGGTGTTTCGCGACGGCGACATGGTGATCGTCTCTCCCTCGGCGCCGACCCGGCGCGGTGACCGTGTGGTGGCGCGGACAATTCATGGTGAGGTCATGGCCAAACATCTCGCTCGGCGCTCCGCACGGCGCGTCGAATTGCGGAGCTTCAATCCGGCCCACCCTGACTACAACTTCGATCTCGCCGACGTGAGTTGGATCCACCGCATTGTTTGGGCCAGTCAATGAATCTCAGGTCGGGCAAACTTCGACGACAGGTGACCATCGCGGTGACAATCAACCACATCAAGGTCGCCTGCGGATTGGTCTGCTGGATCGCTAGCGCACCGATGTTGATTGGCGAAAGCCGTGCTGGCGAGGCGGTCGACGTGGCGCTGGTACTCGTCACCGACGTCTCCCGAAGCATCGACGACGCGGAGTTCGAGCTCGAGAAAAAGGGCTATGCTACCGCGATCACCGATAAGAAGGTGGTGGCCGCGGTCCAGGGCGGAGCCGTCGGCAAGATCGCGGTCAGCTACGTGGAGTTCGCAAGCAATTTCGAAACACGCTCCGTGGTCGATTGGACCATCATATCCGATCGGGACTCGGCGGCGAGCTTCGCCGATAAGGTCACCCGCTCCTCCCGGTCATTCTGGGGGCGGACCGCGATCGGCGCGGGAATCGACCTTGGCGTTCAAATGTTGGTCGAAACCACCTTCGAGCCGCAACGCAAGGTGATCGACGTGTGCGGTGATGGCACCAACAACGCCGGACGCGAGGTGTCGGAATCGCGCGACGCCGCGGTCGCGGCCGGGATCACGGTGAACGGTCTGGCGATCATCAACGATCACCCGGTATCCTGGACCTACGCCCACGTGCAACCGCCGGGCGGGCTGGCGAACTACTACCGCGAGAACGTCGCCGGCGGCCCGGGCAGCTTCGTCCTCGAGGTGCACGATTTCCAGACCTTCGGCGACGCTATGACGCGCAAACTTGTCAACGAGATAGCCGGAGCTTCGCCGGCGACGGGGTTTGCAAGCCGATAGAGCCAGGCTTGCTCCAGGTGATGAGAGCTACTGCACGCCGGCTTCGACAACCTCCTCGGGCGAGCGATACTTGAGCCCCAGATCACAGGCCACGGCCGCATGAGCCACCCATCCCGCATGCACGTTCAGCCCGGCGCGTAGATGCGCGTCGTCGTGTAGAGCCTGTCGCCAGCCCTTGTCGGCAAGCGCCAACACGAAAGGCAAGGTCGCGTTGTTCAGCGCGAAGGTGGAGGTGCGTGGCACCGCGCCCGGCATGTTGGTAACGCAATAATGCACCACGCCGTCCTCGACGTAGATCGGATCGGAATGCGTGGTGGGGCGGCTGGTCTCGAAGCAACCACCCTGGTCGATGGCGATGTCGACCAGCACGGAGCCAGGCCGCATCCGGCGCACCATGTCGCGAGTCACGAGCTTCGGTGCCGCAGCACCCGGCACCAGCACCGCACCGATAACAAGGTCGGCCTGCACCACCGCCTGCTCGATCGCCTCCGAGGTCGCGAACAAGGTCTGCGCCTGGGCGCCGAACTGCAGGTCAAGTTCCTTGAGGCGTGCCAGCGACTTGTCGACGACCACGACGCTGGCTTCGAACCCGATCGCCACGCGCGCCGCGTTGGTGCCGGACACGCCGCCCCCGAGCACCACGACGCGCGCGGCGGGAACACCAGGCACGCCGCCGAGCAGGATGCCGGCGCCACCCTGCTCCTTCTCCAGACAATGGGCGCCGACCTGCACGGCCATGCGTCCAGCGACCTCGCTCATCGGCGACAGCAGCGGCAGTCCACCCCGTGAGTCGGTGACGGTCTCATAGGCGATGCAGGTCGCGCCGCGATCCATCAGCCCCTCGGTCTGCGTCCGATCGGCCGCGAGGTGCAGATAGGTGAACAGCACCTGCCCCTCCCGCAGCCGCGCGATCTCGGTCGGGTCCGGCTCCTTCACCTTGACGATCATGTCCGCGCCGGCGAACACCTCATCGGCGCTGTCGACCACGGTAGCACCCGCCGCCTGATATGCGCCGTCCGGCAAGCCGATCGCGGCGGCCGCGTCACGTTCGACCAGAACGGAGTGGCCGTGCGCCACCAGCTCGCGCACGCAGGCGGGCACAAGGCCGACGCGGTACTCATGCGTCTTGACCTCCTTCGGCACGCCGACCCTCATGCGACCTCCTCCTGTGCGGCGAGGGACAGCCTACGTGGGCAGCGGAAAGCGATCCAGGTAGGTCTGGTAGTCGGGCTCGACGTCAATCTGCAAGGTCGCCAGAACACGAACCACGGCGTTGTAGAAGCCGATCGCGATGGTGAGGTCGACGACGTGCTCGTTGCCGAGCTGGCGTTGCAGCGCCGCGAAGGTCGCCTCGGTCATCGCGCCCTGCTGGGTCATTTCGCGGGCGCCGCGCAGCACCAGCCGTGCGTCCTCACCCAACGCGCTCGGCTTGCCCGCCGTCTCGTCGATCAGCCCGGCGATATCATCATCGCTGACGCCGAAATCGTGGCCGATCTTCACGTGATGGGACCACTCGTAGGGCGAGCGGGCGAGCCAGCCGACTTGCAGGATCGCGAGCTCGCGCAGGCGCGGGTCGAGCTTGCTCTTGTGCCGGATGAAGCCGCCCAAGGTGGAGAACGCGCGTGCCGCGTTGGGCGAGTTCACCAGCGCGCGGAACAGGTTGATGTTGCGAGCCAGCAGATCCTGGTCGGCCTCGGCAAGCTCGGATTTTTCCCGATACGGGATGCGCGCCATCGAGCGAGGCTCCTGCGTCAGGCCGGCTCGTAGGCCGACACGCGCTGCGGCTCGGCGGCTCGCTCGTGCGGCAGATGCAGGATGTCGGGCCCGAGCTCGGCCACGGTGTTGATGCCGACATAGGCCATCGTGGTGTCCATCTCCTTGCGTAGCAGATTGATGGCATGCGTCGCACCGGCTTCGCCCGCGGCGGCGGTGCCGTACAAGGTCGCCCGCCCGGTGAGCACCGCATCGGCACCCAACGCCAGCGCTTTCACGATGTCGCTGCCACGGCGGACGCCGCTGTCGAGGATGACCGGAATGCGGCCCCTTATGGCGGCGGCGACCTCGGGCAGGATGTCGAGCGTCGGCCGGGCGCTGTCGAGATTGCGACCCCCGTGGTTGGAGACGACGATGCCGTCGGCACCGAGCTCGACACAGCGGGCCGCGTCGTCGGCGCGCATCACCCCCTTGATCATCAGGGTGCCGGGCCAGATGTCGCGCAGCCGGCCGATATCGTCGAAGCACAGCGAATCGTTGCGCATCGCGGTGCTGTTCTTCGGGTCGGCGGAGATCGAACGGCGGAACTCGGCGGGATAGTTCTCGTGGCGCGGCATGCCACGATCGCGGATGTAGCGGCCCATCACGCCCAAGGTCCAGGACGGGTGCAGCGCCATGTCCAACGCCGAGCGCGCGCCGAGCTGGAACGGCAGGCTGAAGCCGTTGCGGGCGTTGTATTCGCGGTTCGGCGCGACCGAGGTGTCCACGGTCAGCAGCAGCGCCTCCCAGCCGGCGCGGTGCGCGCGCTTGACCAGCTCGTAGGAGAGATTGCGGTCGCGCCACATGTAGAGCTGCATCCAGAGCTGGCCACCGGCCTCCTTGGCGATCTTCTCCATCGACGTGATCGACCCGGTTGCCATGGCGAACGGGACGCCGGCCTTGGCCGCCGCCTTGGCGAGCTGCAACTCGCCCTCGAACCAGCAGAGCCCCGCGGCACCGGTCGGTGCCACCGCCAGCGGCAGCGGCAGCGTCTTGCCGAACAGGGTGGCCTGCGTGCTGCGCCGCGAGACATCGACCAGCACGTGCGGGCTGAACTTGAGCTTGCGGAACGCCTCCCGGTTCTCCCGCAATGCGATCTCGTCCTCGGCGCCGCGATCGACGAACTCGAAGATGCCTTTTGGTAATCGACGCTGCGCCGCTTCGCGCAGATCGGCGATGTTGAAGCACCGGGACAGGTTGGTCATGGCACGCTGCTCTCCCCTCGGGGGCGTTCGTCGTTCAGGAAATCGTAATGCCGCTATCGACGAGCATGATGGAACCGGTGGTGCGCTTCGATTCGTCGGAGGCCAGATACAACGCGGCCTGCGCCACATCCTCGGGCTCGCCCAGACCGAGCAGATGCGCATCGGCGATGCGCGAGACCGCGGCGTTGCCGGCCATCAGCTTGACCACCCGGTCGGTGCGGGTGACCGACGGGGCGATCGCGTTCACCCGCACCTTCTGCGGCGCGTAGGACACCGCGAGCGAGCGTGTGATCGAGGCGATCCCGCCCTTGGCGGCGGTGTAGCAGTCGCGCCCCGGGAACCCCATCAGCGCGACATTGGAGGCCATGTTGATGACCGAGCCGCCCCCCGCCTTGATCAGCTCGGGAATGCCAAAACGGCAGCCGAGGAAAGTGCCGAACAGGTCGAGCTTGATCGCCCGCCAGAACTCCTCCAAGGGGGCATCGACCGCGGTCGCGTCCCGCAGGGTCGAGCCACCGGCGTTATTGTAGAGCACGTGCAGCGCACCGAACTTGCCCACGCATTGGCTGATCGCGCCTTGCAGGCTGTCTGGCTCGGTCACGTCGGTGCGAATGGCGATCGCGTCGCCGCCGATCGCATGCGCCGTTTCCTCGCCGGCAGCGGCGTCGATCTCGGCCACGCAGACGCGCGCGCCTTCCTTGGCGAACAGCAGCGCCGCGGCACGCCCGATGCCGGTCCCGGCACCCGTGATGAAGGCGATCTTGTCGTCGAGCCGCGCCATAAGTCACCACCCCTTGCCGACCCGCCTCCCCTCACCCCGGCCCGCTTCCGTAAGGGAGAAAGAGGATGGCCAAGTCCGGGAAGCGACTCTTGCTACAAGGGAAGCATGAACCGCAACCTGATGGTGTCAAGCGGGTGCGCCGGTGGGCGTCGTATTGGGCACGATCTGCTCGCGATCCGGCCTTGCCTCGCGCAAGACCTCTTCCTTGACGTCCAGCACCTCACCCAGCCAGAGCGGATGGAGCACGTGATCGTCGCGCGGATGGTCGGTGTTGGGATGCACCAGAACCGTGAGGCCCTGGCGGTTGAGCATCAGCCAGGGCACCAGTTTCGGGAACAGAGCGACGGCGAATGCAATCTGATACATGGCTCGCACATGCGGCCCGACCGGCTCGTCGCGCCAACGCCCCATTTGCACGGAAAAGCGGTCGGCGATCTGCTCGCGCAGGCTTGCCGCCACCTCGCGGGTCGCGGCGTCGTAGTAGATGTGGGCGTGATAGCTGGTGATCGCGTCGATGGCTTTCATGGGGGGCGATCCCTCGCGTGAGTCAGCTCGGGTTGGACGGCACGATCCCCGGCCGGGGCGACGCAGCGTGCTCCTTCATCACCGAGCCGGAGGTGGGGTCGGCTTCCTTCATCAGCACATCATAGCCCCAGAGATCCGCCAGATGCTGCAACACCCGTTTGGCGTCACTTTCGTCGAGCAGGACGCGATTGACCGCGCGGTGCTGCACGATCAGGCGCCGGTCGCCGGCGAGGTCGACGTCCACCACCTGAATGTCGGGCGCGATCCACGCCACGTCGTATTGTCGGGCCAAGGACTTGCGGATCTTGCGGTAGCCACGCTCGTCGTGGATAGCATCGACCCGCAGGTTGGGCTCGCTGGCGTCATCCGTGACCCCGAACAGCTTGAAGTGGCGCATCAGGCGCGGGCTGAGGAACTGCAGGATGAAGCTCTCGTCGCGATAGTTCGCCCACACGTCGCGCAGCACCGCCATCGCGTCGCCGGTGCCAGCGATGTCCGGGAACCACTCGCGGTCCTCCTCGGTGGGCTCGGTGACGATGCGGGCGATGTCCTCCATCATGCCGAAACCCAGCGCATAGGGATTGAAACCGCTATAGCGTCGGTCGTCGAAGCTCGGTTGGAACACCACGCTGGTGTGCGAATGCAGGAATTCCATCATCGCGCCGTCGTTGATCGAACCCTGCTGATACAGCCGGTTCATGATCTGGTAGTGCACATACGTCGCGCACCCCTCGTTCATCACCTTGGTCTGGCTCTGCGGGGCGAAGTACTGGGCGATCTGCCGGACGATACGCAGGATCTCGCGCTGCCACGGTTGCAGCCGAGGCGCGGTTTTCTCCAGGAAGTAGAGGATGTTCTCCTGCGGGAGCTGAAGCAGCGCGCGGCGTCGCTCCTCTCGCGAGCTGTCCGGCTTCGCGGCCTCCTTGGCCGGCAACGTACGCCATAGATCGTTATAGATGAGCTGCTCGTGCTCGCGTCGTTCGCGCTCGCGCCGCTCCTCGGAGCGCAGATCGGCGGCGCGCTTGCGCGGATAGCGGTGCACGCCCTGGTTCATCAGCGCATGGGCGGCATCCAGCAGCCGCTCGACCTCGGCTTCGCCGTAGCGCTCCTCGCATGACGCGATGTACCCCTTGGCGAACTCGAGATAGTCGAGGATGCCGTTCGCGTCGGTCCACTGCCGGAACACATAGTTATTCTTGAAGAAGTGGTTGTGACCGAACGCCGCGTGCGCCATCACCAGCGCCTGCATCGTGGCGGTATTCTCCTCCATGATGTAGCTGATGCAGGGGTTGGAGTTGATCACGATCTCATAGGCGAGACCGCGCATGCCGGCCTTGTAGAGCGCCTGCTCGCGCGCGAAGTGCTTGCCGAACGACCAGTGCTTGTAGAACAGCGGCATGCCGACCGAGGAGTAGGCGTCCAGCATCTGCTCGGTGCTGATGATCTCGACCTGGTTCGGGTAGACGTCGAGGCCGAGTTCGCCGACCGCGATCTGCTCGATCGCGTCATAGGCGCGCTGGATGGTCGCGAACTCCCAGTCCGCGCCTTCAAACAGCAGCCGATTGGACCGGGTGACGACGTTCATCAGGCGTCCGCTCCTGTCTGCGCGGCGGTCTTGCGGGCGAACAGCTCGCGGAACACCGGGTAGATGTCGCGCCGATGGTTCACCTTGCGCATCGCCATCGGCGCCCCGCTGCGGCAGATCGCCGTGTAGGTCTGCCACAGGTCGCTCTCCCGGCGGATGAACCCGGGCGGGAAATTCTCGCCCTCGCGGCCGACTTCCAGGTAGGCGTAGTACTGGCAGACCGGCAGCAATTGGCCGGTGAGCAGGGCCGCCGCCTTGTCATTGTCGCTCGACGTGTTGTCGCCGTCCGATGCCTGGGCCGCGTAGATGTTCCAGTCCTCCGGACGGTAACGCTCCGCCACCACCCGAACCATCTCCTCCAGCGCAGTCGACACCACGGTGCCGCCGGTTTCCGGGCTGTGGAAGAACGTGTCCTCGTCAACCTCCTGCGCCTGATGCGTGTGGCGGATGAACACCACGTCGACATGCTTGTAGCGGCGCTTGAGGAAGATGAAGAGCAGCACATAGAACCGCTTGGCCAGGTCCTTCATGTGCTCGGTCATCGAGCCGGACACGTCCATCAGGCAGAACATCACCGCTTTGGCGATCGGCCGCGGCGTCGAATCGAAACGCCGGTAGCGCACGTCGAGCGGGTCGATATAGGGGATCAGCGTCGTGCGGCGAAGCTGCTTTTGCAACTTTGCTTGCAGCACCTCCAGCTGGTCCGGATCGTCCCCGCTGGTCTCCAACGCCTCGATCTCGGCGCGCAGCTGGGCAATCTCGTCCGCCTTGGGCCGCCGCATCGCAATGCGGCGCGACAGGCTGTTGCGGATCGTGCGGGTCAGCGCCAGGTTGGCCGGCGAGCCGGTCACGGAGTAGCCGGCCCGATGCCAGTCGACCGCCTGGGCGTCGACCACGCGGCGCTTGGCCAGGTCCGGCAGCTCAAGATCCTCGAGGAACAGATCGACATACTCGTCCTGCGACAGGGCGAAGCGGAAATCATCCTCCCCCTCCCCGTCCGGGCTGCCTTCCGAGCCTGACCCACCGGCCCCGCCCTGCGGACGGGGGATGGTGTCGCCCTCGACATACTCCTTGTTGCCGGGCAGCAGGTGCTCGCGCAACCCGCCCTTGCCAGCGCGGTGGAAAGCGGGCTCGTGCACGCCCTGGCTCGGCAACGAGACCTCGCCCCCCTGATCGGCGTCCTTGATGCTCCGGCTGCCGGAGTTCTCGTGCACCGCCTTGCGGATCAGTGCCTTGGCCCGGCGCATGAAGCGCTGGCGATTGGCGAGGCTTTTGCCTCCAGGATTGAGCCGACGGTCGACGATGTGCATTAACGCGCTATCCGTCCATTGCTGCGGCCTGCGTCAGCCGGCCTGCTTGACCCGCATGTACCACTCGACCAGTCGGCGCACCTGTCGTTCGGTGTAGCCACGCGCCGTCATGCGCTCGACGAACTCCTCGTGCTTCTTCTCGGTGTCGCTGTCCTTCTTGGAGCCGAAGCTGATCACCGGGAGCAGCTCCTCGACCTGGCTGAACATCCGCCGCTCGATCACTTCGCGGATCTTTTCGTAGCTGGTCCAGGACGGGTTACGGCCGTTGTTGTTGGCCCGGGCCCGCAAGCTGAACTTCACCACCTCGTTGCGGAAGTCCTTCGGGTTGGCGATCCCGGCGGGCTTCTCGATCTTGGTCAGCTCCTGGTTCAGCATCTCCCGGCTAAGCAACTGCCCGGTGTCGGCATCCTTGAAGTCCTGATCCTCGACCCAAGCGTCGGCGTAGGACACGTAGCGGTCGAACAGGTTCTGCCCGTAGTCGTGGTAGGATTCGAGATACGCCTTCTGGATCTCGTTGCCGATGAACTCGGCGTAGCGCGGCGCGAGTTCGCCCTTGATGAATTCGAGATTCCGCTTCTCGACATCTTCCGGCATCTGCTCGCGACGGATCGACTGCTCCAGCGCATACATCAGGTGAACCGGATCGGCGGCCACTTCCGTGGTGTCGTGATTGAAGGTTGCCGCCAGCACCTTGAACGCGAACCGCGTCGAGATGCCGTCCATCCCCTCGTCCGCCCCCGCCGCGTCGCGGTACTCCTGGATGCTGCGTGCGCGCGGATCGGTCTCCTTGAGGCTCTCGCCGTCGTAGACCCGCATCTTGGTGTAGATGGTCGAGTTCTCGTGCTTGCGCAGCCGCGACAGCACCGAGAAACGCGCGAGCATCTCGAGCGTGGCGGGAGCGCAGGGCGCGCCGGACAGCTCCGAGCCTTGCACCAGCTTCTCGTAGATCTTCTGCTCCTCGGTCACCCGCAGGCAATACGGCACCTTGATCACGTAGATGCGGTCGATGAAGGCTTCGTTGTTGCGGTTGTTCTTGAAGGTCTGCCACTCCGCCTCGTTGGAGTGCGCCATGATGACGCCGGTGAACGGGATGGCGCCGATATTCTCGGTGCCGATGTAGTTGCCTTCCTGCGTCGCGGTCAGCAGCGGGTGAAGCATCTTGATCGGCGCCTTGAACATCTCGACGAATTCGAGAATGCCCTGGTTGGCGCGGTTCAGCCCGCCCGAGTAGCTGTAGGCGTCCGGGTCGTTCTGCGCATGCAGCTCGAGCTTGCGGATATCGACCTTGCCGACCAGCGAGGAGATGTCCTGGTTGTTCTCGTCACCCGGCTCGGTCTTGGCGATGGCGATCTGGCGCAGGCGCGAGGGATTGACGCGCACGACGCGGAACTTGGAGATGTCGCCGCCGAACTCGTCGAGCCGCTTGACGCACCACGGGCTCATGAACCGCGTCAGGCGCCGGCGTGGAATGCCATAGCGCTCCTCCAGCAGCGACCCCATCGCCTCCGGGTCGAACAGCCCGAGCGGGCTCTCGAACACCGGGCTGAGCTCGTCGCCGGCCTTCAACGCGTAGACCGGATGCGCCTCCATCAGCGCTTTCAACCGCTCGGCCAACGACGACTTGCCGCCGCCAACCGGGCCGAGCAGATAGAGGATCTGCTTGCGCTCCTCGAGCCCCTGGGCGGCGTGTCGGAAGAAGCCGACGATCCGCTCGATCGTCTCTTCCATGCCGAAGAATTCCGGGAACGCCGGATAGACACGGATCGTGCGGTTCATGAAGATGCGCCCGAGCCGCGCATCCTTGGCGGTGTCCACCATCTCCGGCTCACCGATCGCCGCCAGCAGCCGCTCCGGCGCGCTGGCATACATCATCGGGTCGTCGCGGCACCCCTCCAGATACTCCGCCAGAGACATGTCTGCTTCCCGCCGCGACTCGTAGCTGCGGGAATAGGCGGTGAAGACGTCATCGAACATGTGCATGGAGCACTCCGCCAAGAAATCCGGTGATGATGTCGTATGATGGCAACGCTGTGGTGCAAGCAACGCCACAGGTCCGCCAACGCTCAAATGGTAAACCTTTTGTGCCCGTCGCCGGTGCAAGCCCGACCACCGGATTGCACGCCTGGCTGGGAAAAGCAGCCATAAGCTCTCCTCTCAACTACGCCGACATGTTTTCTCGGCGTTGCAAGACTTGGACCGGTGTTTGCGGCGGGCGACCAGGAGGCCAGCGCACCCGTGCCGCCCCATGCTTTGCATCACCCGCGCTTTCCACAACCCGGCAATCCAGGGCCGTCCGCGTCGGGCTAGGATAACAGACTTCCCCCGAGTCACGCAGAAAATCCGATCCCTCGGCTGGTCGAAATCCGCGATATCAGGATCAGGGAAGGAGACTCGACGCTGGTTCGAGGCAGAACCTTTCGTCCGGACTGACCTTGTGGCCGTGGACCTCTCCCGGGGTTTCATCCGCCGCGGAGGTCCGTGCCGTTTATCATCGCGCGATCGGGCGGCAACTGACAGGGATCATGCCCAGGATCGTGGCATGGCATGTCTTAATCATTGGTAATTTTGCTGGCGGCAGCGCGCGTCGTCTTCATCGCTCGCTGGCCGGCGTTGCCTGCTCGAGAAGCGGTGCTTGACGCCTGGGCGGCCGCCTCACAGGGTTGCTGGCGAGGCGCTTCGCACGGTGCACGCTTGGCGCCCGGCGCGCTTTTTTGGGGAAGACCGTTGCAGGACAACAATAGCCACGACCTGCTGTCGCCCGAGGCGAGCGCGCCGCTCGACTGGGGCGCCGTGCGGGACCATCTCGCGTCGCGCGGCTTGCGCCTCGACGACACGCCCCCGCCCGCCCAGTTCCGCGGCGGCCTCGCCAATCTGAACTATCTCATCGGGGTCGACGGCGAACCCGCGGTGTTGCGTCGCCCGCCGGCTGGCGAACTGCCGGTGGGTGCGCACGACATGGCCCGCGAGCACCGCATCCTGAGCCGGCTGGCCAACGCCTTGCGCTTCGTCCCACGCAGCCTGGCGCTGTGCGAGGACAAGTCGGTGATCGGCGTGCCGTTCCAGGTGCTGGAGTTCCGCCGCGGGATCACGGTGCGCAGCGCGTTGCCGGCCGGGCTCGCTGGTCGGCCGGAGGTCGGCGCGCGGCTGTCCGAGGTGGTGCTGGAGACGATGGCCGCGATCCACGCCGTCGACCCGGCCTCGATCGGTCTCGGCGAGCTCGGCCGCCCAGAGGGTTTTCTCGCCCGCGCCGTCGCCGGTTGGCACAAGCGTGGCGTGGCGGTGCAGGACGAGGTCTCCGCCCCGCTCCTCGCCGAGGTGCATGACTGGCTCGAGCGCCACGCCGTGCCGGATGGCGCGCCCGCGCTGCTGCACAACGACTTCAAGCTCGACAACATGATCCTCGACCCGGCCGACCTCTCGGCGGTGGGGGTGGTGGACTGGGACCAGGGCACGCGGGGCGACCCGCTGTTCGACCTGGCGACCACGATCAGCTACTGGACCGAGCCCGACGACCCGCCGGCGTTGCACGAGATGGGGCAGATGCCGACCGCCGAGCCGGGCTTCATCACCCGCCGGCAAGCGGTGCAGCGCTACGCCGCGCTGACCGGGCGCGATCTGTCGGATTTCCGCTTCCATCGGGCACTCGGCATGTTCAAGACCTGCGTCATCTTCTTCCAGCTCGGACACCGCCACCGCACCGGCCAGACCAGCGATCCGCGCTACGCCGGGCTCACCGCAATGGCCAACGGGCTGCTCGAATTCACCCACGACATCGCGCGCGGCCGCGCTTTCTGAAAGGTGCCTCATGGACTTCGCCATCCCGCCCGACCTCCGGCAGCTCCAGGAAAAGACCCGCGCCTTCATCCGCGACACCATCGTGCCATTGGAGAGCGACACGCGGCAGACCCGCCACGGCCCGACCGACGCGTTGCGCCGCGAGCTGGTGGCCCTCGCCGCCAAGGAGGGTCTGGTCGCGCCGCATGTCGGCACCGAGTATGGCGGCCTCGGCCTGTCGCATGTCGGCAAGGCGATCGTGTTCGAGGAGGCCGGCTATTCGCTGCTCGGACCGCTGGCGATGAATATCTCGGCGCCCGACGAGGGCAACATGCACCTGCTGGAGGCAGTCGCTACCGAGGAGCAGAAGGATCGCTGGCTGCGCCCGCTCGCCGCTGGAGCGATCCGCTCATGCTTCTGCATGACCGAGCCCGCGCCCGGCGCCGGGTCCGACCCCGCGGCGCTGCGCACCAAGGCGGTCAAGGACGGCAACCACTACGTCATCAACGGCGACAAGTGGTTCATCACCGGTGCGGAGGGGGCGGCCTTCGCCATCATCATGGCAGCGGGGCAGGATGGCGGCTCGACCATGTTCCTGGCCGACATGGACACGCCGGGCATCGAGATCGTCCGCACCATGGACAGCATGGACCAGGGTTTTCCTGGCGGCCACGCGGTGATGCGGTTCACCGACGTGCGGGTGCCGGCGGGCGACATACTGGGCGAGCCGGGCAAGGGTTTCCGCTACGCCCAGGTGCGCCTCGCGCCGGCGCGGCTGACCCACTGCATGCGCTGGCTCGGCGCGGCGCGTCGGGCGCACGAGATCGCCACCGAGTACGCCCGCCAGCGTGAGGCGTTCGGCCGCCGGCTGATCGAGCATGAAGGGGTCGGTTTCCAGCTCGCCGACAACGAGATGGATATCCGGATGAGCCGGCTGGCGATCTGGCAGACCGCCTGGGTGCTCGACCAAGGCGAGCGCGGCGGCACCGAATCCAGCATGGCCAAGGTGATCTGCTCGGAGGCGATCTACCGGGTAGCCGACCGGAGCATGCAGGTGCTGGGCGGCCAGGGGGTCACCGGCGAGACCTTGGTCGAGCGCATCTTCCGCGAGGTGCGCGGCTTTCGCATCTATGACGGGCCCTCCGAGGTGCACCGCTGGAGCCTGGCCCAGCGCCTCGCCCGCCACGGCGCCAACTGGTAGGGCCGCTAGGAAGTCCCCTCGGGCGGCACGACGAAACAGGGCAGCCGGCGGGCTTGCAGCCGCTCGCAAGCACTATTCGCCGCCGCGGGCTGCATGCCCATCAGCCGTGCGCGAAACAGCACGCGGCCGTCACTTCGCGTCACGGTCCCGAGCACGGTCGATGCATCGAGCGGCACCGAGCCGGCGAGGCGGCGGGCATCCTCGGCCGCGCCGCGCGCCTCGGCCGGGCTGCCGAAGGCGCCGACCTGGATGCCGTAACCAGCGGCCGGGCGCGAGAAGCCGGACCGCGCCGATGCGGGCGGCACGAGCGACACCAGGCGGGATGCCGCTCGTGTGGCGGGCGGCGGGGCGAACCGGGTCTCGGCGGCGGACGCGGAGGGGATCACGAACGTGCTCGCCGTGCGCAGGAAGCTGCCAGGGGGCATAGGCGCATACGGAGCGGGTGGCGCCGCCGGGGCCATTCCCGGATCGCCCGGCGAGGCGATCGGCGCCATGGTGCTGGCGTAGGCCGTGGCCGGTAGCACCCCCGGATCACCCGGCGAGGCGATCGGCGCCATCGCGGCGGTTTGCACCGACGGCATTCCGGGATCGCCCGGCGAAGCGATCGGTGCCATGCCGGCCGCGACTTGCACGGGAAAACCGGGATCGCCCGGCGAAGCGATCGGCTGCATCGCGGCGGCAACTTGAACGCGGCCCTGGCGGGCGGTGCCGACGTATGGCCCGCGCGCGCCGATCGCGCCGCTCCCGCTCAATCGCGGCGCGATCGCGGCGACGTAGTTTACCGTCTCGTCGGGCAGCCTGCCGCCGGCGAGATAGCGGTCGACCCGCCGCGGCCCGGCATTGTAGGCGGCGAGGAAGCCCGGCGTGCCATATCGCTCATACATCTCGCGCAGGTAGGCGGTGCCGGCGAGAATGTTGTCGTGCGGATCGTACGGATCGCTGCCCAGCCCGTGCCGACGACGTAGCTCCTCGTAGGTGCCGGGCATCACCTGCATCAGTCCCATCGCCCCGGCCGACGAGGTGGTCAGGCCGCCGCCGAGATACTGCTTGCCGCCGGACTCGCGGCGCATCACCTCACGTACCCACGTCTCGGGCACCTGGAACCGGCTCGCCGCCTCGCTGATGTAGGGGCCCCACGGGTCGCTAGGCGGACCCGGTGCGCTGTAATGGGCCGCGCTCCCGCCACGCCCATGGCCGCCGGCGCAGGCTGCCAGCGCGCTGAGCAGTGCAAGACACCCGACAGCGCGCAGCGCCCGTCGCGCGGAAAGCGTGCGGCCGCAAGCCGCCATCGTCCCTCGACCCCCCGGTGAGATCGAGCCTGTATAACATGTTAGGCGCCGTTGCTCTTTAATGAGTTGAACCAAGCACCGGAAAAGCCCGATCGCGTGGCACCGGAGCAACAGAACCGGCCGTCGGAACACGGGCGTGACCCGATCGACGCGGGCGGCTAACATGCCCGCCGGCATACGGAGACACAGTCATGACCGAAGCCTGTATCGTTGGCTGGGCGCATTCGACCTTCGGCAAGAGCGAGGCCCCGGATATCGAGACCCTGATCGGCGGCGTCGCCGGCGCGGCGGTGGCGGATGCCGGGATCGCGCCGGGCGAGATCGACGCCGTGTTCGTCAGCCTGTTCAACAACGGTTTCTCGAAACAGGACTTTCCGAGCTCGCTGGTGATGCAGCACATCCCCGAGCTGCGCTTCAAGCCGGCCACCCGCTACGAGAACGCCTGCGCCTCCGGCTCGGCGGCGGTGCATGGCGCCCGCGACTTCCTCGCCGCCGGGCGTGGTCGCTTTGCCCTGGTGGTGGGTGCCGAGAAGATGACCGCGACCCCCGGCCCGCAGGTCGGCGACAATCTGCTCAGTGCCGCCTATCGTAAGGAGGAGGGCGACATTCCGGCTGGTTTCGCCGGCGTGTTCGGCCGCATCGCCGAAAGCTACTTCCAGCGTTATGGCGACCAGTCTGACGCGCTCGCGGCGATCGCGGCGAAGAACCACAAGAACGGCGTGGACAACCCGTACGCGCAGATGCGGCGCGACCTGGGCTACGAGTTCTGCCGCACCCTGTCGGACAAGAACCCGTACGTCGCGCCGCCGCTGAAGCGCACCGACTGCTCGCTGGTCTCCGACGGCGCCGCCGCGTTGGTGCTCACCGACGAGGAGACGGCGCGCGCGCTCGGCAAGGCGATCCGTTTCCGCGCCGCGGTGCAGGTGAACGACTTCCTGCCGATCTCCAAGCGCGACATCACCCAGTTCGAGGGTGCCGCCGAGGCGTGGCGCCGGGCGCTGGCGCAGGCCGACATCACGCTCGACGACCTCTCCTTCGTGGAGAGCCATGACTGCTTCACCATCGCCGAGCTGCTCGAATACGAGGCGATGGGCCTGACCAAGCCGGGCCACGGCGCGCGCGCCGTGCTGGAGGGCTGGACGCAGAAGGACGGCAGGCTGCCGATCAACCCGTCCGGCGGGCTCAAGGCGAAGGGCCATCCGATCGGCGCAACCGGCGTGTCGATGCACGTGATCTCGGCCATGCAGCTCGCCGGCGAGGCCGGTGCCATGCAGTTGCCGAAGGCCGACCGCGCCGGCGTGTTCAACATGGGCGGCGCGGCGGTCGCCAACTACGTCTCGATCCTCGAGCCGCTGCGGGGATGATCCCGACCGCCAACCTCGCCGCGCTGCTGTTGCAGACGGCGAGGCGCTTCCCCGACCGGCCGGCGCTGATCTGGCGCGAGCAGGTCTGGACCTGGGCCGAGTTGCGCGACCGGGTGCAGGCCGCTGCCGGCAACCTTGCCGCGCGCGGCGTCGGCAAGGGCGACCACATCCTGGTGCACGCGCGCAACTCGAACGCGATGTTCGAGACGATGTGGGTGGCCTGGATGCTGGGCGCGGTGTTCGTGCCGACCAATTTCCGCCTCACCCCGTCGGAGGTCGCCTATCTCGCCGAGAGCTCGGGCGCCCGCGTGCACGTATTCGACGCCGGCTTCCCCGAGCACGCGGCGGCGGCGCGCGCGGCCAACCCGGCCGCCGCGCTGGAGATCTCGATCGGTCCCGGCCCGCTCGACTGGGAGACCCTGGCCGCCGATCGCACGCACGCGCTGGAGCGCGCCGTCGACGTGAACCGCGATGATCCGTGCTGGTTCTTCTACACCTCCGGCACGACCGGGCGGCCGAAGGCGGCGGTGCTGACGCACGGCCAGATGGACTACGTCGCCTGCAACCATCTATGCGATCTGATGCCCGGGACCACCGAGCAGGACGTGTCGCTGGTGGTCGCGCCGCTGTCGCACGGCGCCGGCGTGCATGTGCTGCCGCAGGTGGCGCGCGGCGCGGCCTCGGTGCTGCTGAGCGGCGAGCGGCTGGACTGCGAGGAAGCGTGGCAGCTGGTCGAGCGCCATCGCGTGACCAACATGTTCACCGTGCCGACCATCCTGACCATGCTGAGCCGCGACCCGGCGGTCGATCAATACGACCATTCCTCGTTGCGTTACGTGATCTATGCGGGCTCGCCGATGTATCGCGCCGATCAGCAGCACGCGCTGCGCAAGCTCGGCCCGGTGCTGGTGCAGTATTTCGGCATGGGCGAGGTGACCGGCAACATCACCGTGCTGCCGCCGCATTTGCACAGCGTCGAGGATGACCCAGCCTATCCGATCGGCAGTTGCGGCGTGCCGCGAACCGGCATGGAGATGGCCATCCTGGATGCCGAAGGCCAGCCGCTCGGCGCGGGCGAGACCGGCGAGATCTGCGTGCGCGGCCCCGGCCTGTTCGCCGGCTACCACGCCAACCCCGAGGCCACCGCGAAGGCGTTCGCGCATGGCTGGTTCCACACCGGCGATCTCGGCCATCTCGACGCGCGCGGGTTCCTCACCATCACCGGCCGTGCGTCGGACATGTACATCTCCGGCGGCTCGAACGTGTATCCGCGCGAGATCGAGGAACTGCTGATCACCATCGACGGTGTCGCCGAAGCCTGCGTGGTCGGGATGCCGCACCCGAAATGGGGCGAAAGCGGCGTCGCCGTGCTCATTCCAGCACCAGGCGCGACCCTCGATCCCGCGTCAATGCCGCGTCATCTCGAAGGCAAGCTCGCCCGCTACAAGTGGCCGGCGCGCTATGAGGTGTGGGACGAGCTGCCGAAATCCGGCTACGGCAAGGTGACCAAGCGCGAGGTGCGGGCGCGGCTTGAGCAAGGTGGCCGCGAGTAATATCGCAAGCCCTATCCCTGACCGGTTTCAGCCAAGGTCGGCGCATGCCTCAGCGAGGCTGGCGGCAACACCCCGGTTTCGCCTCTGGAGCGCAAGAGCTCTGACAGATAGAATAACAGCCTTGACACCGTGTATAACCGAGGCGTATAAACTCCGCCCATGTCCCCAGCCCCCTCCACCCCAACCGGCTTGATGTGCCGCTTCGGCCTGCTCGTCGAGCGGCTGAGGTGGACGCTTGCCGATTGGGTCGACCGGAACCCCCGGAACCGCGACGTGCTGGGGCCGCTTGCCTTGCTGCTGTGGAAGTACCTGCAGCGCACGACGCGGAAACTCGCCGCGCTGCATGCGCAGTTCGCCGCCGGGACGCTTGCGCCGCGCAAGGACCGGGCGCCGCGCCGGGCAGCCGAGCCGGCCGAGTCGACACCACCGGAGCGGTCGAAGCTGCCGGGCGGCCCGGTGCTGGCGCGGTTCGGCGCCGGGTATCTCGGCGCCTGGCTGCTGGCGCTGGTCGATGATCCGGAGATGCAGGCGCTGCTCGCGGCGTCGCCGCAAGCGGGTCGGCTGCTGCGCCCGCTGTGGCGCCGGCTGACCAACGACCCGCTGCCCGCGCCGCTGCGGCTGCCGCCAAAGCCGCCGCGTTCGGAGCCACCGCTCGCTGCGGCGGCGCTCGACGCCGCGCCGGGCGAGGCGTCGCCCGACACCCCGGCCCACACCCCACCGCAAGCCCCACCCCACGCCCCATTGGGGCGTCGCCGGACCGCGCCTGCCAAGTCGAGTTCCCTGCCCTCCTGGCCACCGCCGCTTTTCGAGCCTGACGCATCGCCCGCCTTGGCGTGTCCATAATGTTGCGTTTTCAAAACGAAACTCCCTTCCGCAGCCTACACGTGAGCGAAGCCGTGGATGCTCGGCCTGCGCCGAGCACGGCCCAGACGGGTAGGAACTTACGGCGGCGGGTATAAGGGTCGGCGCGCAAGCTGGCAGGTGCCTTCGCCCCTTACCTACCGATGGCGGTTGCGGCTATAAGCCATCGCCGCTTGTCCGCCGTCCCCGCCCGCACCACTTGAACCGCGCCATGAGCAATCATTCCGAGAAGACCGACTTTCCCGATCAACCGGCCTCCACGACGACCTCGGATCCCGGTGCAAGCCCCGAAGAGCTGATGCAGGCAGCGACGTCACGCATCGCCGAGCTCGAAGCCGAGGTAGCGGAGATGCGCAATCGCTGGATGCGCTCGGAAGCGGAGATCGCCAATGTCCGCGCCCGGGCCAAGCGGGACGTCGACGAGACCCGCCAGTACGCGGTGCAGAAATTCGCTGCCGACGTCGCCGAAGCCGCCGAGAATCTGCGTCGCGGCCTCGACAGCCTGCCGCCCGCCCAACCAGGCGAGCCCGAGATCGTCGGCCGCCTGCGAGAGGGTTTTGAAGGGGTCGAACGCAGCTTCCTCGGCCTGCTAGAGCGGAACGGAGTTCGCAAGGAGGACCCGTCCGGGAGCGGGTTCGATCCCAACCTGCACCAGGCGATGGCCGAGCAGGAGAGCGCCGAGCACCCGCCAGGGACCGTGATGCAGGCGTGGACCCCGGTCTGGACGCTCAACGGGCGGCTGCTGCGCCCCGCGATGGTGGTGGTGGCCAAGGCCCCGACGACGCAAGCCGGCGGGATCACGCCGCGCATGAACCAGACCGCGTGATCGCCAGGCCGCAGGGCGGAATGTGGCATCCTGCCCATGAAACATGCACTCCGCCCTTGTTGCGGCGGGGGGCGTTGAATACATCCCCTCTGTCTCATCGTGGGGATGCCGGCGGTGCCTCGGGCCGCGCGCATCCGCTGAAAAGGAGCTTTATATGAGCAAGGTCATCGGCATCGACCTCGGCACCACCAACTCCTGCGTCGCCATCATGGAAGGCAAGGACGTTCGGGTCGTCGAGAACAGCGAGGGCGCGCGCACCACGCCGAGCATGGTCGCCTTCGCCGACAATGGCGAGCGTCTGGTCGGCCAGTCCGCCAAGCGGCAGGCCGTCACCAACCCCTCCAACACGATCTACGCGGTCAAGCGCCTGATCGGCCGTCGCTACGACGATCCTCTGGTCGCCAAGGACAAGGGCCTGGTGCCCTATGGCATTGCGCGCGGCGACAATGGCGACGCGTGGGTCGAGGCCAAGGGCCAGAAGTATCCGCCTTCGCAGATCAGCGCCTTCATCCTTGGCAAGATGAAGGAGACCGCCGAGGCGTATCTCGGCGAGACGGTCACCCAGGCCGTCATCACTGTCCCGGCCTACTTCAACGACGCCCAGCGCCAGGCGACCAAGGATGCCGGCAGGATCGCCGGGCTCGAGGTACTGCGCATCATCAATGAGCCGACCGCTGCGGCGCTTGCCTACGGCATGGACAAGAAGACCGGCGGCACGATCGCGGTCTACGACCTTGGCGGCGGCACCTTCGACGTCTCGATCCTTGAGATCGGCGACGGCGTGTTCGAGGTGAAGAGCACCAACGGCGACACGTTCTTGGGTGGCGAGGATTTTGACGCCCGGGTGATCGACTATCTCGCCGAGGAGTTCCGCAAGGAGCAGGGCATCGATCTGCGCAAGGACCGCTTGGCATTGCAGCGGCTGAAGGAAGCGGCCGAGAAGGCGAAGATCGAGCTCTCCTCGTCGAAGGAGACCGAGATCAACCTGCCCTTCATCACCGCTGACGCCTCCGGTCCCAAGCACCTGGTGATGAAGCTCACCCGCGCGAAGCTGGAGAGCCTGGTCGACGACCTGATCCAGAAGACGCTGGAGCCGTGTCGGGCCGCGCTCAAGGATGCCGGTGTGTCGGCGGGCGAGATCAACGAGGTGATCCTGGTCGGCGGCATGACCCGCATGCCCAAGGTTATCGACGCGGTGAAGACCTTCTTCGGCAAGGAGCCGGCGCGCAACGTCAACCCCGACGAGGTGGTGGCGATCGGCGCGGCGGTGCAGGGCGCCGTGTTGAAGGGCGACGTCAAGGACGTGCTGCTGCTCGACGTGACGCCGCTGTCGCTCGGCATCGAGACCTTGGGCGGCGTGTTCACCCGGCTGATCGAGCGCAACACCACGATCCCGACCAAGAAGTCGCAGACCTTCTCCACTGCCGACGACAATCAGACCGCGGTCACCATCAAGGTGTTCCAGGGTGAGCGCGAGATGGCGGCGGACAACAAGCTGCTCGGCCAGTTCGACCTGGTCGGCATTCCGCCCGCGCCGCGTGGCGTGCCGCAGGTCGAGGTCACGTTCGACATCGACGCCAACGGCATCGTCGCCGTGCAAGCCAAGGACAAGGCCACCGGCAAGGAGCAGCAGATCCGCATCCAGGCTTCAGGCGGCCTGAATGACGCCGACATCGAGAAGATGGTGAAGGAGGCGGAGTCCAACGCCGAATCCGACAAGAAGCGTCGCGAGTTCGTCGAAGCGAAGAACCAGACCGAGGCGATGGTCCATCAGGTCGAGAAGAACCTGCAAGAGCATGGCGACAAGGTGGGCGCGCAGCAGAAGGGCGAGGCCGAGGCGGCGGTTGCCGCCGCGCGGACCGCGCTCGAGGGCAGCGACCCCGAGGCGCTGAATCAGGCCAGCGAGCGGTTGAGCCAGGCGGCGATGAAGATTGGCGAGGCGATGTATCAGGCGCAGCAGGAGCCCGGGCCCCCGCCTGGCGGCGAGGGACCAAGCGACGGCGCCGCTTCCTCCGGCGGGCCAAACGAAAAGGTTGTCGACGCCGAGTTCGAGGAAGTCGACGAGAAGAAGAAGTCCGCCTGATCGTCTCGGGCGAGTTTCTGAAGTGACCGACTCGCGCCCGCGCTTCGTATGAAGGCGGGCGCGATCGGTTTGTTGTCCCATGGCGCGGCCTGGTCGCGCACAGCGCCAAATGAGGGCTGATCCGGGTGAAGAGCTGACATGGCGAAGCAGGATTATTACGCCACGCTTGGCGTGGCGCGCGACGCGAGCGCGGACGACCTCAAACGAGCCTACCGCAAGCTCGCGATGCAGTATCACCCTGACCGCAACGCGGGCGACGCCAAGGCGGAGGCGCGGTTCAAGGAGGTCAGCGAGGCCTATGAAATCCTGCGCGACGACCAGAAGCGCGCGGCGTACGACCGGTTTGGTCACGCCGCTTTCGAGAACGGCGGCGGTGGCGGCGGGTTTGCCGGCGGTTTCGATTTTTCCGCCGGCGGCGGCGGTCTGGGCGACATCTTCGACCAGATGTTCGGCGAGTTCATGGGCGGGCGTCGCGGCGGCGGTCGCACCCGGGCTGGCACCGACATCCGTCAAGGCGTCGAGATCGACTTGGCCGAGGCGTTTGCCGGCGCCAAGGTTTCCCTGCGCGTGCCCACTCGCGTCGCCTGCGAGGCTTGCTCCGGCACCGGCTCGGAGGACAAGGGCAAGCCGGCGGAGCCCTGCGGCACCTGCGGTGGCGCCGGGCGGGTGCGTGCGCAGCAGGGCTTGTTCCTCGTCGAGCGGACCTGCCCGACCTGCGGCGGCGCGGGCCGCGTCATCCGCAATCCCTGCCGCGTCTGCCAAGGTGCGGGCACGGTGCAGCGCGAGCGATCGTTGCAGGTCACCATTCCGCCCGGTGTCGAGGACGGCACCCGTATTCGTCTCAGCGGCGAGGGCGAGGCTGGCGGCCAGGGCGCGCCGCCCGGCGACCTCTACGTGCATGTCGCCATCCGGCCGCACCACCTGTTCCAGCGCGATGCCGCCAATGTGCTGATGCGGGTGCCCTTGCGCATGACCCAGGCAGCACTCGGCGGTGACATCGAGGTGCCGGTGATTGATGGCTCCAAAACACGGGTGAAAATCCCACCGGGAACCCAGACCGGCGATCAGTTCCGCCTGCGCGGCAAGGGCTTTTCCGTGCTGCGCAGCGTGTCACGCGGCGACATGTATATCCAGGTCGCGGTGGAGACCCCGCAGAACCTCACCCGACGGCAGCGCGAATTGCTGGAGCAGTTCGAGTCGGAAGCGACCGACGGCGACAAGGCGCATCCCGACCACGAAGGTTTCTTCGCCAAGGTCAAGGAGTTCTTCGAGGGTCCGCGCGGGTAGACGCGGCCTCGGCTCGTCAGGGCAGGTCGAGCCTGACCGAAACCGCGGCGTTGGCGATCACCGCCACGTCGTCGACCTCGTCATCGGGCACGTCGAGCCCGCCCTTGACCACGTTCACCGTGACCACGCCATGCGGCAACGTCGCCTGCACCGCGGCGGCGTCCACCCGGTCGGGTCGCTGGACGCCGAGGGTGACCTCGACCTGCATCGACGAGGCCGGCACTTTCAGGGTCCGCAGCATGGTCAGCGAGCTGTGATGGATGGCGTCCTGCACCGCCCGGATCGCCGCCTTGGTGTAGTCGCCGCCGTGCAGATCGTTGCCGGTGCCCAGCTCCAGGATGACGCGTCTGGCCGTCATGCCGTCCTCCCCTCGGGGATGTCGAGCCGCACGATGGCGGCGGCGCTGGCGATGATCGTCGAGTCGGTGCCGGCTTCGTTGGCGATCTCCAGCCCGCCCTCGACCACGGTAACAGTCCCGGTGCCATGCGGCAGCACCGCAAGCACCGCCTCCTTGTCGACCCGATCCGGTCGCGGCACGCCGATGGTCACTTCGACGCGCATGTCGTCGACCGGCAGACCGAGCGCGTTGGCCACGCTCAGCGAGTTGTGCCAGAGCGCATCGCGCAACGCGCGGACCGCCGCCTTGGTGTAGTCCGCCCCGCGTATGTCGGTGCCCATCCCGATCTGTAGCGCCATTCGCTGCAACGCCATGTGGCACTTCCTCCCTGTTGGTGGCTCAGCCGGGCACTCGCAAGCCGAGCGCGTGCAGCACATCGGGGTCGAGCGCCGGACGCTCGCCCGGCGGGCGGCGCACGGCAAGACCCATGATGTCATCATAGCCCCAGAGGGCCCAGCCGAGCCCCTGATCGGCGGCAGCGCGACGCACCGCGGTCAGCCACGCCAGCCGGGCCGCCGTATTGAGCTGGTTGGTCGCGCCGAACTCGCCGACGATCACCGCCGCGTGGTTGCGCCTGCCCCAATCGGCGGCGAGGGCGAGCCGGCTCCGCACCATCGCCGCGTTCCAGTTGCCGGAACAGTAGTATTGCATCACCGCCAAGGTCCGGCCGCTGCCGCCCGAGCCGCAGGAGCCGGAAACCGGGAACGGCAAGGTGGCAAGCGCGGCCCGATCGAGCCCCGGCTCGAACGCGGCAAGGGTGGTCAGAATCGTCGGCTCGTAGAAGTGCAGGGTGTAGACCACGTTCGGGTCCGCGACCGGGTGCAGCCGCAGCAGCCCGTCGACACTGCTCCAATCGTTCCCGCTCAGCACGACGGTCGCGGCGGGGAAGCCGACGCGGATGATCGCCAGAATGTGGCGCTGCAGGACCTCCCACCGGGCGTTCTCGTTGCCGAACACCGGCTCGTTGACCACTTCCGGAAAGGTGAGGCGGGGATCGAAGCGGGCGAGCACCGGCGCGAGCTGCCGCCAAGTCAAGCCGAGCTTGACCCGGTCAGCGGCGGAGGTCTCCAGATGCCAACTCGTCGGATGCACCTCGACGACCACGGCGAGGCCGTGGCGCTGCACCCGCCCGATCGCCTCGGCGAGGAGCTCCAGCCGCTCGGCCGGGGCACCCAGCAGGAACTCCGGCTGCACCGCCAGTCGTACGAAGGTGAAGCCCGCCCGGCGCAAATCCTCGATCGCCGGATCGCCGATATAGGCGCGGATCGCCGCCGCGTCCTGCCGCGCCGGGTAGCGGAACCAGTTGGTCAGATTCACCCCGCGCCGCAGCACGGCCAGCCGGTCCGGAGGCGGAGCCGCGTGAGCCGCCGCCATCGCGAGCAGCAACGCGAGGATCGCAGCGAGGGTCTGGCGCAACGGGATCAGTGCAGCTCGGCGCAGAACGAGCGGATGCGCCGGCACGCCTCGACCAGCGCGGCGTCATCGGTGGCGTAGCTGATCCGCACATAGGGGCTCATGCCGAACGAGCTGCCATGCACCGTCGCGACAAGCTGCTCCTCGAGCAGAGCCGTGCAGAAATCCTGATCGGTCGCGATCGTCCGCCCGCCGCCGGAGGTCTTGCCAAGGCAGCCGGCGATATTGGGGAACACGTAGAACGCGCCCTCCGGCTTGTGGCAGGTCATGCCAGGGCAGGCGTTCAGCCCCTCGACCACCAGGTCACGCCGGCGCTTGTAGGCGGCAACCATCGCTTGCGCTTCGTCCTGCGGTCCATCGAGCGCCGCCGCCGCCGCCGCTTGCCCGACCGAGGAAATGCCGGCTGTCGCATGGCCCTGCATGTTGGTCATGGCGCGGATCAGGTTTCGCGGACCGCCGGCGAAGCCGATGCGCCAGCCGGTCATGGCGTAGGTCTTGGATACGCCGCTGATCGTCAGGGTGCGATCCTTCAGCGCCGGATCGACCTGCGCGATGGTGGCGTGCTCGAAGCCGTCGAAACACAGATGCTCGTACATGTCGTCGGCCATGATCCACACGTCGGGATGCTGGCGCATCACGGCGGCGATGGCTTCCAGCTCGGCGCGCGAGCAGGCGGCACCGGTCGGGTTGTTCGGCAGGTTCAGCATCAGCCACTTGGTGCGCGGCGTGATCGCGGCGTCGATGTCCTCGGGTCGCGGCTTGAAGCCGTTGTTCTGCGGGCAGTTCACGAACACCGGCTTGCCGCCGATGAGCTGCACCATCAACGGATAGGCGACCCAGTACGGCGACGGGATGATGACCTCGTCGCCATCGTCCAACGTCGCCATGAAAGCACTATACAGGGCCTGCTTGCCGCCGTTGCAGACGATGATCTCGCCGTCCGGTGAGTAGTCAAGATCGTTGTCGCGCTTGAACTTGCGCGCGACCGCATCCTTCAGCGCCTTGGTGCCGTCCTGCGGCGGGTACTTGGTCTCGCCGCGCAGCGCCGCCTGATACCCCGCCTCGATCGCGTGTCGCGGGGTGGCAAAATCCGGCTCGCCGATCGCCAGCGAGATCACGTCCTTGCCCAACGCGCGCAACTCGCGGGCGCGGATCGACATCTGCACCGACGAGGCGACCTGCGTCCGTTTCAGCCGCTCGGCGAGCGCGGGCATGTCAGGACAAGCTCCGGCAGAAGCGCTGGATGCGCGTACACGCTTCGCGCAACGAGTTGGTGTCGGTCGCGTAGCTGATGCGGAAATGGCCGGGGAAGCAGAACGCCGAGCCATGCACCGCGGCGACCCCCTCCTCCTCCAGCAGCGCGGTCACGAACGACGCGTCATCGACGATCTTGGCGCCGGCCTTGCTGGTCTTGCCGATGCAGCCGTGCAAGCTGGGATAGACGTAGAACGCGCCCTCCGGCTTGTGGCAGTTGATACCCGGGGAGGCGTTCAACATCTCCACGACCATGTCGCGACGGCGCTCATATTCGGCAACCATCGGCGGGATCGATTCTTGTGGCCCGGTCAGCGCCTCGAGCGCCGCCGCCTGTCCGATGGAGGAAGCGCACGCGGTTGACTGGCTCTGCAGCTTGTCCATTGCCTTGATGAGATGCGCGGGAGCAGCGGCGTAGCCGATGCGCCAGCCGGTCATTGCATAGGACTTGGAAACGCCGTTCATCGTCACCGTGCGGTCGCGCAGCCTTGGCTCCACTTGCACGAAGGTGGCCGGCTTGAATCCGCCGAACGCCAGCTTCTCGTAGATGTCGTCCGTCGCGATCCAGACGTCGGGATGGCGCAGCATCACGTCGCAGAGCGCACGGATCTCCCCCGCATCGTACGCCGCGCCCGTCGGATTGCACGGATTGTTCAGCAGAAACCATTTGGTCCGAGGCGTGATCGCTGCCTCCAGGTCCTCGGGGCGCAACTTGAAGCCGTTGTTCTGCCCACACGGCACAAGCACCGGCGTGCCCTCGGCGAGCGAGACGATATCCGGATAACTGACCCAGCATGGCGAGGGGATGATGACCTCGTCGCCCGGATCGAGCGTGGCGACCATGCAGTTGAAAATCACCTGCTTGCAGCCTGAGGAGATGATGACCTCCTCCGGCTTGTAGTCGATGCCATTCTCCCGCTTGAATTTCTCGGCAACCGCCCGGCGCAGCGCGGGCGCCCCGGCGACGTCGGTGTATTTGGTCTCGCCCGCCTCGATGGCGCGGATCGCCGCTTCCTTGATGTTGCGCGGCGTATCGAAATCGGGCTCGCCGGCCGCGAGGCCGATCACGTCCCGACCCGCAGCCTTGAGGGCGCGGGCCTTCGCTGCCACGCCCATCGTCTGGCTCGGGCTGATGCGATCGAGACGGGCGGCGGTGAGTGTCATGGCAAGCTCAATGTCCTGCTTGGAAAACGGCGGAAACTAGCGAAGCGCCGACCGCCGGGCAACGGGCGAGTGACGCAGCAGCCATGCGCCGCCGAGCGCGGCCAGGACAATGCCGATCACCACCGTGGCGAGCGCGTTCATCTCCGGCGTGATGCCGAGGCGCATGGCGGAGAACAGCACCATCGGCAAGGTCGAGGCGCCCGGCCCGGAAACGAAGCTCGCCACCACCAGATCATCGAGCGAGAGGGTGAAGGCGAGCAGCCAGCCCGAGATCAAGGCCGGGGCCATCAGCGGCACGGTGATCAGCAGGAACCCCTTCCAGGGCGGCGCACCCAGATCGGCGGCGGCCTCCTCCAGCTCGGCACCGGCCTCGGCCAGCCGCCCCTGCACCACCACCGCGACGTAGGCGAAGGCGAAACTGGCATGCGCGATCGCGATAGTGGTCGCGCCGCGACCCGCCGGCCAGCCGGTCAGCCGCTGCATCGACACGAACAGCAGCAGCAGCGACAGGCCGATGACGATATCGGGCAGCACCAGCGGGACCGCCAGCGCGGCGGCGAACGGGCCACGGCCGCGAAACCGGCCGAACCGGGCCAACGCATAGCCGGCGGCGGTGCCCATCAGGGTCGCCACGCTGGCCGACAGCACGCCGATGCGCAGCGACAGCAGCGCCGCGTCGATCAAGGGGGCATCGCGCCACAGCGCGCCGTACCAACGCCAGGAGAAGCCGCTCCACGCCGTCAGCAGCCGGGAGTCGTTGAAGCTGAACGTCACCAGCAACGCGATAGGGAGATAGAGGAAGGCGTAGCCGGCGATCAGCCAGGCGACGAGCAGGCGCGATCTCATGACGCCCTGCCCTGCCGCCACTGCCACAGCGCCGCCGGCAGCGCCAGCGCGACGAGCAGGACCAGGGCCAGCGCCGCGGCCGTCGGCCAGTCATGGTTGACGAAGAACTCGGCCCATAGCACGCGCCCGACCGTGGCCGCCGCCGGGCCGCCAAGGAGTTCGGGGATGACGTATTCGCCCATCGCCGGGATGAAAACGAGCAGCAAGCCGGCCCACACCCCCGGCAGCGACAGCGGCAGCACCACACGAAGAAACACGCGCCACGGCGGAGCGCCGAGATCGGCCGCCGCCTCCTCCAAGGTTGCATCGCGCCGCGACAGCCGGGCGTAGAGCGGCAGGATCATGAACGCCAGATAGCAATACACGATGCCGACATACATCGCGAAGTCGGTGTAGAGCAGCCGCAGCGGTCGCTCGATCAGGCCCGCCCACAGCAGCGCGACGTTGATCCAGCCGTCATCCTTGAGCAGCCCGATCCAGGCGGTGATCCGCAGCAGGAACCCGGTCCAGAACGGCAGGATAACGAGGGTCAGCAGCAGCGATCGCCACCGCTCGGGCGCGCGGGCGATCGCCAGCGCCATCGGATAGCCGAGCACGAGGCAGGCAAGCGACGAGACCAGCGCCACCTTGAGGCTCAGCAGGAAGGCGTCGAGGTAATACGTGTCGGCCGCCAGTCCGACGAAGCTGCGCGGGTCGATCGCCAGCTCGAAGGGCGGCACCCCGTAGGTCGGCCGGGCGAGGCTGATGACGGCAATGATCGCGGTCGGCAGCAGCAGGAACAGCGCGAGCCAGGTCCATGGCATCGCGAGCACAAGCGCGCGGCGCATCACTCAGCCAGCAGGATGCAGGCGTCTGGCGGGAACGCGACGGTGGTCGTCTCGCCGATCGCCGGGCCCGCCACTGTGCCGCCGGTGAGCGGATGCGACAGGCGGATCGTCGCGCCGTCGGCCAGGCGCAGGACATAGGTCAGCGCATCGCCACGATAGGCGGTCTGCTCCACCACGGCGGGGAAGTGGTTGGCGTGACTCGCCTCGCCGAGCACCAGGCGCTCCGGCCGGACCGCGAGTGCCACACGCTGGCCCAGCGATACGGGTGCGGGACCGCGAGCGCGGACGATACCGAGGCCGGGCACAAGCAGGCCGACACCGCCGGACCCCACCTCGCGCACCACCGCCTCCAGCACATTGGCCGCGCCCAGGAATGTCGCGACGAAACGCGTGGCCGGCGTCTCGTACAGCGCTTGCGGCGTGCCGACCTGCACCACCCTGCCCTCATGCATCACCGCGATGCGCGAGGCCATCGTCATCGCCTCCTCCTGGTCGTGGGTGACCAGGACGAAGCTGGTGCCGAGGCGGCGTTGCAGGCCGACCAGTTCGGCGCGGGTCTGCTCGCGCAGGCCACGGTCGAGGGCCGAAAGCGGCTCGTCGAGCAGCAGCAGGCGCGGACGGCGAGCCAGGGCCCGCGCCAGGGCGACCCGCTGGCGCTGCCCGCCCGAAAGCTGGTCCGGCCGCCGCGCGCCGAACTCCTCCAGCTGGACGAGTTCCAGCATCTCCTGCACCCGCCGCGCCACCTCCACCCGGGGAAGCCCGTCCTGGCGCGGGCCGAAGCCGATATTCGCCGCTACCGTCATGTGCGGGAACAGCGCGTAGGACTGGAACATGGTGTTCACCGGCCGGCGATGCGGCGGCAAGCCGGCGAGGTCGCGTCCGTCCAGCAAAATCCGCCCCGCGTCGGGCCGGACAAACCCGGCGATGCAACGCAGCAAGGTGGTCTTGCCCGAGCCCGACCCGCCGAGCAGCACGAACATCTCGCCAGCCTCGACATGCAGATCGACCCCGGCGAGGGCGGCAACGGCGCCATAACGCTTGGCCACTGCCTCGACTTGCAGCAGCGCCAAGCGGGCTACGGCCCCGTCTTGAAGCGCGACCACATGCGGGTGCGCGCGCGCTCGGCCGCCGGTGGCACTGCAATGACGGTGAAGAACCGTGCGAACTGCTCGGGAGGCGGATAGATGTCGGGGTCGGCGGCGATCGCGGGACGGACGAAAGCAAGGCTTGCGGGCACGGCGTTGGCGTAGCGCACCTGGTTGGTGATCCCCGCGATCACTTTCGGCCGCAGCACAAAGTCGATGAACGCCAACGCCTCGTCGGGGTGCGGGGCATCCTTGGGAATGGCAAGCATGTCGAACCAGAGCTGCGCTCCCTCGCGCGGCGCCACGTAGCGCACGTGTACGCCGCGTCCTGCCTCGTCGGCGCGGGCGGCGGCCTGCACCATGTCGCCGGAATAGGAAAAGGCGAGGCAATTCTCCCCGGCGGCCATCGCGTTCACCGCACCGCTGGAGACGAAGTTGCGTATGAACGGCCGGATGCCGAGCAGCACTTTTTCCGCCGCGGCGAGATCGTTGGGGTCGGTGCTGTTCGGGTCACGCCCAACGTAGCGCAGCACACTCGGGATCACATCGATCGCGGAATCCAGCATGGTGATGCCGCAGGGCGCGAGTCGTCGTGCGTTTTCCGGCTTGAACAGCAGGTCCCAGCTATTGAGCGGCGCATCCGGCGCGAGGGCGCGGATCTTGTCCGCGATCATTCCGAGACCGACGGTGCCCCACAAATAGATCACGCCATACCGATTGCCGGGATCGGAGCTCGCCACGCGCTGCATCAATGCCGGATCGAGCCCCGCCCAGTGTGGCAGTGCCGCGCGGTCGAGCGGTCGCAGCGCGCCCGAGCGGATCAGACGGGAGAAGGTCGGCTCGCTGGTCGGCACCACCACGTCATACCCCGAGCGCCCGGCCAGCAGCTTGCCTTCCAGCGTCTCGAGACTGTCATAGACGTCGTATTGGACGCGGATGCCGGTCTCCGCCTGGAAGCGCTCGATCGCGGCGGGATCGATGTAGTCGGTCCAGTTGTAGACGTTGACAACCCGCTCCGCCGCTCGCGCCGCGCTCCCGGCGAGAACAAGGAAAATCGCCAAGCAGATCAGCAGGACCGGGACGATGCGGCGCATCCAGGGCTCCTCCACATGGCGCACCATCGCAGGGCAGAGCCGGCTGCGGAAGACAGCGTCCGACCGAAACGTTTCAATGCACAACACTTTGCGACTCGTCAGGCGCGGCGTGCCGTGGCGGAATACGTGCGCGTGAAAAAACAAAGGGGGAGAAACGATGAGCCAAGGCTCTGATGATTCTGGCCGCTTGGGCGGCAAGACGCGGCGGGATTTCTTCCGGACGGCGAGCACGCTGGGAGCGGCGGGCGCCGTCGCTGGGGTGACGGCCGGGAGGTTCCGCTTCAATTCGGGCGAGCCGGGCATCGGGCTCGAAGTCGCGCGCTGGGTGGTCGAGAAGGACCTCTGCCTCACCGGCGCTGATACCTGGGCGGTGGAGGCGGTGCCGAACCGTGCCGTTCAAGGGCGCGACCGGCTCGCCGGGCAGCCCGATCGGGATAACCTGATCGCACGCGGCCCATCCGGCCATGTGACAGCCGTCGCATGGCCGGATGGGCCTGATGCCGCTCAGCCCGGTGTCGCGCCGCCTTGCCGCTTCGCCGCGTCCTCGTGCGCCGCCGCGAGTTCCGCGTCCCGCGCAGTGACCTTGGCGACCGACGGGCGATCGCCAATGCGCTTCACATAGGCGCTGATCTCGGGCGTGCTCGGGACGAGACCATAGCCGGTGGTCCAGCCCAGCGCCGTGCCCCAGAGCACGTCGGCGGCGGAGAACCGCTCGCCCAGGAGGTACGGGCCCTTGGCAAGCTGGTCGGTCAACGTCTTGAACATGGTGTCGAAGTCGCCGTACGGGCTCATCGCCTGCCCACCGGGTTCGCGCTTGAGGGCGCGGTCGACCACTGCCGGCTCGAACGAGGCCGCATAGAAGACGATCCAGCGCAGATAGGCGCCGCGCTGCGGGTCGTCCAAACCCGGGGCAAGCCCGGCCGCTGGGAACAGGTCCGGCAGGTAGATATAGATCGCCACCTGCTCGGTGATCACCGTATCGCCGTGCTTCACCGCCGGCACCTTGCCCATCGGATTGATGGCGAGATACGGCGCTTGGCGCTGCTCACCCGCCTTCATGTTGAGGACATGCAGATCATACGGCGCGCCCAGCTCCTCGAGCAGCACCAGCGTGCCCGTCGAACGCGTGTTCGGCGAATGATACAGGGTGATCCGACGGTTCTCCGACATGACGCTCTCCCGCTATCTCGACAGAAATAGTGCGGCCCCGGCCGGTAAAGGGCAAATCCGCAGCGCTCGACACGCTGCGGCGAGAATGGTCCCGTGATAGGCTCGACCCGACACGAAAGGACCTCGTCATGGCCGAGCAAACTGCCCTCGTCGCCGGCGCAAGCCGTGGCCTCGGACTGGGGCTCGCGCGCGAGCTTCTGTCACGCGGCTGGAGCGTGATCGCCACCGCCCGCACGCGCAATGGCGCCGACGGCCTCGACGCTCTGGCGCGCGACTATGCGGAACGGCTGCGCATCGAGACTCTCGACGTGAACGATCCCGCACAGGTTCGCGCCATCAAGGCGGGGCTTGGCGGGGCAAAACTCGATCTGCTGTTCGTCAATGCCGGTGTCACCGAGCGCGAAACGCTGCCCGAGCTCTCCCAGGAGGCTTTTGCCGCGATCATGACCACGAACGCGCTGTCGCCGGTGCAGACCGCGATCACCCTGCAGGATGACATAAGCGATGGCGGCACGATCGCTTTCATGTCGTCGCGCATGGGCAGCATCGCGGAGATGTCGGTCGGCAACAGCGCTGCCTATCGCGCCAGCAAGGCAGCGCTGAATGCGCTCACCCGCTGTTTCGCGGCGGAGCTGGGCGATGGCAAGCGAACAGTGCTGTCGTTCCATCCCGGTTGGGTGCGCACCGACATGGGCGGCCCGAACGCCCAGGTTTCGGTCGAGGACAGCGTGAAGGGCATCGTCGACGTGATCGAACGCGAGCACGGCCACGCCGGGCACAAGTTCCTCGACTATCAGGGCAACGCGATCGCCTGGTAGCCCGCGTATCAAGCGCGCAGAAAACGTAACGTCTCGCCTTCCAGCACGAGGCAGGTCAGCCGGCCGCCGAACACCGCGCCGGTGTCGATGCCGATTCGATTAGGCTTGACCACCGGTTGCGTGGTCGGCGTGTGCCCGTGCACGACCACCATGCCGAACGGCTGCTCGTAGGTCAGGAACGGCTGCCGGATCGTCAGCATGTCCTGGCGCGCCTGCTGCTCGAGCGGCACGTTCGGGCGAATGCCGGCGTGGACAAACAAATACCCGCCCACGCGATGCCAAATAGCGAGGCCGCGGAGGAAGGCGGTGTCCGCCTCGGGGATCGCGGACAGCCAGCCGTCGCGCGGGGAGTCCGGATCGATGTCCCAGCTGGCCAGCGCCTCGCGGCCGCCGGAAAACAGCCAGTCCGTCGCCGCCGCGCGCTCACCATCCAGCGCGTGCAGCATCGTCTCTTCATGGTTGCCGATCAGGTTGACCGTCGGCACGTTCGCGAGCGGCGGACCCTGCGCGAGCATCCTGACCACCCCGGCGCTGTCCGGCCCGCGATCGACGTAGTCCCCGATATGCAGCAACAGAGGTGCGGCGATCGGGCGCCGCGCGAGGTCCTCGGCAATCTCCCAATGCAAGTGCGTGAGCCGCTCGGCGCATCCATGCACATCGCCAATTGCATACACACGTTGTTCGGGCGGCAGGGCGGCGGGAGCTGGCACGGTCTCGGGCATGTTGCAGGCAAACTACCGGTCGCCGGACCAGGTGCAAGCTCGATATCGTCCATTATGAGGGGGTCGCGATGGTTCTGTTCGAAATCACGATCGCATTGCTGATCGCCGGGGCGCTTCTCGCGGCATTTGCACGGCGCGTCGGCGCACCCTACCCGGCCTTTCTCGCCTTCGCCGGCGCCGCACTCGCGCTGGTGCCAGGCACGCCGGTGCTCACCCTCTCGCCCGAGCTGGTGTTGACCTTGTTCGTGGCCCCCGCCTTGCTCGACGCCGGCTTTGATGCCTCGCCGCGCGACATGCGCGACAACTGGGCGCCGATCACCGGTGTCGCCGTGATCGCGGTGATACTGACCGTGCTCGCTGTCGCCTGGGTCGCGCGCTGGCTACGACCGGATATGCCGTGGGCGGTGGCCTTCGTGCTTGGCGCGATCGTCGCCCCACCGGATGCCTCAGCCGCGACGGCGGTGCTCCGCGCGCTTCGGCCGCCGCATCGGCTGATGGTCATTCTCGAGGGCGAGAGCTTGCTGAACGACGCCACCGCGCTGCTGATTTACCGGGTAGCACTTGCCGCCGTTTTTGGCAGCTGGTCCGGATGGGGCGAAGTGCCGGCACTCGGCCTTTCGCTTATCGGCGGCATCGGCCTCGGAATGGTGCTGGGCTGGGCCTACCCACGAGTTCTGGCACAGATCACCGATGGACCCACCGTCGTGGTGTTTCAGTTCATCGGCACATTCGCCGTGTGGATTCTAGCTACGCGGTTGCAGCTCTCACCGATCCTCACGCTGCTCAGCTTTGCCATGGCGCTCGCGCGCGCTGCACCGATGCGGTCCAGCGCCCGGCTGCGCATCCAGTCCTACGCCGTGTGGGACGTAGCAATCTTTGTTCTCAACGTGCTCGCCTTCATTCTCGCTGGACTACAGTTGCGGCCTGTCCTGACCGCACTGCACGGCGTCGACTGGCGCGATTACGCCCGGTTCAGCGCGGCCGTGTTGGCAACGGTAGTCGGTGTCCGATTGGCCTGGGTGATGGGCTACAACACGATCATTCGCTGGAAAAACCGCCGATTCGGCGCTCGGACGCGGCGCCCGTTGATGCTCCCGACCGCGAGCAGCGGCATACTGATCGCCTGGTGCGGCATGCGCGGCATGGTGACGCTGGCTACGGCCCTCGCCCTGCCCGATACGCCGGGCGCGGCATTCCCATTCCGCGACCTCATCCTGTTCTCCGCGTTCATCGTCGTGCTGGGCACCTTGGTATTCCAGGGCCTCACGCTGCGCCCATTAATGGCGGCGCTGGTTATGCCGGCGGATGACCAGGTCGAGCGGGAAGTGGGACATGCGCGCACTCGGGCGGCGGAAGTCGCGTTGGCAAGCCTCGGCGACGCGACCGACGAAGCCGTGGTCACACTTCGCCAGGAATACCTCTGGCGCGTGAAACAGGGGTCTCAGCCCGCGATGGCCGCAATCGACACGGGGGCAGATTGGCGCTCCCTCGCCATTGAGGCGGAGCGTCAGATGCTCCACGCCCTGAGGAAATCGGGAGAAATCGGCGATGACGCATTCCACGTCATTGAGGAAGAGCTCGACTGGGCGGAGATGAGTATCGCACGAAGACGAACACCTTCAGCTTCTCGCTGATCCCGGACGACGCGCCGCAATGGTGTCCGACGCCATTCAGTCGACAATCTCCTGCTCCTTATCCGAGCCGCCTTCCTCGTCGTCCGGCTTTGGCAGCGCCTGCACGGCTGCTTCGATGATCTCGAAGTCGAGCTTGCCCTCCTTCATCGTCACCTTCACCGAGCCGCCCTTGACCAGCTTGCCGAACAGCAGCTCTTCGGCGAGTGGCTTCTTGATGTGCTCCTGGATGACGCGGGCAAGCGGCCGAGCGCCATACAAGCGATCGTAGCCGCGCTCCGCCAACCATTCCTTGGCCGCCGAGCTGAGCTCGATCGTCACGTTGCGATCGGCGAGCTGCGCCTCGAGCTGCATCACGAACTTCTCGACGACACGGCCGACGATCTCGGGGGTCAGACCCGCGAAGGCGATGACCGCATCGAGCCGGTTGCGGAATTCGGGGGTGAACAGCCGCTTGATCGCCTCGCCGTCCTCACCCTCGCGCACGTCCCGACCGAAGCCGATGACCTCTTTCGCGAGGTCGGAGGCACCCGCATTCGTCGTCATGATGAGGATGATGTTACGGAAATCGACCGTCTTGCCGTTGTGGTCGGTCAGCTTTCCGTGGTCCATCACCTGCAACAGGATGTTGAACAGGTCGGGGTGCGCTTTCTCGATCTCGTCGAGCAGCAATACCGCGTGCGGGTGCTGGTCGATCGCATCGGTCAGCAGCCCGCCCTGATCGAACCCGACATAGCCGGGAGGCGCGCCGATCAGTCGCGAGACCGAGTGCCGTTCCATGTATTCGGACATGTCGAAGCGGATCAGCTCGATGCCCAAGGTCGAGGCAAGCTGACGCGCCACCTCGGTCTTGCCGACGCCGGTCGGGCCGCTGAACAGGTAGTTGCCGATCGGCTTCTCGGCCTCGCGCAGCCCCGCGCGGGACAGCTTGATCGCCGCCGCGAGGGCCTCGATCGCCCGGTCCTGGCCGAACACCATCGCCTTGAGGTCGCGCTCGAGATAACGCAAGGTCTCCTTGTCGTCGGCGGACACGGACTTGGGGGGAATGCGCGCGATCTTGGCGACGATCTCCTCGACATCGCGCAAGGTCACGGTCTTGCGCCGCTTGTTCTCGGGCAGCAGCATGCGCGACGCGCCCACCTCGTCGATCACGTCGATCGCCTTGTCCGGCAGCTTGCGGTCGTTGATGTACTTGGCCGACAGGTCGACGGCGGCGCGGATCGCTTCGTCCGTGTAGCGCACCTTGTGGTGCTTCTCGTAATTCGTCTTCAGGCCACGCAGGATTTTGACGGCGTCCTCGAGGCTCGGCTCGTTGACGTCGATTTTCTGGAACCGGCGCACCAGGGCGCGGTCCTTCTCGAAGTAGTTGCGGAACTCCTTGTAGGTGGTGCTGCCGATGCAGCGCAGCGTGCCGGAGGCCAAAGCGGGCTTGAGCAGGTTCGATGCGTCCATCGCGCCACCGCTGGTAGCACCGGCGCCGATCACCGTGTGGATTTCGTCGATGAACAGCACCGCCGCGGTCTGGTTCTCCAGTTCGGAAACCACCGCCTTCAAACGCTCCTCGAAATCGCCCCGATAGCGGGTGCCGGCGAGCAGCGCGCCCATGTCGAGCGCGTAAATCGTCGACTTCGCCAGCACCTCCGGCACGTCGCCTTCAACGATGCGCTTGGCGAGACCTTCGGCGATCGCCGTCTTGCCGACGCCAGGATCACCGACGTACAGCGGGTTGTTTTTGGTGCGCCGGCAGAGAATCTGGATGGTCCGCTCGATCTCGGACTCGCGGCCGATGAGCGGGTCGATCTTGCCTGCCATCGCCTTCTTGTTGAGGTTCACGCAATAGTTCGACAGCGCATCCTGGCTGCGTCGATTTGGCTTCTCCTCGCGCTCCTGCTCGCCGCCGCCATCATTCGACGAAGCGTTGGACCCCTGCACGGTCCGCTGCTGTGAACGACCAGGCGCCTTGGCAATGCCGTGGCTGATGAAGTTGACCGCGTCCAACCGGGTCATGTCTTGCAGTTGCAGGAAGTAGACGGCGTGGCTCTCGCGCTCGCTGAACAGCGCTACCAGGACGTTCGCGCCGGTAACCTCATCGCGCCCGGAGGACTGCACGTGGATCGCGGCGCGCTGAACCACGCGCTGGAAGCCAGCCGTCGGCTTGGGGTCGCCCGAGCGGTCGGTGGTGAGGCCGGAGAGGTCCTTGTCGAGAAATTCCGCGAGATCCGCGCGCAGCTTGTCGAGATCGACCCCGCAGGCGCGCAGCACGGTGGCGGCGTCGGTGTCCTCCGCCAAGCCGAGCAGGAGATGCTCGAGCGTGGCGTATTCATGCCGGCGATCGCTGGCCAAGGAGAGGGCCCGGTGCAGCGTCTGCTCGAGATTTCGGGATAGCATGATTTGCGACGCTCCTACGCGCTGAAGTCCGGCCCGATGGGATAGTCAACCCTGGCTCGACGAAACTGCAAGCTCAGATCGGCCACACCAGCGTGCCACATCCATATTGCGATGCAACGGGCTGACGCGACATCACTCTTTTTCGATCGTGCATTGCAGCGGATGCTGGTTCTGGCGAGCCAGATCCATAACCTGCGTGACCTTGGTCTCGGCCACCTCATAGGTATAGACGCCACACACGCCGACGCCGCGACGATGGACATGCAGCATGATGCGAGTCGCCTCCTCTCGCGTCTTCTGGAAGAAGCGTTCGAGAACGTGCACGACGAACTCCATCGGCGTGTAGTCGTCGTTCAGCATCAAGACCTTGTACATGGCAGGTTTGCGGGTCTTGGGCCGTGCCTTGACCACGACGCCCGTGTTCGGACCCTCGCCGTTTCCGCGCCTGTCGTTGTCACTCATTGTCTCGTCTTCCTCGGCGAGCCGGGCACCCCGCCATATCGTTCGTCCAGAGGACAAACCATATCGGAAGCTGCGGTCCGGTTAAAAGAGCCGACCCGGCGCAACCGCTACCGCCGGAACACTCACGATATAGCCCGCCGGTGCCGTGAACGAAAACGGGCCCGGGCGCGATGCCCGGGCCCTGGTTCGGGGCCGTCAGTCAGGGAGGGAGGACGAGGCCCCGAACCATGCCGAAGCCGGTCAAGCCGACCGGCTGAACTTCTCGACCGCGAGCGTCACACGCGCCGTGATCGGCGCCATCGCCTGCTCGGCCAGCTTCATCGAGGCGTCGGTGAGCCTGCCGGAATCGGCCAGCGTCTTCTCGATCGTGGTGCGCGCAAGGTTGGTTTGCAGGTCCATCGCCTCTTTCAGCGACTTCGTGCCTGTCATCGCGCGGAAAGTGGAGAGCGTCTGATCGAACGAGGCTTGCGCCGTCGCCGCCATCTGCTTCGAGAGATCCTGCACGCCGGCGGCCCAGATCTGCCCCGACTTGGCGAACGCCTCAACATTGCCCTGGCTGAACGCTACGAGTTCCTCGGCCGTCTTCATGGCTTTTTCCATCCCTTGCTTCATCTTGACCTGCGTCGCCTCGAATCCGGCGGTCGCCTGCCCCATGCTGTCCTCGACCGTGCTGGCCGCGGTCTCATAACCCCTCGTGGCGGCCGCGGCGGTCGCGTCGTTTACCGCGGAAACAGCTTCCGAAACCTTCGCCCTGGCTGACGGCTGCGTCATATTCGTGCTCATCCTGGCTCTCCTGTTTACATCCGGCCGCATGTCCCGCCTGAGGGTCAAGCGACACGAGGATTGAAACTAACCCCCCAATTCTCTGCTGCACTGCAGCATGAGCAGAACCTAGTCGTTCCCCTGTCACAGTTCAACCGCCAATTTGTGCATTGCACAAAAAGTTCCGGGCGAGTCGCGGCGCAAACCGGGACGCCAGGCCAACATAGGGCTTTAACTCATTAGAAACGGCTAATTCTTCCTGGCGATTTCAACTGGACAGATGCAATCGCGGATGACTACAGTCCCACATTGCTCGGAGGACATATTTAATGCCAAGCTGGTGGGCCGTGGGGCGCCGAGTTGGGGTGGCGTTTTGCCTGGCCCTGGGAGTGCTCCTGATCGCCGCGACGGTCTCGATCGCCAACGCCCAGATAGGGTCCGCGCGATACAGTTCGATGGTGATCGATGCGGGATCCGGCTCCGTGCTGGAGGCGGTGAACGCCGAGGAACGGCGGCATCCCGCCAGCCTGACTAAGCTGATGACACTCTACATGCTGTTCGAGGCGCTGCGCGACCGGCGACTGACGCTCGATCAGCTTGTCCCGATCTCATATCACGCTGCCTCACAGGCGCCTTCAAAGCTCGGCCTCACACCATCGACCCGGCTGACGGTGGAGCAAGCAATTCTCGGCCTGGTCACGAAATCGGCCAATGATGCCGCGGCGGCGCTTGGCGAGCTGCTCGGCGGCGATGAGGAGCGGTTCGCCCAGATGATGACCCTGCGCGCCAGATCACTCGGCATGGCCCGGACGACATTCCGCAATGCCTCTGGCTTGCCCGATAGCGACATGTGGACGTCGGCGCACGATCTCGCGATCCTCGCACGGCATCTGCTAACCGATTTCCCCGCCTATTACGGGTATTTCAGCACACCGACTTTCCAGTTCCGCGGTCAGACGTTCTACAATCACGACCGGATGCTACAGACCTATGCGGGCGTGGACGGGATGAAGACGGGCTACACCGAGGCATCCGGCCACAATCTGGTGACAAGCGCCTCGCGCGGCGGTGTCCGGCTGATCGGGGTGGTGCTCGGCGCTGCCTCCAATCCGGAGCGCGACTATCACATGGCCGCCCTGCTTGATCAGGGGTTCGCGCAGCTTGATGTCCCGGTGGAGCCGCGTGGCCCGGCGGTCGCGCGCAGCCGCCTGCCCAGTCTGATCGCCAGCGCGCAAGCGGCCACGCTCACGGTGCCCGCGGGACCACGGCAGGTTGCGCATATCGCAGGTCTGCCCGGCGTCGGTACGAGGAACCCCCCGCCCGGTCAGACGCGCTGGGGTATTCAGGTGGGTGTGTTCAACAGCGAGAAGGCAGCGCGGCAGGCAGCGCGGGCTGCCGCGCACGTCGCGGATGGCGACGCCCGCGTCGAGCAGGTCTCCCTGCGCGGCAGGCGTGCTTGGCGAGCGCAGGTCGTCGGTCTATCCGCGGCTGAGGCACAGCGCGCCTGCGGCAAGGGCAAGCGGAAATCCGCCTGCTTCATCCTACGTCCGGAAGCCGGCGAGGTCGCCAGCCGCTAGACGCCCCGGCAAGTCCGGGTCGGTTTCTGGCACGCTTGATGCGTGGCGAGGGCGGTCACCACACCCGGACCCGGCCATGGACGTCCAGCTCACTGCTTCCCCGAGCGTCACTGCCGTCGCAACGGCGGCAGCACCCGCCACCGAGGGCGGCATCAGCTTCCATCAGATCCTGTCCGCCCTCAACCCGCTGCAATATCTGCCGGTGGTGGGCACGATTTACCGGGCGGTGACCGGCGATACAATTCCGGAGAGCTGGCGCGTTGTCGGCTCCTTCGCAGTCAGCGCGCTAACTGGTGGGCCGGTCGGCATGCTCGTGAATGCGGCGACCACGTTGGTTGAGAAGGCAACCGGCATCGATCCCGAGAAGATCACCGCTAACCTATTCGACAGCATCGGCCTAGGGTCCACCCGCGCGGCGACATCGGTCGCGGACAAACCGTCGCCCATCCAGGAAGCGGCCGCGCCGGCGCTCCCCGCCCCGACTTGGACGACCGCCCAACGCGCCGCGTACGGGGTCTCGTTAGCGGCGGCCGATCTGCCGGTTCCGAGCCCGGCGGACGAAGCGATGAATCGCGCGGCCTCGATCGCGCAGCATCTCGCCGGGATTGCCAGCTATCAACGAGGCGCGATGGCCTGAACGCTGACTCTTCCTGCACGCGACCCTTCTCGGCCTTATGAATGTCGTGGGTGCCCTTCGGCGACGGAAGGCACTAAGATGGTGGCCGTCCAGAACCGCGTAGTCGGCTACAGACCCGGCTTCCCGCAGCACGAGAAGGCATCGGATGACAGCACCCCGCGCCAATTCAGCAGCCGCTCGCGACATCGCGAACGTTCTGCACCCCTACACGGATTTGCAAGTGCATCAGGAGGTCGGTCCGCTGGTCATCAGCCGCGGCAAAGGCGTTCGGGTCTGGGACGAGACCGGCAAGGAATACATCGAGAGCGTCGCCGGGCTGTGGTGCGCGGCGCTCGGCTTCGACAACGAGCGGCTGGTGCAGGCGGCAGCCGAACAGATGCGCAAGCTGCCATTCTACCACGGCTTCACCGCCAAGTCGCACGAACCGATGATCGAGCTGGCGGAGATGCTGATCGCTCGCGCCCCGGTGCCGATGAGCAAGGTGTTCTTCGCCAACTCCGGCTCAGAGGCGAACGACAGCGCCGTCAAGATGATTTGGTACATGAACAACGCGCTCGGCCGGCCGACGAAGAAGAAGATCATCGGGCGGATCAAGGGTTATCACGGCATCACCATCGCGTCCGCCTCGATCACCGGCCTGCCGGCCAATCACCGCTCGTTCGACGTGCCGCTGCCGGGGTTCATCCATACGATGACGCCGCACCACTACCACCAGGCGTTGCCGGGAGAGAGCGAGGAAGACTTCGCCAGCCGATGCGCCGACGAGCTCGACAAGCTCATCATCGCGGAAGGGCCGGACACGGTTGCCGCGATGTGGGCCGAGCCGATCATGGGCGCCGGCGGCGTGATCGTCCCTCCGGCGGGCTACTTCCCTAAGATCCAGGCCGTGCTACGCAAGCACGACGTGCTGCTGGTCGCCGACGAAGTGATCTGCGGTTTCTTCCGGACCGGCAACTATTGGGGTAGCCAGACCCTCAACATCGAGCCCGACATCATCACCTGCGCCAAGGCGCTCTCCTCCTCCTACCTGCCGATCAGCGCCGTCATGGTGCGCGACCGGGTGTTCCAGGCGCTCGCCAAGGAGAGCCACGAGATCGGCACGTTCGGCCACGGCTTCACCTACTCCGGCCACCCGGTCCCCGCCGCCGTCGCGATCGAGACGCTCAAGATTTACGACGAGATGAACATGCTGGATCACACGCGCGAGGTCGGCGCGCACTTGCAGCGGGAGCTGCGGCGGCGCTTTGCGGACCACCCGCTGGTCGGCGAGGTGCGCGGCACCGGGCTGATCGCCGCCGTGGAGTTCGTCGCCGACAAGGAGAGCCACGCCAACTTCGATCCGAAGGCGAAGGTGGGCGTCCGCCTCAACCGTCTGGTCGAGGAGCACGGCGTCATCGGCCGGGTCGTGGCCGGCGACTCGCTGTGCTTCAGCCCGCCGCTGATCATCACCACCGCCGAGGTCGACGAGATGCTGGATCGCATCGGCCAGGCGGTCGACGAACTCAGTGTGCAATTGCGGCGCGAACAGATCGGCGTGGTGTCGTAAGCCGGCTTTTCTAGGGCGTCGGGCGGGCGGTCGCACTCGGCGGCTCGCCCAGTGTCTTGCTCTGCTCGCCGGGTCGGCGCGTCTGCTGGTCGATCGCTTCCTGCAATGCGCCGAGCAGGCCGGCCACCTCGCGATAGGGCCTGTCTTGCAGGTAGAGCGCGATTTCCGTCACCAGCTCCGAGGAGAGGGTGATGGTCGGCGGAAGCTGCTTCGGCCGCGAAGTTTGCGCGTCGGCGGGCAACGCGCCAAGTAGGACGCTGATCAGCGCCGACTTGATCACCCGGATGAGCCGCGCGCTCATGGACCGATCAGCCCATGATGGCCGAGATCGATGACCAGCGCCGCGAGCGTGCGCGTCAAGACACTGATCTGACGGCTCAGCGCCTGCACTTCCCCTTCCCGATAGGTTCCGGAGACCTCTCCTCGCCAATCGGCGTCCAGCCGCTCGCGCAAGACAGCGCCGGCCGGCGCCGACCAGCCGTGCTGGCGCGCCCCGACCACCTGGTCGGGTCCGACCGCGAACGATCGGGCGGTCGCGGTGCCGGCAAGTTTCGCGTCACCGGCGTCGGCGATGTCGAACGCCGCGCCGGCGGCGGTTCGATACCGTAGCTGCCCTCCCTCGGCGCTCCAGTATCGCTGGCCGGAGGTATCGACCGCGAGACGGTGGCCGTCGCCAAGCCAGATCGCGTTCGCCCCGGCCTTCTGCGTCGCCTGCCTGGTATCGACCACCGCCTCACCGAACGGCACGCCGACCCATAGGCCGCGCTTGATCGAACCGCCGGTGGTCGCCGTCATGTTGGCACCGGGCCAGACACCGATCACGTTGCCGATCTCCACGTCGGCGCCGTCCTTGGCTTGCTTGCCGAGCACGGCTGAGATGAAGGTGCGCGCGTTGATGTCATCGACATTGTTGCCGACCCAGTCGAGCTCCAGGGTCTCGCCGATGCCGGTCTTGGATGACGGCAGATCGATCAGTTCCTTGTACTCCACGACGCCGCCCCACAGATTGGCGCCGACGACTGAGCCGACCACCGGGGTGCCGGGACGGCGATCCGGCGCGGCCACGGAATCGCGCAGGAAAAGCATGCCCGGACCGCTGGTGGCGCCGTTCGTGTCGGGCGCTACACCCGTGGCGTCATGCTTCGTGGTGCCAACCGTGACGGACAGCGGATGTTCGGGCGAGATTGGGTATCCACCGCCCCGCGCGTAGCCGGTGAAGAAATTTTTTGTATCGGCGACGTGCAGCGCGGACGGCCGCGAGCCTTCGACCAAGGAGCTACGCGGGATCGGCACCTCCGTCCGCACGGTCTGCCAATAACCCGCGACGTGGCCGGTCCGGCCGCCATTGCCGCCGGCGGCCTTGCTGCTCATTGTCGACAGAAAACCCCACACCCCATCCGCCGGCGTGCTGTCGACCCGGGTCGCCACATGCAGATTGGAAATGACACGGCCCGCGCCACCGGCATGGTTGACAAGGTAGTAGCTAAGCACGCCGTCCTGATCGGTGCTCGCCGAGCCGACACGGCTGAACGTGGCCAGATGCGGACCGCCGGTGAGGAACTCACTGCGCCTGAACTTATTGTTGCCAATCATCAGGCTGCCGTTGCGGACCGCGTTCTGCGCCGGCGCCTCCAAGGTCAGCGGGCCAGTCATGCTGCCGCCAGAGGTTGGCAGCATGGAGCCGACGCAAGCCTGCAGCGCTGCCGCGGTCACCAGCGCGCCGGCCGCGAAACTGCAGGCCATCCGCTGCACTCCCCTGTTGCGCCGCAATCCCTGATCAGCGGGCCCGGCTGAGCGTGTAGTCGGCGACGTCTCGCAGGCAGCGCGACAAATCTGTGTCGGGAAATGGCGCCAGCGCGTCTTGCGCGGCCGCAGCGAAGCGAGCGGCACGGTCGAGCGTGGCCTGGATCGCGCCGCGCCGCTGCATCAGGTGCAGCGCCTGGCCGAGATCGTCGTCGCGCTGCTCACTGGCTTCGATCGTGCGCCGCCAGAACACCCGCTCGGCCGCATCTCCCGTCTGATAGGCGACCAGCACGGGAAGAGTGATCTTGCCCTCACGAAAATCATCCCCGACGGTCTTTCCCAAGACCGCTTGATCCGCCGCGTAATCCAGCGCGTCGTCGACCAGCTGGAACGCGATGCCGAGGTTGAGGCCGTACTCCGCCAGCCTCCGCTCCTCGAGCTCCGGGCGGTCCGCCACAACCGCGCCCACCTGGCAGGCCGCCGCGAACAGCGCCGCGGTCTTGCCGCGCACGACGTCGAGGTAGCGCTGCTCGGAGGTGGCGAGGTCGTTCTGAGTGACAAGCTGCAACACCTCGCCCTCCGCGATGGTGGCTGCCGCCTGCGACAGGATCGCCAGCACTTTCAGCGATCCATCGTCCACCATCAGCCGAAACGCCCGGGCAAACAGGAAGTCGCCGACAAGCACGGAAGCCTTGTTGCCGAACACGGCGTTCGCGCTCGCCAATCCACGGCGCAGGACGCTCTCATCCACCACATCGTCATGCAACAGCGTTGCGGTGTGGATGAACTCCACGCAGGCCGCCAAGTTGACGTGTCGTAGGCCGCCCTGCGGACCGGGGTAGCCGCACATGCGCGCAGCGGCGATGGTGAGCAGGGGCCGCAGCCGCTTGCCTCCTGCGGCCACGATATGGGCCGCGAGCTGGGGGATGAGCTCCACCGGGCTATCCATCTGGGCGAGGATAGCGCGGTTGCACTCCGCCATGTCGCCACGGACCAGCTCCGCCAGGGTGGCGAGAACGTCGTTCCCACCCGTGGCAACCACGGCGCCGGCCTGCCCATCGCTTCGCGCGGGCGTCGGCCCGCTCGACGCAGGCAGGCTAGCGACGACGCCCAAATGGCTTCCCCGGAGTAATGTGGCGATCTGCTTGGCCACCATATCGGGCAGTCCGAAAAAGGGTCAAGCAACCGCCGCCCCGGCTTTGACTCCGCGTCCGCCTCGCCGTCACAACGGAGCGGTCTTGCGGGGAGCGGATGACCGACATGCACGTGATCGTGACATCGAATGATCCGGTTCGCCTGAGCTTCCTGACCGCGCTGCTGGAGGATGCCGGGATCGGCAGCATCGTCCTCGACACCCATGCGAGCATCACCGAGGGCAGTGTCGGGGCGATCCAGCGGCGCATCGCGGTGGCAGAGGCCGATGCATCGCGCGCACGGCAAGTGCTTGCGGAAGCTGGTGAGCTTTAGCGGTGCGGACGACCGAGGGGCATCTGCTCGGCGGACGAGTACATTTCGCGCAACCCGCTCACGGCTTTCGCAGCGGCATCGAGCCGGTGCTGCTGGCTGCCGCGGTCGCGGCCCGGGAGGGGCAGCGGGTGCTGGAGGCCGGAAGCGGTGCCGGCGCGGGTCTGCTCTGCCTCGCCGCCCGGGTGTCCGGGATCACCGGCGTCGGAGTCGAGGCCGATCCCGGCCTGGTCACGCTCGCCGCCCGCAACGCCGCCGCCAACCGACTGGTAGGTCTCGGCTTTGTCGCCAGTCGGATCGAGGAGCTGCCGGAACTCGGCTGGTTTGACCACGCCTTCGCCAACCCGCCATACCATCTGGACGTCGGGAGCCTGCCTCCGGGCCTCGAACGCCGGGCAGCCAAGCACAGCACATCCGACGTGTTCGCGGTCTGGGCACACGCCATGGCTTCGCGCCTGCGGCATCGCGGGACGATCACCCTCGTCTCAGCCGTCGCCAACGTGCCGGCCTGCCTGCGGGCATTGCTCGACGTCGGATGCGGCTCCGCCGTGCTTCTGCCGCTTTGGCCGCGCGCGGGGCAGGCCGCCAAACTGGCCATCCTGCAAGCAGTGAAAGCGGGCAGGGGCGGCTTTCGAGTATTGCCCGGGCTGACCCTGCACGCCTGCGATGGCAACTACACCCAGAGGGCCACCGCCATCCTACGCAACGGGGCGGCGCTGCGACTCTGATCGGCTCAGGTCACATCGAGATCGGGATGCCGCAAGTACCAGAGGCGCTCGTATGCCGCCACCAGGCTTTCCATGTTGCGCCGCCGAGTTCCGTCCGGTGTCAGCGGTCGACGCGTCAGCATCTTCTCCAACACCTGGAGGAGCTGCTCGGCAACTTCGTAATCCGCCTGGTCACAAGCGTGATGAAACGCAATCAGCACCTTGTCCGATAGCCGTCGGCTGTAGCGCGGGGTGCCGACCTGCCCGTGATCTCGGGCGGACTCTTCCTCAACCGATATCACGGTGGTGACCAGCCCCCCGCTCTCCTCAAATCCTTGTCCGTTCATACTCGGCTTTCCGTTGCTGCTCACCCCAATCTCGCCTGCGGCGGTTATGGGCAGGATCCCGTCCGCAGCGCCTTCCACCAGGTGGTTCGTGTCCGATGGCGGATGTCATCTATAGAAAACCCCTCGCATATCACCGCGTGCTTATGCCGTCACGTGGGCGATAACCTAGCGTTATTTTTTACTTCCCGGTAACTTCCGGCAAAAATTGGCCTATTCAGCGGGTAGCGCGTTGACGCTCGGCAGCCGTTCCTGGATCACCAGGTCGGCGAACGCCTCCTCCCATGAGCCAGTTGTCGATGCGCGGCTATATTCTGTGGCGCGGTTCTCGAAAAAGTTTGCGTGCTCCACCGCATTGAGCATCTCATCAAGCCACGGCAGCGGATTTCCCGAGACGTGGTATAGCGGATTGAGACCGAGCTGCACCAGTCGGCGATCCGCGATGTAGCGGATGTATTCCTTGACGGTGCGGGCCTCCAGCCCCTCGACCGCGCCTTGCTCGAAGGCCAGGTCGATGAAGGCATCCTCGTGGTCCACGATGGTGGCGCATGTCAGATAGATGTCGCGCCGAAGCTCCTCGGTCCAGATCTCCGGGTTCTCCTGCACGAAGCTGCGGAACAGCCGGATGATCGACAGGCAGTGCAAGGTCTCGTCACGCACCGACCAGGAGATGATCTGGCCCATTCCCTTCATCTTCCCGAACCGCGGGAAGTTCAGCAGAATGGCGAACGAGGCGAAGAGCTGCAGACCCTCGGTGAACGCCCCGAACGCCGCCAGTGTCTTGGCGATCTCGGTCTTGCTGTCGACCCGAAACGCCTGCATATAGTCGTACTTGTCCTTCATCTCCTTGTAGCGAAGGAATGCCTGGTATTCGATCTCGGGCATCCCGATCGTGTCGAGCAGATGGCTGTAGGCCGCGATGTGTATGGTCTCGATATTGGAGAATGCCGACAGCATCATCAGCACCTCAGTCGGCTTGAATACCTGACTGTAGTGCTTCATGTAGCAGTTGTTGACCTCGACATCGGCTTGCGTGAAGAAACGGAAGATCTGGGTCAGCAAATTCCGCTCCGCCGCGGTCAGATTGCGGTGCCAGTCCTTCACGTCATCGGCGAGCGGCACCTCCTCCGGAAGCCAATGCACCCGCTGCTGGGTGAGCCAGGCTTCATAGGCCCACGGGTAGCGGAACGGCTTGTAGACCGGGTTCTCGGTCAGCAGATCAAACCGGACCGGGTGCTCGTCGGCAGCAGGCGTAGCGGCGTTCTTCATGCAAGTTCTTTCCAGCTCGGCCCGCGACATTAGGCATCGCCACCGAGTCTGGATATGGTTACCCGGCAGTAGGAAGGAACCGCTCATGCAACGCGAAGTCGTCGTCGTTTCCGGCGTCCGGACCCCGATCGGGGATTTCGGCGGCGGTTTGAAGGACGTGCCGCCCACCGATCTCGGCGCCCAGGTGATCCGTGAGGCGCTGTCGCGTGCCGAGGTCGACGGCCAAGAGGTTGGCCATGTGGTGATGGGCAATGTGATCCACACCGACGCGAAGGACATGTATCTCGCGCGGGTCGCGGCGATGAACGGCGGCGTCAGCCAGGACGCCCCGGCGCTCACCGTCAATCGGCTGTGTGGCTCCGGCTTGCAGGCCATCGTCTCGGCGGCGCAGAGCATCACCCTCGGCGACGCCGACATTGCGATCGGTGGCGGTGCCGAGAGCATGAGCCGCTCGGCCTATATGAGCCAGGGCATGCGCTGGGGGGCGCGGATGGGCGACACGGCGATGATCGACATGATGGTCGCCGCCTTGCACGACCCGTTCCACAACATCCACATGGGCGTCACGGCAGAGAACGTCGCCGCGCAACACCAGATCACCCGAGGCGACCAGGACGCGCTTGCCGTCGAGAGCCACCGCCGCGCCTCCGCCGCGATCAAGGAGGGGCGCTTCAAGCAGCAGATCCTGCCGGTCACGTTGAAGACCCGCAAGGGCGAGACCGTGTTCGACACCGACGAGCACCCACGAGCCGACGTTTCGGCCGAGGACATGGCGAAGTTGCGCCCCGTGTTCCAAAGGGACGGCACGGTGACCGCTGGCAACGCGTCGGGGATCAACGATGGCGCCGCTGCGGTGGTGCTGATGGAGGGAGCCACCGCGAGCCGCCGCGGCGTGAAGCCGCTCGGCCGTCTGGTGGCCTATGCCCACGCCGGCGTCGATCCCAAGGTGATGGGGATCGGACCGGTTCCGGCCACACGCAAGGTGCTGGAGAAGGCCGGGCTCAAGATCAGCGACATCGACGTGATCGAGGCCAACGAGGCGTTCGCGGCGCAGGCTTGCGCGGTCAGCAAGGAACTTGGGTTCGACCCGGCAAAGGTGAACCCGAACGGCTCCGGCATCTCGCTGGGCCACCCGGTGGGTGCGACCGGTGCAATCATCACGGTCAAGGCACTCTACGAGCTGGAGCGCGTCGGCGGCCGCTACGCTCTGGTGACCATGTGCATCGGCGGCGGCCAGGGCATCGCGGCGATCTTCGAGCGGGTGTAGCCAATCCCGGGGCGGAGGGCGCGCCAACGCGCGTCCTCCCGCTCGGCGAACGCCACAACCAGAGCGCGCGAGCTGCGTCGATTAATCTTGCATACGGCGCTGCCGCATTATTAACATCTCGTTAGGATAATCCAGGCGACCTGCCGAAGAGGAGAAGCGGGATGGGAATGTCAGGAGTCGCGCGGACCGGATGGCCGGATCTGGCGGCCCATAGCCCGGACGTAGCTATCCCTCTCCTCACGAACGCGCGCACAAGCCTGGCAGCGCTGGCGTTCGGGCTCACCCTAGGCGCGGCGGCAATGCTCATGCCCCAGGCGCACCAGATTGGCCGCGGAAAGACCGCTTGGTCGTTGCCGTTGATCCTCTGCAGCACGACCAATGCCGCCAGCGCCGCCCCAAGCGTGACCACGATACAATCGGAACCCTTGGCCAGCATGTCGAACAAGCGCATGACGACGCAACTGGTTCGTTTGCCGCCGGGTGCTGCCGTGCCGCGGCACGTGCATGGCGGCGATCTTACCGTTTACGTGCTGAAGGGCAGCGTGCGATCGGAACATGCCGGACTGCCGCTAGCGGAATTCCATGCCGGGCAGATTTTCTACGAGCCGCAGGGATCGGTTCACGTGTTCATCGACAATCCCAGCGCGACAGAAGAAGCGGAACTCCTCGCGGTGATGGTGATTGATGACGGCGCGGCGCTGACCACGTTTCTCGACTAGGCTACGTCAGTTCCGCCAGACTGCAAGGGCGTCGAGCGCCTCCACCTCCGCGCCGCGTATCCAAAGCGGATTCACGTCAAGCGCATCCAAGTCGTCGCCAAGTGCGACGGCGGCGTCGCCGATTCGCGCAATTGCCTGCGCCACCGCATCGAGATCGGCGGCAGGAATGCCGCGCTGGCCCTCCAGCAACTTGCTTCCCTTGAGCTCTCCCAACATGCGCCCCACCTCGGCCGAGGACACGGGCAGCACGCGGAGCGCCACGTCCTGCAGCACTTCGACGAAGATGCCGCCCAGGCCCACCGCAAGCACCGGCCCCCACACCGGATCGCGCGTGCAGCCGACGAACAGCTCAAGGCCACGTTCGCGCATGGGCGAGACCAGCACGCCGTCGACAAGCGCGCCCGCCGGCGCGACCGCCGCCACCCGCCGGTAGGCGGCAGTCACCGTATCGTCGCCAACGAGATCGAGCGCGACGCCGCCGATGTCGCTCTTGTGCTGGATGTCGGCCGACGCGATTTTCAGCACCACGCGTCCGCCAAATGCGCGCGCCGCCGCCACCGCCCCCGCCTCGTCTCGCGCGAGTGTCGCGGGCACGATCGGTACGCCGTGTCGGGCGAGATGGTCCAGCGCCGCCCGCTCGGTTCGCGGCCTCTCGCTCGGTGATTGCGTCGCGTCCACCGGCCGCCACCGCTCCGCCGGGCGTCGCTGGTGCTCCGACCAGCGCCAGGCGTGGCCGAGCGCGGTCAAGCCGTGATGCATTCCCGCGCCCACGTAGGGCAGCTTCAGCTCGTCGACGATGCGCAGCGCCACCTGTGTCACCGGCTTCATCGTGTGACTGATCATCAGCGCGGGAATCGGCACATTGTTGAGTCCCGCGCCGATATGCCGCAGCGAGTTCATCGCGAACTCGTTGACGTTCGCCTCGTCTGTCGGCACGTCGAACAAGCACGCGAGGGCGGAAAATCGCTCCTCGCTCCCCATGATGTTGAGCGCCTTTTCGAACAGCTCGGGCTCCAGCACCGCGCCGCCGGTGATGTCGAGCGGATTGTGCGGGGTGCCGAAACTCGGCAGCACCTCGCCGAGCGCGCGCTCGGTCGCGCTTGGCAAAGGCGGCATTGGCACGGCTTCGAGCTGCGCGCGATCGGCGGCGATCTCGCACGCACCACCGGAGACGGAGACGAGGCCGAGCCCCTTCGTCCCGATCATACCGGTCCGTGCGATCACGTCGGCGGTGGCCAGCAACTCCTCGATCGACGCGACACGCACGATGCCGAACTGGCGGCAGACGCCGGTGAAGACACCATCGTCGCCGACCAGCGCGCCGGTATGCGCCTGCGCCGAGCGCGCCGTCACATCCGAAAGTCCGATCTTCAGCGCGACGATCGGCTTGCCGGCCTCGCGCGCCTTTTGCGCCGCGCGCGCGAAATTCGCCGCGTCGCGGATCGTCTCGACGAACATGGTGATCGCTTGGACGCGGGGATCGTCGAGCAGGAATTCGGCGAAGCTCGCGCCGTCGAGGTTGACCTCGTTGCCGGTCGAGATCATGTGGCTGAGCCCGATCTCCTGCTGCGCGGCAAGGCTCGCGATGAACGCCGCCGTCGCGCCGCTCTGAGAGATGATGGCGATCCCGCCCGGGCGCGTCGGACCGCGAAACGCGCCGGTCCACAGCGGCACCGCGTCGACGAAGTTCACAAACCCGAGGCAGTTCGGGCCGAGGACGCTGATGCCGTGCCGTGCCGCCGCCGTGCTCAGCTTCGATTGCTCGGCCGCACCTCCCTCCCCCATCTCGGCGAAGCCGGAGGTGAGGATCACCGCGTGGCGCGCGCCGCAAGCCGCAAGATCCTCGATCGCCTCGTCGATTGCCGAGACCGGCACCATCAGCAGTCCGAGATCGACCGCTTCGCCGATCGCGGCACAGGAGGTCGCCGCCGCCCGCCCGTGCACTGTGCCGCCGCGACGTGAGACGAGGTGGACCGCGCCCGTGTAGTCGCGACTGGTCAGATTGTTAAACGTGTTCCTCGACCACAGCGATCGATCGGTGGCGCCGACGAGCGCAACCGAGCGCGGCCGGAGCATGGTCGAGAGATCGTGTCGCGGTTCACCGGGCGCCATTATCGCAATCCCCGCTTGCGCGTCATGCTCGGGCGAGATCGAGCTTGTCGACGATGCCGTAGCCCGCCGCCAGCTCGCGCAGCTTTTCCCACGTCCCGTCCTCGACCTCGACGCCATTCTCGCGGCGGTCGACCTCTTTCTCGTATTCGATCTCGCCTGGATAGTAGACGCGGCTGAAACCCTCGGCGGGTCTCGTGGCTTGCAGGTAGCGGGCGAACTCGCTGACCTCCTGCTTGAACTGCGCGAGCGGGCGGAACGCATCCACCTTGAACACCGCCATGAAGCAGCCGTCATTGTGCCGCCCGGTCGGCTCGACACCGAAGCCGAGGCCGGTCAGCAGGCCGCACAGGATCTCCACCATCACGGCGAGGCCGTAGCCTTTGTAACCTTCGCTGCCGCCGAGCGGGAGCAGCGCGCCGCCCTTGCGATGCTGCGTCGGATCGGTGGTCTGCTTGCCCTCCTTGTCGATGATCCAGCCGATCGGCACTTCCTGCTTGCGGGCGACCGCGAGCGAGATTTTTCCGGCGGCAACCGCCGAGGTCGCCATGTCGAGGAACAGCGGCCCGTCGAGATCGGAGGGCACCGCGATCGACAGCGGGTTGGTGCCGAGCCGCGGCTCTGCCCCGCCGAATGGTGCCACGTGCTTGGGCGAGCGACCGGAATCGGCGGTGATCAGGCCGATCATGCCCTCCTCGATCGCCATCAGCGGGTAGCTGGCGAGCCGACCGATATGGCCTTGGCGGAACACCGTGCAGGCCGCCACGTTTGAGGTGCGTGCCTTTTCGATGGTGTGCTTCATCGCCCTTTCGTTGACGACGTAACCAAAACCCCAATGGCCGTCGACGACGGTGGTGGTGGCGCTCTCCTGCACGATCTTCCACGGCGCGCCCGGCACGATGTGGCCGACCTTCACGCGCTCGATATAGCTCGGGATCATGATGATGCCGTGCGAATCGTGACCGGCGAGGTTGGCGTTCACGCAGTGCCGCATGACGATCTCGGCTTCTTCGCGCGGCGCGCCGCTCGCGACCAGCAGCGCCTCGCCGATCGTCCTGATACGCTCCGCCGCAACTTTCGGCATCTCGCTCCCCCTCCTATCGCGCTTCGCCGACGAAGCCGGCTTGCAATTTCATCAGCAGTCGCAGCGCCTCTGGCGGCAACGGTCCCTTGTTCACCGCAGCGACCGCGTGCTCGAATTCGTCGGTTGTGGCGGTGCCGACCAGCACGGTGCTGATCCCCGGATGCGTGATGGCAAATCGCAGCGATGCCTCAACGAGATCATCGGCGTGGCCCGCCTCGACCAGCGGCGCCAGCCGACGCGCGCGTTGCACGTCCGCGCCATAGTCGCGACCGGAGCCGATGGGAGCCACGCTCGGCGCGGCGATGGGATGTCGTGCCTCGGTACCGCTTAGCGCGCCGGCGGCGAGCACGCGGATGTTGATGACACCCATTCCCGCCTCCTGCGCGCGGCCGATCAGGTCGGCGTAGTCCTGCGCCGGATACGACGCGGCGACCACCGCACCCGCGCTGGGATTGAGCATGTTGTAGCTGACCTGCGCTGTCTCGAACGCGCGCGCCGCGATCACCTGGTGCAGCGAAGCCGTATCACCGACCGCCGTGAAGCCGATGTGGCGCAGCTTGCCTTGCTCGCGCAAGCGGAGGAAAGCGGGCGCCACCTCGTCCAGCACGGTGCGCACGCCGAGTGTCTCGTCGCTGTCCTCCGGGCCGATCGCGTTGTGCAACTGATACAGGTCGACGCTGTCGCGGCCGAGCCGACGCAGGCTCGCCTCCAGCGCCTCCGGGATCGCTTGCGTCAGCCGGCCCCGATCGGCCGCAGGAATGCGTATCTTGGTGCCGACGACCACGTCGGGGAGAAACTTGCGCAGCACCAAGCCGAGATTGGTTTCAGATGCGCCATCGCCGTATTGCGGCGCCGTGTCGAAGTAGTTGATGCCGAGCGCGAGGGCACGCGCGATCGCCCGCTCCTGCTGCTCCGCGTCGCCACGGACCAAGAGGCCGCCGACCGCGCCGCAACCATAGCCGAGGACAGAGACCTGTAGGCCCGTCCGCCCGAGCGTCCGTCTCTCCATCGCCTCCCTCCCCGCCCACATCCGCGAGCGACAAAAGGCTAGGAGGCAGCCCCGAGCGCGTCAACGCGCCCGAGGGGCGAAGCCGCTCAGATCAGCAGCTCGATGAGGAACGGCCCTTTGCGGCGCAGCGACTGCGTCACCAGCTCGGCGAGCTGCTCGCAGCTATCGGCGCGCGCGGCGTCCACGCCCATTCCCTGTGCCAGGCGGGTCCAGTCGAGGTCCGGGTTGCCGAGGTCCATCATGTCGAGCGCGGTTCGCCCCGGATTGGCGCCCACATTGGCAAGCTCACCCAGCAGGATGGCGTATTTCCGGTTCGAGAACACGATCGTGGTGACATCCAGCTTCTCGCGCGCCTGCGTCCATAGGCCCTGGATGGTGTACATGCCGGAGCCGTCGGCCTGCAGCGCGATCACCCGCCGGCCGGGCGCGCCGATCGCCGCCCCGGTTGCCAGCGGGATGCCCTCGCCGATCGCGCCGCCGCAGAGCTGCAGCCAATCATGCGGCGCCGCCGCGCGGGTGGCCGGGAAGAAGCCGCGTCCGAACGTCACCGCCTCGTCGACCACGATGGCCTGCTCGGGCATCAGCGCCGCCACGGTTTGCGCCACCGCCTCGGGCGTGGGCGCGCCGCGCGCCGGCTCGGGGCGGGGACCGGCGTCTTGGATCGCCGACGATGGCGCTCCCAGCGCGTCGCAAAGCTGGGCCAGCGCCGCCGCGTGGTCGTGCTCGGGACGGGACAGGACGTGGATCGCCGCGTCGGGCGGAGCGAGGCGGCCGGGCTTGTTGGGGTAGGCGAAGAAGCCGACCGGGTCCACGGCGCCAACCAGGATGAGGTGCCGGATGCCAGCAAGCGCCTGCACCGCCTGGTCTATCGGATACGGCACCCGATCGATCGCCGGCCGCCCGCGCCCGCGCGCCATCCGCGCATTCGAGCCCGATGCCATCAGCCGCGCGCCGGTCGCCTGGGCGATCCGGTGGGCGGAGTTGAGCCCCGCCTCCCGCAGCGCGCCGCCGCCGAGCAGCAGCAACGCCGGCTCGCCGCTCCGCAGCACGCGGGCGATCTCCTGCACCACGCCTGGGGCGACAAGCGGCGCGGCCGGAGGCGAAAAGGCTCGGCCCGGCTCGCCGCCCTCGGTCCAGGCGGTGTCGGCCGGCAGGATCAGCGTGGCGATCTGACCCGGCGAGGTGCGCGCCGCCTGCACCGCGACCGCCGCGTCGGCACCCACCGTCGCGGCTTGCGTCGCGGTACGCACCCAGGCCGAGACCGGCCGCGCCCAGCCTTCGGTATCGGCGGTCAATGGCGCGTCGTACGGTCGATGATAGGTGGCCTGATCGCCGACGATGTTGACCACGCCGGATCGGGCGCGACGCGCGTTGTGCAGGTTGGCCAGCCCGTTGGCGAGGCCGGGGCCGCAATGCAGCAGGGTCGCCGCCGGCTTCTCGGCCATCCGGTAGTAGCCGTCGGCGGCACCTGTGACGACGCCCTCGAACAGCCCGAGCACGCAGCGCATGCCGGGGATCCGGTCCAAGGCGGCGACAAAGTGCATCTCGCTCGTGCCGGGGTTGGAGAAGCAGGTGTCGACGCCACTCGCCAGCAGCGTATGCACAAGGCTCTCGGCGCCGTTCATCAATCAGCCCTCCGTATGGTCGCGGCCCGGCAGACTGCACGCGCCGTCGCACGATTGGCAACCAAGCCGCAGAGGCAAGCCCAGGCGTGCTGGGCGCAACGCGAGTGGCGCTAAACGCTTGAATGTATCCACAACCCCTGGTTACAAAGACGCGGAAGTCAGGGATCGACATTTGCCACCGACCGCGCCCGAACTCCTCGTAGCACCTGCGGCGCTCACCGCCTCGGTCTGGCGTCATCCTGTCGTCTGCCCGGAGGCGGACCATGCGGCGCCCGTGGCGGACCCGCTCGCGGGCCTGCGGGTCGCGGTGCTGATCCCCTGCTACAACGAGGAGGTCGCCATCGGGCCGGTCATGGCGGCATTCCGCGCCGCGCTGCCGGACGCGGCGATCTACGTCTACGACAACAACTCCAGCGACGGCACGGTGGCAGCCGCGCGCGCCGCTGGTGCCCTGGTGCGGCGCGAGGCGTTGCAGGGCAAGGGCCACGTCGTGCGGCGTATGTTCGCCGACGTGGAAGCGGACGTCTACCTGCTCGTCGACGGCGACAACACCTACGACGCCTCGGCGAGCCCCGCGATGGCGCATATGCTTGTCGCCGATCAGCTCGACATGGTGACGGGCACGCGGGTGACCGAGATCGCCGCCGCCTATCGCCCGGGCCATCGCTTCGGCAACGTGATGCTGACCGGGATTGTCGGCTGGGTGTTCGGCGATCGCATCACCGACATGCTGTCGGGCTACCGGGTGTTTTCCCGACGGTTCGTAAAATCATTTCCCGCCCTGGCCACCGGCTTCGAGACGGAAACCGAGTTCACGGTTCACGCGCTCGAACTGAAGATGCCGATCGGCGAGATGGAGACGCGCTACCGTGACCGGCCGGTCGGCTCGGCCTCGAAGCTGCGCACTTTGCGCGACGGCGTGCGCATCCTGCGAACCATCATGATCCTGGTCAAGGAGGAGCGGCCGTTGCAGTTCTTCTCACTGGCCGGGCTGGCGCTGCTGCTGCTCGGCTTTGGGCTGGGGGTTCCGGTGGTGCTCGAATTCCTGCGTAGCGGCCTGGTGCCGCGCTTGCCGACCGCCGTGCTCGCGGCGAGCCTGGTTCTCCTCTGTTTCCTGTCGACCGCGTGCGGATTGATCCTCGATTCGGTCGCGCGTGGCCGCAAGGAGATCAAGCGCCTTGCCTACCTCGCTATCCCGGCGACCGGATCGACGCGTAGTTAAACCGTCGAACTCAGGTCAGCCGGCGACCTCGCCCGCCGCCTTGCGCGTCGTCTGCACCGCCTCGCGCGCGGCTTTCGCCATCAATCCGCTGTCATTAGCGATGGTGACGAAACGAAAGCCCATGCCGATCATGCGGGCGGCGTAGGCGGCCGAGCCGTTGTGCAAGCCGGCGAACAGATCGCGTCGCTTGGTCGCGGACAGCAGCTTCTCGTAGATGCCGAGAATCTTTGGTTCCTCGCGATCGAGGATCGGCACCATGCCGAGCGACAGCCCGAGGTCGCTGGGGCCGACATAGATGCCGTCGATCCCAGGGATGTCGAGAATGGCGTCGATGTTGTCGATCGCCTCCTGCGTCTCGATCATCGGGATCACCATGCAGTCGGTGTTCGCCGTGGTCTGATAGCTGCTCGCCTCGCCGTACATGGCGGCGCGGATCGGGCCATTGCTGCGCTTGCCGTCGGGCGGGTATTTGCATGAGGCGACGAGCTGCTCGGCCTCCGCCTTGTTGTTCACCATCGGGCAGATCACGCCCATCGCACCGCCGTCGAGCACCTTGCCGATGATGCCAGGCTCATTCCAGGGCACGCGCACGAGCGGGGTGATCGGGTGTGCCTGCATGGCCTGGAAGCAGGCGACCATCGAGAGATAATCCTGCACCCCGTGCTGCATGTCGACGGTGACGCTGTCCCAGCCGCACTGGGCCATGACCTCGGCGGAAAAGCCGGACGGGATGGCGAGCCAGCCATTCACCGCCGCCTTGCCCGATTTGATGCGTTGCTTGAGCTGGTTTGCCACGACGCGTTTCCCCAATACCGTGCACACTCGGCGAATTTCGCAAGCGGAAGACTAGGCGGGTGGCGCCGGGCGCGTCAACGCGACGCCCCTCCGCCGCGCATTGTTCAGCAGCGCAGCCGCCAGTCCAAGCAGCGAAAGCGCCGCTGCGATGGCGTGACCGGCCTCCCATCGCAGGCGATACGCCGGCCAATCGACCGGAAGCGTTGCCGGCGTCCAAACGCTCACCGCCACGTTGACCGGGGCGTTAAGCACGAAGAAGGCGGCGAGCATCCCGCAATAGGCGGCACTCGCCAGCAGCATCAATCGCGCGCTGCGTCGGTCCAGAATGAGCAGGGCAAGGGAGGTGGCGAGCGCGCCCAGCTCTGTCGGGGCGCCAATGAACGGGCCCCAGCCGCGATAGAGGTGCTGCTGCACCGCCAGCCAGAGCGGCCCGTCCAGCGCCATCTTGTTCGGCAGCTCCAGCACATGCGCCACGGGGGCGAACACCGCGAGCACGGCAAGGATCAGATTGGCGCGACGCAGACTGATCATCGTCGACGCTTGTCGGCCGGCTCAACCGCAGGCTTGCGGCAGGAACGCCTCGGCTGCGACAATGGTGGCGAGCGGCTCGTAGTAGTCCCATGGCGAGCGGCTCCGCCGCGGCGGTTTCACGCGATACAGCGTGAGATCGTACAGCACCCTGCCATCGCCGCGCACGGTCGCGGGGTGGCCGAGATAGTCGACCGGCAGCACCCGCATGGCACGCGCGACCGCGAGCGGATCGCGCGTGCCCGCCTGCGCCATCGACTTGAGGAAATGCAGGCTCGCGACGTAGGTCGCCGCCTGCTCGCGCGTCGGCATCGCGCTTTGCTCGGCGTGGAACCGCTTGCTGAAGCTGCGCGCCGCGTCGGTCTGATCCCAGTAGAATCCCGAGGTGAACGCGAGGCCCTGGCAGATCGGCAGCCCCAGCGCATGGATGTCGGTGATGTAGACGAGGAAGCCGGCGAGCCGCTGACGTCCCCTGCCCTGGATGCCGAACTCGGCGGCCTGCTTTATCACGTTCACCTGGTCGTTGCCGACCGAGGCGAGTCCGATCACGTCGGCGCGCGAGCTTTGCGCCGCGACGAGCTGCGCCGAGAAATCCGTGTTGCCGATCGGGAAATAGGCGGAGCCCAGCACCCGGCCGCCGTCGGCTTCGATCACCGACTTGGCCGCCGCCTCGAGCGCCTTGCCGAAGCTGAAATCGACGGTGATGAAGAACCAGGTCTTGCCGCCCTCGCGCACCACTTCTCGCGCCGTGCCGGTGGTCATCGCGTGCGTGTCGTCGGCCCAATGCGTGCTGACCGGAGCGCAGAGTTTCTGGGTGAAATCGGTGATCGCCGCGCCTGTGATCATCACCGTGCGGCGCTTCTCGCGCGCGGCCTGTTGCACCGCCAGGGCGATGGGCGTGACCGGCAGGTCGACGATCGCGTCCACCCCCTCCGTGTCGTACCACTGGCGCGCGACCGCTCCCGCGACGTCGGGCTTGTTCTGCGTGTCGGCGTGGACAATCTCGACAGAATGGCCGAGCAGGGAACCGCCGAAATCGGCCGCCGCCATGCGCGCCGCCAGCACCGAGCCGGGTCCGCCGCTGTCGGCGTAGGGTCCGCTCTCGTCGGTCAGCACGCCAATCTTCACCGCCGCCTCGGCCCGCGCGTGTCGAAGGCGTGCGCCCATCGACAGCCCGGCAAGAGCTCCCGCGATTGCCGAGCGCCGACCAACCGTCGTAGCGGGCATCGTGCCTTCTCCCCTCATCGAGCGGGCAGCACCCGGCCGCGGCACTCGCCAAGGCCGATGGGCACGAAACCGTCCGCCTGGCATGTCGCGCGCAGGATCACCTCGTCGCCGTCCAGCAGGAACGTGCGGGTCTCGCCGGATGGCAGATCCACGGTCTTCCGCCCGCCCTCGGTGATCTCCAGCAGCGCGCCCCAGCCGGACGGATCGGGCGCGGAGATCGTGCCGCTGCCGAACAGATCGCCGATTTGCAAGTTGCAGCCGCCGCTCGCGTGGTGCGCCACCATCTGCGCCACCGTCCAGTACAGGTCGCGCGTGTTGGCGAGCGACAAGCGGTGCGGCGCCATGTCACGCCCGCGCATCGTCTCGGTTTGCAGCAGCACCTCGACCGCCATATCGAGCGCGCCCTCGGCCTGGTCGGCGGCATCCAGCAGATGCGGCAGCGGCGCCGGATCGCCCGCCGGGCGCGGCGGCTGCGCGGCGCGGAACGGTGCCAATGCTTCCGGCGTGATGATCCACGGCGAGATGCTGGTCTGAAAATTCTTTGCCAGGAAGGGGCCGAGCGGCTGGCTTTCCCAACCCTGGATGTCGCGCGCCGACCAGTCGTTGAGCAGGCAGAACCCGGCGATGTGCTCCCCCGCCCGGCCGATCGGGATCGGCTCGCCCAACGCATTGCCCGCACCGATCCAGACGCCGAGCTCCATCTCGTAGTCGAGCCGCTCGCATGGCCCGAACTCCGGCGCGCCGCCGCCGCGCGGGCGCTGACCGTTGGGCCGACGCACATCCGTCCCCGACGGACGGACCGAGGAGGCGCGGCTGTGATAGGCCACCGGCACGTATTTGTAGTTCGGCGCCAGCGGGTTGTCGGGACGAAACAACTTGCCGCCGTTTCGCGCGTGATGGATGCCAGCGTAGAAATCGGTGTAGGCCCCGATCGCCAACGGCAGGTGCACCGTGCAGTCTGCGGCCCGATGCAGCAGCCGCTCGCGCATCGTTGCCGCCCGCGCTTGCTCCGGCCCATCGGCGTCGAGCAGATCGCTCAGCCGAGCACGCAACGCCTGTCGGGCCGCCGGGCCAAGTGCCAGCAGTCCGTTCAGCGTCGCGCCGGACGCCGCCCGCGCCGCCTCGGCCGCGGCGCCGTCGAGCAATCCGGCGTCGAGGGTCGCGCGCAGATCGAGGATTTCGTCACCGATCGCGACACCGGCGGCCGGCGCTTCGCCGTTGCTGCTGAATACGCCCAAAGGCAGATTTTGCAGCGGAAAGCAGGGATGTCCGTTGGCGGACACGACCCAGCTGCGCCGTGCCGGATCATGCGTCGCGTCGATCACGGCTGCACCGGCGCGAATTGCTTGCCGAGACCGCGCCAGCACGAATCGTAATCCGCCTGGAGCTGCGGGCAGGAGAGCGCGAACTCGGTCGCACGCAGCAGCGATCGGGTCTCGAACATGAAGGCCAGCGTGTTGTCGAGCTTGTGCGGCGTCAGCTCGGCCTGGCTGGCACGCTCCCAGGTAGGCGCGTCCGGGCCGTGCGCGCTCATCATCGGATGCAAGGAAGCGCCACCCGGCATGAAGCCGCCTTGCTTGCCGTCGTAGACGCCGTGCACCAGTCCGACGAACTCGTTCATCACGTTGCGGTGGAACCAGGGCGGGCGGAAGGTGTGCTCGGCCACCATCCAGCGCGGCGGAAAGATCGCGAAATCGACGTTGGCGATCCCCGGCTGCTCGGTCGGCGCGGTGAGCACGGTGAAGATCGACGGATCGGGGTGGTCGAAGCTCACGCTGCCGATCACGTTGAACCGCGCCAGATCGTATTTGTAGGGTGCCAGGCTGCCGTGCCAAGCCACCACATCGAGCGGCGAGCGGTCGAGTTCCGTCGCCCACAACGTGCCCATGAACTTCTGCACCAGCTCGGTCGGCTCGTCGCGATCCTCGAACCACGCCACGGGTGTCAGGAAATCGCGCGGATTGGCCAACCCGTTGGCGCCGATCGGGCCAAGCTCCGGCAGACGCAGCATCGCCCCGTGGTTCTCGCAGATATAGCCGCGCGCCGACGCCGCTTGCAGCTCGACACGAAAGCGGATGCCGCGCGGAATGACGGCGATCTCGCCCGGTCCGACGACCAGGCGGCCGAGCTCGGTCGCGATCGCCAGGCCGCCTTGCTGGGGCACCAGAAGCAGCTCGCCATCGGCATCGCAGAACACCCGCCGCATGGAGCGGTTGGCCAGGTAGAGATGCACCGAGACGCCCTCGCCGGTGGCGGCTTGCGCGCTGGCCGCCAGGGTGACCAGGCCCGCGACGAAATCGGTCGGCTCGTCGGGGACGGGCATCGCATCCCAGCGCAGCCGGTTCGGCGTCGGTGGCGCCAAGCTGCCGCACAGCAAGCCCTGCTCGACGCGCCGATAGGGCGGGTGATTGACCGATGGGCGGATGCGGTAGAGCCAGCTTCGGCGGGCCGACGCGCGCGGCACGGTGAACGGCGTGCCGGAAATCTGCTCGGCGTAGAGCCCGTGCGGCGCGCGTTGCGGCGAGTTCTGCCCCACCGGGAGCGCGCCGGGCACCGCCTCGGTCGCGTTCTCGTTGCCGAACCCGGTGAGATACGCAATGCCATCCTGGATCATGACGTCCTCGCTGGTAATGAAAGAAAGCCGCGGAAGCGCGCCCGTCCGCCACGCACCGGATCGCCGTCGAGCGCGAAATTGGGAAACCGCCGCACGAAACGGCCGATCCCGATGCGGCCCTCGAGCCGTGCCAAGGTCATCCCGGCACACTGGTGCACGCCAAGGCCGAAGGCGAGATGACGGTTGGGATCGCGCGCGATGTCAAGCCGGTCGGGGTCGGGGAACTGAGCGGGGTCGCGATTGGCCGCGCCGATGCAGAGCGTGATCGGCGTGCCCGGCGCGATCGACACGCCGCCGATCTCGGCCGGCGCGGTGCTGATCCGGTTGCCGAGCTGGTTGGAGCTGTCGAAACGCAGGAACTCCTCGACGGCGCCGCGGATCAGCGCCGGCTGCTGGATCAGGCGGGCACGGTGCTCCGGCCACCGCGTGAGCGCGAACAGGGCATTGCCGATCAGGTTGGTCGTTGTCTCATGGCCCGCGTTGAGGATGAAGATGCAGTTCTGCAACAGCTCGGCCTCGCTGAGCCGTTCGTGCTCCTCGCCCTGGATAAGGCGGGTCAACACATCGTGCGCCGGGTCGCCCGGCCGCCGCCTTCGGTCGGCGACGAGATCGCGCAGATATGAAAGGAAGTCGTGGACCGCCGCCTCCCCGGCGATGCGTCGCGTTTCGTCGAGCGTGGGTTCGAGCGCGCCGAGGATCGCCAGCGACCATCCACGCAGCGGCGCGCGGTCCGCTTGCGGCACATCGAGCAGATTGCCGATCACCTCCACGGGAATGGCGGCGGCGTAGTGTTCGATGATATCGAAGCGGCCCAATGTTTCCGCGCGATCCAGCAGGTCGTCGGCCAAGGTGATGAGGGCAGGTTCCGTGGCGGCGATGGCGCGAACCGTGAGCGCGCCCATGATCAACCTGCGCACTCGCGTATGTAGCGGCGGATCGTTGAAGACGAGACTGGTGGTGTGATGCTGGTAGAGCAGCGATGAGCGGCCGAACTTCGGCTCGAATTCCCGCTGCTTGTCGGAGCTGAAATGCTGCGCGCGACGGTAGACTGCCGCCACATCATCGTAACGCGTCAGGAAAAACGAGCCGTCAGCCATTCGCCTTATCGGCTCGGCCGATCGTAGCGCGTGATACGTTGGATAGGGATCGGCGTAGAACGAGGGCGGCAATGCGCGCAGGTCGAAATCCTCGATCATCACGCCCCCCAGTCCGGACTTGCCAACCGCCAGTTTTCGACGGCAGCGTACATCGTGTTTCGGCGGTCCGGCAATCCGTCGCCCCCAGCTAGGCAGAGCGCGGCTGCCGCCGAACCGCGCAAACGAATGGCTCGTCGGCGGGGCGACGCGTCGTCATTCTTATGACAGAATGGGTAAGTAGTTTATGGTTGGCTATGTCGCGAACAAGGGGCAGTTGCGGATGAAACGGGCGAAAGCGGCTGGGCCGGTCTCCGGTGACTCGGAGTTCAAGCTCGATGAATCGCTTCCCTACCAGCTCTCGGTCACCGCCAACCAGGTCTCCCGCCTGTTTGCCCGGCACTACTCTAGCGAGTTCGGGCTCACCCTTCCGGAGTGGCGTGTGATCGCGGTGATCGGCCGGTTCGAGGCGATCTCGCCGAGCCGGGTCAGCGACTGGACGGGCATGGACAAGGTCAAGGTGAGCCGGGCCGCGGCGACCCTGGTGGCGCGCGGTTTGCTGCGCCAGACCCAGGATCCGGTCGACGGACGCGCACGCGTACTGCGGATGACCCGCAAGGGGCAGAAGGTCTTCGAGAGCGCAGTACCCTTGGCACAACGGCTGGAAGAGGAACTCGCCTCCGGGCTCAGTCGCGCCGAGTGGTCGGCCCTGCAAAAGACGCTCGCGAAGCTGCACGAGCACCTCGAAGACGTCCCCGGTTCCGACCCGGCGCGGGAATAAATACCAGCACTACTTTGGGCAATTTCTCAATTCTAGCGTGCAATCGCTTGTAATAGTGCGGACATCGGCTGAGCGGCTTTGGTGGGGCGAAGAGCCGAGCGACGAGCGCTCTGCGGATTCCAGAGAGTCTCGCTCACGGCGGTGGCGCTTGCATTGCCAGCTTTTCTCCCCGAGCAGCTGCGGCCAACTGGTCGTGCCCTGGCGAGCCGAGACGTGCGGCCAGCGGTTGGACGCTCTTCGGCCATTTGGTCCCAGCAGCCCGCGCATATACAGCGCCCCCCCGCGCCGCCGCGTGCTGCGGCCCATCACCGCGACGAACGGTGTCAGCCAATGATCGAAGTCCTTTCCAAGCGTCACGGGCCGAGACACAGCCCATGCTTCGCTGAACTCCAGCCCGAAGCTCAGTCCGCGTGGCACACTATTATAATCCGGAGCCGGCTCCGTCAGGTCGAGACCCTACTTCGGTAGCGGTGCGGGCTAGGCGTTCCACCACCGCGGACAGACCGGGTCGCTCCGTGAGAAACACCCGCAGCTGCTCCCGTGGCCATTCCCGATTGGCGGTTGGCCGGGCGATGCTGAAATCAAGCGCGGCTGCGACGATAACCGGCGCCTCCGCGCTGCCCCATATGCTGTTCATCGCCTGGAGTAGCCGCATTCTCAGCCCGCCGGAGCTCGGCCGACCGTCGATCCACAGGGCCGAAACAGCCGCGCTCAGCGGCGCTTCGCTCGCCAGTGCCAATCGCCACGGCACGTCTGCGTCCGGCGCGTCCGCTTTGGAAACCATGATACGGGACACCTCGATCTCCGCCCCGTTGCTTTGACCGGTCATTCGCCGTTGCTCGGCGAGAAGCAGGCCCGGATTGGTTCGCGGCGGGAACACCTCGATGCTCAGGCGTACAGCGCCCGCTTCGCAGGAGTAGTGCTGCAATACGCCGCCCAGGCTGGCGGCCGAGCTGTCGGACAATGCAACCGACGCGCATCCGGTGATCTGCACCGGGGGCGCCGACAGCGGCTGGCCGGCGGCGGCGCGGTCCAGCGTGCCGGCGGCGAGCGGGCCGAACACCGCGCAGACCACCAGCAGCCCCGCCGCGCGAAGCGAAACGCCAAACGCGGGCGCAAGGGGGGAGTGGACTGCCCTGGTGGACTGGGCCGGCACCATGTCCTGACGGAACGGCAGGCCGAGCAGGACCAGCAGCAGGATGACAACGGAAAAAAACATCCAGCCATAGAGGACGTGATCAGCCGCGGCTGCCTGGGCGCTGCCCATCAGATGGCCGAGCCACACGATCCCAAGACCGCGAAAACCATTGGCGATGACCGGCACGACGAGCGAGAGGCCGATGAAGGCCGCGCGCCGCTGCCAGCTGCGATAGATCAGCACGGCGTAGAGCACGCCAAACGCGATCGACGCGATCAGGAAGCGCAGGCCGGCGCACGCCTCGGCAACATAGAACGTCCCTTCCGGGATCTGGATGATGTAGTTGTCGATGTAGTACGGCAGCGAGGTCAGGCTGAGGCCGAGATCGATGAAGCGCGCGGTGAAGGTCTGCAGGATGGGGACCAGGAAGCCGCCGAACGGGACCAGGAAGAAAAGGTAGAGCAGCGGCGCCGCGAGCTGTCCGAACATACGCCAGCCCAGCACCGCGAGGAATAGCAGCTCTACGAAGCCCATCAGGACGAGCTGGCGTCCCTCCATGATGCCGAGCCGGTCCGCGATCAGCCAGACGACGCCGAGCGGCAGCGCGGCCAGGCTGACCCAAGGTGCGGGGCGGCTCGGCACGCCGATCAGGCTGGCCCGCCGATCCCACGCCAGATAGAGCGCGATCGGCAGCACCAGGAAACAATGATTGTAGGCGGTGGAGTTGATCCAGACGCCGACCGCCGCCTCGATCTCTGGGCGAAAGACCAAGGCCAGCAGTGCCAGGCCGATCGTGAGTGCCAGGGCGGTGCTGCGGGATACCCGTGGCAGGGTGGCCAACGTCGCCGTGTTGCCGATCACGCCGAGACCCCCGAATGCCGCCGCGCCGCGCCGACAATCGCGAGCTGCTCCGCACAGCGGTCCGCTGGCCACAATTGGTCCAGCGGCAATAGCGTGGCGGACCAGTCGTAGCGCTGTTCCATTGCGCGGCGCGCGTTGGCGCCGAGCGCCTGGTGCTTGCCGTCGAGCACCTCGGTCAGCCGGCACGCCATCTGCTCGGCCCCTTCCGCGAGCAGCAGGTCACGTCCCGGCTCGGCATCGATGCCCGCAAAGGCTTGTGGCGTGGAAACCACCGGTCGCGCCATCGCCATGGCCTCCAGCACCTTGTTCTGGATGCCGCGCGCGATGCGCAGTGGCGCCACCACAACGGCGGCATGGGCAAGGAAGGGGCGCGTATCCGGCACCCGCCCGGTAATCTCGATCCCGGGCAAGCGTGCCAGCCGCCGCACTTCCTCGGCCGGATTGGTTCCCACGATCCAGAACGACGTCGAGCGGCCCTGCTCCAGCCGGGGCAGCACCTCGCGGGCGAACCACACGACGGCGTCGATGTTCGGCCGATAGTCCATCGCACCGGTGAAGACGATGGCGGGCTGCTGCTTCGCGAATGGATCGTCGAATACGTGCTCCGGCGAGAAATAGTCCATATCCACACCGTTGGAGACGAAGCTCGTGCGCGCCGCGCTCTCGGGCGCCAGCGCCTGGAAGTGACGCAGCTCGGGCTCCGAGACGAAGATTCCGTGATCGAAGCGCTGCGCCGCGCGCCGCTCGAAGGCGAGCAGGGTTCGGCCTTCGCGCGCCCAGATCGCCCGCATCGGCCACGCCGTGCGCTCGGCGTACTCGGCCCATTTCGAGGAATCCACATCGATGAAATCGAGAATGCGGCCGGCCATCGGACAGTCCATCACGTAGGGCGCCATGGCCGAGCAGAACACGAAGGCGCGATCGATCCGCTCGCGCTCGATCGTCGTCCGCACCCAACGACGCAGGTCGGCATTGTCGAAATAGTCGAGCGTGAGCGGCCGGCCGGGACGCAGCCGGCGCAACGCCCGCAGCTTCTGGCGGCGCGGACGCAGGCGAAAACAGGCGAGCTCGGCGCACTGCGCGCGCAGGGTCGGCACATGCGACCAATCCGACTCGTCGTCGATCAGGCATCCCACGAACACCCGGTGCGACTGCATCAGGTGACGCAGCATGTGCCAGGCGCGGATCTTGTCCCCCTTGTCGGGTGGGTAGGGGATCCGGTGGGCAAGGAAGAGAAGCTTCCTCATCCTCTGGGACCGCGGCGCCAGCGCGTGGCGTGCGCCATTGACTGACACGGCATGGCGACGCTGTCCCTCAACGCGCCAACTGGCCGCGGATCATTGGGCCGAGACGCTGGGAAACGGCATCCGGCACATAAGAGGACCAGAGCCGGCTCATCCGCTGCATCGAATCCGAGGACGAGTTGATCAGCACATCCCGCTTCGTTCGTTGTGTCTTGCTGAGCAGGAAATTGTGGTGATCGGCGGAGATCGTACCCCACTTCTTCTTATAGGTGGACTGGCCCTCGTAGCGGACGCTGCCAAAGTCGAAATATCGGTGACCGGATTCGGCGGTACGACGGATCATCTCCCAGTGCAAAAGATCGTTCGGCTTCAAATTCCAGAATGCCGGGTCAGATACGGTGTTGATGATGTTGACGCGGCCGCCACATGAGAAGCCGAGCAGCCCGGCAATGGCGGTCCCGTCGGCGACGCGGGCCGTGGCCAGGACCATGTCCCGCCCGAAGGTATCGAGACTTCTCGCGTAGTAGGCGAATTTGTGTGGTGGTACGCCGAGCCGCTTCATCGACTTGAGGTAGAGCGGGAAGAAGTCACGGCGCAGGATGGTTGGATCGCAGTCGAAGGATACGGTTACGCCATAGTTCTGCGCCTGTTTGACGGCCTTGCGCACCGAATAGCGGACCACGTCGCGCCACAGCGCCTCGGTGTCGATGCCCAGTTCCATGACGGCAATGTAGCCGACCGACTCGGCGCAGGCGGCGAGGCGCGATGGGGTTCGGCTCACGCCGTGATTGCCGTGAAGCTCAAGCGAGGCAACTCGATTGTCGCGGTCGAGGTAGTCGGCCAGTGCGGTTAGCGCTGCCAAGGTTTCATCATCGCTGAGACCTGGGTCGAGCAGCATCCCGCCGTATTCGGAGAACGGCTGACTGACCAAGCGGCGCCGGTAGATGAGGCTGGAGACTTCGGCCGCCGGCAGCACGCCGACCAGGTCGCGGTTGCGACGGAAGGCAAGATAGCGTGGCTTGTAACCGTAGCAGCCGACCACCTGGCCATAGCCGAACAGATGGCAGTAGCGCGACTGGCCGTGCGCCCGGACGAAACCATCCCAGGCGGCGGCGTCGCTCCAATTGTCGTCCAGACTGATCATGCCGCCGTCCTGAGAGGATGGTCCTGGCGCTCGGCGAGAAGATCGGCATAGACCCGATCCATGCGGTCCCAGGCGAACTCGCTCAGCAATCGGTCGAGCCGGCCGGCGGTCTTGCTCAGGTTTACGTAGTGCCTGAACCGCGACGTGCGCCCGCAATTGGTGACGCGCGGCTGGCCGGGATCGATCTCCCAAGGGTGCGTGTAGAAAATACCGGGCCTGGCTTCCTGGCGGTTAACCCGGCCTAGTCCGCGTCGGAACAGCGCGTAGGGTGCTAGCCGAAAGTATCCGCCACCAGAGCATGGGAGGTTGCGGCCGAGCAGCCGCACCGTGGTCATCGGGATTTCCCACAGCCCGCTTGTGCCCGGGCGGAACGGCGTGCGGGGGGCGTCCGGCATACCGTAGAGATCGTGCTTCACCGGATAGATGCTTGAGCTATAGCGATATTTCTCGGCGGCGAGAACGTCGAACGCCCACGGATTACGTGCGCCAATCGAGAACGTAGCGGCACGGTAGCCGATAACGGCGCAGTCGCCGACATCTTCGAGAATGCGTTTGGCCTTGCGGATATCGGCCGCGAAGGTCGCCGGATCCTGGGCATCAGCGCGGGTGTGATCATAGCCGTGGCTGGCCAATTCATGGCCGGCGGCGACTATTCGGCGCACCAGTGCGGGATGGCGCTCGGCAATCCAGCCCAACGTGAAGAACGTCGCCTTCGCGCCGGCCCGGTCGAACTGGGCGAGGATCCGATCGGTGTTCGCTTCGACGCGGCGTGGCAGCTTGTCCCAGTCGGCGCGGTCGATGCAGCCAGCGAACGCCTGGACCTGGAAGTAATCCTCCACGTCGACGGTCATCACGTTGCGGATGGGCTTTGGGATCGAAGTGTTCATCGGTGCGCATCGCTCGGCTGTTGCGGCTCGCGGTAGGCGGACAGAAGATCGAGCAGGCGACGGAAGATCCGCTCCTGCCGGGCGACGCCGGCCTCGAGCGCCTGGATTCGTGGCAACAACGCCTGCCCGGATACTGCCACAGCGGTTGTCGCCGAGCCGTTAACCGGCCGCACCGTCGGTTCCGTGACCGCGCCAAGATCGCGCTGCAGGTCGCTCGCGGTGTCATCGACTATTCTGCCGGTGATCAGCGACGTGGCCTCGAGTGCACCATACAGCAGCACGCGCGAGCACAGCGTGTTGATCCGGCGCGGCACGCCGTCGGTGTGCCGGAAGATCGCCTCGAACGCGGCATCCTCGAGATGGGGATTGCCGTTCCAGCCGGCGGTGCGCAAGCGATGCAGGATGTATTCGCGCGATTCCGGCTGACTGAGCGGGCCGAGGTGGTAGGCGGCAAGCACGCGCTGACGCAACTGGTCGAGGTCCGGACTGGCCAGTGTGCGGCGAAACTGCGGCTGGCCAAGCAGAATGGTCTGCAGCGAAGCGTGGCCGTCGACGGTGATGTTGGACAACATGCGTAGCTCTTCGAGCGCCGCGAACGACAGGTTCTGCACCTCGTCGACCACCAGGAGGCAACGCCGTCCGGCCGCCCGATGCTCGCGAAAGACCTCCTCGAGATTATGCAGCAGGGCGGACTTGTCGGCCTTGTCACGCAGCCCAAAACTCGACGCCGCCAAGCGGAGGAGATCGTCCCCGGAAACCTGTGTCGTCACGATCCGCGCGATGATGTAGGTCTGGCGATCGAGTCGCGACCAGAGTTGCTCGACCAGGGTCGTCTTTCCGGCGCCGACCTCTCCCGTGATGATAATGAAGCCTTCCTGCTGCGACAGCCCATACACGAGATGGGAGATCGCCCGGCTGTGCACGCTGCTGTCGAAGAAGAACCGATTGTCGGGCGTGAGCTGAAAGGGCATGCCCGAGAGGTGATAGAACTCGGCGTACACAGCGCGATCAGAATTGCTTGCTCAAGCCGAGCAGGAAGACGTTCTGGGTGAAGCTCAGGGCGCGGAAATTGGCGACACGGTCCACGTAGGTGTACTGCGCAATCCCGCTGAGCGTCTCGGTGAAGTTGTACTTGATAGAGGCCTGGGCGGCATATGTGTCCTCGACCAGTTTGCCGAGCGCGTCGAAGAACTGATTGCCGTTCTGCCGCCCGTAGCTGAAAGCGACGTTGGTCAGCGTGTCCTCGTTGATTTGATGTCGCCATATGACGGCACCGCTGAAGCCGCTTGAAGACGTTGCTGCGAACGTTCTGGTCGAGGCCGCGAGCTGCCGGTCCTGCCAGAATGCCTGCAGCGAGATCTGATCACGGTCGAGATTGGTGATCGCCGTCACTGTAAAGGTCTTGTTCTGGTAGAGGTTGGTGTTTCCGCTGACACCAAGCGCGGTGTTGGTCAGGTAGATCGGCGCGCCAGTGGTTGGATCGACGCTGTTGCCGAACTGGTCGACATCGCTGTTTATTGTGTAGGATTGCAACTGGGTGAGATCGGTGCCGAGGCCGGTTTGGTATTGCGCGAAGAGCTGCGTGCGCGCAGTCAGCGCATAGCCTGCGTTCAGCAGGAACGAATCGAACCCGTATTTGTGGCCATACCCAAGAGTGATCGAACTATCCGGGTTGGGCGTGTACTTCGCGCCCACCGCCCAGATGGCATCGCTGATCTTGGTCTCCGGCACGCCGTTGAACCGGATGTCTTCGGCGCCGATCTCGCCGAAGATCGTCAATTGCCGAGTGAGCGCATAGCCGAGTTGATTGGAAATGATATATTGATAGGCACCATCGGTGACACCGGTGCCGATATATTGCGTGCCGCTGGCGAACGCGAAGTCGCGGAACCGCCCGAAATCCTCACCCGAGGTGAATTGCACTATTTCAGTGTTGGTATTGACCGATCCGTTGCCGTAGTTGCCGTATTGCGACGAAAGTCCGCGGTTCGAGAGGGATTGCGACTCTGAGTACGAGTAGGAGTAGCCGACCTTGACGGTGCCGAACGTGCCGAAACGATGCACGTAGTAGGGCGCTATACCAAAGGAGAAGGATTGGGTGGCGTCGTTGCGTGTGACATTGGGAGCGCGGGCCTGACCGGCCTGACCGTAGCTGTTGACCGAGGTCAGCCCCAGGCCGTTGCCGCCGACGCCTGGCAGGCCGCCGAGGGTGGGGCGGGTCCCCGCATACCCGCGCAGATCGACAAAGAAGGTGTCCGGAACCACGGTGACCGACGCATTGGCGTTCAGGTTGTGCGCCAGGTAGTCCTGACTGCCGTGCGACGCGTAGATGATCCCGGTGGGCGCATAGAACAGACGGGTCTGCAGCCGGGGCAGGTTGCCCCCCACCTCCACACTTGGTGTGATGTAGGTGATGAAGTCGGAGGAGCGCTGGATGCTGGTCTGGAAGATGTTGTCGTTGAACGCTTCCGACACGTCGATGCGTGGCAGGATGGTCCAGCCCGGCGCGGGCTGGCCTGCGAGGCCAACGGTAGGCCCCCCGGCTATCTGGTGCTGGGCGTCGGGTGGTTCTCCGGCAAGCGGATTTGGCGACAGATTGGAGCCTGGGTAGGGGTAGGCGGAGTCGGGGAAGGCTTGCGCGTCGCCGCTCCCGACGATGCAACAGGCCGCTACTGCCGCGACAAACGAGCCTACCGGCCGCCTCGGCGCGAGCGCGGCCGACATCCTCCCTTGGGTGCGCTGAACATCCACTCTCAAGACGATGTGTAGTAGGAAGCGTAGGCGCCGAACGTGTAACTGGTGGTAACTTGGACCTTATTGAGCAGTAACGATATGGCCGGGCACGCCTGCACCAGATCGAGTGCTGCTTCCAGCTCCGCCCGTTGCGTCCGCTCGGCTTCGACCACCATGACGATCTGTCCGACGACCGGCGCGAGGGTCATCGGATCGCTGCTCGACAGGCACGGGGCCGCGTCAAGAACGACAACCCGGTCGGCATAGCGGCGCCCGAGCTCCTGGATCAGCCTGGTCATCTGCCGGGTCGCAAAGAGCTCCGGGCTCTTTTCCGGCTGGGTTCCAAGCGGCAGTATCGACAGCTTCTCAAAGCCGGTTGTCACCATCAGATCCGCGGCATTGAGCCGCGGGTCCAGGGCCAGATCAAGCAGGCCGGGAGTATCAATCAGGCCCAGCGAACGCCCGAGTGACTGCTCCTTGGAATCCGTGTCGACCAGCAGGACCTCGTGATCGCGCTGCCGAGCGATGCTCAGGGCAAGATTGAGCGACGCGAAGCTCTTCCCTTCGCCGGGCCGGGAACTGGTGACCATCACGAGATTGGCCGATCCCTGTCCCGCGACTTGGGGCGCGAACGCAGCGCGCATAATCTGCGACTGAACGATGCGGAACTCTTCGGTGACCCGGCTGCGTCCCTTGGTCCAGTCCACCATCCCGGCGCGCTCCATGACGGCGACATCGACGCGCGGAGCAGCCTGCTTCGGCGCCTCCGTGACGGCAGCGTGCACACCACCGGCCCTGGACAGCCCAGTGGTGAGCCCCGCGTCCGACGGCGGCTTCTCAATATTGAGCAACTGGGCGGTCGACGCATCGAGCGCGCCTGTCTGGCGCAGGTGCTCCGCGGCACGCTCGACAAGGTTCAAGGGTTTGGAAGACATGATCAGACCACTGCCTGGGTGCGGAGGATGTAGGCGAGGAGACCTCCGAAGACGACAACCAGGACCGCGAAGCCGGCAAAGAACCCCACGGTCGATGCGATGCGTCGGGGCGATACACTTGCCTCGAGCAGACCCACGCCGCCGAGCACGGGCAGCCCCAGCGTGCGCAGGTCTTCGATGGTGCGGAACGACCGGTCGAACTGGCCGAGCAGGAAGGCGAGGCCGCCCCCCGCGCCGAGCCCGGCCAGCAAGACGAGGGGGATCAGCACCAAGCGGTTCGGCGATATCGGGAGGCGGGGAAGCTGCGGCGGATCGACAACGGTGAGCTTGACCTTGTCCGCCTGAGTCTCCGCCGCCTGCGCGATCTGCGCCGCTTCGCGCCGCACCAGGAGTTCCTCGTAATCGCGCTTGATGACGCCGTAGTCGCGATCCAGCGCCTTGTACTCGGCTTCCACGCCAGGCGCTTGACGCGCCAGTACTTCGAGCGAGTCTCGCTCCTTGGTGGCCTCGGCGAGTTGGCGCTTGAGCGACGAAATCCCGGCTTCCGCATCGACCAGTTGCAGTCTGATCTGGTCATACAGCGGGTTTGACACCGAGCGGCCCCGACCACCACTCTTGGTGCCGCCGCGCCCCGCCGGCGGTGCCGCCTTGAGCGATGCGATCAGGTGGCGGGTCGCGATGACATCAGGGTGGTTCTCTGTGTAACGCAGGCGCAGGTCGCGCAAGGTCTCTTCCGCCTGAGCGAGTCGGCTGGTGCCGCCGCCGCTCGCTGCCTCCGCGGCTTCCGGCGAAAGCGTCTGCGGCGTGTTCGCCAACTCCTGCTTCAGAGCGTCCCGTTTGGAGGTCGCATCCTGTAGCTGCCCGTTCAACGCAATTACATTGGCACGCACCTGGTCGAGCCGCGAGGATCCGAAACCGCCGTTGCCGCTATCCTGCGGCAGGATGCTGAGATACTGCAGGCGGAATTCAGCGCGGCGTTTCTCGGCGGCGGATAACTGCTGCTCGTAAGCCGCGATCTGCCGGTCCAGAAACCGTCGGGCGTTCTCCATGTCGGCGCGATTCGACCCAGTGGCGCTCTCGATGAAGATACCGAGCAGCGTGTTGACCACGTCGTAGGCCATTTTTGGGCTGGGACTGCGATACTCGATGGTGAACAGCGTCTTCGTTTGTGGTTTGATTTTAATATCGTTGCCCAGGTTGCGGATCAACCGGTCGCGATCCGCGCCACTGTCCAGGGTCAGGTCGAGATCCGTCTTCGACACAAGCTTCTGCAGATTCGGCCGGCTTAGTAGCGTTCGCTGCAGAACGTCTAGCTGACTGGTCGCCGAACTATCTGCGGCAACCCCGCGTAGCAACGGTGTCAGCACCGCATCGCTGTCCACGTAGAGCCTCGCGGTCGCCTCGTATTGGTTCGGCAGGAAGTAGATCGCGGTCCAGCCAATCGCGCAAATGACCCAGGCCACCCCGAGGGCGATCCAGCGGCGCTGCCACGCAGCCTTGATATACCGCCCCAACTGCAGCCGGAGGAATTCCATCGAAGCTCGCCTCAGAACCAGGTTTGCGGAATGATCAGTGTGTCGCCGGGCGACATTTCTACGTTCTGAGTTATGTCGCCGTCCTTAACCAGATCGTTGAGCCGAACCTTTATCGTCTCGTTGCGCCCGTCGGGCCCGCGTCGGACGATGACCGCACTGTTGCCGGCAGCGAACTTGGTCAGCCCCTTGGTGGCAATCATCACGTCGAGCACGGTCATGTGGTTGCGATACGGCAGCGCCACCGGCTCGGTAGCCTCGCCGATCACCTTGACCTGCCGGTCCAGCGGGCCGACGAAACCGCGCACGATCACCGTGACGCTCGGATCCTTCACGTATTTGCGAAGCCGATCCTCGATCTCCCGGGCCAACTGTGTAGGGGTCTTCCCCGCCGCCGCAATGTCCTCAATGAGCGGGACGGAGATGCGTCCGTCCGGGCGCACCGGCAGTTCCGATACGCTCAGCTCGGGCGAGCGATACACAAATATGCTGAGACTGTCGCCCGCTCCGACAACATAATTGGCGGTATCGGAAACGGCCGCGGGCGCATTGGCGCCAGCGGTCCGGGCAGTCGTCGTTCGCGACCCGATCCCGCCGCAGCCTGCCAACAGAACACCCAACGCGAACAAAGCCGAAGCCGTACGCCATCTGCCTATCACAGTAGACCTCGAATGATTAGAAACGAAGACCGGCTGCTCAGTCGATCGCGCGCACCAGGACCGCAATGTATCCATGCCGTGCTGAGCCAGCATGCTGGCGCCCCAATCGAGCTGATGCGTTAACGCCGGATATGTCGCCGGACCATGCCTGAGAGAACGACGGCTCGTGTAGCATTATTGCAGTCCGATATCAATTGCTTGCGCCACTCCAAGGTGGCAAATCCACAAGTGGGAATCGCGCGATTTGTCGCGCTGCTCCCATCAGCCGACACCATTGCGCAACCATAGGTTAAAATCAACTGTAAAGATTTGTTGACGTTTATCGAATAGGGTAGACAATGCGCGGAGAAAAATTGAAATCTCTGACATCGGAAACGGCGTTTCAAATCGGATTGCGTCGCGGCCTCGCAGCACCAAAGACTTCGCGCGAGGCTGCCGAGGCAGTGCCTTTATCACGGATGGCTATGCCAGGCCACCCTCGCGGTGAGCCAGGGGCAAGGAGGCAATAATGGCCGGCTCGCTCGGACGTCACCTGTCACTGGAGATGGTCCTCCTTTGCCTGGCGGAGCTGCTGCTCTCCTTCGTCTTGATCTACGCGATGCTGGTATCAGCCACCCTGCCCGAGGCGGGAATGAGCGCCGCCTCGGTCCTGACGATCCGTGCGGAGAGCATCAGTCTCGCAGCGATGTTGGCGTTCACCATCGGGGCAGCCTCGATCACCGTCGGGCTCTATCGACCGGCGCTTTGTCTCGAACGTCGTCACCTCCTGTTGTGCGCATCGGTCGCCGGCGCTTTGGCCTTCCCGGCCATTCTGGTCGTCAGCGAGACGCTGCAGATCAGACTGAGCCACTCATATCTGCTGTGGCTGGCGAAGGTGCTGCTCGCCTGGGGTGGCTGCCTGCTGGTCAGCCGCTGGGCATTCGCGTTGGCGGTGCGACACAAGCTGTTCGTCCGCCCGGTGATCGTGCTGGGCAGCGGCCGGCGTGCTTCGCGCCTTGGGACCGTCATCCGGGCGGAGCGCGGTCGCCTGTTCGAGCTGGCCGGAGCGGTCGATCCGACCGATGGCGATAGCTTGTCAGCCGCACTGGTTGCCCGGGACGTCTGGGGCGTCGTCATCGCGCCGGATGACCAGGACCAGATCCCGGTCGCCGCGTTGTTGGGCTGCAAGCTCCGGGGCGTCCAGGTATTCGATGACGTCACGTTCTGGGAACAACACCTCGGACGGATCAATCTCTCGACCATCGCCCCCAATTGGCTGCTGTTCGCCGATGGGTTCTCCGTCGGTCCACTGGTGGACGGTGTCCGCCGTGGCGCCGACCTCCTGATCAGCGTCCTGTTCCTGACCCTCACCTTGCCACTGATGCTCGTTGTCGCCGCCCTGATCAAGTTCGACAGCCCGGGTGGGGTGTTCTACCGGCAGGATCGGGTCGGGCTGCGAGGTCGCGTCTTCACGCTATTAAAGTTCCGCAGCATGCGCACCGATGCGGAGGCGGAGGGCAAGCCGCGATGGGCGTCCCGGAACGACCCGCGGATCACCCGGATCGGCGGTTTTATCCGAGCCACGAGGATCGATGAGCTGCCTCAGTTGATTAATGTCTTGCGTGGCGAGATGAGTTTCATCGGTCCGCGCCCAGAGCGCCCGCTGTTCGTCGACGAACTGGCCCAGGCAATTCCGTTCTACCACGACCGCAGTTACGTGAAACCGGGGATCACCGGATGGGCGCAGGTCAACTTCCCCTACGGCGCCTCGGTCGAGGATGCGCGTGAGAAACTCTCCTATGACCTCTATTACGTGAAGAATCGCAGCTTGTTCCTGGATCTGCTCATTCTCGTTTCGACCGTTCGTGTTATCCTGTTTCAGGAAGGCGCCCGGTAGCGCACGCCATGGCTCGCGTGGCATTGGCTTCGGTGATCGAGTGCACGCTGAGCGACGGCTGAAGTAGCCCGGTATGCCAGCGTTGAGTAACGTTGCATGATTGGCGATCTCTCCGCGATAGGGCTGCTTCACGCGACCTGCGCCGCAGTCTACGCGTTGCTGCTGGTGCTCATTGTGGTTCGCGCACAGCTGAGTCGGACCGGGCTCCTGCTAGCGAGCGCCTGCCTGCTGACCCTTAGCTGGGCGGTCGCCGTCGTCGTGCAGCAATCCACGCCCTTCGACGGCATTGCCGGTTGGCTGGAGATGGCCCGATCGGTCGGCTGGTATTGCTTTATCCTGCATCTCTATCGGCAGACGGTCTCGCCGCAGCGGCAGCTTGCACGGGCGTTCGCCACGATTGGCTTGGTGGCCGCGGTGCTGATCTGCGTTGCACCCCTGCTCGACGTGATTGGCAGGGGCTACGGCACGACGCTCTGGACCGGAAGCATAGCGGCCCGGATCGGTCTTGCGCTTTGCAACATCCTGTTAATCGAAAATCTCTATTTCAACACGAGAGAAGACGCGCGATGGCACGTCAACCTGCTTTGCATCGCGCTCGGAGGGCTGTTCCTGTACGACCTTGTCTTGTATTCGGACGCCCTCCTATTTCGGCGTGTCTCGCCCTTCTTGTTCGCGGGCAGGGCAAGTGTGACGGCGATCGTCGCCCCACTCCTGGCCATGGCCGCGGCGCGCAACCGAACTTGGCAGCTCAACATCCACGTTTCTCGAACCGTTGTGTTCCACAGCGCCAGCCTGGTCGCGAGCGGCATCTTCCTGCTGGCACTCGCCGCCGCCGGAGAAGTCTTCCGCAGCAGTGGCGCAAAGTGGGGCGTCGTCGCGGAGACCAGCATTATATTCGGCGGCCTCGTCACCGTGGCGGTCGTGCTCACGTCGGGGTCGGCGAGATCGCGGCTCCGATCCCTGCTGGTCGACCACTTCTTCAGCCTGCGATACGACTATCGCCGGGAATGGATGCGCTGCATCGAGACGCTGTCCTCGCCGGAAACCTATGTCGGCCTGCAGACCCGGGCGATCAGGGCCGTCGCCGGCGTTGTGGACAGTCCCGCCGGCGTGCTGTTTGTCCGGGATTTCCAGGGCACTGCCTTCCTCTGGGCTGGGTCGTGGAACCTGCCTGCGGCGGCGATGCCGATTCCGCTTGCCGATCCGGCGGTCGCGGCACTTCGGGGTGGCACTTGGATCGTCGAGCTGAGCCAGATGGCCGAACCGAGCGCCTGGGCGAGCGGAGTCCCCGACCTCTGGCTGGTGGTGCCACTCAATCACGCCGGGCAACTCATCGGATTCGTCCTGCTGAGCAAGTCGCGGGCGCGTTTCAAGCTGGAGCGCGAGGCGTACGATCTGCTGCGCATCGTCGGACGCGAGGTCGCCAGTCACGTGGCTGAACATCGGGCGCGCCAAGTGCTTGCCCAAGCCCGCGAAATACAGGAATACAGCAAACGCTTCGCCTTCGTCATTCATGACATAAAGAACGTGTCGAGCCAGCTTTCGATGCTGTTGGCGAACGCGGAGATCCACGCCGAAAATCCCGAGTTCCAACGCGACATGCTGAAAACGGTCCGGGCTTCGGTCACCAAGATCACGGCCCTTCTCACGCGGCTTCAATCCCGCGACGAGCAGGTTGAGCGATCCACCATCGTGCCCGTGCATCGGTTGGCCAATCTCGTCCAATCGTGCTCTACCGCAAGGGGAGCCGAGATCACATTGCGTGATGACGATCGGACTGCCAGCGTCGTGATGGAGCCCAGCGCGTTCGATGCGGTCGTGACCCACCTGCTTGACAACGCCATCGATGCCGCGGGCGGGACGGGATCGGTCATGGTGTCGATCCAACACGACGCCCTGAGCGTGGCGATCGCCATCGCGGATCAAGGTCCCGGCATGTCGCCGGAATTCGTGCGCGATCAATTGTTCGCGCCGTTCGCTACCACCAAGCGTGGTGGCCATGGCATCGGCGCTTATCAAGCTCGCGAGCTGATGCGTGAAGCGGGTGGCGATCTGCTGGTTATCAGCAAGCCGAACGTCGGCACCACGATGCGATTGCTGCTGCCGTCAACGGTCGCTGCCGTTGAACAGCCGGCGCCGGCGTAGGCGAGCAAGGCAATGACCAAGCCCAGACTGCTAATCGTGGAGGATGACGAGGGCATTGCTTCGCAATATCGCTGGGCCTTTCCCGAGTATGAGCTCGCCCTCGCCCACACCCGCGCCGAGGCGCTCGTCCTGGCGCAGAAGGCGGCGCCGGACGTCGCGCTGATCGACCTCGGCCTGCCGCCCGACGCTGACGGCGTGAGCGAGGGCTTCGCGACGCTCGACGAACTCCAGCGCCTGGTGCCCGACATCAAGGCGATCGTGGTCACCGGCAGCGGGGAGAAGCCGAATGCGCTTCGCGCGGTTGCCGTTGGCGCCTATGATTTCTGCGAAAAGCCGACCGACATCCAGGTGCTGCGCACGATTGTCGATCGCGCACTGAGATTGCGCCGGCTCGAGGAGGAGAACCGCCGCCTGGCCACTGCTCGGCCAAGGTCACCGATCGAACGCATCATCACCGCCCATGAGGCGATGCTGAAGGTCTGTCGCGATATCGAGAAACTTGCCGCAACCAACGTGCCGGTGCTGCTGCTGGGCGAGAGTGGTACTGGCAAGGAGGCGCTCGCGCATGCGCTGCATGAACTCGGGCCGCGCGCCAAGCACCCGTTCATTGCGATCAATTGCGGCGCCATCCCGGAGAACCTGCTGGAAAGCGAGCTGTTCGGCCATGAGCGTGGTGCTTTCACCGGCGCCGTCAAGCAGACCATCGGCAAGATCGAGAGCGCGCACAAGGGGACGCTCTTCCTCGATGAGATCGGTGACCTGCCGCATCAACTCCAGGTCAAGTTGCTGCGGTTCCTGCAAGACCAGGTGATCGAGCGGATCGGCGGACGTCAGCGGATCCAGGTCGATGTTCGGATCGTCTCGGCGACCAACATCATTCTGGAGGAACGGGTGAGTTCCGGTGCTTTCCGGAACGACCTGTTCTATCGGATGAATTCCGTCACCATCAGGATACCGCCCCTGCGCCAGCGCGGCGGCGACGTGATGCTGCTCGCCAACTATTTCTTCGCCCGGTTCAACCGGGAATTCGGCCGCAACATGCGAGGCTTCACCGATCGTGCCGGCGCGGCGATCACGTCGCATACCTGGCCCGGCAATGTGCGTGAGCTGGAGAACCGCATGAAGCGCGCCGTCATCATGGCCGACGGCAAGCTGCTCGACGCCACCGATCTCGAGTTGGAGGTCGCTGCCGATAGTATCGTGGACTTGGATCTGCGGGCGGCGCGGCTGCGGGCCGAACGGGAGGTGGTGCAACTCGCGCTGGCCCGCAGCGGTGGCACGTTGTCGGCGGCGGCGAAGCTGCTCGGCGTGAGCCGGCCGACCCTCTACGGGCTGATGCAATTGCACGGGCTCGACGCCGATGCCGCCAGCAGCTTCGAGGCTGCCGGACCGGACGGCTAGTGCGGCTTGACCAGGGCGCGAGCACGGTTGAGCGGACCTCGCTCGAGATCGCGACCATGATGAGTTTGGGGTGAGGGACGTCATGCGTTACAGACATCTCGGTTGGGCGCTGATAGCCGCGTCGACGGCCTTGTGGCCGGTCGCGGGGCATGCACGCGACTATGTTGGCGAGGCGCGCCAGTCGCTAAAGAAGGGCGACCTGAAATCCGCGCAGATCCAGTTGCGCAACGCGGTGCGCGAGGATCCGCAGAGCGCCGAGGCGCATTACCAGCTCGCGCGGGTGAACTTGCAGCTTGGTGATCCGGTGGCCGCCGAGAAGGAAGCCACGGCAGCGCGCGATCGTGGCTTCGACCCACACAAGGTGGTTCCACTGCTCGCGCAAGCCTACATCGTGCAGAATAAGTTCGCCGAGCTGCTGCGCGACTTCACGGTCACCAACAAGGACCCCGCGCTCGACGCGCAGATCCTGGTGGCTCGTGGGTACGCCCAGGCGGCACGGCGCGACGTCGATGGCGCGTCGAGCTCCTTCGCGGAGGCCGAGCGGTTGGCACCCGACGCCGTCGAGCCGGTGATCGCTCAATTCCGCATGGCGATGGCAAAGGGCGATCTGGCAGCCGCCGAGACCGAGGCCAATCGGGCGCTCGCCTTGCAGCCCAAGAGCCCGCAGGCCCTGCTGCAAAAGGTGCAACTATTGCACCGCAAGGGCGACATCGCCGGGGCGCTGACGGTGGCCGATCAGCTTGTCGCCGAGGCACCCACCCAGATGGACGGCAAGCTGGAACGCGCGACCCTGCTGATCGCGTCGGGCAAGGACGACAAGGCCAAGGCCGATCTTGACGCGGTTCTTGCCGCGTTGCCGAACAATCCGCGCGCGCTGATGCTGCAGGCATTGCTGCAGGTCCGCCACAAGGACTTTCGAACCGCCGACGCGACCTTGCGGAAGGTGGCCGGGGCGATGCCGAGCTTCCCGCGTGGCTACTTCCTCCAAGCCTACGTGAAGGCCCAGCTCGGCGAGTGGGAGCAGGCCGAGAACGCCGCCGAGCGCTATGCCGCTCTCGTACCTGACGATCTGGCCGGCGCCAAGCTGCTGGCGAGCATCGCCATGCAGCGGCAACGACCGGACAAGGTGATCGAGGCGCTGGCCAAGCCGGCGGCGGCGGGTGTGGCGGATGCGGCCACGTTCGACCTGCTCGGGCGCGCCTACGCCGCGTTGGGGCAGCCCGACCAGGCCACACAGGCGTTCGAGAAGGCGGCAGCGTTGGCGCCAGAGGACGCGCAGATGCGCGGCCGGCTCGCGGCGAGCAAGCTTGCCGCCGGTGATCCGAGCGCGGCTGCGAGCGACCTCGAAAAGGCACTCGAGATCGCTCCGAAGCAGGCATCGGTCGGTGCGGCGCTGTTCTTTGCCGAACTGGCGACCGGGGACCTCCATCGAGCCGCCGCGGCAATCACGAAGATCCGTCAGGCACAGGGCGACACGCCGGTGGTGCAAAATCTCGAGGGACTTCTGAAACTGGCGCAGCTCGATCTCGACGGCGCGCGCGACCAGTTCAGCAAGATCGCTCAGGCCCACCCGGATTTCGCTCCGGCCCGCGTCAATCTCGCCCGCATCGCCGCGATGCACGGCCAGCGTGACCAGGCCATCGGCATCCTGAAAGAGCTTCTGGCGAAGGAACCGGCCAGTGAACCGGCGCTTGGGATGTTGGTCTCGGCGGAGATGGCCGACGGCAAGGCCGAGGATGCCGTTGCCGCGCTCCAGCGCGCGCGCGCCGCGGTGCCGAAGGATAGCCGCCTCACCGTCGCGCTGGCCGACCTCTATTCGCGTGCCGGCGAGGGCAGCAAGGCGATTGCGCTGCTCGGCGAGGACCCGAATGCGCTCGAGGCCAGTCCGATCCTGCTCGCGGCCGAGGCGCGTGCCCAGATCGCCCTCGGACAGCTGCCGGACGCGCGCAACACCTATCTCAAACTCCTCGCGATCGATCCGAGGTCGCTCGAGGCGCGGCAGCGGCTGGTTGCCCTGCTCGTGCAAGCGAAGCAGTACGAGGCGGCACGCAACGTGGTTCAGGAGGGTCTCCGCATCGCGCCGGAGAACATTGCGCTGCTGCAGACCTATATCGCCATCGATAACAGCGAGGGCGGTCTGGATCAGGCGCTTGCCACGGCGGGTCGGCTGCGCGGCCAGGTTGCCGACACGCCGGCCGCGCGCGCGCTCAAGGGCGATGTCTACATGTCGGCTCGGCGGTTCGACGACGCGGCCCGCGAATTCGCCGCGCAACTGAAACAGTCGCCTTCAGCCTACCTCGCAATGCGGCTGGCCAGCGCGCAGATGGAGGGTGGCCACACGGACGCCGCGGTGACGACGCTGCAGGATTGGCATACCAGCAACCCCGGTGATCTGGCGGTCACCCAAGCGCTTGCCGGGCTGGAGATCGCGCAAGGACACCTCGATCGAGCCGAAGCGCATCTCAAGCGCTTGCTCGACAAAAAGCCGCACGACCCCGTCGCGTTGAACAATCTCGCATGGATCTATCAGCAGCGCGGTGACCCGCGCGCTCGTGATCTGGCGCAGCAGGCCTACGTGTTGCTGCCGGGGGGTCAGACCGCCGATACGCTGGGCTGGATCCTGGTCAGCCAAGGCGCGGCGGCGACCGGTCTGCCCTTGCTGCGACAGGCCAGCGCTCAGCTGAGCGACAATCTGGATATCAAGTATCATCTCGCGGCGGCGCTGAAGGATACCGGCCAGCGTGAAGAGGCGCGCAAGCTCCTGACCGGGATCATGCAAGCGAACGCAAACTTCGATGAGAAGCCGAATGCCCAGAAACTGCTGGACGAGTTGACGAAGAGCTGAGGCGGCTCGGGCAAGGCTGCCGCAGCCAGGGTGAGCCACGACGCCGTTCGGTGACGCCGGCGGCGACCCGGGCACCGGGCGCGGCCCGATTTCGGAGAACCTGACGCATGCGATCCGCTCTGCTGTTCTGCGAATTGATGGCTTTGGTGCCGATCGCCTGCGCGCGGCCGTTCGTGGGTGTCCTGATCTACTCCTTCATCTCGTTCTCCAATCTGCACCGCCTGACCTGGGGCCTCGCCGATGCGTTGCCTTGGGCCTACATCACCGCGGCGGCGACGATGATCGGCTGCATCGTGGCGCGCGAGCCGAAGCGGCTGCCGGTCAACCCGACCACCGTGCTGATTTTCGTGTTCATCATCTGCATCGCGTTGACCTCCCTCACGGCGTTGGCGCCCGCCGGCAAGGTGGAGGCGAAGTGGGAATGGGTAACCAAGGTCTTCTTCTTCGTGCTCGTGACCGCCGCCCTGGTGACCGACAAGTACAGGATCCACGCCATGCTCTGGGTGATGGTGATCTCGCTCAGCTATTACGGGATCAAAGGCGGCGGATTCACCCTGCTCACGGGCGGTGGCGGTCGAGTGCTCGGACCGCCTTCCACGATGATCGAGGATAACAACCACCTCGCGGCCGGTCTGCTCGTCACCATGCCGCTGATGAACTACCTGCGGATGCAGTCCTCATACCGGATCGTCCGGATCGGACTTCTGGCAGCCATGATACTGACGCTGTTCTCCATCGTGGGAAGCTACTCGCGGGGTGCCTTGATCGGCCTGACCGCCGTGTCCATCGTGCTCTGGTTGCGTAGCCCGAACAAGATCGTGACGGGAGTCGTGGTGGTGGTTGCGGTGATCGCCGCGATCAGTGTCATGCCGCAAGAGTGGATCGACCGCATGTCGACCTTGGAGCATTACGAGCAGACCGATTCGGCGCAGTCGCGCATGGGCATGTGGCGGGCCTCGCTCAACATGGCGCTGGCGCGGCCCCTGACCGGGGCCGGTTTCATGGGCCCCTACACCCAGTCGGTGATGGATGTATATGCGCCGGGCACGGCGGCGCGTGCGGTGCACAGCATCTGGTTTGAGCCCCTCGGCGAGCATGGGTTCCCCACCTTCTTCGTCTGGTTGGGCATCTCGATCGCCGGAATTGTGAACACGTTCGGGATCCTGCGCGAGAGCAAGGGGGTGGCCTCGTTGCAATGGTGTCGAGAGCTGGCGCGAATGTGCCAGGTCTCGATCGTTGCCTACATGGTCGCCGGAACATTCCTGTCGCTGTGCTACTGGGATTTCTACTTCACGTTGATGGTCGTCCTGGCCTCGACGCGTTACCTCGTCCGACAGACGGTGCACGAGGTCACCGGAGCCGCGGTGGACGCCCGTCCCTGGCGCCCTGGTCCGATCCCGGGTGTCGCCACAACCCGCGCCACCAGCAGGATCAGCGCCAATGGATAGTGTCCTGTTTCTCAGTGCCTGTGTCGGCCTCGGCTGGCTCGCGATATGGTCGTTGCGTGACTTCAGTAAGCCGAGCAAGGGCTTCTGGCCGTTCGACGCCAAATGGATGGAACGTCCGCCCGCCGCGCCGAAGGGATGGCAGCGCAAGCCTCCCGGCGGCGGGCGGGCGTGATATGCGCCCGCTTCGGCTGCTGACCTACACCACGCTTTTCCCCAACAGCGAACATCCCAATCACGGGGTCTTCGTCGAGAACCGCCTGCGCGAGCTGATCGCGAGCGGCGATGCCGAGAGCACCGTGTTAGCACCCGTCCCCTTCTTTCCAAGTACCAACGAGCGGTTCGGCCGATGGGCTCGTTTCGCCAAGGTGCAAGCGGTGGAGACCCGCGGCGGATTGATGGTGCATCATCCGCGTTATCCGGTCATCCCGAAGCTCGGCACCGGCCTGGCGCCCTATTTGCTCTACCGTGCCAGCCTGGAACCGATGCGGCGGCTGTTGGCGCGCCATCCGGGGATCGAGCTGATCGACGCTCACTACTTCTACCCCGACGGCGTGGCCGCGATCTGGCTGGGCCGGCGCTTCGGCCTCCCCGTCGTGGTGACATCGCGTGGATCGGATATCAGCCTGCTGCCGCGCTACCACGTGCCGCGCATGCTGCTGAAAGGTGCGATCGGCGAGGCGAACGGGCTGATCGCGGTCAGCGCGGCGCTGAAGGCGGCGCTCGTCGAACTGGGCGCGTGCGAGGGGGCGGTCGAGGTGCTCCGGAACGGTGTCGACACGACGCGCTTCCATCCGGTCGATCGGGTCGCGGCCCGGCGCGCGCTCGGCCTGTCGCGCCCGACCTTGCTCTCGGTGGGTCTGCTGATCGACCGCAAAGGTCATCACCGGATCATCGAGGCCATGCGACAGCTTCCCGGCTACGACTTGCTGATCGTCGGCGAGGGGCCGGAACGGGGCCGTTTGGATGCGTTGATCGCTCGGCTCGGCCTTGCCGATCGGGTTCGCCTGCTCGGTGCGCGCCCGCATGCCGAACTGCCTGCGGTCTACGCGGCAGCCGATGCGTTGGTGCTGGCATCGAGCCGAGAGGGATGGGCCAACGTGCTGCTAGAATCGATGGCATGCGGCACCCCGGTCATCGCCAGCCCGATCTGGGGCAACCCGGAGGTGGTGCAAGCGCCGCAAGCCGGCCTGATCATGCCAAGCAACACGCCGGCGGGGATCGTCGCCGCCGTGCACGCCCTGTTCGCGGCACTTCCAGATCGCGCGGCGACCAGGGCCTACGCCGAACGTTTCAGTTGGGACGCGACCACCCAGGGCCAGCTCGCCCTGTTCCGACGCATCCTGGCGGAAGCGGGACAGCAAGAAGCGGGACAGCAAGTGGTGGCAGTGCAGCGTTCGCCCGCCGCTCGGCTAGCAGCGCGCGCGGGCTCGCCGCAATGACCCATGTTGCATCCACGAGCGGCGCCGGACGAATGCCGCCCACGATACGACACACCTCCAATCGCGAGCGAGGAGACGACCTTGACCTCCGATGACCGCAGCTACGTTGCCGACTACCTGTCGCAGTCACTCGACTCGCTGGGTGTCTTCGCGCGGGATCCGGCAGCGCAGGACATGATGTTTGCCATGGCCGAGGCGATCTCCAACGCGATGCGCGACGGGCGCAAACTGCTGATCGCCGGCAATGGCGGGAGTGCCGCCGACGCGCAGCACATCGCGGGCGAGTTCATCTCGCGCCTGATGTACGATCGCGCCCCGCTGCCGGCCATCGCGTTGACCACCGACACATCGGCGCTCACCGCCACCGGCAACGATTACGGCTACGATCACGTCTTCGAGCGCCAGGTGCTTGGGCTCGGCCAGAGCGGTGACGTGCTGCTGGGCATCTCCACCTCGGGCAACTCGCCCAACATCGTGCGCGCGCTCGACGCGGCGCGCGCACGTGGCTTGGTCACGCTCGGCTTCAGCGGTGCCCGGGGCGGCAGGATGCGCGAGCGGGTCGATCTGCTGCTCGCGGCACCGTCCGATCTCACGCCGGTGGTTCAGCAGATCCACATCATCGCGGCCCATGTCATCTGCGCGCTGGTCGAACGTACCCTCTGTCCCCAGGCCGCTGGCGCCTGAATGCGAGCAGCGACCGTCCGGCAATGCGCCGTGCTGATCGGGGGACTTGGCACGCGGCTCGGCGCCCTCACGGCCGAGACGCCCAAGCCGCTCCTGCCCTGCGGCGATCGGCCCTTCCTTGCCTGGCTGCTGCGCGAAATCGTCCGCTTCGGCGTCTCCGACATCCTGCTGCTCACGGGGTTCCAGTCGGCCCGGGTCGAAGCGAGCTTGCAGGGGCTCGCCGCCCACCTGCCGATCGACGTCCGCCTCACCGTGAGCGAGGAACCCATGCCTGCGGGCACTGGCGGTGCCGTGTTCCACGCACGCCACCTGCTCGACGAGCAATTCCTGCTCTGCAACGGCGACTCGCTGTTCGACTGCAATCTTGCCCGCCTGCTTGCCGCTGCTTGCCACGACGGCGACGACGTTGTCGGGCGGATCGTGCTGCGGCATATGCCGGACGCGTCGCGTTACGGCGTGGTCGCGACGCAGGCCGACCGGATCACCGCATTCCAGGAGCGACCGCCCCCCGGCAGCGCCGGCCTGATCAACGGCGGCGTCTACCTGTTCCGCAAGGCGCTGATCGACGATCTGGCGCCGCAATGCTCGCTCGAGGCCGACGTGATGCCACGGCTCGCCGCGCGCGGCGCGTTGCGTGGGCTGCCGGCCTGCGGCTATTTCCGCGACATCGGCGTGCCCGAGGATCTGGCGCGCGCCCAGGTCGAGTTGCCGCGGCGGTCCCGGCGCCCGGCGCTGTTCCTCGACCGCGACGGCGTTATCAACGTCGATCACGGCTGGGTCGGATCACGCGAGCGCTTCGAGTGGATACCGGGCGCGATCGAGGCGATCCGCAAGGCGACGCAAGCCGGCTGGCACGTGTTCGTGGTGACCAATCAGTCCGGCGTGGCCCGTGGTCTCTACGACGAGGCCGCCGTCCGGGCGCTGCACGCCTGGATGACGGATGAGGTGCGCCGCCACGCTGGCACCATCGACGACATCCGCTATTGCCCGTTCCACGAGGAGGGGGTCGTGCCTGCCTATTGCCGCGCCAGCGACTGGCGCAAGCCGGCGCCCGGAATGATCGTCGACATCATGCGTCGCTGGGAGCTCGACCCGGAGCGATGCGTGCTTGTCGGCGATCAACGGCGCGATCTCGCAGCGGCAAGTGCCGCGGGCATTAGTTCGCATCTGTTTCCGGGAGGCGATCTTGCTTCCTTTATCGCACCAATTTTGCAACCATAGGATGTGTAGCTGCCGGGAGCGCTCACGGTGCTGATCAAGAAGCGACCCAGCCGGACCGCGGTGACAGTGCGCGCCCGCGTGCCGTTGCGGCTCGGGCTGGCGGGCGGCGGGACCGATCTGGCGCCCTACAGCGACGAATTCGGCGGCGCGGTACTCAACACCACGATCGACCGCTACGCCTACGCCTTCATCGAGCCGTCGACGGACGGGCGTGCCCATTTCGTGGCACCCGACATGGAGCTCGCGGAAGCCTTCGAGCTCGACCTCGCGGCACTCGCGACGGCCGAGCTCAAGCTGCACGCCGGGGTGACACGGCGGATGATTGCGCAGTTCGGCGATGGTGCGCTGCCGCCGATCCGGGTGACCTCCTACGTCGATGCTCCCGCCGGCTCCGGTCTCGGCTCCTCGTCCGCGCTCGTGGTGGCCCTGGTCGAGGCGTTCACCACCTATTTCGAGGCGCCGCTCGGCCCCTATGACGTGGCGCATCTTGCCTACGAGATCGAGCGGGTCGATCTCGGCCTCGCCGGCGGCAAGCAGGACCAGTACTCCGCGACATTCGGTGGTTTCAACTTCATCGAGTTCTTTTCCGGCGACCGCGTCATCGTCAACCCGTTGCGCATTGCCGGGCCGGTCCTTCACGAGCTCGAGACCTCGATCGTCACCTGCTTCACCGGTGTCTCGCGGCGCTCGGAGGCGATCATCGCCGAGCAGCAGCACCTGATGGCGATGACGGATGACAGCAATACGTTGGACAGCCTGCACCAGTTGAAACGCGACGCGATGGAGATGAAGGAGGCGCTGCTGCGCGGGCGCGTCCTCGACATGGCGGAGATCCTGAACCGGTCCTGGCTGGCAAAGAAGCGAACGGCGAGCGGGATCAGCACGGACCAGATCGAGCGGCTCTACGAAGTGGGCTTGGCCAGCGGTTCGACCGGGGGCAAGGTGTCGGGCGCAGGAGGCGGTGGCTTCATGATGTTCATCGTGCCGCCGCAACACCGCGTGCGCGTCATTCGGGCGCTGAACGGGGCAGGCGGCAGCGCGAGCGGTGTGCACTTTACCGCCGCGGGCGCGGAGTCCTGGGTCGTCTGACCGGCCACCCGGGAGCTGCGCTCCCTTAGCACGTGAGGGGCGTCCGCCGGACAGAGTAGGGAGGGACCAGCCCATCGGAACCGCCGACCCAGAAGGCGCTGGACTGCGCGGCCGCTTCGACGCGTCAGCCGTCCTCGAGCACATGGCGGACGGGTTTATCGCTTTCGACGCGGATTGGGCCTGCATATTCGTCAACACCTCGGCCGAATTGCTGCTCGGTGTGCCGCCAGAGCAGTTGCTCGGGCGCGATCACTGGCAGTCCGCCATATCGTTCGCCGGAACGCGGGCGGAGACCCAGCTTCGCCAGGTGGCGGCGCGACAGGTCGTGTCCAGCTTCGAGATGGAGCATCTCGGCAGGGTGTTCGATTTCCGCGCCTATCCGCTGCCCGGGCGGGCGGTCGCGCTGCGCATCAGGGACGTCTCGGACGTGCGACGAACCGGCGAGCGACTCCAGCTCGCGGTGGACACGACCGGGCTCGGCTTATGGGAATACGAGATCGCCACGGATCGGCTGTTCTGGGATGAACGCACGCGTTCATTGTGTGGCGCGCCGAAGGAGTTCGACGTCGCGGGTTTCCTCACGTTCGTGGCGGCTGTTCACCCGGAGGATCGCGCGCGGGTCGAAACGGTCTACCACGCAGCCGTCGAGCCGGGCGGCAGCGGAGTGTTCGACAGCGAGTTTCGCGTCGTGGGGCTGGTCACCCGCGTTGAACGATGGCTCCTCGGCCGAGGCCGCGCGTTCTTCGACAGTACCGGGGTGGCGACGCGGCTGATTGGCACGGTGCTCGATATCTCCGAGCGCAAGGTCGCCGAGGAGCAGCTTCGGCAGAACGAGCAGCGCCTGCGATTAGCGGTGGACGCCGTCGGCCTCGGTACCTGGGACCACGATGTGCGGACGGACGAGCGAACGTGGTCGGATACGGCCTATCGTCTGCTTGGTGTTTCCCCGCAGGTCCAAGCGGATCGCGACATGCTGACGCGGTTGATCCACCCCGAGGACGAGGCGCGGACCGCCGAGACGTATCGCCGCGCGTTCGAGCCCGGGTCTGGTGGCACGTACCAGAACGAGTTCCGGATCAATCGTTGTGATAACGGCGAGGAGCGCTGGCTCTCCCTGCATGGCCGCGTGCTGTTCGACGCAGCGAGCCGTCCGGTGCGGGCTCTCGGCATCGCCCACGACGTCACCGAGGCGAAGCGCGTCGAGACGACGCTGCGTCTCGCCAATGAAGGTCTGGAGGCCCGCGTCGCCCAACGCACGCGACAGTTGGAGGAGGCCAACCGAAATCTGTCGGCCGAGCGCACCCGACTTGGCGCCATTCTGGAGCAGTTGCCGTTTGGCGTGCTGGTCGCAACCCGTGATGGCGCGCTGGTGTTGCACAACGCGGCGGCGCGAACCTTGGTGAGCCGCGATGTGTCCACGGTTCGCCACTGGTCGGATTTCTCCGGAGTAGGCGCGGTGGACGGGGACGGTCAGCCGTTGCAGGCGAGCGACTATGCGATGGTGCAAGCGATCCGGCATGGTGTCGTCACCGAACGCAAGCTGCAACCGTTCGTCACCAGCGACGGGCGCCATCTGACGCTCGCGATCAGCGCAGCCCCAGTGCGTGACGCTGCGGGGGAGATCGCGTTGGGCGTTGTCGCCATGGAGGATGTCACCGCGCGGCTCAAGGCGGAGGAGTCGCTGCGCCGCGCCCAGCGTCTGGAGGCAATCGGGCAGTTGACCGGCGGGGTTGCGCACGATTTCAACAACCTCCTCACCGCCATTCTCGGCAATCTGGAAATCCTCGCCCGACGCGTGGACGAACCGCGTTCGGCGCGGCTGGTTCAGAACGCCGCCCATGCGGCCGAGCGCGGGGCGCAACTCACCGGCCAGTTGCTGGCATTCGCCCGCAAGCAGCGTCTGCAGACCCGGCCGACCGATGTCAACGAACTGGTGCGGTCGATGACAGCGCTGCTGCGCGGCACGCTCGGCGGCACGATCGAGGTGGAGCCGCTGCTGGCGCCAGACCTGTGGCCGGCGCTCGCCGACCCGGTACAGCTCGAACTCGTGGTTCTCAACCTGGCGATCAACGCTCGGGACGCCATGCCGGAAGGCGGACGGCTGACGATCCGGACCGAGAACGCGAGTATCCGGCAAGCCAGCGGGCCGGAAGACCCGCCCGCGGGCAATTTCGTCGCCTTGTCGGTGGCCGATGATGGGAGCGGGATGGCCCCCGAGGTGCTGGCGCATATCTTCGAGCCGTTCTTCACGACCAAGGAGGTCGGCAAGGGGTCTGGTCTCGGCTTGCCACAGGTGCTCGGCGTGGCGCAGCAGATGGGTGGCGGCGTGCGAGTGGTCAGCCGTCCTGGCGTGGGCACCAACGTGACGGTCTACCTGCCGCAGACCAGGGCGGAGCTTGGCGCGCACGAAGCGCCAGCCGACCGCGAGGTGTCCTCCCTGGCGGGGCTATCGGTTCTCCTGGTCGACGACGACCCCGACGTTCGCGAGAGCGTGGCGGAACTGCTGCAGGAACTCGGTGCCGCGGTCGTGCTGGCGAGCAACGGCGCCGAGGCGCTCGAACGGGTCGGTTCGCATTTCGACGCGGTGCTGCTGGATTTCGCCATGCCGTTGATGAACGGTCTGGAGATCGCGGCCCACCTGCGGCAGCTCTATCCGAGACTACCGATTGTGCTGATCACCGGCCACGCCGACGAGTTGGTCACACCCGAAAGCGCGGTCGTGTTGCGCAAGCCGTTCCAGGCGTCGGAAATGGCGCGGGCCATTCGGCGAGGGGTAGTATCTCAGTTGGGCCTGCGTTCCTAGAACTTCAACGCGCGGTATAACAGGACAAGTTGACGCCGGATGGCCGGTTCGAAGCGCTGGGCGATCACCTCACGTTCAGCCCCCCTCCATCGCGGCGCCCTCTATTCTGCGGCCAGCGCCGGCCGAGCGTCCAAGCGCCGCAGCGCCCGATCGATCCACTGGGCGCCAAGCTTCTCGGGCAACCCGTTCTGCCGCAACCGCTCGTGCAACGCATCGAAATCGACGCGGTCGAGCGCCTGGTCCTGGTTGAAGCAGGAGAACACCACCGTTCGCTCGCCCGTCGCCGGATCGAGCTGCGGTTGCAGGCACTGGGCGCACACCTCCTTCATCATGCACTGCATCGGCGAGTTGATCGACCCGATCGCGGTGTGCTCCGGCTTGAGCAATGGCGCCAGCACGCCGTGACGCGCCGCGCCCACCGCCTGCATCATCCGGTGCGAGCCGATGGCGATGATGTGCTCGACCTCGCTCAGCCTCACACCCTGCTCGCCGAGCCGGCCGGCGCCATACGCGACCATCGCCTGCACGATGTTGCCGACAAAGGCGCGGTCCTGCGGGCGATTGGGCGCAAAGCCCGGCGCTTCGTCGCAGCACCACACGATCACGTCCGCCGCGCGCTCGATTTCTTCCACCTTGTAGCGGTCGCGCATCGCCTTGTAGCCGGCGAAATACAACACGCGCGACCCGGCGGCACGAAACGCGGCGCCGATGCTGAACAGCACCGCGTTGCCGAGCCCGCCGCCGACCAGCGCGACCGTGGTGTCGGCGTGGATCTCGGTTGGCGTCCCGGTCGGACCCATCAGCACCACGGGCTCGCCCGGCCGCAGCAGCGCGCAAATGTCGGAGCTGCCGCCCATCTCCAGCGCGATCACCGAAACCAAGCCCCGCGCGGGATCGGTCCAGGCGCCGGTCATCGCTAGCCCCTCCATCGCCAGCAAGGTGGTGCCGATGCCGGGCTCGCGCAGCCGCGCGGCGTGCATCTCGTAGTTCTGCAGCCGATAGAACTGGCCGGGCCGGAACGCGCGCGCCGCCGCCGGTGCGCGCAGCACCACCTCGATGATGGTCGGTGTCAGCCGGTTCACCGCAAAAACCGTGGCGACCAGCTCGTCGCGACACCGCGCGATCAACGCGTCGCCGGCGATACCACTCGGCGGCAACGCGGCGAGCGCGCGGGAGACCACGGGGTAGCCGCGCTTGGCGCTGCCCATCGCCTTCACGACGTTGCCGAAGAAGCTCGGGTGCAGGTCGCCGAAAAAGCTGATGAAGCGGCCGTTCTGGGCGCGATGCATCAGCACCTCGGCTTGCGGCGGCTTGCTGAGCGCGCGCTCGGGCGTGACCGGCTTGCCGTCCTCGTCCACCGCCTGGAAGTAGCGCCCGTCGAGCCGGATGCGTCCGTCCTCGCGCGCCAGCACGGTGTTGGGCTGCGTCCCGGCCGCCACCAGGATGGCGCGCGCCGGCAGCGCTTCCTCGCTGCCATCCGCACGCGAGAGGCGCAGTGCCGCCGCGTGGCCGAACCGGTCCACCTCGACCGCGAGCGGCGCCAAGCCTTCGGCGAAGCGCACGCCCTCCTCCAGCGCCTTGGCGACCTCCTCGTGGTTCAAGGTGTAGGAGGGCGCGTCGGTGAGCTTGCGGCGATAGGCGATCGTCGCACCACCCCAGCTATCGAGCAGCGGCGCGAAATGCGGCGCCCTGCCCTGCCCTGCCGCCGCCGCGCGCTCGGCGCGACAAGCGTTGGCATGGGCGAGGAACTCGGCGGCGATCTCCGCCTCCTCCTCGCTCCAGCCGGCCCGCACGCTATGCTCGCCGCGCTCGGCGACCAAGGTGCGGTAACGCAGCGCGAATTTCTCCACCTGGCGAACGTAGTAGGCGAGGCTTTCGGTCGCGGTGTCGATCGCGGTCAGGCCGCCACCGATCACCACCACCGGCAGCCGCACCTGCAAATTGGCCACCGAGGAAAACTTCGCCGCCCCGGTGAGCTGCAACGCCATCAGGAAATCCGATGCCTGCCGCACGCCACGCGCGAGATTGTTCGGGATGTCGAGCACGGTCGGCCGCCCGGCCCCCATGCACAGTGCGACATGGTCGAAGCCCATCGCCCAGGCGTCGTCCATCGTCACGGTCGCACCACCGCCGAAGCGGATGCCGCCGAACATGGCGAACTCCGGCCGACGCTCCAGCAGCAGGCGCACCAGCTTGAGGTAGTTCTTGTTCCAGCGCACGGTGATGCCGTACTCGGCGACGCCACCGAAGCCGGCCATCACCCGATCGTCGAGGTTCTCGAACAACGCGCCCACCTCGCGCACCGGCTCGACCGGATCGATCCCCAGCGGCTCGATCTTGAGGCCGTCGATCGCGACCACGGTGTGGCCGTCATTCATCAGATGATGCGCCAAGGTGAACCCCGCCGGGCCGAGGCCGACGATCAGCACGTTGCGTCCGCTCGCCGGGCGCGGCAGCGGACGACGGATGTCGAGCGGGTTCCACCGCGTCAGCAGCGGGTAGATCTCGAAACCCCAGGGCAGCGCCAGCACCTCGCGCAAGACGGAAGTCTCGGCCTGCGGGATGTCGACCGGCTCCTGCTTCTGGAACACGCAGGCCTTCATGCAGTCGTTGCAGATGCGATGACCGGTCGCCGCCATCATCGGGTTGTCGACGGCGATGGTCGCGAACGCGCCGAGCACGTGGCCCTGGGCGCGCAGCATGTGCATCTCGCTGATCTTCTCGTCGAGCGGACAACCCGCGAGGGTGACGCCGAACACCGATTTTTGGAACGCGCCGGTCTTGCGATCGCGCAATCCCTTGCTGCAAGAGTCCTTGTCCTGCGCATGACACCAGATGCAGTAGTTCATCTGGTCAAGCGCCTGTTGCGTGGTCATGCCCGGATCGGTCAGCGCGAAGCCGTCGCGCGGGCGCCACTCGTCTTCCGGCAGACGCAGCATGGTCACGCCGTCGCGCTCGATGGTCTCGACCGGAACCAGGTGCTGGAAGTCCAGCCGGTGCGGCACCCGGAACAACGTGCCACCCGGATGCGCGGCGTGCCCCGCCTCGGTCAAGGTCGCCCAGGCGGCGTAACGCATCGCGAGGTCCAGCGCCTCCGCGTCGGCCGCTTCCTGCCACGCCGCGACCGTGTGCGCGAAGCCGAGCTCGGTCAGCGCCGCACCGATCCGCGCCTCGATCGCGTTGCGCAGCGCGGCACCGTCGAAGCCCGACGGGTCGGGGTATTTCTTGACGGCCTGGCGTTGCACGAACAGCCGCTTGCAGGCATGGATCGGGTCGAGCGCATGGGTGCGCGCCGCCAGGGCGCCGGTCTCCGCCTCGATACCGAAAAGCCCGGCGACGAACCGGTCGAGATACCGACCGAGGGTGACGATCAGCTCGCTCTCGTCCTTGGCCGCAAGCCGGTCCGGCGCGGCGCGGGCGGCCATCAGCCGAGCGTGCAGCGCCGCGTCTTCGGCTTGCAGCTCCGCCAGGAACGCCCGATCAAGCCGGACCAGCCCATCGCGCCCGGCCAGTTCCTCGAAGGAGAAGCCGCGACCGAGCGCCGGATCGGTCTGTCGCAATGCGGTATCCATTGCGGATGTATCGTGTCGCCCGCCAACCGGGTCAAGGCGGGCCACACTGTCAGGGTGCTGCCGCGCGCTCGGGACCAATGCCAGGCCGGTGGCGCGGCGCAGCGTTGGTTCGAGCGCCATTGCAACCGGCAAGTGTCTGCAAACACACGGGACTTGCTGCTCTCGCCAACGCGCTGATATAGGTGCCGGACAAATCCCGCCCGGAGCGAGCGGGTGTCGTATACAAATGACATCGCTCATACCTGGGAGGGTTTCCATGGATCGGCCCGTCACTCCGACCATCACGCGCCGTGCCGCGCTGAAGGCTGGCGTCTATGCCGGCGGTGGCCTGATCGCCGCGTCGACGCTGCCCGCGCCGCGTGCGTGGGCGGCCGAGTACCCGCCGATCGGCACCTTTCCAGCCGGCGCCGAGGGCTCCTCGGTGTTCATCGGCATCTCCGTCCCGCGCACCGGCACCTATGCCGTGCAGGGCGAGGATGAGCTCAAGGGCTATCTGCTGGCGATCGAGCACATCAACGCCGGCGATCCGCTGATCCGGGCGATCTCGCCGAAGACCAAGCAGGGCGTGCTCGGCAAGCAGCTCAAACATGGCGTCTCCGACTCGGAGGCCAAGCCGAACGCCGCCGTGGTGCAGCAATCGCGCTTCATCACCGAGGACAAGGCGATCCTGATCACCGGCGGCACCTCGAGCGCGGTCGCCGTGGCGCTCAACAAGCTCGCCGAGCGCGAGAAGGTGCTGTTCGTCGTCGGCATCTCCGGCTCCAACGACACCACCGGCAAGGATTGCGTGCGCTACGGCTTCCGCCAGTGCTTCTACGGCCAGACCGCCGCCGCCGCGCTGGCGCCGCAGCTCGTCAAGGAGATGGGCAAGAACAAAAAGGCCGCCTATCTGACGCCCGACTACACCTACGGCCACACCGTGCAGCATTCGATGGAGGAGTACCTCAAGAAGGCCGGCTGGACCACGGTGACCAACCAGGTCGCGCCGCTCGGCTCGCCGGACTACAGCTCGTATCTGCTCAACATCGCCAATTCCGGCGCCGAGGTGCTGCTCAACATCAACTGGGGTCACGACGCCGTGCTGTCGATCCAGCAGGCCAAGCAGTTCGGCATCCTGGCCAAGCAGAAGCTCGTGGTGCCCTACCAGGTGCCGTTCCTCAGCAAGGAGGTCGGCCCCGAGGTCATGCAGGGCGTGCTGGCGGCGACCGATTTCTGGTGGACGCTGGAGGACAAGTTCCCGCTCGCCAAGATGTTCGTCGAGGCGTTCAACAAGAAATACGGCTACAAGCCGGAATGGGGCGCCAACAACGCCTACATGCAGTTCGCGCTCTGGGCCGACGCGGTCGAGCGGGCCGGCACGTTCTACCCGCCGGCGGTGATCAAGACCTACGAGGAAGGCAAGCACACCCAGTCCACGGTGGGCGAGGTGTGGTTCCGCCCCGAGGATCACCAGCTGGTTCGCCCGGTCATCCTGGTGCGCGGCAAGAAGCCGGCCGACATGAAGTCGCCCGACGACTATTGGGACGTGATCGACGTGGTCCCGGGCGAGGGGCTGATGCAGGCGCCGGGCGCGTTCGGCTGCAATCTCGGGTCGTACACCTAACGCGCCCGAAATCCGCTCGCGCGTGATCACCTGGCCGAACTTCCTGTCGCAACTCGTCAACGGGTTCGCGACCGGCACCTTGCTGGCGTTGATCAGCTCGGGCTTGACGATCATCTACGGCACGCTGGGTGTGCTCAACCTCGCGCATGGCGCGATGTTCATGCTGGGCGGCTACGCCGGCTACACCGTATTTCAGGCGACCGGCTCGTTCGAGCTCGCGGTGCTCGGCGGCTCGCTGTTCCTGGTGCTGTTCGGCGCGGTGCTCGAACTGGTGGTGATCCGGCGGTTCTACGACCGGCCGCACGAGGACCAGATCCTCGTCACCTTCGGCATCGGCATCGTCATCGTCGAGTTCGTGCGGCTGGTGTTCGGCAGCCTCTCGGTGAGCGTACCGCCGCCCGCCTGGGGTGCCGGGATCACCATGCTCGGGTTCATGATCTACCCGACCTACCGGCTGGTGGTGCTCGCCATCGCCGCCGCGGCCTTGTTGCTGCTGTATCTGCTGCTCTACCGCACCCGACTCGGCCTGGTCGTGCGCGCCGGCATCGAGGATGCCGGGATGGTCGGGATGCTCGGCATCAACGTCTACCGCGTGTTCATGGTGGTGTTCGGCGTCGGCGCGATGGCGGCGGGGTTCGCCGGCATCATCAACGCGCCCGTGGCATCGCTGACGCCGAATGTCGGCGATCCGATCCTGATCCAGACCTTCGTCGTGGTGGTGATTGGCGGGGTTGGCTCGTTCCCCGGCGCGGTGCTGGGCGGGCTGATCTCGGGCGAGATCCTGAGCCTCACCTCGATGGTCGACCCGGCCTACTCCGGGGTGATGCTGTTCGCCGTGATGGCGCTCGTGCTGGTGCTGCGCCCGCAGGGCCTGCTCGGGCAAGCCGGTCGGACGTAAGGCGCACCCGGTGAAGCGCCCGCTGCTGATCGAAGCGCTCACGGCGGCCGGACTGATCGCCGTGCCGTTCCTGCTGCCCACCCTCGGCTTCGCGCCGAACACGGTCAACCACATCCTGCTGTGGGGCCTGTTCGGCATCGGCTTCGACATCCTGTTCGGCTACACCGGCCTGCTGTCGTTCGGCCAGTCGGCGTTCTACGGCACCGGCGGCTTCATCGCCGCGTATCTGCTGACCCAGAACCTGATCTCCAGCGTGCTCGCGGCGCTGCTGATCGGCACGCTCGGGGCGGCGGTGGTGGGCGTGCTGGTGGGCGTGCTCGCATTGCGCCGCACCGGCATCTACTTCGCGATGATCACCGTCGCGATTGCCGAGATGTTCTTCTTCCTGGAGAACTCGCCGCTGTCGCACATCACCGGCGGCGAGAACGGCCTGCCCGGCGTGCCGTCGCCGCGTTTCGCGCTCGGCCCGATCACCTGGGACGTCGGCACCGGCTGGTCGATGTATTGGTTCGTGGCGGTCTGCTACTTCATCGGCATCGTCGCCGCGTTGCGCATCGTCCGCTCGCCGGTCGGCGCGATCCTCACCGCGATCCGCGACAACCCGCTGCGCGCCGCGGCGGTGGGCCACGCCGTCGGCCTCTACAAGCTCACCGCCTTCGTGATCGCCGCGATCTATGCCGGGCTCGCCGGCGGGCTGCTCGGGGTGGTGCAAGGCTACATGCCGCCCGAGGCGTTCACCTTCGACACCTCCGGGCAGCTCGTGATCCAGACCGTGATCGGCGGCAGCGCCACCTTGTTCGGCCCGCTGCTCGGCGCCACCGTCTGGCTGTTCCTGCGCGACTTCCTTCAGTTGGAGCTCGGGCTCGGCAACATGTGGCGGCTGGTGCTCGGGCTGGTGTTCGTGCTGCTGGTTGTGTTCCTCCGACGCGGCCTGATCGGCGGCGCGCGCGACCTCGTCGCCTGGGTCCGACCGGTGCCACACCCCGAGCCGGCCGAGGAAGCGCCGCCGATCGCCGCCGAGCCGCCGCCGATCACCAGCATCGCCCACAAGCGCCGCCACGAACCCGCCTACAGCGGGCCGGTGCTGGAGACGCGCGGCCTGACCAAGCGCTATGGCGGGCTGGTCGCCAACCAGGACATCGACTTCACCGTCGCCGAGGGCGAGCTGCGCGGCGTGATCGGCCCGAACGGCGCCGGCAAGAGCACGTTCTTCAAGATGCTGACCTGCGAAGTGCCGCCGAGCTCGGGGCGCATCCTGTTCCACGGTCGCGACATCACCGGGTTTGGTGTGGCGAAAGTCTGCCAGCTCGGGCTGACCAAGAGCTACCAGGTCAACCAGCTCTTCTTGCGCCAGACCGTCTGGCAGAACGTGGTGATCGCCGCGCTGGCCGAGCGTCGCGGCCAGTTCCGCCTCGACCTGCTGCGCCGGATCGACCGCGTTCCGGGGCTCGAGCTGCAAGTCGAGCAGACCCTCGCCCTCGTCGGGCTGACCGCGCGGGCGCAGGTGCCGGTGTCCGAACTGGCCTACGGCGAAAAGCGCCGGCTGGAGATCGGGCTCGCGCTCGCCGGCTCGCCGTCCCTGCTGCTGCTCGACGAGCCGCTGGCCGGCATGAGCCCGCGCGAGCGGGTCGAGACGGTGCAGCTGCTGAAAAACATCCGCCGGGGCCGCACCCTGATCGTGGTCGAGCACGACATGGACGCGGTGTTCGAGCTCGCCGAGCGCATCAGCGTGCTGCACGAAGGGCGCATGCTGGCCGAGGGTACGCCCGCCGAGATCCAGCGCAACAGCTTCGTGCAAGACGCCTATCTCGGCGGCGTGGCGGCGGAGTGATGGCCAGCCTCCTCGAAGTCGAGCGGCTCAACAGCTACTACGGCGACAGCCACATCCTGTTCGACGTGTCGCTCGAGGTGCGGCAGAACGAGGTGGTGGCGCTGCTCGGACGCAACGGCGCCGGCAAGAGCACGACGTTGAAAAGCCTGATGGGCGCGGTGCGGCCACGCTCGGGCCGCATCGCGTTCGACGGCGTGGCGATCGAGGCGATGCCGTCCCACGCCATCGCCGGCCTCGGGATGCAGCTGGTGCCCGAGGAGCGGCGCGTGTTCGGCAGCCTCAGCGTCGAGGAGAACCTGGTGCTCGCCGGGCTGACCGCCAAGGCGCGCTGGCCGCTCGACCGGGTGTACGAGATGTTCCCGCGCTTGAAGGAGCGCCGGCGCAGCCGTGGCCTCGACCTCTCGGGCGGCGAGCAGCAGATGCTGGCGATCGCTCGGGCCCTGGCGCGGGCGCCGAAACTCCTGCTGCTCGACGAGCCGTTCGAGGGTTTAGCACCGATCATTGTGCGCGACCTACTGGGCATCTGCCGCTCGCTCGCCGATGGCGGGCAGACCATCGTCGTGGTGGAGCAGAACATCCACGCCGCCCTGTCGCTCGCCGACCGGGTCTATATCATCAACAATGGCCACATCGCCGAGAGCCTCACCGCCGCCGATGCGCGCGCCCGGCCGGAGGTGCTGCACCGCTATCTCGGGGTCTAGGCTCGCGCGCCGAGATTTTTCGGCGAGGGAGGAGGCACGGATGGACCGCTACGCCGAGGTTTACCGATCCTGGCAGCAGGACCCCGAAGCCTACTGGGCGGACATCGCCGAGGGCATCACCTGGGACCAGCGGTGGGACCGGGTGTTCGACCCGAGCAGCGGCCCGTTCGGGCGCTGGTTTCCGGGTGCCAGGCTCAACACCAGCGTCAACTGCCTCGACCACCACGTCGCCGCCGGGCGTGGCGACCAGGCGGCGCTGATCTGGGACAGCGCGATGGCGGGGCGGGTCGAGACGCTCAGCTACGCGCGGATGCTGGCGCGCACCGAAAAAGTCGCCGGCGCATTGGCCGGGCTCGGCGTGCAAGCGGGCGATCGGGTGGTGATCTACATGCCGATGGTGCCCGAGGCGGCGATCACGATGCTCGCCTGCGCGCGGCTCGGCGCGATCCATTCGGTCGTGTTCGGCGGCTTCGCGGCGCGCGAGCTGGCGGCGCGGATTGCCGATGCGCGGCCGAAAGTCATCGTCGCCGCTTCCTGCGGCCTCGAGCCTGGGCGCGTGGTGGCCTACAAGCCGCTGCTCGACGCCGCGATCGAGCTGTCGCCGCACAAGCCGCAATCCTGCGTCATCCTGCAACGCGCGGCGGCGCACGCCGAGCTGGTGGGCGGCCGCGACCATGATTTCGCCGAGCTGGAGCGCGCCGCTGCGCCGCATCCGCCCGTGTCGGTCGCAGCCACCGATCCGCTCTACATCCTCTACACCTCGGGCACGACGGGGAAGCCGAAAGGCATCGTGCGCGACAATGGCGGCCACGCCGTCGCGCTGCACCACTCGATGCGGCTGATCTACGGGCTGGACGCGGGCGACGTGTTCTGGACCGCCTCCGACGTGGGCTGGGTGGTCGGGCACAGCTACATCGTCTACGCGCCGCTGCTGCGCGGCTGCACCTCGGTGATGTACGAGGGCAAGCCGGTCGGCACGCCGGACGCCGGCGCGTTCTGGCGGGTGTGCGCGCAGCATGGCGCGCGGGTGCTGTTCACCGCGCCGACCGCGTTGCGGGCGATCAAGCAGCAGGACCCGGACGGCCGGCTCGCCCGCAGCTATGACCTCTCCAAGCTGGAGGCGCTGTATCTGGCCGGCGAGCGCTGCGACCCGCCGACCGCCATATGGGCCGCCGAGCTGCTCGGCAAGCCGGTGGTCGACCACTGGTGGCAGACCGAGACCGGCTGGCCGATCACCGCCGGGTTCCGCGATCTCGGCCTGTTCCCATTCAAGCCAGGCTCCGGCGGCCGTCCCGGGCCGGGCTACGACCTGCACGCGCTCGACGACTCGGGTGGGGTGCTGCCGCGCGGCGAGACCGGCAACCTGGCGCTGAAGCTGCCCCTGCCGCCGGGCTGCGCGCCGACGCTGTGGCGGGACGACGCCGGCTATCACGCGGCGTATCTGGCCGATTTCCCCGGCTGGTATCGCTCGGGCGACGCCGGCATGGTGGACACGGATGGCGACGTGTGGGTGATGGGCCGCACCGACGACATCATCAACGTCGCCGGCCACCGGCTCTCGACCGGTGCGATGGAGGAGGTGCTGGCGGCGCACCCCGATGTCGCCGAATGCGCGGTGATCGGCGCGAAAGATGCGCTGAAGGGGCAGACCCCGATCGGGCTGGTGGTGCTCAAGGCCGGCGTCGACCGCGCGGAGGCGGATATCGCGCGCGAGCTGGTCGCCTTGGTGCGCGAGCGCATCGGCCCGGTCGCCTCGTTCCGCGACGCCCGCGTGGTGGCCCGGCTGCCGAAAACGCGCTCGGGAAAAATCCTGCGCGGCACGATCCGCAGCATCGCCGACGCCGAGGAGTACGTTGCACCAGCAACGATCGAGGACCCCGCCGCGCTGGAGGAGATCGGCCGCGTGCTGAACCGGTAGGCGTGCCGAACATCCGGGGGGTCTGAAGTGGTCCGGGCTCGATTGAGCAACGTCCGGCCATGTCGGACGAGCGCCGCCGCTTCATGTCCCCTCTGCGGTTCATCCAGGGGCTGCGAAAGGCGCGGTATTGTTTTGAAACCGGAACATTATTGACGTGCTTAGGCGCTGCCGCGTCAGGCCCGGAAAAGCGGCGGTGGCCAGGATGGCAGCGAAGCCGGCGGCTTGGCGGAAGCCGCCGCGCGACGCCCCAATGGGGCATGGGGTGGGGATTGGGGTCGGGTGTCGGGCGTTGCGTCGCTCGACGCCTCGCCCGGCGCTGCGGCGAGCGCCGCCGCAGCGAGCGGTGGCTCCGAACGCAGCGGTTTCGGCGCCAGCCGCAGCGGCGCGGGCAGCGGGTCGTTGGTCAGCCGGCGCCACAGCGGGCGCAGCAGCCGCCCCGCTTGCGGCGACGCCGCGAGCAGCGCCTGCATCTCCGCATCATCGACCAGCGCCAGCAGCCAGGCGCCGAGATACCCGGCGCCGAACCGCGCCAGCACCGGGCCGCTCGGCAGCTTCTCCCCTCGCGAGGTCGACTTGGCCGGCTCGGCTGCCCGGCGCGGCGCCCGGTCCTTGCGCGGCGCAAGCGTCCCGGCGGCGAACTGCGCATGCAGCGCAGCGAGGCGCCGCGTCGTGCGCTGCAGGTACTTCCACAGCAGCAAGGCAAGCGGCCCCAGCACGTCGCGGTTCCGGGGGTTCCGGTCGACCCAATCGGCAAGCGTCCACCTCAGCCGCTCGACGAGCAGGCCGAAGCGGCACATCAAGCCGGTTGGGGTGGAGGGGGCTGGGGACATGCGCGAGCTTGTACCACAAGGTTAGCAAGTGTTGCAACACATTGTTAGAGGAGTCCCGGCGGAACCGGGAACAGCCGGCCCCAACCCGGCCATCGCGAGGTGCGGAGCGCCGTGGCGATCCACGGTTGTTGCATCACCTGCTCGCCAGACGGTTCTGGATTGCCTCACCTTTGGTTCGCAACGACGATTCGAGACCATGCCACCTACCGCGTGTCACTTCGACGCTGAACCCAGTCCGCCCGAAGCAGCTCTCGGGTATCAGCCACCGTAGGTTCCTCCCCGCCCGTGCCGTGCTCGGCGAAGGCCAAGCATCCACGGCTCTGCTCAGGTTCGGACCGCGAAAGGCGTGGATGGTCCGCCTTCGCGGACCATGGCGGCTGGTGGGATGGCGAGTCGTCACGAACGGCTGGTATCAGCCCGCGACCGGCGCGTCGGGGTTGCCGGCTTGCAGCGCGGCCATGAAGTTCAGCACCAACTCGCGGGTGCGGAACCGTCCGGCGTAGGCGGCTTCCTCCTGCTCGCGCACGATCGGGAACGTGCCGAGCACGTAATCAGCGTCCTCCCGCGACAGGCCGTTGAGCAGGAAGAACAGCGCATCGAGACGGGCGCGCCGGCGCAGCCTGTCCTCGGAATCCCAGCGGAACGGCGGCCCCGCATAACCCATGTCGCGCGCGAAGGCGTCCATGTCGTGCGCTGTATAGGTCAGCGCGAGCACATCCTCCCGCACGATCTGCTCGGCCGTCTTCGAGCCAAAGCGGCGGGCAAAGGATTCAAGTGGGACGAACGGAAGCTGCTCCAACAGAAAGAGGTTCAGGTTGTTGCCATGAAGCTTCTGTCTCGCGACGAAATCGAGCACGAGGGCATTCGTGTTTGCACAAAGAAGAGGCGCCCAACGGTGAAAGGTAGCGTCGCCGTGCTCACAGTCGAGGACCGGCAGACTATTTCCGAACCCAGCGCGCGGAACAACCGCCGTGATGACTGTTCGCGCGTTCGTGGCCGAGGAGATGTGCTTCAAGCCAAGTGTCCAGTCTTGCCGGACGTCCTGAACATCAGAGGCACTCACCCAGAACTGGGGACGCGGGCGGAAGTGCGTATCGGTGTGTTGCAGATCACCGGTGGGCTCCGGTTGAGCGGGTCGCTTGATGTTTTCAGGGTTCACCACGACGGATGCGGCGCGATGGTCGTACGCTTGCACCATCTTGCCCTCGTAGAGCGGCAACCATTGCGCCGCGCCTTTTTCCCAACCACCGCCTTTCACCTCATAGGCGCCGAGCGCGCGCAGCTCCGCCTCGGTGCGAAACTTGGCGCTGTCGTTGGTCATGTCGAACATGCGCAGATAGCGCACCGGCCAGACGGCGCGCGGCGGCCGTTCGCGTCGATCAACCAGCACCGGCAGGCGGGCATAGATGCCCTTGGTGATCTCGGCGTCGCGTAGGGTGCGGAACACCGGAGCGGTGCCGGTGTTCGGATTCACCGCCGAGAAATCCGCCGGCGCCAGTGGGAATGCGTCGCGCTCCGCCGCGAACGCGTTCTGTTGGAAAAACGCGCAAGCCGCCGCCCCAAAGCGTCGCTCCCGGCCGCCGAACACCAGGGAGCAGAACTTGAACGAGCGATGCACGTCCGGAAAGAAGGGTTCCGGCTTGCGCTTGCCGTTCTCGAAATCAAGCAGCGCCGCCAGCCTTCCGCTGGTGCTCACGCCGCGAAAGAATGGTGCGGCCCCGAAATCGGCAGCAATGCCGGACGGCACCAGCAGTCCCACAACGCCGTCGGCCTTAACCAGCCGCGACGCGCGCCGCCGCATCGGCGGTCCAAGTGGCGCGCTCGTATTCGGTCGCGATCGGATCGCCACGGTCGCGCAACGCCTGCACCGCGCGCTTGCGATCCGCCGCCCGTGTCGCCCGAGAGATCGCCGGCACCCGCGCCGCGAACCACTCCACCTCCTGCATCTTCATGCGGTCCCACGGCGGATTGCCGATCACCGCGTCGAAGCCGCGTGGCGCCTCCCGCTCCCATTCGTCCCACACGCCAGGGAATGCCGCCTCCCAGTGCAGAAAGCGCCGCTCCGCCGCGAGCGCGCGTGCACCCTCGACGAGCCGTGCTGCCGCGTCGAAGGCGTCCTTGGCGGGGATCGGCGGCTGCTTGCGTTGCTTGCGCAGGATCGGCGGCGCGTCCTCGCGTGGCGCCCGCATTGGCGCACCGGCCGCGATCGCGACCGGGTCGCCATACGCACCTCCCAGCAAGGCGTCCCGGCCGGCCTCGGCCGCCGGGTTTTTCTCGGGAAGCCAGCGCGCGGAATGATACAGGTCGAGAAAGGCGCGCAGCGGCGCGGTGTCCATCTCCACGGCGGCGAAGCCGGCGGCGCTGGCCTCCACCCCGGCAATGTCCGCGTCGGTCTGCTCCTCGACGTCGGCCATGCCCTTGGCCGCCATACGGGCGCTGACGATCGCGCCCGACAGCACAAGCCCGAAGCGCGTCCGCAAGTCCCGCTCGACCGGCCCGGCGAACTCGCCGAACAGGCTGTCGCCGCACCGCAAGTGATGGTCCAGGAAGGAGAGCGGCGCGCCGACCGTGAAGCTGTGCAGCCACAGGGAGAGCTTGGCGAGCTCCACCGCCATCGGGTTCAAATCGACGCCGTAGATGCACCGCTTGAGGATGATGCGGCGGATTATGTGCCGGTCATCCAGTTGATCCGCCCGGACCTCCCAGCCATGCGCCTTCGCCTGCGCCTCCACGTGGGCTCGGATCGCCTCGATGCGCGCGAGCAGCGGCGAACGGTACTCCGCCCAGCCCACCTGCCCCGAGGCGTCCGCCACCGCGTTCAGCGTCTGCTCCGCCAGGTAGTCGACCAGGGAGACGAGGAAGTGGCCGGAGCCCATCGCGGGGTCGCAGACGCGCAGGGCGAGGAACGCCTCGGCCGGGTCCAGCTTCTCCAGTGTCGCAAGTCGCTCGGGCTTGCGTCGCGTGTCGACCGCCAGCGTCTCGGCCTTGGCGGTGAATGCCTCGCGCCGCCCCTGCAACAGCGGCTCGACCGCGCGACGCAGGATGAGCCGGACCAGTTCCTCCGGCGTGTAGTAGCTACCGCTGGTCTTGCGCGCGTAGGCGTTCGGCCGGAGCGACGCCTTACCGGTTTCATCAGCAACGATATCGCGTTCGAGCAGGCGTTCGTAGATCGAGCCCAGTTGCTGCACCGAGAGGTCACGGTAGTTGATCCAGCGCCGGTCCAGCGCCGCCCCTTCGCGCGACATCGCATCCACCAGTGGCGCCAGCACCGCATCGGGCAAGCTCAACCGCCGCAGGAGATCGGCCGGTCGATCGTGGAACAATCCCCCATTGTAGGGCGGCAGCCCCATCGAGCTGTCGCCCACCGCGATCGCCTCGAACAGCGCGAGCAGCCTCGGCCACCAGGTCGCGGCCCGTGCCGACAACACCTTGCGCTCGTCCGCGATCAGCGCGGCCTCCTCGCGCAAGTGCCGCAAGCTGTAGTCGGCATAGCCAGGCTGACGAACCGGCAGCAGGTCGCGATCCTCGGCGTATAGCAAGAACAGCAACCGATAGAGCAGACGCAGCGCCGCTTCCCGCGCCTCCGCCCGCCAAGCCGCGTCGGTTATGCGGGCCTGCGGATCATGGCGTCCGATCGCTTCCACCAGAGCTGGGAAAACCTGGTTGAAGACGGCCTCCGAAAGCTGCGCCGTGACACGGGCTTCATAGAGGCGGCCCTCGACCAGAGCCTCGTCCAAGAAGGTACGGGCCTGCGTACCGCGCGGCTCGAAGGCGTCGCGATGGAACAGCAGCAGAAATACCCGCACCCAATGGTCGTCTGGCGCTCCGGCAGGCAGCGCCGGCGGCAGCGGCCCGATCAGCGCGGGAAGCTCGATCTCGATGAAGCCTTCCAGGCGGGCACGGGCCTGCGCCCAGTAGAGCCGCCAGAACTGGCCATTGGTCAGCAGTCCCCAACGAACGATGCCGTCGGACTGTCCCTCAGCGCGGCTGAGGTATCGCAGGATTTGCATGGCGGGCGACTCGCCCTTGCCGCCGGCCCGGTCGAGCAAGGTGTGGCGCGCTTCATTTTCCACCACCACCGCGCCGTGCCTGAACCGGGCCGCGGTCGGCAGCGGCCGGGCGCGATCCTTGTCCGCTTCGGTGCGGAACAGCAGCGCGTCGGCCACGTCGCGCCGGCCCCTGCCGGGTTCCTGCTGCGGCAGGTGGTGCCAGCCCAGCAGGTCCAGCGCCGGGAAGATGAACTGGCTCTCGGTCTCCGCCTCGTTGGGTCGGGGCATTGCTTCCAGCTTGCGCCACAAGCCGCGAACCGCATCGGCGAAGGCGAGCACGCGGGCGGGGTCGAGCGCCTGGTAGGCTGGCGTTCCTCGAATGCCGTCCTCAAGAAAAAAGCGGGTGAAAAGGGCGCCGCGCAGCATGGTTCCGACCGTCGGAAATGACCTGCGGTCGTAGTCTAAGGGTCAGGTGACTCGCAACCCTTGCGCGAGAGTGACACCCCTCACCCGACCCTCTCACGGAGTGAGAGGGAGCGAAGTAAACGCCCTCATTCTTTCAGGAAGAAGTTTTGGCAGCACCAACCCGGGGCGGCGCGTGCCATCGTTGATGCACGGAAACCTGGCGTCCCGTAGGGGATTCGAACCCCTGTTGCCGCCGTGAGAGGGCGGTGTCCTGGGCCTCTAGACGAACGGGACAACGGCCAAGGCGCGCGTTCTAGGCCGGCCCGGACGCGAGCGCAAGCCACCACCCCCGCTCGACGCGCTCCCTCGCTTTGGAGCAAGAAGTGGAACGGCGCGGACGTGCCAAGCCGTAACCACCTCGGCTCGCGACCTACAATCCAAGGGACCAGCCTCAGCATGAGTTTCCCGCCGGAATTGACCCAGGATCTAGCCGCCCTGGGGCAAGTGATCTTCATTGATATCGCGCTGGCCGGTGACAATGCCGTGGTGGTGGGCATGGCCGTCGCCGGTCTGCCAGCGGAACAAAGGCGGCGGGCCATCATCACCGGGATCGCCGGCGCGACCCTGATCCGCATCGGCTTCGGCGCCATCGCCTTGCAGCTGCTCGAGATCATCGGCCTCACCCTGGCGGGAGGCGTGCTGCTGCTGTGGGTGTGCTGGCGCATGTTCCGCGAATTGCGCCAAGCGCCGCACGCCGGCGGCGAGATCGAAGTCCGCCCGAAGACCATGGCGCAGGCGATGGTGCAGATCGTTCTCGCCGACATCTCGATGAGCCTCGACAACGTGCTCGCGGTCGCCGGCGCCGCCGAGGGCAGCACCTGGGTGCTCGCCGTTGGATTGATCCTCTCGGTCGCGCTGATGGGCCTCGCCGCCCATCTCATCGCCGGCCTGCTGGAGCGCTATCGCTGGATCGCCTGGATCGGCCTGCTGATCGTGCTCTATGTCGCCTTGAACATGATCTGGCAGGGCTCGAATGAGGTGGCGGATCAGTTCGACGCGACCGAGCGCCTGATGCGTCCGTGGCGCGAAATGATTTGAGCCCGCCCCATCCGGCGGACTAGCGTGGCGCAGACGGCGGGGTAAACCGCCCAGCACGTAGGGAGGATGGCATGGTGGCTAACATGCGGGGCCTGTTGGCCGCGCTGGTCCTGGTTTGCGGGATGTCGCTCGGCACCGGCGCGCGCGCCGAGGGGACGATCCCGATCGCCTTCATCGGCCCGTTCTCGGGTGCGTTCGGCCCGCAGGGCGACGCGTTCTTCAAGATGCTGCAGTACTCGATGGAGGCGGTGAACGCGGAGGGTGGCGCGCTCGGCAAGAAGTTCGAGATGGTCACTTTCGACGACAAGATGCAGCCGGCCGAAAGCCTGATCGCGTTGAAGACGGTGACCGACCGCAACATCCCGTTCGTGCTGCAATGCCTCGGCTCCAACGTCGCGGCCGGCATGATCGACGGCGTCTCCAAATACAACCGCCGCAATCCGGAGCACCGCATCCTCTACCTCAATTGCGCGGCGCTGGCGAACGAACTGACCAACGAGAAGTGCGATTTCTGGCATTTCCGCTTCGCCGACAATGTCGCGATGCGCGCCGACGCGATGGTCCGTGCGCTGCCGAAAACGGTGAAGACCGTTTACCTGATCAATCAGGACTACCTCTACGGCCAGTCGGTGCAGCACGACATAAGGGGCTTCCTCGGCAAACTTCGGCCGGACATCAAGATCGTCGGCGACGAGCTGGTGCCGCTCGGCAAGGTCAAGGATTTCGCGCCATACATCGCCAAGGTGAAGGGCGCCGGTGCCGAGGTGGTGCTCACCTCGAACTGGGGAACCGATTTCAACCTGCTGCTCAAGGCGGGGCTCGAATCGGGCATCGACGTCGCCTTCTACACGCTTTCCGCGCATCTGAACGGCGGTCCGACGGCGATCGGGGCCGCTGGCGCCGGCCGCGTCCATTCGGTGGTCGATTTTCACGAGAACGTTCCAGTCGAGTTGAAGGACCCGGCGGGCGAGGCATGGATGAAGGGGTTTCGCGCCAGAAACCCCGATTTCGACTACGTGTGGGTGAATTTCCGCACGATGTTCGAGATGCTGCGCGACGCGGTGAACAAGGCCGGCACGACTGACCCGATGACGGTCGCGTTGGCGCTGGAGGGGATGCAGGTCAAGGACATCAGCGGGCAGCCCAACACCATGCGTCGCGAGGATCATCAACTGCTCGCGCCGCTCTACGCCGCCGTGTTCACCAAGGACGTGAAATACGATTCCGAGAACACCGGTCTCGGCTGGAAGACCACGCTGACATTGCCCGCCACCGAGCTGGCGCCGCCCACCACCTGCCAGATGAAGCGGCCCACGTCGTAACGCGCCATCGGGCTGACTGGAATCATCGCGCGATCCAGTCAGCCTGGTGAGTTTGTCCGCTCGTCCAGCGCGGGGGCCCTTTTCGCCTCCGCGTGGGCGAGCCGTATCGCTGCGGCCTGCACCGTCTTCAGCGCCGCTATCCCGGCTTCGCCCAGCCCCTCGATCCCGCGCAGTTGCTCGACCGAGGCGGCAATCGCGCCGGCGAAGCTGTCGAAGCGTTGCAATAGCGCACGCGCCACCGGCTTGGTGTCCCGTCGCGGCAGCGCGGTGAACAGGACCATCTCCAGCATCTCATCGTCGGCAAGCGCGTCCGGCCCCGCGGTCAGCAGGCGCGCGCGCATCCGACCCCGATGACCCTGGGTGCTCGTCGCGGGCAAGGGGTGCGCCGACTTGGCTGGGGCCATCCGGCCAAGCAGGTCGGGCGAGGAGATCGGCTGGGTCATGCTACCAGAGGTTGCCAGACCCAAGCGGCGGAAGAAAGTTCTAGCTGACGCCGTAGGGTGGCTTGTGGAGCCCGGCGGGCGAGATCGTGAACACCTCGCAGCCGTCCTCGGTCACCCCGACCATGTGCTCGAACTGCGCCGAGAGGCTGCGATCGCGGGTGACGGCGGTCCAGCCATCCTCCAGCACCTTCACCTCCGGCCGGCCGGCGTTCACCATCGGCTCGACGGTGAAGAACATGCCCGGTCGCAACACCGGCCCCTCGCCGGCCCGGCCGAAATGCAGGATGTTGGGCGCCTCGTGGAACCGCCGGCCGATGCCGTGGCCGCAGAAGTCGCGCACCACGCTGAACCGGTTGGCCTCGACGAAGCTCTGGATCGCGTGGCCGATATCGCCGAGCGTGGCGCCGGGGCGCACCGCCTCGACCCCACGCAGCATCGCAGCAAAGGTCGTGTCCATCAGGTTGCGCGCCCGGGTCGAGGGCGTGCCAGCCACATACATGCGCGAGCAGTCGCCGTGCCACCCGTCGAGGATCACGGTCACGTCGATGTTCAGGATGTCGCCCTCGCCCAGCTTCCGCTCGCCGGGAATGCCGTGGCAGACGACATGGTTGATCGAAGTGCAGATCGACTTCGGAAAGCCGCGATAGTTCAGCGGCGCGGGGACCGCTCCGTGCCTGGTGATGAAGGCATGGCACAGCTCGTCGAGCGTGCCTGTCGTGACCCCAGGCCGGACATGCGGCGTTATCATGTCGAGCGTCGCCGCCGCGAGCTGTCCGGCCACCCGCATCCCGGCGAAATCCTCGGGCGCGTGGATGGTTATGCGTCTCGCGTCGGCCCCGCCGTCCATGCTCAGTCGCTCCATTCGCCAGCGTGCGCCAGCCTACCGCGCTGCCGCTCGCCCACCGGTTCCGCCGCAAGTCGAAAGGATGCGCATCCGGCTGCCGCTCCGCAAGGGTGCCACGGGTGGGTCAGCCTTCCGTGGCGGCTGCCTTGCGCGCGGCGCCCTCCTCCGGGCTGGAGATGCCGCCATGCGCCGCCGACCAGGCGACCGGGTCTTCCAGGAAGCGCCGCACCTCGGACAGCGCGCCCTCCGAGAAATAGGGACGATCGCGACAAGCCTCCAGCACGTCCCACCAGGTGCAGAGGTGGTGCAGCGCGATATCCATGCTCGCCAGCTTCTCGAAGCTGCCCGGAAACACGCCGTAGAAGAACACGACGAAGGTGTGATTGACCAAGGCGCCGGCGTCACGCAGCGCCTGGCAGAACTGGATCTTCGAGCCGCCATCGGTGGTGAGGTCCTCCACCAGCAGGGTGCGCTTGCCTTCCGGCACGTCGCCCTCGATCAGCGAGTTGCGCCCGAACCCCTTGGGCTTCTTGCGCACATAGGCCATCGGCGTGAGCATCCGGTCGGCGATCCAGGCGGCGAACGGGATGCCCGCCGTCTCGCCGCCCGCCACCACCTCGATCGATTCGAAGCCGACCTGCCGGCCGATCTTCTCGACCCCGAGCTCGCAGATCTTGGCGCGGGCACGGGGAAAGTAGATGATCCGGCGACAGTCGATATAGACCGGCGACTTCCATCCGGCGGTGAAGGTGTAGGGCTCCTCGGGGCGGAAGTTGACCGCCTTAATCTCCAGCAGGATGCGCGCGGTGGTGAGCGCCGCGTCCCGATCCCAATCGGACATGTGGCCGGACTTCACCGGGCCGGTGGTAGCACGCCTGTTCATCGGTGGTTTCCCTCGGCAAGTCACCCGAGGTTCCTAGCTTTCCGCCGCTCACCCGGCAACGCCGCTCTGGCCCGCCCGCCGCCGCCGCTCTACAGAAGGACGAACAGGGCGCGGGAGGGCAGCATGGCGCGGAACTATCGGATCGCGGTGATCCCGGGGGATGGGATCGGCAAGGAGACCGTGCCCGAATCGCTGCTGGTGCTGGACGAGGCCGCCCGCCGCTTCGGCTTCGGCCTTGCCTTCGATCACTACGACTGGTCGTGCGAGACCTACAAGCAGACCGGCGCGATGATGCCGCCCGACGGGATGGAACGGCTCGCCGCCGCCGATAGCATCCTGCTCGGCGCGGTCGGCTGGCCCGGCGTGCCGGACCACATCTCGCTGTGGGGCCTGCTGATCCCGATCCGGCGCGGCTTCGACCAATACGTCAATCTCCGCCCGTGCAAGCTGATGCCCGGCGTGCGCACGCCGCTCGCCGACCGCACCGAGGCCGATATCGACTTCTTTGTGGTCCGCGAGAACACCGAGGGCGAATACAGCAGCGTCGGCGGCCGATTGTTCGAGGGCACCGATCGCGAGCTGGTCAGCCAGGAGAGCGTGTTCACCCGGCACGGTGTCGACCGCATCCTGCGCTACGCGTTCGAGCTGGCGACGACCCGGGCGAAGAAGCACGTCACCTCGGCCACCAAGTCCAACGGCATCACCTTCACCATGCCGTACTGGGACGAACGTTTTGCCGAGATCGGCCGCGCGTATCCCGACATCCGCACCGACCAGTTCCACATCGACATCCTGTGCGCGCATTTCGTGCAGCACCCGGACTGGTTCGACGTGGTGGTCGGCTCCAACCTGTTCGGCGACATCCTCAGCGATCTCGGCCCGGCGGTGGCCGGCTCGATCGGCATCGCGCCCTCGGCCAACATCAATCCCGAGCGCGCGCATCCGTCGATGTTCGAGCCGGTGCACGGCTCCGCGCCCGACATAGCCGGGCGGCACATCTGCAATCCGATCGGGCAGGTCTGGTCGGCGGCGATGATGCTGGAGCATCTCGGCGAGGCCGAGGCGGCCGCCACGATCGTCGCCGCGATCGAGACCTTGTTGCGCGACAGCGGCCCGAAGACCCGCGACATGGGCGGCCAAGCGGGTACCTCCGATGTCGGGCGCGCGCTGGCGCAGATCGTCGCGGGCTCACCGGCGCCGGGTTCTTGATTTTTTCACTCTGGCGTCACATGTGACACCAGAGTGGAGGCGATCATGCCATCTTTGCTGCGGACTCGACGATATCGGGAGGAACTGCGCAGACGCGGCCTTCGACCCGTGCAGGTCTGGGTGCAAGATAGCCGTGCTCCAGGCTTCGCCGAGCGCGTGCGACGCGACTGCGAGATCATGAACGCGGCGGACCAGAATGACAGCGTAATGGCCTGGGTTGAGGCCGTCAGCGTGTTCGACGAGGTTGATGAAACGAGGTGATGTCGTCATCATCGCTGATCGGAGCGGTGAGTTCACCGGCAAACCACGGCCTGCCGTCATCGTGCAATCCGAGCTCTTCGCGGAGTTGGAGACGGTTGTCGTTTGCCCGCTCACGACCGAAGGTGCCGAGACGCTTACACGTCTGAGTTTGCAGCCCAGCGAAGCGCTTCCACTCGCAAGCGCGTGCTGGGTGGCGGTGGACAAGATTTCGACCATTCGTTGCCGGAGAGTGGGGCAGGTCATCGGCACCCTGAAGCCCGCAGACCTGCAGCGCGTCAACGGGGCACTGCTGTTGCTTCTCGGCATCGGCCAGTGATGGTGGGGCTGCCAATGCGATACGACCTGTACTACTGGCCGACGATCCAGGGGCGCGGCGAGTTCGTCCGCCTCGCGCTGGAGGAAGCTGGCGCCGCGTATGTCGATGTGGCGCGCGGCGACGAGGCGAGCGGGTTGGGCGTTGCCGCGATGCAAGCGCTGATGAACGGCGCAGATATGTCGCGACCGCCGTTCGCGCCACCGTTTCTCAAGATCGGCGAGATGCTGATCGGGCAGACAGCGAATATTCTGCTGTATTTGGGCGCACGTCACGGTCTCGCGCCCGATGACGAGGCCGGGCGGCAGTGGACGCATCAGCTACAACTCACGATCGCCGACTTCGTGCAGGAAATCCACGACACGCATCATCCCATTGCCAGCGGCCTCTACTACGAGGACCAACGCGCCGAGGCCAGGCGTCGCGCCGCCGACTTCCTCGCGGTGCGTGCCGCCAAGTACCTCGGCTATTTCGAGCGGGTCGTCGCACGCGATCCGGCTGGTGTCGGCAACGCCGTGACGTATGCCGAGCTGTCGCTGTTTCAGATCATCGCCGGGCTGCGCTACGCGTTTCCGCGCGCAATGGCGCGGCTGGAGCGGGAGTGTCCCCGCGTGGTCGGGCTGCACGACGCGATCGCATCACGTCCGCGCGTCGCGGCCTACCTCGCCTCCGATCGGCGGCTGCCGTTCAACAACCAGGGCATCTTCCGGCGCTACCCGGAGCTCGACGAGCCGGTGTAGCCGATGACCGCCCAAAGCGGGTCGCTGTATGCCGGCAACACCGCGCCGGTCTCCACCCGAGCAAACCCGGCCTGGTGCATGTAGGCTGATACCAGCCCCTGCTGCTCGCGACCGTCGAGCGCCTGCCAGATTGCAATCGCTTTCGTTGGAAAGCATCGGTTCGAGAAGGTCACGACCATCGGGCAGCCCGGTCGCAAGATGCGCGCGACCTCGCGAAATACCTCGATCGGGCGTTGCAGGTATTGCACCGAGACGCAGAGGCAGGCGGCGTCGATACTCTCCGCCGGCAGGTCGACGCTTGGGTTCGCGTTGAGATCCTGCACGAACCACTCGTCGAGGCGCGGGTTGGCCGCCAGTTCCTCCGCGTTCATCCCGTGGCCGATCACGCGCGAGAAGGTCATCTCGTCCGGCAGATGGCTGATCCAGCTGCTCATCAGATCGAGGATCACGCCGCCGGGCGGCAGCATCTCGCGATAGAGGCGGGTGACTGCCTCGATCGCCTGGTCGTCGATGTGCGTTACGAAGCGCGGCTCGGCGTAGAACAGCGCATCCGGCTCGGGATCGGCCTTGTTGAACGCTTCAGCTGGCAGTTCCGGCGAACCGCTCATGCCATCCCTTGCTTGGGTCTTGGGAGAAGTCGACTGGGCGCGCCGACCCCCCGCCGCGAGCGGCCGGGGGTCTCAGGCCAGCAGAAATCTACTCGGCGGCGACGGCCGGCTGCTTGAGATCTTGTGAGTAACGCAGGTGAACCGGCGCGTCGATCTCGAACGGATCGGTCAGGCCGAGCTGGCGGCCGTACTCCTTCAGCGCCGGCATGACCTCCTGACCGAGCAAGCGGATGCAGGTGCGCGCGTCCTCCGGCGGGACCGAGCCGTCATTGCCCCACAGCGCCATGATGCCCGGGCGCGTCTCTTCCATGATGTATTTCAGCTTGGCGATCACCTGGTCGGGGGTGCCGGCGATGATCATCATGCTGTCGAGCTGGTCCTCGAAGGTCGGATTGCCGCGTGGACTGACCGCGCGCCCGGTGGCGAATTCGACGAAGCCGCGGCGCTGGCTGGGGGAGAAGTAGCCCGACGGGCTCGACCATACCGGATGCGCAAGCCCGGTGAACTCGCCCTGCATCCACATGAACTGGCGCGCGTTCCGCTTGGCCTTCTCCTCGTTGTCCGACACGTGGCAACGGATCAGGTAGCCGCGGTTCTCCGGGCCGGGCTCGTAGCCCACCTCGGCTGCCGCGCCGTCATACGTCTCCCAGATCTTCTTCGTCGCCTCGATCGAGGTGTTGAGGCAAATGTATGGATAACGCTGCTGCGCCGTCCAGACCACGGTCTCGCGGCTCAGCACGCCGGGGATCCACACGCGCGGATAGGGCTTCTGCAACGGCACCGCCCACGGGTTCACCACGCGGTGCTGATAATGCGTGCCCTCCCAGCGGAACGGCCCCGGGGTCGTCCACGCCTTGACGATGAGGTCGTGCGCCTCGACGAAGCGCTCGCGATTGAACGCCGGGTTGACGCCGGTCGCGAGCTGCTCCTGTCCGCCGCCCCGGACGAAGCCGGAGACCAGCCGCCCCTTCGAGATCATGTCGATCATCGCCAGCTCTTCGGCGAGACGGACCGGGTTCTCGGACAGCGGTAGCGGATTACCGAGGATGACGATCTTCGGCTTCTTGGTCACCCCGGCGAGGATCGAGGCGAAAACGTTGGTCTTGGCCTGCATGCAGAACGGAGCATTGTGATGCTCGTTCAGCATGATGCCTTCGATGCCGACTTCCTCGGCGTAGATGTAATCTTCGAGGTACTGGTTGTACAACCGGCTGCCGGCGACGGGATCATAGTGCTTGTTGGAGAACATCAGCGCCGTCGCGCCGTATTTCAGCCCTTCCTCGGCCGAGTAGGCCGACATCGGCTGCTCGGTGAAATACATCAGATGCATCGCATCCTCCCTGTGCTCGGGTTCCTGTCAGTCGGCGCGTACGAAGCTCGAGACGAGATGGGCAAGCTCTGACGGCTGCTCCATTTCCACGGCATGACCGCTATTGCGGATGATCTCGCGTCGGGCGTTACGCAGCGCCGCGACATACTGGTCGGCCGTGCCCACCGGCACGACCTTGTCCTGCTCGCCCCAGACCACGAGCGAGGGGCATTTAACGCCGCCGAGCAGATGCGGCAGTGCCATGTTGTACATGTAGGGCTTCCAGGCGATGCGGAAGCTCATCTCGCGGCAGACGTCCCACTGTTCGAGCTGATCGGTCGAGACCGAGCCATATACCCGCTCGAACGCCGCCGGATCCTGGAAGAACGCGCGGGCATAGTCGATATAGCTGACGATCGCCTGGTCCAGAATTTCGCCCTCGGCCGGCTTGATGCCCATCGCGCCGACCAGGACGAGGTTCTTGAAGTCGGTCGGCGCCAAGCTCGCCATCTCGGCGGCGACCCATCCGCCGAAGCCGAGGCCGACCAGCGCCGGGCGGCGCACGTCGAGGTCAGCGAGCAGCCACTGATACATCGCGGCAATATCGCGCGGATGGCGCAGCCAGGTCGGGCGCTCGGACTTGCCGTAGCCTGGATGGTGCGGCACCAGAACCTCGAAGCTCTGCGCCAGCTCATCGTAGAAGGGCAGCCGGTCCACCGTGCCGATATCGTGATGCAGCATCAGGATCGGCTGCCCGCTGCCCGCACGCGAGAGGTGCAGCTTCGTGCCGGCCACCTCGGTGGCGGATTCGGTCCAGTTTGTGCCGCTCGCCATGCTTCCTCCTCTCGGCGCCCGCCGGCGCCCGTTCCCCTCGCGAACGTTACCGACGGGTAGGAGCGTTGTCCAATGACAGGAGGTTCAGCCGGTTAGTCGGGCATGCATTGCGGGATGGTTTTAAGCTGCTGCTCGAGCCTTCAATTCGATACTCGCTTGGCCAGTTGACGCGAATCAATTTCGGCTGCCAGTTTGAGATGATTGGTGGGAGCAAGCATGACCGTGGCGGCGAAGTCGGACCTTCAGCTACGAGCTGAGGCAGCGGCAATAAGGTTCCATACTCGGGCGCGCTCTGCAATTGTGATTGAGTTCGCCGGAGTTCCCAAGGCAGGTAAAACAACTACACTCGGCGCAGTCCAGGCATTCCTGCGACGTTGCGGTTTTCGAGTAAACGTAGTCGTTGAACGGGCATCGGTATGTCCGATCAAGGATAAAAAGGATGCAAACTTCAACGTTTGGACTGCTTGCACCACGCTGGTCCAAATCCTTGATCAAACTCAGACGCCTCCGAGCGTTGATGATCCCGAAATATTGGTTCTAGACCGAGGTATATTCGATTCTATTTGGTGGTTCGGCCTTATGGTTGAGCTCGGGAGAATTCGCAGCGAGGATAAAGACCTCGTCGAAAAATTCCTCCTGTTGCCAGAATGGCGCAGACGAATTTCTGGTGTCGTCGTAATGCTTGCCAACCCTGCTGAGGCACTTCAGCGCGAGAGAGGCCACCTGCCCGTCGAAGGGACACAGGGATCAATCATGAACCCGCAGGTCCTGGGTAAAACGAAGGAAGTAGTGGAGGCAACTATGGCTCGCCTTTATAATCGGTTCAAGTTCCTTACCGTCGACACATCGTCCGAGGAATTCTCAAACAATCCAAAAGCTACTTGCGAAGCTGTTGCCGGCCGAATTCTGGATTGGGTGGAGGAACAAATTGAGGAACGGATATTTTCTGTAAGAAAAAAGTTGGTAAAAGAAGTTTTTCAGGAGAATCGGGTTATTTTAGTGGGCGGAACAGAAATTCTGCAAAACCAGTTCCTTTCCGAAGGCGAATACATTGCCCGGTCGGAGATTGAAAGTGATTATGACCGAGTCCAGGCACTACCCATAGTAGTGGTGCGCAACCGCAATGGTGAGATACTCCTTTTACAAAGAAAAGAGGTAAACAAGGAAGATAGACTGCATGAAAAGATGGTCATTTGGGCCGGGGGACACGTTCGGAAAGAGGATGCAGAAGAGGGCAACCCTCTTTCTATTTGCGCGGTGCGGGAGTTACAGGAAGAGCTTAGACTGCGGATTGAACCAGACGATCTTCATACTCTAGGGAGCATATATATCGATGAAGGCACTAGTTCCAAGCATGTGGCAATTGTTTATGAATGGCGCGCCAAAACGGATTACATAGCAGTCTCTCTCAATAACGCTGAATTCTTTGAGCGGCAAGGTAACTCGTTAAGCTGCACATTTGTCGATATTCCATCGCTCCATAGTAAAGTAAGCGAAGGAAGTTTGCACGAAGACTGGTCGCGGGAGATCTTGGGCAATATGCTCGTTGCTTAAGATTGGCTTCCAGCCGTATCTACCGGTCCGAGGCGAGCTGAGACGGCAACCTCTCGCGTAATCCTGGTTTATTCTGACCACGTGCCCGCGAGTGCAAACTTGACGGTTGGACCTGCTGCGCGCTAGCCCTCCCGTCGGGTCACGCCCCCCCACCGGGGCGCTTCTCTTCTGGAAGGGAGAGCTGCAATGGCACTCGCCGCGAAACCGGACCTGCGTCCGGCCAATCCCGATTTCTCCTCCGGCCCCTGCGCCAAACGCCCGGGCTTTACCCTGACCGCGCTCGAAGGCGTGTTGCTCGGCCGTTCGCATCGCGCAAGCGGGCCGAAGGCGCGACTGACCGAGGTGATCGAGCGCTCCCGCGCCATCCTCGGCATGCCCGCCGACTGGCGGCTCGGCATCGTCCCGGCCTCCGATACCGGCGCGGTGGAGATGGCGCTCTTTTCGCTGCTCGGCGCCCGCCCGGTCGACGTGCTCGCCTTCGAGAGTTTCGGCGAGGGCTGGGCAACCGACATCGTCAAGCAGCTCAAGCTGTCCGAGGCGCGGGTTCTCGCCGCCGAATACGGCAAGCTGCCCGACCTCGCCGCGGTCGATTTCTCCCGCGACGTCGTGTTCCCCTGGAACGGCACTACCTCCGGCGTACGCGTGCCGAACGGCGGCTGGATCGCGGCGGATCGCGCGGGGCTGACGATTTGCGACGCCACATCGGCGGCGTTCGCGATGGCGCTGCCCTGGGACAAGCTGGATGTGGTGACGTGGTCCTGGCAGAAGGTGTTGGGCGGCGAGGCGGCGCACGGGATGCTGGCGCTCTCGCCCCGCGCGGTCGAGCGGCTGTTGACCCACAAGCCGGCCTGGCCGTTGCCAAAAATCTTCCGCCTGACTTCGGGCGGCAAGCTGATCGAAGGCATCTTCAAGGGCGAAACGATCAACACGCCCTCGATGCTCTGCGTCGAGGATGCGCTCGATGGCCTGCGCTGGGCCGAGAGCGTCGGCGGTCTGCCCGGCCTGATCGCCCGGTCCGAGGCCAACTTGCGCGCCGTCGCCGACTGGGTGGCACGCACCCCGTGGGTGGATTTCCTGGCCGACGACGCGGCCACCCGCTCCTGCACCTCGATCTGCCTGCGCATCGTCGCCCCCTGGTTCACCGCACTCGACGCGGACGGCCAGGCGAAGGCGGCGAAGCAGCTCGCGACGCTGCTCGAGAAGGAGGGCGTCGCCTATGATATCGCCGCGTATCGTGACGCGCCGCCGGGGCTGCGCATCTGGGGCGGCGCCACGGTCGAGACCGCCGACATCGCGGCGCTGCTGCCCTGGCTCGATTGGGCCTTTGCGTTGGTGGCAACCGGGTACGGTCGGGACGAGGGAACACCCGGTCATCGAACGCAGGCGGCGGAGTGAGCGCGATGCCGAAAGTGCTGATCAGCGACAAGCTCTCCCCCGCCGCCGTCGAGATCTTTCGCCGCCGTGACGTCGAGGTCGACCTCAAGCCCGGCCTGGCGCCCGCCGAGCTGCGCGCCATCATCGGCGAGTATGACGGGCTCGCGGTGCGCTCGGCGACCAAGGTGACGCGCGAGCTGCTGGAGGCGGCGAGCCGGCTGAAAGTGGTCGGCCGCGCCGGTATCGGCGTCGACAATGTCGATCTGAAGAGCGCGACGGCGCGCGGCGTGGTGGTGATGAACACGCCGCACGGCAATTCGATCACCACCGCCGAGCACGCCATCGCCATGATGTTCGCGCTGGCCCGCCAGATCCCGGAGGCCAGCGCCTCGACCAAGGCGGGCAAGTGGGAGAAGAACCGCTTCATGGGTGTCGAGCTGACCGGCAAGACGCTCGGCCTGATCGGCTGCGGCAATATCGGCTCGATTGTCGCCGAACGCGCGATCGGCCTTCGGATGAAGGTCGTTGCGTACGATCCGTTTCTGTCCGAGAAGCGCGCCACCGACCTCGGCGTGGAAAAGGCCGAGCTCGACACACTGCTCGAACGCGCCGATTTCATCACCTTGCACACGCCGCTCACCGACGCCACCCGCAACATCCTCTCGCGCGAGGCGCTGGCGCGGACCCGCAAGGGCGTGCGCATCGTCAATTGCGCGCGCGGCGGGCTGCTCGACGAAGCGGCGCTGGCCGACGCGATCAGGTCGGGTCACGTCGCCGGTGCCGCACTCGACGTGTTCGAAACCGAGCCGGCGACCGACAGCCCGCTGTTCGGCCTCGACAACGTGGTCTGCACGCCGCATCTGGGCGCGGCGACGGCCGAAGCGCAGGAGAACGTCGCGTTGCAGGTCGCCGAGCAGATGAGCGACTTCCTGCTCACCGGCGCGGTGACCAACGCGATCAACATGCCCTCGGTCTCGGCCGAGGACGCGCCGCGGCTGAAACCGTACATGGAGCTGTGCCGGCTGCTCGGCGGCTTTGCCGGCCAGCTCACCGAAGCGCGCGAGGGCGTGATCCGCCGCGCGACCATCGAATACGAGGGCCATGTCGCGGCGGTGAACCTCAAGCCGCTCACCGCCGCCGTGCTCGCCGGACTGATGGCGCCGATGCTGGAGGGCGTGAACATGGTCAGCGCGCCGGTCGCCGCGCGCGACCACGGGATCGACGTCGCGGAGACCGTGCATGATCGGCCCAGCGAGTACCAGACCCTGGTGCGTGTCGTTATCGAGACCGAGGAGCAGACCCGCTCGGTGGCCGGCACCTTGTTCGCCGGTGCGCGACCGCGTTTGGTCGAGATCAAGGGTATCCCGGTCGAGGCCAATTTCGCGCCGCACATGCTGTACGTGACCAACCAGGACAAGCCGGGCTTCATCGGCCGCTTCGGCGCGACCCTGGCCGGGGCGGGGATCAACATCGCGACCTTCCATCTCGGGCGCGCCTCGGCGGGCGGCGATGCGATCTGCCTCGTCTCGGTCGACGAGCCGGTGCCCGAGGATGTGCTGGCGATGGTCCGCACCTTGCCACTGGTGATGCAGGCAACGCCGCTCGCGTTCTGAGCCCCGCATGCCAGGCGTGATCGCTGCCGGCCCGCCGCCCCGACCACGCGAGCGGAGCGGAGGCACCAGCCTGCTCGGCGGCGTGCAGGTGCTGCGTGCGCTGGCGGCGTTGTCGGTCGCGTTCCTGCACATCGAGCAGGCGGCGGGGTTCTTCGTCGGCCGGCCGGGACAAAGCCCGTATCCGTGGCTGCGGGCGCTGCCCTGGGAGGCCGGGGTCGACGTGTTCTTCGTCATCTCCGGCTTCGTGATGGTGCATTCCTCGGCCCGGCTGTTCGGCACCGCCCGCTCGATCCGGCCGTTCCTCGCGCGCCGCGTCGCCCGCGTCGTGCCGCTCTACTGGATCGCCACCACGCTGACGGTGCTGGTCGCGATCCTGCGCCCCGGGATGCTGAGCGACGCCCTCGGCAGCGACTGGCGCATGATCCTCGCCAGCTACCTGTTCATCCCGTGGCCGCACTCCGATGGCGCGATCCAGCCGGTGTTCCGCCTGGGCTGGACCTTGAATTACGAGATGCTGTTCTACGCCGTCTTCGCACCGTTCCTGACGTTGTCGCGCCGGGTCGGCACCATCGGCGTGGCCCTGGCTGTCGGCGCGCTGATCGCAGCTGGCCGCACCACCCAGCCGAGCAGCCCGCAACTGATCTTCTGGACCGACCCGATCATGCTGGAGTTCATCTTCGGTGTCGCACTGGGCGCACTGCGCACCGAGGGCGTGCGGCTGCCGCGCTGGACCCGCTTGGTGCTGGTGGCGGCCGGGCTGGCGCTGCTCGTCGCGACCGGCCCCGACGCCACCGCCTATCGGGCAGTCGGCTACGGCTCGGCCGCGTCCTGTCTGGTAGCCTCGGTGGTACTGACCCAGGCGGGCCCCGCACGCGCCTGGTTCGGTGTTTTCTGGATGCTGCTGGGCGACGCGTCGTACGCGCTTTACCTGCTGCACCCGTTTCCGATGCGGGGTCTGCGCGAGGTCTGGGCGCGCTTGCACTTCGGCGGCGAGGTCGGGATCGCCTCCTACATCTTCGCCAGCATGGTGCTCGCCGCGCTGCTCGGCATCCTGGCCCACCTCGCCGTCGAACGGCCGCTGCTGCGCGCCGCCCGCCGGGTGCTCGGCGCCTGAGCCGGCCATGCGCGGCCATGCGCGGGCGCATACTGGCTTGGCGGCTTTGGCGGATGGCGATTGACGCGTCGCAGCACGATCTTCCGCCTCAACGGACCCCAGCGCACAGCGCGATCGGCCCGCGGCCCGGAAGCATCCGGACCAAGGCTTCATTAGGCGATCCCGCACCACGCGGGCAGGAGAATGACACATGCGAACTGCAATGATCGCGGCTGTTGCCGCTGTCGCCCTCATCGGAGTGCAGGCGCCGATTTCATCAGTGGCTGGTAGTGCTTTTGCGACACAGGCAAACGCGGACGCACTCGACCGCTACGAGGGTGGCGCCACCGTGCAGCGTAACGCCTCGCCGCAACGTCCCGGCCCATTCGCCGCCGAGCAGACCGGCGTCAACAACGGTGCATTCCGCCAGGCGGCGGCCGAGCAGACCGACGTCAACAACGGCGCGTTCCGCCAGGCGGCGGCCGAGCAGACCGACGTCAACAACGGCGCGTTCCGCCAGGCGGCGGCCGAGCAGACCGACGTCAACAACGGCGCGTTCCGCCAGGCGGCGGCCGAGCAGACCGACGTCAACAACGGCGCGTTCCGCCAGGCGGCGGCCGAGCAGACCGACATCAACAACGGCGCGTTCCGCCAGGCGGCGGCCGAGCAGACCGACGTCAACAACGGCGCGTTCCGCCAGGCGCAGGCGGAGCAGACAGGCGCGAGCAACACCCACCTCGTCTGACTTTGCTCCGGCATCGCCACCGAACGACCCCGCTTCGTGCAACCGCGAAGCGGGGTTTTCGTGTACGCCGTGCAGAACGGCCATCCGGGCGACGTCAACGGACGCGACGGGACTCGCCGCCGCTTTCCGCCCTCTCTGCCGGGTGCTATAGCGCCGGCCTGCAATGACCGATGACATGCCGATCAATCCGGCGCTGCTGCCCGCGGGCTTGCGCGACCTGTTGCCGCCCGAGGCCGAGACCGAGGCCGGCGCGGTCGAAGCTTTGATGGACGTGTTCGCCGCGCACGGCTACCAGCGCGTCAAGCCGCCGCTGCTGGAGTTCGAGGACGGGCTGCTCGCCGGCTCCGGCGCGGCGGTGGCCGAGCAGACCTTCCGCCTGATGGACCCCGACAGCCAGCGTATGATGGGGCTGCGCGCCGACACCACGCCGCAGGTCGCCCGGATAGCGGCGACCCGGCTGGCCGGCGCGCCGCGACCGTTGCGCCTGTCCTACGCCGGCCAGTGCCTGCGCATGCGCGGCAGCCAGCTCGATCCCGACCGCCAGGTCGCGCAAGCCGGCATCGAGCTGATCGGGCGCGACAGCCCGGTTGCCGATGCGGAGATTGTGCTGGTCGGTGCCGAGGCGCTGTCTGCCGTCGGTCTGGATCGGTTGAGCTTCGATCTCACCTTGCCGACCCTGGCGCCCGCGCTGCTGGATTATGCTGGCATCGAGGGACCACGGCGCGCCGCGCTGGCGCGTGGGCTGGACCGCAAGGACATTGCCGCCGTACGCACCCACGGTGGTCCGCTCGCCGATGTGTTGACCGACCTGCTGCGCGCCGCCGGCCCGGCCGAGCGGGCGCTCGCCGCGTTGGAGCAGGCGGCCTTGCCGGAGCCCGCGAGGCTGCTCGCGACCCGGGTTCGCGAGACCGTGGAGGTGATCCGCGCCGGTCGGCCGACGCTGCGGCTGACCCTCGATCCGGTGGAGTTTCGCGGTTTCCGCTATCACACCGGCATCTGCGTGACGGTCTACGCGCCCGGCCGGCATGAGGAGCTCGGCCGCGGCGGGCGCTATCTCTGCGGCGACACCGAGCCCGCGACCGGGCTGACCTTGTTTCCGGATGCCGTGCTGCGCGCCGCTCCCCAGCGCACCGCGCGTCCGCGCGTGTTCCTGCCGCGCGGCTGCGATCCGGCGTTGGCGGCCGCACTGCGGGCGCGCGGTTTCGCCACCGTGGCAGCACTCGATGCGCTCGGTGACCCGCGCGCGGAGGCGAGCCGGCTGCTTTGCTCGCATATCGCCCTGGACGGCGACGCCGCGCCCCTGAACACTAGCGGCTGAACGCTGAGGCAGCATCATGGCCAATGTCGCGGTGATCGGCGCCCAATGGGGCGACGAGGGCAAGGGAAAGGTCGTCGACTGGCTATCCAGCCGTGCCGACGTGGTGGTTCGCTTCCAGGGCGGCCACAATGCGGGACATACGCTCGTGGTCGGCGACGAGACCTACAAGCTGTCGCTGCTGCCGAGCGGGCTGGTGCGCGGCAAGCTGGGCATCATCGGCAACGGCGTCGTGGTCGATCCGGAGGCGCTGCTGGCGGAGATCGCCAGGGTGCGGGCGCAAGGCTTGCAGGTCACGCCCGAGACGCTGCGCATCGCCGAGAACGCGACCTTGATCCTGCCGCTGCATCCGGCGATCGACCGGGCGCGCGAGGCGGCGCGGGGCGCGCGCAAGATCGGCACGACGGGTCGAGGGATCGGACCGGCCTACGAGGACAAAGTTGCGCGTCGCGCGATACGGCTATGCGATCTCGCCGAGCCGCAGACCATCTCGGCCAAGCTCGACGAACTGCTGCTGCACCACAACACCCTGCTGATGGGCCTCGGCGCCGAGACCTTCGACAAGGCGACCTTGACCGCCCACCTCGAGAAGCTCGCACCGCAAGTGCTGCCCTTCGCCGAGCCGGTCTGGCAGCGGCTGGATGATCTGCGTCGTGCCGGCAAGCGCATCCTGTTCGAGGGCGCGCAGGCGGTGATGCTAGATGTGGACCACGGCACCTACCCGTTCGTGACCAGCAGCAACACGGTGGCCGCGATCGCGGCGTCCGGTTCGGGTCTGGGACCGTCGGTGGTCGGCACCGTGCTCGGCATCGCCAAATCCTACACCACCCGGGTCGGCGCCGGCCCGTTCCCGACCGAGTTGTCCGACGCGACGGGCAAGCTGCTGGGCGATCGCGGCCATGAGTTCGGTACCGTGACCGGCCGCCGCCGCCGCTGTGGCTGGTTCGACGCGGTGCTGGTGCGCCAGGCGGTGAAGGTGGGCGGCATCCAAGGCTTGGCGCTGACCAAGCTCGACGTGCTGGACGGGCTGCCCGAGCTGAAGATCTGCACCGGTTACCGGATACGCGGCGAGGCATACCGGTACCTGCCGGCCGCTCCGGCGGCGCAACAAGCGGCCGAGCCGGTGTACGAGCTCATGGAAGGGTGGTCCGGCTCGACCAGAGGCGCGCGGTCCTGGGCCGAGCTGCCCGCCCAGGCGATCAAGTATGCCCGACGCATCGAGGAACTGGTCGAGGCACCGGTGACCCTGCTCTCGACCAGCCCGGAGCGGGACGACACCATCCTGGTACGTGACCCGTTCGAGGGCTGAGCCGATCGCGTTGCGGTTTCGTCAACCATTCTGGCGAAGGATCACGCCTGGGTATTGATCCACCGCTTGTGTCCAACGCCGCAGGATGACCGCAGACGCAACTCCGCGTTCCGAGCACCGTTCCCTGATCGCCGACCGGTTCGCGATCGACACCGCGCGGCCGCTTGCTGACGTTGGTGGCGGGCTCGCAGCCTTCGTCGTGTCGGATCGCGAACAGCCAACCGCCGAGCTGATGGCGGTCCAGGCCCGCCCATGGTGGCCGCCGCGCGCGCAAGCCTTGTCCGATCTCGCCGGCACCTCGATCGACGGTCTGCTTGGCCCGCTCGGACACGGGCCGGGCGTGGCCGGCGGGCGGGCGGAATATTTCGTGGTCTGCAAGGCGCCTGCATGTCCCTCCTTGGCCAGAGCGCCGCGGCCTTGGTTGGAGGCCGAGCTCGTCGACTGCCTGATCCGCCCCGCGGTGCGCACGCTCGAAGCGCTGCAGACGCGCGGCGTCACCCACCGAGCGATTCGGCCCGATAACGTGTTCCGCGCCGGCCCGGGCCAGCCGGTTGTGCTCGGCAGCGCGTGGGCAGCGCCGCCAGCCAGCTTGCAGCCCGCCCTGTTCGAGCCGCCGTATTCGGCGATGTGCCTGGCCGCCGGACGAGGCGAAGGCAGCGCCGCCGACGACATCTACGCGCTTGGCGTGCTCATGGTGGTCATGGCTTTGGGGCGGCTGCCACTGGCCGAGCTCGACGCCGCGGGTGTGGTGCGCGCCAAGCTCGACCGGGGCAGCTTCGCCGCCATCGCGGGCAACGCGCGGCTGCCGGGCATCGTCGCCGATCTCGCGCGTGGCATGCTGGCCGAGGACCCCGAACACCGCCCACCGCTCGCCCTGCTAGCCGATCTCACCGCCGCCCGCTCCCGTCGAGTAGCGGCCCGACCGATCGCCCGCGCGCAGCAATCTCTGCGGATGGGCGAGGAGACGATCTGGAACGCGCGCGGGCTCGCCTACGCTCTTGCGATGCGGCCGGAGGAGGGCCTGCCCGTCCTGCGGGATGGCAGCGCGGTTCGCTGGCTGCGGCGCGGAGTCGCCGATCCCGGTCTGGTAGTGCGACTGGAAGAACGCATTCGCGTGGCCAACAGCGAGGCGGGGTCCGACGCGCTGGCCGCGCCCGCGATCCTGGCGATGCAAGCCGTCGCCATGCTCGATCCGCTGGCGCCACTGTGCTGGCGGGGCATCGCGATCTGGCCCGATGGCATCGGGCCAGCCATCGCGGCCGCGCAGACGGACGCTCCCGATACGCGCGATAAGCTTGAGCACTTGGTGAGCCTGGAGGCCCCGCGGCTGTGGGGAGCATCCCGTGCCGACCGGTTCGGCACCGCGTCGCGACGCAACGAGGCCACCAAACATCGCGCAATGCTGCGGTTGGGTGGCCATGAGTTCGGGCGATTGCGCCTGCTCTACTGCCTCAACCCGCTGCTGGCCTGCGCCAGTCCCTTGCTCGCAGGCGATTGCGTCGCCCGCCTGGCGGATTTGCTGCCGGCGCTTGAAGCCGCCGCCGCCCGAGCCGATCACAAATCCGCTCTGCCGGCCGACCATCATGTCGCGGCATTCGTCAATGCCCGCGCCGAGCAGCCGATCGAACGCGATCTTCAGGGTTCCGGCACCGAGGCGATGTTCGCCCAGCTCCGCTTGCTCGCGCGGCTGCAAGCGCGTTATCCGCAGCCGCTGCCCGCCCTAGCCTCCTGGCTTGCGGCTTACGCGGACATGCTTGTCGCGGAATGGAAGAATCGTCCGCGCCGAGAGCAAGTGAAGGCCGAGTTGGAGCGCTTGGCGTCGGGCGGCCAGCTTGGCGCCATGCTGGAGCTGGTCGACGATCGCGCGGCGCTCGAGCAGGACGCCGCCGCCGCCGCCGAGGCCGCCGAGGCACTGATCGACGCGGATGCCGAGTTCCGCCTCATCGAGGACGGCGCCGAGGCCCGCGCCGAACTGGCGCGGCGGCTCGGACAGGAGATCACCGCCGGCCTTGGTCTCGCCACCCTGGTGGCCGTGCTCGGTTTCGCGGCACTCGGTTAGCGCATGGCGCGGAATTCGCCCTCCGGTTCGGCTCGCAAGAGGCCGAACGTCGACGCCAAAGGCGGATCGCTGCTTTGGCTTCAGGGCCTGCTTTGCGGCGTGCTCGCGGCGTTGGCAACGCCGACCGCGTTGCTGCTCGCTGTCCTGTTGGCGCCCGGGCTGCTCAGCGTCGCGCTGGACCGCGCGCCGGGTCGTCCGGTCGCGCGTACGCTGCTGCTGTTCGGCTTGAGCACCACCGTTCAGCCGCTGCTCACCTTGTGGAAAGCGGGCCATACGTTGGATGTGGCACTGGGGCTCGCCTTCGAACCGGCCACCTTGGCAGCATCCTGGGCGGCGGCGGCGGCGGGATGGCTGCTGTTGCAGTTCCTCCCACTCTTGGTCCGACTGGCACTCGAATCGGCGGCGCTGTCACGCAAGCATCGTTTGCGTCAGCTCAAGGAGCGCTGCACCGAGGAATGGGGCTACCACGCGGAGGTCGCGGAAGAACAGACGCGCTAAGTCACCCCCGCCGGAGCCGCCGCTCCGGCGCGGACGAACTCAGGCGGAGACGAACTCAGGCCGCCGGCTGGACCGCAAGCCGCCGCTCGGCGACCTGCGCCTTCATCGCCTTTTGCAGCTTCTCGAAAGCACGCACCTCGATCTGCCGCACCCGCTCGCGGGAAATCCCGTATTGCTGGGACAGCTCCTCGAGCGTGGTCGGGTTGTCCTTCAGCCGCCGCTCAATGAGGATATGACGTTCCCGCTCGTTCAGCGTCTTCAACGCCCCCGACAGCAGTGCCTTGCGGCCCGACAACTCCTCGCGGTCGGCGATGGCGGTTTCCTGGGTCTCGCTCTCGTCGACCAGCCAGTCCTGCCACTCGCCCTCGCTATCCATCCGCACGGGAGCATTGAGGCTGTGGTCCGGCGCGGCGAGGCGTCGGTTCATGTTCACCACGTCCTGTTCGGGCACATCGAGCACGCGGGCAATCTCGCTGACCTGCTCGGGCTGAAGATCGCCCTCGTCGATCGCCTGCATTTGCCCCTTAAGGCGGCGCAGATTGAAAAACAGCTTCTTCTGGGCGGCCGTGGTGCCCATCTTCACCAGCGACCAGCTATGCAGGATGTACTCCTGGATCGCGGCGCGTATCCACCACATTGCATACGTCGCGAGGCGGAACCCGCGATCCGGGTCGAACCGCTTCACCGCCTGCATCATGCCGACATTGCCCTCGCTGATCAGCTCACCCACCGGCAAGCCGTAGCCGCGATAGCCCATCGCAATTTTGGCGACGAGACGCAAATGGGAGGTGACAAGCTTATGCGCCGCCTCCATATCCTCATGGTCGCGCCAGCGATAGGAGAGAGCGACCTCCTCTTCGGGGGTCAGCATGGGAAACTTGCGGATCTCTTGGAGATACCGCGAGAGGTTGCCCTCGGGGGCAACATTGATAACCGCAGCGGCCAACGAATGGCTCCTTTCGTCTGAACGGTCAGACCCTACCCTTACGGCATAGCGGCCGACCGGTTCCGACTCTTTCGGACCTGGGTGCGGGAAGGGAACATCACGTCCCAGAGAACCACCCCGCCAAGGCGATGGAACCCCGGATCAAGCCCATCAGCGCGTTGCACCCTACGCACGCCGATGAAAAGGTTGATACAGGACCGCGCTAGTCCTGTCAAGGATTTGTCGCGCTCGGCGTGTGATCCAGCAGGGCGGTAAGCGCCATCATGTCCGAAGGCGGCGGGGTGGCGAAGCACAACGCCGTGCCGGTGCGCGGATGGATGAACCCGAGACGGGCGGCGTGCAGCGCCTGGCGCGGGAAGTCGAGCAGGTGACGGCGAACCGGCTCTGCCAAGATGCGGGAGGCGGCCGGGGCGCGGCGCAGGTAAAGCGGATCGCCGACCAGCGGGTGGCCGCTATGCGCCAGGTGAACCCTGATCTGATGCGTCCGTCCGGTGGCGAGCTGGCACTCGAGCATAACCACGGCGGTGCCCCACGCGCGTTGCGTGCGATACCGGGTCAGCCCCGGCTTGCCCCCGCGCGACACGACCGCCATGCGCTTGCGATCCCTCGGGTCGCGCCCGATCGCCCCGGTGATCTCGCCCGCGACCGGTGCGGGCAGCCCCCAGCACAGCGCCAGATACATCCGATCGAGATCGCGGGCGGCGAAGGCGGCGGCGAGACCGGCCATCGCGATCTCGGTTTTCGCGACGACCATCACCCCCGACGTGTCCTTGTCCAGCCGGTGCACGATCCCCGGTCGACGTTCACCGCCGATCCCCTGCAACTCGGCGCCGCAATGCGCCAGCAACGCGTTGACCAGGGTGCCGTCCGGGTTCCCCGGCGCCGGGTGCACGACCAAGCCGGCCGGCTTGTCGAGCACGATGAGGTCGGCATCCTCGTATAGTACGGTGAACGGGATCACCTGCGGCGCCGGCCGCGCCGGGGCGGCGGGCAACAGTTCGAGCGTGTAGCGCGCGCCGGCGGCGACCGGAGCCGCCGGCTCGTGCATCGGGTGGGAGTCGCGCCGGGCGCGGCCCTCCTCGATCAGCGCCTTGACGCGCGAGCGCGACAAGGTGCGGATTGCGTCGGCGAGAAACCGATCCACCCGCCGCCCGGCATCCTCGGGACCGGCGATCACGCAGAACCGTTCGCAGACGTCCGGGGTGTCCGACATCGGCACCGGATAGCGCGGATCGGCCGCCGAGAGGAGAGCTTGCCGATATGGCAATGGAGCGGGCCCACCCATGCGGGCGCTGAAGATCGCGACGATCGCGATGGGCGTCCTGCTCGTCGCGGGCACCGCGTCGCTTGCGGTGCTAATCGCCCAGCGGCTCACGGGCGCCGGGCGTGCCGCGCCGTTCGCTGCCACGCTCGACGAGCCGGCCGGAACGCGGATCGCGGGGATCGCGACGCTGCGGGATCGTCTTGCGATCCAATTGCAGGGTGGCGGGCCGGACCGCATCCTGCTGCTCGACCCGCGCACTGGGGGCACGACCGGCTCGATCATGCTGCGTCCGGCAACCCGGGAGAGATAAGACAAGCCGGTGCGCCGGTGGCACGCGGGGGCGGCGTGGACTTGTCAGGCGACGCGCCGGGGGGCTAGCTGCGCCTAGCACAGCGGCAGACACGTGGAAGCGCCGAGCATGGTTCCTCGCTACACGCGACCGGAGATGGCGGCGATCTGGGCGGCGCCCAACCGGTTTCGCATCTGGTTCGAGATTGAGGCGCTGGCCGCCGAGGCGATGGCAGCGATCGGCGAAATCCCCGAGACCGCAGCGCGCACCATCCGCGAGCGAGGCGCGGCGAAGGTCGCCGACATCACCCAGGCCGACCTCGACCGGATCGACGCGATCGAGCGCGAGACGCGGCACGACGTCATCGCCTTCCTGACCTGGCTCGCCGAGGCGATCGGCCCGGACAGCCGGTTCGTGCATCTGGGGCTGACCTCCAGCGATGTGCTCGACACCTGCCTGTCGGTGCAGCTCACCCAGGCGACCGACCTGCTGCTGGGCGATCTCGACGCGCTCCTCGCGGCCCTCAAGTCGCGTGCGTTCGAGCACAAGCGCACGCTGACCATCGGCCGCAGCCACGGCATCCACGCCGAGCCGACCACGTTCGGCCTGAAGCTCGCCGGCCACTACGCCGAGTTCGCCCGCGATCGCGACCGGCTCGTCACGGCGCGCGCCGAAATCGCCGTCGCGGCGATCAGCGGCGCGGTGGGGACGTTCGCGCATGTCGACCCGCGCATCGAAGCGCATGTCGCACAGGCGCTCGGCCTGCGGGTCGAGCCGGTCTCGACCCAGGTGATCCCGCGCGACCGGCACGCGGCGTATTTCTGCGCCCTAGGCGTTATCGCCAGCGGCATCGAGCGGCTGGCGACCGAGGTGCGGCACCTGCAGCGCTCCGAGGTCAGGGAGGCGGAGGAGTTCTTCCACCCCGGCCAGAAGGGGTCGAGCGCGATGCCGCACAAGCGCAACCCGGTGCTGAGCGAGAACCTCACCGGCCTTGCCCGCATCGTGCGCGCCACGGTGGTGCCGGCGCTGGAGAACGTGACCTTGTGGCACGAACGCGACATCAGCCATTCGAGCGTCGAGCGGGTCATCGCGCCCGACGCCACCATCGCGCTCGATTTCGCGCTGATGCGGCTGGCCGGCATGATGCAGCTTCTGGTCGTCCATCCCGAGCGCATGGCGGCCAACCTGGAGAGCCTCGGCGGCGTGGTGCATAGCGGCGAGGTGCTGCTGGCGCTGACCCGGGCGGGAATTTCACGGGAGAACGCCTATCGCATCGTGCAGCGCAACGCGATGGCGACCTGGGAAGCGCTGGGCCAGGCGGGCGCCCGCGATTTCCGCGCCAATCTGGTGGCCGACCCGGAGGTTGCCGGTCGGGTGCCAGCGGAGGAGCTCGACCGGGCGATGGACCCGGCGTTGCACGTGCGCGAGATCGATCGGGTCTTCTCGCGCGTGTTCAACGACCGCGATATCGCCGCAAAGCCGACATAAGGACGCCTGCGTTACCGACGAGCTTGGTAGACGTTGCAAGGAGTTGAGGACATGCCCATCCCTGCTGTCGCCCGCGCCGCACTCGTCGCCCTGTTCTCGTTGATCGCTCTGGGTAGCGCACAGGCCATGCCGCGCCCCGTCGCGGTGACGCCGCATGCAGCCCCGATCGTCGAACCTCGATACACCGAAGCCCAACATCTATACGGCCATCGCGGATACCACCACGGCTATCGCGGCTACCGCCCCGGCTTCCGGGGGTACCATCACGGCTACCGCGGATACCATCCCGGTTTCCGCGGAGGACATCGCTACGGCTTGCGGGGATACCACCGTCCGCATCACCGCTATCATCACCGCCAGCATCGTGCCTACCGGCACTATCTCTGAGCGGATCGGTAGCGCGCCAGGACAGCGACGACCAACCGCAAGTGTGCACCGTCATTGTCCTCGTTCGCCCTGACCATGATTGGCCGGTGATGCTTGCCGCCAACCGCGACGAACGGTTGGACCGTTCCTGGACTCCGCCGGCCGCGCACTGGCCGGCGCAACCGGACGTCGTCGCGGCACGGGACATCACCGCCGGCGGCACCTGGATGGGGGTGAGCCAGGCCGGAGTGACCGCGACCGTGCTCAATCGCCAAGGCACGCTCGGCCCCGCCTTGGGCAAGCGCAGCCGTGGCGAGCTCCCACTGAGAGCGTTGCAGCAGCCCTCGGCGGCGAGGGCTGCGGCCGAGATGGCCGCACTCGATGCCGGCTTGTGGCGCGGCTTCAACATGGTCATCGCCGACCGAGACGGAGCGGTCTTCGTGCGCGGATTGGGACAGGGGCGACCAGAGATGCGGCCGCTCGGGCCGGGCGTGCACATGGTCACCGCGCATGACCCGAACGATCTCGACAGCCCTCGGGTGGCCCGGCACCTGCACCGGTTCCGCGCCGCCGTCCCGGCGAGCCCCGACGATCTTGCTGGGTGGCGAGCGATCCTGGCCGATCGGTCGGGCGAGCCGGGCGAGCAGATCAACGTCGAACCCCGAGCCGGCTTCGGCACCGCCTCGTCTTCGCTCCTGGCCCTGCCCGCGTCCGGCGCGCCGATCTGGCTGTTCGCCGCCGGGCCACCCGACGAGGCACCGTTCGAGCCGGTCAGTCTGCCCAAGCCCGCGTAGCCGGCGGGGGGCCGCCCCGTGACGGGGGCCAGCCAGCGCTGCTATACCCGTCCCGCCGCGACGGCGATCGTCGCGAAGGGGTTCGCCAGATCTGCCGGCGGGCTCTGTCGAAGGGAACCCACCATGGCCCGCCGCCGCCAGCTCTACGAGGGTAAGGCCAAGATCCTGTTTGAAGGACCGGAGCCGGGAACCCTCGTGCAGTATTTCAAGGATGACGCGACGGCCTTCAACGCGCAAAAGAAAGGCATCATCACCGGCAAGGGCGTGCTCAACAACCGGATCAGCGAATACCTGATGATGCGGCTGCACGACATCGGCATCCCGACCCATTTCGTCCGCCGGCTCAACATGCGCGAGCAGCTCATCCGCGAGGTCGAGATCATTCCGCTGGAGATCGTCGTGCGCAACGTCGCCGCCGGCAGCCTCTCCGAGAGGCTCGGCATCCCCGAGGGCACCCGCCTGCCCCGCTCCATCCTGGAGTACTACTATAAGAACGATGCGCTGAACGACCCGCTGGTCAGCGAGGAGCACATCACCGCCTTCGGCTGGGCGACCACGCAGGACATGGACGACATCGTCGCCCTCACCTTGCGCATCAACGACTTCCTGACCGGGCTTTTCCTCGGCGTCGGCATCACCCTGGTCGACTTCAAGCTCGAATACGGCCGGTTGTGGGAGAACGAGGACATGCGCCTCGTGCTCGCCGACGAGATCAGTCCGGACAATTGCCGCCTGTGGGACAGCAAAACCAACGAGAAGATGGACAAGGACCGCTTCCGCCGCGATCTCGGCAAGGTCGAGGAGGCGTATCAGGAGGTCGCCAAGCGTCTCGGCATCCTGCCCGAGGCCGGCATGCGCGATCTGAAGGGCCCGGAGCTGATGCAGTGAAGGCGACGGTCACCGTCATGCTCAAGCCCGGGGTGCTGGACCCGCAAGGCAAGGCGATCGGCCACGCCCTCGCCTCGCTTGGCTTTCAGCAGGTGGGCGAGGTGCGGGCCGGCAAGGTGATCGAGATCGAGCTCGACGCCACCGACCCCGAACGGGCCCGCGCCGAGGCCGAGGAGATGGCCCGCAAGCTGCTCGCCAACACGGTAATCGAGAATTTTCGGGTGAGCGTAGAATGATCGTCGGCCCGCAGCACCCCTCCCCGGGGAGGAGATGGAGAGGGGGGCGTCGCCGTTGAAAGCCGCTGTCCTCCTGTTTCCCGGCATCAACCGCGAGCGCGACATGGTCATTGCGCTGGAACAATCCTGCGGCGCCGCGCCGCGTCTGGTCTGGCACACCGAGACCGACCTTGCCGGCCTCGATCTCATCGTGCTGCCGGGCGGGTTCAGCTACGGCGACTACTTGCGCTGCGGCGCGATGGCGGCGCACTCGCCGGTGATGGGAGCGGTGCGCGCCCATGCCGAGCGCGGCGGCTACGTGCTCGGCGTCTGCAACGGGTTCCAGATCCTGGTCGAGGCCGGGTTGCTGCCGGGGGCACTGCTGCGCAACGCCGCGCTGCGCTTCCTCTCGCGCGACTGCCATCTCAGGGTGGAGCGGGTCGACACCGCGTTCGCCGCCCGCTACCAGCGCCAGCAGATATTCCGCGCCCCGATGGCGCATGGCGACGGCAACTACTTCGCCGACGAGGCGACCTTGGACCGGCTCGAAGGCGAGAACCTGGTTGCGTTCCGCTACGTGACGCCAACGGGCGAGGCCAGCGACGCGGCGAACCCGAACGGCAGCCAGCGCAACATCGCCGGCATCTACAGCGCCAACCAACGCGTGCTCGGGCTGATGCCGCATCCCGAGGACCTGGTCGACCCGCTGATGGGCGGCACCGACGGCAAGCCGCTGTTCGACGGCCTCGCGGCCCTGGCGGCGTGACCACCCCGGAGGTCGGCCCAGCCCTCGCCCAGTCGTTCGGGCTGAACGGCGAGGAATACGACAAGGTGCTGGCCATCATGGGCCGTACGCCGACGCTCACCGAGCTCGGCGTGTTCAGCGTCATGTGGTCCGAGCACTGCTCGTACAAATCCTCCCGCGTGTGGCTGCGCCAGCTCCCGACCAAGGCGCCGTGGGTGATTCACGGCCCCGGCGAGAATGCCGGCGTGGTCGATATCGGCGACGGGCTCGCCGCGGTATTCAAGATGGAAAGCCACAACCATCCCAGCTTCATCGAGCCCTATCAGGGCGCGGCGACCGGCGTGGGCGGCATCCTGCGCGACGTGTTCACCATGGGCGCGCGACCGATCGCCAACCTCAACGCGCTGCGCTTCGGCCGGCCCGGGCACCCACGCACCCGGCGCATCGTCGACGGCGTGGTGCGCGGCATCGGCGGCTACGGCAATTGCGTGGGCGTGCCGACCGTGGGCGGGGAGATCGACTTCCACCCATCGTATGACGGCAATCCGCTGGTCAACGCCATGACAGTCGGCATCGCCCGCGCCGACCGTATTTTTCTCAGTGCCGCCGCCGGCCTCGGCAACCCGGTGGTCTACGTGGGCTCGAAAACCGGTCGCGACGGCATCCATGGCGCCACGATGGCGTCGGCGGAGTTCGGCGCCGACGCGGACGAAAGGCGGCCGACCGTGCAGGTGGGCGATCCGTTCACCGAGAAGCTGCTGATCGAGGCCTGCCTCGAGCTGATGCAGACCGACGCGATCGTCGCGATCCAGGACATGGGGGCCGCCGGGCTGACCAGCTCCTCGGTCGAGATGGCCGGCAAGGGCGGCGTGGGCATCGAGCTCGACCTCGACCAGGTGCCGCAACGCGAGACCGGCATGACCGCCTACGAGATGATGCTTTCCGAGAGCCAGGAGCGCATGCTGATGGTGCTGCGCCCGGACCGTGAGGAGCTGGCGCGCTCAATCTTCGCCAAATGGGAGCTCGACTTCGCGGTGATCGGGCGGCTGACTGATAGCGGGCGGATCGTGGTCCGCCATCGCGGCGCGACCGAGGCCGAGATCCCGTTGGCGCCACTCGCCGAGCAGGCGCCGCTGTATCATCGCCCGACCGCCGAGCCGACCAAGCCGCCAACCCTCAACGCGGCGCGGATCGAGGATCGGCTGGGGCTGGTGGCGGGGCTGCTGCGCCTGGTCGGCTGCCCCGATCTGTGCTCGCGCGCCTGGGTGTGGGACCAGTACGACAGCACGGTCGGCGGCCAGACGGTCAAGCGCCCCGGCGCGGCCGACGCGGCGGTGGTCAAGCTGGAAGGCCTCGACCGGGCGATCGCGCTCACCACCGACTGCACCCCGCGCTACTGCGCGGCCGACCCCGAGGCGGGCGGCGCGCAAGCGGTGGCCGAGGCGTGGCGCAACCTCACCGCCGTCGGCGCCCGGCCGCTCGCCATCACCGACAACATGAATTTCGGCAACCCGGAAAAGCCCGAGATCATGGGCCAGTTCGCCGCCACGATCCGTGGCATGGCGGAAGCCTGCCGCGTGCTCGACTTCCCGGTCGTGTCCGGCAACGTGTCGCTCTACAACGAGACCGCGGGACGGGCGATCCTGCCGACCCCGGCGATCGGCGGTCTCGGCGTGCTCGACCGAGCGGTTGGCGCGGTCGGGCTCGCCCTGCCGCCCTGGCTCGACCTCGTGCTGATCGGCGAGACGCGCGGCTGGCTCGGCCAGTCGCTATGGCTGCGCGAGATCGGCGGACGCGAGGAAGGCGCCCCGCCCCCGGTCGATCTGGCCGCCGAGCGACGCAACGGCGACTTCGTTCGCGCGCAGATCGAGGCGGGGCTGGTGCGTGCCTGCCACGACGTCTCCGATGGCGGGCTGCTGGTCGCGGTGGCGGAGATGGCAATGGCCGGCGGGGTCGGCGCCCGGCTCGGCACCGGCCCGCGCGACGTGCCCGGTCACGCATTCTGGTTCGGCGAGGACCAGGGACGCTACGTGCTGGCGGTTCCCGATGGCACCGCGATGATCCGTGCCGCCGAGGCGCTCGGCATTCCGGCGACCCGGATCGGCCATAGTGGCGGGCAGGATTTGACAGTGCCCGACGGCGGAACCATATCGGTCAGGGCGTTGCGCGCCGCCCACGAGCGCTTCTTCCCGGAATGGATGGATGCGCCCGCCGCACCCGTCCCGGGTTGAGCGCGAGAGAGGGTCGAGCGATGGCCATGTCAGCGGGCGACATCGAGGCGATGATCAAGGCGGCGCTGCCCGACGCCAAGGTCGCGATCGAGGATCTGGCCGGCGATGGCGACCACTACGCCGCCACCGTGGTCAGCGAACAGTTCCGTGGCATTTCACGTGTCAAGCAGCACCAGATCGTCTATGCCGCCCTGAGCGGCCGGATGGGGGGCGAGCTGCACGCCCTCGCCCTGCAAACCTCCGCCCCCGAATAGGAGCTTTCTCTCATGGCAAACGAAGTATCCGACCGCATCCAGGCCGAAATTGGTGCGTCTCCGGTGATGCTCTACATGAAGGGCACGCCGATGTTCCCGCAATGCGGCTTCTCGGCGCGCGTGGTGCAGATCCTGTCGCACCTCAACGTGCCGTTCAACAGCGCCAACGTGCTGGAGGACGAGGGACTGCGGGAGGGCGTCAAGCAGTTCTCCAGCTGGCCGACGGTGCCGCAGCTCTATGTTGGCGGCGAGTTCGTCGGCGGCTGCGACATCGTGACCGAGATGTTCCAGTCCGGCGAGCTCGAGACCTTGCTCAAGGAGAAGGGCGTGCCGCACGAGGCGAGCGCCGCCTGAGCCCGCACGGCGCTCGCACTCGCGGGCGCCCCTCCAGTCAACGAGCATGCGCGTCGGGATCGTAACCCCGGCCTACAATGTTGCGCCGTGGATCGACCACGCGCTGACTTCGGTTCTCGCCCAGACCTACACCGACTGGTTCATGGTGGTCGTCGATGACGGCTCAACCGACAACACCGTCGACCGCGTCACGCGACGCGGTGACCCCCGCGTTCGTCTGATCCGCCAGGCCAACGCGGGGGTCGCCGCGGCTCGGAACCGCGGCATCGCCACGAGCGAGGCGGATGCGCTGGTGTTCCTCGATGCCGATGATTTCCTCGCAGCCGACGCGCTATCCCGGCTGGTCGCGGCGCTGACTGCTGCACCGGACGCCGTGGCGGCGTGCGCCGGATTCGGATTCGTCGACGAGGATGCCGCCCTGGGTGCGTCGGCCCACGCCGTCCGCACGCAGCCGCTTCCGATACGCGGGGTGCTTCCCCTGCTGCTCGAACGCAATCTGTTCGCCAATGGCGGGCATCTGCTGATCCGCAGCAGCGCCGTGGCTCGGGCTGGTTACTTCCAGGCCGGAATCGCCTACGGCGAGGATTGGGAATACTGGATCAGGTTGGCCCTGCTCGGCCGCTTCGTTTCCGCGCCCGGCAGCACGCCTGCCTTGTTCGTGCGCCAGCGCGCCAGTGGCGCTTATCTGCGTTTGGCGGCGGACCCGTCGGCGTTCGACGCCTGCATGGAAGCGATCTTCGCCAATCCGTTACTGCACGCCCGCTTCCCAGGTCGGCAGCTCAACGCGTTCCGCCGCCGGGCCGAGGCCGAGAATCAATGGATCATTGGTCGCGAGTTGGTCCGTCATGGCCGGATTGCGGAGGGGCGCACCTGGCTACGCCGCTCCGCAGTGGCGAAGCCCAGCGTGCGGCGCGCCGCCCTGCTCCTGGCCGCCCACGCCTTGCCGCTGCTGCCGCGACGGGCGCAGGGCCCGTTTCGGCAATACCCACACGCCGTGAGGTAGAATTGTTCTGTGGGTCTAGCCCACAAGAGTGCGTATTGAAGAATTCGATACTACCTAATATCGCTCGACTCAATCAGTGGTGGATAACCCATGCGCTCACGAGTCGCTCGCGCCCGATCCGTTGCGCTCGCCCTTGGTGTGGCGACGATTGCCATCGCCAAGCCCGCTGTCGCGCTTACGATCAACCCAGAATTCGACAGCACCATCACCGGGCTCGCCAACCGGGCAACGGTCGAGCAGGCTTTCCGCACCGCCGCTGCCGCATATGCCGTCGCTTTCAGTGACCCCGTGAGCGTGAACGTGCAGGTGAGCTGGGGTGGGGTGGGCAGCTACGAGCTGCCTGGCAACGCAGTCGGTGCAAGCGTCGACCAACTCTATGGCTACTACAGCTACAACCAGGTTCAGTCGCTGCTTTGGGCCGACGCCACAACTCCGGCGGACATCTCCGCTGTCTGGCACTTGCCGACCAGCGCGCCCAACGGGGCCGACCGTTACGTGATCCCGTCAGCCAGCGCGAAGGCGCTCGGTGTCATTGGCGCGAGCAACGCGGCGCTGGATGGGTCGATCGGCTTCGCGGGAGACAGCGTGACCGGTTACACCTACATTGGGTCCGCCATTGCTCCGGACACCTACGATTTCGTGGCGGTGGCCGAGCATGAGATCGCTGAAGTTCTCGGGCGCATTTCCGGCCTTATGTAGCTGCCGCCACCAGCGACGAATTCGGGGTTGTACTTTGTGACGGACCCTGGCAGGAGAGTGCCGGTTGGTTCCCCCGCGGTGGTCTCATGGCGCAACATTTTCTGCTGTCTGCGGCGGCGCGCTCGCTCAGCGCCGCGAAGATCATGCGGATGTCGGACCACGGGGTCGAGAACGTGTTCCGGCGCCTGCGCTGGCCCGACACCGACGGCAGACCAGTCTGTCCTGGCTGCGGCTGCACGATATGCTACGCGTGCCCGCGATCGGCGGCGCATCCGCGATGGCGCTGCAAAGCGTGCCGCGGTGATTTCTCGATCACCTCGGGCACCCTGTTCGCCTGGCACAAGCTGCCGCTCAGGACGTATCTGCTTGCCGTCGCCACCTTCTGCAACGAGGTGAAGGGCAAGAGCATGCTCGCCTTCGCGCGTGAGCTCGACGTCCAATACAAGACGGCGTTCGTGCTGGCACACAAGCTGCGCGAGGCCATGGCCTCCAGCATGAAGGCGCTGCGCATCGGCGGTGAAGGACGGGCTGCGGAGATCGACGGCGCCTACTTCGGTGGTCATGTCCGGCCGGAAAACCTGGCTGCCGATCGGATCGACCGGCGGCTCGTCGAGAACCAGTCGGGCAAACGTCAGGTTGTCGTGGTCATGCGCGAGCGCGGCGGCCGTACATTGCCGCAGGTGGTCCCGGCCGAGGAGGCCGCCGTGCCGACGATCCGCCAGCGGATCAACCAAGGCACCGTGGTTCATGCCGATGAGAGCCCTGCCTGGAACAAGCTGCACGCCCGGTTCGCCATGCAGCGGATCAACCACCAGGACGGCTACAGCGTCGATGGCGCCTGCACCAATGGCGCGGAATCCTACTTCTCCCGCCTGCGCCGGGGCGAACTCGGGCATCACCACCATATCGCCGGGCCGTATCTCCTCCGCTACGCCCAGGAAGCCGCCTGGCGCGAAGACCTCCGCCGCGTCAGCAACGGCGAGCAGACGCACGGTGTGGTCCGAATGGCGCTGCGATGTCGGCCATCGGTCGATTTCTGCGGCTACTGGCAGCGCGCACGCGCCGCCTAGATCAATCGCCACTGGACGACACCCGCCGCCTCGGTGCGCTCGATCGTCGCCTTCGCCCCGTTCAGCGAGCCGAGGATGGTCTTCTGGATCAGCCAGCGCTGCCGGTCATCGGCGGCCGGGTCCGCCTTCGCGGCGATGAGCCGTTCGGCAATTTCCCGAGTCGCCAGCGGGCCCGGAGCATCGCGCAGCACGTCAAAGATCCGACGCAGACACTCACCTGGTTGGAACCACGCATTGCGCTCCCGCAGTCGTCTGGGTCGGATCTCCTCCGGCCGGATGTCCGGATCGAACAGCCGCATGGTCGCGTCGATATGCGTCAGGCTGGCACGACGTTCGAGCAGCTCCCGCTCCAGACGGTTCACCATCCCGGCAAGTTCGGACCGCTTGTCACGCAACGCACTCATGACATGCATCTCGGCCAACGCCGTTCTCCTCTCGTAACACGACGGAGGATGATAAAGGACGAGTGCCTAACATGCGGACGAGCCCGTGGTGGTCGCAGCTACATAAGGCCGCGCATTTCCGGCCTCGGCAGCGCTACGCCTTCCTGGCGCACACCGCTTGACCTGTTTCGCTACAGCGCACCCGGCGAGCTGGGCTTCGCCTACGACAGCGCCGCCTACCTGTCGGCTGACGGCGGCCTGACTGATCTCGCCGACTACAACTACTCAAGCGTGGGCGGCGATCGTGGCGATTGGCTGACCACCGCGATGACGCGGGATTCCCAGGACGCGTTCATCTCCACCGGCGAACACGCCGCGCTGACGGCCGCGGACCTGGTAGCGCTTGACCTCATCGGCTGGCACGGCGCTTCCGGGATGTATGGTGCGGCGCAGACCGCTGGGTCCACCCGTGTTCCCGCCGTTCTTTCAAGCGTCCCCGAACCGAGCAGTCTCACGCTGATCGCGATGCCACTGCTCCTTGTCGGATTGGCAACGCACCGCCGCTCTTGAACTCCCGCCCAATCGTGGTTCTAGGCGCGCAGTGAATCCGGCACCTTGCCGCCGTTCTCAGCCAGCTTCTGCATCACCTGCTTGTGCAGCCAGATGTTCATCGCGGCGGAATCCTGGGTGTCGCCCTTGTAGTCGAGTTCCTTGGCGAGCTCGGTCCGCGCCCCGAGGCTGCTGTCGAGATCGAGCAGCTTCATCAGGTCGACGATCGACTGGCGCCAGTTGAGCTTCTGCGGATTTTTCTCGGCCATGCTGGTCAACACCGCTTCCACATCGACCGGCTGCGACGGGGACGCCGAGGCCGGAGCCGCTGCTCCCGCCATGGTCGGGGTGGCGGTGGGTTGCGAGGCAGCGGACGGGGTTGCGGCCGACGGGCTCGGCTCACCCGCGCGAGCAGCCGGAGGCTGGGCGCCGCCCGTGCTCGCCGCGGCCTCTTGGTGGCCGAATATCCGCGACATGATCGAGCCGAAAACACTCATCGTTGGTCCTCCCAGGCGGCAACTTGCGCGCTGGTAGCTAAAGCCGAGCCGAGCCGATCGGTTCCCGGCCGGATTGTTTGGTCGCGAGCTCAAGGGTAAGCTCGCGCCCAGGGATAAGGAAGCGTCCGTGACAAGAGCAACGCAGGCGAACTGCGAACGCACGACCGTTCAGGCGCGCTGCTGCTGGCGGTCCTGACATGGCTTCGATCCCGCGCTCCTCGCCGCTGGCGCCGTTCCGTATTCGCAGCTTCCGCTTCCAGTTTCCCGCCGATCTGCTGACCTCCTGGGGCTTCGAGATGGAGGGGATCATTCTCGGCTGGTATGTCCTGGTCGAGACCGGGTCGGTGCTGCTGCTCACCGTTTATGGCTCGCTGCAGTATCTCGGTACCCTGATCGCGCCGGTCTACGGCATGGCGGGCGACCGGCTGGGGCATCGCAACGTGCTGTGCGCCATGCGGGTGGCCTACGGGCTCTGCGCCGCGACGTTGATGGCGCTCGCTTCGACGGGTGTACTGAATCCCGCGCGGGTGCTCGTGGTCGCCTGCGTCATGGGGCTGGTGCGTCCCTCCGACCTCGCGATGCGCAACGCGCTGGTCGCCGAGACCATCCCGACCGACCGGCTGATGAGTGCCATGGCCGTCGCGCGCACCACCGCCGACAGCGCTCGCATCGCCGGGGCGCTCGCCGGCGCCGGACTGTTCGCGGCACTCGGCATGGGGCGGACCTACGTCGTCATCACCTGCCTCTACGGTGTCGGGTTCCTGCTCACTCTGGGCGTCGGCACGCGCGGCCCGCGCCGTCTGTCGTCCGGTGCCGGGTCGGCCGCTGCGCCGCGTCCGAGCCTGTGGCGCGACCTGTGCGCGGGGCTCGCCTACGTGTGGGACAGCCCCGCCTCGCTGGCCGCAATGTGGCTCGCCTTCCTGGTGAATTTGACCGCGTTTCCGCTGAGCATGGGCCTGCTGCCCTACGTGGCGCGGGAAGTCTATCACATCGGCCAGCACGGCCTCGGCTTGCTGGTGGCGAGCTTCGCGGTGGGCGCGTTGTGCGGCTCTGTCGTGATCAGCCTGGTGGCCCGACGCATCCGCCCGGCGCGCATGATGATGGTGTTCGCGCTCATCTGGTACGTGTTCCTGCTTGCCTTTATCGCCATGCCGAGCCCCGGCCTTGCCGGCGCAGCCCTGGTGCTGGCCGGGTTCGCGCAGAGCTTCAGCATGGTGCCGATGGCGGTGATGCTGCTGAACGGCGCCGGGGCGGAGTTCCGTGGCCGGGTGATGGGCGTGCGTATGCTGGCAGTGTACGGCCTGCCGGTTGGGCTGCTGACGGTCGGCCTGCTGGTCGGGCGCATCGGCTACACGCCGGCGGTGACGCTGTTCTGCCTGGTTGGGCTCGCGCTGACCTTGCTGATCCTGCTGCGCTGGCGAGCGGACCTGTGGCCGATCCGGGCGTCGGCGAACGCGCGCTAGACCACCGCGCTGGCAATCGTCTGGGGATAGGGCTGCGTCCGGCGGAACGAGGCCCGCTCATTCAGTCGGTCCTCCAGCACGTGGGCGCATACGGGCTTGGTGTCGCGCTGATCAGCCGCAGCACGTGCCTACTTGGCTATAGCGAGCGCGGGCGCGGGTGCCTCGACCTTGCGCGTCTCGAACTCCGCCGGGGCGACGGCTTCAAAAATCTCCACGTCGTCGCTGTGCGCGATCTCGGCGTGACGGATCATCGGCGGCTGGTAGACCATCGAGCCCGCCTCGAGCCGCACCCGGCCGATATCCTCGTATTCGAACTCGACCCAGCCTTGCGGCACGTAGACGAACTGGAAGCCGAGCGCGTGCGTGTGCCACTGGCCATGTGGCTGCTTGTCCGGCATCACCCGCACCATATGCGCCCCGAGTGCGCCGTCGGTCTCCTGGCGGACGCCGAAATCGCGGTAGATGAAGTAGTCGCGCAGGCCGGCCTCGAATGCGGCATCGCGCTCGTGCTGCACGGCGACACGGGGGGCGCCGGAATCGGGGATGCCGGGGGTGGACAGGATCAGCGCCTCGAAACCGTCACCACAGGCGAGCTCCCGATGGCGCGGCCCGTGCCAGGAACGCGTGACGCTGCCCGCTTCCAGGTGCTGGCGGCCGATATCCTCGTATTCCACGTCGAGCCAGCCCTTCAGCACGTAGGTGATCGAGAACACGTCCTCGTGCCGGTGCCAGTCCGTGTCCTGCGCCGGCCCGTCGGTACGGATCACCCGGGCGGCGAACTTGCCCCCGGTGATGTCGGCCATGCCAAGGTCACGGTAAAGCAGCCCGGGAATGCGCCCCGGCGCGAATGTGTCGTTCCTCTCGTGGCGGACATAGGTGCGCTGCATGGTGTCGCTCTCCCTGATCTGTGGTGAGGATAGAGCGGGCGAAGGCCAGCGCAAAATCGCGCGGCAGGCGCTACGCCGCCACCTGCTCGGCGCGATGATCCTTGATGTCGCGGAACACGATCGCCGGGTGCAGCTCGGTGGTGCGACGCATCATGAACGCCGAGGTGGCGAGGAACACCGGGTCGCCGTCCACGTCGTCGGCCATCGCGCTGCGGTTCTCGGCAACGAAACGCGCCAGCGCCGGCTTGTCGTCGCTCGACACCCAGCGCGCCAGCGAGAAGGGCGGCGGCTCGAAGCCGATCGCGACGCCATACTCGGCCGCGAGCCGCGCTTGCAGCACGTCGAGCTGCAAGGTGCCGACCACGCCGACCAGCGGCGGCGCGCCGTCCTGCGGGCGAAACAACTGCACCACCCCTTCCTCGGCGAGCTCGGCCAGCGCCTGGCGCAGCTTCTTCGCTTTCATCGCGTCGTCGAGGCGCACGCGGCGCAGGATTTCCGGGGCGAAATATGGCACGCCGATGAAGCTCACCTCCTCGCCCTCGGTGAGCGTGTCGCCGATCCGCAAAGTGCCGTGGTTGGGGATGCCGACCACGTCGCCGGCGAACGCCTCCTCGGCCAGCTCGCGCTCGCGGGCGAAGAAGAATTGCGGCGCGTGCAGCGGGATCAGCTTGCCGGTGCGCACCTGCTTGAGCCGCATCCCGCGTGTCAGGCGCCCGGAGCAGACCCGCGCGAAGGCGATGCGGTCGCGGTGGTTGGGGTCCATGTTCGCCTGGATCTTGAACACCAGCGCGGTGAGGCCCGGCTCGGTCGCCTCCACCGTGCGCGTGTCGGCCGGCTGGGCGCGCGGGCGCGGCCCGTATTCGGCGAGCGCGTCCAGCAGGTCGAGCACGCCGATCTCGCGGATCGCGCTGCCGAAGAACACCGGGGTGAGGTGCCCGGCCGCGAACGGCGCCGGCTCAAACTCGGGCAGTGCCGCGCGCACCAGGTCGATCTCCTCGCCCACCGCCTGCATCCGAGGGTCCGATTGCGAAACGGGCTCGGTCAGCCGGTATTCCCGCGCGCGCAGATCGTAGGTGCCGACGAAATCCGCCGCCCGCCCGACCGGCCAGGTGACCGGCGCGGTGTCGAGGGCGAGGGTGGAGGAAACCTCGTCGAGCAGTTCCAGCGGGTCGCGCGCCTCGCGGTCCATCTTGTTGATGAAGGTGAGGATTGGGATATCGCGTAGCCGGCAAATCTCGAACAGCTTGCGGGTCCGCGCCTCGATCCCTTTCGCCGCGTCGATCACCATCACCGCCGAATCCACCGCGGTCAGCGTGCGGTAGGTGTCCTCGGAGAAATCCTCGTGGCCGGGCGTGTCGAGCAAGTTGAACACGCAGCCGGCGTGCTCGAACGTCATCACCGAGGTGACCACGGAGATGCCGCGCTCGCGCTCGATGCCCATCCAGTCCGAGCGGGTGCGCCGCCGCTCGCCCTTGGCGCGCACGTTGCCGGCGAGCTGGATCGCGCCGCCGGCGCGCAGCAGCCGCTCGGTGAGCGTGGTCTTGCCCGCGTCGGGGTGGGAGATGATCGCGAAGGTGCGGCGGCGGGCGATCTCGGCGGCGGCGTCGGTCATGCGGCCCTCAAATGCAAGCGCCGGACGGAGAGCCCGCCCGGCGCCACCACTCTCATATAGGCGATCCGATCAGCGCGAGTAGAACTCGACCACCAGGTTGGGCTCCATCTGCACCGGATACGGCACGTCGGTCAGCTTGGGCGCGCGGGAAAACCGACCCTTCATCGCCCGATGATCGACCTCGATGTATTCGGGGACGTCGCGCTCGGGGCTCTGGGAGGCGTCGAGCACGACCGCGAGCTGCTTGGACTTCTCGCGCACCTCGATGGTGTCGCCGTCCTTCACCAGGTAGGAGGGGATGTTCAGCTTGCGGCCGTTCACCGTCAGATGGCCGTGCGAGACGAATTGCCGCGCGGCGAACGGGGTGACGGCGAACTTCATGCGGTAGACCACGGCGTCGAGCCGGCGCTCCAGCAGCTCGATCAGGTTCTCGCTGGTGTCGCCCTTCCGGCGCACCGCTTCCTCGTAGTATTTGCGGAACTGCTTTTCGCCGATATTGCCGTAGTAGCCCTTCAGCTTCTGCTTGGCCATGAGCTGCACGCCGAAATCGGTCGTCTTCTTGCGCCGCTGGCCGTGCTGGCCGGGTCCGTATTCGCGCTTGTTGATCGGCGATTTCGGCCGCCCCCACAGGTTCACGCCCAAGCGGCGGTTGATCTTGTACTTGCTCTCGGCGCGCTTGGTCATGCGCGATGCCCTCTTGTTCTATGCCGACCCTTTGGTTTGGCGTGGGTGCGGCTTGTTGCTCCGGTAGGCCGCACCGTGGCTTGGATGCGGCGGGCGCGGACCCGAGCGGTCCGTCCACGTTCCCGGCAATGAGCCGGGGGAGATAGGCGGGCGGGTGTCTCTTGTCAAACCGGATCGGCGCTCCTACCACCCGGCGCCATGGTCGAACGCGGGGACATCATCTGGCTGGGCGTCGCGGCGGGGGTCAGCGGCGGGCTGGTCGGCGGCATTCTGCTCGGCATCGGCATGGACCTGATCGTCAACGGCCAGCCGCTGGGCTGGCTGCTGATGCTCCCCGGCGCCCCGCTCTCGGCGGTGCCCGGCTGGCTGATGGCCCGTCGGCTGGCGTCGCAGTTGCGGGGGTGATGGGATGAGGCGGACGTTATACCGACGGGAATGATCCGTTCTTCTCGCAGCGCTCGTCTGGACCAGACCTCACAGCGTCCAATCCCGTGAAGGTCACGGTTGCAAGAAGCACGTTAGCGATGTGATTTCTCAAGGTGTGCGCGATTCAGGTTGGTGGGCATTGTGCCTGGAGGGCGACTAAAACAAGAGCTCGCCCTTTTTTCGCAAAGAGCTCATATGGTCGTAACCCAGAGCTGTTGACAGAATAGAGGAGAGCTGTATTCTACATTCTGCGAACTCAACAAAGCCCCGCTGAGCGGTTGTCGCTCTTATCGGGAAACCGGAGTTCGAAAAGGAAATTAAAATGGCACAGATTCATGTCCCGGCTATGCGTGGTAAAATGGGGAGCAGGACCTACTACTCCTGTCTCATGCCGATGGATTCAATCCAGAACCTATTCAAGTTCGATCCCGAGGAACGCCAGTGGACTGATTTGAGCCCGGAACAACGTGAGCAGCGCGCGCTGAACAAGTCTAGAGTTCCGGCTCTTACAAACTACATCGTCGATAATGAGCACGATTATCTCTTCTCATCGATCACAGCCTCCTACAAAACGGACCCGGTCTTTATCCCGATGGACAACGCTCTTGGGGAAGATAATATTGGCATACTAAAACTTAAACTGGGCGATGAACTGACCATTAATGATGGACAACACCGATGTGCCGGTATCGTTGAAGCGGTGAAGAAGAACCCCGAACTGGCTAACCAAACCATTTCTGTCCTGCTGTTCCCGTGGGAGAGCACGACGCGAGTCCAGCAGATGTTCACGGACTTGAATCAACACGTCGTCAAGACTTCTAAGTCGCTTGATGTGCTTTTCGACAAGCGTGATCCCATTTCGATAGCGACGATGTTTGCGCTCGATAAGGTGCCCATTTTTCGGGAGCTTACAGAAAAGGTGGACGCTGCCCTTAAGTCCAAATCTACCAAGATTTTTACGTTGGCAGCACTCTATGATGCGAACAGTGATCTCTTGAAGGATCATCGACAGGAAGATGTCGAGGACAACGCGAAGCGTCTAGCTGAATACTGGACGGCGGTGTCGGAGAACATGTTGGACTGGAAGAAAGTCATGAACGGGCAAAAAAGCCCGACCGATTTGCGCGCCGAGAGCATTTCCGCGCACTCGACCGTGCTGCGTGCTTTGGGCGGGCTGGGACCTGAGCTGATGAAAGATGCGGACTGGAAGAACCGACTTGGCGCGTTGGGGAAAGTAGATTGGTCTAAGCAAAACCGCGATTGGCAGAACGTCTGCATCGTAGCGAACTCGGTCGTATCAAACCGACAGGCTCGGGCCGCGACAAAGGCGTATATCAAAGGGTGCCTCGGCATGGAGCTGTCGGAGGCAGAGCAGAGGTCGATCAGAACGCCCCTTAAGGCCGTAGCATAAGACGTCTGGCTAGGCGTACAGAGGGCGCTGGGAATTTCCCGGCGCCCTTATGGTTCGCCTCACGCGGTTACGGTCCACGAGGCGCGGGATGACCGCAGTTGCCTGAATATTGATAACGCGCAGGCATCTCGCCTCGCCGCAGTTCACCAGCCCGTCCGGCTCGTAGTCGCGGCCGCCGGTTTCCACCGTGGCCCATCGGGCAATGCTGGCAATCCACACCGGCGATCGCGACCGCGCGATGCAGCGCCCGATAGACCACTCCCTTGACCCGCAGGCCGCCCCTCGGCTGCGCTTCGCACCACCGCCTGAACTACTCGCGGGTGTAGCGCTCGCCGGGCAACAATTAGCCCTTATTGCGCGCCGCCAGCCGTGCCTGGACGGCAGCCGCGACGATGGGGGAGCGGCGGCTGCGGGTGGAGGCGGCGTCGGCTTCCGTCGGGTCCATGTCGCCGCGCGCGATACGATCGATCGCGCGCTTCATACTCTGAAGAACCTCGGCGCTCGGCGCGTTGGCGATCAGACCCGCGATCACCGCGACCCGCGCCCGCAGCGCGTCGAGGTCGGGCACGATCTCGTCGAGGTAGCCGATGCGCAGCATCTCTGCCGCGTGCAAGGTCTCGCCGAGCAGGAACAGCCGTTTCGCCGCACCCGGCCCCATGCGGGTGGTGTAGCGACGGATGCCGCTGGCGTAGTAATGCAAGCCGATCTGCCCGGCGGGCATCATGATGCGGGTCTGCGCCACGCCGATGCGGAAATCGCAGGCGAGGCCGAGATCGGTGCCGCCGCCATACACCCCGCCGTTCAGCGCCGCGATGGTCGGCACGCGCATCGCCTCGACCCGGTCCACCAAGGTGCTGAACGAGAAGCGCTCGGGGGCGGGCGCTTCGCCCGACGCGCCTTTCGCGAGCTGGCCGAGATCGTAGCCGGAGCAGAAGCTGCGGCCGTTGCCGGTCAGCACCATCACCCGCACGTCGGGGTTGGTGTCGATCCGCGCCAGCAGATTGCCGAGCGCCTCGAGATCGGCCCCGTCGAGCCGATTGTGCTGCGCCGGACGGTTGAGGGTGACGGTCGCGCAACCGTCGGCGAGGTCGAGCAGCAGCGGCGCATCCTCGCCGGCGGGCGCGGGCATGTCGGGCATCGGCGGTTCCTCTCCTTCTCCGCAAGCGGGTTCTCCGCAAACCGGCTTATCAGGTCTCCTCCGGCTGCTCCACCCGGCCGGCCTGCCGCCGTCCATGCGCGAGCTCGGTGACAATGCCGTGCAAGGTGCGCAGCTCCTGCTGGGTCACCTCGCCGCGCTGGAACAGGTGGCGGATGTTGCGGACCATGCCGAGCCGTTTCGGCAGGTTGCGCAAGAAGCCGCTGGCGTCCAGCTCGGCGACGAGATGGGCGAGGAAATTGTCGAGCTCGGCCTTGGTCGCGATCGCGGTCTCGTTGGTCATCAGCGCGCGCGGCAGCGTCTGTTCCGCCGCGGTCCACCACTCGTAGGCCAGCACCATCACCGCCTGGGCGAGATTGAGCGACATGAAAGCCGGGTTCAGCGGGATGCGGATCAGCGCGTCCGCTTCGGCCATGTCGTCGTTGTCGAGCCCGGCCCGCTCCGGCCCGAACAAGACGCCCGCGCGCAGCGAGCGGGCACAGATCAGCCGCAGCTCCGTCGCCGCACCCCGGGCGGTCAGGATCGGCTTGATGATGTGGCGCGGACGCGGGCAGGTGGCGAACACGTGCCGCAAGTCGGCCACCGCCTCGCGCACTCCGGGGAACACGCCGGCCGCGTCGAGGATGCGATCGGCGCCCGAGGAGGTGCGCCAGGCTTTCTCCTGCGGCCAGCCGTCGCGCGGCGCCACCAGTCGCAGGTGGAACAAGCCGCCATTGGCCATCGCGCGGGCCACGGCGCCGATGTTTTCCGCGAGTTGCGGGCGGACCAGAACGATGACCGGGCTGTTGCCGATCGGTGCCAGGGGCGCGCCACCGTCCCGCCCGGTCATCGACCGCTCACTGGGCGGGCTTGGCGCGGCGCCAGGTGGTGCCCTGCGGCCCGTCCTCCAGCACGACGCCTTGCGCGGCGAGCTCCGCCCGGATCGCGTCGGCACGGGCGAAATCGCGCGCGCGGCGCGCGGCCAGCCGCGCCGCGATGGCGGCCTCGATCTGCGCGTCGTCGCCGCCACCGCCGCGAAACCAATCGGCGGGGTCGGCCTGCGACAATCCGAGCAGCCCGCCGGCGGCCCGCAAGCCACCGGCCGCCGCCGCGTCGCCGGCGAGTGCCGCGTCGGCCAGCGCGTGCATCGCCGAGAGGGCGAGCGGGGTGTTGAGGTCGTCGCACAGCGCGTCCATCACCGGGGCGGGCACCGGGCCGGACACCGGCGCAGCGACGGCGGGGCCAGGGTGGCGCTCCAGCGCGCGATAGAACCGGTCGAGCTCGCGCCGCGCCTCGCCGAGCGCGGTCCGGTGAAAATCGAGCTCGGCGCGATACTGCGCGCGCAGCAGCAGCAGCCGCACCGCCTCGCCCGGCGCCTCGGCCAGCGCGTCGCGGACGGTGAGGAAATTGCCGAGGCTCTTGGACATCTTCTCGCCGTCCAGCCGCAACATCCCGTTGTGCAGCCAGTATCTTGCGAAGTGGCTGCCGGGGAAGGCGCACAGGCTCTGCGCCGCCTCGTTCTCGTGGTGCGGGAAGATAAGGTCGCGCCCGCCGCCATGGATGTCGAACGTCTCACCGAGATAGCGCCAGGACATCGCCGAGCACTCGATGTGCCAGCCCGGCCGGCCGCGTCCCCACGGGCTGTCCCAGCCGGGCTGGTCGGACGTGGAGGGCTTCCACAGCACGAAGTCGCCCGCATCGCGCTTGTACGGCGCCACTTCGACCCGGGCGCCGGCCAGCAGCTCGTCGGGGCTGCGGCCGGACAGCCGCCCGTACTCGGCGAAGCTGGCGACGGCGAACAGCACGTGCCCTTCGGCAGCGTAGGCGTGACCGGAGGCAATGAGCCGCTCGATCAGCGCGATCATCTCCGCGATGTGTCCGGTGGCGCGCGGCTCCACGTCCGGCGGCAACACGCCGAGCCGCGCCATGTCGGCGTGAAAATCCGCCGTGGTGCGTTGGGTGATCGCGGCGATCGTCTCGCCGGTCTCGCGCGCCCGCGTGTTGATCTTGTCGTCCACGTCGGTGATGTTGCGAACGTAGCTCACGCGTGGATGGAGCGCCCGCAGCAACCGGGCCAGCACGTCGAACACGACCATCGGCCGCGCATTGCCGATATGGGCGAGGTCGTAGACGGTCGGCCCGCAGACGTACATGCGTACATGCTCGGGATCGAGCGGCTCGAACCGCTCCTTCCGACGGGTCAGGCTGTTGCTGAGGAAAAGCTCTGGCATGGTGGGGGCTTTTCTCGGCCAAGCCACGCGGCAAATCAACGTCCATCACGCCGGGCGGGCGATGGGTGGATTTTCCGCCGGCCGCGCCTCCGCTAGTCTGTCCACGAAACCGAGGAGGTGCCGCGATGCGCAACACGCGGATCGAAATCCAGCCGATCGCCGGCGCGCTGGGGGCCGAGGTCCACGGCGTGCGGATTGCCGATGAGCTGCCGGAGGAGACCATCGGCGCCATCCGCCAAGCGCTGCTCGACCATTGCGTGATCTTCTTCCGCGACCAGGGCGAGCTGCCGAACGACCGCTTCCTCGCCTTCGCCAAGCGGTTCGGCCGCACGGTGGAGTATCCGTTCGTCAAGGGGCTGGAGGGATTTCCCGAGATCATCACCGTGGCCAAGCTGGAACACCAGACGGTCAATTTCGGCGGGGTCTGGCACTCCGACACCACCTATCTCGAGGAGCCGCCGATGGGAACGTTGCTCGCCGCCCGCGAGCTGCCCCCCTACGGCGGCGACACGCTGTTCGCCAACCAGTATCTCGCCTACGAGACGCTGTCGCCGGCGATGCAGCGTCTGCTGGAGCCGTTGGTCGGGGTGAGCGATTCCGCCAAGGCGGACGTGACGCGCACGCGCGAGGACAGCGTCAAGTCGGACGGCACCGCGGCGACGAAACGCACCTTGCAGGCCGAGCATCCGGCGGTGCGCACCCATCCGGAGACCGGCCGGCGCGCGCTCTACGTCAACACCGCCCACACCAGCCGCTTCGCCGGCATGACCGAGGAGGAGAGTGCCGGGTTGCTCGGCTTCCTGTTCCGCCATCAGACCCGGCCGGAATTCACCTGCCGCTTCATCTGGAAGCCCGGCTCGGTGGCGTTCTGGGACAATCGCTGCGCTCAGCACAACCCGATCAACGACTATCACGGCTTCCGCCGCGTGATGCACCGGATCACCCTGGCGGGCGATCGGCCGCATTAGCCAGGCGGGCAACCCGGGGCGGCTTCAGAAACGCCGCTCGAACACGGTCACCACGTCGCCGGGCTGCAGCGGCGTCTGCCGGTCCGCCTTGCCCTCGGTCGTGGTCTCGCCAGTGGTGCGAACCACCGAAAACACGTCATCCACCGCCCGATAAGTGAAACCGCCGGCGACGGCGACCGCCGTGATCACGGTGATGCCGGGCTGGTAGGGGTATTGGCCGGGACGGGTGACCTCGCCCAGGACGAAGAACGGGCGATAGCTGACCACCTCCACTGTCACGCTGGGTTTTCTGTACAAGTTCGACGCCCGCAGCGCGTTGGCGGTGGCGGTGGCGAGCTCGCGGGAGGTCAGCCCGCCGGCATGGACGATGCCAACCAGCGGCAAGGCGATGTCGCCCGTGGCGCTGACCCGGAACTCGCCGGTCAGCTGCTCCTCGCCAAAAGTGATGATGCGCAACTGGTCGCCCGGACCCAGCCGATAATCCTTCAGCGGCGTGGTGGAGATCGGCGGCAGCTTGTCCACCCGGGTGCCGCACGCGGCCGGCAATAGCAGCAACCCGAGCAGGATCGCCCTGACCAGACGGCCGCGATGCCGGCGGCCCGCATGTCCCTCCCGAGGCGCCCCCCGCCGGGCTTCCGCACTTACGCGCAAGTAACCTCTCCTTCACCAGCGCTAGGACATTTTACAACCGATAAAGCTTTGGAAGGCGAACGCATAGCCATTCCCGCATCTATCGTCCTCGACGATGCAACCGTAGCACGTAGAGAGGAGCACAAACGCTCTCGTGCAAGGACCCGGCTGCTGCGAGTGTCGCTGCTCGCCGGGGCGGCGCCGTTCGCGGTGGCGCACGCGCAGTATCTCGGCAACTATTTCCCGAGCGCGGTCCCCGGCTATCAGCAGGAGCCTGGCGTCACCGTGGCCTCACGACTGCGGCCGATGTACGACCCTCTGGGAATCCGGCTCGGCAGCCTGATGCTGCGGCCATCGCTCGATCAGTCGCTCGGCTACAACTCGAACGTGGCCGGGTTCCCGTCGACGCGCGGAAGCTGGTTCGTCAACACCGCACCCTCGATCACGCTGAACTCGGATTGGTCGCGCAATCTGCTGGGCGCCTCGCTCACGCTCAGCGACTACCGCTATCTCGACACGCCGGCGCAGAGCCACACCGACTGGACGGTCGGGCTCGGCGGCGGCACCACGATCGGCCGCCACAACGCTATCATCGGCTACTCCCATCTGGCGCTGCATGAGAGCGCGGCGGCGGTGGGGTCGGTCGCCTCCGCCACGCCGCTGCCGTTCCAGGTCGACGACGTGCGGGCCGAATACACATTTGAACAGGGCCGATTCAGCTTCACGCCCCGCCTCGACCTGCAACGCTACCAATTCGGCAACGCGACCATCGGCGGTCTCGAGGTCAGTCAGCAGGCGCAGAACCGCGTCGTGCTCAACGGCGGCGTCGAGACGCACTATGCGTTGAGCAACCTGCGCAGCCTGGTGTTCGTCGCCCAAGGCATCGACTCGCACTACACCGATCCGCGGCGCGGCGATCCCACCAACGATTCGAAGAGCCTGCTGGCGCTGGGCGGGATCGACTACACCGCCGACGGGGTCTGGCGCTACCGGCTGCTTGGGGGGATCGAGCTGCGCGATTTCGCCGCCGCGCAGTTCGAGACCCGCGTCGCCCCGATCGCCGAAGCGAGCGTGATCTGGACGCCCAGTGGCATGACCACCGTCACCGGCACCCTCTCGCGCACCATCGAAGACCCGGCCGCGTCCGGGACCGGCGGCTACACCTACACCAAGGCGGGGCTGGTGGTGGACCACGAATACCTGCGCAACGTGTTGCTGCAGGGTCGGCTCGGGCTTGAATCGGCGGAGTACCTGCGCGGCGGCGGCGCCCAGACCAGCCTTACCGCCGGGGCGCAGGTGCAGTGGCTGCTCAATCGCAACATGCGGCTGGCGTTCGACTACAGCTTCACCGACCAGACCGGATCGCGATACACCGGTTTCACCACGGCGGGCGGTACGGTGACCACCAGCGTGAGCGCCAACTTCACCCGCAACGTTGCCATACTCAGCCTCCGCCTTGGCCTCTGACCGGGCGACCCGGCGGCAAGCGGCAGGTCACCGCCCGTCGATCAGCGCCGACGCGCGGTGTCGCGGCGGGCGCGCCGCTGGCCGCCGCTCGCGCAGGTACCCGGGTCCACGCCGCGTAGAGGGCCGGGACGACGAACAGGGTCAGCACGGTGGCGCTGACCAGCCCGCCCATGATGGCGATCGCCATCGGTCCCCAGAACACCGACATCGCCAGCGGGATCAGCGCCAGGATGGCGGCGGCCGCCGTCAGCATGATCGGCCGGGCCCGCCGCACCGAGGCCTCGATGACCGCATCGGCCGGCGACAGGCCGGCACACAGGTTCTGCTCGATCTGGTCGACCAGGATCACCGAGTTGCGCATGATGATCCCCGCCAGGGCGATGAAGCCGAGCATGGCGACGAAGCCGAACGGCGCGCCGGTGATCAGCAGCGCCGCGGCGACCCCGATCAGGCCGAGCGGGGCGGTCAGCAGCACCATGGCAACCCGACCGAAGGATTGCAGCTGCACCATCAGCAAGGCGAGGGTGACCAGCACCATTAACGGGAGGATCAGGTTGACCGACGCCTGGCCCTTGGCACTCTCCTCGACCGCGCCTCCGGTCTCGATCCGGTAGCCGGCGGGCAGACGCGCCCTGATCGGCTCGAGCGCCGGCAGGATCTCGGCGGTGACGTCCGGCGCTTGCGCCCCGTCGGCGATGTCGCCGCGCACGGCCAGCGAGGGGGTGCGGTTGCGCCGATTGAGGATCGGCTCCTCCATCGCATAGGTGATGGTCGCGACCTGCGACAGCGGCACGGTGCGCCCCGACGCGCTCTGGATGTCGATCTGCGGCAGATCGCCGAGATCTCTCCGCTCGGTGGCGACGGCGCGCGCCACCACCGGGATGAGGTCGTTCCCCTCGCGATACTCGGTCACCGTCAGGCCGGCGAGGATGGTCTGCAGCGCGTTGGACACGTCCTGGCTGGAGAGGCCGAGCAGGCGGGCCTTGTCCTGGTCGAGGGTGACCTGCACCGAGCGCGACAGGTTGCCCCAGCTATCGTTGACGTTGCGCATGTGCGGGTTGGCCCGCAGCACCTTGCGCACCTCCAGCGCGATCGCGCGCAGCTGTTCCGGATCGGGACCGATGATGCGGAACTGCACCGGATAGCCGACCGGGGGGCCGAGCTCGAGCCGGGAGACGCGAATGCGCGCGTCGGCAAAGCCGCCGGCGACGCCCCGGTCGGTGATGCTGGTGAGCTTCGCCAGCAGCGCCTCGCGCGCCGGGATCGACTTCGTATTGATGACAAACTGCGCGTAGTTGGCGCTCTCCAGCACCGGCGCGAAGGCAAGGAAGAACCGCGGCGTGCCGATGCCGGTGTAGGCCACGAAGGATTTCACGCCCCCCTCCGGGCCGCTGTCCTGGCCGATGATCTTCTCCATGCGCGCCACCTCGGCCTGGGTCGCGGCGAACGAGCTGCCTTCCGGCAGCCGCATGTCCACCAGCACTTCGAGGCGATCGGAGGAGGGAAAGAATTGCTGCGGCACGTGCATGAAGCCGAACACCGACACGGCGAACGCGATGACGGTGCCGCCGATCACCGTCCAGCGCCGCCGCACGCACCAGGTCACCGCGCCGCGAAACCGTCGATACACCGGGGTCTGGTAGGCGCGGTGCTCGGCGGCGTGGGCGAGACGGGGCGGCGGGGCGCGGAGCAGGAGACCGCCGAGATACGGCACGAACACCACCGCCGCGATCCAGGAGAGCAGCAGCGCCAGACCGACCACGCGGAAGATGTCGCGCGTGTATTCGCCGGTCGAGGATTGCGCGAGACCCACCGGCAGGTAGCCGGCGGCGGTCACCAGGGTGCCGGTGAGCATCGGGAAGGCGGTGGCGGTGTAGGCGAAGCTGCCCGCGCGCAGCCGATCCCAGCCTTGCTCCAGCTTCACCAGCATGGTCTCGACGGCGATGATTGCATCGTCGACCAGCAGCCCGAGGGCGATGATCATCGCGCCGAGCGAGATGCGCTGCAGGTCGATCCCGAGCAGCTTCATGCCGACCAGGGTGCCGGCGAGCACGAGCGGCACGCTGATCGCCACCACGAGGCCGGTGCGCCAGCCCAGGCTGAGGAAGCTGACCAGCAGGACGATGGCGAGCGCCTCGAGAAAGCTCTCCTGGAAGTCGCCGATATCGGCCGCGACCACCTCGGATTGATCGTTCACCCGGATGGTGTGAACGCCGAGCGGCAAGGTTGGGGCGATCTCCGCCATGCGCCGCTCGACGTGCCGTCCAAGGTCGAGGATGTTGCCGCCCGGCGCCATCGAGATGCCGAGGCCGAGCGCGGGCTTGCCGTTCACCCGGAGCGTCGTCTGCGGCGGATCGACCGTGCCACGGCTGATCTCGGCCAGATCGGCGAGCGGGACAAGGTGCCCATGCACGCCGATCGGCAGCTTCCGCAGCATCGCCGATCCATCGATGCCGGCGCCGGTGCGGATGAACACCCGGTCGTGGCTAGTATCGGTGAAGCCGCCGGCGACAACGCCGTTCTCGCGCTGGATGTGGCTAAGGATGGCCTGCGCGCTGACGCCAAGCTCCGCCAGCTTGCGATAGGAGAAGTCGACGAAGATGCGCTCCTCCTGGGTGCCGAAGAGCTGCACCTTGCCGATGCCGGGCACGGTCAGCAGCGACTCGCGGACATCCTCGAGCACGTGCCTGAGCTGCGGCAGGGTGAAGCCGTCACCGGTCACCGCATAGAGGATGCCGAACACATCGCCGAACTCGTCGTTGAAGAACGGCCCTTGCACGCCGGCAGGAAACTGCCCCTGGATGTCGCCGATCTTCTTGCGGACCTGATACCACAGCCCCGGCACCGCGCCGGGTGGCGTGTCGTCGCGCAGCGATACGGTGATCACCGCTCGGCCCGGCTGGGTGGCACTTCGCGTGAAGTCAAGGGAGGGCAGTTCCTGGAGCTTGCGTTCGATCCGGTCGGTCACTTCGCGGGCCATCTCGGGCGCCGAGGCACCCGGCCACGCGACCGCCACCACCATCTGCTTGATCGTGAACGGCGGGTCCTCGGCGCGACCGAGGGTGAGATAGGCCCAAAGTCCGGCGGCGAGGACGGCGAGCATGGCGAACAGGGTCACCGCACCGTGTCGCAGCGCCCAGGCGGAGAGGTTCAGTCGATCGGAGGAACCGCGCCCCCCTGGTGTCATGGTCCGGTCATCGCGTCGGGCCAGCCCAGGGCACGAGCTTCATCTCCGGGTCAAGTTCGCGCAGGCCAGCCGTTATCACTTCCTCGCCCGAGGCGAGCCCGGAGGCGATGGCGACCGCGTCGTCGCCGTGAAACGCGGCCACGGTCACCGGGCGCAACGCGGCGTGCTCGCTCTTCGGGTCGAGCACCCAGACAGCGGGCTTGCCCTTGTCGTCCGCCAGTGCCGAGGCGGGCAGCAAGGCCACCGGCTTCGCGATCGGGTGGACGAACTGCACCGACGCGGTCATCCCGAGCGCCAGCGTGTCGGGTCGGTCGAGCAGGGTGATCTTCACGGCAAAGGTTCGGCTGGCGGCATCGGCGACCGCGCCGATCTCACGCAGGCGGCCGCGCAACACCCTGCCGGGATTGGACCAGAGGGTCACCGAGACCTCGCTGGCGCCCTTCACGTCGGTCAGCCGGTTTTCCGGGACGTCGACCACGACCTCGGTCTCCGCCGCGTATGCCAGGCTGGCCACCGTCTGTCCGGCACTGACGACCTGGCCGACCTGCACCGGAAGGGCGGTTATCAGCGCGTCCGCGTCGGCCTGCAGCGAACTATAGGTGAGCTTGTCGTGGGACAGCGCGAGCTGCCGGCGGGCCTGGGCTAGGCGTGCTTCGGCCATCGCCGAGGCCGCCGCGCGCTTGTCATACTCGGATGGCAGGAAGGCCGCCGAGTTGCGGCCGAGCTTCTCGTAGCGATCGAGATCGCTTTTCGCATTGGTCGCGGCGGCTTGGGCGGCGGTAACGGCCTGCGCATCGGCTTCGAGGGCGAGCACCAGATCGTTCGGATCGAGCTTGGCGATGATCTGCCCGGCTTTAACGGCATCGCCGATGCTGACCGGCCGCTCGATCACCTTGCCTTGCACCCGGAACGCGATATTGGCGAGCACCCGGGCCTGAACGGTCCCGGAGTAGGTGACCGAGGTGTGGGGAGACGTCATCTTCACCACCTGGACCCGGACCGGTCGCGGCGCGTCGGCCGATGCGGCGACGGGTAAGGCGCAAGCGAATAGGACAATCGCCGCGAGGCGGGAGAAGCGCCGGATGCTGGGGAAGGACACGGGGTACCTCGGCTCGGTCTGCTGGGTGACGGCGGGGCGGCACGCAAGAAGACTGCGCGATAGGCCGTGTATCAGAGAGCGGCAAAGGTTTTGTTACCGCGGCACCCCGTGCGTCAACCCGGGTTTGCCTCGGGCCAAACGAAAGCGGCGCCCCGAGGGGCGCCGCTCAGATGATGTCGCCCGCTCGTTCGCGAGCTTAGCTCTTCTTACGAAACCGACGCACCAGACCCAGCCCGACCAGGCCGGAGCCGACCACCAGCAGCGAGGCGGGCTCGGGGATGGGGGTAGACGAGACGGCGAAGGTGCCGTTGCCGCCGCCGCCGTTGATCGCCAGCCCCGTCGATGCTCCCAGATTGGTGAACGTCGCCACGGACACCGTGTTGGTGAACGAGATCTCCTGCTGACCCACTGTCGGCGGCGCGATGTAGGCGCTGCCAGCGGCGGTCTTGACCAGGGTCAGCAACACGTCCGCGGTCGGGACCCCGGCCCCGGTGATGCCGACCGCGTTGGGGAAGCCCCCGGAGAGGCCACCGGTCGCAAGCAGGATGTCGGCGGCGCCGTTGTCGGTCAGCACGCCAGTCGGGTCCACCGTGTTGGTGTTGCCCGGATCGCCAAGCAGCGAGTAGCTGATCGAGCTGAAGCTGCCGTTCACCGGCGGTGGCGGGGTGCCGGGCGTGAACCCAGGGAGATTGCCGGTCGCGGTGAACGTGATGTAAAGCCCGTAAGAACCGGCACCGGTGCCATTTCCCAGCCCCGAGGTGGCCGAGCCGATGGTCTGGCTGCCCAGCAACCACGTGTTCAGTCGCAGCGTGCCGCTTTCGGTGAACGCGCCGGTGGCATTGTCAATACTGGCAGTTGCGAAGTCGGACAGCGAATAGTTGTCGGCCTGGAAGGGGCCTTGGGTGGATAGCCCGACCGCGGACGGGTTCAAGGTGACGATGACCGGAGCAGCGCCCGCGGCGGACATCGCGGCCATCGTGGTGATGCCGGCAACGGCGATTCCCTTGATCGCAGTCGAGGACAGCCAGTGATTGATCGCCATAACAGGCCCTTTCCGTTTTCTTGCGCCGTGCGCTCTGCCGATCGTAGCCGGTCGGCGAGCGACTGCTCTGGCGTGAGAGAAGCAAGAAGCGGGCCAAAGACAGAATACACCGCTATGCGTCCCGTGGCTCCCGGGGTGCGACCTGAGTCACGCGACGGAGTGTAAAATATCCCGTCGGCTCAGCAGAGGCGCTAGTCCGCGAGGCGACTGCACACACCTGTAACTCGAAGGATCGTTATCAATTCCGCAATCTCTGATTGCGAAGATTCGACTCACTCTTCGCCCGCGAAACGGGGGTATTTCAGTGATGGTTAGTAAGTCGCTGAAATATCGAGCTTATATATTTCTCGGGAGCGCGATGCCGGTAGACCGTTGTATTCATCCGCTGTAAAGAAATCTGACAGCGCGCCTCGCGCTCTGCGCTGCGCGAGGAATTTGCCACCGGATCGCGATCTCCGACCGGATCAAGACAAATCGGCCACGAGCCGACCCGCCGCCACGGAACCGGACCCGAGCAGGCCACCGTCGCCAAGAGGGAGAAACGACTTGCCCCAGTTCTCGTATGACGTCGCATTCGACCGGAACATTGGCTGGGTCACCGAATGGGAACAGCAGGCGCTACGCTTCAAGCGGGTGGCGATCGCAGGCATGGGCGGGGTCGGCGGGGTTCACATGCTCACCCTCGCCCGACTCGGCGTCGGCGGGTTCAACATCTCGGATTTCGATCGGTTCGACTACGCAAACTTCAACCGGCAGATCGGAGCTAACACCGCGACCGTCGGCCGGCCCAAGGCTGAGGTCCTTGAGGAGATGGCGCTCACCATCAATCCCGAGCTGCGCATCCGGCGCTTCGATCAGGGGATCAACGAGGGCAACATTGACGCGTTTCTCGACGGCGTCGACGTGTTCATCGACGGGTTCGACTTCTTCGTTCTGGATATTCGTCGCAAGGTGTTCGATCGCTGCGCCGAGCTCGGCATCCCGGCACTGTGCGCCGCGCCGATCGGCATGGGGGTGGGTTTCCTCGCCTTTCTCCCCGGAAAGATGAGCTTCGAGCAGTATTTCCGGCTGCAAGGACAGCCCGAGACCGAGCAATACCTGCGGTTCCTGGTCGGTCTGGTGCCGAAGGCGATGCACCGGAGCTACCTGGTGGACCCGACCCGATTGGACCTCGCCGCCCAGCGCGGACCATCGACCAGCGCCTCGGTGCAGCTCTGCTCGGGCGTGGCGGCGGTCACCGCCGTCAAGCTGATGCTGGGCCGTGGCACCGTGCTGGCCGCACCCTCGCATCACCACTACGACCCGTTCGTCGGCCGGCTGGCGGTCACGCGTCTGCCGTGGGGCAATGCCGGCCCGCTGCAACGGCTCAAGCTTGCTCTGGGTCGCCGCATGGTCGATCGGCTCGCCGCCCGCCCGCCCACCGTCGCGCCGCCGGCGACGCCGATCGAGGAGATCCTGCGGGCCGCGCGCTGGGCCCCGAGCGGCGACAATGTGCAGCCGTGGCGCTTCGAGATCACCGGCGAGGAGGAGGTCCGCGTCACCGTGGGCGGGCCGCCGGGCGAGAATGTCTACGAGTATCGAGAGGGCGAGCCGACCCTGATCGCCGGCGGGGTGTTGCTCGAGAGCCTGCGGGTCGCCGCCTCGGGCTGGGGCCGCGCCATGCAGTGGCGGCTGGAGCAGCCCCGCGCCGATGCGCCCGCCGGCTCGCGTGCCGCTTGCTCGATCAGGGTCGAGTTCCAGCCTGATGCCTCGGTCGCACCGGACCTTTGGCTGCCGCATCTGATGACCCGCTCGGTCGACCGGGGGCGCTATCGCGCGCGCCGCCTGACCGCGGCGGAAAAGCAGCGTCTCGAGCGCGCGGCCGGATCGCATGTCGCGCTCGACTGGCACGAGCGGGCCAGCGACCGGCTGCGTATCGCCATGCTCGGCGCGCGGGCCACCGATATCAGGTTGCGTGCCCCCGAGGCGTATCCGGTGCATCAGCGGATGCTCGACTTCGCCCGCCGGCACAGTCCGGAGGCGATCCCGGCGCTGGCCGTCGGACTGGATCGGTTCACGCTTGCGATCATGCGCTGGGCGATGGCGAGGTGGTCGCGCGCCCGCCTGCTCAATCGCCTCGGCGGGACGTGGAGCGTGGCGGCACAACTCGATCTGCTCACCGGACTGGCCAGCGGCGCGTTCTTCACGATGCGCCTGGCGAATCCGGTCTACACCGAGGACGAGCGGATCGGGCACCTGCTCCGGGTCGGCGAAAGCGTGCAGCGTTTCTGGCTGGAGGCAAACCGGCTCGGCCTTGCGCTGCAACCCGCGCTCGCGATCCTCGCCTTTGCCCATTATGGCGACAGCGGCACGGCCTTCACCGCCGATCCCGCGGTGGAACGCCGCGCCGGAGCACTCGCGCGCCGCTTCCGCGCCGTCCTGGGCAGGGCGCCCGACAGCCTGGTGTTCATCGGCCGGGTGGGCGAGCCGGCGCGGCAACGCTCGGGGGCGCGGTCGACGCGACAGGAGCTGAGCCGGCTCGTCACCGCCGACCGTCGCGCGGACGCGGGGCCCGTGGTCGCCGAGCGGGAGACGCTGGCCTCGGACTAGGGGGCCGCAGCCTTGGCGTAGGCCCGGACGTAGTCGATTTGGTATTCGGCGCTGAAATGAGGGTCGGTCGGATCGCCGCCATGCGCCGGCCCGCCCACATAGATACCGGCGAGGATATACATTGGTTGGTGCTCGTCCGGCTGCGTCGGTGTGGTGAACAGCGCGACGCCATCGAGGTAGAAAGTCAGTCGCGCCACTGTCCACATGAGGCCGAACACATGGAAGTCCCGGCTCAGATCGGCCACCACGGCCGATCCCGCGGCCGCTTTCGGGTTCTTGGCATCCGAGTGGTTGGTCATCATGAGGTAGGTCGGATAGCGCCCGTCGACCTCCTGGATGTCGATCTCCGGCGGCCAGGGGCCCTCGAGGGGCATCAGCCAGAACGCGCTGCTCGCGCCGGGAACACCGGGTAGCTTCGCGCGCATCTCGAAATACCCGTATTGCTGATGAAACGAGTTGTGCGTGTCGATCTGTCCCGTGGTGAAGGGTTGCGTCACACCGGCCGAGCGTAGTCGCGTCGAGATCCGCGCCGCACGAATGGTCAGGATGCCATTCGACAAGCTGTACGGCGTTTCACCGACACCGCCCACGCTTGGATCGAGCAGGAAGTCGCTGTTGCCTGGAAACGTCCGCGCGCCATACCAGTATCGCGTTTCCCATGTCGTCCGATCGCCGTTGGTCGACGCGCTGAAACTGTCGAAGTCTTCTTTGAAGGTGAGCTTGTAGCCGGTCAAATCCAGTCGTTCCCGGACAGGATCGGACGCGCCCGAGCCTGCAACGGGCTCGGCCGCGACCGCCCCGGACAGAGCGACCACGACGGCCAGCAGCGCCGCCGTGCCGGTAGATGCACGTCTCCGACCCAAGCACCGGATGCCGCGCGCGAGTGCCGGGAACAGCTTCAAGTTAGCGCACCACCTGACCGCCGTTTTGAGCCAACTAACCATTGCGAGGGCGAATTTTGCCCGGCTCGATCGACGAGAAGCCTTGACCGGCCGCCATCACAATCACGTATATACCGCATTGCATTATTCTACTTGGGATTGTGATTATGGCCCTATTGACTGGTTATAAGCTGGTCTTTGATGACGAATTCAACTCCCTGAACGCCGGCCTGCCGGGCACGCCGGGGATAAGATGGGAAACCGAGACATTCTACCGGCAGGTGTCGAATGGTGGTCAGGGGACGATCAACCCCACGCCGCCGGGGCAGCCCGGATCGCTGTTCCGCGTATCGAATAGCGTCCTGGACATGGCCGTCACGTCGAACTCCGCGCCCTATCTCGATACCAATCCGAACGGCGTCCCGGGCGGCTTCTCGCAGCAATACGGCTATTTCGAGATGTCGGCGAAGCTGACTAGCGTGTCGGGGTTCAGCGACGCATTCTGGTTGCTGCCGAACAGCGGACCGTGGCCGCCCGAGATCGACATCGAGGAACACCCCGGGGCGCATCACGGCGATGTCTACCTCACCAACCACGGCGGATCGTCGACCACGCCGGCCGACAACTACAACATCTACAATGGGCCGGATCTGTCGGCTGGCTTCCACACCTACGGGCTGGCTTGGACCCCGACCACGTTGACCTGGTATCTCGACGGCGCGAAGCAATTCTCCGCCCCGACCGCGTCGAACGAGAACCAGCCGTTCAACATCATCCTGTCGGCGTACGCCAACCACAACCTCGATTGGACCCCAAGCGCGCAGCCCGGCACGAGCGACCACATGTACGTCGATTGGGTCCACGTCTACTCGTCGAACCCGGCCGCCGTGGCGATTGCCGGCGAGGCGGGCTATGCGGATCACGATGGCTCCCTCTCCGCCGTCAGCCGGGTGACGGCACCTGCCCTGCCCCCGACCTCGCCAGCGCCCGCGCCCGCGCCCGCGGGTTCGACCCACTCGCTGGACCTCGCCCTGTCCGAAGACGCTTGGCAAGGAGACGCCAGGTTCACGGTCAAAGTGGACGGAGTCCAGGTCGGCGGTGTCCGGACGGTGGGCACCTTGCATTCATCCGGCTTGGACGAGCACGTGACGCTGACCGGTCCCTGGGCCGCCGGCACGCACCAGGTGCAGATGGCCTTCATCAACGACGCCTATGGCGGCTCGGCGGCGACAGACCGGAATCTCTATGTCGACTCGATCGCCTATGACGGTTCGGTGTGCGCGAACACCTCGGCGGTTCTGCTGTCGAACGGGACCAGGAATTTCACTGTAGGAAACACGACGCCGACGATTCCAGCGCCGCCGCACGCGTTGACCTTGCACATGTCGGAGGATGCCTGGCAGGGCGACGCTGGGTTCAAGATCAGCATAGACGGCAAGCCCGTTGACACGTCCCACGTGGTTACCGCCCAACATCGACTTGGCACCGCGCAGGATTTCACCTTCACGGGCAATCTGGCGGCGGGATCACACGACGTTGCGGTCACTTTTCTCAACGACGCGTATGGCGGTTCGCCGCAAGCCGACCGCAATCTCTATGTTAACTCGATCGACTTCGGTTCGAGGAGTTTTTCGGGCGCGACGTTCTACAGTGCCGGCACGCAGCATTTCGGCATCGCGTCCTGAGTCGAGGAGGGTGAGATCGATCGTCTCGGATGGCTCGCTCCGAGTTGGTGGACTGTCGTGATCTCGGTGGGACAAGTCTGCTTGGTCTTTGCGGTGATGGCGTGGTCGCGAAAGCGAACACGCCGCTTCGACGACGGCAAGGCCGCCCCGCGGGTCGAGGGCGCCCGTCGCCGCTGATCCCGGACCGTTGCGCCGCGCCAGCGTCGCCGCGGTCTCGCCGCCTGGACTACGCCCGCATCGCCTGCTGAGTACCGCGCATCAACATTCGCGCGTGCTCGCCGGTGATGCGCGCGTGGTAGGCCAAGGCGGCGGCCGACATGTCGGCCGCCGGTCGTGGTTCTGGTTCGAAATTGTGGTGCCGATCCTCGCCCCGCACCAGGGTGGCGCTGTCGTGCTGGCCCGCCACTTGGCGCACGCGCGTCGGGATGTAGCGGATGGCAAAGCCGATGCGCCGCTCGTCGGACGGGTTCGGGTCCGAGCCGTGGATCAGCCGGACGTGATGCAGCGAGATCTCGCCCGGTTGCAGGCTCAGCGCCGCGGCTCGCCGCTCATCGACCTCGACCTCGACCTCCTGGCCACGGCTCAGCAGGTTGTCAGCGGCGAAGGTATCGCGGTGCGGCACCTGATCCAGCCGATGCGTGCCGGGGATCACCCGCATCGCGCCGTTCGCCGCCGTGCTCGGCGAGAGCGCCACCCAGGCGGTGATCACGTCCGGCGGCTCCAGGCCCCAGTAGGTCGAATCCTGGTGCCAGGAGACGAAGCCCGGATCGCGCGCGTTCTTGATGAAGAAGGTCGAGCTCCAGCATAGGATATTCGGGCCGATCACGTCCTCGACCGGGTCGAGGATGCCGGGATGGCGCACCAGATCGTTCAGCCAGGTGAACAGCAGATGCGATTTCTGTCGGAGCGGCCCGCTGAGCCCGCCGGTCCGGGCCTCGTACGCCTCCAGCCGGCGCCGGATCGCCGCCGCCTCCTCGGGCGCCAACGCACGCACCGGTGCGTAGTAGCCCTGCTCGACATACTGACGAACGGCGGCCTCGGACAGCGCCTTCATCGCAGCTCCCTCCCGATGCACCCCATCGCGCGGTGCGGCACGCAAGCTGGGAAGCGCGGGTGAGCCCTGTCAAGCGGGAGGCGCGGGCGACGATCGTGATCTTCGGCGCGGCGGTGCGCCCGGGTGGCGCGCCCAGCATGACCTTGCGGCGCCGGGTGCAGGCCGCGGCGGTGTTCGGGCGCCGGCTGGACGACCCGCTCTATGTGCCGACCGGCGGGGTCGGCCGGCACGGCCCCGCCGAAGCCGTCGTGATGGCCGAGCTGCTGCGCGAGCTGGGGGTGCCCGATCGGCAGATCGTGCTCGAGGCGACCGGCCGCAACACTCTCTCCTCTGCCCGCGCGGTTGCCCGCCTGCTGCGCGCGCGCGGCGCGGCAGGGCCGGTCTATGCCGCCAGCTCGACCTATCACCTGCTGCGTTGCGTGCTGCTGCTGCGCCTCGCCGGCATCCCGGCCAGGCCCGGCCGCCCGCCGCCGTTCCCGGCCGCGCGCGACCTCCGCGTCCGTTGGTATTGGCGGCTGCGTGAACTCGCGGCCCTGCCGATCGACCTCGTACTGATGCTAGCGCTGCGGTTCACCGGGCGGGTCTGAGCAAATCCGCTTCCCCCACACGGGCACAACCGGGCACAAGGCAGGCATGTCCCTGCCCGCCGGCATCGCCGCCCGCCTGCGCCTGCCGCTCATCGCCGCGCCGATGCTGCGCGTCTCCGGCCCGGACCTCGTGATCGCCGCTTGCCGCAACGGAGTGATCGGCGCCTTCCCGACCGCGAACGCCGGGGCCGAGCTCGACGCCTGGCTCACCCGGTTCGCCGCCGAGCTGAGCGAGCGCGACGCCCCGGTGTGTCCCAACCTCATCATGCGGCGCGAGGCACTCGCCGAGGACGTCGCTATCCTGTGCCGCCACAAGGTCTCGCTGGTGATCACCAGCGTCGGCTCGCCGCGTCCGGTGATCGCGCCACTGCACGACAGGGGCTGCCTGGTGCTCGCCGACGTGGCCTCGATCGCCCATGCCGAGAAGGCGCTGGAGGCCGGCGCGGACGGGCTGGTGCTGCTCTCGGCCGGCGCCGGCGGGCAGACCGGCTGGGCCAACGGCTTTGCCTTCGTTCGCGTGGTGCGCGGCTTCTTCCAGGGCCCGCTGGTCCTCGCCGGCGGCATCAGCGACGGGACCGCCTTGCGCGCCGCCGAGGTGCTGGGCGCCGATCTCGGCTACATGGGCACCCGCTTCATCGCCGCCAGCGAGAGCATGGCCTCGGAGGCGTATCGGTCGATGCTGGTCGCCAGCCGGCTCGACGACGTGACCCTGACCCGCGCCTTCACCGGCCTGCCCAGTTCCATGCTGCGTCCCTCGATCACCGCCGCCGGGCTTGACCCCGACCGGCTCGACGAGAGCGTGACGCCACAGAACGCGCGAGCGCTGTATGGCGGCGCCGGTGCGGGACCGGAGGGCACTCGGCGCTGGCGGGACATCTGGAGCGCCGGCCACTCGGTCGGCGGGGTCGAGGCGATCGAGCCCGCCGCCGCGATGATCGCTCGGGTGCGGCGCGAATATGAAGCGGCGGCGCCTGCGTCTCGCCCGGTTCACTGAGCAGGCGACCTCCTCTAGCATCGGCCCCAGATCGGAGTGGGGGGTTGGGAATGAAGTACCGGATCGCGCGGCGAGCGCTGCTTGCCGGTGCTGGTGTCGGCGCGCTCGGCGGCTGGAGGCGGCACGCCCGAGCGGAGGCGGCGCCGATACGTGTCGGCATCCTGACCGATCTCAATGGCGTCAACTCGAACGGCACCGGGCAGGGTTCGGTCACCGCGACGCGGCTCGCCGCCGAGGATTTCATGCACGCCCATCCTGGCCTCAGGGTCGAGGTGTTCGCCGCCGACTACCAAAGCAAGCCGGATGTTGCACAAGGCATCGCGCGCGACTGGTTCGATCGGCAGGGCGTCGATGTCATCACCAATGTGAACAACTCCTCGGCGGCCCTCGCCATCGCCACCCTGGCGCGTCAAAAGGACAAGCCGGTGGTGTTCACCGCGCCGGCGAGCTCCGACCTCACCGGCAAGGCCTGCGGCCCCAACCACGTGCAATGGACCTACGACACCTGGTCGCTCGGCAACTGCACGGGTACCGCGCTGGTGCATCAGGGCGCCGATACCTGGTTCTTCATCGCTGCCGACTACACCTTCGGCAAGCTGCTCGCCGGCGATACCGGACGCGCGGTGACGGCGGCCGGCGGCAAGGTGCTCGGCACCGTGCTGCACCCGTTCCCGGAAACCACCGACTTCTCGAGCTTTCTGCTCCAGGCCCAGGCCAGCGGCGCGAAGGCGATCGGGCTCGCCAACAGCGGCGAGAACACGGTGAACTGCATCAAGCAGGCGGCGGAGTTCGGCATCGGCCGGTCGGGCACCCGGCTCGCCGCCCTGTTGCTGACCATCCCCGACGTGCACGGGATCGGCTTGCGCACCGCGCAGGGACTGCTGCTCTCGGAGGCGTGGTATTGGGACATGAACGACGGCACCCGCGCGTTTGCTCGACGCTTCGCGCCGCTGATGGAGGGCAAGGTGCCCAACATGCTGCAGGCCGGGGACTACTCCGCGACCACGCACTACCTGAAGGCCGTGGCGGCGCTGGGGCTCGATCGCGCCAGGGCGTCGGGCAGGGCGGTGATCGAGCAGATGAAGGCGATGTCGGTCGAGGACAGCGTCTACGGCCACGGCAGCATCCGCGCCGATGGACGCAAGCTCAATCCGATGTATTTGTTCCAGGTGAAATCACCCGAGGAGAGCCGCTACCCGTGGGACTATTACAAGCTGGTCCAGACCATCCCGGCCGACCAGGCTTTCCGGCCGTTGGCCGACGGCAATTGCCCGATGGTGCGAAGCTGAGGATCGTGCGGCGATACGCACCCTGAAGCCTAGCGCGCGGCTGTGATGTCCGCTCGCATCCTCGCCACCTACGAGGTCCGTTCGTCACCATCCGCGATCGAGGCGCGCGCCCGGGCGATCGCGATCGAGCAGAGCGTCGAGATGCCGCTCGAAGCGATCACCGACCAGCGCGTCCTCGACGATATCGTCGGACAGGTCGAAGCGGTGGAGCCTCGCGGCGACGAGCTGTTCGCGGTTCAGGTCGGTCTCGCCCCGGCGACGGTGGGCGGCGATGCCGGGCAGCTTCTCAACATGCTGTTCGGCAACACCTCGCTGCACGACGACGTGCGGCTGGTGGACATCGCGGTGCCCGAGCCGCTCGCCTGGAGCGGTCCGCGCCACGGCATCGCTGGGCTGCGCGCCCGAACCGGGGCGGCTGAGCGCGCGTTGACCTGCTCAGCGATCAAGCCGCTTGGCCTACCACCGGAGCGGCTCGCCGCGTTGGCCGAGCAGTTCGCCCAAGGCGGGATCGACTGCGTCAAGGACGATCACGGGCTGGCTGACCAGCGTTGCGCGCCCTTCGCCGCGCGGGTGGTCGCGTGCGCCGCGGCGGTGCATCGCGCGGCAAGGCTCACCGGGCGGCCGACCCGCTACGTTCCCAACCTCTCGGGCGATCTCGACGCCCATCGGCGCCAACTCGCACTGGCGCGGCAGGAGGGGATCGACACGGTGATGCTGTCGCCGAGCCTGGCGGGCTTCGCCAACGCGCAAACCATCATCGCCGAGAATCCCGACATCGCCTTTCTGGCGCATCCGACGCTGGGCGGCGCGGCACGCATCGCCCCCGAACTGCTGATCGGCAAGCTGTTCCGCCTGCTCGGCGCGGACGCGGTGATCTTCCCGACCTATGGCGGCCGTTTCGGCAACTCGCCCGAAACCTGCCGCACCCTGGCGGAGAATGCGCGGGCGCCCTGGCACGGCATGCACCCCAGCCTGCCGGTTCCCGCCGGGGGCATGACCTTGGCGCGGGTCGCGGAACAGCTTGATTTCTATGGTGCGGAGACGATGTTGCTGATCGGCGGCAGCCTGCTCCTCGCGCGCGAGCGGCTGACCGAGGAGACCGCGGCCTTCACCCGCGCCGTCGCTTGCCACTCGTATCGGTAGACCCGTCATGGAACCCACGAAACCGAGCCTGCTACGCACCGCCGAGCCCGACTATCGGTGGGAGGGCGTCACCCGAATGCCGTACAAGGAGGAGGGTTCGGCGCCGTTCCGCGCGATCTCCCGCCAGGTGCTGTTCGCCGAGGAAAAGCTCGGCTGCGAGCTGCGCTATTTCGAGATGGCGCCGGGCGGCCATTCCACCCTGGAGCAACACGAGCACGTCCATGCGGTGATGATCCTGCGTGGCCACGGGCAGTGCCTGCTGGGCGAGGCGATACGCGAGGTCGGGCCGCACGACCTGGTCACCATCCCGTCCTGGACCTGGCATCAGTTCCGCGCCAGTGCGGGCGAGGCCATGGGTTTTCTGTGCATGGTGAATGCGGCACGCGACAAGCCGCGTCTGCCGAGCGAGGCGGAGCTGGCCACGCTGACCGCGAACCCGGACATCGCCAGCTTCTTGAAGGGCGAGCGATGAGCGGCAACGGCACCGACCTCGGCAGCATCGTCGCCATGCTGCAGGGGGTGCTGCAGGCGCAAGAGGCGATGCGCGTTGAGCTGCGCGGCGAGATACAGGCGATGGGTGCCAGCCTGCGCAGCGAGTTCCGCAGCGAGATTGCCGAGCTCCGTTCCGAGCACGGCCGCAAGCTCGACGACCTCGCCGGACAGATCGCGACCTTGCGCCAGGCGTTGACCGAGTATCACTCCTCCGTGCTCGGCCACGGCATACTGATCAGCGAGATCGACGCTCGCCTGCGCCGGGTCGAGCAGCATCTCGATCTGCCGCCGGTGGCGTGAGGCCAGGAAGCGCGCGGCTCAATGCCCGACGAGTTTCAACCCGACGATGCCGAGGACAATGAGCCCAATGCACGCCAAGCGGACCGGTTCGGTCGACTCGCCGAACAGGGCCATCCCGAGGATTGCAGTGCCAACCGTGCCAACGCCGGTCCAGACCGCGTAGGCCGTACCGAGAGGTAGGGTCCGCAACGCCAAGCCGAGCAGGCCGAGGCTAATGACCATGGAAGCGGCGGTGCCGAACGTCGGCCACACGCGAGTGAAGCCTTCGGTACACTTGAGGCCGACAGCCCAGCCGATCTCGAACAAACCGGCCGAACAAGCCAGGGCATTCTCACCTTACACTCTGGTGGTGCCGCTGACAGCGAGGACATTCAGAACCGCGCTCAAGATGCTCATTCATCGCGATGCTCGCCGCGCGTGACGCACCGCTGACGAGGCTACACACCACCCCAGACCTCGCGCGCCACCTCGACGCATAGCCGCAGCTTGGCCCATTGCTGCTCCTCGGTGAGCAGGTTGCCCTGCTCGGTGCTGGCGAAACCGCATTGCGGGCTCAGCGCGAGCTGCTCCAGCGGCAGGTATTTCGCCGCTTCGTCGATGCGCCGCTTGAGCTCGTCCTTGCTCTCCAGCTCGCCGGTCTTGCTGGTGACGAGGCCGAGCACGACGATTTTCTCGCCGCGCGGCACGAAGCGCAGCGGCTCGAAGCCGCCGGCGCGATCGGTATCATATTCCATGAAATAGGCGTCGGCGTTGATCTGGTTGAACAGCACCTCCGCCACCGGCTCGTAGCCGCCCGAGGCCACCCAGGTGGACCGGAAATTGCCGCGACAGAGGTGCATGCTGATCGTCATGTCGGTGCCGCGTCCGCTGATCGCGGTGTTCAGCATCTCGGCGTAGACGCGCAGCAAGTCCTCGACGTGCTCGCCGCGCGCCTTGAGGTTGGCGATCTGCTCGGGGTCGCAGAGATAGGCGATGTTCACTTCGTCGAGCTGCAAGTAGCGGCAGCCGGCGGCGGCGAAGGCGCCCACCGCGCTTTGGTAGGCACTCCCGAGATCGGCGAAGAACGGTTCGAGATCCGGATAGGTCGCCTTGTCGATGCCGCGACGGCCGGCGCGGAAATGCACCACGCTCGGCGACGGGATGGTCTGTTTCGCCACCTCGCCCGAGGCGTGCTCCGCGACAAATTGAAAATCATCGATCATCACCGGCCGCGACCAGCCGACCCGGTCGACGACGCGCAACGCATGCGGCAGCGGCATCGCCCCCTTGAACATGATTTTCTGCTCGGGCTCGTAGATCTCCACCCCGTCGAGACCGGCGACGAAATCGTAGTGCCAGTAGGCGCGGCGATACTCGCCATCGGTCACGGCGCGCAGTCCGATCTCCGCTTGACGCCGGATCGCCGCGCCGACGCACTTGTCCTCGACCACGCGCAGCGCCTCTTGCGAGAGCTTGCCCGCCTTGCAGTCGGCGCGCGCCGCCTGCAACTCCTTGGGTCGCAGCAGGCTGCCGACGTGATCGGCACGGAACGGCGGGCGGCTGCGCGCTTGGTCGCCGCCCGCCTGGGTTGTTGTGCTGGACATTGCCGTTCTCCTCCTGCTGGCGGCTTGGCGGCAATTTCCCGCACCGCCGCGCGGGCGTCAAAGTCGCGAACCCACTAACGTTCACGCGAGCACCGCAAAACCCGGATGGCGGCAAAGGCGTGTTGTGTGTCACGGGTGGGGCGCCATGGCCGCCATTTTCCGACCCGCTCACAACCTCGTTGCCAAGCTCGTGCTGCTGGCCTTGGCCGGTGTGACGGCGGCGGGTCTCGCGTGGTGGTGGGGCTATCCGCGCACCGACTACGCGCGGCACGTGGGCTGGACGGTGGAGCAGCCGGTGCCGTTCAGCCATCAGCACCACGTTGCCGGGCTCGGGATCGATTGCCGGTTCTGCCACACCTCGGTCGAAGTGGCGTCAAACGCCGGGCTGCCGCCCACCTATACGTGCATGACCTGCCATTCGCAGATCTGGACCAACGCGGCGTTGCTGGCACCGGTGCGCGACAGCCTGGCGAAAGATCAGCCGATCGTGTGGCACCGAGTGAACAACTTGCCCGACTACGTCTACTTCAATCACAGCATTCACATCGCCAAGGGCGTGGGCTGCTCAAGCTGTCATGGAGCGATGGATCGGATGCCGCTGACGTCGAAGCAGGCCACCTTCACGATGGGCTTCTGCATCAGTTGTCACAGCAATCCCGGTCCCAACCTCCGCCCGCAGAGCGAGATATTCAATACGGAATGGCACCGCATGGCGTCGACGCCATCGCCGGCCGCGTTGCTGCAAGAGTATAACCTGCCGAACCGTAAACTGACGGACTGCTCCATATGCCATCGATGACCCGACAATGGCGCAGCCTCGATCATCTGGAACAGGACCCGGCATTCCTCGCCCGCGCCGCGCAGGAGTTCCCCGGGCTCGCCGAATCGCTCGCCTCGCCGGTCGATCGGCGGCGCGTGTTGCGGCTGATGGCGGCCTCGTTCGCGCTCGCCGGCCTCGCCGGGTGCGACCCGGGCGCGCCGAGCGGCGTGCTGATCCCGGCGGTGCGCGTGCCGCCGGAGATCATCCCCTCGATCCCCAACTTCTACAGCACGGCGAACGTGATCGACGGCTACGCCTCGGGGATCGTCGTCAAGCACTGGATGGGCCGGCCGATCAAGGTCGAGGGCAACCCGCTTCACCCGGCCAGCCTGGGTGCCACGGATGCGTTCGCGCAGGCAATGGTGCTGGATTTTTACGACCCGCATCGGCAGGCCGCGTTGAGCGTGGATGGCGTGCCGACCACGCGCCAACAATTGCAAACCGCGTTGACTGGAGTGCGGGGCCTGCTAGCGGCGAATCGTGGCGCCGGCTTTCGTATCCTGACCGGCACCGTTACCTCGCCCACCCTGGGGCGACAGATCGACGCGCTGCTCGCCCGCTATCCCGAGGCACGCTGGCACCGCTGGGACCCGGTCTCGCGCGACACCGTGCGGGAGGGCGCGCGCCTCGCATATGGCCGGCCAGTGACGCTAGTGCCGCATCTCGATCGGGCCGACATGATCCTGGCGCTGGACAGCGACCTGGTGAGCTCGGCGCCCGGGCATCTTCGCTTCGCCCGCGATCTTGCCGCGCGACGCAACCCGACGCGCACCGCGACGATGAGCCGGCTGTACGCCGTTGAGCCGACGCCGACCCTGATCGGCGCCACCGCCGATCACCGCTTCATCGCCGGGCCGGGCGAGATGCACGCGATCCTGGTGGCGCTCGCCGCGTCCGTGCTGCAAGACGCCGCGCCAGCCGACGCACCCGCCTGGCTCGGCCCGGTGATCGACGACCTCCGCGCCGCGCGCGGGCGCGCCTTCGTGCATGCCGGGCCGGATCAGCCGGCGCAAGCTCACGCGCTGATCCATGCCATCAACGAAGCGCTCGGCGGACGCGGCGCAACCTACGATCTGGTCGAGCCGGTCGAGCACGGGCATCCCGATCAGGCCGGCTCGCTACCCGAGCTGGTCGAGGCGATGCAGGCCGGGCAGGTCGAGACCTTGCTGATCCTCGACAGCAACCCAGTCTACGCCGCGCCCGGCGCGCTGGGATTTGGCGCGGCACTGCGCAAGGTGCGGTTCAGCATGACCTTGGCGCGCGCCGCCGACGAGACCGCGCGGGCGACCACCTGGTTCGTGCCGATGACGCATGCGTGGGAGGATTGGAGCGACGCCCGCGCGTTCGACGGCAGCGCCAGCGTGATGCAGCCGCAGGCGCTGCCGCTATACGGCGGGACCAGCCCGCACGAGCTGCTGGCGCTGTTCGCCGACGCGCGGCCGGTGACCGCGCAGGAGGCGGTGCGCGCCACCTGGGACGCCGTGTGGGGCAAGCGGAGCGCCGAGGCGTGGCACGAGGCGCTCGCCAGTGGCGTTGTTGCCGACAGCGCCAGCCGGCCCATCGACGCGGCGCTACGGCCCGAGGCGGCGCGAGCCGCGATCCCCGCCAAGCCGGCGGCCAAGCTGACCGTGCTGTTCCGCCCCGATCCGCATGTCTGGGACGGACGCTTCGCCAACAACCCCTGGCTGCTGGAGATGCCGCGACCGTTCACCAAGCTCACCTGGGACAATCCGCTGCTGATCGCCCCCGCGCTGGCACGCGAGCTCGGCTTGGCGAACGGCGACCGTGTGGAGCTCGCTATCGGACCGGCACGGCTTGCCGTCCCGGTCTGGGTCCAGCCCGGTCAGGCGGCGGATTGCGTGGTTGCTCCGCTCGGCTTCGGGCGTCGCGTGGGCGGGGACGCGGCGGACGAGAGCAACGGGTTCGACTTCTATCCCCTGATCGGCTGGCCCGGGGTGGCCGAGCTGCGCAAGCTGCGCGGCAACGACCGTCTCGCCAGCACCGAACATCACGGGGTGCTGTTCGAGGACCCCAGCCCGCATGTCCGCCACGGCACGCTCGATCAGTTTCACCAGCAACCGGATTTCCTGCAAGGGGATGCGTCGAACCCGCATCTGTATCGCCGCATCCCGCCCGGCCCCGCCGCGTGGGGGATGAGCATCGATCTCAACAGCTGCATTGGTTGCAACGCCTGTGTTGTCGCCTGCCAGGCGGAGAATAACGTGCCGGTGGTCGGCAAGGCCGAGGTGTTGCGCGAGCGCGAAATGCACTGGCTACGCATCGACCGCTACTACGAGGGGACGCCGGACGCGCCGGACAGTTTTTTCCAGCCTATGCTGTGCATGCAATGCGAGCAGGCGCCGTGCGAGATCGTCTGCCCGGTCGGCGCCACGGTGCACGATTCCGAGGGGCTCAACGTGATGGTCTACAACCGTTGCGTCGGCACCCGTTTCTGCTCCAACAACTGCCCCTACAAGGTCCGCCGGTTCAACTATTTCGCGTTCGCCCACAAGCAGGATCGTCCGCCTGAGTCGTGGAACCCCGACGTGTCGGTGCGCGCGCGCGGCGTGATGGAGAAGTGCACCTTCTGCCTGCAACGCATCGCCGAGGCGCGCATCGCGACCGATCGCGGCGACAGCGGCGCCAGCAGCAAGGTGCGCACCGCGTGCCAGGCCGCGTGCCCAACCCAGGCGATCACCTTCGGCAACCTCGCCGACGAGAACAGCGCGGTAGGGCAGCGCAAGCAGAGTCCGCTCGACTACCCGGTGCTAGAAGACCAGAATACCCATCCGCGCGTGACGTACGAGGCGCGTATCCGCAATCTCAACCCGGCACTCGACAAGCGCGGCGCATGAGCAAGAGCCAGATCGCGACCGAGCTACCGCTGGAGGCCCGGCTGCGGCGGCTGCGCCGACCCGCCAACCCGGCGCCGCGTGCCGATGACCCGGTGTTGCTGCCCGGGGTCACGATGGGCTCGATGACCGACCGCGTCTGCGCCCTGGTGCTGCGCGAGCGCGCCTTTCTGTGGTGGTGGATCGCATTCGTCCCCAGCTTCGCGCTGTTCGGGCTGCTGGTGATTTCGATCCTCTACCTGTTCTGGGCCGGGGTCGGGATTTGGGGCATCGACTGGCCGGTCGCCTGGGGTTTCGCGATCCTGAGCTATGTCTGGTGGATCGCCGTCGCCTCGGGCGGGACGTTCATCTCGGCGCTGTTCTTTCTGGTCGGTGTCGAGTGGCGAACCTCGATCAATCGGATCGCGGAATCGATGATGCTGTTCGGCGCCGCTGCGGCCGGCGTCTATCCGATCCTGCATCTCGGGCGGCCGTGGTTCGCGTACTGGCTGTTCTTCTATCCGAACACGATGGGGCTATGGCCGCAGTTCCGCAGCCCGCTGCTGTGGGATTTCTGGGCGCTCTACACTTACGTGCTGAGCTCGGCGATGTTCTGGTACATCGGCCTGCTGCCGGATCTCGCCAGCGTGCGCGACCGCGCGCACACCCGCCCCAAGCAGATGATCTACGGCTTCTTTGCCATGGGCTTTCGCGGCTCCAGTCGGCAGTGGCGCCACTTGCACGCCACCTACGGGATCATGGCAGCGATCATGGCGCCGGTGGTGGTATCGGTGCACAGCATCGTCGGCCTCGACTTCGCCGGCGCCGCAACGGTCGGCTGGCACTCGACGCAGTTCCCGCCGTTCTTCGTGTTCGGCGCGCTGCTCTCCGGGTTCGCGGTGACCTTGCTGCTGATCATCCCGGCGCGGCGCATGATGCGCTTGGAGGACTACATTACCGGCAGGCACATCGACGTGCTATGCCGGCTGCTGCTGACCAGCAGCCTGTTCCTCGGCTACGCCTACATGATGGATGCGTTCAACGTCTACTATCGCGGCGACGAGGCCGAGGAGGCGATGTTCGCGGCAAGGGTCTGGGGCATCTACGTGCCGGTCTACTGGGGCGCGATCACGCTCAACGTGCTGATCCCGCAGCTCATGTGGTTCCGGCCATTGCGAATGAACCGGCCGCTGGTGCTGCTGATGTCGTTCGGCGTGATCGTCGGGATGTGGCTGGAGCGCTATGAGATCGTCATCACCAGCCTGCACCGGCCGCGCCTGACGTCCTCCTGGGGCATGTTCCACGCCACGTTCTGGGACTGGGCGACCTTGGGCGGCACCGTGGGCCTGTTCCTCACCGGCATCCTGCTGGCGTTGCGCTTCGTCCCGGCGGTCTCGATGCACGAGATGCGTGCGTTGATCGCCCGCGAATCGCGAGGCAGCGCGTCTTGAGCGGCATTCTCGCGGCGTTCGATACGGAGGAGCAACTACGGGCGGCGCTCGCGCGGCTGCGCAAGGAGCGGGTCGACGGCATCGAGACCTACACGCCGATGGCGCTCGAGGGCGAGCTGGGCGGCTCGCCGCTGCCGCTGGTGATGTTCGTTTGCGCCATGCTCGGCCTGGTCGGGTTTTTCGCGCTGATGACCTATGCGGATGTCTGGCACTACCCGCTTGACATCGGCGGTCGGCCGAATTTCTCCTGGCCGGTGTTCATCCCGATCGCGTTCGAATTGGCGGTGTTGTGCGCGATGATCGCCGGGTTCGTCGGCGTGTTTGTCGCCGGCCGGCTCACGCGCCTGCACCATCCGGTCGACGAGTGCGACAGTTTTCGCGAAGCGATGCGCGCCGGCTGGTTCGTCGCGGTGCGGCCCGTCGGCGGTGCCGACCTGTCGCGAGCGCGCGCCGTGCTGGCGGAGCTCGGCCCGGCGATCAGCGAGGACATCCCGTGAGACGCCGCGTGCTGCCGCTTGTGTTGCTCGGCGCGTTGGCCGGCTGCGATGACATGACCACCCAGCCCAAGCAGAAAACCTATGCACCGTTGGTGGCACCTGCCAAGCGCCCGGCGGATGTGGTGCGTTTCGGCGAGCACCCCCAGCCCGCGCCGCCGGTGACCCTGGCCTTGCTCGAGCGCGGGCAGCAGCGATTTCGCATCTACTGCACGCCGTGCCACTCCGAGCTCGGCAACGGCAACGGCATGGTGGTGCAACGTGGCTTCCCGCCGCCGCCCTCCTACCATATCGACCGGCTGCGCGAGGCGCCGGTGGCGCATTTCTACGACGTGATGACCAACGGCTACGGTGCGATGTATTCGTTCGCCAATCGCGTGCAGCCGGCGGATCGCTGGGCCATCGCCGCTTACATCCGCGCCTTGCAGAAGAGCCAGCACGCCACGGTGGCGGACGTGCCGGCGGATCAGCGGGACGCGTTGCGATGACGCGGCTGGACGCCGAGCGGATCGGCTGGATCGCCGGCGGCGTTGGCGTGCTGGGCTGCTTGCTGGCGGCGATTCTGGCTTTGCCGGTGTTCGCCTATGCCTGGCTTGCTGCCTTCGCATGCTGGATCGGCTGGCCGCTCGGCAGCCTGACGCTGCTGCTGATCCACGCGCTCACCGGCGGACGCTGGGGCTGGGCGATCCGGGCGCCGCTGCTGACCGGCCTTTGCACCCTGCCCTTGGCGCTGCCGTTCGCGCTGCCGTTGCCGCTGCTGCTACGCACGCTCTATCCGTGGGCGCGGCCCGAGCTGCAAGCGCAGCTGCACAACACGTTCTATCTCAACCCAGCGTTTTTCTATGCGCGCGGAGTTCTCTATCTCGTCGTGTGGCTCGCGCTGGGGGCTGTTGCGTTGCTGGCGCTGCGCCAGTCCGATCCGCAGCCGGCGCTGCGTCGGCTGGCGCCGCCTGGGCTGATCCTGCTGGCGCTCACCTTCACCTTCGCCTCGATCGACATGACCTTGTCGCTCGATCCGGAATTCATGTCGAGCATCTACGGCATGCTGACCGGCACCGAAGCGGTGCTGTTCGCGCTCGCGCTCGCGGTGCTGCTGGCCACGGTTGCAACCCCGCTGGAAAGTGATGGCCTGCGCGGTCTTGGCAAGCTGCTGCTCGCGCTGGTGATCCTCTGGTCCTATCTCGACTTCATGCAGATGCTGATCGTCTGGCAGTCCGACCTGCCGGATGAAGCGCGGTGGTACCTGCCGCGCATCAGCGGCGGCTGGCAATATGTCGCCGGCGCGATCGTCGCCTTGCACTTCGCCTTGCCGTTCTTCGCGTTGCTCTGGCCGCAGGTGCAGCGCTCGCGCCGCGCGCTGCTCGTTATCGCGGCGACGCTCGTGATCGCGGCCATCCTGCGCGGTTGGTGGCTGGTGCTGCCGGCCTCGGGCCGTGGTTTTGGGCTGACCGACATCGCCGCGATGCTTGCCGTGTTTGGCCTGGGCGTCGGCCTCGCGTGGCGCGCCGGACGGTTTTTCGTTCCCACGGCAGCGGTGCAGCAGCATGGCTGAAGCCGAGCGGGTGATCCCGAACGCGACGCACGAAGGCGCCGACATCAGCGGCCGCTTCATCGTCGGCGCGGTCGCTCTGGTGGTCGGCACCTTGCTGGTGATCGTGTTCGGCGTGCTGCTGTTGTTCCGCTGGCCGCATCTCGACCGAACCTTGGGTGGACCGCTGCCCTCCTATCCGGAACCCCGGCTGCAACCGAGCCCGCCCGAGGACATGGCCGCGTTCCATGCCAGCGAGATGGCGCGGCTGAACGGCACCGGCTGGGTCGATCGGTCGCGCGGCATCGCGCACATCCCGATCGCGGCGGCGATGCGGCAGGTGGCGCGCGAGGGCATCCCGAGCTGGCCCAAGCCGCCATGACCGCGATGCGCCGCATCGTCTTGCTGCTGGTCTGGATGGCGTGTGCCGCGTCCGCCCCGCTTCCCGGCGACTTCGCCTATGACCAGAAGCCCGGAGCGCAATTGCCGGCGGACACGACGTTGCGCGATGCGACCGGTCGGCAGGTGCGGATCGGCAAGCTGGCGGAAGGCCGGCCGATGATCCTCGCGCTTGGCTACTTCCACTGTCCCAATCTGTGCGGCGTGGTGCGCGCCGACCTCTACAACGCACTCAGCCACACCGGCCTTGTGGCCGGGGAGGATTACACGTTGGTCTCGCTGAGCATCGATCCGGCCGAGGCCAGCGCCGACGCGGCCGCCGCCAAGCGCGCCGATGCCGCGCAGTTCCCGCTCGCCGGGGCGGGACACTTCCTCACCGGCTCGGCCGACGCGGTGCGCGCGGTCGCCGACGCGGTCGGCTTCCGCGGCAAGTTCGACCCGGAGCAAAAGCAGTTTTTGCACCCCGCCGGCATTGTCTTCCTCACCCCGCGCGGGGCGGTGTCGAGCTACCTGCTGGGTGTGGGCTACGCGCCGGCCGACGTCCGGCTCGGCGTGACGCGCGCGCAAACTGGCACGATCGCGGCGCGGGCGCTGCCGGTGCTGTTGCTGTGCTTTCATTTCGATCCGACCACCGGGCGCTACACGCTCGCGGTGCTGAAGCTGCTTGAGCTCGGCGGCGGGCTGACCGTGCTGGTGATCGGCGGCACGCTGTTGCTCGCGTTCCGGCGTGAGCGGCGGGCGCCATGAAGCTGTGGCTCCCCGCCGCCTCCACCACCGCGACGGAGGTCGACTACCTGCTCATCGCGCTGACGGTGATGTCGGTCGCGGTGCTGGCGCTTGTCGCCGGGCTGATGGTTGTCTTCCTGTTCAAGTACAACGCCCGCAGCACCGTCGATCGGGGCTTGATCGCCAAGAAGACGTGGCGGGTCGAGAGCACCTGGACCGCGCTGACCCTGCTCGTGTTCTTCGGGCTGTTCGTCTGGGGCGCCGACCTCTATCTGCGCATCGGCCAGCCGCCCCGCGATGCGCTGACGATCTATGTCGTTGCCAAGCAGTGGATGTGGAAGAGCGAGCACGTTGGTGGTCAACGCGAGATCAACAGCGTTCATCTTCCCACCGGACGCCCGGTGGAACTGGTGATGACGTCGGAGGACGTGATCCACGACTTCTCGGTCCCCGCGTTTCGGGTCAAGCACGACGTGCTGCCGGGCCGCTATGAGACCTTGTGGTTCCAGGTCGACAAGCCGGGCAGCTACGACCTGTTCTGCACCCGCTTCTGCGGCACCGCGCACAGCCAGATGACCGGCACCGTCGTCGCTTTGCCAGGCCCCGAGTACCAGCAATGGCTGGAGCAGAACGGGACCAGCAACAGCCTGGTCGCTGATGGCCGCACCCTGTTCACCCGTTATGGATGCAGCGGCTGTCATGGTGGCCACGGCACGGTGCGGGCGCCGTCGCTCAACGGTGTGTACGGCAGCCCGGTGCCGCTGGCCGACGGCTCGACGATCATCGCCGACGACCGGTATCTACGCGATTCCATCCTGATGCCGACGAAGCGGGTGGTCGCCAGCTACGCGCCGGTCATGCCCTCCTTCGCCGGCCAGATCAGCGAGGAGGACCTCATCAGCCTGATCGCCTACATCAAGTCGCTGGCAGCGGAGAAGCCGTCATGAGCACCACCGTCGTCGAGACCGAGGAGCTCGAGCAGAGCTATCTCGGCGACAAGTTCTCGCTGGCGAGCTGGCTGCTCTCGACCGACCACAAGCGCATCGCGGTGCTCTATCTCGGCTCGATCACCTTCTTCTTCTTCATCGGCGGTCTGGCGGCGGCGCTGGTGCGGCTCAACCTGGTGGTGCCCAGCGGCCTGATCGGCTCGGCGGAAACCTACAACCGGCTGTTCACCGCGCACGGCGTGGTGATGGTGTGGTTCTTCCTGGTGCCCGCCGTGCCGGTGACGCTGGGGAACTTCATATTGCCGCTGATGATCGGCGCCCGCGACCTCGCCTTCCCCCGGCTGAACCTGCTGAGCTGGTACTTGTTCATGACCGGCGGCGCGATCGAGCTGTACGCGCTGTTCGTCGGCGGCGTGGACACCGGCTGGACGTTCTATCCGCCGCTCTCCTCGGCGTTCACCCAGAGCCATGTCGTGCTCGCGGTGATCGGCGTGTTCGTCTCCGGCTTCTCCTCGATCGCCACCGGGCTGAACTTCATGATCACCATCCACCGGCTACGAGCGCCGGGGATGACCTGGTACAAGATGCCGATCTTCGTCTGGTCGCTCTATTCGACCAGCGTGATCTACGTGCTCGCCACGCCGGTGCTGGCGATCACCTTGCTGCTGCTCGCCTTCGAGCGGATCTTCCGGGTCGGCGTGTTCGACCCCGCGATCGGCGGCGACCCGCTGCTGTTCCAGCACATGTTCTGGTTCTACTCGCACCCGGCGGTCTACATCATGATCCTGCCGGGTTTCGGTGTGGTGAGCGAGATCATCCCGGTGTTCGCCCGGCGTCGGCTGTTCGGCTACAAGTTCGTCGCCTGGTGCAGCGTGTCGATCGCGGTGATCAGCTTCTTCGTCTGGGGACACCACATGTTCGTCTCCGGCCAGTCTTTGTACGCCAGCGTCGTGTTCTCGCTGCTGAGCTACGCCGTCGCGGTGCCGTCGGCGATCAAGGTGTTCAACTGGATCGGCACGCTGCACAAGGGGTTCATCCACTTCGACGCGCCGATGCTGTACGCGCTCGGCTTCGTCGGCCTGTTCACCATCGGCGGCTTGACCGGCCTGTTCGTCGCCGCCCTCGCGGCCGACGTGCACCTGACGCAGACCTACTTCGTGGTCGGGCACTTCCACTACGTCATGGTCGGCGGGATGGTGACCGCCTTCTTCGGCGGCCTGCATTACTGGTGGCCGAAAATCACCGGACGGCTGTACCCGGAAATGTGGGGCCGCGCCGCCGCGTTGATCATCTTCATCGGGTTCAATCTCACCTTCGCGCCGCAACTGCTGCTCGGCTATCTCGGGATGCCGCGGCGCTATCACTCCTACCCGCCGCAGTTTCACGTGCTCAACGTGCTGTCCTCCTCGGGAGCGACGCTCCTCGCCGTCGGCTACCTGCTGCCGCTCGGCTATCTCACCTGGTCGCTGTTGCGCGGCGAGCGAGCGCCGGCCAACCCGTGGGGTGCCACCGGCCTCGAATGGCAGACGCCCTCGCCGCCGCCGGCAAAGAACTTCGCCAGCACGCCGGTGGTGACCGAGCCGCCCTACACCTACCCGCCGCCGGAGCTGGTGCAGCACCATGTCTGAGGCATACGCGCCGCACGAGTTCCAGTACTCGGACGCCGATCATCAGTCCGGCACCGCGCTGGCCGGCATGTGGCTGTTCCTGGCGACCGAGATCCTGTTTTTTGGCGGGTTGTTTCTCGGCTGGCTGTTCGCGCGTTATCAGAATCTGGCGGGGTTCGACGCCGGAGCGGCGGAGACCGAGCTGTGGATCGGCACGGTCAACACCGCCCTGCTGGTGACCAGCAGCCTGGTCTACTCGATGGGCCTCGCCGCGATCAGGGTCGAGAATGTTCGCCTATTCATCATCTGCTGCGCCGGCGCGATCGGCCTCGGGCTGATCTTCCTCGGCCTCAAGTTCGGGCTCGAATATCACGACGACTTCGACAAGCACCTTTTCCCGACCGACCCCGCGTTCGGCATCTCCGGACCGGAGGCCGGCGGTGCCAAGCTGTTCTACGTGTTCTATTTCGTGAGCACCGCGCTGCACGGCGTGCACATGGTGATCGGCATCGCGCTGGTAAGCTGGATGGCCTGGCGAGCGCGTCGCGGCGACTTCTCCCGCTGGTATCACACGCCGGTCGAGGTCGTCGGACTGTATTGGAGCTTCGTCGACATGGTGTGGATCGTGCTCTACCCGCTGATCTATCTCATCGGGCGGTGATGATGCCGCCGCGCGGTTTCTTGTTGTTGGTGACCTGGCTGCTGCTGCTGGTCCTGCTCGGCATCGAGTTCGCCGCCAGCCTGCTGCATCTCGCGCCGTGGCTGCGCACCCTGATTCTGCTGCCGGCCTTGCTGATGGAGGCGCTGGTGGTTGCCGTGTTCATGGAAATCGGCAGGGGTCCGATGATCGTGCGCGGCTTCGCTGTGGCCGGCGTGGTCTGGCTCTCCGTGCTGCTGGGGTTGAGCAGCATGGACCCGATGACCCGGACGGACTATCACGTGACCGCCGCAAGCCCGAGGTGATCGCGGCGCTCGTATTTTCATCCAGACTGCTTGCCGATGATCCTTTCGCGTCTGCTCGCCCGCCTGGTCGATCGCTGCCAGCGTCATGCCCGACTGGTCTTCCTCGTCGGACTGGTGCTGGGGGTTGTCGCGGCCTCGCTCGCCGTGCTGCACCTCGGCGTCATCACCGACACCGACAAGATGTTCGCCGACAGCCTGCCCTGGCGGCAACGCGCGTTGGCGCTGCAACGGGATTTCCCGCAATTTCATGAGCTGATCGTCGTGGTCATCGACGCGCGGGAGCCGGAGGAGGCGGACGCGACCGCCAACGCGCTCGCCACCGCCATCGCCGCCGACCAGGCGCATTTCAGATCCGTGCGGCGGCCCGACGCGTCACCGTTCCTGACCCAGGAAGGTCTGCTGTTCTTGGGGATCAAGCCGCTCGAGGCGCTGCTCAACCGCATCATCGACGCGCAGCCGTTCCTGGGACAGCTCGCGGCCGATCCGAGCGCGCGCGGCCTGTTCGCCTCGCTGTCACTGATCGGCCTCGGGGTCCAGAAAGGCCAGGTGGAGCTCGGCCCCTACCTGCCGACATTGCGCGCGCTGCACGACGTGATGCGCGACACGCTGGACGGACATCCTCGGCCGCTGTCCTGGGCGCGGCTGCTCGGCGGCGATCTCAGCGAGCTCGCGGGGAAATACCGCTTCGTGCTGGTGCAGCCAAAGCTCGACTATGGCGCGTTGCAGCCGGGCGGCGCTGCCACGCGGGCGATCCGCGCTGCCGCCGCCGATCTCCAATTCGTCAAGTCGGGCGACGCGCGAGTGCGTCTCACCGGCGCCGTCCCGCTGGCCGACGAGGAGTTCTCGACAGTCACGCAGGACGCGGCGTACGGGCTGCTGGGCAGTCTTGTGCTGATTACCGTGTGGTTGCTCCTCGCGGTGGGCAGCTGGCGGCTGATCGTGCCGATGCTGCTGACGTTGACGCTCGGACTGGCGCTGACCTTGCTGTTCGCGGCAGTGGCGATCGGCACGCTCAACCTCATCTCGGTCGGCTTCGGGATTCTGTTCGTCGGCATCGCGGTCGATTTCGCCATCCAGTTCAGCGTGCGGTATCGCAGCTTCATGGCAGAGACGGCCGACGCCTCGCGCGCCCTGGTTGAGACCGGACGCCGGGTCGGCGTGCAGATCCTGGTTGCCGCCGCGGCCACCGCCGCCGGTTTTCTGGCATTCGTGCCGACCGAGTTCCAAGGCGTGGCCGAGCTCGGCCTGATCGCCGGGGTCGGCATGCTCATCGCGTTCGCCTGCTCGCTGAGCTTCCTGCCCGCCGCCATCGCCGTCTTCCGCCCGCCCGGCGAGGACAAGGAAGTGGGCTTCCGGTGGGCCGCGACGCTCGACCCGTTGCTGCGTCGGGGTCGGGCCTCCGTGCTCGGTGCGTTTGCAGCGCTGGCCGTGCTCGGTCTGGCGTTGCTGCCCAAGCTGACCTTCGATGCCGACCCGCTGCACGTCAAGAATCCCGACACCGAGGCGATGCGCACGCTGAGCGATCTGATGGAGTCGCCGGTGACCAATCCGCTGACGATCGACGTGATCACGCCGGATTTTGCCGCCGCCAAGCAGTTGACCGAGCGGCTGCGCCAGCTTCCTCTCGTGGCGTCGACGCTGAGCATCGCGAGCTACATCCCGGACGAGCAGCCGGCGAAGCTGGCGCTGATCGCCGACGCCAACAGCATTCTCTCGGCCACGCTCGGCGTCCGCGCGGCGGCCGCACCGGTCACCCCGGACCAGGTGCGACTGGCGGCGAAGACCGCGCTCGACCAGATCACGCCGGCGCTGGAGAAGCTCGCGGCGGACCACCCCCTCGCGGCGATCGCCGAAGACCTGCGTCGCATCGCCAGCGCGTCCGACCAGGTGGTGATGGCGTTGAACGCGGCGCTGACCCGGTTCCTGCCGACCCAGCTCGACAGGCTGCGCAGCGCGCTGGGCGCCAAGCCGATTACCCTTGCCTCCATCCCGCCCGAGATCGCGCGGGACTGGCTGCTGCCGGACGGGCGGGCGCGCGTTCAAGCGGTGCCGACCCGCGAGGTAGCGAGTTCGTCCGGCCTCGCCGCCTTCGTCGAGCAGGTCCGCGCCGTCGCGCCGGACGCGGGCGGCGCCGCGGTCACCCTCGAAGCGACCAGCGGAACAGTTGTCGGCGCGTTCCGCACCGCCGCGATCGGCGCGCTGATCGCGATCACGGCGATCCTGTTCGCCGCGCTGCGCCGGCCGCTCGACGTGGCGCTGGTGCTGGCACCGTTGCTGCTGTCGGCATTGCTGACCGTGCTGGTGATGGCGGCGGCGAAACTGCCGCTGAACTACGCCAACGTCATCGCGCTGCCGCTGCTGCTTGGGGTCGGCGTGTCGTTCAACATCTATTTCGTGATGAACTGGCGCGCCGGACAGCGCTCGGTGCTCGGCTCGGCCACGGCGCGCGCCATCCTGTTCTCGGCGCTGACCACGGGCACGGCGTTCGGCTCGTTGGCGCTGTCCGCCCATGCCGGGACCGCCAGCATGGGCGTGCTGCTGCTGATCAGCCTTGGCTGCACCCTGGTTGCCAGCCTGGTGTTCATCCCGGCGCTGCTCGCCGCCGTGCCGGGGCCAAGAAACTCTTAACCGGCTTGCGCGACGATAGGCGGATGCGCCGCCGTCTCATCGCGATGACCTGTCTGCTGCCGCTGGCCGGTCCGGTGTTCGCCCAGCCGGCGGATTGCGTGACCGACCCGCCGGCCACCGCGACCGTGCCGCTGTCGCTGGACCTGCAAGGGCTGCCCGGCGTGCCGAGCGGGCTGACCGGCTTGCTTGGCGCCGATGTGCCGGTCGCGCCGCCGGGTGGCACAATCTGCGCGGCGCCTCCGCCGCCGCCCTTTGCCGGAGATGTGCTCGCCGGGCCGCCTGGCGACGTGCTGCACGGCCGGCCGGCGCGGGACCTGCTGCGCGGCAACGTGCCTCGGGTGGAGGTCGAGACGCGCTGAACCGGCGGGGGAAACGCGCGGCGGGACCGCCTGCCCGGCTTGGCTCAGCGCCGTTCGAGGGTGTCGCGCGCCGAGGTTTCGATCACGCTGCGCCGCAGCTCCTCGACCGCGGTGAGATGCTGCTGCAGCACCGGCAGGTATTCTTGGGCGAACGCTTTCACCTGCGGATTCTGGCCGGACTGCGCCTCCTTCTCGAAGGCGCGCACGTCCTGGCGATGGTCCTCAACCATGTAGCCGATGTAGGTGCGATCGAGCTCGGGGCCGCGCAGCTTCTTCACCTGATCGACCATCCCCCGCGCCTCGCGGTCGAGCGATCCCGGCAACTGATACCCGACCGAGGATGCGGTGTGTTGCAGCGCGTCGCCTGCCATCGTGTGATCGGTCACCATCCAGCGGCCAAACACGCGCACCGCCGGGCTGGCGGCGTGCTCCTGGACGTAGCGCCCGGCCTCGACCTCGGCCTTGCCGCTCGCCGCGTCCTTGAGGAAGTCCTTGTCCTGCTGGCTGAGCGACTGGTCGCCGCTGGTAGCGGAACCGCCCGTTGTGGCCGGCGATGATGCGCCCGGCTGGGCCAAGCCAGGAGAAGCGGCCAGCGCGAGCGCCGCGGCCGTGGTGATCAGCAATCTCATCGCGTGTCTCCGGCGTGTGTATTCCGGCACAAACGGAGGCGGATCGGCGGAGGTTGCCGGTCTGACGCGTTTGCTATGCGCCACGCGATCCGACGCGGCGGCAGCCGTTTGGACCAGCCTGACGCCAGCTTCCGCCTCCGACGCCACTCCGGCTGACCGAGGTCGGTCCGCAAGGAGGCGCTTGGCGCAAGCAAGCCTCACTTTTTGCTTGCCTCCCTGACATAGTTCTCTGTATGTTCCCATCTATGACATTTGTTGTCCTCCCTGCCGCAGACCGCTTCGCCTACATCATAGGGGTACTATGCCAAGCGGTTGCCGCGCGGGGTGTGGCTATCGGGCCGATCCACATCCTGATCCACAAGCGGCTGAGCCGCATTGGCGTGCGGTTCGCCAGGTTTGTCGCCCTGGTCCGCTCGGGCGAGCTGCCGCTGGCGACGCCGGCTGGTTCCCGCGCCGCCCGGCACGCCAAGCGCGCGTCGGATGATGCGGCGGAGCGTCGGGCTGATAGTCGGGCTGAGCGTCTGCCGCGCGGCTTTGCCTGGCTGTTTCGGCTGGTGCCGGCGTCGACCGCCTTGGGTAGTCAGATGAACCATCTGCTGTCCGACCCGGAGATGGTGGCGCTGCTGCAAGCCGCGCCGCAGATGGGGCGGCTGCTGCGCCCGCTCTGCCAGATGCTGGGCATCAGGCTATCCGACCACCCCCTGTTGCTCCCGCCGCGTACGCGCGAGGCGGCCTCGCCCACTGAAGCGCCCGCTGATGGCGGGTCGGGTTCTCTTGACGCGTCATTGCGAGCCGAAGGCGAAGCAATCCACGACCATCCGGCGAGCACGGGAGGCACGAGCGGTGGATCGCCGGAGCCTGCCCTCGGGCTGGCTTTGGCCAGGCCCGGGGGGCGCTCCGCGTCTCGCGATGGCGATGCGGGGTCAACCCAATCTCAGCGAAGCCGCGCTGACGCCGCAGCACCCGCCGACGATAGTGCGTCCGCTGACGCCATCGCGCCCGAGCGAAGTTCCGCCGGGACGCGACGCCCCGCCGGGACGCGACGTCCTGCCGGACCGTCATCCTCCGACGGGCTGCTGCCGCCATTCCGACTGCCCGACGCCCGCTCGACCGGCGAACCGTCCTGGGCCGAGCGCGCCCGACCGATCGGCCCGCTCAAGCCGGCGTGAGATCGTCAGGCCGAGTTGCGACCTAATTGTTCCGGTTTCGGAATGAAACACCTGCCGGCGTCGGCGAAGGTTTATCTTCGCAGCCCGACGTGAGCAAAGCCGTGGAAGCTCGGCCGGCGCCGAGCACGGCACCAGCGGGTGGGAACTCGCCAGCTGCTACAAGCAGTCATACCAAGAACTCGATGACACACACTCGTCACCGCGAGCCGCCGCTTGGCGGGCGTGGCGATCCAAGCTCGCAGCGCAGCGTCGCGCGATGACGGCGCTTGCCACAGGTCATCGTTCCCAAGTCTCGGCATCACGGCGGCTGGCAACGGGTGCCCTTTTTCCAACCTTTTCCAGCGTCAGGCCTGACGAAGCTGCCGCGCCTCGGCCAGCAGGCACAGGATCTCGAACAGCACCGAGGCGCCGTTGAACGCGGTCAAGGTGCCCGGGTCGAACGAGGGGGCGACCTCCACCAGGTCGCCGCCGACGAAATCGACGCCGCGCAACCCGCGCAGCAGGCGCAGCGCCTCGATGACGCGGATGCCGCCCGCCTCGGGCGTGCCGGTGCCGGGCGCCTCCGACGGATCAAGGCTGTCGATGTCGAACGACAGGTAGGTCGGGCCCGAGCCGACCACGCGCCGCGCCTCCTCGACGGCGAAGCGCCAGCCCTTGTCGTCGAGCTCGTCCATGCTGACGACACGCATGCCGCTTTCGTTGCTGAACGACCACAGCGCCGGATCGTTGGTGGTGCCGCGCAGGCCGATCTGGATCACCCGTTTGGGATCGAGCAGCTCCGCTTCCGCCGCCCGGCGAAACGGCGCGCCGTGATGCAGCCGCGAGCCCATGTAGTCATCGCCGGTATCGGCGTGCGCGTCGATGTGGATCATGCCCAACGGTTGCCGAGCGCCGACGGCGCGCATGATCGGCAGGGTGATCGCGTGGTCGCCGCCGACCGACAGCGGCATCACGCCGGCGGCGATCACCGTCTCGTAGAACAGGGCGATCTCGTCGAGCGCCGCGCCTAGCTCGTAGGGCTGCTCGATCCAGGCATCGCCGAGGTCGCGCACGCGGGCGATCTCGAACGGGCGGATGCCGGTGGCACCGTTCATCCGCCGCAGCATGCTCGACTGGTCGCGCACCGCGCGCGGACCGTGCCTTGTGCCGGAACGGTTGGTCACCCCGCCGTCGAACGGGACGCCGATGATGCCGATATCGACCGCCGAAAGGTCCTGCGTGTAGGGCGTGCGAAAGAACGTCGAGATGCCGGTATAGCGTGGCTGCGCCTGCGGATCGGCCAGGTCGTGATAACGCGTGGTGCGCTTTATCGTGTCCATCGCCGTGCTTCCTCGCTGAAATTGGTGATCGTCGCGCCCGCCGCCACCAACGCGGCGCGAACCCGCGAATCGAGCAGCGCCGCCAGCTCGGCCTCATGCTCGTAATCCGGCATCAATCTCGTCAACACCGGATCGCGGCGGACCGCAGGGTGGAAGTAGATCTCGCTCAGGCCGGTGGGCAAACGCGGGACGAGGCCGAGGAGTTTGTCAGTCGTCATGTGGCCGGTCCAGGCGATGCCGAACGCATGATCGTTTGCGACCATGCCGGCGCGCCGCACCTGCCGACGCAGCAGCTTGGTCCAGGCGTGCAGCGCCCGCGCACCGAGGCCGCCGCCGAGCACGGCTGGTGGCTCGGCGGGGACACGGACCGCGCGCAGGCCGTAGTCGCGACCGGCTTCGATCAGCAGGCGGCCAACGGTCGGGTGCAGGTGCATGTGCTTGTGGGCGTTGGCGTGGTCGAGGTCGAGGCCGGTCGCGGCGAAGGCGGCGAACTGCGCGCGGATTTCGCCGGCGAGCTGGCGCCGCGCGGCGGGGCCGAAGGCGTAGCGGAGGGCGAGGGAGAGCTGGTTGGAGGGGAACCCCTCCCCTTGCGGGAGAGGGTCGGGGTGAGGGGTGCCGCGCACCAGCGCCGCGATCTGTGAAGCCGGCAGCACCGCCGGCCCCTCGATCACCACCAGATGCAGCCCCACTCGCAGCGACGGCAGCGCACGCGCCCGCCGCACCGCGTCGACGGCTGCCGCGCCGGCCACCATCAAGCTCGCCGATGTCAGCACGCCCTCGCGGTGCGCCCGCTCGACCGCCTCGTTCACCGCCTCCGACAAACCGAAATCGTCGGCGGTGAGGATGACCCGCTTCGGGCTCAGGCTGCCTTGTGCCGCTCGCGCAGGAACTGGAAGAACTCCACGCCCTCGCGCAGTCGGCGCTTCATCATCTGCGGGCTGGTCACCATCTCGCCGACGATCGAGGCGATCTTCGGCGCGCGGAAATAGAACTGCTTGTAGAACGTTTCTACCGAGTCGAAGATTTCGGTGTGCGACAGGTGCGGGTAGTGCAGCGGCGCGATCTGGATGCCGTGCTCGTCGACCAGCTCGGCGTGATCGGCGTCGAGCCAGCCATTTTGTTGCGCCTGATCGTAGAGGAACGTGCCCGGATACGGCGCCGCCAGCGACACCTGGACGGTGTGCGGGTTGATCTCGCGGGCGAAGCGGATCGTCTCCTCGATGGTCTCCCGCGTCTCGCCGGGCAGACCGAGGATGAAGGTGCCGTGGATCTTGATGCCGAGCGCGTGGCAGTCCTTGGTGAACTTGCGGGCGACCTCGATCCGCATGCCCTTCTTGATGTTGTGCAGGATTTGCTGGTTGCCGCTCTCGTAGCCGACCAGCAGCAGGCGCAGCCCGTTGTCCTTCAGCACCTTCAGCGTGTCGCGCGGCACGTTGGCCTTGGCGTTGCACGACCAGGTCACGCCGAGCTTGCCGAGCTCGCGGGCGATCGCCTCGGCGCGCGGCAAATTGTCGGTGAAAGTGTCGTCGTCGAAGAAGATTTCCCGCACTTGCGGGAACTCGCGCTGGATCAGCCGCACCTCCTCGGCGACGTGCCCGGGCGAACGCACCCGATAGCGATGCCCGCCAACGGTCTGCGGCCAGAGGCAGAACGTGCAACGCGACTTGCAGCCGCGCCCGGTGTAGAGCGACACGTATGGATGCAGCAGGTAGCCGATGAAGTAGTCCTCGATCCGGAGGTCGCGCTTGTAGACCTCGGAGACGAAGGGCAGCTGGTCCATGTCCTCGAGGACCGCGCGATCCTTGTTGTGCACGATGCCGCCACCCGGCGCGCGCCAAGAGATGCCGGCCACGGCGGCGAGGTCACGCCCGTCGGCGATCTCCTTGATGGTGAAATCAAACTCGTTGCGCGCGACGAAGTCGATCGGCGCGCCGGCAAGCAGGCTCTGCTCCGGCTGCACCGCCACTTTCGCGCCGACGAAGCCGATTTTTAGCCGCGGGTTGGAATCCTTCATCGCCTGCGCCACCCGCACATCGGACACGAAGGAAGGTGTGGAGGTGTGGATCACGCACAGATCGAAATCGCGTGCCTGGCTGGTGACGCTGGCGAGACCGATGCCGGCCGGCGGCGCGTCGATCAGCTTGCTGTCCGGCACCAGCGCCGCCGGCTGGGCAAGCCAGGTCGGGAACCAGAACGAGCGGATCTCGCGCCGCGCCTGGTAGCGCGAGCCGGCGCCCCCATCGAAGCCGTCAAATGACGGGGGATGCAGGAACAGGGTTCTCATCACTCTTGATCCCTTCGTCGGGGGCATATGCCTCGTCCCGACCGTTATCCGCGTGGAGCGGATGGCCGCGCCACTCCACCCTGCCGCCGAGAAAGCTCACCACCATCACGGCCATGAACAGCGGATCGCGCAGCGGCAGAAGCCAGAGCGGGGTCCGGATTGCAAGCCCGAGGGCGCGGTCGATGCCATGCGTGGCCACCCCGCGCACAGCCCATGTCAGGGCGAGCATCGCGAGGAACAAGGGGGCGCCGGCGGAGAGGACCACGGCGAGCTCGGCCCAGAACAGCGGGTATTGCAGCGCCGAAAGGATGAAGCCGACCGGCTCCAGCGCGCGGATGGTTCGCGCCCAGCGCAGCTCGTGCTTCCACAACGCGCGAAAAGTGGTCTCCGGCACCGTGGTGGCGGGCACCGCGTTGGCCAGACCGACGCCGAGGCCGGTCTCGCGCACCAGGCGGCCGAGCACGTTGTCGTCGGCCAAGTGTCCGACCATGGCACGCAAGCCGCCGATCTGCGCCAAGGTCTCGCGCCGCAACGCCATCGTGGCGCCGAGGCAGTCGCGCCGGCCCAGCACCCGCGCGATCAGCACGCCAGGCAGCAAGGTATGGCTGATCTGCATCGCGCCCAGACGCGCGGCCAGGCTGCGATTCGCCGGCAGGCCGGTGTAGAGCGTGGTCGCCAGCCCGATGCCGGGCTGCGCCAAGGTCGCGACGAGCTGGTCGAGATAGCCTGGCGCCACGTGCACGTCGCTGTCGGCGATCACCAGCACGTCGTGGCGCGCGGCACGCAGCATGTTGATCAGGTTGCCGACCTTGCGGTTGGGGCCGTGCCCGGTGGGATCGACCACCAGCTCGATGTCGCGCTCGGGGAACCGCGCTTGCAGCCGCCGCGCCACCGCGATCGCGGGGTCCGCCGGGTCCTGCACGCCGAGCACGACCTGGAAGGCGGGGTAGTCGAGCTGGCACAGCGAGGCCAGCGCCGCCTCGAGCAACGGCTCGTCGCCGTGCAGCGGCTTGAGGATGGTGACCGGCGGGCGAGCGGCGGGCGGCTTGTCCCGCCGCCGCGCGAAGCGCCACGCCGCGCCGCAGCCGGCAAGCGTGAACAGCAGCCCGATCCCCGCCAGGGAGGCTGCCAGGCAAGCCAGGATGATCATTCCAAGTTGAAGGTCCGACCGGCGAGGGTCAGCCCGCGCGAAGCAGGGCAGGTCATCGGCGGGTCAACGCCTGGCGCGGCTGATGATCAATGCCCAAGGCACCGAGTGCCGCGTTGGTGATGTCGACATGGGTAAGCTTGGCCTCGGCGAGCTGGCGCGGCTGGCTGTCGTGGTCGATGAAGCGGTCGGGCAAGGTCATCGGGCGGAACTTCAGCCCGCCATCGAGCAGGCCGCGCCACGCCAGATGGTGCATCACCGCCGCGCCAAAGCCGCCCGCCGCGCCCTCCTCGATGGTGATCAGCACCGCGTGGTGCCGCGCCAGCTGCTCGATCAGTGCGGTGTCCAGCGGCTTGGCGAAGCGCGCGTCGGCCACCGTCGCCGGCAGCCCGCGCGCCGCCAGCTCGTCGGCCGCCCGCAACGCCTCGCCCAGCCGCGTGCCGAGCGAGAGGATCGCCACCGAGTTGCCCTCGCGCAGCACCCGCCCGCGCCCCAGCGCCAGCACCTCCGCGGCACTCGGCAGCGCCACCCCCGTCCCCTCGCCGCGCGGGTAGCGCAACGCGCTCGGCCGATCGTCGATCGCCGCCGCCGTCGCCACCATGTGCACCAGCTCGGCCTCGTCGGCCGGCGCCATCAGCACCATCCCCGGCAGGCAGCCGAGATAGGCGATGTCGAACGAGCCCGCATGCGTCGCCCCGTCCGCCCCCACCAGACCCGCCCGGTCCATCGCGAACCGCACCGGCAGGCGCTGGATCGCCACGTCATGCACCACCTGGTCGTACGCCCGCTGCAGGAAGGTCGAGTAGATCGCGCAGAACGGCTTGAGCCCCTCGGTCGCCATCCCGGCGGCAAAGGTCACCGCGTGCTGCTCGGCGATGCCGACGTCGAAGCACCGCTGTGGGAACCGCTTGGCGAACCGGTCGAGACTGGTCCCCGACGGCATCGCCGCGGTGATCGCCACGATCGTCGGATCGCGCTCGGCCTGGTCGATCAGCGCGTCGGCAAAAACCTTCTGATACGCCGGCGGACCCGGCGGCGCTTTCGCCTGCTCGCCGGTGATCACGTTGAACTTGGACACCGAGTGCAGCTTGTCCGCCGCGTCCTCGGCCAACGCGTAGCCGTGGCCCTTGCGGGTGATCGCGTGCACCAGGATCGGCCCGCTCTCCTCCGCCTCGCGCACGTTGCGCAGCACCGGGAGCAGGTGGTCGAGATTGTGCCCGTCGATCGGGCCCACGTAGTAGAACCCCAGCTCCTCGAACAAGGTGCCGCCGGTCAGGATGCCGCGGGCGTATTCCTCCGCCCGCCGCGCCGTCCGCTCGATGCCGCGCGGGAACCGCTTGGCCATGCGCGCCGCCAGCTCGCGCAGGGAGAGGAACGAGCGCGACGACATCAGCCGCGACAGATAGGCGCTCATCGCCCCCACCGGCGGGGCGATCGACATGTCGTTGTCGTTGAGGATCACCACCAGCCGCGACTTCAAGGCGCCGGCGTTGTTCATCGCCTCATACGCCATCCCGGCACTCATCGCCCCGTCGCCGATGACGCAGACGATGTTCTGGTCGGGGCTCTCCCCCTTGAGATCGCGCGCCACCGCCATGCCGAGGCCGGCCGAGATCGAGGTCGAGGAATGCGCCGCGCCGAACGGGTCGTATTCGCTCTCCGAGCGGCGGGTGAAGCCGGACAGGCCGCCGCCCTGGCGCAAGGTGCGGATGCGATCGCGCCGCCCGGTCAGGATCTTGTGCGGGTACGCCTGGTGGCCGACATCCCAGATCAGCCGGTCGTGCGGCGTGTCGAACACCGCGTGGATCGCCACCGTCAGCTCGACCACCCCAAGCCCGGCGCCGAGATGGCCGCCGGTCACCGACACCGCATCGATGGTCTCCGCCCGCAGCTCGTCCGCCACCTGGCGCAACTGCTCGGGAGAAAAGTTCCGCAAGTCGCCCGGATGCCGAACGCGGTCCAGCAACGGGGTCTGCACAGGACTCATGATGTCGCCCTTGATGAGGAATCGCAGAAAAACCACCTGGTGGCCGCGCGAGCGGAACGAGAGAGGGAAGACTGCATCCTCACCCCTAGTTCCGTCGCTCGACGACATAGGCCGCGAGCGCTTGGAGCAGCCGCGCCGAGGGGCCGAAGCTGTCGAGATGGCCGGCCGCCTGCCGCGCCAGCAGGCCGGCCTGGATTCGCGCCCGCTCCGGACCGAGGATGGCAACCAAGGTCGCCTTGCCCGCCCGCTGGTCCTTGCCGGCGGTCTTGCCGGTCTCCTCCGTGCTGCCCTCGGTGTCCAGCAGGTCGTCGGCGATCTGGAACGCCGCGCCGAGATCGCGCCCGAAGGCCGCAAGCATATGACGCTGCGCCAGCGGCGCTCGGCCGAGAATCGCCCCGGCCTCGGCGCTGTATTGGATCAGCCGCCCGGTCTTCAGCGCCTGCATCCGCGCGACCTCGCCGGCATCCAGGCGGTCGCCCTCGGCCAGCATGTCGATCATCTGGCCGCCCGCCATCCCGCGCGCCCCGGAGGCGGCCCCCAGGGCGGCGACCAGCTCGCAGCGGGCCAGCGGATCCGAGTGGGTGTCGGCTTCCGCCAGCACCTCGAAGGCACGCGCCTGCAAGGCATCCCCGGCCAGGATGGCGGTTGCCTCGTCGAATGCCTTGTGGGTCGACGGCTTGCCCCGCCTGAGATCATCGTCGTCCATCGCCGGCAGATCGTCGTGCACCAGCGAATAGGCGTGCAGCATCTCGACCGACGCCGCGACCCGGGCGGCGCACGTCTCGGAGACGGAGAACAACGCGGCGCAACGCAACACAAGGAACGAGCGGATCCGCTTGCCGCCACTGAGCACGGCATAGCGCATCGCCTCGATCAGGCGCGCTTCCCTCCCCTCGGGCTCGGGCAGCAACGCCTCCAGGGAGCCCACCACCGTCTCGGCGGCATCGGACATGGCGGCGGCGAGGTCGGCGGTCACGTCGGGGACATCCTCGAAGGCGGTCAAACCAAAACAGGGATGGGCACGAGCTAGGCACGGGCTAGTGCGTGGACTAGGCAGCGAATCGGCCGGCCGGCGCAGTACATGGCGCCGTCGGAGACACATAGGCTTTAGCACCGACTTGCGGCTGCAACATGCTGGTGATCGGGGTTCGCCACCCGCTTGATGTTGCACAGAAGCCACACTCCGCGTGGCGTGATGGAACGCGACCGACGGGCTGGCTTTACCCGGTTGCCCTGGTCCGTGCCATACCTGTGGCATCCGGGCCCGCGTTTGCGATGGCCCGGGGGTGAAGGATGGAACGATGCGCGTCGTGTTGGCTCAGCCCCGGGGTTTTTGCGCGGGGGTGGAACGGGCTATCGAGATCGTCGAGCGAGCCCTGAGAAAGTATGGACCGCCGATCTATGTTCGGCACGAGATCGTGCACAATCGTCACGTGGTCGAGAACCTGCGCACCCGCGGCGCGGTGTTCGTCGACGAGCTTGATGAGGTTCCACCGGGCGCGATCACGGTGTTCAGCGCCCACGGAGTCGCCAAGCGCGTCGAGGAGGAGGCCGCCGGACGGGCGCTGCCGGTCATCGACGCGACGTGCCCGCTGGTCGCCAAGGTGCACAATGAGGGGCGCCGCTACGCCCGCCAGGGCCGCGAGATCGTGCTGGTTGGGCATGCCGGCCATGCTGAAGTGGAAGGCACGATCGGCCAGGTGCCGGGCCGGGTGCACTTGGTGCAGACCGTCGACGACGTCGCCGACCTCAGCGTCGCCGATCCGGAGAAGCTTGCCTACATCACCCAGACGACGCTCTCGGTCGACGACACGCGCGGCATCATCGCCGCGTTGCAGGCGCGCTTTCCCGGGATCGTCGGACCGGATGTGCGGGACATCTGCTACGCCACGCAGAACCGCCAGCAAGCGGTGCGCGACCTCGCCGGGCTGGTCGAGCTCATCCTCGTGGTCGGCTCCAGGAACAGTTCGAACTCAAACCGATTGCGCGAGATCGGCGCCGAGCTGGGGCGGCCGAGCTATCTGATCGACGACGCGAGCCATTTACGGGCCGAGTGGTTCGCTGGCGTCGAGTCCGTCGGGCTCACCGCCGGCGCGTCCGCGCCCGAGACACTGGTGCAAGGCGTGATCGAGGGGTTGCGCCAATTCGCCGACGTGAGCATCTCCACCCTCGACGGGGTGGCGGAGGATGTGCGCTTCCGCTTCCCCGCCGAACTCGCGGATGCCTGACGCCGACACGACGCTTGAAGGAAACTCATGGCCGTACCGTTGAACCAGGCGCTCAAAGTTGGCGCCTACGTTGTCAAGCAGCACCTGATCGGCCGCAAGCGCTACCCGCTGGTGCTGATGCTGGAGCCGCTGTTTCGCTGCAATCTTGCTTGCGCCGGATGCGGCAAGATCGATTATCCGGCCGAGATCCTGAACCAGCGGCTGTCGGTCGCCGCGTGCCTCGAAGCGGTGGATGAGTGCGGCGCGCCGGTGGTGGTGATCGCCGGTGGCGAGCCGCTGCTGCACAAGGAGATCGAGCAGGTCGTCGAAGGTGCGATCGCACGAAAGAAGTTCGTGATCGTGTGCACCAACGCACTCTTGCTCGAGAAGAAGATGCATCTGTTCAAGCCAGGGCCGTATTTCACCTGGTCGGTGCATCTCGACGGCGATCGCGCGGAGCACGACGCATCGGTCTGCCAGGCCGGCGTCTACGACCGGGCGATCGCGGCGATCGCGGCGGCCAAGCAGGCCGGGTTCCGCACCATCATCAACGCGACCCTGTTCAACAACGCCGAACCGGAGAAGGTCGCACGCTTCTTTGATGATGTGATGGCCAAGGGGATCGACGGCATCAGCGTCTCGCCGGGCTACGCCTACGAGCGGGCGCCGGACCAGCAGCACTTCCTCAACCGCCGCGCCACGAAGGACCTGTTCCGCGGCATCTTCGCCCGCCAGGGCAGGGGTTCGTGGAAGGGCAAGTGGTCGTTCAACCAGTCCTCGATGTTCCTCGACTTCCTGGCTGGCAACCAGACCTTTCACTGCACACCGTGGGGCAATCCGACGCGGACCTATTTCGGCTGGCAGCGCCCCTGCTATCTGCTCGGCGAAGGCTACGCGAAAACCTTCAAGGAGTTGATGGAAACCACCGATTGGGACCGCTACGGCACCGGCAACTACGAGAAGTGCGCCGACTGCATGGTGCATAGCGGCTACGAAGCGACCGCCGTGATGGAAACGGTGCGCAAGCCGTGGCGGGCGCTCGCCCAGATGCGGCGTGGCATCCGTATCCAGGGCGAGATGGCGCCTGACATCTCGTTGGCCAATCAGCGTCCGGCCGAGTACGTGTTCAGCCGGCATGTCCAACACGCGATGGAGAAGCTGCGGCACGAGAAGAAGCCCGGTCGGTCGCCCAAGGTCGGGCAGGTCGCCGACGCCGCCGATTGAGCGGCTCCATCGCTTGCCTGCTCAGGATCTGTGAACGACGGCGCTGCCCCGTTCGTACCAGCCGCGTGACTGCCGCACGATGCGGACGACGGACAGCATGACCGGCACTTCCACTAGCACGCCGACGACCGTCGCGAGCGCGGCACCGGACTTGAAGCCGAACAGCACGATCGCCGTGGCGACCGCCAGCTCGAAGAAATTGCTGGCGCCGATAAGCGCGGACGGCCCGGCCACGCACCATTCGACACCGAGCTTGCGGTTCAGCCAGTAGGTCAGCCCGGCGTTGAAATAGACCTGGATCAGGATTGGCACCGCCAGCAGCGCGATGACGAGCGGCTGGCGGATGATCTGCTCGCCTTGCAGGCCGAACAGCAGCACCAGGGTGAGCAGCAGCGCCGAGAGCGATAGCGGTGCGAGAGCGCGCAGCGTTCGGGCCAGCCGGGGCGGCCCGCCTTGCGTCAGCAGCACGCGCCGCCAAAGCTGTGCCACGATCACCGGCACCACGATGTAGAGCACGACGGAGAGAATGAGCGTGTTCCAGGGCACCGTGATCGACGAGAGGCCAAGCAGCAGCGCGACAATCGGCGCGAAGGCAAAAACCATGATCGTGTCGTTGAGCGCCACCTGCGACAACGTGAAATGCGGTTCCCCTTCGACGAGGTTCGACCAGACGAACACCATCGCCGTGCAGGGCGCCGCAGCCAGCAGGATCAGCCCGGCGATGTAGCCGTCGATCTGCTCGGCCGGCAGGTAGGGGCGGAACAGGTGGGCGATGAACAGCCAGCCGAGCAGCGCCATGGAGAACGGCTTGACCAGCCAGTTGATGCCGACGGTTGCGGCGATGCCGCGCCAATGCTCCCTCACCTGCCCGAGTGCCGCGAGATCGATTTTCAGCAGCATGGGAATGATCATCAGCCAGACGAGCACGGCGACTGGCAGATTGACCTCGGCGACGATCGCCGCGCCGAGCGCGTGGAAGGCGCCCGGCACGGCCTGGCCAAGTGCCACGCCGGCGATGATGCAGAGCGCGACCCACAGAGTCAGGTAGCGCTCGAACGTTCCCATCGAGGGCGCTTTGCCCGGCGAGACGACGGCGGCTTCACTCATGGCGCGAGCCTCGCAACGCGGTTGCTGGGGTTGTCGGCTTGGGGAGAATGTCCTGCACTGCTTCGGACGGGCGGCACAGCTTGACGTGTTCGGGCGTGACGACCATCGGCCCGTCGATGACAATCGGGATGGGTCAGCATCGTTGTGGAATAGTAGAGGAATGACTTGGATGCGCATACCTGGATCGACAGGGTGGTGGCGTGTAGCCTCGCTTACAGGGAAACGGCGGGCACACACATGACGGACAGCGCCGGCGAATACGACTTCATCGTCACCGGCGCGGGCTCGGCCGGGTGCGCGGTGGCGGGTCGGCTGAGTGAATCCGGGCGTTACAGGGTGCTGCTGCTGGAGGCCGGACCGCGCGATCGCAACCCGTGGATCCACATTCCGCTCGGCTACACGAGGATTTTCACCAACCCGAAGGTGAACTGGATGTTCGAGAGCGAGCCGGTGGCCGAGCTCAACAACCGCACCCTGTATCAACCACGCGGCAAGGTGCTCGGCGGCACCAGCTCGATCAACGGTACCGTCTACATGCGCGGCGTGCCTGGCGATTACGACGAGTGGCGGCAACGCGGCTGCGAGGGCTGGGACTGGGAGTCGGTGCTGCCGTATTTCAAGCGCGCGGAGAACCAGGAGCGCGGTGCCGATGAACTGCACGGCACCGGCGGGCCGCTGCACGTCTCCGACATCCCGCACGATTTCCCGCTGGCGCGCGCGATGCTGCGTGCGGCGATCGAGTCCGGCATTCCCGCAAACCCGGACTTCAACGGACCGCGCCAGGAGGGGGCCGGCTACTACCAGTTCACCGCGCGCAACCGGCGGCGCTGGAGCTCCGCGCGAGCCTATCTCGGGCCGGGTCGGAATCGGCATAATTTGGTGATCGAGACCGGCGCGCATGCCACCCGCGTGCTGATCGAGAATGGCTGCGCGGTCGGGGTGGAGTACCGCACCGAAGCCGGGCTGCGGACCGCGCGGGCGCGCGGCGAGGTCATCGTCTCCGGTGGCGCGTTCGGTTCGCCGCACCTGTTGCTGCTGTCCGGGCTTGGTCCGGCGGAGCACTTGCAAGACCTCGGCATCACGGTGGCGCGCGACATGCAGGGCGTCGGTGCCAATCTACAGGATCATTTCAACACCTATCTCGTATATTGCTGCCCGCAGCGTGTGTCGCTCAACGACCTCGCCAACAGCCTGCCGCGTCGCGCCGCCGCCGCCGCGCAATACGCGATGTTCCGTTCGGGGCCGCTGACCACGACGGGGATCCATGTCGGCGCCTTCATCCGCAGCGACGCGCGACTGGAGCGACCGGACTTGCAAATTAACATGTCGGCCTGGAGCACCGCCGAGCGGATACGCACCGGCATCAAGCCGCACGCCTTCTCCGGCTTCACCTTGAGCCCGGTGCATTTGCACCCGGAAGGGCGCGGCTCGGTGCGCTTGAAGGTCCCCGACCCGCTCGCGCCGCCCGCCATCCATTTCAGCTTCCTGCGCAGCGAATACGACATCCAGGCGGTGCTGCACGGGGTGCGAGTCTGCCGCCAGATCGCCGCGCAACCGGCGTTGGCGCCGTACGTCACCGCCGAGATCATGCCCGGCACGCAGGTCGAAAGCGACGAGGCGCTGCTGGCGGATACGCGCGAGCGCGCGGTGGCCAATTACCATCCGGTGGGAACCTGCCGCATGGGCCACGATGTCACTTGCGTGGTCGATCCACGGCTGCGGGTGCACGGCATCGAGCGGCTGCGCGTCGCGGATGCCTCGATCATGCCGTCGATCGTCGGCGGCAACACCAACGCGCCATCAATTATGATCGGCGAAAAGGCGTCCGACATGATCCTGCAGGACGCACGCGCGGCCTGAGATGACGCCGGGCAAGAACCAGTGGCGGCTCGAAATCCACGACGCGATCGGCTCGACCTCCGACCGGTGCGCGACACTCGCCGCCGCCGGCGAACCGGCAGGGCTGGCCGTGCTCGCACGTCGGCAAACCAGCGGTCGCGGCAGTCGCGGGCGGGGGTGGCAGTCGCCGATCGGCAATCTTTCGTTGTCGATGCTGTTCCGCCCCGACGCGAACGCCGCGCAACTCGGCGCCTGGCCGCTGCTCACCTCCATCGCGGTGCTCGACGCCGCGCGCCCGTTACTGCCCGATCCTGCCGTGCTGAGCCTGAAATGGCCGAACGACGTGCTGCTGCGCGGGCGCAAGCTCGCGGGCATTCTGATCGACACCGCGTTGGAGCCGGACGGCGCGGTGAAGTGGCTGATCATCGGCACCGGCGTCAATCTGGCGGTGGCGCCGGTGCTGCCCGATCGTCCCACCGCGTCGCTCGCCGACGAAGGCATCGTCGCACCGCCGCCCGAAGAGTACGCTCGCGCGCTGCTCGACCATATGGCGCGTTGGCACGACGTGATGCAACGCGAGGGGTTCAGTGCGATCCGCACCGCGTGGCTGGCGCGCGCGCATCCGCTCGGCACCGCGTTGACCGTGACGTACGGCGACGTGCGTTTTACCGGCGGCTTTGCCGGCATTTCCGACGAAGGGCATCTGCTGCTGCAAACCGATGCCGGCTTGCGCACGATCAGCACCGGCGAGGTGTTGCTGTTCAGGCCGCCTGGTTGATCTCGGCGGCAAGCCCGGTGTGCACGTCACCGGCGCGAAAGTTCGCATTGTCCAGGGCGCGCAGCAGGAACGGGATGTTGCTCTTGATGCCGCTGATCTCGAACTCGCGGAGTGCCTGACGCAACCGCACAATCGCCGCCTCGCGGTCAATGCCGGCAGCGATCACCTTGGCGATCAGCGGATCGTAGAACGGCGTCACCGTGCAGCCCTCGGCATAGCCGGTGTCGATACGCAGCACGTCGCTCTGCGGCGGCGGGCAGAACACGGTGAGCGGGCCGGGCGACGGGAAGAACGACTTTGGGTCCTCGGCGTAGACCCGAGCCTCGATCGCATGGCCGCGCGGCGCGAGCGTTTGCGGCAGGATGTCGGCCAGCCGCTCACCGGCGGCGGCGCGGATCTGCGCGACAACCAGATCGACGCCGAGCAGGGTCTCGGTGACCGCGTGCTCGACCTGCAGGCGGGTGTTCATCTCGAGGAAACTGAATGCGCCATCGGCACCGCGCAGCATCTCCACCGTGCCGATGTTGTCGTAGCCGAGCGCAGCCAGCACCGTGACGGCGCGCTCCGCCACCGCTTCGATGTCGGGACGCGGCACGCCGGGCGCGGTCGCCTCCTCGATAATCTTCTGGTGCCGGCGTTGCAGCGAGCAGTCGCGCTCGAACAGATGCCGCACCGCGCCGTGCTGGTCACCGAGTACTTGCAACTCGATATGGCGCGGCCGTTCGATCAGCTTCTCAATATACACACCGCCACTGGAAAAACTGCGGCCTGCGAGCGCGCGCGCGCGCTTCACCGCATCGGTCAGGCTCGCATCGTCACGCGCGGCGATCATGCCGATCCCGCCGCCGCCGCCAGACGGTTTGACCAGCACGGGATAGCCGATGTCACGCGCCGCCGCGATTGCTTCCGCTGCATCCTCGCCCAGCACGCCCGAACCACGCCCGACCGGCATGCCGTGTTGCATCACCAGCGCGCGGGCGCGAGTCTTCTCGCCCATCGCCTCGATGAGCGACGGCGAGGGACCGATGAAAGTGAGACCCTCGGCCTGCACGCGACGCGCGAACGCGGCGTTCTCGGAGAGAAAGCCGTAACCCGGATGCACCGCATCGACACCGCGCGCGCGGGCGAGGTCCAGCAGCTTGTCCTGATCAAGATAGCTCTCCCGCGCCGGCCCCTTCCCGATCACATGCGCCTCGCTCGCTTGCGCCAGGTATGGCAGATCGCGATCCGCTTCGGAACAGACCGCGACGGAGGCAATGCCGAGCGTGTCGAGCGCGCGGATCACACGAGCGGCGACGGCGCCGCGATTGGCGATCAAGACCTTGCCGAACATCGCGCTCTCCTGGCAGCCCGCGAACACGGCAGACCTTGATAACCGCGTCCTGAACCGGTCCTATGGACGCTCAATTACCGTGTCAAGCGCGCCCCTGTGGGCGGCAGGGGAGCCAGATGGCCGAGGTGAAAGTGGTTTCGGAGCTGAACGGAACGGTATGGAAGATCGAGGTCGCGCCCGGCGATCGCGTCTCCGAGGGCGACACGCTGATCATCCTCGAGTCGATGAAGATGGAAATCCCGGTGATGGCGCCGAAGGACGGCGTGGTGAAGCAGATCCTGGTCAAGGAAGAGCAGGCGGTCACCGAGGGCGAGGCGCTGGCCACGATGGAATAAGCGCCCGGCCGTCGGACCGGGGGCAACCGGGCAGGAGAAATGCAATGAAGATCGAGCGCATCGAGGACCTGCACTGCGACGCGGGCTGGCGGACGTTCTCGTTCCTGAAAGTCTCCACCGCCGACGGTATCGTCGGCTGGTCGGAATACACCGAGGCGGATGGCAGCCGGGGGCTCACCGCGGTCATCCACGGCCTCGCCGAGGCGCTGATCGGCCAGGACCCGCGCCGGGTGCAGCTCATCACCTCCAGTTTGTTGAACCGCACGATCCAGGCGCCGGGTGGGGTGAACCAGCGTGCGATCGCGGCGATCGAGAACGCGCTGCTCGATATAAAGGCCAAGGCGCTCGGCGTTCCCGTCTACGACATGCTCGGCGGCGCGGTGCGCGACCGCATCCCGGTCTACTGGTCGCATTGCGGCACCTATCGCGTGCGCAACCACGCGATTCTTGGCGTGCCGGAGCTACGTACCTACGATGATCTCGCACGCGTCGGCGAGGAGGTGAAGCGGCGCGGCTTCAAAGCGCTGAAAACCAACATCCTGCCGAGCGACGGCGAGCGCCTGGTCTCCTTCGCGCCCGGTTTCGGTCGTACGCCAGGTCATCCCGCGCTCAACATCGAGCGTCGCACCCTGGATGCGGTCCGCGACACGCTACGCGCGTTCCGCGACGGCGCGGGGCCGGAGATGGGACTGCATCTCGACATCAACTACCACTTCAAGACCGAGGGAAACCTCAAGGTCGCCCGCGCGGTCGAGCCGTTCGACCTCTCCTGGCTGGAGATCGACACCTGGGACGCCGAGAGCCTGGCGGTGATCCGCCGCGCCGCGCCGTGCGCCATCGCCTCCTGCGAGTCGCTGGCCCATCGCCGCGCCTTCCGCCCGTTCCTTGATGCTTACGCGATGGACGTGGCGATCGTCGACGTGATCTGGAACGGTTTTCTTGAGTCGCTGAAGATCGCCGCGATGGTCGAGCCATATGAGGTGAACGTTGCTCCGCACAACTATTACGGCCATCTCTGCTCGATGGTCGGTGCACATTTCTGCGCCGCGGTGCCGAATTTCCGCATCATGGAGATCGACATCGACAGCGTGCCTTGGCGCGATGAGCTGGTGACGCACCCGCCCGAGTTCGAGAACGGCGAGCTCCTATTGCCGACGCAGCCGGGCTGGGGCACCGACATAAACGAGGCCGGCGTGAGGGCGCATCCGCCGAAGGGATGAGTCACGCGCATAGCGCGCCGTCGCGGGCGGGGACGACGCCTGCCATCCCCGCCTCGACTTTTTTGCTTAGCCTTTTTGCGGCTCGTTCGCCGAGTTCCAGTACGGCTTCACGTGAAAGCGCTTGTACAGCGCTTCGAGCTGTTCGCGATGCACGCGGGTCGGTAGGTCCGTGCGGTGCAGACGCTGCATCGCCTCGGGCTTGACGCCCTTGTCGTTCAGCACGAATGAATTCTTGTCGGCGGACCAACTGATAGCCTCCGGGGGCACCGGCACCCAATCGTTGCCGATCCCGAGGAACCCGCCCGAGGATAGCAGCAGATAGGCGATCCGCCCGGTGTTCGTGTCGATCACGATCTGGTCGATCTCGCCAACCATGTCGCCGTTCCTTCGCTCGACGTCCATCCCACGCACCTGGCGGGCTGTCGCATTGGTATCAAGCATCGCAAGTTGGTTCGGCCGAACAAGCATGTAGCGCGAAGGATGCGAACCGGCGCCGGTAGGCGGCACGATGAAGCCGGACGGCATCACCACGCCGAAATTCTCGTAAGCCTGCCGCATCTGATCGGAACTGCTAAGTTGGCCGAGATTGCCGGGCGGGTAGTGCATCGCGTTGCGTAGCTTGTCGAGCGGCTGGTTGACGGAGATCGGTCCCTCGCGGGGTACGTCGGTGAGCTGCAACGCTGGGAACGGCAGCGCGACTCGGTCGGCGCCGAGATCGAGTTCGCCACCGGCGCCGATAAGCGCATAGATCGCCTCACCACGGGAAAGGTCGACGACGATCGAGTCGATCCGGCCGGCGTCCTTGCCGTCCGCGCTGCGAATGCTGCGCCCCGCCAGGTCTTCCGCCGAGGTCACCTGAACCCATGAATTGGCATGATTCTTGGCTGGAGACGCTTGGCTGCCCTGCTTTGTCGCCTTGCTGTGTGATGACGTGCCTTGCGCGTTGGCCATGCCGATTGCCGCAGGTGTCATCAGCATCAGCGTGAGGGCGCTCGAATATGCGAGTCGCTTCATGAGAAACTCCCTTTGGCTTGAACGCCCGGCCTCGCGGGCGATGCTGTTCAGGCCAACGGGGTGGAGCGTGCGAAGTTTGCTCGCTGCGGGCCAGTCCGGCGACATGTCAACGGGAGCTTTGCGGCAGCAGCGATCTGCACGTCGTCAGCGTCCGAGCCGCCAGCCCACCTCGGCGGCAAAGCTCTCGAAGAAGGTGATCTCGTAGGCTTGTTCCGGTGACTGACGCACGCGCTCGTCGATCCGCTTGGCGTCGTCACCCACCAGGATGCGCCAGCGATCGGCCTTGACGCCGTCGAGGATCACGGTGGCGGCCTGCACCGCGGTCATCGGCGCGTCCTCGCGAAAGCGCCGCGCCCGCTCGGTCGCCATCTGCTGGATCTCGTCGTCCGACAGTCCAGCCGCATCCTTGCCGATCGCGGCGAGGCGCGCGCGGGTCTCGGCGATCTCGGCGGCGCTCAGCGCGTCCGACTCAGTGCTGCTCTGGACCTTGCGGGAGTTGGCGACAATCGAGGTGCCGACATGTCCGGGCATTACCACCGAACACTTGATGTGCGGCGCGTTCACCCGCAGATCGGCGATCAGCGCCTCGGTGAATCCCTTCACGGCAAATTTCGCCGCGCTGTAGGCGGTGTGCGGCACCTGTGGCCCGACCGACGCCCAAAAACCGTTGATGCTGCTGGTATTGATGATGTGGCCGGCGTCCGCTTGCAGCAGCATCGGCATGAAGGCACGCGTGTTGAGATAGACGCCGCCCCAGCAGATGTTGAAGGTCCGCTCCCAGGCGTTGCGATCGTCGGTGACGAAACTGCCGCCCCCGCCGATGCCGGCGTTGTTGAACAGCAGGTGGATGCGGTCCGTGTTGTGCTGCGCGGCAACCTCGTCGCGGAAGCGCTGCACCTGCGCCTCGTCGGCCACATCCGCGAGATGGGTGGTGACACGCACGCCCTGCGGCAGCCCTGCGGCCTCGCAGAGTTGCTTGGTCTCCGCCATCATCTGCGCCGAGACATCGCACATGGCGACGTTGCAGCCCTCGGCGATAAGCTGGCGGACCAGCTCGCGTCCCATCCCCGTCCCGCCGCCGGTGACGACCGCAATTTTGCCCGAGAAGTCCTGCATCGTGCGTTCCTCCAGTGTCTTGCTCAGGAGTCGCGCAGTTCAGGGCCTAATCCCGAACCGCGTCTTCCCCGGCGTGCGTAGCGGGTCGGCGAGGCGGGCAAACTCGCAGAGCAGCGGTCGGGTTTCGCGCGGGTCGATGATCTCCTCGACGCCGAACGTCTCGGCGAGGCGGAACGGGGAGCGTAGCTTGTTGAGCCGCTCCTCGATCTCGCGCAGTTTCCCCACGGGATCATCGGCCGCATCGATGTCGGCGCGGTACGCGGCCTCGATGCCGCCTTCCAGCGGCAGCGAGCCCCAGTAGGCCGACAACCACGCGTAACGCATGGTGAAGCGGCCGGCCGGCTTGTGCACCGCACCGGCAACGCCGAACGCGTTGCGCACGATGATCGTGCACCATGGCACGGAACACTGGTTCATCGCCGCCATCGCGCGCACACCGTGGCGGATCACGGCGCTCTTCTCGGCATCGAGACCGATCAGGAAGCCCGGGCAGTCCAGCAGGTACACCATGGGCAAATGAAACGTCTCGGCCAGGTCGCAGAAACGCACCACCTTCTGGCAGGCATCCGCCGTCCAGGCGCCGCCGTAATGGAATGGATCGCTGGCCATGAACGCGACCGGGCGGCCTTGCAGCCGCGCCAACCCGGTGATGACCGAGCGACCGAAATTGCGGCCCATCTCGAAGAACGACCCGCGATCGACCAGCGACTCGATGATCGGCCGCATCCGATAGACTTTGCGCCGGTCGCGCGGCACCACGGTCATCAGGCTTTCGTCGCGCCGGTTCGGGTCGTCGTTGCAGGGCTCGATCGGCGGCACGTCATGCACCGACGAGGGCAGGTAGGAGAGGAAGCGGCGGACGCGCTCGAACGCCTCCTCCTCGGTGTCCACCGCGTCATCGACACCGCCGGCGCGGGTCTGGATTTCCCAGCCGCCGAGTTCCTGCTTGCTGAGGTCCTGGCCGATGCGCGCCACCACCGGCGGCCCGGCGACAAACATCGCCGAGGACTTGGTCATCACCGAGTAGTGACTCGCCGCCAGCCGCGCCGAGCCGAGCCCGGCGACCGAGCCGAGGCCGAGGGCAACGACCGGCACCACCTCCATGTTCTCGGTGGTGATCTGGAAATGCCGACCCGAGCCGACCTCGCCCGGCAGGTTGGAGCGGCCCTTGGTCTCGATCGTCTTGACCGAGCCGCCGCCGCCGGAGCCCTCAATCACGCGGATAATTGGCAAACGGAACGAGGCCGCCATGTCCTCGGCCATGATCGGCTTTTCGCGGATCGTCGCGTCGGCCGACCCGCCGCGCACGGTGAAGTCGTCGCCCACCACCACCACGGGTCGCCCGTCAATCGTGCCGCGACCGAACACGCAGTTGGACGGCACCAGATCGGCGAGCTCGTTGCGCTCGTCATACGCGGCCTTGCCGGCGATGGCGCCGACCTCGTGGAAGCTGTCGCGATCCACCAGCGCGTCGATGCGCTCGCGCACGGTGAGGCGTCCGCCATCGTGCTGGCGCTTGACCTTGTCGGCGCCACCCATGCGCCGCGCGAACTCCTCGCGACGATGCAGATCGTCGAGCTCGGGCTGCCAGTTCATCGCTCTGCTCCTAGCCGGCGAAGGCGTAGGCGCCGCCGCGAGTGATCGCGCGCTGGTAGGCCGGCCGCGCCTGAAACCGCTGCACCCAGGCGTCCACGGCGGGATAATCGGCCCGCTTGCCCTGCCTGCCCGCGAGTTCGCCGACGAAGCTCATCTGCACGTCGGCGCCGCTGAGCTCGTCGCCGAGCAGGTAGGAGCGCCCGGCAAGGGCGGTGTCGACGTAGCTGAGAATATTGGCAATCTCGCCGTCGATGCGCGGCCGCAGCGGCGCGCCGGCATCGCCCAGCCGCGACACATAAAGGTTGAGCATCAGCGGCAGCATCGCCGAGCCTTCGGCGAAATGCAGCCAGTGCTGGTACTCATCATAGGCGGCGCTTGCCGGGTCCGGCTGCAGCCGACCGCCACCATGATGGCGGATAATGTAGTCAACGATGGCGCCGGATTCCGCGATGGTGCGGCCCTCATCGGTGATCACCGGCGACTTGCCGAGCGGATGCACCGCTTTGAGTTCCGGCGGGGCGAGATTGGTCTGCGCGTCCCGCTGGTATTGCTCGATCTCGTACGGCACCTCGAGCTCCTCAAGCAGCCAGAGGATGCGCTGCGAGCGCGAGTTGTTGAGGTGATGGACAATGATCATGGCTGTGCCCCTTCGGCGCGCTATCCGAGCAGCCGGCCGACAACCCGAGCGGTGTAGTCCACCACCGGGATGATGCGGCCGTAATTGATCCGCGTGGGGCCGATCACCCCGATGGCGCCGACGATGCGCCCGCCCTCGCCGCGAGCCGGCGCCACGACCATCGAGACGCCAGTGGTGGCGAACAGTCCGCTCTCGGCGCCAATGAAGATACGTACACCCTCCGACTGCTCGGCGAGATCAAGCAGCCGCAACATGGTCTCCTGCGCCTCCAATCGCTCGAACAACGTCTGGATCGCGCCGAGGCGCTCGATCTGCGTGACGTCGGATAGCAGTCGCGCCTGGCCGCGCACGATGAGGCTGCCGGAACGGCCCTCGCCGGTCCAGGTCGCGAGACCCGCCGCAACCACCAGCGAGGAGAGCGCGTCGAGTTCGGTGCGGTCGGCCGCCACCTCCTCGGCGACGACCCGGCGCAGCTCACGCAGGGAGCGACCGGACAGCCGCGCGTTGAGGTAGTTCGCCGCTTGCTGCAACGCCGATGGCGGCAGGCCGGGCGGGGTCTCCAGCACCCGGTTCTCCACGTGGCCATCGGCATTTACCAGGATCACCAGGGCCCGGCCCGGTCCGAGCGGGACGAACTCAATGTGTCGCACGGTGCCCTCGGACTTGGGCGCCAGCACCAGCCCGGCGGCGGCCGACAGCCCGGACAGCATCAGGCTGGCCTCGGCGAGCGTATCCTCCAGGCTGCGACCACTGGTTGCCAGCGCGGCGGCGATCGTCTCCCGGTCGTCTTCGGCGAGCTCGCCGAACTGCAACAGCCCGTCGACGAACAGGCGCAATCCGAGTTCGGTCGGTAGCCGCCCAGCGGAGGTATGCGGCGCGAACAACAGGCCGGCCTCCGTCAGATCGGCCATGACATTGCGGATCGTCGCCGGGGACAGCGCCATCGGCAGCAGCCGCGAAAGGGTGCGGCTGCCGACCGGTTCCCCGGTCTCGACGTATTGCTCGACGATCTCGCGCAGCACCGCGGCGGAGCGGGCATCAAGACCAGGCGGGAGCCCGGTCCCACGCCCGACGCCACGCGGCGTGTTCGACGTGTTCAAGTTCGTATCCATTGACCCTCGCCGCCGAACCTAGGAACGGCGGCGAGGCCAGTCAATTCTTCATCAATAGCCTTGCCGGCGCGCTCAGTGCGCCTTGGCGGCTGCCTTCTCCGATTGCTCGGCCAGCTTGGTGGTGTACTCATCGGCCTTGTAGATGTCGCTGACGATCTTCTTCAGCTTCGCCGCGTCGTCCTTCATGCCAAGCGCCGTCGCGTAGGCTGCCGCCGTGCCGAAGCCGGCAATGCCGTAATGCGACATCCGCTGATACTGCGAGATGATCATGAGGTCGCGGAGTTGCGGGTCGGCATCGGAGTCGACCGCGTGCTTCTTGGCCTCGGCAACCAGACCTTCCATGCCCTTGCAGCGCTCCTTGCCCACGTCCCCTCCGGCTGCCTCGACCAGCGATTTTACCGTCGCGGTATGCTGGCCGATGCCATCGACCGACTTGGTGAGCATGTCCTTCAGCTTGCTGTCGGACGCCTTCTCGCTGAGGTTGGTCATGATGCGTTGCATCTGGTCATTGGCGGACCACAGATCGCGCATCTCGTCTATGTAGACATCCTTCAGGCTTCCGGGTGATGGCATGAGGTCCCTCCGTCATTCTGCTATGGCTGCAAATGCTCGGCGCTTGCGGCGGGCGGCACGCGATGCGCGCTTCCGCCGGCGCCTTGGATGCCAAAGCCTGAGCCCGCGCGCGGTTCCAGGTAGCGGCGGACTTATTTCCGGCGGCTCTCGGCGATCCCCTGCCACAACACGCGCGCTTCGGCGCCTGGATCGTCCGCCACCCGGCACTGCTCCGCAAGCACCAAGGTGGCGCGGCGGTCGTGGGTGTAGGCCGGCCAGTGCGGTATGGACGGATGTTCCGGCCGGCCGGAGCGAGCGAAGGCGGCCCAGCTCGCCGTCATCTGCGCTGCCAAGGTGGCCGCTTGCGGGGTTCGATCCTCCGCCGCGAGCACGTGGAGCGTGTCGAAGGTGAATGGCACGTCGAAGGCGTGCGGCGACTTGAGGCGCCCGTCGAACGCCGGCGTCTCGAAGGCGAACGCGTACATGTAGACGGGGGCGCGTCCCCGCGCGGCCTTGCGCTCGGCCATCAGCAGGGAGCGGACGCGGAAATTGCAATCGGTCAGGGTGGCGATCAGCCGCTCCGCCGGCGTCATGTCCGGATGCTGGCGGCGATATAGGGCGATCACACGATCGGTGTCGTCACCGGCGACCGCATGGACGGCTTGGCGCATCTCCGCCTCGGTGAGCGTGCGATTCCACACCCGCTCGTCTTGCGCGAGGAAGGATGCGGCCTCGTCCTTGGTGTCGCCGATGATCAGCGGAATGTCATCGGAGAGCTCCGGAAAATCGGGATCGCAGGGATGCCGGGGCAGTATATGGCCGTCCACCACCGGGCCGAACGGGTAGCGATCGAGCAGTGGCCAGGGCGAGCGGCCGATCGCGGCGCTCGCCGGCGGGATCGCGTCGAGCAGGCGCGGAATCGGCAGGCGCTGCAACTCGCCGAGCCGGGTGCGATCGAGGCCGAGCTCACGCAGCACCGCCTCGCTGAGCTTGGTTGCGCGACCGCGCTCGCGCACCCGGATCGCGGCGCCGCTCTGCACGATGGCGCGGTGGAACAGGCCGCGCGCCTGCGGCATCGCCATCAATGTGCTGACCTTGCCGCCGCCGCCCGACTCGCCAAAGATCGTGACGCAGCCAGGGTCACCGCCGAACGCCGCGATGTTGTCACGCACCCATTCCAGCGCGGCGATCATGTCGAGCGCGCCGGCATTGCCGGAAGCGGCGAACTCGGGGCCGCCGATCTCGGCGAGATCGAGGTGGCCGAAGATGTTGAGGCGCTGGTTCACCGTGACCAGCACGACGTCGCCGCGCTTGCACAGGTTAACGCCTTCCAGCCGCGCGTTGTTGGACGAGCCGAACGCGAAGGCGCCGCCGTGGAACCACACCATCACTGGACGCTTGGCGACCGGATCGGCGCCTAGTGTCCAGACGTTCAAGTTCAGGCAGTCCTCGCTCTCCGGCGAGGGATCGGGCGGGCTGCCGAATTCCACCAGTTCGGGGCGGCGCTCGAAGCCGGCGCGCGATTGCGGTGCCTGCGCGGTGTAGCGCGTGGCGTCGCGCACGCCGCTCCAGGGCTCGGGCTTGCGCGGCGGCATGAAGCGGTTCTCGCCAGCGGTCGGCGCCCCGTAGGGGATGCCCTTGAACGCGGCGACGCCGTCGATCGCCGCGCCACCGACGCGACCTGCCGTCGTCTCGACCTCGGTCCGCATCGGCGCCCCTCCCCTGGTTCAACGCCATTCGAGGTCAAGCGAGGAGCAGGGTCAATCGCCGCGCTGGCTTGGTCGGGGCGCGCAACGGGTGTAGCGTCTGTCTATAAGGAGCAGGTTCCAGCATGCCCGCTAGCGGCCTCGCGCTTCCCGAGAACGGTCTGATCGCGGTGGTCAAGCGCGACTGTCCGACCTGCGTGCTCACCGCCCCGGTGCTGGGCGATCTCGCGCGGCGAGCCGGGCTGCGCGTGTTCACCCAGGACGATCCGAGTTTCCCCGAGACGGTGCCTGAGCCGGTCGATGACACCGGGCTCGACCTGTCGCATCGGATGCGCATCGAGATCGTGCCGACCCTGATCCGCCTCGCCGGCGGCCGCGAGGTCGACCGCACATTTGGCTGGGACCGGGCCGAGTGGCAGCGGGTGAGCGGCCTTGGCGCGCTCGGCGAGGCGTTGCCGCAGACCCGGCCGGGGTGCGGTGCCAAGAACGTCGAGCCCGGCATCATGGAGCGGCTGAAAATCCGGCACGGCGAAACCGGTATGGTGGCACGACGCGTCGCGATCGGCGAAAGCGAGGACGAGATCGAGGCGATGTTCGACCGTGGCTGGTCGGACGGGTTGCCGCTGGTGCCGCCTACCGAGGAGCGGGTGCTGCGCATGCTCGCCGGCACGGCGCGCGACCCTGGCGAGGAGATCGGCCTCTGCCCGCCCGACCTCGCGCCGGCAACCGTGGAAAAGATCGCGATAAACGCGGTGATGGCCGGCTGCAAGCCGGAATACCTGCCGGTGGTGCTCGCCGCCGTCGAAGCGGTGCTGTCCGAGCGCTTCGCGATGCACGGGGTGCTGGCGACGACAATGTATGTCGGGCCGGTCGTGGTGGTGAACGGCCCCGTGCGGCGGCAGATTGGCATGAACGCGCGCGGCAACGCGCTCGGCCAGGGCAATCGCGCCAACGCCACGATCGGGCGGGCGGTGCAACTGGTGATCCGCAATGTCGGCGGCGGTCGCCCGCAGGAGGTCGACCGGGCGACGCTCGGCAATCCGGGCAAGTACACCTATTGCTTCGCCGAGGACGAGGAGGGCTCGTGCTGGGAGCCGCTGGCGGTCGAGCGCGGCGTGGCACCCGGTGTGTCGGCGGTGACGGTGTTCGCGGGCTACGGGTTGCAGGGCATCGTCGATCAGAAGTCGCGCACGCCGGAAAGCCTTGCACGCAGTTTCGCCGAAAGCTTGAAGGCGCTGCAGAACGTCAAGCTCGCGCCGGGTTGCGACGCGTTGCTGGTGGTCTGCCCCGAGCACGAGCGCACTTTTCGCGCCGCCGGCTGGAGCAAGCAGCGCCTGTATGACGAGCTGCATCGGCTGACGGAGATGGCTGGCGACGAGCTGGTCAGCGGCGCCAAAGGCATCGCCGAGGGTGGGCCGCCGGAGCTGGCGGGCAAGACGGTGCGCAAGATCCGCCCGGGCGGTCTGATGATCGTCCGTGCCGGCGGCGGTGCCGGGATGTTCTCCGGCATCATCGGCGGCTGGGCCGCGAGTGGCGAGCGCGGCAGCACGCCAGTAACCAAGGAGGTGAAGCCTTGACCACGCTGCTCGATCCGACCGCGGAGCGAAGTCCGACGGTTCGGCCCCGCCTGCCCCGACCCGATGCGCTCGACGGGCTGACGGTCGGCATCCTCGATATCAGCAAGCCGCGCGGCGACGTATTTCTCGACCGGCTGGCCGAGCGGCTCGACGAGCGCGGCATCGCGGTGCGGCGCTACATGAAGCCGACGATGGCGCGTCCAGCGCCGTTGCCGCTGCGTCAGCAGATCGGCACTGAGGTCGACCTCGTCATCGAAGGGCTAGCGGACTGAGGCTCCTGCACGTCGTGCTGTACGCATGACATGTCGGATCTCGAGACCCGCGGCATCCCTTCCGTCGGCGTGGCGACCACCGAGTTCGTCGACGCCGCCGATGTGCAGGCCAGATCGCTCGGCTTCGACCCGGCCTACGTGTTCGTGCCGCATCCGATCCAGGACCGTACGGACGCGGAGCTGCGCACGTTGGCCGACGCGCATTTCGACGCGATCGTCGCCCTGCTGATGAAGGGCAACTGATCCCCTCACCCCGACCCTCTCCCTGAAGAGAGAGGGAGTCTTCCCCCTCCCCTTGCGGGAGGGGGCACGGAGAGGGGTATGTTCGCGGCAGGATCGGGTGCAGGAGGGGAGGATGCCACAATGGCAGACGCAAGCAGGCTAGGGCGCCGCGGCGTGATCGCGCTGGGGCTAGCCGCGGGTGCGGTGGCGAGTGGACGGCGGGCGCGGGCACAGCAGCCGAGCGAAGTGAAGATCGCCATGCTGGTGCCGCTCTCCGGCCCCTGGGCGCGGCAGGGCATTCTGGAGCGCATGGGCGCCGAGATGGCGATTGACGACGTGAACAACGCCGGCGGCATCAAAGCGCTCGGCGGCGCCAAGCTCCGCCTGATGCAATACGACACCGGCGATTCGGCGGAGAAGGCGAAAAACGCGGCCCAACGCATGGTGGCGCAGGACCCCGACCTGGTCGGCGGCTTCGGGTGCTGGCTCAGCAGCTTCACCCTGGCGGCGACCGAGGTCACCGAGCGGGCCGAGCTGCCCTGGCTCACATTGTCCTACTCCGACCTGATCACCGGACGCGGCTTCCGCTACGTGTTCCAGACCGCACCGACCGCGCTCAAGCAGGCGGACGACACGGTCCCGATTGTGATGGAACTGGCGCAGAAGACCACCGGCAAGCGACCGAAGAAGGTCGGCATCATCGGTGACAACACGGCGGCGAGCGTGAGCTTCCGCAAGGCGCTCGACGATCATGTGCTGCGTGACGCGAAGCTCGAAGTGGTGGTGAACCAGACCTACACGCCGCCGCTGTCGGACGCGACCACCTTGATCCAGGAGGTGCGCGGCAGCAGACCGGATTTCATGCTGCTGCTCTCCACCAACGTGCCGGACGACAAGCTGCTGATCGACAAGTTCAACGAGTACCATCTCGGCGCGACCCGGCTGCCGATTGTTGCAAATGGCGGCCACTGGGGGGTGCCCGAGTTGCTGAAGGTCTCCGGCGCCGATCTGCTGCAAGGCGTGCTGGTGGGCCTGGCCAACTGGCCCGGCAAAGACCAGGCCAAGCTGTCGCAGCGCTTCATCGAGCGCACCAAGGAGCCGTGGTTCGGCCACGATTCGCTGTTCGCTTATGCCCACGTAATGATCTTCAAGGCGGCGCTAGAGCAGGCCGGCGCCGCCGACCGGCACAAGGTGGCCGAGGCGATCCACGCGATGGACATGAAGGACGGGCCGGCGACCTTGTTCCCTGGTGGTCACCTCAAGTTCGACAGCAAGGGGCGGCGGGTTGGCGCCGAGATGGTGATGATCCAGTGGCAGAACGGCAAGCCGGTGACGGTCTGGCCGGCCGACATCGCCGCCGCCCCGGCAGTGTGGAAAGCTTAAGCGGGAGACGGTGGATGGCGAGCGAGCGGCTTATAACGGAAGAAACCAACTCCGGCGATCTGGTGGCGCGGGTATTGGGCGAGGCCGGCATCGAGATGGTGTTCGGCATCTCCGGCGGCCATACCGGGCGCATCTTTCGCGGACTGGAGAAGCAGCAGAACGCGATCCGCACCGTGCTGGTCCGCGAGGAGAGCCTTGGCGGCGTGATGGCGGAGGTGTACGGCCGGCTCACCCGCAAGCCGGGCGTGCTGATCGGACAGGGGCCGTGGGTGCTGGGCAACGGATTGCTCGGCACCCTGGAGGCGCATCTGTCCAGCTCGCCCATGCTGCTGCTGACCGATTTCAGCGATCCGCCGAACCTGACGCTGCATGGGCCCTACCAGTCGGCGACCGGCGACTACGGTGCCTGGGACGCGCGTACCGCGTTCCGCGGCGTGACCAAGCAGGTGTTCCAGGCGCTGGAGCCGGCCTCGGCGGTGCAAGCGACGCAGCTCGCGATCAAGCACGCAACGACCGGCGAGCCCGGCCCGGTGGCGGTGATCTTTAGCCTCGCCTCGCTCTCCGGCACCGTGGACGCCAGCTCCGAGCCGCGGCTCTATGCCACCGCGCGCTACCTGGCGCCGCCGCCGATGGGGGCCGAGCCGTCGGCGGCCAACGCGGCGGCGCAGGCGTTGCTCGCAGCGAAGCAGCCCGTGATCATCGCCGGCAACGGCGTGCGTATCGCGCAAGCCTACGATCAGCTCGAACAGCTCGCCGGCGCGCTGGGCTTGCCCGTGGTTACCACCGCTTCCGGCAAGGGCGTGTTCGCCGAGACCCATCCGCTGGCGCTCGGCGTGTTCGGCACGTTCGGCACGCCGGCGGCGAATGCGTGCGTCGCCGAGTCCGATCTCGTACTCGTTGTCGGCTCCAAGCTTGGCGCCTCGGATACCGCGCGGGAGAACCCGGCGCTGCTCGATCCAGCGCGACAAAGCTTTATCCAGATCGACATCGAGCCGCGCAACGCTTCGTGGAGTTTTCCGGCCGACCATGTGCTGATCGGCGACGCCGCGATCGTGCTGGATCAGCTACGCGAGGCCGCGTCGGGCAAGGCGGCGTCCGGCAAGGGCGAGGCCGGGGTGCAACGGGTCGCCGGGCATCGCAAGGAGCATGGGTATTTCGACGCGCCGGCCTATACCTCGTCGAACGCGCCGATCCATCCGCAGCGGCTGATTGGCGAGCTGCGCCGCAACCTGCCGCCGGAGGCGATCGTCACCTGCGACGCGGGCGAGAACCGCATCCTGATGACGCATCTGTATCAGACGCAACGAGCGGGCGGCTTCCTGCAGGCGGCCGGCTCCGGCCCGATGGGTTTCGCGATCCCGGCAGCACTCGGTGCCAAGCTGGTGCATCCCGATCGGCCGGTGCTGGCGATCTGTGGCGATGGCGGGTTCGCGATGTCGATGAACGGCATGATGACCGCGCTCGAACAGGACATCCCGATCGTTTGCGTCGTGTTCAACAACCAAGCACTCGGCTGGGTGTATCACGGGGGCGGGCCGTTCGCCGCCGAGTTCAAGGCGTTCGACCACGCGGCGATCGCGCGAGCAATGGGGTGCGAGGGCGTGCGGGTGACCGAGGCGGATCAACTCGGCGGCGCGATCGGCGACGCGGTCGCCGCGCGCAAGCCAACGGTGATCGACGTGGTGACGGCACTCGACGACATCACCTTCGCCGACATTACCTCGCCGCTGGCGAAACGTTGAGTCCGCTCAAAGCGTCGCCACCTTTGTCGTAGAAATCATCCAGGCTAACGGGATGCCGCCTGGACGGCGTCAGCGAATGAGGCTTGTCGCGCGGCTCGACGCTGATAAGGAAGCTTTCGGCGTCTTGTTGGTGGTGGCATCCACGATTGCATTCGCGATCGGGCCAACGGCCGCCAAACTGGCGCTCGAGAATGGCAGCAACACGCTGACCATCGTCACATTGCGCGGTGTGATCGGGGCCGTATTGATGGCGCTTGTGATCCTGACGACCCGGCAGTCTTTCCGTCTCGATCGCCGGGCGTTGAAATGGTGCCTGTATTGCAGCGTCTTCTATGCCCTGACGATCTATGGCGTGATCGGCTCGGTCGCGTACATTCCCGTCAGCATCGCGGTACTCATTTTCTTCACGCACCCCGTCCTGCTCGCCGTTGCTGCTCACCGGCGCAACGGCAGTCGGGTGTCCGCGAGAGGGCTGCTCTTCGCGTTCGCTGCTCTTGCGGGCCTGGCGATGGTATTGGGGCCGGACGTTGGGAGCCTCGACAGGGTCGGAATCGCCCTCGCCACAGTCGCGGCCATCAGCACGTGTGGGATGATCCTTTGCAGCGCCCGCGCCCTGGAGCGCGCCACCAGTGCGCAGGTTAACTGCTTCGTCATGACCGTGACCAGTGCGGCATTTGCGCTGCTCACCATCGCCTTGGGCGCCTGGGCTCCGCCCTCGAACACGACCGGATGGCTCGGCATTGTCGGGGCCGGCGTCGGTATCGGGGTCGGACTTCTGGCCTTCTTCGCGGCACTCCGGCATCTCAGTCCGGTTCGAGCGGCGATGCTCAGCAATATCGAACCGCTTGTCAGTATCGTGTTCGCTGCAATTATCCTGGGCGAGCGCCTTGGGTTTCTACAGTGGGTAGGCGCCGCGCTGGTCATCACCGCCCTTGTTCTGTTCGAGTCCGCAAACTGGAAGAAATTTGGCGATGGGTGATGTGGGGAAGCTTGGCAGGGCCCGGTCCGCTAATCCCCACCGAGCGAGACGACCCCGGCTTCCGCAAGCCGCTTGACCTCGGCAACCGTGAAGCCGTGCTCGTGCAGGATTTCCCCGGTGTGTTGACCGAGCCCCGGTGCCGTGGCGCCGTTGATCAGCGGAGCCGCCCCGATCAGGTTCGGCATCGGAACCGGCTGGGGCACGGCGGGGTGGTCGAGCCAAGCGACCGCGCCGCAAGCCTCGACGTGCGGCTGACGCAGGAACTCGGCGTAGCTGTTGAGCTGCTCGTGCATGACGCGGCTTGACGCCAGCCGCTCGCCCAGCTCGCGCAAGGTCATCGACGCGATCAGCGAGCGAACCAGCTCCAGCAACTCCGCCTCGTTAGCGCGCCGAGCCTCGCGATCGACGAAGCGTGGATTGGTGGCCATCTCGGGCGCACTCAACGCCGCGCAAAATCCGGTCCACTCGCGCGGCCGCACGACGGTGATGTTCATCCAGCCGTCGCGCGCCTTGTGGATGCCGCTCGGGGGCGCCGAGGGCGACGGGGCGCCGGCATCAAGGTAGGAAGACATCATGCGCACGACCTGCAAGCCGGCGGCGCCAAGCAGCAGGCTGGATTCAATGTGCCGCCCGCGCGGCTCGTGCTGGCGCGCGAACAACGCCGTCGCGACGGCGGAAAAGGTGTAGATCGCCGTGCTCATGTCGATGGCGATCACCGGCACGCGGTGTGGCTGGCCGTCCTCGCCCTTGTTCTCCCTTGTCAGGCCGGTATAGGCCTGCAGCACCGGGTCCATTGCCGGCCGCTCAGCGAGTGGGCCGGTCTGGCCGAAGCCGGAGATCGAGACGTAAATGATCTTCGGCTCGCGCTCGGACACGTCGCGATAGCCGAAGCCCAGCCGCTCGATCACACCCGGCCGGAAACCCTGCAAGAAAATGTCGGCCCCCTGCACCAGCCGCCAGAGCACCGCCCGCCCCGCCTCGGCCTTGAGGTCGAGCACGATGGAGCGTTTTCCGAGATTGCCGGGGATCGAGTACGCGGTCTGGTCGCCGTAGATGGTGCCGAGGCCACGGCTCCAATCGCCTTCACCGGGCGGCTCCACCTTGATCACGTTGGCGCCGTACTGCGCCAGCATCATGCCCGCGTAAGGACCGGCAATGCCCTGGCTCAGATCGACGACCTTTAGACCAGCAAACGGCTTTTCGTAGCTCACGCTGTGATCCTCACGCGGGCGCCAACGCGGCGGCGTCCGAGCTGTGTCCCTTCTGGTGGAAATAGTTCGCGCGATAGAAGGCGAGCACGAGGTCGCGATACACCGCCGCTTCGTAGGCCGGCGGATGCTCCGTGTCGACGCAGCTCGGCAAGCACTCGATGACGGAATCCGGATTGGGGCTGTGGAAATACGCGATCGAATAGCGATCGGTGCCGGATTCGTTGAGCACGCCGTGCGGGGTCGAGAGGAACCGGTTGTTCGACCAGCGGCGCATGATGTTGCCGAGGTTGATCAGGAACGTGCCCGGGATCACCGGCGGCGGGAACCACTCGCCCGAGGGCAGCCGGACCGCGAGACCCGGCACGTCGGTGCGGGCGAGTGCGGTCATGAAGCTGTTGTCGGTGTGCGGCGCCTGGCCGAACAGGTTTTCCTCCCCGGCATCCTGCGGTGGGTAGTGCAGGAAGCGGCAGGTGACGTGCGCCTCGTTGGCGAAGTAGGGCGCGAAGAAATCCGATGGTAAATCGAGCGCCACCGCGAAGGCCGGCAAGATCCGGTCGCACATGGCGCCCAGCGCCTGGGTGTATTCCTTCATGTCCTCGCGCATCCCGGGCAAGCCGGGGGGCCACTGGTTACGGCCGCGCAGTGGCTTGCCGGCACGCACGTCGGGGTGGTCGGGACCACGATCGTGGCTGATGAAGAAGCTTTCGTTCTGGTTCGGCCGGGTCGCCTTGTGCACGGTAGAGGCGCCCTGCACCGAGGCGTTCATCGGCAGGTAGCCGATATTGTTCTCGTTCAGCCGCAGCTTCACCTTCTCGTCGAGCGGCAGTGCGTGAAAGCGGCGCGAAGCGGCGAAGGCGCGATCGATCAGTTCGTCCGGCACGCCGTGGTTCAGCGCATAGAAGAAGCCGATATTCTCGCAGGCGAACGAAACCTCGCGTGCCACGCGTGGCAAGGCGCCCGGTTCGCCGGTGAAGGCAGGACCGAAATCGATCACCGGAATCCTTGCCGCGGCCTCGGCGTAGTCGCGGACCGCGTGTTCCCTGAAAAGATGCATCTCGTTCTCCGCTCGCTCGCTGAACCGGCACAAGCCGAACGAGTGTTGGACGGGCTCCGTACTGCGTCAACCCGTTGACGGCCAAGCCGGCCGCCGGTGGCCAAGCGGCTTCGTGCGTGGCAGCCTCGCAAGCACGAGAACAAGGGGGGATTTGACGATGAGGCTGGCGAACAAGGTCGCGATCATCAGCGGCGGCGCGTCGGGAATGGGGGCCGCGGCGGCGAGGATCTTCGCGCGCGAGGGGGCCCGGGTCGTGATCGGCGATCTGCTCGAGGCGGAGGGGCGGCAGGTCGCCGGCGGGATTGGCGAGTCAGCACGGTTCGAGCGGCTCGACGTGACCAAGGAGGCGGATTGGCAGGCGATCGTCGAGGCCGCCGTCGCGCAGTTCGGCAAGCTCGACATCCTGGTCAACAATGCCGGGCTCAGCGGCAGTGGCTATCAGGACCTGTTCAGCCTGCCGGCCTGGGAGACGGTGATGGGGGTGAATGCGACGGGCGTCTTCCTCGGCATGAAACACGCCGTCCCGGCGATGCGACGAGCCGGTGGTGGCTCGATCGTGAATTTCTCGTCGATCTCCGGCGTGGTCGGGCAGGACGGCATCCACATGGCCTACAACGCGTCCAAGGGCGCTGTGCGAACCATGACCAAGTCGGCCGCGGTGCAGTTCGGCCGCGACAGGATCCGCGTCAACAGCATCCATCCGGGGCTGATGCCGCCGATGCGCAGCTCCGGCCGCACCGCCGATCCCGCGTTTCGCGCCGAGCTGCTGAAGTCGGTGCCGCTGGGCCGGGCCGGCGAGGTCGACGAGGTCGCCAACCCCGTGCTTTTCCTCGCCTCCGACGAGGCTTCCTACATCACCGGGGCCGAGCTGTACGTGGATGGCGGCTACCTAGCGGTCTGAGCCGCCCGCCGGCGCAAAACATTGTCATTAAGAACACGACAGATTCACCTTCTCGGCGATGGCATTTCTCGTGTTAGGATCATCTCACGTCGCCGCGTGCGAGTGCCCGGGGCGGCGGACTTGCCAGCAGGAGTGTGTTCGTCAGCAACGGTTTTCGTCAGACTGGAGGCGCCCGTGCCGTTTGATGGTAGCGACTTCTCTCCAACGCTTCGGCCACCCAGCGAGCCGCCGGCAGATAGCCAGCAAGGCTGGGCCGCCGCAGCAAAGACGCTGTGCCGCCGGGCACTGCGTGTCAGCCGGCTGAACTACCTGTTCACCGGCAATCCCCCTGAACCCATCGAGCCGTCCAGCGCATATCTGCTGCGACGCGCCCGGCTGATGATCGAGACCGAGGAACGGTGGGTGCAGGGTTACTACTCCACCTCCGACGGACGGCGATGCGCGATGGGCGCGTTGCGTGCGGCGGCGCGGCATTCCGATCCGCGACGGGTGCGAGCCCGGGCTCACTACCTTTTGCGCGAGGTCGCGCGCGAGCGCGGTTTCCAGAGCGTCGAGGGCATGAACGACCGATGCACCCACAATCAGGTGCTGACCGCGTTCGACTTGGCTATCCGCGCGGCGGACCGCTTGCCACGCACCGTATAGCTAGGTCATTCACCGGCCCGGGCTGCCGGCCGCACGCAAGTCTTGGCGTGTGTGCCGGGCTGCCTGCACCGGCGTTTGAGAGCGACTCGCGCGTCGAGTGCTCTCACGCCGAGTGTTCGGGTACTGTGCTGGTTTCGCTGTTCCTCCGGGGTGTTTGCATCCTGGAGGCAGAGGCTCACGACCATTCGCGGCGACGCTCGTTAACCTGGCATTGATCCGCCCGAGCCGATCGTGGCGGAAGGTACGGGCTGTGTTTATCACCTGATCAAAGTTCCACACGTTCTGGACGCAGCCGGCGTGACCTCGTTGCTTTTTATGAGACTTGTCACTAGAATTCTACAATTGGCTCAGTGCATTGACCCTCGTCCAATACATGCAGTACGATGCAACTTCTCGTCCAGCACATGACGGGAATTTCGGCCAAATCGCCCATTCAACTCGGATGATTACAGTCAGTATCGGTGCATCATGACGCTCGCCTCCGTACCGGCAGAAAACGTGGTCCTCTTGCTTGGAGCACCGCGATCGGGAACAACGTGGCTGGCAAAGATTTTCGACAGCCATCCGGACGTGCTGTATCGGCACGAGCCCGACACCGTTCTGCGCAACCAGATGCTGCAACGGTTCTTCAGGGATGAGGATATCCCCGCCTTCAAGGATGCGGCGGAGGGCTATCTGCGGCAGCTGGTTGATACCAGAACCCTCAAGACCGCCGGCTCGCTGCCAATGTTTCCGAAGAGCTACTACTCTACGCCGATTCACATCCTACGTCGTGGCATCGTCTACGCCCTCCGTGCGGCCGAACAGATCAGCGGCACGACACGACTGATCAAGCATTTGCCGGTGCCCGACCTGCTTGGTCCGAAGCGCTTGGCTGGCAAGCGGGTGGTGATGAAATCGGTGAGCTCGCGCGGTCGCGCGCGCCTTTTTGCTCGTGCGCTGCCGGGCTGCCGCATCATCTATATCGTCCGCGATCCATGCGGCCAGGTCGCCTCCGTGCTGCGCGGCGCGGCACTCGGCAAGTTCGAGGACCAGCTACGCCCCGAGGAGCTGCTCCACACCGACCTAGCGGCACGCTACGGGCTGACCGAGGAACGCCTCAAGGCGATGCCGAAAACCGAGCAGCTCGCTTGGAACTGGGCGATATTGAACGAAAAGGCGATCGAGGACTTGTCGGATATCCCGACCGCTCGCGTGCTGCGCTACCAGGATCTCTGCGTGGACCCGCTGGGGCAAGCCAAGGAGCTGTTCGAGTTCACCGGTCTGTCGTGGAACCAGCAGACCGAGAACTTCGTCACGCAGAGCAGCCGCTCCAATGCGCCCGATCGCTACTATCAAGTGTTCAAGACCTCCACCACGGCAATGCATCGGTGGCGCACCGAATTGGAACCCGAGGATCAGCGCCGGATCCTGGGCGTGGTCCGACAAACTGGGCTCAGGGCACTCTGCCCCGAGTACAACTTCTGACACTGGTCGGAACCGCGCGCACCGGTGTCTTCGGGACGGCGGCGAATGGCTTGGTCGGCGATAACGGGATGCCGTGCTATGCGTGACACGCCTGCAATCTCATCCAGCGGAGAGGAGCTTGCGACGCTGTCGTCGCGAGCCGAGCTTGCAACGGGATCGATGTCGCATCTCACGGCCCTCGAAGCGGAGAGCATCGAGATCCTGCGCGAGGTCGCCGGTCAGGCTCGCGCGCCGGTGATGCTCTACTCAATCGGCAAGGATTCGTCGGTGCTGCTGCATCTGGCGCGCAAGGCGTTCTTTCCCGGTCGCCTGCCGTTCCCGCTGCTGCACATCGACACGCTGTGGAAATTCCGCGACATGATCACGTTCCGCGACGAGACGGCGCAGCGCCTCGATCTTGATTTGCGGATCTACACCAACCCCGAAGGTCGGCGCCGCGGCATCAACCCGTTCGACCATGACAGCATCACCTATAACCAGGTGATGAAGACCGACGCACTCAAGCAGGCGCTAGCGGAAGGCAATTACGATTTCGCGATCGGCGGCGCGCGGCGGGACGAGGAGCGCTCGCGTGCGAAGGAGCGGGTATTCTCGATCCGCGCTCCAGGCCAGGTTTGGGACCCCAAGCGGCAGCGCCCCGAGCTGTGGCACCTCTATAACGGCCAGCTTGCCCCCGGCGAGACGGTGCGCGTCTTTCCGCTTTCCAACTGGACCGAACTCGACGTGTGGTCCTACATCCAGATCGAGTCGATCCCGGTGGTTCCGCTCTACTTCGCGGCTTTCCGTCCGGTGGTGGAGCGGCAGGGTTCATTGATCGTTGCCGATGACAAGCGGATGCGATTTGCGGCCGGTGAGCGCGCCGTGCCGCGCATGGTGCGCTTTCGTTCGCTTGGCTGCTATCCGTTGAGCGCGGCCGTGCCCTCGCAAGCGCACACGCTCGACGCGGTGCTCGACGAGATGCGCAACACGCGGATTTCCGAACGGGCCGGTCGGCTGATCGACTTCGATCAGGAAGCCTCGATGGAAAAGAAGAAGCGCGAGGGCTACTTCTAGTGGCAAACTCCGTTCTACGGGTGCTCACCTGCGGCAGCGTCGATGACGGCAAGTCCACTTTGATCGGCCGGCTGCTCTACGAGTGCGGCCATATCCCCGACGACGTGATGGCGGCGCTGGAGCGCGACAGCGGGAAATATGGCACCGTCGCGGGCGGCGTCGACTACGCGCTGCTGGTCGATGGCTTGGCCGCCGAGCGCGAGCAAGGCATCACCATCGACGTCGCCTACCGCTACTTTGAGACGCCGCGCCGCCGGTTCATCCTTGCCGACGCACCGGGCCATGAGCAATACACGCGCAACATGGTCACTGGCGCCTCATTGGCCGAGGTCGCGGTGCTGCTGGTCGACGCCCGCAAGGGATTGCTGGTGCAGACCCGCCGGCACGCCACGGTGGCAAGCCTGCTAGGCGTCCGACAAGTCGTGCTCGCTGTCAACAAGATGGACCTGGTGGATTTCGATCGGGCCGTGTTCGACGACATCGTCGCCGCGTTCCGCCGCTTCGCCGGCAAGCTCGGCGACATGGACGTGACCGCGATCCCGGTCTGCGCTCGCGAAGGCGACAACGTCATCGCGCCCGGCGGCCGCATGGGCTGGTATCGCGGCCCGACCCTGCTCGCCGCGCTGGAGCAGGCCGATACGCGACCAAGCCTGGAGCAGCGCCCATTTCGCATGAGCGTGCAGTGGGTGAACCGGTGCAGCGCGGAGTTTCGCGGCTATACGGGAACCGTCGCCAGCGGCGTGGTTCGCCCGGGCGATCGCGTCACCAACGCCCTCTCGCGGGTCAGCGCCGTAGTCAGTCGCATCGTGACCATGAACGGCGACCTCGCCCAGGCGGTCCAGGGAACGCCGGTCACACTCGTGCTCGACTCCGAGATCGACGTCTCGCGCGGCGACGTGCTGGCCGAAACGCCGATGCTGGAAGTCGCCGATCAGGTCGTCGCCCAGATCGCCTGGTTGCACGAGACGCCGCTGTTTCGCGGCCGATCCTATCTGCTGCGGCTCGGCAGCCGCACGGTGACTGCGACCATCACCGAGATCGCGCATCGGCTCGACGTCGACACCTTGGCCGAGACACCAGCGCGCGAGCTGCACCTGAACGAGATTGGTGGCGTCACCCTCAGCTTGACGCAGCCGATCGCTTTCGAGCCCTATCGTTTCAATCGCGAGATGGGCGGCTTCATCCTGATCGACCGGTTGACGCGCGGCACTGTTGGCGCCGGCATGATCGTGCGCGCGGCGCGGTCCGCAGCCGATACCCACCTGCAAATCACCACCGTCGACAAGTCGGCGCGTGCGGCACTGGCCGGCCAGCGCCCGGCCGTGCTGTGGTTCACCGGCCTGTCGGGCGCTGGCAAGTCGACGATCGCCAACATGGTCGAGCGCCGGCTGCACGCCTTGGGCCGGCACACGATGATTCTCGACGGCGACAACGTGCGCAACGGGCTCAACCGCGATCTCGGTTTCAGCGAGGCGGATCGCGTCGAGAACATCCGCCGTATCGCCGAAGTGTCCCGCCTGTTCATCGAGGCCGGGCTACTCGTGCTGGTCTCGTTCATCTCGCCCTATCGTGCCGAGCGGATGCTGGCGCGCGAGCGTGTCGAGGAGGGCGAGTTCATCGAGATCTTCGTCGACACGCCGATTGCAGAGTGCCGCCGGCGTGACCCGAAGGGTCTCTACGCCAAGGCGGATGCTGGTGCGATCCGCAATTTCACCGGCATCGACGCGCCCTATGAGGCGCCGACCGACCCAGAGCTCCGGCTAACGACTGTCGACACGCGACCCGAACAATTGGCCGAACAGGTGGTCGCCGAGTTGCGGCGCCGTGGCGTGCTGACCTAAAGCGGCTTCGGCCTGACTGGAATCGCAAGGCGACCCGGTCTGCCGAGTAGCAGCGTGAAACAAGCGGCTCGGAACTCGCCCCGAACCGACTTGAGTCGCAACAATCGACGTGCGCTTGCCGGCATTAACAAACTTTTGACGCTCAGTTTCTGTTGCTCTGCGCTTTGCGGCGTAGCGTGCGGTACTGAAGCGCCCCAACGCGGGGATTCTAGACAGGAGGTTGCCTCCATGCGGCGGCAGTCATCGTCTGATCCGCCTATCGCTGCCGATGTCGGCTGGCGCTGATGATGACCGCAGTCATTTAATGAGTTGTTCATCGATCACGCGAACGTTGCATGGCATTATCGAGGCCGCGGCATTCGACGAGTGTGGTCGGCCGGCCCCCATCCCGGATTTTGAGCCTCGCGCGCCAAGGCAGAGCGGTTCGACCGCCGCACTAGCGAAGGCCGAACAGCGCTACCGCGGTTTGATCGATGCAATGGGTGCTGCGGTGTACACCACCGATGCGGACGGGCGGCTCACCTTGTACAACGAGGCGGCCGCGGCGCTTTGGGGTTGCCGCCCTACACTGGGCGACGCGCGGTTCTGCGGCGCCTGGAAGCTGTATTCGGTGGATGGGACACCGCTGCGGCACGACGAATGCCCGATGGCGGTGTCGCTGCGAGAGAACCGGCCCATCTGCGGCGAAGAGGCGGTCGCGGAGCGACCCGACGGCACGCGCGTGGTCTTCGCCGCCTATCCGGCGCCGCTACGCGACGCGTCGGGGGCGATACAGGGCGCCGTGAACGTGCTGGTCAACGTCACGGAGCAGAAGCAAGCCGAAGCCGCGCTCCGCCAGAGCGATGCCAATCGCAACAAGCTGGGACGTCTGAACGAGGCGCTGGAAGCGCGGGTGCGCGAGGAGGTGTTGGCGCGGGAGGCGGCGCAGATGCAGCTGGCGCAAGCGCAGCGCATGGAGGCACTGGGGCGGCTGGCGGGCGGCATCGCGCACGACTTCAACAACGTGCTGCAGGTCGTGCAAGGCGCGCTTGCGCTGATCCAGCATACCACCGGCGACACCGAGAGCGTCCGTCGCTTCGCTCGCATGGGCCTGGAGGCGGCGGAGCGGGGCAGTTCCGTCACCAAACGGTTGCTCGGCTTCTCCCGCCGCGGTGACTTGCGCGCCGAGACCGTCGATCCTGAAGCGCTGCTCGTCGATCTGGGCGAGGTGCTGTCGCACACGCTGGGCACCGAAATCGAGTTGCGGGTGCAGGTGACGCCGGGCGTGCCCCGCGTGCGGGCGGACAAGGGCCAGCTCGAAACGGTCTTGATCAATCTTGCCACCAACGCACGTGACGCCATGCCGGAGGGTGGGACACTCACTTTCGCAGCCGTGGCCGAGACGATCACGCCGAAGGCTTCCAGGCAGCACTCCAGTGGCCTCGGCGCGGGAGGCTATGTTCGGTTCGACGTGTCGGACACCGGCACGGGCATGAGCCCCGCGATCCTCGCGCGGGCTTCCGAGCCGTTCTTCACCACCAAGGCGATCGGCAGCGGAACCGGGCTGGGAATGGCCATGGCGCGAGGCTTTGCCGAACAGTCGGGCGGCGCCATGCGCATCGTCAGCCAAGCAGGACACGGCACCACGGTCATGCTCTGGCTGCGGATCGCCGTCGATGCAGCCGTGCTAACCGGATCGGAGCCGGTGGAGGCGGCGGACCCACCTGCCGAAGCGCGCGCCCGGCTTCTGCTGGTCGATGATGATGCGCTGGTGCGCGAGATCCTGGCCGAGCAGCTCGAGGAAGTAGGCTACGACCCTCTCCCAGCCGGGAGTGGCGCCGGCGCGCTGCACCTGCTCGACACGGGGGAAGTCGTGGACGTGCTGGTGTCCGATCTGTCGATGCCGGAAATGGATGGTCTTGCGTTGATCACCGAGGCGCAGCGCCGCAGGCCCGGCTTGCCCGCCATTCTTCTCACCGGTCACGCGACGGACGCGGCGGTGTTCACCACCAGCAATGCCGGGCGTGCCGCCTTCAGCCTGCTGCGCAAGCCGGTCACGGCCGAGCAGCTCGCGGCTCGCATCGAGTCCGTGATGCAGCAGGAAGAACCCGGTTGCAGCAGGAAGAACCCGGGTGACGAGCAGCCCGATTCTGATCAGAGCCTACCAAAATGATAAACGCTGAGAGATTTTAGCGGATACCCTGCGCGGCACCGTCGGCGGAAGGTGATCTGCTCTGTCGCGATTGTGGTCACCGGGACGTTCTCCCGCGCTGCGGTAAGGCGATCTGGGGAGACGCAAATGGCGTCCACAAGCGAGTCTACACCTGGTTTGAACGTTCCGGTCGTGTTCATCGTGTTCAATCGACCGGATACGACCGAGATCGTGTTCCAGGCGATTCGCGCGGCGCGACCGAGGCGGCTTCTCGTTGTCGCCGACGGCCCCAGGGCGGACGTGCCCGGCGAAGCGGCGCTCTGCCGGCGGACACGCGACGTCATTCGTGGTGTCGATTGGGACTGCCAGGTCCTCACTGATTTCCCGAAGCAAAATCTCGGCTTGCGCCGGCGCTTTCAGACCGCATTCGACTGGGTGTTCGCGCAGGTGGAGGAGGCGATCATCCTTGAGCACGACTGCGTGCCGCACCCGAGTTTTTTCCTTTACTGCGCCGAGCTCCTGGAGCGTTACCGGCATGACGAGCGGATTGTGTGGATCGGCGGGACCAACCCGATGCGCGAATGGCCGGGCGAAGGGTCGTATTTGTTCAACCGCATCAACTGGGTGTGGGGCTGGGCGACCTGGCGCCGTGCCTGGCGAGGCTACGACGTCACCATCCCGAGCTTTCCGCTGTTCGAGCGCTCTTCGCTTGCACGTTCGATCAGCCCGCACCGACGCATTCGGCGCGGATTTCGCGCGGTGATGGATCTTGCATGGCAAGGCAAATGGCCCAACTGGGACATCCAGGCCACCTTCCAGATCTGGTCGAGGAACGGGATCGCGATCCACCCCCGGGTCAATCTCGTCTCCAATATCGGGTTCGACGAACAAGCCACGAACACGGTTTGGACCAACGATCCGCTGGCGAACCTGCCCAGGCAGCCGCTTGGTTCGATGGTGCATCCCCGGGAGGTCGTGATCGACCACGCGTTCGATCTTGCCACGTATCGGGCGCACATGGTTTTCATGGATCGGATCGCCCGGTTTCGCCGACTTCGCACCCTGCCGTTCTACGATGTTGCCCGGCGATCGCTGCGTCGCCTGTCGCGCGCTCGCGGCAAGCGGCTGCTGGATGATGGCACCTAGCTAGTTAGTTGGCATTGCCCGCCCCTACCCGCTCCCATAAGCGAGACAGCGCGGGTAGACTTCCATCTCACCCGATTTGGGAATTAGCCCATGCGCTCCTCCGGCCGCGCCGCCGACGTCTTGCGTCCCGTCAGTCTCACCACCGGCTTCGCCCGCCACGCCGAGGGCTCGTGCCTGATCCGCATGGGCGAGACGGAAGTGTTGTGCGCGGCCAGCGTGGAAGGGCGCGTTCCTGGCTTCCTGCGCGGCGCCGGCCAGGGCTGGGTGACCGCCGAATACGGCATGCTGCCCCGGGCCACGCACACGCGCGGCGACCGCGAAGCAGCACGCGGTAAGCAGTCCGGCCGCACCCAGGAGATCCAGCGACTGATCGGACGTAGCCTGCGCGCCGTGGTCGATCGCGCCGCGATGGGAGAGATGACCGTGACCCTCGACTGCGACGTGCTCAACGCCGATGGCGGCACGCGCTGCGCCGCGATCACCGGCGCCTGGGTCGCGCTGCACCTGGCGTTCAAGCACCTGTTGAAGATGAACGTCATCGCCCGCATGCCGCTGACCGGCCAGGTCGCCGCGATCTCCTGCGGCTTGGTTGAGACCGGCGCCGTGCTCGATCTCGACTACCAGGAGGATTCCACCGCCCACGCCGACGCGAATTTCGTGCTGACCGAGGGCGGCATCGTCGAGGTTCAGGGCACCGCCGAGCGGGCCCCGTTCTCCGACACGCAGTTCCTGGCGCTGCTCGCCCTGGCGCGGCAGGGCGTAGAGACGCTGTTCGTCAAGCAGCGCGAAGCGGCCGGGCTGGGCTGAATGGCGCGACACCTCGCCGCCGGCGCGCAACTCCTGCTCGCCAGCCACAACCCGGGCAAGCTCGCCGAGATCACCAAGTTGTTGCGCCCCCACGCGGTGGCGGTGATCGCGGCCGACGCGCTCGGCCTGCCGGAGCCGGAGGAGGACGCGCCCGACTTCGTCGGCAATGCCCGCATCAAGGCGCTCGCGGCGGCGCGCGCCACCGGGCTACCTGCTTTGTCTGACGATTCCGGCTTCTGCGTCGCGGCGCTCGGTGGTGCGCCGGGTATTTTCTCCGCTCGCTGGGCCGGGCCGGACAAGGATTTCGCAGCAGCGATGGCGCGGGTCAACGTCGAGATCAGCGACACGGCCGACCGACGCGCCTGGTTCGTGTGCGTGCTGTGCCTCGGCTGGCCGGATGGCCATACCGACAGTTTCCTCGGTCGGGTCGACGGTGAGGCGGTGTGGCCACCGCAGGGCTTATGGGGTTTCGGCTACGATCCGATGTTTGTCCCGAACGGCGGCACACTCAGCTTCGGCGAGATGCACCCAGACGCAAAACACGCAGCGAGCCACCGCGCCCGTGCGTTGGCGCAACTCATCCCGGCCTGCCTCGGAGCCGCTTAGACCGGTCGGAGAAGGGCGACCTCGTCTCCCACCACAAACCCCGGGTCGTGCGCTACTGTCCCGGATCTGAAGTCCGTCATCCAAACTTCAGATCCAACGTGGACACTAATCCTGGAGAGAGTCTACTACATATACCGTGAAATCGCCGGACCCTCTGCCTACGGGGAACTCAAGGCTAAGGCGGCCGCTATCGACAAGGCAACCCGCGTCGCCTGCGGCATCCCTCCTGCCGGAGCCCCGAGACCGCTGCCAGCCACTGCGTCCGCCTGCTACGTCGTCCAGACTACGAAGCAGGCGGGAGATTGGAGTCACGATCTTTACGGTCCGCCCTTGGACGAGGCGCGGCGAGACATCGATGTCCACCTCGCGCTTCAAAGAAAGCTGATCGCTGACGGCTTGCTGCCCGACGGCATGGCGGGCGGTGTGTATGGCGACGCGACCCGCGACGCCATTATTGCCTGGCAGCGGTTCAAGGGACACAAAGCCTCTGGCTTCTTGTCGGAGCTGCAAGCAGATCAACTCCTGGCTTCCACGCCCCCCGTCTCGCCGCTGACTTCTCTCCAGGCTGCGGAAAAAGTTCAGAGCCTGTTCACCAGCGACATGTTGGGCGTGCGCGTGGCCTACCTTGAAAGCCTTCTCGGACCGGCGAAGCGGCTATCGCGAATGGGTGCCAATCGGGAGAGGCGAAGTTACCGGGTAGCTGGGTGCGACATCACCGCCTACGCTGCAAACGGTGACGTCTACGGTTTTGGCATTGACGTCAGCTGTAGCGACCGTGGCGCGGCAAGGCGACGATAGGGCTGAGCATCGGCGATCCCGCGGTCGCGGCGCCGCCGTCGGTCAGGCGTTGCCTCTGACGAGGTAAGCCAAGCTCGCCGCTGTACGAGATAATCGGATTGCTTGTCGCCGCCGTCTGCGCTGCCGCTGAGGGACCGCTCCATTTGGCCGCCACCCGGCCGTGTGGCATCCCAGCCAAATCCCGCACCGCCCAAGTACGTGCTGTCATGGCCGGCGCGGAACGAAGTCGATCGTCGGCTTTGCCTCGCCGGACGCTACTACAGCCCCTGTTGATCCGGCCGCAACTCGGTCACGGTGGTCTTGTTCTTGTCCCGGGTGGCGTCCCATTTCGGTTCACCCAGGCTGTAGCCGATGCACGTCCCCGCGCCGACATCGACCGTGACCTCATTGGTCCAGTTGGCGGCCTTCTCCGCCTTCACCATCACGCCGTCGACGACGACGGCTCCCTTGGTCGACAGGCTGGCGGTGAACTCGGAGTGGAGCTTGGCATCGATGGCGATAACCACCGACTCCACCACGCGTGCACCGCCGCCGAAATCGATCAGCTTTTGCTTCACCGCCGGTGAGTTGTTGATTTGGCGGATCAGCTCGCTGTCCCCCTCCGGGGACACCTTCATGAGCTTCACCTTGCCGGTGTTGAAGTCGCCTACCGACAGCGTGACCCTGCCGCTGCCCAGGCCGGGCACCTTGATGCTATCAAACAGGTTGATTCCCTTGTGATCGGCGAATTCCACGGTCAACGTGGTGGTGGTTACATCCACCTCGGCGAGCTTCGGCGCCGGAATCGTGTCCCACTGGTCGAGATAGTTCAGCTTGCCCGGACCGATCGGCGTCTTCTTGACGCCATAGCCGCCGAACAGGATGCTGCTGGCCCCGCCAACGAAGTACTTGAAACCTTCGAGGTTGATATAGTGGTCGGTGATCGTTGCTTTCACGGATTTCTGCCCTCCATTCGGCTCAACCTGGATCGGATTGGCCGTTGGGCATTGTAACGTTGCCTATACTAGCTTCTGTAACCTGGATTACAGCGTTTAGCCAAATAGTTGCGGATGCGGATTGGTTGCCGCGACCATCCGCACGCATTTGCGCATCAGCGAGGACAGCGCCTCGTCGGCCAGCGCGTCCGCCGGGCGGAGAAAGCCATCCACCTCGATGCGCTCGACCCTTGCTGCAAACAGGTCGAGCACCAGCTCGAAATGGGTCAGCCCGTGGCGCACCTGCCCGGCCGGGCGCCACGCCGCCGACATCGGCGCGTGGGCCAACGCCTCGGCGATGGTCCAAGACTCGGTCCGCCAGGGGGTGCCGGGCAGCTCGGTCATGCCGCCGAACAGCCCCTCCGGCGGGCGGCGGCGCAGCAGCACGCGACCGGTGGCGTCGGTGAGCCAGAAATGCACCCCATGCCGCACCGGCCGCAGTTTTTTCTCGGCCTTGCGCGGCAGTGACGCGGCGATGCCGGCACGACGCCCCGCGCACTCCGTCAGCCAAGGGCAGAGCGCGCAAGCGGGAACCGCTGGCGTGCAGATCGTGGCACCGAGGTCGAACAGCGCCTGGGCGAAGTCGCTTGGGCGCGCCATCGCTGCCGGGTCGGCGCCCAGACCAGCGGCGGCGGCGGCGATCGCCGGCTTGGCCGCCGGCAGCGGCGCCTCGATGGCGAACAGCCGAGCCGCCACCCGCTCGACATTGCCGTCCACCGGCACGACCGGCACCTCGAACGCGATCGCGCCGATCGCGGCGGCGGTGTAGGCGCCGATGCCGGGCAGGGCGCGCAGGCCAGCCAGGTCACGCGGGAAATCGGCCAGCGCCACCACGACGCGGGCGCAGGCATGCAGGTTCCGCGCACGGGCGTAGTAGCCAAGCCCGGCCCAGCTTGCGAGCACGTCCTCGAGCGGCGCCGAGGCTAGTGCTTGCACGGTCGGGAAACGGGTTACGAAGCGATCATAGTACGGTATCACAGCCGCAACCGTGGTCTGCTGCAGCATGATCTCGCTGAGCCAGACCCGGTATGGATCGACCGGCTCACCCGGCAACGCCCGCCACGGCAGGCGGCGCCGGTGCCGGTCATACCAGGCAAGCAGCGCGGCCGCCCCAGGACGGGGTGAAGCGACGCGGGGTGAGGCGATGACGGACGACACGAGGCCCGGTATGGCGAGCGGCGGCCGGCACGTCCACGGCCCGCGCCGGGCTGGCGGCCCGCGCTGGGCTGGCGGCCCCCGCCCGGTTGGCGCGCTGGTGCCTGTCCTCACCCGCCCGGCGTTTCGCCGCCGCGCCCCGGCCACGGCACAGGTGATCGCCGACTGGGAGGTGATCGTCGGGCCGGCGCTCGCCGCCACCACCGCGCCGCGCCGCTTGCAGGCCGGCAGCCTAACCATCGCCTGCGCCGGGCCGGTGGCGATGGAGCTGCAGCACCTCTCGGTCGAGCTGCTGGCCCGCATCAACCGCCATGTCGGCGGCCAGCCGGTGACGCGGCTGCGCTTCGTGCAGGACCCCGCCCCCGTCGCGATCGCGCGCAGCATCGAGGCGGCCTCGCCGCAAGCCGCCGCCGCGGCCGAGCGCGCCACCGAGACCGTGCCGCCGGGTCCGCTGCGCGACGCCCTCGCCGCCCTCGGCCGCGCCGTGCTTACCCGATCGCCCGTCCCGCCCCCGCGTCCCCGCAACTAAGAGGTCGCCATGCTCCACACCCGTCGTTTCATCCTCGGCGCCGCCGCCACCCTCGCCGGCGCGCCGCGTCTGGCCCGCGCCGACGCGGCCTCCCTCACCTCCGAGCGCAGCCTCGGCAGCGCCGACGCCAAATCGGCCGCGGTGGAGTACTTTTCCCTGACCTGCACTCACTGCGCGCATTTCTCCCAGGCGACTTTCCCCGAGGTGAAGGAGAAGCTGATCGACACCGGCAAGGTCCGCTACGTGTTCCGTGACTTCCCGCTCGACCAGGTGGCGCTCACCGCCGCGATGGTCGCCCGCGCGCTGCCGCCGGAACGCTACGAGCCGTTCATCGCCGCCCTGTTCGCGAGCCAGGACCGCTGGGCCTTTGCCCGTGGCGTCAACAGCACGGAGGAGCTGTGGAAGTTCGCCGCCCTTGCCGGGATGAGCCGCGCCACCTTCGACGCGGCGATCACCAACAATGAGCTGCGAACCTTCATCCTGCGCGAGCAGGACGAGGCGCAGAAAAAATGGCACGTCGACTCGACGCCGACCTTCATCATCAACGGCAAGAAGGAGGCTGGCGCGCTCGACTACGCCGCGTTCGAGAAGATGGCCTCCGCCGCCGCCTGAATCGGAGCGCGCCTTGCCCGTCAGCTTCTCCCGCCTACGCATCGCCGGGTTCAAGAGCTTCGCCGAGCCGGCCTCGGTGGAGATCCTACCCGGGCTGACCGGCGTCGTCGGCCCCAATGGCTGCGGCAAGTCCAATGTTGTCGAGGCGCTGCGCTGGGCGATGGGCGAGAACAGCGCCCGCAGCTTGCGCGGCGGCGAGATGGACGACGTGATCTTCGCCGGCTCGGCGGTGCGCGCCTCGCGCAACATCGCCGAGGTCACCTTGACGCTCGACGAAACCGAGGGCCGCGCCCCGCCGCCATTCCATGAGCAGCCGGAACTTGAGATCAGCCGCCGCATCGAGCGCGGCACGGGCAGCACATTCCGGGTCAACGGTCGCGAGGTGCGGGCGCGCGACGTGCAGACCCTGCTCGCCGACCTGGCGAGTGGGGCGCACAGCTCGGCGATGGTCAGCCAGGGGCGGGTCAGCGCGCTGGTCACCGCCCGCCCCGAGAGCCGCCGCGCGGTGCTCGAAGAGGCGGCGGGGATCACCGGGCTGCACGCGCGCCGCCACGAGGCCGAGCTCAAGCTGCGTGCCGCCGAGGCCAACCTCGAACGCGCCGAGGATCTGCGCGGGCAGCTCGACCAGCAGCTTGCGGCGCTGAAGCGACAGGCAAGGCAGGCCAATCGCTACCACAACCTATCGGGGACCATCCGTAGCGCCGAAGCGGAGCTGCTGTCGCTGCAACGCGCGCGGGTTGATCACGTGCGGGCGGCGGCGCAACAGGCTTTGCACGAGGCCGAGCTCGCGGTCGCGCAGGCCACCGAGCGGGCGACCCAAGCCGGCGCCGTTGCCGTCGAAGCGGCCGCCGCGCTGCCGCCGCTGCGCACGAACGAGGCGGAGGCGCGCACCGCGCTGGAGCGCCACCGCCTCGCCCAGGAGCAGATCGCCGCCGAGGAGCAGCGTGCCACGGCCGCATTGCGCGCGGCGCGGGAGCTGTTGGCGCAGATCGACCGCGACCTCGGCCACGCCGAGCGGACCAGCACCGAGGCCACCGCCGCCGAGGCCCGGCTCGCCGCCGAGGACGCCACTCTGGCGGACCTCGAAGCCGGCCACGCCCCGCAGCAGACGGCGGCCAGCTTGGCGCTCGCGAAAGCGTCCGAGACGGTGCGCGAGGCCGAGACCACAGCGAACCGCGCCACTGAAACAGCGGCCGAGGCGAACGCCGCCAGCCAAGCGGTGCGCCAGCGCCTCGCCGAGGCCGAGACCCGCGCCAAGCGGGTCGGCGAGCAGTTCGTCCGGCTCGGGGAAGAACGCGCCCGGGTGCTGGCCCAGGCGATCGACCCGACGCGGCTACAACACGCCGAAGCCGAGCACACGTCGGCCGAGCAAGCGGTGGTCGCGGCGCGCGCCGCCTTGGAGGCAGCCGAGCAGCAGCGGCTCGCCGCCCACGCCGCCCTCGGCACCGCGCGCGAGGCGCAAAGTGTTGCCGAATCCGGTCGCGCCCGGCTCGCCGCCGAGGCGCAGGCGCTGGCCGAGGTGCTCGCGGTGAAGGATGGCGAGCGTTGGCCGCCGATGGTCGACGCGCTGACGGTACCGTCCGGGCTGGAGCCCGCGCTCGGCGCGGCACTCGGCGAGGAGCTGACCTCCGCCGCCGATCGCGCCGCACCGCGTCACTGGCGCGAGTTGCCATCGCTGGATACCCCCGGGACCTTGCCCGATGCGGCGACACCGCTGCTCGCGTTGGTCGAGGCGCCGGCGGCACTCGCCCGTGCGCTCGGCCAGATCGGCGTGGTCGAAAGCGAGGCGGCGGGCGACGCGCTGCAGGCCGGTCTCGCGCCGGGCCAGGTGCTGGTCTCGCGCGAGGGAGCGGTGTGGCGCTGGGACGGCTACACGATCCGCGCCGGCACCCCGACCGCCGCCGCGGTCCGGCTGCAGCAGCGCAACCGGCTCGGCGCGTTGCGGGCCGGGCTGCAAGCGGCGGAGCGGGCGGCGGCGACCGCGCGCGACGCCCTTGCCGTGGCCGTCACCGCCGAGCGCGAGACCACCGCCGCCGAGGCGCAGGCCAGGACGGCGCGGCGGGAGGCCGAGCAGCGTGTCGAGCGCGCCCGCGCCGCCGCCACGCAGTTGCGGGCGCAGAGCGCCAGCATCGCCGGCCGGCTGCACACCGCCGAGGAGCAGATCCGCCGCCTCACCCCGGAGGCCGACGAGGCCACCGCCGCACTGGCGCAAGCGCGCGAGGCGCAATCCGC